>NZ_CAJVCE010000012.1 GCF_910594985.1 Paenibacillus allorhizosphaerae
TTCTTACTGTTTTTACTTGAAATAATTTATTCATAATGTCTTTCATATGAGGCCTTCCGGATAACTTAAAATATCGGTGGATAATACTTCCAAAATCCTCATCGGGATAAGGGCACGGAAAAAAATTAAGCATTGGACATCTACCTCCCTACTATTCTTTCTTATATCCTCTTCATTTTTAAAAAATGCATTTTATTTAAAAATATTTTCATATTTGATTAGGTGAAAATCAAATTCACCTTCTAATTGCCTCCCTACTAATTTTGTTCACAGATTTGCCTTTATCAGGTCCATAAAAAGACCAATGGAAGTGAAAGTAAATGAACAATTTCGTGATATATTTATCAGTCGAACTGTGTTACTGATTTCTCACCACCTTGTCTTGGCGAAATTGCTAGAGAATACAAACGTTTCATAAGCTTCAATTGCAGACTGATGGTGGAACCAGGAGAACGTGCTAAAAGCCGTTCGATCGGACAAAGTGTAGAAAAAAAGGAAAGAAAGTGGTATCGTTTCTAAAAAAAACAGTTCTCTCGTTTTTTTATGAATCTATAGAGCTAGTAATTTCCGAACTCAAATAAATTATACTTGGGATTCAATGATCAACCGGGGGCTTAGTGTACGAGGCGCTAGTGTGCTAGCCTATTGCATTATCTGCTTTAAAACAAGCAGGATAGCACTTTAGAGCCCTTTTTGACCGGTTTCTCCGGGAGTATTCACTGAAATTCATCACTTCCTCACGATTAAAGAAATGATACGTAATACGGATATAGTAAAATTTTAATAAGTCTGAGACCGTATGATTGGAGTCGATTATAATTTCTGACTCATGAACTGTTAAATGCACGGCAGATCCTGTTTATGAAACAATCGTTTCATCGTTGTTTGGAAGTTACGAATTCATTACCCAGGGAGTAAAACCGAGCGAACGTGCAATCAGTTCGCCCAGATACAGAGCAGGGAAAAAGGGCATTGGCATTCTAAACTCCCCCTACTGGGACAATATCACCCGAAAGGTCAATTTTCTGGGATTCGTTTTCTTTCTTTGTTTTCTTAGCACCAGCCCTTAGTTTCTTATCTACTTGTAACTTTAATTTAGCATAAGTTTGAAGCGCCATGCTTTTTAACTCTGGCAGCAAGATATTTTTATGCTGTTCGATTAGAGCCCGTACAATGGTTTCAGCATGGTTCATAGGAACTTGTGCTTCCATTAACCATTTAACGGCTTCGTACGATAAGTCTATTACGTCTTTTTTTGTCCCTTCATTTTCGGGTTTATTAGCAAAAGTTAGATTTCTCTTGGCCATTTCTGCAAGTGCTTTATTGAAAAACTTATCGATATTGAAGTCCTTTACATAAATATCCTTTAACGACTCCAACGTTACATAGTCGTTAAGTTTAACTGCTTGCAGCACGGGCTTAAGAGCCCTAAGCTCGTTTTCGGCAACGTCTCGAATAATTTGCGGTGTTATTATCTCCACTCCGGAATTAATTGATCTCCATTGTGCAATCATAAATAATTTAATCGCAATGTCTGTAACCCCTTGGGAATATTCGTACATCGCTTCGTTAAGTGCAGAGCTTAATTCAACCGGATTACGAGTCCACTGATACTTCCAGAGTGTGCCCAAAAACAACTTCCAATCTATCCCGACTTCGGAATCATCCGGCGCATCTAAAGCTCTAAAATCCATACGCTCCCAAAAAATAACCCCGAAATGCTCACATGCTCTTCGCAGTTGCCGAAATTCCTTCGATAGCATGTCCCATGCCTTATTTGTCCCGATAAGGATTATCGGGATACCCAGCATGTTTTTTAACGTCACAAAGAAATTCAGCATGTCTTCTTCTTCATCTGTGTTTCCGCAAAGATGCTGGATTTCATCAATGATTAAGACACCTACCATATAAGTTGCACACATCTGAGCCATTTGAGGGATCATCTGGTCGATGGTTGCTCTATTCTTGACGAAAGTATCGTAGTGCTCTTCTCCTACCAACTCCTTCAAGATCTGAAAGAAGTGTAGACAAAGACTTCTGATTGAACCCTTCGAAGGACATTCCAGTTTCATCCAGACAATCTGCGTTGAGTTTATATTGAGACCCTTATATTGCCCGTGCCTGATAACCTGAGCAGGGTACATCGTCATTAAAATGTTGTTGATTGCCGTTGTCTTTCCCATTCCGGAAACCCCAATTAGCGATAGTCCACCTCCTGAGGTTTTGTACGACATTTTATCGAAGGAAACATTCTGCGAGTTTAACTTCTTAGTAACCTTATACACTTGCATAGCCTTCGCAACATTTTCCGCTCCTTCATTGCGTAAACGAACCCCATTTACCGTGAGAGGGTTACGATCCACATACCCATCACGAATGAGAATCGAAAGGCTTTGTTCAATCCTAAGGTGATTTTCCAGCGGTTGGACAAGTCGTGCTAAATCATAGATACAATGGATGCGAAGTGTTTCATTTTTCAAACGATCTCGTTCATGAAAACGCACTGTTTTGGTTAACTTTTTGATGACCGTTTGCATATTGTGAATAGGTTGCAATGCTTCAATTAGTAGGTTGTTACGGTATTTCTCTATCTCTGCCCTCCTATATAAGGCTTCGACATCTGCACCCTTTAAAAAGAATAAATTCTTTTCTATTGCTTCCATTTCACTTACCACCATCCTTAACTGGATTTCATTGCTTGTTCGGAAAGTAAAGCCATGAGGCGAGCATTTCCTATCGCTTTTTCCTCAGAAGCTTCCTGTTTGTTAATAGATGTTTCGGATAAAACGACATTATCGCCATTGATTTCGTTATCATCAAAAGAAACCTCTTCGTTGGGGTTGTTGTAGAAAAAATGCTCTTTTGCGCGGTTAAGCTCCTTCTCCATTGCTTTACGTTCCGCGATACCATTAATAGGTTTGGAATGGTTTGAACCTGCCGCTTGCTTAATTAACTTGGCCGTCTCAGTGATCTTGTCCCTATTATAACCCTTTACTGCTTCGGCCTGCTCCTCAGCTTCTTTATATACTTCATGCTCCAAATCGATTACTTCCAGAATGTGCAAAAACTCGTCCCACGTCTTTTCTTTTGCATTATGGTCAGGATCAATCATGACAAGCTCTTGGTAACCGATCCCGTTTTCACCTTTAAGGATAACTTTGTCCGTAAATCTTGGGTCATAAGCAATGTTCAATTGTTGCCCCATTCGCGGATTTCCATCAACAAACCATCCTTCACGTATAGCTTGATCACATTTATAGTGAATACCCTTAAATTTGATTCCAAGGTTTGTGATCCTTCCCGTTTCAGTCGGCAATAAATTTATTTTCAACACATCCTCTTGGAAAGTACGGAGACAATGGCCTCTTCTTTTCATTCCCCACAGCCATAAATCGCGAGGAATAGGTTTTATACCCTCGGCAATCATATGCTCATCTAACTCATATCCCTTCATCCAATGATCATTGTTGTGCCAGATTGCCAAATCGATCATGATTTCAGAAAATTCTCTTAGGGTAAGTACCGCTTTCGTTCTTGGGTCTGGATCTCCCCTACGGCGCATTTCCATAGAGACTTCACCTGGCAACCGGCTTATGGCCCCGACTTTATAAACATTGAAAAAGCTCTCCACTAAAGCTTTCCAATCTGCACGATAAGGAGCCATATATTCGATATCGACACCCAATAAATTTCGAAGTCCTGTATTTTTTTTGGTTAGCATTTCTCCTCGATCTGCAGTGAATTGTCTAGGAAGATAGACCGCCGGCCAGTCTTCTTCAGCAATTGGGATTCCGAGCTTACGGCAATACTCTACCTTTGAAGATCCAGTATTGTAAATCGCCATCGCTGCACCTAAATAGGACGGCCCCTCGAACCCGATATAAAGGCCAACAATGAAGTGACTAAACAAATCGATTACACTATAGATAACCGGTCGGCCAATTGGCAAAAATTCTCTGTAGCTGCTTGTCAAGTAGATATCAGCGATTGTTGCATCGATATGGAATACCGAGCCTGGTGCTAGAGCAGCTTTCGTTTGGTTCCCGATTTTTGCCCTTAGTTCGAGATTAAATCTTCGTTCTCCCACTAAAGCAAGGGAGTCGCCAATAAAATTAGAATTTTTAAATTTGTTAACGTAATAGCAAAACGTCTTAAACTCGGGTCTTTGCTCTCTAGGAAGAAGCACGGGTTTAATCCTACCGTTTCCCTCTTCATAAAGACTGATAAAAAAGGTTCGCAGCATTTTTTTGAACGATTCCCTCAGAGAAAGATTCTCTCTAAGGTGATATTTCCTGTAAGCAAACTTGAACTTCTTCAAAACATAATCATCCGTGTTTATTCCAACTTTCTCGGGTTCTAGTCTGGTAATTTTTCGTTTCCTGCCTCTTTTTGCTGTTAGATTTGTTGCTACTTTATCACTGCCTCGCCCACCGCAGTTATGGTAGTGATTAAGGAGACCGATCTTGATCTTTCCAGACCTCCAATATTTTTTTAAGCAACGATGAACTCTGGGCATGGAAAAACCCGTCTTATTCATGCAATCGGTTACCATCGGCCCCCGGTAATCGCTAACGTAGATGTAAGGCTCATTCTCCACTAATTCCTTTATAGCATTCCAAGCCTCGTCAATTTCCTCTTTACGATCATCAGGCAGAGATTCGTACGAAAACTTCTCCACTTCTGTTGAGAAATTCACGACTCGTGCTTCTTCAGAAAGAATTGCTGTTGATACATCTTCTACTAGCCTCATAACGGGAAAGTCTTCCGCATTCAGATTAATGACATATAAATAATCCTGATCGGGAGAGATATAAAGGATGCGCTCAAATTTGGAATTGTTGTCTTCGAACGGAGTCCACTGTAAAACTTGATTTACTGTGAGTACTTGCATGGGTTGATTGCCTCCTACCTCGGAAGTGTTATCTTGATAACGTTGCAGGGATGGATAACTTGCTCCATATTTGTGACCAGTTTCTTGTTTGCGATTAAATGCTTAACCATTGTCAAGCAAGTACTGGGCGGAACTTGAAAATATTCATCCAACGCATCAGTAAAATCAGCCAGCTTTTGCCTAGTCACCGGTAGATGCTTCAGAATCTTTTCCTTAATGTCTTGCAAAGTGTTCATCTCTATATTTGAAAACAATCCGAATAGGTCACGTGACTTATGAAGCCATTGTATATTTTGAACCATTGGTACCAAGATAGATTTTTCTGTTACGACATTCCAGTCCACATTTCTTCTCGACCAGTATATCTTTTCTATTAATTGCTTTTCTTTTGTACGTTGGTCCTTAAGGTCATCCTCATACTTAACTGACCTCGCTTTAATCTTTGAACCATGTGTAGTCTCGAACGTTGGCACAACGTCCGTTGTAATCACGATATCGACCCCAGTCCGTGTATCCTTCGGATGCTCAACACCCAGATCAGTTGCTATTGCCTGAGTTTCTTCTCGCGGCAGAAGAGGAAATTGTTCTCGAATATCGATAATGCTATCGCCCCATTCCAGGATGTAGAAATACGATGCTTCAAGGAAAGATAAAAAATGATGTTCCCTTCCTGTCTTCCACCCCCCTCGAATGCTGGATTTCCCCTTCGAAGGTACCTCATGAACGTATATCCAAGGGATATAGGATCGGCCTGTTCCGCTCCCTCGACCTTCGGCTATTCGCTTTGCGATCGTCTTCTCATCAATGGCATACTTAAATTTGGCCGGCATTTACTCACCCCATAAACTGGAAAATGGAATATTCAAAGATATTATCCCAATTTTTTGATTTACTATTCAGATCGATAGCGTTTTTTTCGAAACGGCTGTATACGACGTTTCTTTTCTACTTTTCTGATTTTTTTTAGTCTATTAATTTCCTCAAAATAAGCATGCCGAACTTCTTCAGAAACATTTATTGGATTATTTAATTCAGATGCCAAAAAGGCTTTATGCTTTTTTAAAATCAAAATGTATCTTTTGTCGTTTTTAAAATAGGCTACCCATACCAATTTGTTGATCTGACGATTCGCTGGATGAAACCACTGTTTTCGAATAGCCACCTTGCAAGAATAATACGAGGATTTAAAATAGATACCTTTAGGTGTAATGAAGGCTTTACTGAAGAATATGGCCATAAAAAATCCACCTCTTTGAACCGAATTATTAATCTATAATTCTAGTAATTTCCTAAATATATCATTTTATACTTATGGATAGTTATTTTCATTTTTTATACTTATAGGATCATGTTTCCGAACCTTTCTCTTGTCTACACTTGTTTTGAGGTGTTGTTCATGACAGGCGATATTTTAAAACTTGTGGGATCCCGCATACGTGACATTCGAAAAGAAAAGGATCTAACGCTAGAGAAATTCGGGGAGATATCGGGATTCCATTTTGCATATGTGGGGGCAGTTGAACGCGGAGAGAAAAACATCACGTTGTTAAATCTGGAGAAAATGGCAGAAGCCCTTGAAGTTGAAGTTCAAGAACTTTTTCGGTATGCGGATATTCAATTGGGGCCAACCAACAAGCAACGGGATTTACAGGAGATGGTTGATCTTCTAATTAAACAGTCGGACGAGGATATTGTTAAGGCTAAAATTATATTGCGTGAGATATTTAGAAAGTAAGGAACAAATACGATACATCGACAACAAAGGAAGCGCCTCCTCTTGAAGTGCTTCCTTTGTCATTGAATATAAAATTTATTTATAGTTTTTTTATACTACCTCAATTATTCCTTCATCATCTTTTTTTGCAAAGTCTAACTAATGGAATAAACATTTCGGAAACACCAGTAATAACAAGGGTTTGTTCTGGATTTGTTTACTTTTGTAAATATCACTAACGAGCTTTATTTTCCAATAACGAACTTTCTCGCTCACTAACGCATTTTATTTTCGACTAACAATTTTTATTTTCCATCATCAGTTGACTTCCGTATTCGCGTTATTAAACAAATCCCCCACCCATTTCATGATCCACTTTCGGAAAGCAATGGCAATAATAAGCAGCACGGCAATAATGAGTAATATTTCCAGCGTGCCGAGTCCGTCCTCTTCTTTCCAAAATCGTTTCCATCCTGCTTGAACCAGCGTCATTTCTCAAACACTCCTTTTTATCGTAACGTTCGTTAATTCATCACAAGCAGCGCGGGGGCGGCGATAATGACCATCACTGCAAAAAAGATGAGCACCATCGGGAATACCATTTTCGAAGACGCTTCCTCGCCGAGCGTTCGTGCCAAGGATTTGCGTTTTTCCCATAGCGTGACCGATAGTTCTTTTAACGAGATGATTAAATCCTCTCCTCCACGCTTATAGTTGAGCAGCAGTGTCGTTGTAAATAACGAGACCTCCGGCAAGCCACAACGTTTGCTGAAATCTTCCATGACCCTTGGGAACGAGGTGTTCATCTTCAGCGCGTATACGGCTGCATTCAACTCCTTTTGCAGCGGAGTCATTTCCGCCTCCTTCGTAGGTACCGTACGGACGAGCGCCTGAGCCACCGTCTCGCCCGCTCCGATCAATAACATCAGTTGATTTACGATTTCCGGAAGTTCGATCAGCATTTGTTGTTTTCTCCGCTTCAGCCGATCGAACGTTTGCTTATAGAGCAAAAACGGAAGAAGAAGCGCTATCAGCGCGCCATAAACGAGCACTTCAGCGTTCCCGTCCGCCGCGCCTCCAAGCGCAGTAAACAAGGAAAAGACACCGAACATCATGATCAGCATTTTAGCCAGGAACCATCTGGTGTAGGGAAGCGCTTGTTTGGCCCCGTACAAACCGACCATGAGATGGTGGATTTTCCCCACGGATGCAGTAAAGCGCTCAGCCAACCGGCATCGATCCGTCAGCCATAACGCAGCTGCGCTTAATAAGACGAAAGCGGTGCCCCGGAACAATTCCGGATGGCCTTTTATCCAGTCCAAGTAATGCCGGCGGCCGCACATGACGGCCATTCCCGCCGCTACCACCTCCAGCAACAACAGAACATTCATCCACAAACGGTGTCACACCTTTATGTCCATAATTTTTTGCGTTATGAAGAAGCTTGCCGCGAATACGACGAGTGCACCGGTCATGATGAGCGGACCGCCTCCGGTGTACAAAGGCTCCATATAATCCGGCGTGCTCCAGGCAAGCGCAGCCACGATTACCAGAGGCGCAGCGGTCAGCACTTTGGCTTCGAACCGCTTTTGTGCAAGTAACACTTTCGTCTCCTGCTCGATCTCCAGCTTCTCCTGCAGCAGCATCGCCGTACGGCGCACGACTTGCACAAGACTTCCGCCCAGCCGCTTGCATGTCACGAATACATCGGTAAACTGCTCGATTTCCGCGATTCCCGCTCTACGGCTGAAACCGATCATGCAAGCCTCCACCGTTTCTCCGTTCTCGATTTTGCGATTCATCACCTCAAGTTCTCGGATGATCATAACGCCGGAATCGGGATATAACAGACGAAGATCGTTTAAAGCCTCCTGCATCGCGGATTCTACGGATCTTCCGGCGCCAAGCGCCGACGATAGCGCTGCCAGCAGCTGTTTAAATTGCAATTTCACATTGTCTTTTTGCTTCCGAATTAACCCTTTGCGATATATGAACGGATAACCCGTTCCAATGAGGGCAAACACAATGACGGCTAGCGGGCGGTTGTAGAACACGTATGCAATGCCGCCCATCACCGCGGCTCCCCATAAAGCCGACCACAGCAGTTGGCTTACGGACATCGTGTAGCTGTTGTAATCGGGCAGCACCGCTTTTGACTCCGCTCCGCGTTTACCAGGGCGCAGCAGCATGGCTTCGTTGCGCAGCATGCCTATTACATTGGACTTCAAACGCCAACCTCCTTCCGCAAACTTCTCCGCGTTTATTCATCGCTGCATGGCAGCGAAAGCGATGCCTCGTTCATGCGAGCCCCGCCATTTCCAGCTTCCATACGCGCTGCATCGATTGTCCGGTCCGCCGCAATCCTCCTTCCACTTTCCCTTCAAGCGACGTCCCTGACTCAACAAAGCGGTACAACGAATTCAGCTGAATCTCGCCATCCTTCATCCCGGCAATTTCCGTTATTTCGGTCACGCGCCGCGAGCGGTCGCGCAACCGCTGAAGATGCACCATCACATCAATCGATGACGTAATCTGCTTGCGAACGACTTCCACCGGCAAATTGGCCGCCCCGCCCAGCACCATCGTTTCCAAACGGCTCAGCATATCTTTGACGGAGTTCGCATGGCCGGTAGACAAACTGCCGTCGTGTCCCGTGTTCATCGCCTGTAAAACGTCTATATAATAGGGCATATGGAAAGGTGTCTTTTCCGTATCGGCTACAAAAATTAAATCTAGTCCGATTACGATTTCTTCCATTCTTCAAGACGCCTAGAATCGTTTTGGTACCTATCCACTTCCAAATGCCAATAACGGCTTACAAGCCATTGTAGAGAGTCTGAGAGGGCGATCTATACAGCGCCTATAGCGTGATTCCTCTTCTCTAGTAAATTGTTCGAAATTGTTTTATTTTGCCAAGATAGGATAAAAAGTCATCATTTCATCTCTTTAGTGAGTGAGGCTGAAAACAGGATATACCGAAAACCTTTGCCAGACATGGTAAGGGCTATTTGTCGTTCCCTCCTCAACAATTCGACACAAAAGGAGATGCGTTATCATGACAAACAGCAAGGTAAATGAAAATCATAATGAGGATTTACAAGGTGAAGCATGGCTTCCAGTAACAAATTATGAGGGAATATACGAGGTATCAAATCATGGACGAATTAAGAGTCTTAGCAATAGTATTTCTCGTAAAGAAAAGATTCTGAGACAGCAACTACGCAATGGATATATGAGTGTTGAACTGTCTAAGAAAGATCAAAAGGCAAAGAAGTTCTTTGTTCATAGGTTAGTTGCAATAGCGTTTATTCCTAATCCGGAAAACAAAGAGCAATGCAATCATGAAAACGGTAATAATTGGATAATAGACTAGAAAACTTAAATTGGATGACTCCAAAAGAGAATATCGCTCACGCCCTAGCACATGGACTAATGCAGAAGAGTAACAAACCAATAGTTGCTACTCACATTGAGACAGGAGAACAAATTCAGTTTGAGTCACATACAGAAGTATCTAGGGAACTTGGCGTGAGTATGAACACTATCTATAACGTGCTACAAGGTAAAATATCACATGTTAATCGTTGGAAGTTAGAGCGTTCACAAGCTGGTTAATCGAGTCCCAAACAATCATTGGCAAAGTGCAATGTTAACATAGATTATCTTTCTTTAATCCTCAGACACGAACAATCGTGTTTGAGGATTTTGCTTGTTTTATATCACAAAATATAAGGAGTGATTGCATTGGCTGAGATTAAAGACAGAAGTATCTATATAACTAAGCGCAAGAGGAAACGAATCAGTGTCAAGTCAATCTCAGAGCGGATTGGCTGTGACGCTATTAGCATCAGTAAGTATGAACATGGTACAATCAATGCTATGTCACAGACTCATATTGATCTATATAAAAAAGTAATTGATAACGATATGTGAGCGAGAGCATTATGACAATTACGGTTAGTTTCCAGATTTCCGTAATATTAAGAGCAGCATACAACTGATAAGGCTAGACAATTATATAAATAAAAATTATAGAAATGATGTGACAATTTTCGCATGAATCAAAATGATCTAAACCTAAATGAACTGACCAATAGATTTTCAATTAAGAATGTAAGTATTGATAGGCTATATCTAGCTGTTGACAGCATGGGCATTGCTTCAAGATTGCAAAGAATGTTTCCTTTCAACCAATCCAGTCGTTATTACCGTAGCAAGTTCAGCAATAACGGCTTCACAATCTATGTTGACCCTATAGTAAGAAACATTCCGAAAGTAAAACTCATCATCAATACCAAACGTCATCGAAATGAACTGACTGAACCAATAAAAGAAGTCCTAGCACTAACAAAAGACTGGATTATTTCCGCTTTAGACATTGCATATGACTTCAATGTGAAAATGTCTAACACTTTCGTACTAGCTAGAGCAAATGCAATAAAGAATACATACGATAGAAATGTTTATTGGTTCAGCCGCAGGAATGACAGCAGATCATTGTTGTACGACAAGAAAAAGCAACTGGAAGAAAAGGGCAAAAAAGTAAATGACAACAACTGGATTAGATATGAGATTCGTCTATGCCCTAAAAGTAAGATGCCTTTGGTTAATATGGACTTTTCTTATCTTGAATCTTTGATTGATAAGCATATTTTCGTTCCAAGCTACTCTAAGCTAGAGAGTCTCAGTACAAACGACAAGGAAATTCTGCGTGATGTGAAGAGAAGAAAAAACTATGACTTCATTGGACTAGGAACAGCTTATCAAATAACAAATATAAAAAAGACACTTCGCTCGAACGGAGTGCCTTTCTATCAAATATTCGATTTAATGAAAGATCAAATGTTCAAACACATAATTGAAGCGATTAGAGTTGATTACCACTGACTAAATAAAATCAATCTTCCATTGAGAAAAGTGTCAGACATGAACTGACCAAGAGCATAGTAAAGTATTGAGGTTTTAGTTCTTACGACACAAAGAAATGCCTAACTTCTTTTGTGTTAGAAAAAGTCTCACGAGAGTTCAGCCTGTTGAATATACACCTATTTCATGTTTTGTTTCTTTTTCTTAAACCTAGATATCCAGTAATAGCTTCTAAAAAAGAGAGTGATACCACAAAAAAAGTTAAGAGTGTATAGTCATGTTCAAGTATGTTATTGATAAATTTATTATCAATAACAGTAAGAAACCCAAGAGTAAAATACTGAAGATATTTTGTGGTATTTAAGGCATAATCAATTGTATCAAGATTGATTGTATTACCCTTTATCTTTGTAGCTACGAAAACATTGTAAATAACCAAAATGAACGCATATGTAGTTAGAGTTTTTACTCCCAATCCACTACTTGTAACTACAAACAGGAATAACATAGTGATTATAACAGCGATACCTCTATAATACTTTTGTAACATACGTTTATTCATTTCATATCTCGCCCCCGTCTAATTGATGTATGAGATGGCATTATACGGACTCTATTACTCTCTGGTTAATATATCATGAGTTAGTTTTCAACTCTATAAGCACTTATAAGGATTGTTCGTATTCTTTGACCACTTTGTAGAAGTTAGACTTCTTCAACCCAATAGAAGTCATAAACGCTACCGCAGTCGTATTTCCTGCTTTCCATTCCGCATAACCTTTCGCAAACTTATCAGCGTCGATTGTGCTTAGGTCAGCTTTAGGTCTACCTAAATGCTTATTGCGTTGCTTAGCTGATGCAATACCTTCTGCTTGTCTAAGCTTGATACGTTCACGCTCCTCCTGTGCTTGCCATGCCATCAATTCAAAGATGATGTTACCGATACTGTCCATTAACTCTTTATTAGCACCATGCTCACTGTAGAACTTATCTAGCATTGGCATGTCTAGGATACGGACACGAACACCCATATCCTTATAGTAAGCCCATTCAGACTTGATGTCGTTTTTGTTGCGTCCTAGACGGTCTAGTGACTTAATGACCAGTGTATCACCAGTTCTCAAACATTGGTTACGCATGTATTGATATCCAATTCTATCCATATCCTTACCAGATGCTTCATCTTTAAATATGTTATTTGGAGAGATGCCTTGCTTCAACATCTCATCCATCTGCCGATCCAGTTTCTGAGACTTACTTGATACACGGATATAAGCGAAAACCTTGCTATTTGCTTGTTCACTCATTGTGTTTTTCCCTCCTCTTGGTCAACTTCTATATTTTCAATTTTAACACGATTGTCCGTAAAGGTCAAAATGCATACTACTTGTTTATGGACGTCCATAAACTATAAACCAATACCATTTTGAACGTCGATTATTGATTCCAAAATGGTGTACCTTTATGGACGGACAGAGCAACCAGTCACACCATTACTCATTGATGACTTTATCCCTTTTTACTAAAGGTCGTATATTCGTTTGATGTTGATTTTCGACCAAAAGAAAAACCGCCCTTGTTGAGCGGTTCATTCGATTCATTTAACTATCGTTTCTCGTTAGCGGAATGACTTGTATTTTTAACCTATAGTACGGTTCACCGTATCTAAGCACAAAGTAAAGTTCGATCATAAAATAAACATCTGTAAATAAGACAAAACCAAAATGGAGTGGTTTTTAAATTGTTGGTACTTAGAGCCAAACTATACACTAATAATAGCTAAAAACTAACCTGTAAACTTCGCAGCATTTCAAAAGTGTTTACATAATCAACATTAAACTTTCTACATACGACCGGGATTAGTATTCTCTTTCTCATTTCGGGATTGTATGCTTCATGTGTGACGAGCGTATATTTTTTAGATTTTGCATAGGCAATTAACCAGGCATCCGCATTTCGAGCAAATTCTTCTTTTGCACTGGGTGTAAATTGTGGATTACTATATGCCCACTGTTGTATTTCTGCATAATTATCAATTACATCTTGGGAGTCTGTTCTCTCAAAATAATATTTAAAGTTTTCAGCAGTCCATAAATGCAACCTATCTGCATTTTTCGGGTTAGGAGAAATAATCTCATCCTGAATCTTGTCAATACTGCGGATATTATTTTGGCTAGCATGGCTAACTAGGGATTTCCAAAAACTTGGTGCCAAATCAAAATCATAATACCCTCTATGTGCACTGATGAATACATTCGCATCTAATACATACAACTTTATACACCCCTTTCTCTCACTAAGGAAACAAAGTTCTCAAACGTTTTATTTCTTAATCCAGTTAATTTAAATGCATCAGTATATTGAATATTTCCTGTAAGGGTTTGATAAATAACTGCATTTGTAAAAGTGTTCCCTAGTCTGCTTATGGTTGTATTATAAAAATCGCCCCCGGAATTTGTTTTCGGCTGCTGATTTTTTAATTTTTTCAAATAATCATTGTAGAAGCTAAAAAACTCTTCTCTAGTAATGCAGTTTAATTCCAACGCCCTTCTTCCAATAACAATCGGACTGACCTTAAATATGTTGCTTAATGCTTCATAAATTACAGCATTGGGATAAAGAGATTTCCACTGTTTCAAAAATAACTCCTTTGGACATAACATTTCTGCCGCTGCTTCATTACATAATTTCTCAACATCTGCACTTTGGGTATTTAAAGGCGATGCCTCAACGACTGCACTTGAACCTAAGAGAATATGCGCTATTTCGTGTATAAGAGTGAAAATTTGAGCAGATTTTGTATCGGCTGCATTAATGAAAATCAAGGGTGCCATATTATCCACTAATACGAACCCTCTAAACTCCGAAACATCTAATGGACGATGAGTATTGACACCTACAATTCCATTTTGCATTACAATAATTCTATTCTTTTCACATCTTGAAGATAAAAATTTTAATGCATCGTGAAAAGTCTTATGTTGACGTGCCCAATCTTGTTGTAATCCTAATAGGTCGAAAATAGTATTTGCTAAATGAGCCGCATTAGAACCCCGATGAGAACCAACAAACTCTAGTTCTGTTCCAACATATTGCTCATAATAGTCTCGCATAAAGTCTTGCCTTCTCTGCATGATATGTAAAGTTTCTATCAGGTCAGGGCTTACTTGTCCGTTGTCGCCTTCCTCTAGTGTTCTGTAATGTGGAATTGGTAGCGTTTCTACAGGAGGTGCCATCAAGAAAAAATACCCTAAAGGAGTGGCTGTGGATGCAGCAAAATCTTCAAGTTGCTTAAATGTTGGTTGCTTTTCTCCTGTCAACCACTTATCTAAAAACTTAAATTTTTTGTGCAAGTTATTCCGTTGAACACTTCGATTATAAGCCCAAATTAGTAACTCCTTTTTGATCGGGACTCTTGTAGTCATAGTTCACCTCCCGCATACATTCAATTCTCTTTTGCAGCATTTACCTAGGACATTTTAACCATACCATGATTTGGGAATATTATGCTATAGTATCTTCATAAATTTTTTTCCCCCGTAACCTTCTTCCCTCAATCTACAGAAGACCTCTCTCCCTCAACTCATTGTCAAAAGGCATAAGTTTCGAATGAGAGTATTTAAAGGTGAGCAGGAGTTTCAGAATGTTGCCTTAATGGATAATGAATTAGTCGTGTTTAATGTAGCCTATTGCTGGAAGAAGGTTCACCTTACTGGGTGACAAATCATGATACAGTCCACAATGACTACACCAAAATTTTGTTGACCCAAAAGCTAAATGCACATAATCATCTTCGCTTTCTAGGAGTAAACCCATCGCAGGATTTTGTTTGTATTCCTTGTATTTCCTTAACCCTTCTTTATATGGGGTTTCGTTTTCAGCTAGGACAATCCAATTATGTTCGCATTCTCCATGCTTTTTGATTTCCCTGCTACACGGATAGGATACTGTGGTTGGTCTTGTATTTCCCACCCTGTAATATTCAAATTGATGCGGTTTCCCGATTGTAATCACAAGGACATCACCACAAATACAACTGCGATATAACTTGGTACCTTCGTCATAGTCGCTATTAATATACCAACCGCTGTGTGTTCTATCGTTGTGCTGTGAAACACATCTCCAACAAGTATGATTAACTTGCGTATTGATTAGGGTCTTCTTACATATAATGCATGTTCGTCCTGCAACCATGCGCTGATAATCAAGTTTTGTTTCATGTTGCCTAATCATTTTTGAGTCAATAGAAAAGCAATCTTTACATAGTGTATAGATGTCAGAGGTAGAGTCTATTTTCTCATGACATCTATCGCATCTCGTTTCAACTCTAAGTCCAAAAAAGCGTTTGATCTTCATGAAGTTGTCATCCCTCTAACTAAAAGTGTATATCTCTGTCAGGGTCTTCTCTGTCATCTTCCCCTGTTGCTTCCTCCATGTCGTGATCTGCCCAATCATCCTCTTCTTCCTCCTCTGAGTTGTCATAGAATTTGTCCGTATCAACGATGATGTCATCTGTCTCAATATTGATTTCCAAAGGATATTCGACATCAAGTTGGAGATTGATTTCGAATGGATAGGAATCACTAAATCTAACGCCATCCCCGCGTGCGTAGTCACCATCAGAGCCATATTGGTGTTCAATATCAACCGAACCACTTACTTGAACATCGATATGTTCATGATCGATTGACCGCACAACGATTTCGGTAATATCGCTTCCTTCGACAATATAATGCGTGGATAAGATGTCGACTTCAACCAACACATCATCAATTGTTGCTATGGAAATTGCTTTGTTCAAGGATTCTTCCAGTGCATCAGATACAATTCCTTTAAGTTCTTCAATCGTCTCGAAGAATCGCTTCACCACTAACAGTGTGTCTTCAACAAGCTTGTTCCCGCTCGCATGATCAATATTAAACGTACTTTCGTCGTAATGAACGTACTCACTGAGTTCGTCTACTACTTGATGGATTCTGTTCGTGATTAACACAAGATCAACTTCAAGAACGTCTGAGACAAACTCGTCAGACAGTCCCCCGCGAATCGCGTACTGCATTTTTTCCGTCCGCTTTGGAGTTGTTCTTTTTCCGTTATTGTCATCCCACCAACAACATTGTACAACTTCTTCATTTGGAGCCAAACGATCAACGATGTGGTTTACGAGTTCCCTAATCCCCAATGAGAAAAAAGAGAAACGAAGCGGGTTGGCTGTCGATGCCAGCACATCGAGCGATGCATTAAATGCCTTAACCTCCAACGTGCCTTTTAGGTACTTTTCAATAATCTTACTTAGATTATCTTCCATATTCGGGAATCATCCTTTTTACAGTTAATGTATATTTCGGCCCCTTCAAAGATTAACATAGCATTATTATAAACGATTGTGGATGATGTGCTAGTATTTTACAATATCAAAGCCAAGATAGGGCTATCGGATGTATGTAAGTGATGCACCGTGGGGGGGTGTTTTACAGTATTTAAGATTTCGTATTATGCATTTCTATAGCGTACACTACCCCACAGAAACACATTAATTATCTTTAACGATACGAAAGGTTAATTCAAAATAGTAGTATATTTCTTGCTGTTATTCACCTAAACTCTGTATCTTCTCGTAGAAGCGTTACCCTGTTAATAAAAAAACGAACTCTTTATGATGAGTTCGCTTTCTAATACTGCTAATATACAACGGCATCTGTAATGATAACTTTTTCAGTTGTAAAATTTACCCTCTTACTATCCGTAGTTCCATAGATATGTATATCCAAATAATCTACATCACCAATGGTCGATATCTCTACTTGTTTCAACTGATCTGATTCACTCACTGTAAATTTCTTTAATTCAACCTTGTTTTTCTGATCTGACACAACAATAGTAGCCGCGCTACCAACTACTCCAACTCTAAACGAAAGCTTTTGATACTTTGCATTTAATCTAAAGTTCATTGTGCTTGGTAGAATGTCATGCGGTTTTAACGAGTAAAATCCCTCGTTTATTCTTTCTCCATGAATCGAAAGAATATCTGCATCTCTTGAAGATACAGCAGTGGAACTACTGCCTACTCTAAATTTTACAAGCTTTTCCCCTTTCCCCTCATGCTCACCTAGCATAATTGTACTTGTTTTCTCATCATAATTTACTGAAACACCTAATGCTTGGCTTAAAGAACGAACAGGAAGATAAGAGTCGCCATTGTAAATTATTGGACTCAGCTTATTTCCATCACTATCTTTAGGAACGAATTGATTACCTTGGAGCTTGATGTTCATGGATTGATTAATATATGCCGTAATCTCCTTCAAATTGGAATCAGCCATTACCCCTGTAAAAGCCCCCATAGTGAATACAGAACTCAGCACAAGTGCTGATGCAATGATGGTTTTTCTGTTCATTCAGATTCTCCTAATTTTTAAGGTAAATATAATACCAAGTATTTAATAGATATCGTTCAATATAATACCATAAATATCGCATATATGATTATAGAAATCCGCTCTGCCAAAATCGCTTAACAAATTAAGGTCAAATCACTTAATTAGTTAAGAAGACATTTTGAGGAGGGATTTGAATGGAGTTAAATTTAAGTCTAAGACACTCATATCGCATACTACGCAATCAGAAAAAAATCAAATTAAAAGCCCTCGCTGAAATCATAGGAGTTTCTGTACCTATGTTATCAATGTACGAGAATGAAATTGTTAACCTACAAAAAGACAAAGAGCAAAAATATCGTTCATTCATAATAACACTAACCGAGTAATTAAGATTACAGTTTAACGTAGTAACCAGATTAATGTAAATTTCATGGCATTAACTACTATATGAAGTGAAGGTCTCTCCGAGAATCGGGGAGCGTAAAGTTAGTTAGACAAGAAATAATCATAGCAACAATTCACAAGCAATCATTGGGCTGTCCAATGTGACATAGATTATCTTCTCTTTAACCCCAAATACGAAAATCGTGCATGGGGTTTTTACTTTAATTTGTGAAGCCAAAGGAGCGAAATTAGATGAACGATAAGTTTTTCTTCTGTTACTCAACAAACATGCAAATGTTTTTGAAAAATAAAGGGTTCAGTTATATCTGCTGCGCTTATCACGCAAAAACAATGAGAAAGTTCTGGCAGTTCAAACTCAATAAAGCGTTACAGGCTGCGTTAGACGAATATCGTGAACAAGGATTTGAGTTAAAGCGGACTTAACAAGGTGACTTGTCGAGTCCTTTTCTCATGTAATTACATGCTGATAATTCAAAAAGACAATTGATAATTCAAAGGGGCGTTGATTAATGCAAAAGGAAGTAATCAAGAAACTAAGTGATTTATATATAGTTCAAAGAGGTAAATATCTGTCACAAAGTAAGAGAGGTACATGGCGTCATGTTACCGCAGGACATCCGAACCAGTACACCAAGAAAAAAGATATAAGGCTGTCAGATTGGCATTTAGAAAACCATTTGAATGGTAACTTTACCATCGGAACATTCGCAGGTGATTTCGGTAGTATCTTCATGTCATTTGACGTAGACTTTCATGACAATCAAATGGCTAAATGGATTACTTATAAGATCGCATATACACTTAATTCTTTTGGAATCGACCATCACATCAGCTTTAGCGGTTCAAAGGGTTATCACATTGATATATTCTTTGAAGATAAGATTACAGTAAAACATGCAAGGAAATTCTTTGACTATGTGATTGAGAAGTCAGATGTTAAACAACACACACAGGGGCAAGTAGAATTTCGCGTTAGTGAGAAACAAGGAATTAAACTGCCACTTGGAATCCATCAAGTAACAAAGAATTTTTGTGGCTTCTGTCGTGTCGTAGAGGGATTAAGAGTCATGAACAAAGAACAGAGTGAAAAGTATCTGTTGAAGATAACGCAGATACCAAGTACGCAAGTATTAAATGTTATCGAAATTGCTGAATCAGAATTAGATGAAATTGATACAAAGCAGTTCATTGAAGCACAAGATGCGATCAGCCCATTTGTACCACTGGCGAATCATGAACAGTCAGAAGATTACTCGATTTCGCGGGCGCAGAAGCTTCTAACAGAAGGATTACAAGTACAAGGTAGCCGACATAACTCAACATTTTTAATTTGTATGTATCTCAAATACTGTGGATACGAGCGAGACGATTGCAAAAACGAATTGTATGATTGGATGGACGCGCAAAACCCTGATTCATATACAACGAAGTTAAGCGATTGTTACAAGGACATTGATTTAATCGTTCGAGATGTTTATGAGAAGGATTATAATCTAAGCGGTGTTAACAAAGACTTGACAGTTAATCTAAACGAATTAAAATGGATTATTGATAAGTGTCCTCAGAAAAATCAGAAACTAATCACATATGCACTGCTGAAACACTCTAAACGCCATGCAAGTATGCAAGGCGTTTTTTATATGCCGTTTTCAATGATCGCATCAGCAACAGGTGTCGATGAGAAAACAGCAAGAAACCAAGTAAATAAGCTAATCAATTTAGGTGTCATCGAAGCTGTTGCACGCAACAGAAAGCCAGTAAGTGGAAAAGGATTGCAACGGCATAAACCTAATCTGTATCGCTTGAATATTGATGTTATTGTTGATGATTCAAATGTGTTGACGATTAATGAATCACACGATTTTAAGTCGTGCATGTTGTTCTTCTTCGACAATAAAGAATTAAGGAAATTGTTGCCAAGAAAACAATATGAGAGTTTGGTTGGCTGATTTGAATGTTACTTGTGCGTTGATGCTGTTTATGTAATCGACGCACAAGCTGACTGGTCAATCATTGGTTGATGCTTGTACTGATTGAGTACATAGTGCTTGCAATGCTTATAACCTTTTAAGTTCCAGATAGTAAAGAGAGAATTAATC
The DNA here is from genome assembly GCF_910594985.1 of Paenibacillus allorhizosphaerae. Lineage (GTDB taxonomy): Bacteria > Bacillota > Bacilli > Paenibacillales > NBRC-103111 > Paenibacillus_G > Paenibacillus_G allorhizosphaerae. The sequence continues at coordinate 20,356 of NZ_CAJVCE010000012.1, forward strand.
TATTGTAGGTAATATCGTACAATGTTTACTGAACGCTATGAAATATCAAGAATCCTTTTTGAGTGATAGCCCGTAATCTCCCCCCATAGCGCAATAAAAACTATTCCCTTCCAAAATTCTTTCTGCTGATTCATGACTTCTCAATAAAATATAAATTCCATTTAGTTCCTAGTACAGTTCCCGCGGCAAGCACCTAGTCCTCTTAACGAACACAGGAGTGACCGATACAATCCTATATTGTTGTATGCGAAGAGAATGAAAAAGTCACTCAGGAGGAATCCTAGAGCATCTCACTTTGCCCTCCTTGATCAAAACTGCAACCTCAGAGTCTTCTCAATGTATACAACAATTAAATGTATCTCTATTAGTAAGCAATACTTTCTTTGGCACTTATTTACATAAAAGTAATCCCATGTTATTATCCTGCAAGTGCTTTTAATATCACCTTGGAGGTAACATCACGATGGAAAAGTACAGCAGATCAACCATTTCGCAAGCAAAGAGGAAAAGATTATTAAGAGAAGTACCTAATACTTTAAGGTGGTACCAACAAGAAGAGGTATTTAATCATTTCAAGAATGACTGCGCCTTAACTGGAAAGTACCAAAATCTTTGTAAAGATCATTTTATCCCAATTAGTTGGGGACGAACTGTACGTAAGTACGGTATTGGTGGCAATACATACGCAAACATTATCCCACTTGATCGCTCCATAAACTCATCTAAAGGTTCAATGAATCCATTTATATGGTTTGAACGATATGGTGAAAGACATGGCATCTCAATCGAGAAGTGGAATTATGCCGTTCAATACATTGCTGAAAAACACAGAATGACTACATTTTATTATATAAACAGAGTAAATGCCTGTTACATCGAAATTCTTGCGAAAAATTGGGTAGAAAAAATTAATTCGAGAATTGAGCCTGATGGCAACGTTCACCCCGTCTATATAAACAATGCTTTGAAGATGAACTTAAACATACCTGTTGTAATAGAACAGTTCGGAAGCGTTAAGACAAAAGAGATTTTTCAACTAAGCGAAACAATCGATCTAATAAAACAAAGTAAATCTTGGTTCGTGTCAAGATTAAATCAGAAGTGATAAAATTACAAATTCACCTACATGTAAAGGAGCGAGACTATGGCTGATAACAATGACGAGAGAAGGAAAAGGATACATGAGAATTTCGAAAGAATCTTACCCAAATTGTGGGATAAAGCTAGGGCAAACGAAGTCGAATTGAAATCCGAGTATCTTAGTCAACTTCAATCAAAACTCCTCAAAGCTATTCGAAGCCGTATACCCAAAGATGAACTTGGTTGGTGGCTAGACGGTAAAATAAGGATTGAAGACATAAATGAAGACAATCAAATAATCATCAGTTCTGATTCAGTATTAAATACCGCATGGTTGCAACTTAGGTACGATTTGCTAAAGAAAACAATTAAGTTTATCACAAATGCTGACTTTGAATTGTCATTTGTCACAAGACAGGAAATCTCTCCAAATCCACTTGAAGGGAAAAGCTATGAGGAACTATTTGAGATAGCGTTTGGTAAAAAGGAATTGGAACGACAAAAGATGCTACATGAAAAACGAATGCTAAAACCAGATTACGCTAAAGGGGAACTCAATATTTCCGAATGTGTTATGTGTGGTTGTGTTGAAGTACCTAATGTGGACATTGATATTGAACTTAAATCGAAAAACAAGCGGTTTAAATCAATAAAGACTCGCGGGGGGAAATGTGGCAACTGCTCAGAAGAATATTATGACATGAAGGATATGGATGCCATTGAAAAAATTGAAAAGTTATTAGATGAACTGTTTCCAGAGACTCATTCTCAGAATGAAGGGTAACCATGAGCTTTGGGATAAGATAAAGGGCAATAACGATGATGATTTTCGCGGCAGTAGCGGTAATTATGGATAACACATTTATTTACCCTATGAATTTGACTAGCAAACGCATGTTCATGAATCATAAATTAATAGTGAGAGGAAATGATTGCATGAAACGAAATAGAGTTAAGCTTACTGACACCAATGTTATTGATTACAAAAAATATATTGAGGCTAAACGTCCATTAGTCCGATCATCTTACAAAGTCAAAAGTCCAAAGCCTTTTCACTTGCAAGATGAAATTTATCGCAAGGGTAGCATGGACTCGATGAGGGAGGACATTTGAAAACCAATGTAATCTGCTTGTACAACAGTAACTCTTACTAAATAACCTATGGCATATTACCGATTTAGAATAACTTCACATTCCTTAATGACTTTTAGTAATGAACCACTCTCTGCATAGTCGGAGAGTTTTTATTTTTAACCATGGTATCACGACTTTGTGAAAGGAGGTAGCAGCCTTGAATGCTGATGAACTGCGCTCGACCTTATTATGTTTCAAGAAAAAATATGGAACTTCCATTACTTTTATTGCAAATGAATGCGGTGTTTCTAGGGAACATTTGAGTCGGTGGATCAATCGATCGGATTATATTGTGTCTGATGAATTAATGAGAAGAATTAATGCTTTCATTTCTAGGTAACTGGCCTGGGCATGAAACCATTTGAATTACCAAATAACGTAGGAGGTGCTTAAATGAGCAGTTTAATTGTGATTCAAAGTAAAGATTCCGTGTTTTTCGCCGCAGACTCTGCAACTTCAATATCCTTAGATGGGCAGTTGTATAGATTAAACACTCAGGCGACTAAGTTACATCATTTCGATAACTTGATTGTATTTTGTTCGGGAGATATGAACTTTTGTTATTCGCTAATGGATAAATTTGGGTTAACCCTTAATAGAAATGTTAATTCCCTACAACAACTTCTGGTAGAGTCTTACAACGGCGAAAAAGTGGAAATTCTAATTGCTGAATATAATGATGAACAGACGATTGTGCATCAATTATCACCTTATAACAATTTTGATCCAGTAATATACACCAATATTCCATTCGGTGGTCTAAACATCCTTACAGCAGGGGTAAAAACAGAAGAATCATATCAAATAGCTTGCGAAGCTTTATTCGAAGGAAATACTATTCCAAACATCTTTATTAGGGCATTCGATGAAATTTCATACGAAGCTGTTGGAGGAACATTAACAGTTTATAAAGTAAATAAATCTGGTGTAAGCAAGTATCTTGCACATAAAATTAATGAAAAACCAGACATAAAAACTATGACGGCCTCTCACTTGCTTGAATATTTCAGAAAAAATATCGTCGAAGCTGCCTTATTAGTTGGTGAAAGAATTTATGGCAAGGTTATAATGGGAACTAACCTCGCTATTGAAGATGAACATGGTATCGTAAAATGGCAAGGCTCCAAGGGTGAAATCTTCGATAGAAACGAAAAGCTCGTGATGAAGATGGGGCTTGTTTCAGACGATGGCGCAGCAAATGAATGTTTCGGTTTAGTCTCTTTCAACGACACCACAAAAGTAAGCCTAACTGACTGTAAAGGTATTGCGATTGAAAGAAAGAATCTCGACACAGATACGTTCCCTTCTGGTTGGGAAAAGGTTCTTTGGGCTAATACAGATGGAACGCTTTATACTCATGATTTAGTTGCTGAAAATATTAAGATCGTGAACAGTATTGGGAAAACAATTCTTGATGCTGAAAACAATTATCTCGACATTGGCGACTTTCAAACCATAGTCATGGACAACAAGTTTACAACTCTCGAAAAAATGCAAATAATCACTGAACTGTACAAGATAGAAGCAGGATACAAACGAATGATCGAACAGGCCAATCAGTATATGCGATCTGATAGAGATGCTGTGTTTGATACGTCAGCACAATTCTTCACGAAAGTTCCTAGTGAAATCGAACTGTACTCAACGTCACCCCTTACTGCTGCTTATAACGCATTGCTAACCTATATGGAACAGTTTATCAAGATTACAAACAAAGGCCCATTAACGATTGACATTAACGACCCATTAACAGAAATGACAAGTGTTATTGACGACAGAGCAGAGTTTATTTTGAAGTTCCAGAACTATTATGATGCCGAGAAGGATTTAAGAAATAAAATCGAAGATGCACAGTTCTATTCTGGCCTGAACATGGGGCAATTCTATAATAACATTGTTATTGGCAATCATGGTTTCATTGCTCTCCGAAACGATGGAAAGTACAGAGCATGGATGAATGCTACAGACGGCTTGGCGTTGCAAAAATGGGAGAATAACCATTGGACTAACAAAGTCTATGCTTCCATCGGAAACTCAACATATGAGGATGGTACTCTGATCGCGGAAGACTTGGTTGCTAAGCGTTTGCGAATTGAAACTAAGCAGGGTGGAGTATTGCTCGATGCTAATGCCCTTAACTTCGACTTCACTGTTTTGGATTCCATAATTCTTGATGATGTGATCTTGTCGACTGAAAAGATAACGTTAGCCAACCAGTACAAGAGCATAACAAAGCAATATACAACACTAATAGAACAAATAAAAAATAATGCATCAAATGTTTTCTATGACAGGGAATCATCATATTATGGACTGGATTATGCAAGAAATCAGTTGGTGGCCGCAGGGAAGGAACTAGATGATTCCTATAATACCCTGACAAATTACATGACTCCTGTATTTGCTGATATGAATGCGACAACAAATATTGTAAAAGACTTAAATTCAACTCGATCCATCTTTCATGCCAAATGGGAGGATTTTTATAAGGCATACGAAAATGCCAGAGTTAAACTTGCAGAGTTCCTAGAAAAAAGTTCGTTACAGTTGGGCAGGAATTACAATAACACAGTAATTGATGCTGAGAACGGTATTGTAGTTACCAGAAGCAACATGTTGAATAGAACAAAGCTTAATGCCACCGAAGGCATAAGCATCGAAAGAAACGTAGGATCAGCTTCGAATCCATCTTGGGAGAAAAAATTCTATGTCGGCTTGGACGGAAAACTATTTGCAGAAGACCTTGAAGCAATCAGGTTAAAGGTCATTTCTGATAACGGTGACATGTTAATTGATGGCAGTGAAAGAAAGTTGTATCTTAATAAATTCGATATCATCGGTGCCGGAGTAATTCGTTCTGAACATGTAATTACAAATACTATTACCGCGGCAGATGGTTATATTGCAAATTTGACTGTAAACCATCTTAAAACCTTAACTAAAGACGCTGATATTGGAGAGTATGTTGATTTCATTGATATTAAGGATAACGAGTCAAAGTGGGTAACAGGAAAAATTACATCTAAGACCCCCGCAACAGACTCTAATGGAAGGCTACTGTATTGGAAAGATGCTTCGCGTGAATACTTGACTAATGATATTTCTCCGTATGTGGCATACAGCTATGACATGGATTATGATGAGAAGTTAAAAATAGCTTTTCAAGGTTCTGGAATAGCATCATATCCATATAGCATTTGGGGTTCAGGAGATGGAAGCTTAATAAATACACCGGATTATCGAGATAGTGCGCGGGGCTATATTTATAAAACCCCTACAGAATTTCATTTTAGATATAATGCAAGCAATAGTGGTGATTTGAGAGAAATAAGGCTTCATGATTCTGGTTTAAACATTTCATCTCTTAATGAACGGGTTAGACTTTATGGCAAGGGAATCGATATACAGTCTGAGAACGGATCAATTCATCTACAACATTCATCAGGTTCTAGCATTTCGATTGACGAGTCTGGAAATACCATTCTATTAAAACACACAAGCGGAAGTACCTTTATCCTTGATGATTCAGGTTTAAATGCCGAAATAGATGGAGATATCAGCCTTAATGCTAAAGGAAATATTCAATTAAAAGGCTCTAGGATTGATCTAAATTAAGCTAATTCAAGCTTACTGGTCTAACCTTCCAAACAGAAGTTCAGATGGGTTTTAGGCCATTGAAAATACTACCCACGTAAGACTTCCTGATATAAAAAGTCACCCTCACCATTTTTGGGGCTTGGGTGACTCTCCTTGTTCATTCTACACCCTCCTGTATGGATGACGCTAACAGACATCTATCCCCTTCCTCAGACTCTCTATTTCGGCTCTTATGGCTTCGCTGCGGTAAGGCATGTTGGGTATCGTCTATGTTCTAAAATAAGCTACAATGGCGCTGAGCGGCCTGTAACAAGCGTTATGAGGTGGCTCATCAAGTTCAATGTGAAGCTTTTTATTCTAGCCCATTAATTGAACCTTGTTTTATTTTTGCTTAATCAAACGAGCTACGCCAAAAAATGTCATGATGAATTTCCCTTCTTAAAAAGAGGTTACACCACTTTATTAATAAATAAACTTCCGATATAATTCCTATTATATATACGTGTTTAAATATAAGTTAAGGGGTATTAAATGCTAGCGACTTTTTATGCAAGGGTAAGTTCTGACACAGAAGAACAAAAGAACTCTATTACATCACAGATTGACTTTTTCAAGGAGTATATAGAGAAACACCAATATCAAATCGTGTCCGACTGCGGAATATTTTGCAAACGTGATGGTTCTGCTGAAAAGACTTCTGGCTACTATGTTGATGAAGGATTTTCTGGTGCAAAATCGGCAAAGCATCGCAAAGCATTTCAACAAATGATTAAAGATGCGAAAGAAAGAAGATTTGACATTATATTCTGCAAAAATATCAGCCGCTTCGGCAGAAACGTACAAGAAATCCTAAAATACATTGGCGATCTCAAAGAAATCGGCGTAGGTGTTTTCTTTGAAGATGTGAACATCTATACACTCAATAATTCAGACGATGTAAAGATCACCATCTTTTCAGCGTTGGCGCAGGAAGAGTCAAGAGCGAAAAGTGTGAGCGTCCAATTTGGAAAAATGCAAGGGTACAAGAACGGTATTTGGGGTGGACGCGAACCATACGGCTACAACATCAATGAAGGTAAACTCATAATCAACGAACAAGAAGCAAAAATCGTGAAAGAAGTCTTTGACTTATATCTACATCAAAGTATGGGACTAAGAAACATAGCCAAATTGTTAAATGAACGAGGTGTACCAACCAAAAGCGGTAAGACGATTTTTGACCAAAGCCTTATTTCCAAGATACTTAAAAACGCAGTTTACACAGGTGAAATTCGCCTTCATCGAACGCAAAAGGTAGACATTAACAGAAACATTGTTAAGACAATACCAAGAAACGAACAAGTCGTTACACATGACGAATCCTTGCGAATTATTGACGACGAAACCTTTAGCCTCGCACAAATGGAGAAGGAAAAGCGTTTCGAGAAGTTTGGTGACTTCAAATACAGGAATGTCCTTGTCCAGAACGATGAAGGAGAAGAAGCGACAAAAAAAGTTCGAACTATCGTTAGAGGAGATAGCCGACACTCAAACAAACACTTGTTCTCGAACCTATTAAAGTGTGGTAACTGTGGCGGTAGCTTACGTAGAAAAGTACAGAAGAACCACAAAAACACTTTCATCTATTGGTTCTGCCGTAACAATGATAATTTTGGAAAATCCAAGTGCAAACATAGAAACCTGCAACATGAAGAAAAACTCATTGAGTATGTTAAGAATGAGATCACCGATTACAAGAACAGCCCAAAAACAGCTAAGTATTATCTAAATTCCATATTGAATACAAGGTTTAATACAACTAATCTGGAAGAACGAATCTCCAACATAAAGGCTGACATTGGTTTACTGAAAGAAGATCAGGAAGCCAACTTTTATCTGTTTGCGAGAAAGAAAATGGATGAGAAGCAATACGATGAACGAAGTCAAAGGATTGCCGACAAATTATATGATGCGGAATCAAAGCTAAATAGACTTTTGTACATCGAAGACGAAATTGCACAAACTAATCTAAAGTTTGAACAATTCACAAAATCCTTGAATGACGTTGACATAGACAACCTAACAAATGCAGTCCTGAGAAAGTTCATTGATCGAATCGTTGCAACCACTTTTGATGAACCATTTGAAGAAGGAGTTGACTTTGGTGAGAAGCATACTCTATCCATCGAGTTTAATTTCATGGGTGAGAATGTAAACGAACTACGCAGAACAAATTTCAAACAAAGATTAGCCAACGTCATTCATGATCAATCGGACGAACTCACAGATGAAAAACTAGAATCATTGGTAAAATATTCTAGTATTGAACCAAACCTATCAGATTTTGCAGAACTTGAACATGATGAATCTGAATGATACCCTCACGCCCAAAAAGAACAAGCGTTTTTAACAAAGTAATTTCCATTAATCTTAACTATAAAATCATCATGAAATTCAATTATCCCATCTTCTACAATATCGTAGAATGTGAGTCTAACAGGAACTTTGAAGTACATGTATCGAGCCAAATCATCATGCGCCAAAGGTTTTCTATATCGTCTCATATGTTCTCCTTTTAATATTGTCCTATTTTATAGATGTTGTATGCAGCATATCCAGTGCCTCCGCTCCCCTTACTTCCCCGACGATAATCCGGTTCGGGCGCATTCGCAGCGAGGAGCGAATCAAATCGCGAATCGTAATTTCCCCTTTCCCCTCGGTATTGGCGTTGCGCGTTTCCAAGCTGACTACATTCGGAACCCCGCGAATTTGCAGTTCAGCCGAATCTTCAATGGTGATAATCCGTTCGTCCGGAGGAATGTACTGCGCGAGCGCATTAAGGAACGTCGTTTTCCCCGAGCCTGTCCCCCCGCCGATAAAAATGTTGTACTTCGCCCGCACCAGCCGGATCAGTTGCGCCGCCGCTTCCTCCGTTAACGCCCCTTTTGCCGTCAAATCTTCGAGCGTCAGCGGATGCTCCGGGAATTTGCGGATCGTCATCGCCGGACCGTGCATAGCAATCGGCGGCAGCACAATGTTGACCCGCGAGCCGTCTTTCAGTCTGGCGTCAACGATGGGGCTGGACTCGTTCACCATTCGGTTCACTTTGGCGACGATCGCTTGGATCGTATCTTCCAGTTTCTCGTTGCTTTCAAAGCGAATATCGGTTTGCAGCACTTGGCCGTCTTTCTCGATAAAAATTTGGTCATACCTGTTGATCATAATTTCCGTAATCGAACGATCGTCCACAAGCGGCTGCAATACATCCAAGCCTCGGAAGGCATTGTACAGCTCCGTCACGAACTGCTGCTTCTGACCGGCGGTCAGAAAGGAAATACGGGAATAATCGAACACCTCCTGCTCGATGATTTCTATCAAGCTTTCGTCGGATAAAGAATGATTAAAATCGATGCTGTCGGTAATCCGCTGCTTCAACGCCTGTTTCGACTCTACGGACCACATGCGAGCGCCACCTCTTTTCCGCCTGAAACAAGCAGCTCGGCGGCCGCTTGCGCAAATGCGGAATTGTACATATGCTCCACACGCGTAAAAGCTTTCCACTCGGGAACATACGGAAGGATACCGTCTACGGTCAAGCCGAGGCAGTTAAAATCGTTCAAAGGATCTCCCGTTCGTTTGTTTTGTACGAAAATCCGTTTATTGTTCAACGCATCCGGAAGAGCAGGTATATCCCGTTTCCAACGTTCAAGCATCTCCTCCGTTTTTTGCAAATAAACGTAATCGTCAAGTAAGAGCCATATGACCCGGTCGGCCAATGTCAGCACGCCTTGCGTAACCTCGTTCGGAAATGAGTCAAGATCTACGACGAGCACGTCGTACATGCCAGCTGCCGCAATACCGCCGATCATCGCCTTCGCATCCGCACCGTCCATCTCCCTCCATTCCGCTGCATTGGCGGTCGGGGGGATATAATCGAATTTGAACGACGGATGCTTGAGCTTCCACTTTTCCAGCCTCCCTGCGATTTGCTGCGGATTCGTCTTCGCATAATAAAGCAGGCTGGAGAAGGCTTCCGAGGATGCTGCCCCTTCCGAAGGATACCATGCCCTCGACGGCAGCATCTCCAGACTCAAACAACCAGCCCGTTCCCCTTGGAGTGTCAGTTGCTGCGCCAAATGCACCGCCGTTAGCGTCTTGCCCGCGCCGCCTGTCGTTGAATATACCGCGACCACTTTCGTTCCCTTCATCCCTCGAAGCGGATCGGAAACGGAATATTCGTTATAATGGGCGATGACGGCCGATAACAGCTGATCCAGCGGCTGGTATTTGCACAGCACCGGGTATTCCAGCAACCCTTGACTTGCCTGTTGATTGCTAATGATTACAGTACAGCCCAACTTGATGCGGTATACTTCATCAGGCAATGGCAGCCACGACTCATGGATTAACAAAATGAAAGGCTCTTTCGTCTCCACGACAAAACGGATCCCTTGTTCAAATGACCTGAAACAGCGGATCGTAAACCGCGCCGCATAGTCTGAGGAACGAATATATGCGGAGAGCATGTCCCCAAAATACGCATCGGAGTCGAGCAGCAATAATGTCATTTTCGCTATAACGCACACTTCTCCTCTCCCATGTAAAATTAGTTTGCTGTTTATTCGTCAGCACCTAGAATGCCTGATCAGTTCACAATGGAACGCTTACGCATGATGCCCGTGCACTGCGCAAGCAGTCTGCCTCTCCCCCTCTCCACAGACGGTTTACAGTCGCAAAGCTTCTCCAATTCCACCTCCCGGGACAACAAAAAAAAGCACGCGCTATGAAAGAACATTACGTTCTGACACAGCGGTGCTTCCGCTTGCAAATTTACTATTTATTGTATTATAGCACATCTTTTGGAATGCGTAAATACGTTCTGCAAGTTAGCCGTTTTCCGGGGAACGGCACGTTCATCCGCGTTGGACGGCATAAGCGTGTTTGTTCCGTTCGATCTGCTTTATATGCCGGTCTACATGCTGGACGAACATTTGCACTATGTCTTGCAGCGTTTGTTCGCCTGCCGTATTATGAACTCCGGTTCGCTGCCACGCGTCATCGGATAAATTTTCAAGAATCGGGGTCATGGAAGCCCGCATTGCCCGGAACAAAAACAGGTACGTATACATATCGAGCGCTTGGTAATCGAGCCGTGAGGCCCATGCGTCAGGATAGAACTTAAGCAGCGACGGGTTATCCTCGGAAATGACGCGCTTCATTCGCTCAATAGCAATAAGTTCCGCATCGCAAAGATGAATGACCACTTCTTTAATGCTCCACTTGTCCGCTGTGGGTTTAAAGACGAGCTGCTCCTCGCATAAACCTTCCATCGCCGAAACTAGCCGATCGTAGCCTTCCGCATAGCTTTGAACTAAAGCTTCCATGTCCCCATCCATCTCCCTATCTTTATTTATTGCGAGCCGCCAATGTCCAAACGACTTTCGGTTTGTCGTAACGGTTCATCGTCTGCTCGTTCACAAGCATAATGTCCCAATCCCGAAACAATAACTCGAGTGCGGGTCGGTCAAAGAAACGTTTGCGCTTGCCGTCCCATTCGTAATAGTTCGGTTCGAGCAATGTGCCGCGGCCGGCGCCGTACTCGACGTCTTTCGTTGAGTTCACCCGACACAAAAGCATACCCGATGGGTTCAGCACTCTGCGAATTTCCGAAACGATCCTTTCCGTATCGGCCCAGCCGAAATAATGCAAGCTTAAATCGGCGATTACCGCATGTGCCGAGCCGCTCGCGAACGGAAGCGGATCAAGCAGATCGACCAGCCGCGTATCCGCTGCCGGCGCAATCTCTTTCACACGTTTCAACGCCTCCGGGGAAAGATCGCAGGCGATTACGGAAAAGCCTCGTTCTGTCAAATAGAGCGTATCGTTGCCGGCGCCACAGCCCAAATCGATTACAGGTGTGTCCTTCGATTGCGCCAGCTCCGCTAAAAACGGTTCTAGCCACAAATCGTATTGGACCTGCCTCGAATTTATATTCCGGTAAATGGAGTCCCAGAACTGTCCCTCAGCCACTCGTTTATCTCCTCCCAACGCCAAGCGGCTTTGTTTCAAATTATGAAACAAAGCCTCCGGCTTATTGTTCCGATCGAATCATAAAGAGCGTCAGCTCGTCGCGGTTATGAAACAGCTGTTTGGCTTGCTGCAGCTCAAGTCCCGGCGATAAATCCTGAATGGCTTCGCGAAGCGACTGGAACGCCTTCTTGTGCATCAGCTTCACCGTAATGACAGCCGTGCCTCCGGGCTGAAGCGCATACAGCAGCCCTTTGACGAGCTTCGCCATTTGCCGGTGACCCCAGCTCATATCGCAGACGAGCAGATCGAACGCGCCGCTGGCAAACGTAACATCGCCGGCATTTTTTTGCAGCCACGTCAGCTTGGGATCACGCAGAAGCGTCGGATCCAGCTTTGCCGGATCGACAGCCGTCACATGCAAGCCTCTTTCGAGCAGCAGAGAGGTCCAGCCTCCCGGCGCCGCACCGATATCCAGCGCGGAACGATACTGCGCGAAATCGAGTCCGAATGCGGCTTCCGCTTCGAGCAGCTTGAACTTGGCCCGCGATATTTGACCATCTTCCCGGCGAAATCGAATCGCGCCTCCGGACCAATCGGACAAATTGTCCTGCGGCTTCGAAACGCCTGCAAACAGTTTCCCGTCCGTCAAGAACACGGAAAGGATGCGGTCCGCTTCCTTAACGACGGGGATGGCGGCAAAGTCCGAGTCCAGCACTCGATCCAGCTCCTGTTTGAGCTCGGAGGGGCTGCATTCCCCCGTATACTGCTCCGCCTTGCGGATCTGGACGGCCATTCGCACACCGGCCCACGACTCGCCTGCAGCGCCAAGCCGGTCACCGATCCATTGCAATGCTTCCCGGTCGGAGCCTTGCCAATCGCGCTCGATATCTACAGGCTGCATATGCCGAAGAAATACGGGCTGCCGCTCCTGCAGCTTATCGATTGCTTCCTGATTACCGATGGTCGAAAACGTGAACATAAAGATTTCGTTAGGCACAAGCCATTGAAAAGCAACGGGAGCTTCAACCAAGCGGCGGATTTCCTCCTGCGCCTGCTGAGCAAACCCTCGATTCGACGTACCGATAAATGCGGCTCCGCTCATTACAGCACCTTAATCCAAGGCCGGTCGTTGAACCATTCCAGTCGAATCGGCACCTGATACGCTTGATATAAATTTTGTTCGGTCAGTACTTCGTGCTTCGGACCGGAAGCAATAATTCGCCCTTGTTCAATAAGGACGACATGGCTGAACATCGGCATAATTTCTTCAATGTGATGCGTAACGTAAATTACGGTCATTTGCTGTTGTCCGAGCTCATTGATGTTTTCCAGCAGACGCTCGCGTTCATACAGATCAAGCCCAGAGCAAGGCTCGTCCATAATGAGAATGGAAGGCCGGGTCATAAGCGAACGGGCAAGCATCACTTTTTTGCGTTCCCCTTGGGACAGCGTCCCGAGTGGCTGGGATGCCAGATGACCGAGCCTTACGCTTTCGAGCATGCCGACCGCCTTCTCCTTAACGCCTGCCGGAATTTCTTCGTAAAAGCGAAGAAAACCGAACTCCCCGGTGGCGACAACTTCCCATACGGAATCGCCCGGGTTCAGCTTCTCATAAAGCGATTGGCTGATATAGCCGATTTTTTTGCGGACTTCCCTCACATCGCATTGCCCGTACACGTTGCCTAAGACGGTCACTTGACCTTTGCTCGGGAATTGATAACCGTTCATCATCTCGAGAATCGTCGTTTTACCGGAACCGTTCCTCCCGAGAATGACCCAATGTTCCCCTTCCCGTACTTCCAGATGTACATCGGATAATATATGACGTTCTTCCCTTATAAAATCAATTGCATTGAGCGACAACACCTGTGACATTGTTAGCACCAGCCTATTCTTGATCGGATTCAGCAACTTCCATGAGGATTTCGGCAGGCATCGGCCCGTTAAATAATGCAGTATGATCCGGCTTGCCCGGATAAAGTGCCTGATACATCGTTTGCCTTCCTCCGCTGCTCGAAGTATGAAAATAAATGCGTTTCGGATAATTCCCGGAAGAAACGATATAATTCGCTACACTCATGCCGTTCGGCTGTCCCCAGCCCAAATCGTAGTCGAGCGACAATACATCCACTTCGAATGCCTTCAGCAGCATAACGCATTCTTCCGCATTACGCGCATGCACAAATCCTTTCGGGCAAGCGCGGTAATCATCCAAGTAAATATGAATCAATGCAGCATCAGCTCCTTAACCCTGCCGATTTCGGGGGCGTGCGACGATCCTTGCGGCACCGGCGTTTCGAGCACAAGCGGCAATTCCCGAAGCTGCCGGAGCCGGCTTGAGCGCAGCAAGGAAGCAAATCTGGCTTCGCCGATTTCTCCTTGTCCTATCATGGCATGCCTGTCTTTGCACGCGCCGCCGGAATATACGGAATCGTTCAGATGGATCGCGCGGAGCGCCTGTAAATAACCGAGCTCATCCGCCTTCCGCTCCAGCCGCTCCCAAGCCCTTTCCGTGGTAGACCACAAACCGGATGCGAAGGCATGGCACGTATCGAGGCAAAAGCCGATCAACTGCGGATAGGCGCACAAACTCCGAATCTGAACAAGCTCTTCGAGCGTCGTGCCCATTGCCGAACCTTCACCTGCCTGGTTTTCGATCAGCACCATGGCCCGGCCCGCATAACCCGAGAGCGTTTCATTTAAACATTGTATAATATTTTTGTATCCTTGTAACGGGTCTGTCCCTTTATATTTGCCAAAATGAACGACAATGCCCACGGAACCGCAGGCGTCCGCAATATCCAGATCGTTGCGCAGCGATGCGACGGTCGCTTCGCGCAGCGCTCCTTCTCCCACCGCAAGATTGGTCGGATACGGTGTATGAGCGATACTGAGCAGACCATGCTCCCGGCAAAACGCTGCGCAACTCTCCGCATCATGACGGTTAAACGCTTTGATGGACAAGCTCCGCGGATTTTTGGGGAAATATTGAAAAGAAGCCGCACCCAAGTTCACCGCGGTTTTCGCCGCTTCCAAATATCCTCCCCGAATGCTGATATGGCAGCCGATCTGCATACCGGAACGCTCCTTTACTGCTGGCAATGAAGACAGCAGAACGATTTTTTGGAGGAAACCTCCTGCCTCGCGATCGGGTTCCCGCACCGTTCGCACGGCTCCCCTTCCCGGTCGTACACCCGGCAGCGCTCGTCAAATCCTCCAGTCAGCGTATCGCCGGCGAACAATGGCATTTCCATATAGCCCCCAAAACGAGTCGCCTCCGTAAGCAGCTCTTTCATGGATACGTACAGCGTTGCAAAATCATGCGCCGATAACGACGATGTGCGGCGAGCAGGCAGCAGCCCGGCATGAAAGCAAATTTCGTCACTGTAGCAGTTTCCGATTCCGGCAAGCACGCTTTGATCGACAAGGCTGTTTTTGAGCGTACTGTTTTTAAGGCGAAGACGATCGGCCATCCGCTCAGGGGTGAGCTGCGGATCATACGGCTCCGGTCCTAGCTTCGAAAAGAGGGTCCCGAGTTCCTCCTCATCGTGAAGGTGTAAATAACCGAGACGAAGCCCGATGAAAAACAAATGCTCTTCTCCGAAGGAAAGTCTGACTTGTACGGATCGATCCGGTTTATCCTCCAGTCTTCCATAAAACATCATGCCGCCAAGCATCAGGTGCAGCACAAGCACCCGTCGGTTCGTCAAATGAAACAACAAATGCTTCGCCCTTCGGTCAATCCGGCTCACCGCCTGCCCTACGACCTCCCGGCGAAACTGCTCCGGCGAGACGTTGATCGATTTCTCCCGGTCGATCTCCACTGCCGCAATCGTTCTGCCGATCATTCGTCCGCTTAACAAACCGCGGTAATTTTCCATTTCAGGAAGCTCTGGCATGCGTATTCCCCCTCCAGCATTATTCATCACACTGGATTCCCATATACGGCACGTTTTATACGCTTTGTTCCAGCGGCAGCGCCAGCTGCTCCGCCTTCATTTTCTCCCGCCTGCTTGAACTGGAGCGTGCTAGGGGCGGGGGCGGCTCCGCTTTCCGGGAAGATCCGCCCGATGCCGCCTTGCGCTTCAGACGCTCGATCCGTTTGCGAAGCGCGTCCGCTTCCTTGCCCGCGTCCGTCTCCTTCGCACCGCCTCTTGCGGTTGTTTCACCCGCCCTGCCGCGGCTTGCGCCCGGCTTCCCTTTGCCGCTACTCTTCAACGCTTCGCGCTGCCATAGTTTATCCAGCGCCACAATCGCGTACTTCAGCGCCGTCTCCCACTGCTTCTCCCGATGCTCGTAATGCATCGACAGCTCGATGTAGGGCTCAAGCGACGCGATGCTGAGCTCACCCTTGCGTTCGATGTACCGCTGCCACAGGCGGCACGCTTCGGCATAGCGTCCGAGACGCTTGAAATACTGGGCAAGCGGCAGCCAAAATGCGCTGCCTTCCGCCGTCTCCGCATCAAGACCGCTCGCAAGCGCCGCTCCACCGATGCCTTCTGCGTCCGCACTGTAAGGCATTCCCGCGACGACCGAGTCTCCGTTCACATCGCTTAACGTATCCACGCGCCCCGGCCGATCCCTATCGCCGAAGCAATCCGCCGCTTCGTCGTCTTCTTCGCCGTACAGCAGCGCTTCGTTCAATGCGTCCATTGCACCTTCCGCCGCCTCGCGCATTCCCACCTTATCGAGCCATAGCCCCATTCGGAACCATTCCTCATAGCCGTACGGCCGAACATCCCGCCAATCGATCCGGCCGCTCAGGACGCCGGCGAAATGCACCGCAAGGCCGGCAAGCGACAATATGTCCAGTTCATTATGGACAAACACGCCATGCAGCACGGAAGGCTCTTTTTCCGCCAAGTACTGGAAATAGAGCGCCGGGGCAAGCGATCCGGGCACATCGTCCTCCCTGTGCACCATCAAGCGCTCTTCTTCCACGTTGCCAAGCCGGCACGACGACAGCGTATGCTTCCACAAGCTGCGCGAAGGGTACAAGAAGTCAATATGACCCTCCGGCTCGGCTTGGAGCGTCATGCGGTTCATAATATAGCGATTTTTCACGATCGGCCAGTCGAACGATTTACCGTTGTACGAAATGACAACCGGATGCCGCTCGAGCTTCTCCTGAAGGTAGGCGAGCATCGCGATCTCCTCGCCCGGATGCCGGATGAGCATTTGCTCCACCGTATAATCGCCGCCTTGATAAAATCCGATGCCCACCATGAATGGAATGTTGCCCGTGCCTAGTCCAAGCCCGGTTGTCTCCGTATCGATAAACAGCAAACGCTCATGGAAACCATCCACATCGATCCGGTCCGAACCAAGCGATGCTTCCGTTTCCTGCCTTCCACCTCCGGGTGAATACAATGAGCGTAGATGCATCGCTTCTCTTTGCAGATCCGACAGCTGATATTTCCCGTGCCGGAATCCGGCGGCATACGTTCGTCTGCGCAGCACAAACGATCCCCATTCCGTCGTTTCCATCCATCCGCCGACAGCCTGCCATTCGTTGGGCGCGGCGGTCACAGGCTCGTGTACGGCAGATTGCCCTGCTTCCGCGCCTATCTCCGTAGGGTCGCCATCGTGGACTTCCGGCAGCGGCGCACGCTCCGCCTTCTTATGGCGCAGCAGCTTTTCTCTTAGCGAGCTCATCGCGCCCCCTCCAATTGCCGAACCGCGGCGGCTTCGTCGTCAATCGCCATCGGGTTAGAGCTGGTATGGTGCTCCTTTTCCGGCAAAAGGATCGGTCCGGAGCCGATATGTTCATTCGCGCGGAGCCTGATTTTATTTAATGCGGGCATAAAATCATGACTTTTCATACGACCTCCAACAGTTCGACGCTTTTTTGTTTTGCGCTTAGTCCCTCTATTTCTGTACCGATACACGAAGGGCAGCCATCTTCGCATGGACATTTTCGAATTAAATTTCTTGCTGCTGCTTTGATCTCATCTATACGTTTATATACGTCTTGGGCTAATCCAATGCCGCCGGGGTAATGGTCATATATGAATATCGTCGGCAGCTGCGTATGTTCGGCTCTGATTTGCGAAACGACGTGTATGTCGCTGCGGTCGCACATCACATGTATGGGAACAATATGCCTTAATACATTGGAAATGCCTAAAAGCAGTTGTTCCAGCGTTTTCGTACCTATTGCCGGGTCAACCTCTTTTAACTCGATCCAGGTTGCGCTGGTGTGTAATTCTTCCTCCGGTAAATAAATCGGTCCGTATCCGATATTTTCAAATGTGGTTAATTTAATTTTTTTAAAAAGCGTTGGCATGGCATTGACTACGACGTCTCCAAAATGTATTGAAGTCATGCGCCGGTTCTCCGTCTTGTCTATGTCAAGTACTTTAAGCTTTACAGCCAAGTTTGCGTCCGTGTAATATTCTACGTCAACTTCCCGTACATAGGCCTTTTTATGATCCCAATCCAGCTTCTCAACTTGGAATTGTACTCCTTCATGCAAATAGATCGCCTCGTCATGCAGTAAGGTCATGGCGCTGAAACGATCCATTTCTCCAATAATTTTTACATTGGCAATGTCAGACTGGTCCACAATAACGACATTCTCTTGTGCAGCGGAACGCAAACTTACCTCGCTTGCGGGGAAAGACTGATTCGCCCAGTAAAACGTATCGCCTGCATGATGCAGTACCTTTTCTTCTACCAAATATTCCAAAATATCCTGTATTTCCAGTGGCCCGAATGGTTCTCCCTTTTTTAAAGGAAGTTCGTAGGCCGCACACCGTAAATGATCAACTAAAATAATGAGATTTTCCGGGTTAATTCTTGCGGATTCCGGGGACCGATCAAAAAAGTATTCCGGATTTTGGACGATATACTGGTCAATCGGCGTATTGCTTGCTACCATAAGTACCAAAGCTTCCCCATGCCGCCTTCCGGCCCGGCCCGCTTGTTGCCATGTACTTGCTACGCTGCCGGGATAGCCGGTCATTACGCAAACTTGCAGCTGTCCTATATCAACGCCCAGTTCCAGAGCGTTCGTACTTACAACGCCTAATATTTCCCCGTTCCTTAATCCACGCTCAATTTCCCGCCGCTGTTGCGGTAAGTAGCCGCCCCGGTAGCCCCGTATCGATTTGGCCCCAATATCGTTTTTAACCAATTCCTGTAAATGACTTAAAATAATCTCTACTCTGACCCGGCTTCGGGCAAAAACGATTGTCTGTATTTTGTTGGACAAAAATTGTTTGGCTAAGTGGTTTACCTCAACGGTAGCGCTCTTTCGAATGTTTAACGCCTTATTCACAATCGGCGGGTTATAAAAGACAAAATGCTTCCTTCCTCTTGGCGCGCCGTTATCGTCTATTAATCGCATCCGGTTCCCGGTAAGCTGTTCCGCTAATTCCTTCGGATTTGCTATCGTCGCCGAAGTGCAGATGAATAGTGGATTACTGCCATAAAACTTGCAGATTCGTTTCAGCCTGCGTATCACGTTGGCTACATGGCTGCCAAATACGCCCCTGTACGTATGCAATTCGTCAATGACTATGTATTTTAGATTGCTAAATAAGCTTACCCATTTCGTATGATGGGGGAGAATTGCAGCGTGTAACATATCAGGGTTGGTAATGACGATATGTCCTACAGTTCTTACAAGCTGCCTTATGGATGGGGAAGTATCGCCATCATAGGTGAAGCTTTTTATGTCAATTCCCATTTCGGTAATGATTTCATTTAATTCGCTTTTTTGGTCTTGCGCCAGAGCCTTTGTCGGAAATAGATAGAGCGCGCGGCTGCCGTCGTCTTCGGCAATCGCCTGCAGTACAGGAAGGTTATAGCACAGCGTCTTGCCCGAAGCGGTCGGGGTTACAGCTACAATATTTTCGCTGTTACGTATCGTTTCATAAGCTGTATATTGGTGCGTGTATAACTGTTCAATTCCTCTTTTGCTTAATGCATCTTTAATTCGCGGGTCTACGCTTTCCGGCATAGGTCTTGTTTTTGCTGCTTGCGGTTCAACCTCATGCCAATTTACTATATTTTCATTTCCTTTTAATTCCTGTATCAGATTCGATATCGATTTTTTTCCAATCATTATTTGTCCACCCCGTTACAGAACGATCGTTCACCTATGATTAACAACTATATCGCTTTCACTTGTTCGCTCAGCTTTCATCGATGGACGAAACTTTGCCGGTTAATCGGCTCATCAGCATAAGTCCTTGTTCTCGCCTTATAATATCTTTATTATATCGAATGCATGTTCGGCCTTCAACCCAAATATAAGACCTGATCGGATGTAACTCCAAATCAGGTCTATTAGGTTCCCGCCTACATCGAAACTTGAAGGAATGAGACAGACAAGCAGGCAGAAACTTCGGCGAAATTGTCAGTTCCTGCGCTTGCCCGGGAAATGTCGCTATCCCATCTATATGTGATCCGGAAAATCGTCGTAATCGAAACGAAAGCCGCCCCGGTCATGCATGGTATCGGTTGTATACGCTATTAGGGCCATATCGGCGCGCGCCTGCAGTTTGGACAGCACCTCGTAATACGGATCTGCCTTTGATTCGTCTTGTTGAGTCCTTATCGCAATACGTAAAGCCTGGTCTATCAAAGCGATATCTTGACTAGTGAAATCCATGCCCTCATCCCTCCCTAGTAAAATGAGCCACAGTCTTTATACGGAATCTATTATTGCCCGCTTGCAACCGGTTCATACGGCCTAATGGCTTGCATTTCCGAGGTTAACTTTTCTTTTTATAGCCGCAAATGGTACATTAGAAAAGTCTGGAGATGAAATATACATAAAAGGAGAAACCAATCATGAATCCATCCGCACAGCCTACTGCAGAAGTACAATCCGCTCGCGTACCGGAGCACGAGGTCAGCCCGCTCATTCTAAATCGGTGGTCTCCTCGCTCCTTCCTGGAACGGGACATCCCCGAAGAAGATCTGCTCGCCCTGTTCGAAGCGGCCCGTTGGGCGCCATCCGCAAGCAACGAGCAATCGTGGCGCTTTATTTTGGCCCGCAAGCCGGAAGATCGGGCGATCTTCTATGAGTTCATCAATCCCAGCAACCGCGTATGGTGCGAAAAAGCGCCCGCTCTCGCCCTCGTTCTCTCCAAAAAAACGAACGCGCAAGGTCAATTTCACGCCTTTCATGCATTCGATACCGGCACGGCCACCGGCTTGCTTGCGCTTGAAGCGACCAGACGCGGCCTGAACACGCACTCCATGGGAGGCTTTGATCGCGATAAAGCCCGCAGCATTCTCGGCATTTCGGACGAATTCGATCTGCATTCCGTCATCGCTATCGGCTACCGGGGGCCCAAAGAAGTACTGCCGGAAGCGTTACAGGCTCGCGAGCAGCCGTCTACCCGCCGGCCGCTCAGCGAAATATTATTTGAAGGCAAGATGTAATAAAGTAAAACAAAAAAAGCGTTCAAGCTTCCGTTTCATGCAAGCTTGAACGCTTTGCTTCCATATGAAGCGACGAATATTATTGCCTCGACGGATTCCACACGGCTCCGCCATTTCCATTGCCGGTACCCCCGCCGCTTCCTTCATTTATGATTAGAGAACTTGTAGCGCCACCCGTGTTGATTGTCGAATTATTTCCGTTGATGGTGAAGCTACCTCCGGCAGCTATGGAACCCCCGGCCCTTAAATCGACGTTGTTATTCGAGAGGAAGTTGTTTTGAATAAATATATCCCCAGCCGAAGCCGTTATACTGGAATTGTTATTTACCGTGATCGCTCCAGTTAACATGTCTGACGCAACATTCAATGTCGTATTATTGTTGACCACAAAATTGTTTTTGATAACAAGTTTACCGGCTGAAACGGGAGTATTGTTATTGAAGGTGATACTGCCAGCATACATCATATTAGGCGCCGTTATTTCCACACTGTTATTGCCTGTGAGTGTACCTTTTACCAATAAGTTACCATACGAATTTTCTGACCTGTTTAATGTAATATCGGAGTTGTTGCCGTTGATCATCATATTGTTTTTTACAATTAAATCGCCTGTAATATTCACCGATGCTGTATTATTGAACGTTACATTCTCGAATATTAGTACAACGGGTCTCGAAGATGTTCCAAAGTTGAAAGTTACATTATTATCCAACGTGACATCCTGCGCCATCTTGATAATTACCGGATTTTTTGTACTGGAACTTACGGCTTTTGCAATATCATTCTCGTTTCTGCATGTGCAAAGCACTGCATTTTTCTCAAGGCTTTCGATGGATGCGTTAACATGACTTTCGTACAATGAAATCGTGTCCCCAATCGCCGTTTGCAGCCCATTGTTTTTCGTAATATTAACATTGCTCGGAACTCCGGAAGCGGAGCCTTGGACATATATTCCTTCAGGAGAAACGGGAACCGGTCTTCTTTGGTTCGGATCCGTTGTGATGATCGTCCCTACCGGCGCAGTAGCATTAATGGTGTAAGTAATCGTTTTTGTTCTCGCGGCACTGCCCGCACCGACGGAAACGGAGATCGTGACGGCATACGCATTATTGGCCGGACCCGTTTTGGTCAACTGATACAAAACAGGCGTTCCCTCCGGAAGCTTGTAGTCCTTCACACCGAATCCGGGATAGCCGGTCAGGAACTGGTCGCGGTTGCCGGATACGTACGTATCAAGATAGCCGATGAACGACTCCATCCCGCTAACCGCAAGGTTGGTCGCGATCACGTTGTTATTGTCCGCAACGTTCGTGGCCGAATCGGTGGACGTCAAAAAAATGACAGTCGACCCGACAACCGTCAGTACGAGTGAAACCATAATCACATACATTATGGCTGCAGCGCCGCGCTCATTTTTAACCGCGTTCAAAGAATAACGACCTCCCGGACAGGCAGCGCCTATTTCGATGTACTGTCTACCATCAGCTTGACGCTCGTGCTTTCCGCATTCGGTACGACGCTCCTTGTGCCTCCCAGCGACACCTTTTGGTATTGAAACACGATGTCGATTGTAATCAGCTCGCCGTTTTTCAAAGGAACGGCCGGAACGGATGCGCCGCCGGCTTGTTTATAAGCGATGGATGAGACCGCTTTGTTGAGCGTAACCGGATTGGTGTATAGAGACCGGTTTGTCCTAATCGAAATCGATCCGTTCGCAAATTGTGCTGCATCGTTGGCCGGATCGCCGTCGTTGCTGAAATCGTATATCACAAGCGTACGTCCCGCGCTATCGAACACCGCCGATTTGTACCCCGTACCCGTTTTGTACCTGAGCTCGCTATTGCCCGCATAATAGACGGCTTGCGTCGAATCCGCTAATTGCATAGAGAGCGTAGTCATCGTGTACTTCATCGCGGAACGGTCTGTGAACGACTGGGAATTGGAGTTAGACAGATGCAATATCGACGATAGAAGCATGGCCGCGACACCAAGCAGCATCGTTCCGATGGTGATGGAAGCTAGCAATTCGATCAACGTGAGACCTTTTTCATTACGGAAATATCTGATCATATTAACTCCATGAGACGGTAACCGTTAGTATTTTGGGGACCGATTGGATCAGCACGACCGCTTGAAGCGAAATATGATGCGCTAAAAATGCCGATGTTGAATAATTGCCGGCATTCGTCATATCCGAGAGCTGGTATATTACCTTATAACCCGTAACGGCAGGATTCGAGGGTAATGCGTTATTGGCGCGAATGAACAGTCTTGCTTTGTTCAACTGATCTTCCGCAACGAGCCTGGCGTCGACCAACTGCGAGGATTTGCCGTTCGACAAGATGGAGTAGCCGGAAATGTTCATAAACGATATGACCAATATTCCCAGGATGACCATGGCTGCCATGACTTCGATCAAAGACAGTCCTTTTTCGTTATGGAGCGCTTTAATACTCTCGCTTCTCATCATGAACCGCAACCTTCGCCATTATTTGTTGTTGCTGCCAGCCGTCTTCTGCTGGAGCAAATCGTTGATCCTGGAAGCGTTCGTTTTAAAGATCGACCAAGCCAAGTAATACTCATCCAAGTTTTTCGACTGCCATCCGCTGCGCAGCATTTCCGTCGCTGCCATCAGCTTCTCGAACGCCGAAGACAGTTCTTCGTCCTTCATATCTTTGGCAATGCTATTCAGACGTGAAAACCGTTCGATCGTCTTCTTCATTCCATCGGTGTTATTGGACTTGATCTGTTCAAGCAGGTCGCTCATGGTTTGATTGTATTCGAACGTTATGTACTGATACACGCCCTGTTGGGAACTCGCAAACAGCTCGTTGCTTTTATCGACAAAAAAGTCCATATTCACGGAACGGGTTGCATCATCCCACGACACGGTCGCGCCAAGCAGCTCGGATAAATTTTTGATCGGCACGTAGACGGAACCGTTATAAATGATCGAATCTTTGGAAAGCGGCGCCGACTGCCCGTTCATCTTGATTTGAATGCGGTCGAAGTATACTTCTATCGTTTGGTAACGTCCTTCCGCCCAAGCCATGCCGCTTACAGCCAGCATCGATAATATCGATAACGAAATGATGTACTTCCGTTTCATTGTTTCTCCTCCGTGCTGTGGATCTCTAGCTCAAGGCTTGCCGACGGCCGAGTCCAGCATCTTCAAATATTGGTCGTCAGGAACGACCGGACTTTGCTTCGGTTCGAATGTGCTCGTCGGAATCGCGGGCAAATCGGGAAAAATCCCGGCATATTGACCCGCATGGTATATCAAGAGGGTCATGCCGATCTGGACAAGCGGCTCCCCGGGTTCTTTGGAACCTTTCGAATTCACCGTCTTTCCGGTCGGGTCCATCTGCCAATCCGTCACTGTCATAACGCGCTCAAGCTGATACACTTTATTAAAAAAATCAACGACCTGCGCATACGTGCCCGTCCCGTTCAATGTAATTTTCGTTTCCTGAAATCCGATATCGGGCGTTGCCGGCGCGGCAGCTTTCGCTTGCAACGAATTTGAAGGGGAGCCCGCCCCAGGCGGCTGTGCAGATTGAGTGCCCTGCACAGCGTTTGACCCGTTCAACGATGGAGCGCTCATCTTTAATTGGCCGTTCAGAATAGCATTCAACTCGTCGACCGGCTGTTTGTTTTTGTCTTCCCCAAACCGAATCGATGAAAGTACGATGCCGGACTTTTGCTCAAGCTCTCTGAGGCTTACGATAAAGCGGGATATTTCTTCTTTTGTCGGGACTTGCCGTACCAGTCTTTCGATATCCTGATCCGTCGCTTTGGCAGGGACCGGGCTTCCCTCGATCAAGGCCAGCTCTCTCTGCACTTGATTGTAATTCGCATTGTAAACGAACTCTTGCTGGAGCAGCGGCATTAGTTTATATGAAACGATCATCCCGTTCATAATGATTCCGGCACTTACGGCCAGCGCAAGGTAGAAGCCCGGGCGGTTCAACTTCGAAATTTGCTGCTTCCATTCCTCGGTTTTCATAAGCTCCCTACTTACTTTTAGAAAGTTGTTTAAGCGTCAATTGTATAGACACGTTATAATAAGTGACCGTCGAAGCAATTTCAGGCGGTTCCCCTGCTTTGACTTGATTCGTTTGCATCGAAGGGGTATTCCTTTTCAATTCCGTTCCCTCTTTGATTTGCGTCTTTTTCAGCTCTTCCAACGACTTCTGGGCCGCCTCCAGCTCCTGCTTGCTGAAAGGACTGTTTTCTGACATGCCGTCTTTACCGGCAATGCTCCCGGTTTGGAATGGTTTGTCAGGCAGATCCAGTTGAAACTGCTGCTTCGATGCTTGCCGGTTAATGAGCCAGTTTAGTTCGTTCAACAGCTCATCCGATTTGCTTGCAGCCGGTTTTTGGCCGTTCTCGATCGATTGGACATACTCGTCGGGCGTTACCACCTTTTGCGCGGAATTGGCAGCGGGCGGCTCTGACGGTTGGGAGGCCCCAGGAACGGTCAATCCCGGCGTCACCGCGGAGAGGGGATCGGAAGAGGCCGCATCTTGCTTTGCCGTGGAGAACGGATCTTTCTCCTGTTTATTGATTTCGGCCACTTGAACGGTTTCGAATAAGCCGGACTGTTGAAGCGCGGTGACATATTCGGCGGCCAGCTTCCAATCGGCAAACTCCATTTGGAGCGTCATCTTCTCGCGCTCTTTTACGCCCATCGTTACGACTCGCGCCGTAGGCGGTACATTTTTGGACAAAAGCTCGAAAACCGGAATCCAGTTTCTGCGGTTCTCTATCAATTTGGAAAAATCGGCATACATTTTATTGTAATATTCCGTCCGTGGATCGACTTGCCTTAAGGCGTTCAACTGCTCAATCCGCTTTTGCATTTGATCGATTTGGGTCAACTGCATATCCACGTTTCCGTGATAACGAACAACAAAGGTGGAGATAAGTACGGCGGCCAATAGGGAAACACCGATGATTCCTGCAAGAAGCGGAGCGAACGCTTTCTCCAAGTAGGGCTTCCTTGGTATTAAGTTAATATCTCGCAATACTTATCTCTCCCTGAGCGCCAATCCGATGGGGACGGAATAGGATGTCGTTTCTCCTTGAAGGTTATGCTCTGGAACCCATGCGGCATAATCGAGCATGTTCACTTGCATGCCGAGTCTCTGCTCCAAATGATCGCTAATGTCGGAAAGTTTCGGAGCGTCACCGGATAACATGATCAAATGAAACTCATGGTCCCTATTATTCAAAGTGTACCGGTAAAAATTGATCAATCGTTCAAGTTCATGCGACAAATCGTTGCAGGACGTATGAAAATCGTCTTCGATTCGGTCCGGGAATAAAAGCAGCAAATCCTCGACCGCCTCTGACGCACGCTTCGCTTCTCCCCCGCCAAATCCCAGCGATACGCTGCGCGTAATTTTCAGTTGACCCTCGTGAAAAATGCTAATGTCGGTAGCGCTCTCGTTCACGTCGACTAGCAAGAACGGCTTTTTCACGCCTTCGCTATATGTAAGTTCTATCAATCGAAATAACGATAGAGCTTTAATTTCCACGCTCGCAGGCACCAAACCGGATGACTCGGCTACGGTGACGTATTCATCGATCAAATCGCGGGGAGCAGCTACCAGCATAACGTCGCAATGCGATTGCTCCTTCAGTGCCGAATCAACAACATCGCTTTCCGCTAAAGAAAAAGCATTCGCGATCTCTTTTGACGCAGCCGACTCCTTCATAGTTAGATCGTTGGATTTCATTTTTCTTTTATTGTCTTGCTTTGCGAACCGTTGAAGCGAACGCTTTCGGTTATGGACGCCATTCAGTTTGCAAAAATCGTAATAAGGCTCATCAAAAGGCAAATGTATATTATGCTTGACCTCAAAGTCGACCACTTTTTTCAATTCCGATTCCGGGATATCCGGCAATTTCAAAAAACGGACCATAACCGCTTGGCCCGAAGCGACCATATGCACTTTCCTGCGTTTCCAACCATTCTTTGCGACCATCCCTTGAAGCGTTAAGATCACACGTGGCATATCTTGTATTCTGCCGTCCACAACCGTTCCTGCCGGGAGCCTTTCAGCGGACCAATTGGAAATTTCCGGCGGATTGCCCGATTGTTTCTTCAGCTCGACCATTTTGATCTGCTGGTCCGTAATTTCGATACCTAAGGAGGAGCTTGACCGATGAAAAAGTTCTTTTACGGAAAATTTAAGTTTCTCCAGAACCATGTGCCCACTCCTTTGCTTGTTGAACAATCATTAACTCATTCATTTTACCACATATATCGTTGACGGAATATGACGATTTATGTCGAATGATTCCATATCAGGGCATCATCCCATCATCCATTCCATATACCAATCGATGACCTGATTGCCCCACAAATACATCAGCATGGCAGCAATCGCAATGAACGGCCCGAAAGGAACCGAATGTTTTTTTTGCAGGCGATGAAGTGCGAACAGCACGATGCCGTACAAGGTGCCTAATAAGCTGGCGACGAACAGCGTCAGCAAAGTAAGCTTCATGCCGAGAACAAGACCGAGGAAAGCAAAAAGCTTAATGTCTCCCCCACCCATCCCGCCTTTGCTTAGTATCGCCATGATCCATAATAGTCCAGAGCCTGTGAAAAAAGCAATCGCATAATCCCAAAGTGGCAACGGATGAATCCAAAGACGAAGTACGACGGCGAGAATCATCCCGGCAAAAACGATTTTATCGGGAATAAGCATGCTCTTTAGATCGGTAATGACGATCGCGGTCAATATCGCAGCGAGCAGAAATCCTGTGAACAGTTCAGGTGTCCACCCCAACTGCCAATAAATTAAGATAAATAAGGCAGCGATTGCCGCTTCCCCGGCCGGATATACCCACGATATGCTCGCGCTGCAATAGCGGCATTTTCCTCGAAGAAACAAGTAACTGAGGAGAGGAATCAAGTCCAGCGGCTTTAAACTGTTATTGCAGTGAACGCAATGCGAGGGCGGGAAAGCAACCGATTCGTTTTTCAAGCTGCGGATGGCGACGACGTTCATAAAACTTCCGATCAGAAGACCAAACAGAACGACGAACGGGAAATATAACGAATAATAATCCATAGGAACCTCTTCGATGGGTATGATGGAGACAAAGGTAACTCTTGCGAGTTACCTTTGTTATGGGGCTATTGGTTATGGTGTTGTAGAAATTTCAGTAGCCGTTGTATCCCAACCCTTGCCGGCAGTGTACTTAACAGGAATTTCTTTATAAGTAGTAGACGTGTCTGCGGATTGTTTTCTCGGAGTTGCTCTCAAGTACCCTTGGTCTACTAACGCATCAACAGTCACTTTAGATTCACCAGCAGCTACAAATGTCAGGCCATTTACAGCTGATCCGTCGGACTTTTTCCCGTCCCCATCCGGATCTAGGTCTGTCATGTAACGAATAGCAGTTTCGCGAAGCAAGCTTTCGGATTCTTTGTCCGCATTCAGTTTCGAGCTTTTAATGACGCCGCCGATCGACGGAATGGCAATCGCTGCGATAACCCCCAAAATAACGATAACTGCAAGCAGTTCAACTAACGTAAGACCTTTTTGATTTTTCATCAGTTTCCATTTCTTTGTTAACATACGAAACTCTCCCTCTCTGTGAAATATGTATAGTAATTTAGGATTACTACCAAATGTTATTTATTCAGCCCGTCCATGAGCGTAAAGGTCGGCAGCATGATGGCTAGTACTATGCCGCCTACGATGCCTGACAGGAGAATGATCATCAGCGGTTCGAGCAGCGCCTTCAAACGGTCCGCCGTCGCATCGACTTCCGCTTCGTAAAAGTCGGCGACTTTATCCAGCATGGCGTCCAACGTCCCGGTTTTTTCCCCGATGGCCATCATTTGCACGACCATAGGCGGAAAAAGCCAACTGTTCTGGAACGGCTCGGCAACGGAGCTCCCGCTTCGCAGCCCTTCCCTCGATTCCCTGATCAAGCTGCCGATCGCTTCATTGCCTACGACCGTGGAAACGATTGTCATCGCATGGAGCATCGGAATTGCGGCTGCGTACAAAGAACTGAACGTGCGACTGAATCTGGCGATCGATTGCTTATGCGCAAGCTTGCCGAATACGGGCATTTTCAAGCGGACGTAGTCCCATATGTAGAGGCCTCCGGGCGTTTTCTTCAAAGTACTGATTGCAATTACGGGGCCGACTAGAAACAGCGGAATCAAGTACCAGAACGCACGAATGAAATCGCTGATATGGACAACGATTCTCGTCGGCAAGGGCAGCTGAATGCCCATCGCTTGAAAGTTCGTTATGTAGCGTGGAACGACGAATGTCATCATGAGCGTTACGACCATTATCGTCATGATCCCCATCATGATCGGATAAATCATCGCCGATTTCACTTTCTCCCGGGTGTAATGTTCCTTTTCATAAAACACGGCGAGCCTTTCCAGCATTTCATCCAGATTGCCGCTCGCCTCCCCGGCGCTTACCATACTCGTGAATACCGGATTAAATACGGTAGGATGATGACCGATCGCAACGGACAGCTGCGTACCGCCTTGCATTTCCTCGGCAACCTGCTGCAGCACTTTTTTGAACGGCTTGCTTTCCGTTTGCCGGGATAAAATGTTGAACGATTCCACCATATTGACGCCTGCTTTGTACATCGTGGACAGCTGACGGCAAAACACGGTGAAATGAGCCGTCTTGACCCGCGGGCCGCCAATGGTTATTTCTTTATGTAAAATGCTGGCGCTTTGATTGACAAGCTTCTGAACCCAAAGCCCCCGCCCTTTCAATTCTTCCATCGCATGAACGAATGTCTGGGCTTCCAGGGTGCCTTTGGAGAAGTTGCCGTAATCGTCGACTGCCTTATAGATGAACTTGGGCATGCATTTCAACTCCGTAATAAGGATGTGCTACAATTCGGCAAATCCAAAGAGCGCTTCTCGAGCAGCATCCATCGTAATGATCCGCTGCCCCACCAGTTCTCTGAGCGCCATCTCCATCGTCTGCATCCCTTGGGCTTTGCCGGTTTGCATGACGGAACGAATCTGGTGCACCTTCTCGGAGCGGATGAGGTTCGCGATTGCGGGCGTGCTGACGAGCACTTCGATGGCGGCTACCCGACCTTGACCGTCAGCCGTCGGCAGCAGACGCTGCGACATGACGCCGAGCAGCACGGATGCAAGCTGTACGCGGATTTGCTGCTGCGATTCCGGAGGGAACACGTCGATAATGCGGTCAATCGTTTGCGGCGCATCGGCCGTATGCAGCGTACCGAGCACGAGATGACCCGTTTCCGCAGCCGTAATGGCCGTGCCGATCGTCTCCAGATCGCGCATCTCCCCCACCAGAATAACGTCGGGATCTTGGCGTAGTGCAGCGCGCAAACCTGTGGAGAAGGACGCGGTGTCGATACCGATCTCCCGCTGATTGACAATACATGATTTATGCTCGTGTACAAATTCAATCGGATCTTCCAGCGTTATAATATGATTGCGGCGCGTTCGGTTAATATAATCCACAATGGAAGCGAGCGTTGTCGACTTCCCGCTGCCCGTCGGCCCGGTTACGAGCAAAAGTCCCTGAGGCTTCCTGGCAAACTGCTCCGCCATTTCCGGAAGATTAAGGTCGTCGATTCGCGGAACGGTCGCCGGGATCAGGCGAATCGTCAAGCTCAAGTTCCCTTTCTGATGAAACGCGTTGATCCGAAACCGGGACGCATTCTCGATGCCGTATGAAAAGTCAAGATCGCCCTTTGTCATGAACAACTGATATTGTTCCTCAGTCATTAGCTCCTTGGCCATATTCGTGGTCATTTCCGGACTCAAGACGTGGCTGGCTGCAGGTCTGAGGTGACCATGGATACGAAACATTGGCGGCGAATGGACCGTTATATGGATATCCGAAGCTTTGTGCTCCATCGCAAGCCTCATATAGTCCAATAAACTCAAAGAAGTCCCTCCAACCCATTCATCTTAGGTATTTTGACCTGTTATCTTATCAGCATTATACTATATTATTTAATAATAGTATATGTGGGTATAGGTTATTAGGACTAGTTTTTCTTAAAAATTACACCTTTAGTCCTATTTAAAACAACTGTTTTCTCTTACTCGAAACCGGACACCCGGAAAATTTCGGACATCGTCGTTTGTCCGGCGGCTACTTTGCCCAATCCGTCCACGATTAACGGAACCAAACCTTGCTTGATCGCATGTGACCTATAATCGCTATCCGATCGTTTTTGCAAAATCATCGAGCGCAGCGTGTTGTCCACATATACGATTTCGTGTATCGCAAGTCTGCCTTTGAAACCGGTACGTCCGCATTCTCCGCAGCCGCTGCCTTTTTTCATCGCGGGATTGCGGAAACCGTACTCATCCAGCAGCTTTCGCTCGGCTTCGGTAGGTTGGTGATCCGTCATGCAGTAAGGACACACTCTGCGGACCAGCCGCTGAGCGACGATACAGCTGATGGATGAAGACACGAGGAACGGCTCAACCCCCATATCGATCAAGCGGGTAATTGCATTGACTGCACTGTTCGTATGCAGCGTACTCAACACCAGGTGCCCTGTCATCGCCGCCCGAACTGCGATTTCCGCCGTCTCTAGATCGCGGATTTCCCCGACCATCACCACATTCGGATCTTGCCGCAAAATTGCCCGCAACCCGCGGGCAAAAGTTAACCCCGTCGTCAAATTCACTTGCACCTGATTGATACCTTGCAGCTTATATTCAACCGGATCTTCCACGGTAACGATGTTGACGTTTTCCTGATTCAGACGCGACAGCGCCGAGTAGAGCGTCGTCGTTTTCCCGCTTCCCGTAGGTCCCGTAATAAGCACGACACCGTGCGGATTTTGAATCCCCTTGAGAAACAACGGAAGGTTGTGGTCGGACAAGCCGAGCTTTTCCAGCTCCTCCAGCGTGCTGTCGAGATCTAGTACGCGCATGACAATCTTTTCGCCGTGAATCGTAGGCAACGTAGAGATGCGGATGTCCACTTTGCGAAAATCGATTTCCATCTCCACTCGACCGTCTTGCGGCTGCCGCCTCTCCGCTACGTTCAGATTTGCCATAATTTTGATCCGCGCCACGATCACGCTTTGCATATGCGCCGGCAGCGTCCGCTCCGTTCGCATCAAACCGTCCACCCGGTAACGAATCCGCAAGCTGTCTTCCTGCGGATCAATATGGATATCGCTTGCGCCGATTTGCACCGCTTGAATAATGATTTGATTCACCGTCTTCACGACAGGCGAATCTTCCTCCCCAGCCGGAAGCTTTGCTTCCTCCTGCTCCCGGTTTTGCAATATTTGACTGATCTGATCAACCGATTCCTGCAGTCCATAATAACGTTTGATCGCACGCTGCAGCTCGTCCCGAGCGGCAATATAAGGCTCAATACGCAAGCCCGTGCTCATCCGCAGCTCGTCAATCGCAAAATAATCAAGCGGATCGGCCATGGCGAGAATCAACTTATTGTTCTCCAGACGAACAGGCAATACTTGATGCTGCAGCGCCAGCCGCTGTGAAATCATATTGATCACTTTCGGGTCAATCTTTTGTCGGTACAGCTGAATGTGCGGGATGCCGAGCTGGAATTCCAGCACTTCGATAAGCTGCTGTTCGGTGAGGTAATTGCGCTTGATCAAAAATTCGCCGAGTCTCATCTTCGTTTCCCGCTGTTCCTGTAACGCCGTCGCCAGTTGTTCTTGTGTGAGCAAGCCGGCATCAACCAATAGATCGCCTATTTTTTTGCGGGGAGCCATATCGAACATCCCTCGTTTCGATTATCGTTGAACAAGCAAAAAAGACCTAACTGCATAGATCGTCAGGTCGGTTGCACTACTGGCTCGCGGCGGTCCAAGTGCCCAATTAAGAACAGCCGGTCATAGCTTCTTCTGATTATGTATTATGGGATTCGTAATCATATTTAAGCATATCGGCTCATTTTCCGTCAAATATTATTTTCATCTTTCTTCTCGATAATTCGACAAATCGATGAACATTATATGGCGCGTAAAAATGATTCCCTCTGTTTGCGAAACAGGCCAAAGAAATGAACATGTTTGAGAACAATGATTAATGCAGCCAAACGTATAACGGAATAAATAAAAATGAAGTAATAATGGCCGCCGCCCCCATGGCAAAGCCGCTGACGCTGCCAGCCAGCTCGGAGTCGCGAATAATGCGGGCCGTGCCGATGCCATGTGCCGCCGTACCGATCGCCGTACCTATCGAGATGTCGTCGCGAACGCCCGCGAGGCGCAGCAGTCCCGGTCCGAGCATGCTGCCGATCAACCCGGTCAGCACCGTAAGCACCGCCGTCAGCTCGGGAATCCCTCCGGCCTGCCGGGATATTTCCAGCGCGATCGGCGATGTGACCGACTTGGGCATCATCGTCACCATCAGCTCCCGGTTTCCGCCCAAACACCACACGAGCGCTGCCGACAATACAATGGCGCAGACGGATCCAACCGATATGCCGGTTAGTATAGAGATCGCATTTTGCCGAATGCGTCGTGCATTTTTGTATAGCGGCACGCCTAGCGCTACGGTCGCCGGTCCAAGCAAAAAGACGATGTATTCGCCGCCCGTTTGATATACTTCATAGGGCACATGCAAAAGCAGCAAAATGATAACGATGATTGCGGAACAAATCAGCAGCGGATGAAGCGCCTTCCACCTGCGCTGCAAACCTAGTGCCGCGGCGTAAGCCGCAACGGTCAATGTAATGCCGAATAAGGGCTGACCGGTAATGTCAGAGAGGGTCACTTCCTTCACTCCTCTCCTTATGCTGCGCAGCCCGCGTAAGCTTCGCCATCCATCCCGAAATCAGCAGAACGCCGAACGTACTTGCAAACAAGCTGACCAGGATCGGAACGGCTTCCCGGCCGATCAGTCCGAAAAAGACCATCGTACCTACGACGATCGGAGCAAACAGCAGCAGCATATGTTTGATCAAAAATTGGCTCGCTTCCTCGACCCACTCCAATTTGACGATTCGGAGAAACAAGCATAGCGTAAACAGAATTAACCCGATTACATTCGCTGGAAGCGGAATTTGCAGTCCGCTGTGCAGCAATGTTCCTAAAAAATAAAAGCCGAGCAGGATCGCAAAGCCGACCATCGGTCATGTCACGCCCTTTCCGAGTCATGCAGACTTTCCCATAAATATAGCGAAGCATAGCTGCTCCACGGCGTCCATGACGCTCCGATCCGGCGCACTTCCTCTTCCTTCGGCTGCTCAGATCGTCCGTACAGCTTTTTGAGCGCATTCCTTAAACCGATATCCGCCGCCGGCAGCAGATCGGTTCGACCCATTCCGAAAAGCAAAAAGCATTCCACCGACCACCGCCCTATGCCCCGCAGCCGGGTAAGCCGTTCCATGATCTCTTCGTTGTCCATCGCGAAGAGCGCTTGCAAATCGACGGTGCCCGATACGATCGCTCTCGCCCAATCGATCACATATTCCGCTTTGCGGCGGCTGAACTGCAATGTCTGAAGCTGCTCGTATTCCAGGCTCGCCACTTCTTCGGGCGAGGGGAACACCGGGTAGATGACGCCCTTATGCTCCAGCGGCTGAGCAGCGGCTCCCATCAACCTCCGATTCAGTTCGGAGGCAAAAGCCAAATTCAGCTGCTGTCCGATAACGGTCTTGCACATGCATTCGAACAAATCGGCCTCCAGCAGCAGATGAAGACCGCGAAACCGTGCGCAGATCGCGGACCATTCATCACCTAGCGCTTCCATATGCTCATAGAACGGATTTAATTCCACCTCAGCGGACAGCATGCGGCCGAGCAGCCGTTCCAGCTCCAGCTTCTCTGCTTCTCCCAACTTGCCACCGCCTGCAACGTCAACTTTCAGCTCAGGCTTTTCAATCGTGCCTATGGAGTCAATCCGCACAAGCAGAGGGGAAGAGGCTTTTGCAAGCCGAACGGTTCGGACCAGGGCATAGTCTTCCATCCGGTACAGCTCATGCTTCACGCCCTGCAGCCGTCGCACCATCTTTGTAAAATCATATGGAGGCCTCGGCGATAAACGTATCGATGTCATACGAACTCCTTTCATACCGCAATTCGGCTTTTCGCTTGTATATTTTTGGCGCTGCCGTGGCATTGTATATCTGGTGCATCATTGCACCGATCATCCCAAAGGAGCTGAATTCTCTCATGGCTAAACCGGATAACCGGGCGGATAACGTAGAGCATTTGCAAAAGAACATCAATCACACGATCGGCAATATGGAAGAAGCCGAGGAATACTTGGCAGAGCATGCAGACGAAATCAGTCCGCAGGAAAAACAGCAGATTGAAGCCAAAAACGAACGCCGCGAACAAAGTTTGCAGTCGTTTCGCTCGGAAATCAAAGACGAATCGAGCCATCAACAACAATCGTAATCCAAGGTATGTTCGGAAAAGCAGCCTCCTCCCTGACCACGGGAAGGAGGCTATTTATGATGCTCGCATTGCTAGGTTTGCCGTCTGCGCCCTGGAATCTCGTAACGATAATGATCGTGCGCCAAGTACGTTTCCATATGAATTTGCTTTGCCTCGGCCACCAATTGCTCAGCCTGTTCCCCTTGATACCGCGAGGAGATGTGGGTAAGGATCAGCGCCTTTGCCCCGGCTTCCTTGGCCGCGCGTGCGGCATCCATTGCGGTGGAATGGTAGTACTTTACGGCCAGCTCTTTCCGCTGCTCCGCAAACGTAGCTTCATGCACCAGCACCTCCGCATTATTCGCAAGCAGCAGCACATTGTCGCAAGGCTGGGTATCGCCGAGAATAGTTATTACCCGTTCGGCATACGAAGGGCCGATAAACTGCTCGGCAGACAATTCCGTTCCGTCCGCTAGCTTGACAGGCTCTCCCCGCTTAATTTTCCCGTAGATAGGCCCTGATTCGATCCCAAGCTGCTTCAGCTTGACCGTGTCGAGCTTGCCGGCTTGCGGCTTCTCCACGATGCGATAGCCGTAACTGTCGACCCGGTGTACGAGCGGCGCGATACGGATCT
Source organism: Paenibacillus allorhizosphaerae (assembly GCF_910594985.1). Taxonomy (GTDB): domain Bacteria; phylum Bacillota; class Bacilli; order Paenibacillales; family NBRC-103111; genus Paenibacillus_G; species Paenibacillus_G allorhizosphaerae. The sequence continues at coordinate 56,573 of NZ_CAJVCE010000012.1, forward strand.
GAAACTGATCATCCTCGAACAAAATATGAGCATCCGGTTCCGAAAATTCATGAACCGTCAGTTCGTAAGTCAGGTGCGCGTCGCTCACCTGGAGCGCCGTATCGACAAACGCTTTGATTCCCTTCGGACCGTAGATCGTAAAAGGCGTATCGCCGCCTTGATAGGACCGGCTCGTCAACAATCCAGGCAGCCCGTAAATGTGATCTCCGTGCAGATGGGTAATGAACAGCTTCTCCAGCTTGCCAATTTTTACAGGCGCTCTCAGCACTTGATGCTGCGTGCCTTCCCCGCAATCGAACATCCAGTAAACGTTCCGCTCCGCGAGCAGGTTCAGCATGACCGAGGTGACGTTCCGTTCCTTCGAAGGCATGCCTGCGCCCGTTCCCAAAAAATATAGCTCCAAGCTCCATCGACTCCGTTCAACTTAGTTCCGTATGTAAGGAAAAGGATGGAGCGCTTCATAGCTCCACCCTATATAGCATACCCTACATTTTCTCGACATTAAAATATCGTGCCTGCGGATGCGCAAATACGATTGCCGAAACGGATGCTTCCGGCTCCATCATGCTGCCTTCCGTGAGCGTTATGCCGATATCTTCCGGCTTCATCAGCGCGAACAACTGCTGCTGATCGTCCAGATTCGGACAAGCCGGGTAACCGAACGAGAACCGCTGGCCGCGATACTTGGCGCCGAACCGCTCCTGCATCGTCATTTCCGCAGGGTCCGGGAAGCCCCATACATCACGCATCATATGGTGAACGCGCTCCGCGAACGCTTCGGCCGTCTCCAGCGCCGCCGCTTGCAGCGCATGGGAACGGAGGTAATCGCCTTTATCGCGCCATTCGGCCGCGCGATCGCTGATCCCTTGCCCCGCCGTAACGACCAGGAAGCCGATGTAATCCATCTCGCCGCTATCCACCGGTTTCAAGTAATCGGCCAAACAAAGGTAAGGCTCAGTGCCTTGACGCGGGAACGAGAAGGTTTGCAGCACTTTGCCGTGATCTTGCGGGTCGTAGACGATCACATCGTTATCTTTGGACTGCGCCGGGAAGAACCGGTACATGCCTTGCGCTTTAATGATGCCGTCCCGCTGCGCTTCAGCCAATATGCCGTCCACCGTCTCTTTGAGCTGCACCGCTTTCGGATCTTTTTCCTCCAACAGTTGGCTGACTTTGCCTTTGAGGCCGAGATGGTGGCCGAGCAGCATTTGCATGTTAATGTACGGGATCAGATGCGAAATCGGATAATCGCGCAGTACATGCCGCTCCGTATCCGGCGGCACCTGCACCGGAACCGTTCGGTCGACCTCGGACGATTTCACCCGGGTCAGCTCCGGCAGCGGCGCTTCTTTCCGTCCCGACTCCATCACGTCGGATTCGATGCTTTCGCGCAGCTCTTTGATGAGCAGCTCACGCTGCTTCGGATCGCTCAGCTTGTTGGCGATGTCGAGCCCGTCCATCGCATCTTTCGCGTACAGCACCGCACCGTCATATTCCGGAGCGATCCGCGTCTTCGTGAACTTCCGCGTCAGAGCAGCTCCACCGACGAGAATCGGCACATCAATACCCGCCGATTTCAAATCTTGCGCCGTAATGACCATCTGCTGCGCGGATTTGACGAGCAATCCGGACAAGCCGATGGCATCGGGCTTCTCCTTGCGGTAAGCGTCGATCAGTTGCTCCGGCGGAACTTTGATGCCCAAGTTTACGATTTTATAGCCGTTGTTGGACAAAATGATCTCTACCAGGTTTTTCCCGATATCATGAACGTCGCCCTTCACGGTCGCCAGCATGATTTTCCCTTTCACCGCGCTGTCCGCTTTCTCCATGTGCGGCTCCAGGTGAGCGACGGAGGCTTTCATGACTTCGGCGCTTTGCAGCACTTCGGCTACGATCAGCTCATTGTTATTGAACAACCGGCCAACTTCTTCCATCCCTTTCATCAATGGTCCGTTAATGATATCGAGCGGTGCATACTTGTTCAGCGCTTCGTCAAGATCGGCGAACAATCCTTCCTTCGTCCCCTCTACAACATAGGAAGCAAGCCGCTCTTCCAAGGACAAATTCGAAATTTTTTCTTTCTTCTCGACCTTTTTCTCGCGGAAATGAGCAACGAATTCGGCCAACGTCTCATCGTTTGTTTCGTAAATCAGTCGTTCTGCCAAACGGCGCTCTTCGTCCGGAATCGAGGCGTACCGTTCCAGCGTTTCCGTGTTCACGATCGCATAATCAAGTCCGGCTTTGGTGCAGTGATACAAGTATACGGCGTTGAGCACTTCGCGGCCGGCCGGCGGTAATCCGAAGGAAACGTTGCTCAGCCCGAGAATCGTTCCGCATTCCGGCATCGCTTCTTTAATCAAACGAATCCCTTCGATCGTTTGGTTAGCCGAACCGATATACTGCTGGTCCCCCGTGCCGACCGGGAACACGAGCGGGTCAAAAATAATGTCGCTCGGCTTCATTCCGTATTTATGAACGAGCAAATCGTACGAACGTTTTGCTACTTCCAGCTTATCTTTGGCTGTAATCGCCTGACCGCGCTCATCGATCGTACCGACAACCGACGCGGCCCCGTATTTATGAATGAGAGGCACGACTTTCTCGAACTTCTCTTCCCCGTCTTCCAGGTTGATCGAGTTGATGATTGCTTTTCCCTGGGAATATTTCAGACCGAGTTCGATGACATTGTAGTCCGTGGAGTCCAGCATGAGCGGGACCTTCACCTTTTTCACAACGAGCTCCAAAAATTGCTTCATATCGCTCATTTCATCGCGGTCCGGATCCTGCAGACAGACGTCGACCACGGATGCGCCGCCCTTTACTTGAGCCCGGGCAATTTCGGAAGCTTCTTCGTATTTGCCTTCGGCAATCAGTCTTTTGAATTTGCGGGAACCGAGTACGTTCGTTCTCTCCCCAACCATGTAAGGTCGGTTCGCATCCTCGATGTACACTGTTTCAATTCCTGACACGGCAGTCGGATGCGTTCCCGTTTGCGGACGCGGCTTGTAAGCGCTCAGCGTCTCGGCCATAGCCCGAATATGGGACGGCGTCGTACCGCAGCAGCCACCGGCAATATTGATCCATCCTTGCTCGGCAAATCCAGCAAGCTTCTTCGCAAGCGATTCCGGCGATTCATGGTATTGTCCGTTCTCGTCCGGGAGTCCGGCATTAGGATAGCAGCTGACAGCCGTACCTGCGATATCGGACAGCGTCCGAATGTGGTCGCGCATAAATTCCGGTCCGGTAGCGCAGTTCAGTCCGATCGAGATCGGCTCCAAATGCTCCAACGAAACATAGAATGACTCGATGTTTTGTCCGGCGAGCGTCGTTCCCATCGGTTCGATCGTTCCCGAGATCATAAGCGGCAGTTTCTTTCCAGCGGTTTCAAACGCATTGCGTACGCCGATACTTCCAGCTTTAACATTCAGCGTATCTTGCGATGTCTCAAGCAGCAGCGCGTCAACCCCCGCCTCAATCAGCGCAAGCGCTTGCTCGTAGTAACTGTCTACGAGCTCATCGAACGTTACACCGCCTGTGACGGAAAGTGTCTTTGTCGTCGGTCCCATCGCCCCGGCGACATACCGCGGCCATTCCGGCGTGCTATATTTTTCGGCAGCTTCAATCGCAAGCTTGGCGGCCGCGAGATTGAGCTCTTTGGCCCGATCCTGCAGATCGTACTCCGCCAAAACGACACTGGTCGCGCCGAACGTATTCGTTTCTACAATATCAGCGCCAGCGGCGAAATAGGCTTCATGAATTTTGCGAATAACATCCGGCCGCGTAATGACCAGGTATTCGTTACAACCGTCCAGCTCTTCCCCGCCGAAATCTTGCTCCGTCAAGTTCTCCTGCTGGATCATGGTGCCCATCGCACCGTCCAAAATCATAATTTTGTTCAGCAGTTGTTCTTTTAATGATGGCTTTGTCATCGGTGTTCCCCTTCCGTCGCATAACAGTCAACATGGCGTTCCCAGTTCGGACCGCATTGTCGCTCTCTATATCATGATGGGAACAAATCCCCCAAAAGTGTGAAGATATTCTCTGAAGTGCGTACCAATTTGCTTTCGGGGGAGCCCCCATATCGTCCTCGCATCATTTCCAAAATGACAAAAAAGCGCGAAAATTCACGATTAGGTCAAGCCTTAGTGTACCAGAAAGGGGACATGATGAAAAGCAATCAAAATAAATTTTCATGAAATATTCTGTGTTTTCTTATCGGTTTTATTACGTTTACTCCATCGACAGGAAGCGGGCCTTGAGCTATAATACAGATTAGGAGTGAATTCCATTACTTATCCGCGATGAAAGAGGGATGTAACATGGCAGAAATTCGGATTCGCAACACCAATGAGCGAATTACAGGCGAAGCGAACGTGAAAGCATTTTTGGATAAACAAGAAGTACTATATGAGCATTGGAACGCTTCCAAACTTCCGGCTCCACTTCAAAATAAGTTTCTGCTAAACGACGAGGAAAAATCCGGAATTTTGGCTACATACGACGAAGAGATTCGCGATTTGGCACAGCGCCGCGGATACAAAACGTGGGATATTATCGCGCTGTCCGATGCCACGCCGAATTTGGACGAACTGCTGAAAAAGTTCGAGCAGGTTCACACGCATACCGAGGATGAAGTTCGCGCCATCACGGCTGGAAAAGGAATTTTTATCATTAAAGGTTCGGAAGATGTCGGATATTTCGACGTAGAGCTTGAAGCTGGCGACGTCATTTCCGTTCCGGAGAACAAACCGCATTTCTTCACCTTGATGGAAAACCGTCAAATCGTAGCAGTGCGTCTGTTTATCGAAACCGAAGGCTGGATTGCTCATCCGTTCGCCGATGCTTCTTTCCAGAAAGCGTAACAACCCAAACAATCTACAGCTAATATAACGTTTCCCAAATGAAGAGCTCCTACGCTCTTGGTTGGGCAGTAAATAAGAAAAGCTTCTGATCATAAAAAATATAAAAAGCCCGCAGCCATTCATTCGACTGCGGGCCTTCTCATTTTATGAAATTTGATCGATGACGCCTTGAATTTCCCGCAAGCTGGCGATTTCGTACGCCGGCTCGATGTCCGTCCGCGGTAAGTCGTGTCGGTTAATCCACATATTGCGCATGCCGACGGTGTTGGACCCGAGAATATCGGTAGTCAGCTTGTCCCCGATCATAACACCTTCTTCTGGCCCGATCCCTAGCAGACTCATTGCATGTTCGAATATCGACGCAGCAGGCTTACCCTCTCCGAATTCACCGGAAATTACAATGTGATCGAAATAAGGCTCAAGCTGTGGCACGCCGGCCAACTTTTCCTTCTGAAGGTCAGGCGAACCGTTCGTAAGCAGCAGCAGCTTGTACTTCCCTTTCAATTGATCCAGCACCTCGAACGTTTCCTCATACACGATCGGACGATTGCGGCGTTCGGCGGGAAACATCTCGGCCAAACGACTTCCAAGCTGTTCATCGTCGACACCAAGCGCTTTCAATCCGCGGGTCCAAGACTGTTGGCGGTAGCCGGGAGCCAGCGCTTGCAGCTTACGGAACTGCTCCTGCTTGCCTTCCGTGAAATTCGCCCACAGCCCTTCAAAAGGATTAATCCCGATCATTTTCGTAAAAGGAAATGTTTCATAAGATTCATACAGCGCTCTCGCTTCCCGCCGAACAGCATCTTCCAAAGCATCAGGATCGAGCGTATAACGTTTGGCAGCTTCCTGACATGTCGCCCGGAAAGCTTCTTTGACGCTCCGCTCGTCCCACAATAATGTATCATCCAAATCGAACAGTACCGCTTTAATCGTCATCCTGATCTCTTCTCCCCCGAAATTGTCCATTCAGTCCAAATTAAGTACTATTCTTCTTTTAAAGTAACGTTATTTTTAGCGGCAAATTCCTTCATCTTCCCGTTCAGCTCGTCCATCTGGAACCGGTTGTACACACGGGTAAATACCCAACGGTTTCCCTTGGGCTTGATTTGTACGACTACGGCGTCTTTACCGATCGTTATTTCGTTAATCTGAGACGCTTCTACTGTCCGGTCTCCGCCAAAACGACGCGAGGTAAGAGCATTCTTCCCAATCTTAATGAAAGGCCGCCGCACCCAATAAATAAGCACCGCGAGAAAAATATAGCTCGCTCCCGTAATCCAGTATAAATTCCCCTGCCCTGCCAGGCCGCGGAAAGAAATTAAACAAAATACTCCCGTAGCCATCAATAGCATTGGCAAAAACCAGCTTCGCCCTTTAAAAGTAACGGAGCCGTCGGACTGCATCTCCGAAATCCTCGGTTGCCCGCTCTTCTTCCTACTTTTGTTAACCGTCTTTGTGTTCTTTTGGACCATTCGTTCCCACTTGCGCGACATAGTTTAACCCCTTATGCATTCATTTACAGTATACCGTACGGATGAATCGAACAATCGTGCTATTGCGGCGGCATCAGTCCCCGCATCGTTCCACACTAGCTTCGACTTTATTTCGTTTCATCACCGTCAACGAATTTTATATTTTCCAAGTGTGAGCGTAAGGAAGATTTAAAGGAATCAATGTACTTTTTGCGAAGCGCATTCCGCTCCTCCAGCTCATCATCGGTCAACCCCTCGGCTTTCGCTTTCCGGGCCAATTCGTTAATTCTTCTCACGGTTTCATCGTGTTCCGATTCCTTCATGACGTTCCTCCCGACTTCTGTCAAAACATTATGCATACGCATGGCCACCAGTAATCGAAATACGGGACCTATATCATTAATACTTTGACATTATGGGAAGCGGTTGTCAAGAGAGCGGCCAAAGGGTAAACATCAGCAGCGGCGGGACTATTTGCCCGGCGGAAGAATAAGTTTCTGTCCGACTTGCAATTTCGTATTGTTCAATCCGTTCAACTTCTTAATGCTGTACACGTAATCCCGAACGTCTTCCCCTTTGGCTGCATGATCTTGAGCAATGCTCCACAGCGTATCCCCTTGCTCGACGTAGACGGTCGCACGTTTGGCGGATGCCGTCGAGGCGTAGGCATCTTCGTTGCCCAAGAAGGCTGAAGCCAGCCCACTCACGGATAATAGCGCAAGCATCAGCAAGCCGATAATCACGAAGCGTCGGAGCGTTCGCCCCCTGTTCTTCCTATATAAACCCGCGCGTTGCGGAGCGTATTGAGTATTGCTGCGATTATAACGATTGAGTACTTGTACATTCTGAACCATGAATCTCATCCCCCAAACATTTGTTCTGGTATTAAGATAACACGAACAAATGTTTGTGTCAACATGATTTTTCGAACTTATGTTTGTACGAACTCCGGTTCTGTGCTATACTTCTAAGTAATGATTACCAAAAATGGAGTGATTCGAATGAGCAAGATTTCCAATCGTCAGCAGGCGATCCTGGATTTCATCAAGAACGAGGTTAGAGACAAAGGATACCCTCCATCCGTAAGAGAAATCGGCGAAGCCGTCGGACTGGCTTCCAGTTCGACCGTTCACGGGCATCTGGAGCGCCTGGAGAAAAAGGGGCTCATTCGCCGCGACCCGACCAAGCCGAGAGCGATCGAAATTCTCGACGGCAGCGAGGGCGACGGAGCGTTCGCCGTTTCCGTGGCGAGAGTGCCGCTCATCGGACGGGTAACCGCCGGTACGCCGATTACGGCGACAGAGAACATCGAAGACTATTTCCCGCTGCCGGCGCATTATGTTGGTGATCATAACGTTTTTATGCTCAGCGTAATCGGTGAAAGTATGATTGAAGCAGGAATCCATAACGGAGATTATGTGATTGTGCGGCAGCAGCAAACCGCGGATAACGGGGAAATTGTCGTAGCGATGACCGAAGAGGACGAGGCGACGGTAAAGACGTTCTACAAGGAGCGCGACCATATTCGCCTTCAACCCGAGAACCCGACGATGGAACCGATCCGTCTCAAGCATGTGACGATCCTCGGCAAAGTAATCGGCGTATTCCGCAACATCCATTAAAATCAATCCCTTTTGCAAACGCTATGTTTCAGCGGAGGCAATAGGGATTTTTTCTTTACCTGGCAGCTGGCGGGTGATCTGGGCGGATGCGAGGAAACGCGGAAACAATGAAAAAACGTCCGTTCCGGGAATTTGCGTTTTCCCCGAACGGACGTTTCTCATAGAAACGATGTTTAATACAGCGTCAAGTATTGCTCCCGCTCCCAGGCATGCACCTGCGTGCGGTAGATGTCCCACTCGATTTCCTTCAGCTCGTAGAAATGAGCGAGCGCGTGTTCGCCAAGCGCATCGCAGATTACGTCGTCGCGAAGCAGCTCGTCGAGCGCTTGTTTCAAATCGACCGGCAGGCTCGGGATGCCTTGCTCTTCCCGCTCCTCTTCGGTCATCACGTAAATGTTGCGATCCGTCGGAGGCGGCAGCTGCGTCTTGTTCTTGATGCCGTCCAGTCCGGCTTTCAGCATGACCGCCAGCGCCAGGTACGGGTTGGCCGCAGGGTCCGGATTTCGCACTTCTACGCGTGTGCTGAGTCCTCTCGACGCCGGAATCCGGATCATCGGACTGCGGTTGCTAGCCGACCATGCGACATAGCAAGGCGCTTCGTAGCCCGGCACAAGACGTTTGTAAGAATTGACCGTCGGATTCGTAATCGCAGCAAACGCACGCGCATGCTTCAAAATACCGGCCATATAATAACGGGCTGTCGCACTGAGACCGAGCTTGTCGTTCTCATCGTAGAACGCGTTCTCCTTGCCGCTGAACAGAGACTGGTGGCAGTGCATCCCCGAACCGTTTACGCCAAAGAGCGGCTTCGGCATGAAAGAGGCATGCAGACCGTGCTGTCTGGCAATCGTCTTGACGACGAGTTTGAACGTCTGGATCTGGTCCGCCGCTTTTACGGCGCTCTCATACTTAAAATCGATCTCGTGCTGTCCCGGCGCCACTTCGTGGTGGGACGCTTCGATTTCAAAGCCCATTTCTTCCAGCGTCAGTACGATTTCCCTCCGGCAGTTTTCCCCGAGGTCAGTCGGAGCGAGGTCGAAATATCCGCCCTGATCGTTCAACTCCATCGTCGGATTGCCCTTCTCGTCGGTTTTAAACAAGAAAAACTCCGGTTCCGGACCGACGTTCATCGCCGTAAAGCCCATTTCCTCGGCTTCCTTCAGCGCGGTTTTCAATATCCCGCGCGGGTCGCCAGGGAACGGTCTTCCATCAGGCAAATAAATGTCGCAAATCAAGCGGGCTACCCGATCTTCCGTCACCCACGGAAACACTACCCAAGTATCCAAGTCGGGGTATAAGTACATATCGGATTCCTCAATGCGGACATACCCCTCGATCGAAGAGCCGTCGAACATCATTTTGTTATCAAGCGCCTTCTCCAGCTGGCTGACGGGAATTTCTACGTTCTTGATCGTTCCGAGCAAATCGGTGAATTGCAAGCGGATGAACCGGACATTCTGTTCTTTGGCAGTTCGAAGAATATCTTCTTTGGTGTATTTGTTAACGGTCATTGTGAAATCTCCTCCTTAAACGGGTGTCACATTGTTACAAAGCGTGTCCGATCCGTGCGAAAAAAGACGCCGGACTGCTCCGGTAAGCCTTACTTTCTGAAAAAGCGGGAAAGCTCGCCTTGAATCAGCGACACTTGATTCGGACGTTTGCCGCCGCCGAGAAGCTGCTGTTTGAGCATCTTATGCAGCTGCGTATCCGTCATTTCTCTGCGCTTCACTTCCGAATGCTCGTTGATGACTGTCGCCTCTTCGGAGTCTTTGGAAACGGGCAGCAAAACCTGCTTGATTCCCGCGATGTTTACGCCCTTCTCGATCAAATCCTTGATCTCGAGCAAACGTTCCACATCGTTGAAAGAATACAAGCGCTGATTGCCGCCTGTCCGGGCGGGGATAATGAGCTCGTGCTGCTCATAGTAACGAATTTGTCTGGCGGTCAAGTCCGTCAGCTTCATCACGATCCCGATCGGGAAAAGCGCCATATTTCTGCGGATATCATCAGTCATGACCATCACTCCTAAACACATGAACCTGACCTTATTGTAACCTCGATCACAAAACGTGTCAAGTTGTGTTAGGTTTATGCCATATGTCAGCATTTTTTACAGAAAGCGCTTTTCTGTACAGTCCGCCCGCATGGGTCATCCATGCGGCAATGTCGATCGTTCACGCATCAGCATCGCTTGCTGCGCAACTCAGAAATGTACGGCATCAATTGTCTTCCAGATGCAACAAGCCGCGGTCGATCATGTTTTGTATCGCGGTGAGCACGCCCATCTTGCAATGGGAGTACGTCAAGCCTCCTTGCATATAAGCGATATAAGGCTCACGGATCGGCGCATCGGCGGACAACTCCAGACTTCCTCCCTGGATGAACGTACCGGCCGCCATAATGACTGGGTGCTCATAGCCCGGCATATCCCAAGGCTCTGGCACCACATGTGAATCGACCGCCGCCGCTTGCTGAATCCCTTGAACGAAGGCGATCAAATGTTCCGGTCCGCTAAACCGGATCGCCTGGATCAAATCCGTCCGCGGATCATCCCAGCGCGGATGCGTAACGAAACCGAGCCGCTCGAAGACCGAGGCGGCGAATACCGAGCCTTTCACGGCTTGTCCGACCAGATGCGGGGCCAAAAATAATCCTTGGTATATCGAGCGCGTCGTTCCCAGCATTGCGCCGACCTCCCCGCCGATGCCCGGAGCGGTCAATCGATACGATGCGAGCTCAACATATTTAGCTTTACCAACGATGTAACCGCCGGTGGCAGCCAATCCGCCGCCCGGATTTTTGATCAGCGAGCCGGCCATCAGGTCGACGCCGGCTTCCGTAGGCTCCGTCAGCTCCGTAAATTCGCCGTAACAGTTATCGACGAACACGATCACATCGGGCTTGATCTCCTTGACGAACCGGACCATTTCAGCGATTTGCGCGACGGTGAAGGACGGACGCCACGAATAGCCGCGGGACCGCTGAATACCGATAACCCGCGTGCTGGAGCTAATGCAGCGGGCAATGCTCTCGTAATCCGGCGATCCATCGTCTAGAAGCGCGACCTCGCCATAGCGGATTCCAAAGTCCTGCAGCGAACCGAGTCCGTCGCCCGGTTTGCCGATTACCTTGTGCAGCGTATCGTACGGTCGGCCCGTAATCATAAGCAGCTCGTCCCCCGGCCGCAGCACGCCGAACAATGCGGTACCGATCGTATGCGTGCCCGAGACGAAATGCGGCCGCACCAGCGCCGTCTCCGCGCCGAAGATGTCCGCATACACCAGATCAAGCACCTCGCGGCCCCGGTCGTTGTAGCCGTAGCCCGTCGACCCGGCAAAATGGTAATCGCTGACTTTATGTTTTTGGAATGCGCGAATCACCTTCCATTGATTGCGATCGACAATCCGGTCGATTTCTTTCCGTTTCCCCTCAATTTGAAGCTCGGCCTGATCCATCAGGCCGAGCACCTGTTCCTTAAACATGTTCTGTCGTCTCTCCTCCGGCTTCTCCCTGCGCAAGCCTCGCCGAATCGTATGCGGCGAGCATATATCCGATTTTATCAAATTCCTTGTTGTTCAAGCGAACTTTAAAGAGCATATCGCTTCCGTCAACCTCGTTCTCCAGCACTTCGCCTACCCGATAAACGAGCGAGATCATATCGCCTTTATCGGCCGGGATGCGGAAGGTGCGGCTATCGCTCATCAGCTTGCGTTCGAGCAGTGCTCTCACCTGGTCCAAATGCGCTTCGTTGTAAGCGGATATCCGAAGAAATTCCCCTTCCGTGGAAAGCATCTCCGCCTGCCCCGGCGGGCACAGGTCGATTTTGTTGAACAGCGTGACGCGCTCCTTCCCGTGCGCTCCAAGCTCCTCCAGCACCTGATCGACAACCTTCATCTGCGTCGGCATCATTTCCGAAGCGCTGTCCACTACATGCAGGATGAGGTCAGCTTCATTGGCTTCCTCCAGCGTGGCGCGAAACGCGGCAACGAGATCATGCGGCAAGTTTTGAATAAATCCGACCGTGTCGGTGAGCACGATATCCGCTCCGCCTGGCAGCTTGAGCGCACGTGAAGTCGGGTCCAACGTGGCAAACAGCTGGTTTTCTACAAAAACATCCGTTTTCGTCAGCTGCTTCAGCATCGTCGATTTGCCTGCATTCGTATAGCCGACCAGGGCGACCTGATAGACGCCCGTTTCCTTGCGCCGCTCACGATGCAAGTTGCGGTGCCGCACAACCTCCTGCAGTTGGCGCTTCAATTCGCTGATGCGGTTGCGAATGTGCCTCCGGTCCGTTTCAAGCTTCGATTCCCCCGGACCTCGTGTACCGATCCCGCCGCCCAGCCGGGACAAGTTTTTGCCGTGGCCGGACAGCCGCGGCAGCAAATAGCTGAGCTGCGCCAGCTCGACCTGGATAATCCCCTCACGCGTCTTGGCGCGCTGGGCGAAGATGTCCAAGATGAGCTGCGTTCGGTCGATAATTTTCACATCCAGAAACTGTTCCAGGTTTCTCACCTGCGCCCCGGACAGCTCTTGATCGAAAATGGCGGTGTTCGCGCCCGTCTCGCCGAGCAAGGTCTTAAGCTCCTCCGCCTTGCCTTTGCCGATAAACCATTTCGAATCGGCATATTCCTTATTTTGGGTCAACATCCCCGTAACGTCAACCTGCGCCGTTTCCGCCAAGCTGATCAGCTCGGCAAGCGAATAATCCGCATCATAAGCGTCCTGTTTTTTCAGCTCCGGCGTCACCAGACTGACCAGAACGGCGCGATCCCGGGTATCCGGTGTAACTTCATGCGTCGTTGATTTCATAACTATTTCATCGTCTCCTTTGACGTTATTCATTCGATTAAGGCATTACCAAATTCTATACAACTTCGGCTCCGTCTTCAAGGAATACAACTTCTTTAATTAATTTCCCCACAATACCGTTACTATTTTTGAGTCGCCATATGATCTGGTACGAACATCTTCCAATACAGCATGGCTTTGATATTTATAATAATCAACCAATGCAGATTAGTATTTACGAAATTCCATTTTATTGATGCGAAGCAGTAAATTCAATACTGGAACATGCGTAGAAGTATAACCTCAGCAAACTTATTAAACAACCTGGTAGAACAATGAAGTTATTTGATCCCCTAAAATAATGCAGCCTTAGTCCGTGGAAATTCGAACGAACCAAGGCCGCTGAATATATTTTTTATGAAATCGCAAACATAACCGACTCAATAAAAACTTGAAATGTTGTGTGATTTTAAGTTCACCGATTCCTCATGTATAATAAAATCCTCGCTAGTAAGATTCATAAGATCTTTTTTAGCAGGTTTTAATGGCTTTCTTATTAACCGTACAGCTTGATACCGGATCGCTTTCTCGATGATATTCCTGACGTACCTTGCATTACTGAAGTTTAAATTTAAATGTTTTTCATACTGTAAATGTTCTTTGACTTTATGAATCGCATCGGGAAGAATGTTGTACTCTCGCTCGTTAGCCATTTTGTTGGCGATTTTGATCAACTGATCGATCGAGTAATCCGGAAAATCAACCTGGATTGGAAATCTCGAAGGCAGCCCCGGATTGGTTTGCAGGAAATTTTCTATTTCGAGCGGATAACCCGCCAGTATGAGAACAAAATCGTTTTTATGGTCTTCCATTGCTTTTACTAAACAATCAATACACTCTTTGCCAAAATCTTTTTCCCCGCCGCGGGCCAAGCTGTATGCCTCGTCGATAAACAGAATTCCGCCGAGCGCTTTTTTAACTAACTCTCTTGTCTTTAATGCAGTATGTCCTATGTATTCCCCAACAAGATCGGCTCTTTCAACTTCGATCAGATGTCCCTTGGAAAGCACTCCCATCGACTTAAACAATTTACCCACGATTCTTGCAACCGTCGTTTTCCCTGTTCCGGGGTTCCCTTTGAATATCATATGGTAAACATTGGAACCTACATGAAGTCCTTCTTGAATTCGAAATTGTTTGATCTGAAGCATGGCATAAATCTGAAACACTAATTCCTTTACTTCTTCCAACCCAATCATATCGTCCAGTTCTTTGAAAATGTCGGAAAATGCTTCCATATATTGAGACATCTCTTTATTTTGAGCATTGTTACTCTCGACGTGAGTTGGTTCGGGAGATGATTTAAATATAACATTAATCTGGCGATTTCGAGTCGTAATTTGACGCGTATCTTCACTCACCTTTTTGTCACCCTCCCCTTGTCATACTTATATATTTATGTGAAATCCAAGGGAAACATGTTGTTTATATATTTTGTACCGATTGTGTCTTTTTTCTTTGTCTGTAGTATATTCAAACGGCAAAACTCAAAATTTCGCCTTCTCTTGGTTAAAGGAAAGGTACAACGGAGCAAGCTCGGAAAGCTCCGTAATGACCGCGTCCGGCCGAACGTCCAGCGTAACGTCCCACTGGCGTACGCCTTGTTTCCATACGGCAAATAAACCGGCTTGAAAGGCACCGTACACATCGTTGCGCGGATGATCTCCGACATACCATGCATCGGACGGATTCACGCCAAGCTCCTCCAGCGCCATTGTGAAAATCGCCGCATCCGGCTTCTTGCATCCCGCTCCCTCCGACACCACGATGCTGTGGAACGATTCGCGAATGCCGAGTATATCGATTTTGGCCTGCTGCACTTGCGACTGACCGTTCGTAACAAGCCCGAGCCGCAAGCCTTGACTCCGGAAAAAATGAAGCGTCTCCCGCATTCCGTACTCGGGTTGAGCACAGACAGGGTAAACCCGCCGCCAATAATCCGCATAATGCTCCTCCGACGGCGCGCCGCGCCACCGAAGCTGAAGAACCAATTCTTGATATACGTCCCGCTTGGCCCGATAACCGCCTTGATCCGCTTCGCGAACGATATGACGAATGCGTTCCGAATCCTGCAGTCCGAACGAATGGCCGTAATCCCGGATCAAACGGTCAATAAAAACGTCCAGCGCCCTTCTCCGGTTCATCAGCGTTTCATCCAAATCGAACAATACGGCTCGAATCATACCTTTACTCATCGTCCGTTCCTCCCCATCGCAACTACCCCGTTGTACACCCTGCGTACGGCGACAAAAGCAAGTTCGCAACATGATCGGATCGCAAAACATAATCCGCAGCGATCGCTTCCTTCGTGGTGTCAAACCCATTATAATAGGGGGATCATTATAGATATAATCGATATTATCAATACCATCGATAGAGAGGAACCATATCAAATATGATCTCGTTGGAGCTTTACAAAGTGTTTCACGAAACTGCCCGCGCCGGAAATATCAGCAAAGCGGCGGAACAGCTTTTTATTACGCAGCCCAGCGTTTCATATGCAATCAAACAGCTCGAGGAACAGCTCGGTACCGCACTCTTTGTCCGCAAGCCGAAAGGTGTTGAGCTGACCCCGGAAGGCCGCGCACTGCTCGATTACGTACAGCCGGCGCTCACGCTGCTGCTCGAGGGTGAACGGCTTATGGCCCGATACCACAGTCTGGATACGGGAGAAATTCGCATCGGCGGCAGCGAAGTGCTCATTAAGCATTACTTACTGCCTGCCATCGAATCGTTCCACGGCCATTACCCGGGGATTCGATTCCGTTTCGTCCACGGCAAGACGCAAGATATCGCAGGCCGTCTGGAAGAAGGCAGCATCGACATCGGATTGATCCATTTGCCGCTGCCCGCCCCATCCTTGCAAATTCATAACGAGTGGCAGGCGGAGCCGATCTTTATTGGCAGCGGCAGGGATGGCCGGCGGTATTCGCAGCCGCAGGATCCGGCCGAGCTGTTCAAACTCCCGATGATATTGCTGTCGCCGGGAAGCAGCACGCGTAGATTTGTCGAAGAAGAAGCGCGGGCGTACAGGATCGACATCGTGCCGGAGATGGAAGTGGGCAGCATCGAGCTGATCAAGGAGATGGTGCGGGTCGGGTTTGGCATCGCCATTTTGCACAAAAATTTGGCCGAGGCGGAGCTGGCGGCAGGCAGCATACTGGAAATTCCGCTAACCCGTCCGCTGGCGAGGCGAACCATCGCTCTCGTATCTCCGGCCAAACGCGAATTGTCGGCTGCGGCATCCGTTTTTATAGACCGGATCAAAAAACTGTGAGCGGGCTCGCAAGCACCCGCTCCGCTATCCTGAAAACACACGATCGTTTTCATTCCATGTATTCAAAAATGATTCCGCCTCCGAATCCGAGCGTAGGATAATGACTTTCTTCTCGGGAGACAGCGCCATAAGCTTGCTAATTCGCTCTCCCAGTCGACGCCCGCTTTGTTTCGGAAAACGCCAAATGAACACGAGAAACCGCAGAAATTCCCAGCGGAATCGTTCGACGCAGCCTTCGCCCATATCCGACCGAACTTTGCCGAAATGACTTATTTGTCTTTTGACGGCCCGCCACGCACAGAGCCAGTTTGGCTTTTGCAGCCAAATGATCGTATCCGCCGTTTGCAACCGTATATCGAGCGTTCGGCCGTAGTTGCCGTCGATGATCCATTGCGGTTCCGATACCAATGCGTGCAGCAGCGCATCCCACTCCTCCTTCGGCGTTTCCACCCAATTCGGCTTCCAGTAGAGCGCATCCAAGTGAAACAAAGGCAATCCCGTGGCTTCGGCCAGCTTTTTGCTTAAGGTGGACTTACCGGAGCCCGGGGAACCGATCAAGATGACTTTGTTCACAGCGAATCCGCTCCCGGGGACGTTTGCGATAAAGTCGTAGAAGAAGCTTCGCTCAAGCGGCGGACGACTTCCTGCAGCGGAAGCTGCGCCATGGAATCAAGACGCATATCGTACTCGCCGAACGTGAGCAGTGCCGTAACGGCGTTCGGGACGGTGACGCAGAACATCCCGGCGCGTTTCGCCGCCAGCGTTCCGTTCGGGGAATCCTCAAATGCGATCGCCTCGTGCGGCTGCACGTCCAAAATCGCAAGCGCCCGCAAATACAACTCCGGGTCCGGTTTCACCCTTGTTACCATATCCCGCGTGCAAAGACATTCAAAATATTCGAGAAGCCCGTACCTATTCAAATATTTGGTCACCCATTCATTCGTGGAGCTCGACGCCAGACCGATCCGCAGCCCCATCTCTTTCCCCTGCGTCAAATATTGCCTCACGCCGGGGCGCACATCCGTGTGCTGCATCTTTTGCTCGTGCAGCTCGCGCCGCAGCTTCCTGGCGGCTTCCCGGTCGTAGGCGGCTCCGAGCAGCGTTTCAAGATGCTGATACGGGTCGAACGCTTCCGGCCCCGTTCCGATGCAAGTCCCCCATACATCAAGCGTCAGCTCGCATCCGTGAGCGCGGTACATTTCCTGAAAAGACTCGAATTCCGGCGTCTCCGTGTCCAATATGAGTCCGTCAAAATCAAAAACGATGGCTTTGATCATGTCATTCGGCTCCTTCCATCCAACTATCTTAGTATCGTACTATGAAGACGGACTATTGGGTAGGAATATTTTACATAAAAGCCGATGGCCGCATTGAATGTTTACAAGTTTTGATGTATATTTATTCATATTTATGCATAAAAGAGGGTGGAATCATTTGCATGACAAGTCGTTTTACTCATTCATCGATCGTCTGGGCCTCGGGACATGGCCTGCACAAGAAACGGAATTATGCGGTTCCTGGCTGCTGCGCGCCTCGGAAGGCGTAACGAAGCGGGCCAACAGCGTCTGGACCGGGGACGGCAGCGGCATTTGGAATCCGGCTGACATGCGCCGGGAGCAGGTGGAACGATTTTATAAGTCCCGGGAGCTGCCTGTCCGGTATCATATTAGCGATGCCTCGCCTGACGGTCTGGATGCATGGCTCGACTCGCAGGGCTACGTCATTGAAGTTCCGTGCCTCATCATGACGGCCGATGCTGCCGAAATGGCTAAGCTTGCGTACCGGACCGGGAGTGAACGGTTCCGCGCCGAAATCCTCCCTGCTCCCGACGAAGACTGGATGCAATCCTTTATCGCGCTGGAAGGACATAAGCCGGAGCTGCTATCGTTTTACCGCCGTTTGTTCGATCGAATTACGCTTCCGTCCGGCTTTGTAAAAATAAAGGACGAGGCCGACGTTGTTGCCGTAGGAACGAGCGTCGTAGAGAACGGCTGGGCCGGTTTCACCAATGTGGTCGTCCATCCGGAGCGGCGAGGCCTTGGCATCGGCAAGCGGCTCGTTCGCGAATTGGCCGCATGGAGTGGCCGGCAAGGTGCGGAGAGGCTGTATCTTCAAGTCATCGCAGACAACGAGCCGGCGGTCAGACTGTACCGCTCTGCCGGTTTCACCGACAGCTTCACATACCATTACCGCACCAAATTCTAAGCATAACGTTAGTTGTAAAAATGTTCCACGATACGCCGTATCGTTTGAGCGCATCCTAAAAAGGTTAAATGTACCGTGTACCGCTTATTTTTCCAAGCAAGGTCAAACACGGGCATCGTACCTACACGAAGGAGCGTGAAAGCAATGACCACAACCACGATGGAAAAACAAACGTTTCCGCCCCAGCATCAGCAGCAGCAGCCCGGAATCGAGTCGCAAATGAACCCGCGGCCCGTTTTCGAAGACAGCAAGTACAAAGCAGCCGGCAAGCTGAAGGATAAAGCGGCGATCATCACCGGCGGCGACAGCGGAATCGGCAGGGCTGTCGCGGTAACTTATGCCAAAGAAGGCGCCGATGTGGCGATCGTTTATTTGAACGAGCACGAGGACGCACAGGAAACGAAGCGGCAGGTTGAGGAAGAAGGCCGCAAATGCATTTTGCTTACGGGCGATATCGGCACGGAAACGCTCTGCAAGCAAGCGGTAGAAGAAGCGGTCAAGCAGCTCGGAAAGCTGGACATTCTCGTCAATAATGCGGCGGAGCAGCATCCCCAGAAGCGGATAGAGGATATTACCGCCGCCCAACTGGAGAAAACGTTCCGCACCAACATCTTTTCTTACTTTTATATGACGCAGGCTGCTCTGCCGCATCTGATGCAGGGCAGCGCCATCATCAATACCGCTTCGATCACGGCATATGAAGGCAATGACCAGCTGATCGATTATTCCGCAACCAAAGGGGCAATCGTAACATTCACCCGCTCCTTGTCGCAGCAGCTGATCGGCCGCGGCATTCGCGTCAACGGCGTGGCGCCGGGACCGATCTGGACGCCGCTCATCCCATCGACGTTCGATCAGCAGCAGGTTGCGAATTTCGGCTCGACTACGCCGATGAAACGGGCCGGCCAGCCGGAGGAACTGGCGCCGAGCTACGTATTTCTTGCCTGTGACGATTCATCGTACATGGCCGGACAAATTTTACACGTCAACGGCGGCACGATTGTGAACGGCTAACGGGGACATACCGGCAAAAAAAAACCTTCTCCAGGCCGATTTATGGGCTGGGAGAAGGGATTTGTCGTCTTGAGCGATCCGATCAGGCTTTTTTCTCATCCTGCGTTTTTCCGGTCTCGTCTTTCTCTTCGGAACGGAGACCTCTTGTCGATTCTTTAAATTCGCTGAGCGTCCGTCCAAAAGCTCTTCCCAGCTCAGGGAGCTTTGAGGGTCCGAATAGCAGCAGTACAACGAGAACAATAAGAATGAGTCCGCCGATGCCGATATTTCCGAAAGGCAATGTGTCCAACTCCTTTTTTTAAACGAACGGTAGTATTACCACTCATTATATCAGCTAGTACGCCGGTTGGAAACAGCAATCTATCAGGCCGATTCCTTTCCGAAAGCGAGCCCGAGCTTGTCCCACTGCCACTTGGCAAGCGCCAGCGTCTCCCTGCTCTTATGCCACGTCATCATCAGCACTTCCGAATCCATCGGCGCAACCGCAGGCTCTTGATACCCGAGAAATCGCGCCATATCGAGCGCGCGAACCGCATGGTAGCGGTGGGTGATGATCACGGCGGACACGAAATGACGCTGCTGCATGATCGCTTGGCTGAGTTTCATGTTCTCGTATGTACTGGTCGCATGATTTTCAAGAAAAATCGCTTTCTCCGGAATGCCCTTTTCCATTAAATAATTTCGCATCCCTTCCGCTTCGGTTAATTCCGAATCTTTGCGGTCGTAGCCCCCGGATACGATGATATTCCGAATCTTGCCGGACCTGTACAATTCAACGGCACGGTTCAGCCTTTCCTTCAGTGCCGGACTTGGCGTCGTTTGCCATAGGGCGGCTCCAAGCACGATGCCCACGTCTTGCGGGGGCAGCTTCGGCTGATCCAGCGTAGCCATCTTCCACTGCACGACGGCAACCCATGCGAAAGCGGCAATCAGCGCGATGGTCGTTATTTTCCATACCGCCTTCGCAAACGTTAGAATACGGCCGCCTCGTTTCCGCTGTCGATTGCTTTTCATCAGTGCCATACATTCATCCGTCCATGCAGCGATCCGGTAAACAGTTCGAGCTGCGTCCCGTCCGGATCGAGAAAGTTGACGCTCCACCCGCCGCCGCGCGCTATCGGACCTCGGACGATCGGCACTCCTGCCTCTAGAAGCTTGTCCGCGGCCGCCGGAAAGTCCGCTTCGGCAATGGAAAATGCAACGTGATCCACACCGCGCGGCGAGCCGGACGGCGGATCCAACGTCCGCTCCACAAGGCAAATCCATGCGCTTCCCCATTCCAAATATGCATCGAGCCGCCCGCGGTGAACCAGCTTCATCCCAAGCGTATCTTGATAAAACGACAGCGATGCCGGTATCTCCGACACGCGAATCGTGACATGATTGAATCCCGTTACCTTCATTTCCCCAGCTCTCCCATGATCCAATTCAACGATTACAAAATCCGTTACGGGCAGTTCAAAAACCGCTCCACTTCGGCAAACAGCTCCGGAGCTTCCCGATCCAAACATATCATATGACGGGACTGGGGGAACATGCGGAGCTCCCGTTCGCCTTTCAATCGCTTGTAAATATAGCGCCCGCTCCGCGGATGGACGATCGGGTCCTGCGCTCCCTGGACGATCAAGGTCGGCACTTGAATGCGCGGCAGCTCGCGCTTTTTCGTATGCCGGGCCAGCTTCAGAAATTCGACGGTCGCTTGCGGCGGAACGTTCTTCGCCCTGCCCAGGTTCGCCCAATCGCGGATCAGGAGCAGCGATGCCATATAGGCGAGCAAACGGACCGGGCTGATATAGATCGCGGCGGCATTCAACAGGACGAGCCGTCGAATCGGAAACCGGTTGGCGAGGCAGGCGGCGATCAGCCCGCCCATCGAGAAGCCGATCACATCGACCGACGCGCAATCCTTCGTCAACTGATGCGCCTCCCATGAAGCGCTGTCCAGCCAATCGTGGAACGTGACGCCGCCAAGCACAGCCAAGTCTTGATCGTGTCCCGGCAGAACGGGAGTCCGGCACTGCATCCCCAGTGTTTGTTCAAGGTGTTCGGCAAGCGGCATCAGCTCGTAAGGCCCTCCCGTAAACCCATGAAGCAGCAAACAGCCTCGATTATGCGATTCCATGATGATTAGCATCCTCCTGTGCCCGTTCGAATAATCGTAAAGCGTACCGTTCGATGCGCTCCCGGTCGACAAGCGCTGCCAGCCAAGGGGACGGAATGGACGGAACGCCGTAATACGCCCCCGCGAGCTGGCCGTAAATGGCGCCTGTCGTATCGGCGTCTTCCCCCAGGTTCACTGCGAGTAGAGCGCCTTCCGCAAAGTCTTCGCTCAGCGCGAATGCCCACAGTGCAGCTTCCAGCGATTTCACTACATAGCCCGAACCCCGTATTTCCGGGGGCTGACGCCGTTTGAACGAGCCCGAAGCGATGTCGCCGATCTCCGGCACGAGCGGCCGCCTATCCCAAAAGCCCGGAGATGGCGTATAATACGGGCTCAGCAGCTGTTCCTTGGACTCGCCGTTAAGAGCTCCGACGATTAAGCCGCCGTAGTAACGGCACGCGTCGACGGCAAGCACGGAACCGTGCGTCGTCAGCGAGCTGTCGCCGGCGCGCATCATCGCTTCGGCCGGGTCGGCCGCATAATACATCGGCACCGGAGCGAGCCGCATCAGTGAGCCGTTGCCCGACGCCATCCGGCTCATGGAGCCGCTGAACGGTTCTCCCGTTTGTTCAAACCGGAGCAGCGCTTCGCGAACCGTGTTGCCGATATCGAAGCAGTCCCCCGTACTGCTAAGGTAGCCTTCGCGGAACCAGCGCACATATCGCTGCATTTGATCGCGAGGGTGGAAACGGCCGGTCTCGAGCAGGCTTTCCGCCAAACAGAGCGCCATGGACGTATCGTCGGTCCATTGGCCCGGTGCCAACCCGAACGGTCCCCCTCCCTTCATATCGGCAATCGGCTCAAAAGAACCCGGTGCGCTGAATTCCAGCGTAGTGCCCAGCGCATCGCCTGCCGCCAAACCGAGTAAACAGCCCAAATATCGATCGGAAGATCGCCCGACAGCTTGCGTCATCTACAATCGCTCCTCTCATCATTAGACGAGGCAAAGATCCGTATCGTTCCCTTCACCCCGACAACGTTATGCCATCATATGATGTGAACCCGCAGATAAGACATTGAAAAAACAGCGTGGCTCCCCACGCTGCTTTGATGAATTTGAAAGAACGGACGTTGTGCAATATCAAGAAAAACTTCCGCTACAACACGGGTGTATCTTCGTGAAAGGGACATCGCTCGTAAATTTTTTCTTACTTCTCCGTAATCTCGATCGACTGAATCGTCACTTTCTCCGTTGGCACGCTCGGCGTAGGCTCGCTGCCTTTCTTCACCGGCGTTGCGGCGATTTTCTGAACGACGTCCATGCCTTCCGTCACTTTACCGAAAATCGTATAGTTCGGATTTTGGTTCAGCACCGCCGTACTGTCCGGTCCAGTGCAAATGAAAAACTGGCTGCCGTTCGTATTCGGTCCCGCATTGGCCATCGCCACAATGCCCGGCTCATACTTGTAAGGCGTTTTCAGCTCATCCTCGAATTTGTATCCCGGACCCCCGGTTCCACTCCCTTGCGGATCGCCGGTTTGAATCATGAACGATTGGATGATCCGGTGGAACGTAATGTCATTATAGAAGCCTTCTCTTGAGAGGAACACGAAGTTGTTCACCGTTTTCGGCGCTTCTTTGGCAAAAAGCTCGATGGTAAACGTCCCTTTCGAGGTCGTTACCTTCGCAGTGTACGCTTTCTTCTGATCGATCTTCATCTCCGGCGGCGAGGTCCATGATTTTTTGGCCGTCTGCCCCGGCTGCGCACCTGCCTGTCCGGAAGGCTGGCTGCCGTTTTGTGTGTTCCCCTGACCTGCGGGGGTTGGAGCCGGTTTCGTTCCGCAACCGGTCATAATGGCCGCGAGCAGTGCCGCTGTACCGACCCACACCGCCGTCTTCCAAAGAAATGTCGATTTCATTCGTTCGTCATCAACTCCATCTGCGTCGTTTATAGTGTCATTAGCTCAGTTCATATTATACTATGCTATGCCAAAAATATGAAATCTTAGCGGATTCCCGGCGCAAGCGGCGTCGAGCTGCCCGCTCCGTCGGAGAATACGCGCTCGCCGCCGTTTGCGGCATTGCCGGAGGCGCCGCCGGGGATAGCCCCGACGTTGTTTCCGGCGCCTGTACCGTTTTGTCCCGTCCCGCTGCTTACGCCGGGCTGCGTCGATCCGCCTTGTCCCGGCTGGCCCGTTCCTGTGCCTGTACCCGGCTGTGTCGTCCCGCCTTGCCCCGGTTGGCCGGTTCCTGTCCCCGTGCCGGGCTGCGTCGTCCCGCCTTGTCCAGGTTGGCCGGTTCCTGTGCCCGTACCGGGCTGCGTCGTGCCTCCCTGTCCCGGCTGGCCCGTTCCTGTGCCCGTGCCGGGCTGCGTCGTGCCGCCCTGCCCCGGCTGGCCGGTTCCTGTCCCCGTGCCAGGCTGCGTCGTGCCTCCCTGTCCTGGTTGGCCGGTTCCTGTCCCTATGCCGGGCTGCGTCGTCCCGCCTTGTCCCGGCTGGCCCGTTCCGGTACCCGGCTGTGTCGTCCCGCCTTGCCCCGGTCGGCCCGTTCCGTTACCGCTACCCGGCTGGGTAGTACCGCCTTGCCCTGGTTGGCCGGTGCCGTTGCCAGCACCGCCGGGCTGCGTAATACCTCCTTGTCCAGGCAGACCCGTTCCATTACCTGTACCCGGCTGTGGATTCAACGGGTCCGGATGACCCGAGTCCGCGCTTACCGTTACCGTAACGGTATTCGATCGAGCTCCCGCGACGTTGCTGACCGTGTTAACCGGCACCACCGCATACTGGTACGTGTCCGGCTGGATCGCCGAAATATCGTTCACTTCCGTTGAAGTCGTCGAAAGCAGCGGCTCGCTCGGGAATTCCGCGGTCTTGCTGTCTTTGCGGAATAGCTGGTAATTGACGTTGTCGCCGATGGCCGACCAGCTCAGCTTCACCGTTCTGCTTTCCTTGACGTATTCGCCTTTCAGATCTGCGATCGTCTTTGGCGGCGCTCCGAGATCGGGCACGCCATCCGGCTTGACGAATGCCGTCATCGGCGTTTTGGCAAGCGCCTTTTGCATCACTTCCTTGAAAATGACCGCCGCGCCGCCGCTGCTCATGGAGACATAATGCTTCGAATCGGTTTTGTCGAAGCCCATCCATACGGCCGCGGTCCATTCCGGCGTGTAACCGACGAACCACAGGTCGCGGTTGTACTTTTCCAATCCTTTAATATCGAGCTGCGTCGAGCCGGTTTTCCCGGCGACCGGCCGGTCGAACTTCGCCGCCGTTCCCGTCCCGCCCGGTTCTACGACGCCCTGGAGCAGCTGCGTCATGTACCAGGCGGTTTTCGCACTCATGACCGACTTCTTATCGCTTTTAAAAGCGGCCCGAAGGCTGCCGTCCGAATTTTCAATTTTGCTGATCGCATGAGCTTCGTTCATATTCCCATTATTGGGGAAGGCGCTATATGCTTGCGCCATCTGCAGTGTTGTAACCCCTTTGGTCAATCCGCCGAGCGCGATGGCAAGGTTATTATCGTTCTTGTCGAGCTCGATGCCGAGTTTCTTCAGAAAAGCGATGCCTTTGTTAACGCCGATCTCATTGAGCAAAGCGACGGCCGGCGCGTTGATCGACTTTTTAACTGCCTCGAACATGCTAACTTGGCCGCGATAAACACCATCGTAGTTTCTCGGACTGTAGCCGTTATAGCTTTTTTGCTCGTCCGGCAGCATGCTGTAAGGTGTGTAGTTTCCGGACTCCAGCGCTGGCGCGTAGGCGACGATCGTTTTAAAGGACGATCCCGGCTGTCTCGGCTGCTGCACGGCCCGGTTCAATCCGCGCGCCACATAGTCCCTGCCGCCGATCATGGCCACAATCCCGCCGTCCTTATTGTCCAGAATAACCATGCTGCTCTGCATTTTTTGCTCCGGCCCGTCTTTCTGGAACAGCTTGTCGTTCGCATACGTCTGTTCCATAATTTTCTGTGCGTCTGGGTTGAGCGAAGTATAAATTTTATATCCGCCGCGCATCAAGTCGTCTTCTTCGATGTTGTACTTATTTTGCGCTTCCCGCAGCACATAATCGACGTAGGTTTGGTATTGGTCTTTGGTCGCCCCTTGCTGCGGCACGTAATCGACCGCCGCCGCTTCCGCGCGTTCGGCCTCGGTAATATAGCCTTGGTCGGCCATCAGCTTCAGCACCACGCCGCGCCGATCTTTCGATTTTTCGGGATTGGAGATCGGGTTGTACGTGCTCGGCGCTTTCGGTATCGCAGCGAGCGTCGCCATTTGCCAAAGCTTCAGCTGATTCAAATCGGAGATGCCGAAATATTTTTTGGAAGCCGCTTTTACCCCATAAGCACGGTTCCCGAAGAAGATCCGGTTCAAATACTTTTCCAAAATATCATCCTTCGAATATCTTTCCTCGAGCGCCACGGCAATCGACATTTCCGTCGCTTTGCGGAAAAACGTTTTATCCGCCGACAGGAATACGTTTTTTGCCAGCTGCTGCGTGATCGTACTTCCGCCTTCCACCATGCTGCGGGCTACGACGTCTTTGACAAGGGCGCGGCCGATGCCGAGAAAATCGATGCCCGCGTGCTCTTCGAAACGCTTATCCTCCGTTGCGATAAAGGCATCGCGCAGCTTCTTCGGAATTTCCGCCGCCGTGACGCTCTCCCGGTTTTCCGCCGCGAGCACCGCCACTTCTTTGCCGCTCACATCGTAGATCAGCGACGCTTCGTCCAGATCGAGCTTGTCGATGTTCTGAGTCAAAATGCGGCCGCCGTTAATAATGATGAATATATATACGCCCATCGCACAAATGGCAGCGACCGCCGCACTGACGAACGCCCACGCAAACACCTTTCCTGCAGTAATTTTTTTCTTTTTTCGTTTTCCGGATTTCGGCTTTGTCGTTTGCTTGGTTGGTTGTGCTGACGCATTACGGTTTGTTCCCGCCATATCCGACTCCCTCTCTCTTGTCTATTTGCCTTTGTCCGCAAGCGATGACGCGTCAAGGCTCTTCTAAACAAAGAACAACCCTTCAGATGTCGGGTTGCCCTTTGGAATTGTATTCAATTAGACGAACCGAAAGTACGAAAAGTTGCTTGCCCCGTATCAATGAGGCAGAAGTACCGGTCCCGATTACTCGGTGCTGCTCTCCTGCTGCATTAAGGAAACGGCGCGCTGCGGCGTGAACGTCGAGATCGCGTGCTTGTAAACCATCTGCTGACGGCCCTCGCTGTCGATGATAATCGTAAAATTATCGAAAGCGCGGATCACACCGCGAATCTGAAACCCGTTCGTCAAATAAACGGTGACCGGGATGCTGTCCTTGCGCAGTTGATTCAAAAAAGTGTCTTGAATATTGATCGATTTGTTCATCAATGGGCCCCCTTGGTATTAGTTACGGACAAGTGTCAGCTTTCCTGCTATTATAGCACGAATCTTTTCCAGTTGGGTAGAAATATTTGCCATTTCACTTACGTCAATCCACTCGATATCCGCCATGTGGCGGAACCAGGAAAGCTGTCTTTTTGCAAAATGCCGCGTGCTTTTCTTCAGCATCTCGATGGCTTCCGCCAAGGGATAAGCTCCCTCCAAATATCCGGCGATCTCCTTGTAGCCAAGACCCTGCATGGAGACCAAGTCCTTGGTATAGCCACCCTCAAGCAATGCCCGTACCTCTTCCACCAAACCTTCTTCCACCATTTGATCGATTCGTTCTTCAATACGTTTATATAGTAAAGCTCTATCCATTGTCAACCCGACGATACATAATTCGTAAGGTGTTTCCTTTTTTTGTACCTTCAGACGCTCGGACAGCTTTTCACCGGTCAGATGATATATTTCAAGCGCCCGGATAATGCGTCTTTGATCGTTCGGATGAAGCCGTTCCGCCGACTCGGGGTCGATCCGCCGAAGGCGATCATGCAGCGCTTCGGCCCCTTCGGTCTCGGCAAATATGCGCTGCTCCTCGCGAAACGCTTCGTCCGAACCGCTTTCGCTGAATTGATACCGGTAACATACCGATTCTACGTACAGGCCGGTGCCCCCGACGATAAAAGGCAGCTTCCCGCGCGAGGCGATATCCTCGATCAAACGGGCGCAGCGCTCCTGGAATTCCGCCACCGAAAATGGTTCATCCGGATCATGAATATCGATCAAATGATGCGGTACCCGCGCCCGTTCCTCCAGCGTTGCCTTGGCCGTGCCGATGTCCATCTTCCGGTACACCTGCATCGAATCGCCGGAAATGATTTCCGCACGATATTCCTCCGCCAACGCCAGGCTCAGTTTCGTCTTGCCGACGGCGGTCGGTCCGACCAGTACGAGCAGAGGGGTTCTGCCGTTCTCCGTCTTTGTCAGCATCGTATCACTCCGTAAGCAATTTTGGTCGAGGGACGGCGGGCCATGTCAAAACCGAGACGTTCGAACTCCGGACTGTCGCGGTGTTCCTTCAGGACGACCGCTTTGCAGGCCGCCCGCCTCGCCTCGGTGACCGCTTCCGCCGTTAGCGCCCGTTCGTCCGCCAACCCGCGGATCGCTTGAATCGACGCGGATTCCGTAATCGGCTTGCGGAACATCGGATCGAAATAGACGATGTCGACGCTCCGGTCTGGCAGGCTGCGGAGATAGTCCGAATGGTCCATGCAGATGACCTCGATGCGCCGCATCGCTTCGTTCAAGCCGGTCACCTCCGAATTATAGGCCTGAAGTCCTTGCTTCAGCAAAAAGGCCGGTATCCGCGAGCTTTCCAGCGCTGTCACGCTGCCTTCCGAACCGACGGCAAAGGAAAAGACGATCGAATCGGAACCGAGCCCGGCCGTGCAGTCGACGATGGCATCTCCCGCGCGTACACCCGCCAGTTCAAGCAGCGTGTCCGGTTCTCCGTTCAACAGCCGTTTTACGCGGACAGCCGCCGTGCTCGGATGGAAAAATAAAGGCTGCCGCCGTTCATGGTGATATTCGATCCGTTCTTTGGAAATCAGAAGAATGTCTTCATCCCCATAACGTGCACGAAGCTGTGCGAACGTCATTTGCTTGCGCGGGAGGAACCGGCCTCCGAGCGATAGCGCAAGCCGTCTCGCTTCCATGGTTTGCTCTTCTCCCGGGTCGTAGGAGGTTGTGACGAACAATCACATCACCCGCTTAAACATTTTTTCAAGCTCGTAGGTCGAGAAGCTGACGACAATCGGTCTGCCATGCGGGCATGTGTAAGGATTGCGGCAAGCGGCAAGGCGGTCGAGCAGCGTCTCGATTTCGAGCGTGCCGATTTTTTGATTCGCTTTGATCGAAGCCTTGCAGGAGCACATGATGGCCGCTTTTTCCCGGAGCTTGGCGATGTCGACCTGTTTCTTCTCGGAGAGCAGCCATTCGATCATTTCTTCGACGAGCGCCTGCTCTTCCCCCTTCGGCAGCCAGTGCGGGTAGGCACGTACTAGAAAGGATGAACCGCCGAACGGCTCCAGAAACACGCCGGCCTGCTCCAGCTGCGGCAGCTTCTCGGCCAGTTTGACCGCCTCGATGGATGTATATTCCAGCGTCAGTGGTACGAGCAGCTCCTGGCTCGCTTGCGCCGGCTTGCCGAACATATCGAAATAATGCTCGTAGTTGATCCGCTCGTGCGCAGCATGCTGATCGATCAGGAACAACCCTTCCACGTTCTGCGCAACGATGTATGTACCGTGCATCTGCCCAATCGGATGAAGCTTCGGAAACGCCGGGAGCGCCGGCGGCGCGTCCGCAGGCAGTGGGGCCAGCGTGCGCAGCAGCGCCTCCGAAGCAGCCGCCGTCTCGCGCAGCGTGCGCTCGTCCTGCCGCCGCTGCGCAGATTCTTGCGGGCTCTGCCGCTGCGGCGGGCTCGAGGCCGACTCGCGCCACGGAGACGGCTCGCGCCATGCTTCGGGCTGCGGTTGCCGCGGCGAAGCGGGCAGCCCGCGCTGCGCATCGGCGCCGGCCTGCGGCTGCTCCGCCGACGATTCGCGTCGCGAAGTAGCGGCCGCATCGCCGGCGGCGTAAGCGGAACGCGCTTCGCCGTACAGCGCCTCTCGCCCTGCGGCGGCTTCCCCCGCAGGCGAAGCCGCTTGCGGGTCCTGCGGCCGGTACAGCTCGAGCTGCTCCTGCACGACCGCTTCGCGCGGACGCCGCTCCGTCTGCCCCGCCGACGGAATCAGCCGCTGTGCGCCCAGCACCGAACGCACCTCGCGCTCGATGAGCTGCATCAACTCGGGCTCCTTGCTGAAGCGCACCTCCAGCTTCGCCGGATGCACGTTGACGTCCAGCAGCGTCGGATCCATCTCGAGATGCAGCACCGCAAGCGGAAACCGGTTGATCGGCAGCAGCGTGTGATAGCCCTGCAGCAAAGCATTCACGACCGTAAAATTGCGGATATATCTGCCGTTAATGACGGTGGAGATGCCGTTGCGGTTGGCTCGGGTCAGCTCCGGCTTTCCGATATAGCCGGACAGCCGGTAATCGAGCGACTCCCCGCGGATCGGCAGCATGCTTCTGGCCGCGGCCGTGCCGTAAACGCCGGCGATGACCTGCAGCAGATCGCCGCTCCCGAGTGTCTGGATGAGCGTGTTCCCGTTATGCTTCAGCGTAAAGGCGATCCCCGGATGGGAGAGCGCGAGCCTGTACATATAATCGGTGACGTGACCAAGCTCGGTCTGAATCGTCTTCATATATTTGAGCCGCGCAGGCGTATTGTAGAACAGCTCCCTGACCGCGATATCCGTTCCCCGCGGAACGGCCGCGTCAGCCTTGGCCTTCACACTGCCGCCCTCGATGACGAATTTGGTGCCGAGTCCGCTCGTATCCGGCGAAGTCAGGCATTCCACCTTGGCGACCGCCGCGATACTGGGCAGCGCTTCCCCGCGGAAGCCGAGCGTCCGGATAGCGAACAAATCGTGGGCGCTCGCGATTTTGCTCGTCGCATGCCGGAAAAACGCGGTCTCGCAATCGTCCGGGTCCATCCCGGATCCGTTGTCCGCTACGCGGATCAGCGCGAGTCCGCCTTCCTCGATCGTCACGTCGATCCGCGTGCTCCCCGCATCCACCGCGTTTTCCACCAGCTCCTTCACGACGGAGGAAGGTCTTTCCACCACTTCGCCCGCCGCGATCTGATTGGCGATATGCTCATCTAAAATGTTTATTTTACCCATATTCCGGGCTCCTTACTCTATTGCTTTTTTACCGAAATGGTGAGCTTGCTGCCGTCGTCCTGCCACTTCACGTTTCCGAACACTTCGGCGATGCTGTCGATCGCTACAAAGCCGGTGCCGTTCTGATTCAAATATTCCGCCGCATCGGAGCCGTACACGGCTTTCCCTTGCTCCGATACGATTTCAACCGACCGCGTCTCGTCGTTCCACGTCACTTCCGCGCCTGCCAATGCGGCGGTGGAACGGGCCGGTACGAACACTTTGCCGTTTTGCCGAATGACATCGAACGGTTCGACGATCGAAGCTCCGTTCAATGTCAACACTTTGCGATCGAACGTCAGTTCGAACGACTCGCTGCCGGCCATCCGAAGCGCCGTCACGAGCTGGGCGAGGTCGCCTTCCACTTTGCGGTCCGGCTCCAGCCCCACTTTGTTCACTTTGCGCAGCTTCGGTGTCAAATATTCTTCGATGGTCACCTTAAGCGCGCCGCCCGCCTTGAGCGGATACAAGGTTTGCACGCTGCCTTTGCCATACGTTTTCGTACCGATCACTTTGATTACGCCATAGTCCTGCAATGCGCCGGTCAAAACTTCGGAGGCGCTGGCGCTGTACTCGTTGACGAGGAAATAAATCGGGAACGGCTGCGTCGTTCCGTCCTTGAACGATACCGGATCATCCACATTGTTGCGGTCGCGCGTATGAATCAGCACGCCTTCCTTCACGAACAGCTTGACCATGTTCAAAGCCGAATCCAGCAACCCTCCGGGATTGTCGCGCAAATCGACAACCAGGCTCTTGATGCCCTGCCCTTTTAGCGCATTCAACTCTTGAGCCAGCTTCTCGTCCGAATCGCTGGAGAAGCTGGCGATTTGAATGTAGCCGATCCCCGGTTCAAACAGCTTGCGCACGACCGTCGGGAGCTGTATTCTTTGGCGCTTCACTTTCAAATCTTTCGTTTCTTCTCCACGCAGTACGCGGATCGAAACGACGGTGCCTTCTTCGCCTAATATTTTCTCGGTCACGTCATTCACTTTTTTCCCTGTCACCGACACGCCTTCGACTTCAATGATTTTATCGCCGACCTGTACCCCTGCTTCCTTCGCTGGCGAGCCGTCGAACACTTCCGCCACGTATACCGCATCCGGTTCTTCGCCGACCCGCACGCCGATGCCGACGTACTGGTTTTCCACCGAGTTTTCGAAGCCTTTCAGCTCTTCCGGCGAAAAATATTGCGTATACGGGTCTTGCAGCGAGCCGACCATCGCTTTGATGCCCGTCTCGGCAAGCTTACCGGCGGAAGGCGCGCTAACATGGTTTTTCTCCAACAGATCAAGCACTTCCTTTAATTGATCCGCAGTGGCCGTACTGGCGGCTTCCGCTGCCCATACGGGGGACGCCGCCGGAATCAGCAGCGTCATCGACAACAAGCTGGCAGCCGTTGTTTTCCAAAACCGGGTCGAACGCAATTTTTTTGGACTCATCGTAAGTTCCTCTTCTCTTCTAAGTTCATTACTGCTGCGACAGCTGTTTTTTCAGTTCGTATAAAAAGTTCATCGCCGTCATCGGCGTCATGTTCATTAAATCGGCGGTGCGGAGCAGTCCCAATATTTTGTCCGCTGCCGGATCTTTCTTCGCCGGTTTTTCCAAAGAAGCGGCCTTTGCTCCGTCATCCAGCACAAAAAGGCTTAGCTGCTCGACCGCCTGCTGCCGGCCGGAGCTTTGAACCGCTCGCTCGACAGGAGGCACGTCGCCGTTGGAACTCGGCGCTGACCCGTATTCGATTCCCGGTTCGCTTATCCGTTCCGGCTCCGAGGCAGTCGCGATCTCGCCCGCTTGAAGGGCATTCTCAGCGGATGCTTGCCTCGATGCGGTCGAAGCCGCAGCCGTCTCCTGCCGCCCCTGCTGCCATTCCGCTCTCGCTTCAAAAGCGTGCAGCAGCTCGTACGAGCGATCGATGATTCCTTCGGGCAGACCGGCGATTTGCGCGCAGTAAATGCCGTAGCTCGTGCTGGCCGCCCCACGGATCAACCGCCTCAAGAACGTAACCTGCTGGCCGCTTTCCTTGACCGCCATGCAGTAATTGCGCAAATCCCGCAAGCTTTCCTCCAGATGCGCCAACTCGTGAAAATGCGTCGATACGAGCGTCTTGCAGCCGATCCGGTCATGCAAATACTCGATGACCGCCTGCGCGATCGCCATCCCTTCGCCGGTCGAAGTGCCGCGTCCCAGCTCGTCGATAATGACCAAACTGCGCGACGTCGCTTTCTCGGTCATGATCTGGATATCCATCATCTCGACCATAAACGTGCTTTGACCGCCGATCAGATCGTCCGCTGCGCCGATGCGGGTGAAGATGCGGTCGATGAGCGGAACTTTTGCCCGCTTGGCAGGCACGAAGCAGCCGATCTGCGCCATAAGACAAATGATCGCAACTTGGCGCATGTACGTGCTTTTTCCCGCCATGTTCGGGCCGGTGATGAGCAGCATGCTCCCGGCTTCTCGCGACAGCTCGGTTTCGTTGGCGATAAAGACGCTGTCTTCGAGCACCGCTTCCACGACCGGATGGCGGCCTTCCTCGACCTGCAGCTCGTAAAAATCGCCGACCTCCGGCTTTGTGAACCGGTTCGCCGCACTGACGTGCGCAAGCGACTGGTACACATCCGCCGTTGCGATCAGCTCCGCCAACGTTTGAAGTCTCGATATATGCGCACCCAGCCTGTCCCTCAGCTCGACGAACAGCTTGTGCTCCAGGTCGACCATGCCCTCCTCCGCCTCGAGGATGAGCGCTTCCTTCTCCTTCAGCTCCGGCGTGACGAACCGCTCCGCGTTGGCCAACGTCTGCTTGCGCTCGTACCTTCCTTCCTCCAGCGACCCCAGGTTGGACTTCGTCACTTCGATAAAGTAACCGAACACTTTGTTGTAGCCGATCTTCAGCGACTTGATGCCCGTCCGCTCCCGCTCCTGCTTCTCCAGCTCCGCGAGCCACTGCTTGCCGTTCGCGCTCGCTTCGCGAAGCTGGTCGAGGCGGGCGTTGAAGCCCGCCCGGATCATGCCCCCGTCCCGGACGGAGACGGGGGGCTCGTCCACGATGGCGTCCGCGATCGACGCCATCAAGTCCTGGCACGGATCGATCCGTGCCGCCAGCTTCGCCAGCGTGGCGGAGCCGCTGGACTCGCACAGCTGCTGCAGCAGAGGCACCTGCTGCAGCGAGCGCATCAGCGCGACCAGGTCGCGCGCGCTTGCGCTGCCGTAGGCGATGCGCGCCGTGAGCCGCTCCAGGTCGTACACTTCCTTCAGCGACGTTCGAAGCTCGTCGCGGACGATCAGCTGGTGGTACAGTCGGTCCACCGCTTCGAGCCGCTCCGCAATGTGCGTTGCGTTCATCAGCGGCTTCTCGATCCATCGCCGCAACAGCCGCCCGCCCATGGCGGTCACCGTCTTGTCGAGCAGCCAGAGCAGCGAGCCTTTCTTCGACCGGTCGCGGACCGTTTCCACGAGCTCCAGATTGCGCCGGCTGAAAGGATCCATTACCATATATTGCGTCGGCTCGTATACCCGGATCTGCTTGATATGTGACAGGGAACGCTTTTGCGTCTCCTGCAAGTAACCCATCAGAAGCGATAGCGTCTCGCGCCCGCCTTCCGGCAAACCGGCCAGCTGCGAATCCGAGAAGTGACCTTCGGCCGGCAAGCCTTCATTCGCCTTGCGGCCGTCTCTCGGCGTCATAACCGCCGAACGCAGCCACGCCGCCGATCCGCTGCGGATTTGCTCCAGCAGCGCCGGGCTGCCGAGTATTTCCGACGGGCTGTACACGTTCAGCTCGTCCAGCAGCAGCTCGAATGAACCATCAAGACGCGTGACGTATAATTCCCCCGTCGATATGTCGCACGCAGCCAGTCCATACGCCTCGCCGGACAGCACGACCGCTGCGATATAATTGTTCGCCTCGCTGAGAGAGCGGGCGTCCATCACCGTTCCCGGCGTGACGATTCGCACCACTTCCCGCCGTACGACGCCTTTCGCTTCGGAAGGATCCTCCACCTGTTCGCAGATCGCTACCTTGTATCCTTTTTCTACCAACCGGGCGACATAGTTTTCCGCGGAATGATAGGGCACCCCGCACATCGGGATCCGCTCCTCCATTCCGCCCTCCCTGCCGGTCAGCGTAATCTCCAGCTCCCGCGCCGCCTGTACCGCATCGTCGAAAAACATTTCATAAAAATCGCCAAGACGGAAAAATAAAAAAGCGTCCTGCACCTCCGCCTTGATGGCAAGGTACTGCTCGATCATCGGCGTGTATTTGGCCATGCTTCATCCTCCAACGCTTATGCTGACGTTCAGCAATCCATGCGATCGTACAATCATTCCGTCGAACCGAGCCTATCGAACTACGAATCTCTTGCTCGAGGGTTTCATAGATTTGCAGACAAAAAAATAGATAGAATATAAGGTTTATTCATCCTTGCTATGTATATGCCTTCATATGAGGATACCGGGGTTGGCAGCTCGTGCTTTGACATATCCGGGCAGCCTGCATTTGCGGCAGGACGAAGCATCATCCGCTTATCCGCTTGCTGCAAGGCGCGCCCGGCCCGGTTCGCACAAAGGCATTGCCATCCCATTATATCACGATTTTTTGGAGAACACCCGTTTTCTATGTAAAGGGAGTAATTTTCCATTTCGGCCGAATATCGTCCAGCTCTTTCCAAGGCCGCATTTGCAGCATCCGTCTTCGCAGCGGCAGCAAATACGATTCGTACTTCGCATAGCCGGGAACTTTCTCCAAATCTTTCCATAACGATTGCAGCATCGGGCGAATGCGCGCCTTGTCGCCGCCGTAATACGCTTTGAGGACCTCCGCATCGGCAAGCGGCCGAAGGTTCAGCAAGCGGTAATGCTCGGCCGTTACTTTGGCCAGCGCCAATACGCCTTTGGCAATGTCGGGAGACACCATCCAGCTCGGCAGGACGCGATACTCGAAACCGCCGTGCCGCTGCCGCCGAAAATCGCCGAGAAACCCGTACTTCGGCTTGCGCATGCCGGTCGTCCCGTCTTCCAACAGCGTGAGCGGAAGCGCGATGTAATTGTCGAGGACGCGCAGCAGACGGCTGCACAGCTCGATGCCGCTGAAATGAATGTGTCCGCCGAGCGGGAACCCGCGAACGGGCATGCCGCCGGCCACCCAGCGCACTTCCGGGTCGCCGATCCGCTTGGCCGCAATCTGCATCGTGCGGTGCAGATTCACGACGAGCTCGCGAATATCAGTGCTCGGCTTGGGCCGCAGCTCGGCGAGCGGAAATATTTTGCGCCGGCTCGGAAGCACAATTGCGTCACAGCCGAACGCCCCTTCCTTCTCCGCATAATTCGAAGCGAATGTCACCTTGCCCCGGCTATTCAGGAGCAGAAATTCAGGGTCCGCGCCGAGCATGACATCGCTTTGCCCAAGCTCGGCTTCTTCGGACAGCGTCACGTCGAACCGATTCATCGCGTCTGCGAACAGACCTACAAGCCGCGGCGTGAGCTTCGGCTCGGCTTCGACGGCGAGCACGACGACCACCCCGCCGGAACGGGCGCCTAACCGAACGATGCCGTAATCGAGCCCGAGGGCATACACCGCCTTCACCGCCTCCCGCATGGCGCGGGCTGCGTAAAAGCTCGGCTGGTCCGTCCCGATTTCCGTAAATTCGCGAGGTTCCCCTTCAGGCGTGCGAACGCCGGGTTTCGTCTTATGACCAAGAAACACGCCGCTGGCCCGATGGAACAGCGTCAGCGCCTGCAAGTGAAACACGGGCACGATGAATTCGTGGGACCATCGATCCGCGAACCGTTTTGCGCCGGTTTCATCCCAGCCGCATTCGATGCCGTGAAGCGTGAGCAGTTCCGCAGCCCGCTTCTTGTTCCGGGCGAGCAAAATGCTTCGGATCGGCTGCAGCACTTCGGCGTGGCCGCGGTCGGGATGATACGCCCCCCAGTGAATGATGGTTCCGCTCTTCTCTATTTCCTCCGGAACCTGGGCGCCGTGCGGAAACAGCAGTTTCGCAAGCAGCGGCTCCATCGCCGGCTCGCCCGAATGAAGCAGGAAAGCGCGCATAGTGATCCCCTTTCGCCCATTTTTACCGGGACAACTTTTTTGCACAAAAAAGAGGGCTGACGCCCTCTGCCGAAATGCAACCGCCCGACATATACTGAAAGCAAGAAATCAGTTCAGTTCATCGTCCAGCAGATCCGGATCGAGATCTTCGAAATCGCCGTCGCCCTCGTTGTCGAAGTCCACGTGTTTGTCGTCATCGTCATCGCAGCCGTTTGCGCACACCACTACGCATACTTTCGTTTCAGCGATCATTTCCACCTTGAACTCGCGTTCTACGCGGATCACTACGCTATCTCCGTGGGAAGAGATGTTAGCCTCCACGCAGTTCGGTTCTTGAGTGGCGACGGCCGACACTTCCGCTGTCGACGACTTATGTTTCTTATCGAGGTAGTGTAACGGCACAGCCTCTACGTAAGAAATCGTTTCTTTCGCGACATCCGTTTTGGTGTTCCGGTCGTAGGAATACCAAATATTAATGTCGTAAGTACCTACTACTTCCACACTTTCTCCCGACTTCACCGCATCATATTGGTTGTTGATAATCCAAGCACCCAAAATACTGGTCGGAGCGTGTGGCGGAGTTACTGTGTTGGTTACTTGCGAAAATTTACGTCCTTTGCCACAGACAGCCTTCGTATAGATCTCTCTGCACTGCAAATCTTTATCTAATGACATCCTGTTAACCTCCTCCATACAATCATTCATTACATTTGTATGCAGGACATTCGTCTAGTGTGATAACTTTTTTCAAATATGAAGGCGTAATAAAAAGATTATCAGAATCAAGCCATCTGCCAGCGTTATGATCGTCCCGTTACGGGACGTTTTTGACTTTTCGCCACAGCCAGATACGCCTTCAGTTCCACTATGAGCTGCAGCAGCGCGGCGCGCACCTCGAACTCGTCGCGAGTCGCAGGCAGCGGCATCGTTTTGAAACCAGACTCAAGCTCCGTCAATTTTCTCTCGCTTCTCCCCGTATAATGCGCGATTCTCACATCGATGCTAAGCGCTTCGAATACCGCAGCCAAACTTTCCCCGTGCGGTAGCGTCGTAAACACTTGCGCGACGAGCTGCACCATCCGTTCGATCGAATCCATCTGCTGCTTGCGCATATAAAAGTAAACGGCCCACTGCGTCTGGCCGCCGCGCAAACTGTTTTCGCCGAGACGTTGGACCGATGCCGACGCTTTTTCCAGCACGCCTTCGGCTTCCAGCAGCTCCGCGCCGCTCCACACGTACTCCGTATCGCGCAAGTTCAGGGCAATCTCCGCAAAAATGCGAGAAAACAGCTCCTCCGTCTTCTCTCGGTATTCCTGCAATTGCTTGTCTTCCTTCGGCATGTACAGCAGATTGATTCCCGTCGCCGTTCCCAATCCGATCAAGAGCAGCGCCACTTCATTTAGTAGAAGCTCGAGTTCCACCCGACCGGCAGCAAACAAATGAAACATGACAACCGAGCCTGTGACGACGCCATCCTTCAGGCGAAGACGGTTGAGTACCGGATAAAGCAGCAGGATGTACAAGCCGATCACCCAAACGTGAAACCCTACCGCCCAAAAAAGCGTCGCGGCCAGCAGCAGTCCGAGCAGTGAAGCGGCGATCCGCTGAAATGACGTGCGTAATCCTTTTTTCTTCGTCACATCGACGCCCAGAATGGCAAGAAGACCGGCTGAAAGCGGCGACAATAGCCCTGCGGCATAACAAATATAAATAGAAACGATAACGGCCACCGCCGTTTTGATGACGCGGATTCCCATGCAAGTTCCTCGCTTTAGATCAGTGCTGTGCTGTTGATACGATGTCCCCTATATTACCTTTTTCCTTTCCTGTCGACAACTGCTCGTAATATAAAGGTTTGGTAAAAAAGCCGGTTACACGCAGCCATCCTTTTTTGTAAGCGATGCGTACAGAAAAAGGCCAGCCGGTATATCGGCTGACCGTGAACGCTCCGTTTTCTAGAATTAATCGCGCTTCCCTATCAACTTCCCTTCCAAATAAGCAACCCCCTGATACATTAGCGTGGCGGCGATGGCAATTATAAATACGCTGCCGATGACCAGCGTGAAGTTAAATACTTGAAAGCCGTATATGATCAAATAGCCGAGGCCTTCCTTGGAAACGAGAAATTCGCCGACGATGACGCCGACCCAGGCTAGACCGACGTTTACTTTCAGCGTCGATACGATAGTCGGATAGGACGCCGGCAATATCGCCTTCGTAAAAATCGCCCGGCGGCTGCCTCCGAATATGCGAATTACTTTCTGCTGGTTCGGATCGACTTCTCTAAAGCTCGTGTATACGTTAAGAATCGTAATAATGACGGTGATCGACAGCGTCGTCGCGATGATCGAGAGCAGCCCGGGACCGAGCGCCACAATAAAGAGCGGGCCCAGCGCGACCTTCGGCAGGCTGTTCGCTACGACGAGATACGGATCCAGCACGCGGGATAAAAAGGGGGACAGCCAAATGAATGCGGCAATCGCGGTACCCAGCAGCGTGCCGAGCAAAAAGCCGGCGATCGTCTCCAGCACCGTCACCCATATATGAAGGAACAACGAGCCGTCCGCCACTTTCGTATACAGCAGTTGAAATATGCGGCTCGGGGAGCTGAACAGCAGACCGTCGATCCATTTCATGCGTCCGGCGACTTCCCATACCCCCAAAAATAAAACAAGCAGCACAATTTGTGTGATCCGGACGTAGACGCTCATTCGTCGTTCTTTTCGGCGAAAATCGGCAAAGACCGATTCAGCCAACCGATTGCCTGCGTTTTTTTCCGCTGCAGCTCTCGCCAACTCGGCCGATCCGCTTTCGTGCTTGCGCCGTTCTTCTTCTATCACCCGTTTATCCATATGAAGCCCCCTCCTTCCCATCGATCTCTTCGAAATACCCCCATAGCTTGCGGAACAGCGGGTGGAATCCTTCCTGTTCTCTGGCATCAAGCGGCAGCGCCTTGCGGATTGCCTCCGGAACCTCCACCTCGGTCATAATTCGACCCGGATTCGGCTGCATCATCACGATCCGGTCGCTCATGGCAATCGCTTCGCTAATATCGTGGGTGACCAGTACGGCCGTCTTGTTCCTGATCTTGAGCGTCTCCACGACGAGATCTTCGAGCTGCAGCTTCGTTTGGTAATCCAGCGCGGAGAACGGCTCGTCGAGCAGCAATATTTCCGGTTCCGTCGCCAGTGTCCGTACCAAAGCCACTCGCTGCCGCATACCGCCGGACAGATGATGCGGATACCGGTCCGCATGCTTTGCCAGCCCCATCTCCCCGAGCAGTTCCATGACATAGGTTTTCGTCGAATCGTTCAACCGTCCCATAAGCTCGAGTCCGAGCGATGCGTTCTCATAAATGGTCCGCCACGGGAACAAATAATCTTGCTGCAGCATGTATCCTACATTCGGCGTCGGCCTCGCGATCGCTTCGCCGAGCACCGTTACTTTTCCGGCTGACGGCGCCATCAGTCCGCTAATAAGCGAGAGCAGCGTCGTTTTGCCGCAGCCGCTCGGCCCGATCAAAGAGACGAAGTCTCCTTTGTCCACGGTCAATCCGACATCTTGCAGCGCCAAAAATGCCCCCTTGGCGCTGACATACACTTGAGAAACGCCTTCCAGTTGCAGCGCAGGCACATTCACCTTCATCCCTCCTTGTGCGTGTAGACAACAAAAGGCGCAAGGCTTGTGCAGCCTCCCTTGCGCCCGGTGGTTGTTACGTCACTTCACGTTTTGCTTCGCTTTTTCGGCGAATTGGTTGTTTACGAGCGCTTTGTAATCCGCGCGCTTCTTCAGTTCTCCGGCCGCTTCCATCACGTTTTGCAGATTGTTCCATTCCTGCTCGTCAACGATGCCGTCCGTCGCAAACGTGCCTTGATCTTTATATCGTTTCACGACGTTGCGGATGACGTCTTTATCCGTATCCTGGAAATACGGAGCGATCGCATCGGAAATTTCCTCAACACTGCTTTTTTGCACCCAGTTTTGCGCCTTTTGCACGGCATTGGCGAACTTCTGGATCGTGCCGCTGTTCTTATCCATAAAACTTTTCTTCGCCATGAAAACCGTATAAGGCAGTTTGCCGCTTTCCACTCCGAAGGAGGCGATAACGAAACCTTTGCCCTGCTTCTCAATCATCGTCGCTTGCGGCTCGAACAGCTGCACATATTCGCCGGTGCCGGAAGCAAACGCCGTCGGGATGTTGGCAAAGTCGACGTTCTGAATCAGGTTCAAATCTTTTTGCGGGTTGATGTTGTATTTTTTCAGCGTGAATTCCCCCGCCATTTGCGGCATGCCGCCTTTTCTTTGCCCCAGGAACGTCGTGCCCTTCAACTGATTCCAATCAAACTTGCCCTGCACGGGCTTGCGTGACACGAGAAACGTACCGTCGGTTTGCGTCAGCTGCGAAAAGTTGATGACTGGATCGTCGCTTCCTTGCTGCGACACGTATATCGACGTTTCGGAGCCGACGAGCGCCACATCGATGCCTCCGGACAGCAGCGTGGTCATCGTTTTGTCTCCGCCGGGCGTCGTCGTCAGCTCAATGTCCAGACCCTCTTCTTTGAAAAATCCTTTGGAAATCGCCGCATACTGCGGTGCATAGAAGATCGATCGCGTAACTTCCCCGATCCGCACCTTCGTTACATCTCCCGTGTTTTTCGGGCCGCAGCCCGTCAGCGTCACTGCCACAGCAAGGCTTATTGCCAACGTGCCGGCCAGACGCCTTCTCCAGTTCCTTCTCCACATAGGCCAGTCCCTCCATCGCCGATTTACGGTTAATATCTTGGAGCTGCAGCCGCCGCAGCCGCTTTGTCCGGCGCGGGAGCTGCCGCATAGTTAGGATAGTCTATGCATTTGCCCACCTGTTGGTGACTCCCATGCCCCTGTCCCCCTGCTCCTGTCCACGTTTCCGCTCCCGTGCGCGCTGTGTTCGATATTGCCGTTTCGACGCACAAAAAGCCGGCCGAAAAGCGCGGCCGACCGAAATGCACGAAAAAAAAGCCCTCCTGGGGAACGTAACGCTTTGCACGTTCTTAACGGCATTAAGCGATGTGTTTCCCTAGAAAGGCTTGTGTGTCTTGAGACTACAACTTATAGATATCCGAATACTTCTCGGTCAAATATTCCACGAGGTAATCCGGGTTCAGCTCCTCGCCCGTTACCTGCAGTACGATTTCGGACGGCGTGAGCAGTTTGCCGTATTGGTAAATTTTATCGGACAGCCAGTTTTTGATCGGAAGGAGATTGCCCGCCGCGACGAGTCCGTCGAAATCGCCGAGCTCCCGCTTGATCGTCCGCATGAACTGGGCCGCGTACATATTGCCGAGCGCGTAAGACGGGAAATATCCGAACGCCCCGCCGGACCAGTGTACGTCCTGCAGTACGCCCTCGCCGTTATGGGACGGCGTCACGCCGAGATATTCCTTGTATTTCTCATTCCATACTTCCGGCAGGTCGGCCACTTTCACGGCGCCGCTGAACAGCGCCTTCTCGATCTCATAGCGCACCATGATGTGCAGATTGTACGTGAGCTCATCGGCTTCGATCCGGATGAGCGACGGCTTCACTTCATTGGTAGCGCGGTAAAACTGCTCAACCGTAGCGCCGTCGAACTGCCCGGAGTAGTTACGCTGTAAATCACCGAAATAGCGGCTCCAGAACGGGCGGCTGCGGCCGATCATATTTTCCCAGAAGCGGGATTGCGATTCGTGAATACCCATCGACGTTCCGGTGCAGAGCGGCGTACCGATCAAGTTCGCCGAAATGTTTTGTTCATACAGGGCATGACCGCCTTCGTGAATCGTGCCGAACAGCGCGCTGTTGACGTCGTCCGGCAAATAGCGGGTCGTAATCCGCACGTCGCCCGGGTTCAGTCCCGTGGCGAACGGATGCACCGTTTCATCCAGTCGGCCCGCCTCGAAATCGTATCCCATCTGTTCCAATATGTATAGGCTGAATTTCTTCTGCTTGGCAACATCGAACTGCTGTCTCAGGATGCTCGTATCCGGTTTGTGCGTCGATGCTTCGATGGCCGCGAGCAGCGGGACCGCCTTTTCTCTCAGCGCGCCGAACACTTGATCCAGCTTCTCGACCGTCATTCCCGGCTCGTACATATCCAGGAGCGTATTGTATTTATGTCCTTCATAGCCCCACAGCTCGATGAACTCATGATTCATGGCCACGATTTTCTCAAGAAACGGCTGAAAACTGGCATAATCCGCATTGTGTTTCGCGTCCTCCCAAGCGGATTCCGACTGGGAAGTCAGCACGACGTATTCCTGATACTTTTCCGGAGGTATTTTTTTGCTGCGGTCGTACTCCTTCTTGCATTCGCTGACGATTCTTCGCTCCGTCCGGTCCAGCTTCTCGTGCACCTGCGGATCGTTGAAGTAGTCGAGAAACGCTCCCATCCGCTCCGAGACCGACATCTTGAACAGCTCGCCCGATAGTTCACCGACCACTTCGGACCGCTGTGCGATGCCTTTCTTCGGGGCCCCCGTGCGCATATCCCAATAAATCAACCCGACGGCTTCCTCATAACTTTTCATCTTTTTCAGATATTGCTTGAACTCGCTCCGATTCGTCTCCAAATTTGCAGTTGTCATAGGCATTCCCCTTTCGTCAACATATACTTTGATGATACTTCGTCTTGAAAATAGAAGCAAATTTACGAAAAGTACGGTATCATAGGTTGAAAAGGAGTGTGAAAGAAATGCATATCCGCTTTTCCGAAGAAGCCGTTCAGCACATCACGCGCGAACTTTCACGCGGCGGGAACGGATGGGTCAAACTCGTGTACGACTCCGAAGGTTGCGGCTGCGCCGTCAGCGGCGTCCCCACATTCTGGCTCGTGGATGAACCGGGAAACCATGACATCATCGTTCAAGAAGAGCCGTTTCACGTGTGTTTGGACAGGAAACACGAGGTGTTTTTTGAAGAAAACATGTCCGCCGACTACAAACCCGGTGAGCTCTGCTTCGTGCTGAAGAGCAGCGGCCAAATATATAACGCCCGCATGAAGCTGGTGGATCGCCGCAGTGCCCGCGTTTAAATGGCGCAAAAAAAAG
The DNA here is from genome assembly GCF_910594985.1 of Paenibacillus allorhizosphaerae. GTDB lineage: Bacteria > Bacillota > Bacilli > Paenibacillales > NBRC-103111 > Paenibacillus_G > Paenibacillus_G allorhizosphaerae. Next base: position 100,279 of record NZ_CAJVCE010000012.1, read on the forward strand.
GACTTCCTGTACAGGAGGTCCTTTTCGTTCATGTGAGGATGTTACATTTACTCGTAGCCTTCGTCGACGATATCCAGCCGCCCGGTAGCCGGGTCGATGACAAGCCCGTGAACCGGGATTTTCGGAACGAGCGGATGATTTCGAATCAGACTGACGCTGCTGCGGATACTCTCCGATACGTCGTCAAACCCCCGAAGCCAACGTTCGATATGGAGGCCGGAATGCTCGAGGATCGTTAACGTCTCCTCTTCAATGCCTCTTTCGAGAAATTTGTCCTTCATCTTCTGAGGATTGATGCTGCTCATTCCGCAATCATAATGACCGATGACCAGTACTTCTTCTGCACCCAGCTCATAGATCGCGACGATGATACTGCGCATGATCCCTCCGAATGCCGTCGAGACTACGCCTCCGGCCGATTTGATCATCTTGACGTCTCCATTCTTGATGTTCATGCTCGCCGGAAGAAGCTCGATCAACCGCGTATCCATGCAAGTGAGGATAACGAATTTTTTATCCGGAAATTTGGACGTTAAGTACGGCTCGAATTTTTGCTGCTCCACAAAGGAACGATTGAATGTAATAATTTCTTCTAATAATTTTCCCACAGCGGTTTCTCCCTTATCTCGAATTGTAGATTCTCTTGTACTTCAGCCATGTTCTATTATTCTATTGTATATTTTTCGTAACATGGGTTCAATACATCCGCTTTACTTTCCCAGAAAAGTTTGACCGGTGCGCCAATATTAAGGAGCCAGCTTCGATTCCAGCAGCTCGATCAGCATCTTCTCGACGCTCTTCCCGCCGTTTGGCGCAAGACTGCCTTCCTTATTATCTCTGCCTCCGGTGTTGTCGGCCGCGGACTCCGCTTCTTGTCCCCGTTCCGCTCTACGCCGCCGTTCAAATTCCTCGATTTTGCGCTCGAGCTCCTCCGGGGAGATATGCTCGTGGGGAGGAGGCGGCGGCGGGTTCATGCCGAGGCGAGGCAGGCGCTTGATGATTTCATCGTAATAGTGCTTTTGCTCGGTCGTCAGCATCTCTACGATCTTGGCTTGATCGGATTGCGTCAGTTCTCCGCTGATGCTGTTTTTCCGAACAAGCGGAAGCATTTCCTCTGCCTGATCGCGTGTGAAGCCTAGTCCTTCTTTCCGGTCAATTTGCAGCAGGTCTTTGAAAAACAGCACCATCTGCCGTTCGTTCAGACTGAGCAGGTCGCCGTCCGGCCGCCGCTTCTGCACGTCAGCCGGCTTATTCGGCGATGTCGCGGCTTGTGCCGAAGAAACATCCGGAGTGGACGAAGCGTGTCCCGCCGTTCCGCAGCCGCTAATAACGATCAAGATTGAGCAGTATGCCGTCAACGTGATGCATTTGGACACCCTGCCACCCCCCGTCCGGAAATGATCCGTACCGCATATACGGACAGCTTACCGAAATTCTTTGATCAAACTGTGAGGGTTTTGTAAAAATAATGTAAAATTAATTCAATACGCGGGGAAATGTAATCCGAAACGAAGTTCCTTTATCCGGCGCGCTATCGACCGTGATCGTTCCCTTCATCCCGCCGACCAAATGTTTCACGATCGTGAGCCCCAGCCCGGTGCCGTCAGAAGCATGCGTGCGGGAATGCTCCGCCTTGTAGAACCGGTCCCAAATGCGCTGCAGCTCTGCTTCGTTCATCCCGATGCCGGTATCCCGCACCTCGATGATCGCATGCTCTGCATCTGCGGTCAGCTTCACGGTAATGGTTCCGTCCGCCGGCGTAAACCGTATGGCGTTATAGATCAGGTTCAGCATGATTTGTGAGAACCGGTCTGGATCGAGCTCACATACGACGGCGGCTTGAGCGGCCGCGTCCGGGTAGATGGAGTATAACTGAAGCCCCTTTTCCAAAGCCGGCGTGCGCACAATGTCCAGCACCTCGGCAATTTTTTCCTGAAGCACCAACGGTCGGGTGCGGAATACGTCCATCCCGTTCTCGATGCTGGCCAGATCGAGCAAATCCGTTACCAGCCGCTGCAATCGCTGCACTTCATGATCGCAAATCTGAAGGTAATGGGCATATTTCGCTTCCGGAATAACCCGATCGTTCATCGCTACGATCAACCCCCGCAGCGTAGTCAGCGGCGATCGCAGCTCGTGCGAGACATTGGCCAAAAATTCCTGCCGCGTATCCTCCCACTGCTCGAGCTGATCCACCATGAAGTTGAAGCTGCGTGCCAGCTCCCCGACTTCGTCATTGGACGAGATCGGTACCCGCGTCGTGAAATCGCCGTTGGCGACTTCCAGCGCCGCGGTATTCATCTGCTGCAGCGGTCCGGCCAGCTTGCGGGACAAGCTGTATAGGATGACACCGACGGCAATGAGGGAAAAGAGCAGCGGCACGACGATATTCCATCGCACCGCAGTGATGGCTTCGCTGATTTCCAGCGCCGGTATGTTCATGATGAGCACAATCGGCTGATCGTTGAACGTAGCCGGCGTATAGTAAGTAAGCAGCCCTTCACCGGCGCGAATGCTATATTTGTACTTACCTGCGACAAAACCGCTATTGCCTTTCAGTCCGTCAATGAACCACGGGTCCATCGATTTGGGAATTGTGGTGTTCTCCCGTTCCGAGGACCCGTTCATGATTTGGCCCTTGGAATCGACGAGCCACACCGAGCCGTTAACGCCGCGGGCGACGATGCGAATTCCGAAACGAAGCTCCCTTGTCGAAATCGTGCCTTCCTGATACGAAGGCAGCATCTTAATCACCTCAGCGGCGCGCGACACCAACAGTTCTTTCCTATCTTTATAGAAGAAATCGGTAAAGTAATAATTCCAGAATACGGCAAGTCCTACGAATAATAAAATGCAGGTCGCAAGAAACGATAAGAAGATCTGGATGTACAAGCTGCGCATCCATCTTCTAATCATCGCGCTTCACCTCGAAGGAATAACCGATGCCCCATAGCGTCTGAATCGTCCAGCCATCGTGGCTGCCGAGCTTTTTACGCAAGTTTTTGACGTGTGCATCCACGGTCCGCGTGCCTCCGCTGAAATCGAACTGCCAGACGTAGCCGAGCAAGTCCTCACGCGTGTATACCCGTGAAGGGCTGGTTGCGAGAAAATGAAGCAGCTCGATTTCTTTGGGCGTTAGATCGACCCGCACGCCGTCCAGCGTCACCTTGTACTGCTCCAAATCGATTCTTAAATTTCGGATATGCAGCGTCTTCGGCTTCGTTTCCGCCATTGCAGCAGGCGCAGGCGCGGGCGCAGTATTTTGCAACATCGTTCGCCGAAGCACCGCTTTAATGCGTGCCACCAGTTCGTTCGGATCAAACGGCTTTACGACATAATCGTCCACGCCGAGATTGAATCCGCGCAGTTTATCGATGGACTCCCCTTTCGCCGTTAAAAAAATGACCGGCGTCATCCCTTTCGCCCCAGGCAGCTGGCGGATTTGGCTGCACAGCTCGAAGCCGGAAATATCGGGCAGCATTACGTCCAGCAATACCAGGTTCGGCTCGTCCGATTTGATCGCCTCCATGACTCCGTTCCCTCTATTCATAATGAGAGGCTCGTATCCGGCGTGTTCCAAATAAAGCCGGATGACTTCCGCAATATGCGGCTCGTCTTCGACGACTACGATCTTTACAGGCTTTCCGACAAAGCCCGGCGCATTGTTGCTCAACCGTTTCTCCTCCTGCCAACTCACTTACTCGCGGGTGATATCTTCGTTGTTACGCGACCCTGTCCGCTGCCGCAGTTTTTGCAGCCTTTGCCGTTCCCGCTCCGCTATCACTTCACTTCGGTCGCGCAGCTTGTGCTTGTCCAGCAAAAAGGCGTCGGTAAGGTTGCTAGGCTGCAGCCAAACCGCTTTCATCGCGGCACACGACTCGCGGCAAGCTTTTTCCAGCATCGCGTCACTCAGCGGGATATCGATATCTGTGTATTCGAACGAATCCGCTCTCTCCAACGCGGCCAACCGGTTAACGAGCCGGATGCGAAACGCTTGCGCTTCTATGCCGAGTCTTTCCAGATGCTCGTCCCGAAGATGAGTTAATGCGCTTCGCAGCATTTTCTCGCCGCCGCGCAAGTTTCCACGCCGCTGGTGGTAGAACGAGACCGCCGCTTGGATCAGTCCTTCGAGCGTTTGCCGGAACGGATGGCCCGGATTGGACTTCCAATAGTCCTCCATCACTTCATGGCATTCGAAATAATCCCGCGGACCATGGAAATAGGCGAGAAACTGTATATAGGCTTCGGGATATGCCCTCATGACGAATTTCCCCTCTTTTTTAGAATACGATGACCTGTCGCCAAGATTTCTATTACTATTGTAACAATTTCGTTTAAAATCTGAAACCATTGACTACATTATACGTAGTAACGAAGATAAGATAAATATAAATTCATATTCAAACTGGGAGGATCAACAAACATGTTTAAAAAATTGTCTCTATTATTGATGGCTTGTACGATCGCATTTTCGTTCACGGTACCGCATCAGGCGGACGCTGCTTACAAGTCTTCGAGAAAAAGCTTCAACACGGGAACGACGACGCAAACGCCGAATAGCGGCGCAAACAAAAGCGAACCGGCCGCTTCCACGAAGACGCCGAACTCCGCAACGACGCAGGCTCCGGCACAGAAACCCGGATTTTTCGGCGGCGCTGGCGGCTTTATGAAGGGCATGATGATCGGCGGCTTGGCCGGCCTTCTGTTCGGCGGCTTGTTCGGCGGCATGGGCTTTCTCGGCGATATGCTCGGTCTGATTATCAACGTGCTTGCCATTGTCGTCCTGATCGCGGTCATCCGCAAAGTGTTCGTTTACTTCCGGGATCGCCGCAAGATGGATCAAGAGCCTCGCAGATACTAATATATAATTAAGGAAAATGAGGGTTGCAGCATATGAGATTGTCCGAGCAAGAAATCATCAATGCCATTTGCCTGCATGTTGCAGAGCGCAAGCAGCTTCATCCGACCCAGGTCGAAGTGGAATTGATGTGGGATGAGGATTTGGGCTTTTCGGCGGAAGTGCATGCCGACGGGCGCAGTCAAATTTTTATTGCGGCCAACATGCTGGAAGCCATCGAACGTTATTTGTTGAAAGAGCACAACATGCGCGTATTCCGTGATCAAATCAGGCTAAGCCTCGAGGATGAGATCGTCGCGGATATCGCTTAACGATTGGGCAAGTTGGAACGCCTCCGAAGCGGTGCTTCGGAGGTTTTTTTGTGCCACCGTTTCTATGATTCTATTATTTTCCTTCGCAACTTAAAAGCCCCACTTGACGTTTAATAGAGTAGATGCATTGGAGCTTCGTTCCGAATGCAACCGATTCATACTTCAAGGAAAGAGGCTGATGCATATTGATGCGCAAGACCCTGCTTACTTTATCCGTTCTGGCGCTGTTCCTGTCTTCGGCAGGCTCGGCGGTTGCAGCCGATAAAACGTCCAAGTACCGGGTGTATCAGGACAACCACATTTTGTATGAGACGTCCGACTATAAGGCTGCCGAATCGTATGCCCGCCAGTTCACCTCAAGCCACGTAGAAGAAATCGGCACGCGCAAGTGGCTTTGGAACAACTATCCGCGCTATAAAGTGTATCAGAACGGAAACAGCAGCTCCCAGTGGGAATTCGCATCGCTCGATCAAGCAATTCGCGAAGCCGCCAAATGGGGCCATGCCAGCGTGCGTGATCTGCAATCCGGCGGATGGGTATGGAACAATTACCCAACTTATCGCGTCTATCAAGGCGAAATTACGCTCGATTCCTGGGAGTTTCTGACGCTTTCAGAAGCCACAACCGAAGCGCGCAAATGGTCGAATGCCCATATTATTAGCCTGAACGACCATCGTTGGGTATGGGACAACATCAGCGCGTCCATGAAAGAAGAACTGCGCAGCGGCAGTAAAATCTATCAAGTGTATCAAGACGATTATACGCTGGAAGATTGGAAGTTCGCTTCACTGGAGGACGCCGTACTCGAATCGCTCAAGTGGGGCGGTTCGGAAGTCGTCAATACGGAATCGAAGCAGGTCGTCCTGTCGAATGCGAAGCGTTTTGCAGTGTACCAGTACGATAACTTTTTGAATTCCTTCCTCAGTTTGAACGACGCCATCGCATACGCCAATCAGTATAGCCATACGAAAATTTTAGCTTCGCCCGAAGGTGGCGGTCAGTACCGGATCATATGGAATAATTATCCTTATTATCAAGTCTTCCAGAATGAAAAATGGATTTCGGATTTCTCTACGATCAACAACGCCCTGAACTATGCAATGGGTTATTCCAATGCTTCCATAAGGCTGTATGACAACGGCAACATCATATGGGACAACTTGCGGAAGCTGCAGTTCTGGGGCTGGAACGGAAGCTCCAGTGACAGTACCGTTCGCGCGCACGTGAACAATACGACCGGACTCGATGTCGTCTCGCCGACATACTTTCAATTAGCCGACCGCGACGGCAACATGACCGATACATCCAACAAGGACACGGTCGCCTGGTTGAAAAATCAAGGCTACTCGGTTCATCCGCTCGTGAACAATCAGTTCGATTCGGCATTGACCTCGGCCTTCCTGGCCTCACCGCAGGCCCGGACCAATTTCATCGAAGCGCTCGTGAACAAAGGCGCTGCGCTTGGCGTGGATGGCCTGAATATCGACTTTGAAAGTTTGAACGGAAAAGACCGCGCCGTCTTCACCGCATTCATGCAGGAGCTGACGCAAGCCGCTCATAGCAAAGGCTTGACCGTATCCATCGATCTGCCACGGGGCAGCGTCAAATGGAATGCTCAAACCGCGTTCGATCACGAGAAGCTCGGTCAAATGGTGGATTACATTATTACGATGACCTATGATCAGTATTGGCAAGGCAGTACGGAGCCCGGATCGGTTGCCGGACTGTCCTGGGTGGAAGAAGGCGTGAAAGAGTTTTTGTCCTACGGCATCCCGCGCGATAAATTGATTATGGGCATCCCGTTCTATGTACGCGAATGGAAAGTCGATTCCAGCGGCGGGCTCGTAAACACCCGCGCGCTGCTCATGAAAGACTTGCCTGAACTGATCGATTCCAAGAAAGCAACCCTCACCTGGGATGCCCAGTTCGATCAGTACAAAGTGGAGTATAAGCAGGACGGGTACACGAATGTATTTTGGCTGGAAACCGAAGATACCGTTAAAGCTCGCCTTGAAATTGCCAAGAAGTACGACCTTGCCGGAGTCGCGGCATGGCGCCTCGGATACGATCCGTCCTCGCTGTGGAACATGATGCTTCAGCAAAAATAATATGTTCATAATGCAACGAATTGCACGCCTCCAAACGCTTTTTCACGAGAACAAGCGGTTTGGAGGTTTTTTTTCAAGATCATTGCGGACTGGTATTCACTTCGAACATCCATATTTCCCCTGAAGTATCCAGCCCATAGTCGAAACCCAACTGTGTAATGCCGGGAAATTTCTTTTTCAGTATTTTGGCGGACTTGCGGCTGAGTTTAACCATTTTGCGCTTCTTCCGTTGCGGATTGATGTTCAGCGAACGACGGATCGCATCGCTAGACTTTAGCAGGTCGCCGCCTTGACAAATATTGGTTACAAAATAGCCTTTTCTTGCAAGTTTTGCAACAACGGCCGTTACTTTCCACTTATCGCCTTTTTGTACAAGCTTCACACGGTAATCGACCGGTCTGCCGTCAATCGAAGCTAACTCAATGGTCCGCTGCAAGATGTACTCGCGTTTCCGCTGCAGCCGCTGCAGTGCGCGTAACAATTTGGAGAACTTGCCGGTTTTCTTTTTTTTCCCTTTATAACGCATCTTATAGCCGTAGTCCTTGCGTGTAATCTTCACGATCCCGTGACCTCCGGCACTGCTGCACGGCTTGGCAACGACGCTGCCATATTTGGCAAGCATCTCTTTCAATGCCTCGGAACTGAACTTACGCGTCTCCGGGATCACTTTCGCTATGCGACTGCTCTCAAGCAGCGCCTTCGTCTTCTTCCATTTGCTTGCTACCGTTCTCGACATCCATGATCATCCTCCTTCCATGGCAAAGAAACATGTAGTTCCCTTGTACAGTATGCATTTGTCCGTCTCGATTCCCGTATGTTCGTCCCGGTCACGGAAATAAAACAAGCCAAACTTATGACCACCGCTCCTGTGGGCAGCAAAAAAAGTCGTCCTCCCTTGGCGCTCCGCGCCATGGAAGGACGACTCATTTGGTTATGTTGATTTATGGGAATAACCATTGCCCGGTTACTTGCTTATTTACTTGCTGCGTTCCTTAAACTTCCGGCTGCAATAACTCGCGAAGCTCCTCCACATCGCTTACCGGCGATTGGCATGCAAAATTCTCGCATACATATGCCGTCGCCCGGCCTCCAAGCGGCAGCTTATCTTGGGCAAGCGGTATCAACCGGGCTACATCCGCAGCATCGTCCCCCTTCGGGTTCAGGATGATAATCGCCTGCGGCAAAAATGCACGCTGCACTTCCCGGATCATCTCCTGCGTGTCCGTTTTGGCCGGATCTCCCGCGATGACGATTTCCGCCGGCGCGCCGAGCGCAAATTCGAGCGCCATCAGGAACAAAGCGTGACCGGACGGATACCGTTCGACCGATCCGGCGAACGCTTTGAGCTGCAGCTCCGCCTTCTGCGCTAGCGCCGCGTTGTAGGTGTAACGGGCAAGCTTGTGCATATTGAGCGCCGCCGCGGAATTGCCTGAAGGCATGGCGCCGTCATATATTTCTTTGGGCCGGGTGAACAGCTGCTCCCCGTCATGTCCATAGAAGAACAGCCCGCCCTTCTCGTCATCCCAGAACAGCCGCAGCATCTCTTCGTTCAGTTGAACCGCCTGCTCCAGCAGCTGCCAATCGAACGTCGCTTCATACAGTTCGATCAAGCCCCAGACCAGAAACGCGTAATCGTCCACATAGCCGAGATACGCCGCTTCCCCGTCCCGGTAACGCGCAAGCAGCCGGCCGTCTTCCCTGCGAAGCTTGTTCAGCACGAAGTGTACCGCTTTTCGCGCCGCCGTCGCGTATTCCGGCTTTTGCAGCGCCTTGGCCGCTTTGGCTAACGCCATAATCATCAGCCCGTTCCAGGACGTTAAGATTTTATCGTCCTTATGCGGATGGATTCGCTTCTCCCGGTGCTCGAACAGCTTCTGTCTCGATGCCTCCAGCCGCTGCTTCATGGACTGCAGATCCATCTGTTTTAAACGCGCCATCGACTCGACCGTAGCGTCGATCAAATTCGGAATGCTGTGGCCTTCAAAATTGCCGTCAGCGGTAATATCGTAAACGTCGCAATACAGCTCGCCTTCTTCTTCGCCGAGCACTTGCTTCACTTCGTCCGGCGTCCAGACGTAGAATTTGCCTTCCTCGCCTTCGGAGTCGGCATCCTCCGCCGAGTAGAAGCCCCCGTCCGGATCGGTCATATCTCGCAGCACGTAGGTAATGATCTGCTCCGCAACTTCGGCGTAGCGCTCTTTCCCCGTCGCCTGGAACGCTTCAATATAAGTCATGGCGAGCAGCGCATTATCGTACAGCATCTTCTCGAAATGCGGCACAAGCCATCGCTCATCGGTCGAATAGCGGGCGAAGCCGAAACCGACATGATCGAAGATTCCGCCGCGGTGCATTGCATCGAGCGACTTCTCCACCATCGCAAGCGCTTTCTCGTTGCCCGTACGTTTCCAATAGCGTAATAAGTAAGACAAATTGTGCGAAGTCGGGAACTTCGGCGCACCCCCGAACCCGCCGAACGCAGCATCGAACATGCTGTCATACATGCTGTAGGCTTGCTCAAGCAATGCGTCCGACAGTTCCCCTTCCAGGTTCGCGATCAACCGCTTCTGCGTCTCCTCAACAACCTGCTCGCCGATCTGGGCCACCCTGTTCGGGTCGTCCTTCCATTTCCCCGCAATTTGCGGGAGAATATCCATCAAGCCGGGACGGCCGAATTTACGTCCTTTCGGAAAGTAAGTGCCGGCGAAAAACGGTTTCTTCTCCGGCGTCATAATGATGGTGAGCGGCCATCCGCCCTGCCCCGTCATCGCCTGACAGACGGACATGTATAAGTTGTCTACATCCGGGCGCTCCTCCCGGTCTACCTTAATGGCGATGTAATCCCGGTTCAGCAGCTCCGCGACTTCTTCGTTCTCGAACGATTCTCTTTCCATGACGTGACACCAATGGCAAGTTCTCAAAGTATCCAACGTCAGCTATACCCAATAGATAAGAAAATAGGCTTATTATCGCGTTTGGCGATTTCAAAAGCCTCATCCGACCAAGAAAACCAGTCAACCGGATTATAAGCATGTTGCAGCAAGTAAGGTGACTTTTCCTTGGCTAATCTATTGGGTCTACTATTCATTGTCATGGGGCACCACCTCCTTGTTCACTGGATTTTTTTGCTATATATCGAGTTTAGCATACCCAGGAAAAAAGAAAAACTCATACCGTTTATGCATGAGTTCCATCATGATTGCCGAAGTTTTTGCGGGCATCTCTGTACTCCACACGATCATTGTCGGGTCAAAAATACCGGGACAAACACCTGTTCTCAGGACGATAATGTCGGGGGTGGAATGATTCAAAATTAATTTAAAAGAACAATGGATTGTACCCATCATGCCAAAAACCGAGTTTCTTTCCTCCTTGCTCGGCTTCACGATCGGCATTATGTTCCCCGCTTGCGAGTGTGGGATCGTTCCGATCACGCGGTTAAGTAAAATTATCGGGCAAAAAGCTTCGGCTGCTCCGGATTCGTATTCGGCAGTTCGTCTTGAAGCCGGCTCCAATCCTCTTTCATCTCTTCATCGGTCAACAGGCAGGAATCGAGCGTTTCCGCAATGCGCTGCGGCTGCAGATCGATTCCGATGAATACGATCTGACTGATCCGGTCTCCGAATTCAGGATGCCATTTGGAACCGATCTCCGGGTTATCCTTCATCATCTGTACTTTCTCTGCTTCCGGCAGTGCGGCGACCCACAAGCCGGCAGGTCCGAATTGAATCGATGGACCGGCTTGGCTTAAGCTTTGCGCCATGTCATTTCTGGTTGCGAGCCATACCATCCCTTTCGCCCGCACGATTTCGGCCGGCCATTCCTCCATCCAGCAGGTGAGCCGTTCCGTATGAAACGGCTTGCTGCGTTCATATACAAACGAAGAGATGCCATACTCGTCGGTTTCTGGTGTATGATACTCTTTATTCAGCTCCTGAATCCAGCCAGCCGACTCGCTCGCTTGTTCGAAATTGAAGTAACCGGTATTCAAAATTTGTTTCGGATCGACCGCCCCGAACTCGGAACGAATCAGCTTCGCTCTTGGCTGCAGCGTTCGAAGCACCTGTTCCAGCTCACGGAGGTCATCCTCTTCAACCATGTCACACTTGTTCAAAATGAGAACGTCGCAAAACTCGATCTGGCTGATCAGCAACTCGACCACATCGCGCGTGTCGTCTTCATGAGCCGCTTCCTGGCGTTCGAGCAAGCTTTCACCCGAAGAAAAATCATGCCAGAAGCGGTAAGCATCAACAACGGTTACCATGCAGTCGAGCCGGCAAAAAGCGGAAAGATCGATCCCCTGCTCCTCGTCCATGTAGCTAAACGTTTGCGCGACCGGAACCGGCTCCCCTACGCCGGTCGATTCGATCAGGATGTAATCGAACCGGTTTTCTTTGGCGAGCCGTTCCACTTCTCTCAGCAAATCCTCGCGAAGCGTACAGCAAATGCACCCGTTCGACATTTCCACCAGCTTCTCTTCCGTTCTCGAAAGCCCGCCGCCCGACTTGACGAGCTCGGCGTCGATGTTGACCTCGCTTAAATCGTTGACAATGACTGCGACCTTCAAGCCTTGCCGGTTATTCAATACATGATTGAGCAGCGTTGTTTTACCGGCCCCCAAATATCCACTTAAGACGGTGACTGGTATTTTTGTTGAATTCATCAATCGGCCTCCTAAAAGTAATTATTACGATTACGTTCCATTTAAAAACCGAACACGTAGTTCGGTTTTTATTTTTATAAGTAATTATTACTATTAATGAGATTGTACCGACTTCGTCTAGCTCTGTCAAGAACAGTTTCAAAAGCGCACGTCAAAGAAGCAGGATTCCGGCAATCCATTTGTCTAGAATGGAATTGTTTATGACAATGCCTTCTATGGAATCTACTTCGGACATTTGAAGGATGAACTAGAATATATTGATTGTACGAGCATTGAGCAATTATCAATAGACATTAAAGAAGATGACCCCAAATGAATATCGGAGTCACCTTCTGACAGCATAAGTTATACTTTATAATACGCCCGCATCACGAATCACAGTTCAATGTCTTTCATATCAAGTCCTATTCAATCAAATAGCCCGAACAAGCAGAGGAATGACCTTCCCTTTATTCACATCGATCAAGCCGTGATCGGTAAGCTTGAGCGCCGGACTAACCGCCAGGGAGTGGGTGCTGAGCGACATAATCGGATTATAATGACGATAGCCTAACGATTTCATGGCATCGAGCAGCTTCTCTACTTCTTCGGCCGTTTGTTCGAGTGGCTCCTCGGTAAGGATGCCGCCTACTGGCAGCCGCAGACCGGCCAGCACCTCTCCCCCGTCGACTGCACAAAAGCCGCCTTGATTCGCGATCACCCAGTTGGCCGCGAGCATCATATCCGCCTCGTTATGGCCGACGACCAGCAGGTTATGATTATCGTGCGAGTATGTCGTGGCCACCGCACCGCGCTTGATGGTATCTCCGCCGATGAGGCCGTAGGCGCGATTGCCGCTTTTCCCATAACGCTCGAACGTGGCCAGCAGACCGTAGCCGCTCTCCTGCCATATCAGCTGCCCGCCGCGAACCTCGACTTCGACCTGATGCTCCTCAATGAACGTCGAGCCGTCCTTCACCATCATGACACGGCCCATATACCGTCCGTCCGGACCATTGTTCGTCTCAGCCGCGACCTGAAAATCGGTTTCGGTAAGCTCCGCCAGTTTTACGCTTTCGTAAAAATGCTGTGGGAAAGCCCGCTCGTTTGCTTTCGGCTTGTAAGGCTCGATCACGTCATACACCTTGCTGCCGCGCTTATACACTTGTTCTATCGTCAGATCCCGGATATCGGAAACAAGCATGAAATCGGCAATCTTCCCCGGTGCGATAGCTCCCCGGTCATGCATGCGCATTCTCCGGGCCGGCGTAAATGTGCCGGCATAAATCGCCATTTCCGGTTCCATGCCCATGCGGATCGCCTTGCGCACGATATGGTTCAGATGGCCGCGCCGCTGGAACGAATCGGGCATCACATCGTCGGTTACGAAGCAGAAATGCTCGGAAACGTCGTGCAGGATCAAATAATCCATCACTTCCGAGGTCATCGATTTTTCCTGGATCTCAATGAACATGCCGGCGGCGATCCGGGCTTCCATCCCCTCGATCGTTTGATGGGTGTGGTCAGAATCTACTCCGCTGAAGATCATTTGATGCAGGTCCAGATCGAGCAGCTTCGGAACATGGCCCTCAATGATCAACTGCGGGTAGCTCTCTCGAATGTGTTTCAGAATTTGGTTCGTCTTGCAGTCCGGATCGGTGATCACATCCACATAGTTCATGATCTCCCCGAGACAAATGATGCGCTCCGTGCGCAGCAGCTCGTTCATGTCTTCGATCTCGATCGAGCCGCCCGTCGTTTCCATCGACGTCGCCGGTACCGAGCTCGGAATGGCGTAGAACATATCCGCCACGCAGTTCCGGCTCGCCTTGATCATTTCGTTTACCCCTTCCAGGCCGAACACATTGGCCATTTCATGAGGCTCCGGAACAATCGTGGTGACGCCGTTCCGAATGAGCGCATGGGAGAACGCTTCAGGCGTAATCATCGAGCTTTCGATATGAAGATGAATGTCGATGAGGCCAGGGATCATGTAACGGCCTTGACCATCGATGACGTCTCCCGCTTCAAAGCTTTCGGCCCCCATCTTGCCGATATATAAAAATTTCCCGTCCAGCACAGCCGCGTTGCCGGGCATAAACCGCTTGAAATAGCTGTTATAAATCAGGACGTTCTCGATCAATAAATCCACGCGCATGCTGTCTGCACCTCCAAGTAAGCTACTCCACCAAAATCAACTTCTCCAAGGGAAAATGAACGCGTACCTCTTGGCCGCTCACATAAGGCTGTTCCATTTCTTTGTTTGCGGTAAAATCCCCGAGCTCCGTTTCGACGACGTACTGGTAGCTTCGACCGAGGAAGGTACTTACCTTCACGCGGCCGGTCAGTACATTCGGTCCCGCCGTCAATTCTTCGGGCGTGCCCAGCTTCAGATCGTCCGGGCGCATAGCCCCCTTTAAGCCCTTTTGCGCTCCCCGGCCAGCTCCTTGGACGGCGCGGAAGGAGTGACCTCCCGCTTGAAGCTCAATCTCTTCGCCGTTTTCTTGCCTGCGGTCAAAAGAAATAAAATTGTTAAAGCCGATGAAGCGAGCCACGAACTCGGTTTTCGGGTACTTGAATATTACGGACGGCCGGTCGAGCTGCTCAATAATGCCTTTATTCATGATGGCGACCTGATCGGAGATCGAGAAGCATTCCTCCTGATCATGGGATACGTACACGGTCGTAATGCCCAGCTCCTGTTGAATGCGGCGGATTTCCACGCGCATATTGACGCGCAGATTGGCGTCGAGATTGCTGAGCGGCTCGTCGAAGAGGAGCAGATCCGGCTCGATCACGAGCGCCCGGGCAATGGCGACGCGCTGTCTTTGACCCCCCGAAAGCTCCTTCGGATACCGCTTCTCGAAGCCGGACAAGTTGACGGTGTCCAGCATGCTGCGAACGCGGCGGTCGATGTCCGCCCCGTTTACCTTCCGCAAACGAAGGCCGAACGCTACATTGTCGTAAACGGACAAGTGCGGGAACAGCGCGTAGCTCTGGAACACGAAGCCAAAATTACGCTTATTAACCGGCACGCGCGTATAATCTTTTCCGTTAAGCGCGAACTTGCCTTCTTTCGCCTCGAGGAAGCCGGCGATCAGGCGCAGCGTCGTCGTTTTGCCGCAGCCGCTCGGGCCGAGCAGCGAAATCAGGCTTCCTTTTTCGACGGACAGGTTGAAATCTTTCAAAATATATTGCTGATCATAGGCTACAGCTATATTTTCCAAGGTTAGCATGGCCATGGATGCAAGCCTCCATTATCGTTTGGTAAAGTAAGAAAACCCCATCAGACGCTCGATCAAGAACATCAATACCGCGGTAAAAAGCATAAGCAGCACGGAGATGGCGGCCACCGTCGGATCAAAGTTGTTTTCAACGTAAAGCAGCATTTGGATCGGAAACGTGCTGACCCCCGGACCGGTCATGAACACGGAAATATCGACGTTGTTGAACGATTCCAGGAAAGCGATCAGCACAGCCGCAATAATGCCCGATTTGATATTCGGCAGCACGACCGTGAAGAACGTCTTCAGCCTACCCGCTCCGAGACTGAGCGATGCTTCCTCCACGGCAAAATCGAAGTTGGCCAGGCTCGAGGCGATGACCCGGATAATAAACGGCAGCATGATGACGGTATGCCCGAGCAGCAGCGCCGCGTATATCGGCAGATGATAGGTGATGATGACATACTTCAGCATCGTAAACCCGAGCACAATGCCCGGGATCAGCACCGGCGAAATAAAGATCGCGTTCAGCGCCTCCTTCCCCCGGAAGTGAAACCGGCTTAAAGCATAGGCAGCCGGCAGCCCGAGCAGCAGCGCCAGCAAATTGCCCGCCAACGACACGACGATGGAAGTAATAAAAGACGTCTTGAACATCGTGACTTCGAAAATATGATGATACCACTTGAGCGAAAAGCCTTGCGGCGGGAATTTCAGCGCGCTTCCCGGCTCGAACGAGGCGAAGGCGATAATCACCAGCGGTCCAAGCAAAAACATGTATATAAGAAGTGTAAACAGGCCGAGCCCACGGTTCTTCTCCTGCATGCCTTCTACCCCTTCGGATTTAATTTGTTGGCCAGCTTATTCATCAGCGCGATGATGATGAATGTGATCGCCATCATGATCGTAGCGACGACCGAGGCCAAGTACCAATCGTTTAACGTGATCGCGTTCTGGTACAGAAACGTAGATATCACCCGCTGCTTGCCGCCGAGCAAGGCCGGAGTCGTGTAAGCCGTGAGACTTCCGACGAACACGAGAATGCCCCCGATGATCAGCCCCGGGACACTGAGCGGAATGATGACTTTGCAGAACGCCGAGAACCGGCTCGCGCCCAAGCTTTCCGCCGCCTTGAGCAAGTCGGGATCGATATTTTCCATGACGCCGACAAGAGTAATAATAATGAGCGGCAGGAATAAATGGACAAGTCCGATCATCATTGCCGTTGGCGTATATAGAATGTTAAGCGGCTCCTGAATGAGCCCGATCGATAATAGCGTATTATTCAGCAGTCCCTTTTTCCCCAAGATGATCGTCCAGCTAAACGAGCGAACGACGGAGCTTGTCAGCAGCGGGAAAATAGCGAGCGCCAGCAGCAGTGCCTTTTGCCGCGGGCTTCGTCTGGAAATGTAATACGCTGTAGGAAACCCAAGCACCATACACAGCACTGTCGTTACTAAGCTGACACGCAGGGTGGTCCATAATATTTTCAGAAAATACGGATCTTTAAAAAAATGAAAATAGCCTTCAGCCGTGAGCCGGCCCTCATGGTAAAAGGTCGAGCCTACCGTCAGGAGAATCGGTATCACCATGAATGCGGCCAAGAACAGCAGCCCCGGCACAAGCAATATAGCCAAATACGATTTCTTCATGTCACTGCTCTCCTGTTCCTTTAGTCGCTAGCCGCGCAAAACGCTTGTAAAAAGCCGGAGAAATTCGTCCGCCGCCACGTCCAAACAAACGTGAACGTTAGCCTCCCGCGACAACCGGTTTTGGAAGTCGCATACCGTTTGTCCGTCGCATAGCTCGCTTCGCGTCTCGACATCGACATAGTATTGCTTAGTGACGACTAGCTCCCGATTCAGCGCCACGCCTACCGCGAGCGGGTCGTGCAGCGCACAGGCGCGAACCCCGTTTCGCTCATAATAGCGCTGCATATAATCGGCCGTGCTTTCTCGAACATAATGTGCAAGAGGCGAATCCCCCAAGGAAGCGATATGCTCCTCCGTAAGCAGCGCTTTGCGGGTCACATCCAAACCGACGAGCGTGAGGGAGGAAAACCCCGCCTTGAATACAAGCTTAGCCGCTTCCGGATCGACATACATGTTATACTCCGCCGTCGGCGTCACATTGCCGAAGCTTTGAACGACGCCGCCCATCACGACGACCTCTTTCACTTGCCCAACGAGTTCCGGGTATCTCATAATGGCAAGGGCCAGATTGGTTAGCGGCGCGGTCATGACTAGTGTCACTTCCCCGGGATGTCGACGTATTTGGTCTATAATAAAATCGACCGCATGCCCGTCCTCCGGCTGCTTATGCACGGACATGTCCTTTAGCGCCCCGCCCAAGCCGTCCTTCCCGTGCACCCGATGCTCGAAATAGGTGCTCCGCAGCATCGGCCGATCAGCTCCTTTGAAGACGGGGATATGCTCCGCTCCGGCCAACTGCAATATTTTGCACGTATTGACCGTCGCCTGCTCCAACGAAACATTGCCGTTTACCGTCGTAACGCCGAGAATGTCCATCTCGCCGCTGCGAATCGCAAGCAGCATGCCGAGCGCATCATCCACCCCCGTGTCCACATCGAGAATGACCTTCTTGTTCATCCGTTCGCACCCCCTATGGCGGTAAAGAAACAAGGGTACATGCCGCAACATATACCCTTGTCCCTTCCTATCGCCGCGTCTTATTGCGTTACTTCACGGTTGAAGCGATCGATCCATTTTTTCAAGTTGGCGTTGACGAACTTCATGTCCAGCTTATTCAGCTTGGCGATGGTTTCCTTGCCGTACGTAATGCCCGTCGCTTCTTCCGGCGTCAGCGTCAGCGTCGTATTGACCGGAGAATCGACTTTGGCCTTTGCCGACTTCTCTTGAACGGTTTTGCTCAAATGCCAGTTGATAAAGTCTTCCGCCAACTGCTTGTTTTTGCTGCCTTTGACGATATTGACCGTGTTCATGATCGCATAGCCGCCTTCTTGCGGCGTAATGAACT
Source organism: Paenibacillus allorhizosphaerae (assembly GCF_910594985.1). Taxonomy (GTDB): domain Bacteria; phylum Bacillota; class Bacilli; order Paenibacillales; family NBRC-103111; genus Paenibacillus_G; species Paenibacillus_G allorhizosphaerae. The sequence continues at coordinate 118,413 of NZ_CAJVCE010000012.1, forward strand.
TCGTTTCCGGCACGGCTGCCTTCAAATCCTTCACGTACATTTCCATAATCGGTCCTGCAGCGATCTCGCCTTGCGAGAACATATTCACGAATTCGGACGTTTGGCTGTAATATTTCACGACGCCGGGGTTCAGCGCCTTCAGCTTTGCCATCGCCTGGTCCTCATTGAACGTCGTGTTTCCGGCTACACGGGAAGCCGCATCGAGCATCATCGGGCCGGTGGTCGATGTAATATTCGGCATCGTCAATTTCTTGGCGAGTTCCGGGCTCCAAAGATCGTTCCACGACTTGATCTCCTTGCCTCCGGTAGCTTTTGGGTTATAGGCGATCCCGAGTTGTCCGATCGTATAAGCCGGACCGTAATCTTCGCCGAGCGGAGCCTTGGCCACTTCGTAAATATCTTTCAAGTTCGGGATGCGGCTGCGGTCGATTTTCTCGAACATGCCGGCCTCGATCCCTTGCTGTGCATAGTAATCGGATAAATAAATCAAATCTACGGATGAGCCGCCCTGTTTCACTTTGTTCAGACGATCCGCATTGTTCCCTGCCTCGACGACGATCTGGACATTATGCTCCTTCTCGAATGGCGCATACACTTCCTTTTTAAAGAAGTCGTCGGAGAAGCCCCAAGTGGAGATGACCAGCTTCGTCGGTTGGCCTTTTGGCGCTTCGGTCGACGCGCCGGCATTCCCCTGTTCTTTTGCTCCGCCGCCGCATCCGGTGGCAACAAGCCCCAGAATCGTTAAAGAGGCCAAGCCTTGTACCCATCGTTTTTTCATCTTTTTTGTTCCTCCCCAATTTTGTTCATGATCTATAATAGTGAATCGTGAATCCGCAGCCGTTTTTTGATACCAGTTATTATCCGTATCGGCTCCTAAACTATACATTTTCCCCATGGATTTCCAAGAAAACAGAAAAGTGCCCTTGTTTTAGAAAAAAATCTTCTAAACAAGAGCACTTTTCGTTGTAAACAACGTAAAGAGTCATCCGTTTCGCCTATCCGGTTTCCTCTTAAGATAAATCAAAAGAGAAACGCCGATTCCATTTATTCATTTTCATGAAGAATAACATTCGTTATCGCCCATTGGGTGGCAGGATCATAATCCCTCAACACCGCTTCAATGGACAAGCCCAACTCTTGCTCCAGCCTCTCGCGGACTTTCCTCTTGTAGATCGAGGACATGTAATAATCCACTTCATACTTCAAAGTAGGAACCTCACCCTCGAGCGCAGTGGAACGCGGCGACCTGCGATGCTTGGCATGAACTGTAATCATATGGTGATCGATGAACACCTTCAGCATCGTCGTACCGAAACCGAACAGCTCTTTCGCGATCTCATTGTAGATGTGACTTAGCTTCTTCCTGTTCTCGTTAGAGTCGATCAGGGGCATGAGTTCACCTTCCGGCATAATGTAAACCGAAATTTATAATCTAGCATAACCATATTACATAAGATTATTAAAGAAATCAAGCGATAGTTCGGCTTTTGGATAGGAAAATGAGAGATTTATACAGATAAGCAAGCTGGATGACGCAGATTTACGAAATATACAGGATTTGTATAACATTTCAATCCAGAATTGGAAAAGAGAACAAAGCCGTTCCATTTATAGTCTTATAATACTTTAATCACGGAAGCTATGGACGCTTCTTCCAAACAAAAAAACTCTTGCCAGTAGCACCAGCAAAAAGTTTATACACTCACGCGAACATCCCCTTAATGGCATGTGGAATCATGTGTACAATGCAAACTACACACATAATCCATGTATCGGCAAAGGTTGCTCGTAATAAAGAAGCCGGAGGGCTGGAATAGTTCGCCATACGTTTATTCGCTTTTACTTAATAATGTCTATCTTAAACACGTTGTCTAATTTCCCGGCTTTATCAAGTCTTTTCTTTAAAGGAACTTTTATATCTCGCTCTAATTCTCTAAAAAAGATATTTATATCGCAATTTACGTTCTCCAAAAGAACTTTCAAGATACCTTCTGCTCTTATATCCTGATTCATATCAACCGGTACCGAAACATTCACTGCATAATGTTTCACTAAAGTATTCAAATATCTTGTGAATATTTCGATTAATTCGTCGTTATTGAAATTTTCAATTGCGCTTTGCCCTTTAGTCGTAAATTTCAAATTTACTCTCAATTTAAATTTCCCCCATCTAGTTTGAACCAATTTAATGTGTACCTGTTTGTAAATAAAAAATTCACACATTGTAAAAGGTTCATCATAAAAATGAGACTCTTTTCAACATGTGAATTGGTTTCATAATATATGAAATCAATCATACCACAGTCAATTCAAAAATTCAAGGATCGACTGCGCCCTATCTTCTTGGTTGAATACGGTTTGAACCCGCTTTATACCATACTTACTTATCATGCCTTATACATCAAACCTGATTCGATCGGCAAGATCCGGAACGACGCTCTATAGATCCTTCGGATTCAGGTATAATAGTCCATATTTTATTGTGATTGCACTAACAATTATAGGAATGGATGACGACTAATCGTTTCCTCCACCCAAAGGAGTGCCCGGCTTTAATCGTCAGCCTGGTCCAGGCGATTTGTCAATGATCAGTCGGTAATATTGCTAGTGTAGTACTCAATGATGTTTTTGCGGCGGATGATTCCGATAAAGATTTGGTTATCGTCCACAACGGGAACAAAGTTCTGATCTGCAGCCAGTTCAAGCATATCCTCCAAATACGCATTGATCGATACGCATTCATTATGAACACGGCGTTTAATTTCATGCACTTTGACGGTATCCAGGTTTTCAAAGCTCAATCCGGCCGTATACTTCATCTTCCACAAAAGATCTCCTTCGGAAAGCGTACCAACGTATTTCCCTTCTCCGTCAATAACAGGAATGGCGGTGTATTGGGTTTGCTCCAGCTTTTCCAGTGCCTCCTGCATGTTGGCGGACGAGATGATATAAGCCACTTTGTCCTTGGGGAATAAAAAATCACATATTTGCATCGGTCAGTACTCCCTTCTTCGGAAAATATGGTTCAAGTGTAGCATACCCCCGGAAAAAAAGAAAAAATATGCCGCAAATGCTATAAACAGCAAGTGCATCATCATATAAAATGTGCAAAATCAATATATTTAAGTCCTCTATTCACCAAAATCCTCAACTGCTTCGGAGCGAGCCATTGCATCGGCCGCGATAAAGGCAGCGACGCCTCGCTGAAAAAGCCGCTCCGTCGAGCGGCTTCAAGGGCGACTGCCCCCGGTTACAACGAACCCGAAACGATGGTTCCTTTGAACATCGTAGCCGCTCGTTTCGATCTTCTGGCAACCGCTTCGGCAGAACAGGAGGCTTCAACGAAAACGAAGTCGGCATCGTCCCCTGCCCGCGGCCACATTTGTTCTCCTTCGGGACTCAGCGGGGTTTTGCCGCCGGTAATATAGCGGAGCGCTTGCGCTAATGACCGTTCGTCTACCCAACCGGATATTTCCGCCAAACGGCCGGCACGTTCCAAAAGATCTCCGTTGCCGAACGGTGACCAAACATCGAATATATTATCGCAACCGACGGCGACCGATACTCCTTTTTTGTGCAGCAAGCCAACTGGCGGAAACTTCCGGTCAATCGGCACGCTGGTAACGACGGTCATTCCTGCGTCCGCCAAAACCGCCGCTACAGTTTCCGCCTGCGACGAAGTGATATCCCCAAGCCCATATGCATGGCTGATCGCAACTTTCCCTTGCATACGGGCTTCTTTTGTCAGCTGCGCCAATCTTTTCATGGTGAAAATACTGAGATGATCCGCATCATGCAAGTGCAAATCGATCCCCGCATGTGCTTCAGCCGCCAGTTGAACCATTTCTTGTAAAGAGGTTTCCATATCTCCATCCACGGTAGCCGGGTCAACGCCTCCAACCAAGCCGGCTCCCTGCCGGAGAGCTTCCCTAACGAGATCTTTGGCCTTCGTACGCAATAAACCGTGCTGCGGAAACGCAACGATCTCATAAGTTAATTTTCCTTCAAACGATTGCAGAGCTTTTTGAACTTCTTCCAGATTCCTTAGTCCAACCTCGGGATAAATATCCACATGCGTTCGGATATGAGTGACGCCGGCTTGCAAATACAGCTCCAACAGCTTTTGCGCCCGCTCTTGCGTAGTCGTCTCCAAAGAAAGTAAAACTTCTTTCTCTATATCGAGCCGTTCAAAAATGCTTCGAGCCGGCGTTACCGAACGCCATCGGTCGCCAAGCAGCGTTTTATCCAAGTGACAATGCTTTTCTATAAACGATGGAAGGACTAACAGCCGTTTCCCATCTATTTTGGGCAAATCGTCGGCAACGGTTTGATCGGAAGATACCACCTTCGCCACTTTCCCGTCCAGTATACATAAGTGGAAACATTCCGTTTTTGTCCCTGTAACGACGCCGTTATCTTTACGATAGCCGGTTTCCAAAAGAGCATTCGTCAGCCAAAATGCAGCGCACATCGATGATCCGTCCTTTCTGTATCCGTAATTAAAGGGCTCCGGCAACAAGCTTTCCTTGATACAACACAGCAGCTCTTCTCGCTCGCCTGGCAACTGCCTCGGCCGAACAACTCGCATCGACGAAAACGAGATCGGCCTCGTCTCCCGCGTTGGGCCAAATACGCTTTCCTTCTTCATTCAGAGGGGTTATGCCGCCGGTAATAAACCCTAGGGCTTGTCCAAGCGAACGCTCGTCGCTTAAACGAAACCGTTCCGCCAATGTTCCTGCTTTCTCCAGACTATCTCCTTTGCCGAAAGGCGACCAGTGATCCGTAATGCTGTCGTCGCCAAGAGATACTTCCACTCCTTGTTCCCGCAAGAGAGGAATCGGTATCGTCCTGCCTATCGGAACAGACGACGTAATCGATATTCCCCGATGAGCCAGCAGTTCCGCAACTTCTCTCGCTTCTTCTGGCGGGATATCGGCCAAGGCGAAGGCATGGCTTATCGTAACTCTTCCTTGCCATCCCGCTTCCTCCGTTAGCGATGCCAGCCGTTTAAAAGTAAATATCCCAAGATGACCCGGGTCATGGATATGAAGGTCAACGTCTGCATTCGCTTCTACGGCAAGTTCCATGACTGCTTGCAGCGACTTCTCGATATTTTCATCAATGGTGGCCGGATCCACGCCACCGACTAATGAGGCTCCGCGGCGCAGTGCTTCTCTGACGAGTGGCACGGCATGGCTGCGCAATAATCCGTGCTGCGGGAAAGCGACGATTTCGACGGAAGCCTTTCCTTGATAAGCTTCCACTGCTCGCAGCGTTGCTTCCAGATTGCTGAGTCCAATGACAGGATCGACATTGCAATGCGTGCGTACGTGCGTCGAACCTGAATGCAGCAGCAAGTCCAGCAACGCTGCGGCTCGTTGTTCGGCAACAGGCAGTAAACGGGGAAGCAGCTCCCGCTCTTCTTCCAACCTAGTCATGATTCCGTTGGTTGCCGCCGTCGGCGCTTTCCACGGGCCTCCATAGTACGTTTTATCGAGATGAATGTGCATATCTCTAAAGGAAGGGAGCATTAAATAGTTTTGTGCGTTCCGCTTGGGCAAACGAGTGTCCAAAGGTTCGTCCGCTCCGACAATTTCGATGATTTTCCCCTTTTCAATGCGTACATGGAACTGTCCTGTTTCCGTTCTTGTAAGGGCACCGTCATCGTAGCGGTAACCAGTTTCTAATGTCACATTGGTAAGCCAGTAAGCTTGATCGTTCACGATCTTGTCCTCCTGCCACACAAGATTTCCACATTCATTTCGGCAGCGATGCCCCGGCTTTTTTTAATAACCCTTCCATCTCTTTGAAGCCGCGTTGTTGTGCATGCTTTAAGGGAGTGATTCCTTCTTTGTCGGCGATATTTACGTTCGCTCCATGGTCCACTAGCAGCTGCACGATTTGTTGATGCGCCTCCCCTCCATTGCCTAAAATGACCGCTTCGAGCAGAGCCGTCCAATGCAAATTGTTGATATGATTGACATCGATATCCGAACGAGTCAAGAGCTCCTTCACGACATCGACATGTCCGCGTTCCGAAGCCGGAATCAGCGCCGTGCCCCCGTATCGGTTCGTAAGTTTCGTATCCGCACCTGCATCAATCGCGAGCTTTACGATTTCCAGCAGCCCTTCCGCGCCGGCATACAGGAGTACATTGTTCAGGTTGTTATCGCGAATGTTAATGTCCGCTCCCTTTTGGATCAGCGCCTTTACCGTAGCTGATTTATTGTTGTAAGTCGCGGCCATTGCGGCCGTTCTTCCGCGTAGATCGCCAGAATTGATGTCCGCTCCGGCTTCAAGCAGCTTCAGAACGGTTTCCGTATCGCCTTTCTCCGCCGCGATAATCAATTGTTCGTTCATCTTGTTCACCTTCACCTTCTTTTCTTCTTTCGTTTCTGTTTCCGTCGGTACGTTTGGCAAAGAAATAGGACTCGAGTGGCACGCGGCTAACAAGACAACAGCGAAAATCATAAAGTGACGGTACATGATCAAGCTCCTTTTTCCTTCTATATATTTATGCTAACATGGAGATAGGCTATATGAAAATTATTAATAAAATAAGGTTTAGTAATGTTTTTGATATATAAAGGAGTGGTTTTGACGTTGGACATCAGACAACTGCGATATTTCATAGCGATAGTGGAGGAAAAGAAAATTTCCGCTGCCGCGAAAAGACTTCATATGTCGCAACCACCGTTAAGTCAACAATTAAAGGCAATGGAGGAGGAGCTTGGCTCTCCATTAGTGGAGAGAAGCGGAAAGTATTTAGAAATAACGGAAGCCGGGAAAACTCTGTATAAATATGCCTTAAAGATGGACCAATGGATGGAAGAGGCCAAAATGGAAGTGAAGGAAGTCGGTAACGGAGTAAACGGAAGACTAACGATCGGTGTCAATACATTATCGGCCGTCGAGCTGCCGGAACTTCTACGTCAATTTCAACAACAATACCCCAAGGTGACTTATAAAATTCAACAAAATGAATCGTCCCATCTTTGCAAATTAGTCAGAGACCGCGCTATAGAGCTGGCGATTATTCGATTGCCGCTCGAGTTGAACTCTTTTTCCGTTCTCCATCTTTATACGGAGCCGTTCTACTTTATTACATCCAAGCAGAGGCACTCGATCGATCGCGAATTGTCGCTTGCAGACATTAGCAACGACCCGCTTATTTTGCCGAGTACCGAAGGGTTAGGCGTGCATTATTTAATATCGGAAGCATTCTCCCGGCTCCAATTGCAGCCCAATATGATCGGCGAATGTTCCGACATCACGCTGTTGATGGATTTGATCTCATCTGATTTTGCCGCATCGATTGTTCCGGAGACGGTGCTTTCGCGGCATAAAGAGTATTCCATACACGCTAGTAAAATTTCTAGTACCGAATTGTCGGCCCCGGTCGGTTTAATCTGGCTGAAGCATCATTACTTATCTGCGGCTGCACAGAATTTTGTCGAATTATATAAAAAGAAGATGGTACAATAAACGATGGTTCCAACGTAAAAAAGCAGCCCCGTGAGAGACCGCTACAAAGTCGGAAATAGCAATGTATAAGAAGAGAGGTAAATCAAAGAAATCACGTCGTACGTTATTGATGTAACGTGAAAGCTATGAATCGTACGCCGAATCAAATTCGATGATATTATTGTCCACATCAAGAATATAAATTTGGGCAAACCCGGCCACGCTTTGCGGTCTCGCTTCATAAGGGATGCCCGCTTTTTCCAGCCATTCGATCGTGCCTTTGTAGCTCTTAACCCAGATGGCAAAATGTCCGTCAACCGAATCGATCTGACCGTTGCGCAGCGTTTCGCCTTGCGTGTGTTCAAGCAAATGAAGCTGCTGGTTTCCAACGGCATACCAGATTCCTTTGGATTTAAAAGGCGGCCGTTCAATCTCCTGAAATTGAAGCAATTCCGAATAAAATTGTCTAGCCTTCTCCAGATCCCTAACCGCTATACTTACATGATGCAATCGTTCAAATTCGATCATTGCTCACCTCTCCTTATACAATCGTCTTCCGCAACCCACCTCAACCATACTATTCCTCATTCTCAACAAGTCGCGAGCTTCATTTACTTCAATATCCCCCCTTTTCCATATAAAGTCAAGATTTCTCCCCATTCCCCTCATATAAATCTTCTTTTTCATTTAGGAAATAAAGTTTATAATGATGAAAGAAATTTTTACTTTCGACTGGATTTTTTCTGGGAGGACGGTTTGGCGGCGATAAAATAGGCATTGACGGCGGCTGTGTGTATGGATAACAGCTCAATTGCCTGGAGATTGGCGAGAACGGGCAATATACGACGCACTTTATTAAAAAGATACTCGCAAATTGGCCCGAAGGAAGTCGCTTTGCCGGCTTCTTCCTTCGGGCTGGAAATGGCCGCGATAAGCATCCGTTCACGCCAAATTTGGCTTCAGACTTGTTCCCGAATGCTCGCTTCAAAATGTGATGCAAATCTTGCCGAAATACGACCCCTTTGCGAGGTAGTACAGTGCATCTACAGCGGACTCGAAAGGAAACACGGAGTCAATGACCGGACGGAGCTGGCTTTGCTTCATCGCACGATTCATCGCTTCAAACATGTCGCGGCTGCCAACATTGATCGCTTGAAGCCGCGCTTTTCTTATGATTGCGGGAATGATATCGAACCCTTCCACACGATACCCTGATAGAACGCCGACCATACTGATCTGTCCCCCCACCTTCAACGCAGAGATCGACCGGTTTAATGTGGCTGAACCCCCAAGATCGACGATATGGTCCGCACCGCGTCCGTCCGTCCGTTCAAGAATGACTTGATCCCACGCCGGATGATCCTTATAATTAATGCCGCAATCCGCGCCAAGCTGCAGCGCCCGTTTTATTTTTTCATCGCTGCTGGAGGTTACGATGACCGTCGCCCCATGAAGCTTGGCAAACTGAAGCGCGAACAACGAAACGCCGCCGGTTCCTTGCACGACTACAGTATCTCCCGCTTTCACTTTCCCCTCTTCGACGACAGCATGCCATGCCGTGACCCCTGCGCAAGGGAGCGTCGCGGCTTCTTCATCGGTCAAATAATCAGGGACATGAATGAGCCCGTTCTCGTGAAGCACCGTGTACTCCGCCAGCAGCCCTTGCAGCGGACTTCCGAGCGTACTCGCCCAATTGGCTTGCGTCGGCTCTCCGGAAATCCAGCTTTGCGTAAAAATACCGCTCACCCGGTCGCCAAGCTTGAATCTGGATACGCGATCGCCAACGGCGACGACTTCGCCCACACCGTCTGATAAGGGAATGAACGGCATCTTTTGATCGGGTTTATAAAATCCGTCGATGACACCGAGATCTCTGGAATTGAGAGAAACCGCACGCATTTGGATAAGCACTTCTTCGGGACCGGGAACTGGAACGGGACGTTCCGCCGCTTTTAGTTGATCAAGTCCAAAACCGTCTTGCAATTCGTATGTTTTCATGTATAACCTCTCCTATTCAATGGTATAGTCATACAATAATACACTTGCTATAATTAAGTAAGTAGGAACTTTAGAGTGTCCTGGGAACCACAAAGTGCATAGGGGGTTACGTAATGACAACGCCTGGCTTGAAAAAAACACCCGACATCTCCATTGCCGTTTGCGGCTACAGCAAGACGCTTGAAATCATTTCGAACAAATGGACGGTACTCGTCATTTACGCTTTGGAGGATGGAGCGATTCGCTACGGGGAGATGGGAAGACGCATTGACGGCATCTCCAAAAAGATGCTAACGCAAACGCTCCGGCAGTTGGAACGTGACGGCCTGGTCCAGCGTCATTTGACGCCTGCAATTCCTCCGATCGTTTCATATTCGTTGACCCCGCTTGGCGAAACATTGCTTAAACCGTTGAGAGAGTTGAATGATTGGACGAAAGTTCATTACACACAAGTCGAAACGGCTCGGCAGGAATACGATCAAACGTATTCCGCATCCACCGAAAACCATTAAGTGCAGGCTTTCTTGCCACTGTGCGCACAAGAGCATACGATGAAAAAGCAAAAAAACAGCCCCTTCTTCGATCGAAGACAAGGGGCTGTTGCCTATTTACTTGATTGACAAAAACTTTTTTCTCCATACGACGCCGAGCAGAATCAGGCAAATCCCGGCGATTTGCATAGCTAATGGGCTGTCTTCGCCTGTCTTGGGCAATCTTTCTCCGGTTGGAACGTTATCGGGCGCACTGCCGGACGGCGTTGCTCCATCGGAGCTTGGGCTGTCTTGCGGTGTGATGACCACTTCGTCAGGCGGTTGCCCGGCTTCCGGCTTTTCGCCGGAAGGCGTCCCCGGTGTCGGAATCTCGATCGCCGGCGTATCCGGGTTTGGCGTAACAGATCCCGGATTGTTCGGAGTCGGCGTGCCCGGTGCTGCAGGGCTTTGTCCGGGTGTACCGGGAGTGGACTCCCCTGGCGTTGACGGACCCGACCCCGGTGTGCCTGATCCGGGTGAATCCGTATCCGGTGTTTCGGAGTCCGGCGTATCGGTTCCTGGCGTATCCGTTCCCGGATTATCGGTGCCTGGATTGCCGCCCGGGTTACCGCCCCCGGATTTCTTGTTCGTAACATTCAAAGCGACGCCTGCGGTTGAATTGATCGTCACGGGATACTCCTTCGAATCGAGAACATACCCCGCCGGCGCCGTGACTTCTTTCAGCACATAGCTGCCCGACAATAAATTTTTGAATTCCGCCGTACCCGCCGAGCTCGTCGTCAACGTGTTAATCCATATGCGGTCCGGTCCTGCCTGACGGTACAAGCTGAAGACTGCGCCTTCCAGCTTCACGGATGCATTCGCTTCATCCATTTTCTTTACCGTTAATGTGCCTCGAGTTCCGCTGCCGGTACCCGAACCGCTGGATACGCCGACGATAATGTCTTTGGTTGTCGGTACAATGACGGTTTGGACATTGGTTCCGCTGAATCGAACCGTATTGCTCACATGATCTCCGTTGTTCGCCACAATAAGCGATTGATATTCCAGTATGTAGGCGGAACGGATTTCTTTCAGAAAGCTCAAGACAAACGTCTGGCTGCCGGTATCATCGGTTTGGATTTGCAAACGGTAGTCCACATCTTTGGTTAATTCGGGACCGGATTTGCTCACATCTCCGCCGGAAGTAACCGCCGTCGGGTACAGATGGAACGATTCGGGAATCAAAACCTGATTGCCGCTCGGCGTATCGGTCAGCTTCGCATCCTGTACAAACGACTGTCCCCGGTTCACGGCGATGCTCCAGTCAATTCTGTCCCCGGTTTGCTTGCCGTCCTTGAACACATACTCCCCGCCATGCGGAATGGTAACCGATCCTTTCAAATCTTTGGATACCGGGCTCACGCCATCGAATACGTTCGCGGTATTGGTAACGATATTTTCAATGACCTGGCCTTCCAAACTTGTTGCGAACTCAAGCCAATAAGGCGCTTGAATTTTATTGTTGAATTGTACGATCAGTTCAGTGCCGTTTTGGCTCACGCTATAACCGGAAGCCGCTACTTCTGCGCCTTTGCTTCCACCGCCGTCCGGAGCGACGATCATGTTGTACACTTTGACGCTACCCGGAACTAGCGTTTGGCCTTTCAGTAAGTTGTCGACGATGCGGGCATTCGCCAGTTCTTTCCCGTTATAGTTGATCCCGACGGCCCATAGTAGCTGCTTCGATGCAGCGTTGTAACTGCCGAACTTAAAGCCGTTGTTTTTGGTCTCGTTGTTTGGATCGAACGAAGCCGTCACTTCTTTTGAGCCGCCATCCCAGTCCATTTTTGCCGTATTCAGAAAGCTGGTCTTCCCGGCGGCAAGCCAGTCCACATTGAAATACGTTTTGTAGGTGACGGCGTACGTAGCGGAAGTGACGGAGTTGTTATTCAATTTGATGACGAATCCGTCCGTAACCGCCGACGGGTTCGAGGCCCGGTAGACGACGTCGTACACGGAGGATGCCACGCTCTGCGAAGTGATGCTGAGCGAGCCCGGAACGAGAGTCAGACCGCCGTTCGTAAACGTGTCGGTAAGTACGATATTGTTCATCGGGTACTGATCTTCGTTAAGTCGAATCGTCCAGCTTACGGTCTTATTCTGATAGTCTACGGCTCCCCTGCTTTTATTGACGATCATTTGAATAACGTTTTGGGAATTCGTATCGGAATAAGTCGCGGAAGTGACCGTATTCGTTATTTTGCCGTTCTCGTATACACGATCGGTTGCTTTCGTTTTGTACACGATTTTGTATGCGGAAGTGACGTCGCGCGTGAAACTTAGCGTGAATCCTTTTTTCCCTGCACCGGCAGCCGGCAACCAGTTGTAATCCACGCCTGCGGTAAGCGGCGAACCTGCGGTTTCCTTCCCGGACGAATCGAGTGCCATCGGATACACCGCGAGCGAACCCGGCACCAGCTCATGGAGCGCATCGAATTGATCCGTAAGCGATGCGTCCGCTTGAGGGATCCGTTTTTCATCGTAGTTATACAAGATGGCCCAGGTGATCGTCTGCGTCTTCGCATCGTAACCGGTTACAGCTTTCTTCAAGTGGCTTCCGCGCTGGACGTTGACCGTCGCGGAGGAACGGATCTCCGGCACATTGTCGCCTTTGAACACGGCCTCATTCGTAAACGTCGATAGGCTGGAATCGACAATTTCGGTCGAAAACTCAATTCGATATGCGCCGCTGATCGTTTCGTTTTTGAATTTGACCGTGAGCTCGCCTGCATTAAGCGCAGCCTCATATTGATCGCCGCTAAGCGGATCTCCTCGCAGCACGGACCCGTCCAGATTCACTTGCAGCCGGTAGACGGCTGCGGTCACGGGAGTCGCCATCGTCAATCCGGCCGGAAGCCGGTCGGCGACCGTCGCGTTCTTCACCGTTTCCAATGTCTTGTTAACGTCAACCGTCCAATGAATGCGATCCGCATTGTAGCCTTGCGGAATACCGCTCTTCTCAACGGAAGACTTCACGCTCGGCTTGAAATGAAGCGTGATCGTATAGCCGTTGCGAATCGGAAAATAAATTTGCTGCTCCGTACTTCCTTGAATCGTCTGTTTGTCGAATTGGGTGTGAAAGGTAAGCGTGCCATGGACATCATCATTTTCGACTTTCTCGTTGAACACCATCGTGACTTGGCGAGAGGACGCTTCGACCTGGAACGTGCCGACGCTGCTGCCGTCATCTTTTTTCAGTTCAGCGCTAATATCATTATAAAGCTTGAACTGGACGGGCAGCCAAAACGTGTAGACGGCGCCGCTCTTGTAACCATGGCCGTTCGGAAGCTCCCAAGTATAGTCCAGCGTGACGCTTGCGCCTTGCTCGTAAACGGGATCCGTCACCGTATTCCCGTTCGCATCCTTCACGGTCAACGTCACACCGGTCAAGATGTTCTCGCTGATCTGCTGACCGGTGCTTGCATGAGACAATAGCGCTCCATAAAAGCTTTGAATGAAAAGCACAAGCGCTATGACCACAAGACTTGTTTTTTTGTTCAAAATCTTGCTCCTCCGTTCCTTCTCAGCATGGCAACAACCGCTGGAACAGGCGTTTGCTCCTTTTGGTTCATCTGCTTTGTTATATTCACTCCTTTCGCAATTAACAATGTTACAATTTGTATCACAATACATAATGTATCATAAAGCATTTATTTATACAACCTCTGAGTCACACGACCCATACTTGACCGGAAAAAACCTTCAAAGATGGGATGCTGCGGCGTTTCCAGCATTCCCCCGGTGCAGTTACATGACGTTTCACGGGTTGCCCTATACGAAATTCAGCTTTGTTTTTCTACGATCTTCCCTTTGATAATGAGACGATGTGTAGCATTCTGTAGAGGATGGCATGTAATCAACGTAATTACCCGGTCTTTGCCGTTTCCTTTCAATACCCATACTTCTTCGGGTAAGACGTATAGCTTCTCCTGGACTTCGTACTCGTAACGCTTGCTTCGAGTATTCACTTTGATCCGGTCCCCTACGTCGACCTCGTCCAACCGGTTAAAATTTTTTCCGTACGTTAAGTTCCTGTGTCCTGCAATCGCATAGTTACCGATATCACCGGCTTTGCCGGTGTTGGCCATGCTGGCTACGGACAATTGCAAATTTTTCTCCGTCGCATTCGTTAAAACCGGCAGCTTCAAATCAATTTTGTCAATCACCAGCAGTGCTTCCGCCTGATCAGGCACGCTTTCTGTCAGAGTTTTCGTTTCCACATGCAAAGGCGCCGCCTGAACGGGCTTAGCTTCGGCTGCCTCCGCTACGGAAATGCTCGGAGCGGGAACGTCTGCCTCAATGTTCTCCTCCAAAGTTACGTTATCCAACCGCAGTAAGCTTTGCTGCCACTCGGCGAGTATTTGCTGCTGCCGGTAACTGTCATAACGGTCCTTGAGCGTCGGATATACCAATAAAATCGTGCCGACAACGATACATAACAGGAATGGAATTTGCCTTGCCATTTTCTTCACCGCGCTTCTCCTCCTTCTCCACAGATCGCAATAGCACAAGCACACAAATTAAACTTATTATATGACGAACGACGAGTGCCGTCTATGCAGGCAAAAGACTCGCATCGTATTGTTTCAATGTACACAGCAGTCGTACAAAAGAAAAAACTCATATCTGAACTGATATGAGCGGAACGGAGTGATTCAATGTGAGAAGGAATCATGAAATCCATTTGAGACCGACGGTCGAAGCGATAATGAGCCCGATATACGCAATGCGTTTCCTCTCCCTTGGCTCGCCGAATGCAATCATCCCGAGCAGCGCGCTGCTCACCGTGCCGATTCCCGTCCAAATCGCATAGGCGGTCCCCATAGAAATTTCCGACATCGCGAACGTAAGCAGTGAGAAGCTTAAGCCAAACGCGATCACAAGAAACAAGTAAGAGGTCCAGTGCCGATAGGTTGTAACGCGCTTTATCGCAACGACGCCCAACATTTCACACAAACCGGCGGCAATCAAGGCAACCCAAGCCATTTTCATTCACCCCTCTTTGCTTCGATTTCCCGCGTGACATTTTTGAGCCCGATGACGCCCGCTACCAGCGTGGCAACGAATAACAGTTTAAGCGGGTCGGCCGGCTCCCCGAAAAATACCATTTCCGCAATGACGGTTCCGCCGGTACCAAGACCTGTAAATACCGCATACACCGTACCGATCGGCAGTTTTGCTGCCGCATCGAGCAGCACTTTGAAGCTGAATATAATGACGGCCAGCGTGATAAACCAATGCCACCATGCGGTTGCGTGGCTTAAGCCGGCTACCCAGACGACCTCGAATACGCCGGCCAGCATAAGAACCCACCATTCCTTTTGCACTGCCATCCCCCCAGACGAAATTATCTTAAGATCCGCTGCATCCCGGCAACGATCCTCGTCTTTGGCTATTGTACAATAAATAACGCATATAGTATAATGATTGAAATTCATCGATATATCATTATTTTTGATACCATTGAGGTGAGGCCATGGAATTAACGGATCTTAAAGTATTTGTGACCGTCGCGGAAGAGGGCAGCGTGTCGCGCGCAGCCGAACGCCTTGAGTATGTGCAGTCCAATGTAACGGCCCGAATCCGCAAACTGGAGTCCGAGATAGGAGTCGCTTTGTTTTTCAGGCATCCGAAAGGCGTGACGTTGACGGATAAAGGAATCGTCTTTCGCGAATACGCGCTCTCGATCTTGAACTTGTCCGAGGAATCGCTCCGGGCCGTCCGGGAGAAATCGTATCCGAGCGGACCGCTCTCGATCGGCGTCGTGGAAACCGTTACATGCGGCAATTTTATGAATGCTTTATCCGCGTTCCAAAACCGGTATCCTGACGTTACGCTTTCCTTGATTACCGGGGCTTCATCGGAGCTTCTATCCATGGTGCTCGCCAATCAATTGGACGGAGCTTTCGTCACCGGCGGGATGGCTTCGTCGAAGCTCGTTTCCGAGTACGAGATGCGCGATGAACTGGTGCTGCTTACCACCAATCAAGAGGAGGCATATCCGGATTTATCCAATACGAAATGGGCGGTTTCTCCGAAAGGCTGCCCTTTCCGAACCGTTCTGGAACAATGGCTCCATAGAGAAGGCATCGCGTTCGACAATATGATAGAAATCGGCTCGTTGGAAACCCTCCTGAGCTGCGTACGTGCCGGGCTTGCCTCCACCTTGCTGCCGACATCCGTGTTGACCGGAGATTATCAGTCGCTTGCGGCTTACCCCATCCCGGAAAAGTTCCGATTTACGAACACAAATCTTGTGCGGCGCAAAGACCGGTTTTACGGCAAAGCTTTTGCCGCCTTCGCCGAAATGATCAACCAAAGCGGGCTGTAGGCTTTCATCCAGAACGATCAATTATCAACGTTCTAAGAAGGTGGGTAACACCAAAAAAAACCGGACTTTTCACAAGCCCGGTCTTACGTTACCCTATAAAACGATACCTTTTATGCAGATTAATCGATTTTTGCCCCGAACGAACGCAAAAATACAATCGCTTGAACGGCGTCCATCCGCACTCCCTTGACCTCAATGGAACGAAAGTCGATACCGTCCACAACGGCTCCGCGCAAATCGGCTCCCTGCAGCTTCGCTTTCGATAATTGCGCCCGAGTAAGATCAGCATTGCGCAAATCGGCTTTTTCCAGATTGGAGCCTGACAAATCCGCCTCGAGAAATCGGATGCCCCGTAAGTTTTGCTTGGATAGCTGCGTCTGGCGGAGGTTCGTATAAGACCAATCCCCTTGATGCAGCGTGGCTCCATCGAGCTGCGCTTTCGAGAAGTCCGAGCCGGTCATCTTGCATTCGTTGAATTTGGAAACGAACAAGTTCGCTTCATGGAACGTGCAGTTCATAAAGGCGGATTCCGTATGAATCGATGCGTTCAATTGAGCGCCGCGAAAATCGCATTCCACGAATCTGCACGCAGTCGTCGTAATCTCCTCCAACGAAGCGCCGTTAAACCGGCAGCGGTGAAAGGTGCAGCGAGTCAGCTCTCCGAATCTTAAATCTTTGTGCGTGAAATCAACGTTTTCATAGTTTTGATCGATGTATTGATACATAAGTTCTCCTCGCTTTTTCGTATTTCTCTAACCGGCTACTCTTTAATGGCAAGACCGAATTGCTTGGCAAATACGGACGCCTGCTCCCGGGAAATGACGCACCCCTGCAAATCGGCGAGCCCGGCGCCCAAGGCGTCGAATTCGCAGTCGCTCAAATCGATGCCTTCCAGCTTTACGCCGGTCATCTGAGCGCGATCCATATTGGAACGGCTGAAATACACTTTTTGAAACGCCGCATTATAAAAATCCGCGCTGCAGAGCGAGCATTCCTGAAACAGCGCTTGTTTGGCATTGGAAAAACGAAACGTCGCGTAATCGGCGATGCAGCGGTGAAACTGAACATTTCGAAAGGTGGCTCCCGTCAAGTCGACCCCGATCATTTTGCAATCGTAAAATGCCGTCCGATGGATGATCGCATCATGAAAAATGACGTTGGACAAGTCGCATCGTTCGAACACGATGTCGGTCAGTTCCAGATCGGTAAGCGATGTTTCCGTGAATGTTACATTTTGAAAGACGATCTTGTCGAACGAAACTTTTCCGGCCGTCTGGCTGTCAATGGTGCAGTCACATATGATGCCCAGGCTGAATTCATCTTCCGGCTGCAGATGATAGGCCGGCTGCGTAATGTTCGCCAACGTTTTCGGAAGTTTGGGCGCTTCGATTATTTTTTTACTACTCATCGGCAGCCTCCATATATAGAAACTTCGTAAGATCCAGATAATCACATTCCTCATTATACATGAACAAAAAGATCAAAAAAAAGATCGATTACGAGCCCGCTTTAACTCGTCATCGATCTACTATTATTCATAACGGAATAATTGGATTTTCCCGAACATGATGCCCTTTCAAACATGCTTTTAACGGTTACGGCAAGACGACGATGCCGCCCAAGTTTTCCGAACCGCTGCCGCTTTGCAGACCGGTAATGAGCCATTTGCCGTCCTTCATGCCCAGCGTTACTTTCACGGAGCCTTCTCCCGCGCTGCCCGTAGACGTCTTTAATTGGAATACGATATCGTAGCTTGCCGCCGCCCCATTACCGTCTTCAACACCGCCTGTCACCTTAAAGCTGTCAACCCACGGACTGGACAAGCCGGTGACCCAATGCATCTCTTCATACGATTTGAGGGTTTGAGTTTGAATATCGGACGACAACAGCGCATATTGAACGGCACCGTTTCGGTTTTTAACCGCTTCAGCCCATGCTTCAACCGCCTTGTCGGCGGAAGATGGAATGATCGCACTCCGCAGCAAATCGATTTGCGATAGTAACGACGCCCGATCCGCGTAATCAACGGTAACCATTTGCTCCTTTTCGTTCCATTTCACGTCGGCCCCCGTCGCTTCGGCAACCGCGCGAATCGGTACCATCGTATTCCCTTCGATAATTTGTGGGGGCACTTCGGTTGCGATCGAATTTCCGTTAACAACGAGCTTGACTGCGTTCGCGGAATATGCGGCACCGCAGAACAGCACCAGGGCAATCATCGAGCTTGGTACAACCATCCACTTTTTCACCTTGGAACACCTCGTTAGTAAGATTTCCTTTCCTATCAAACAGACGATACCGCAGCATTAAAGGTTTCAATTCATGGAAATCAGGCGAATGGAAATGATCCCCACTTGCATGAAATTACGAAAGCCCAAGCACGTTTAAACAAACATCATATGTAAATAATGAGGGGTGATAGTGAAAGGAGAGTCCGATGACTTACACGAATATTGCCACTTTTCTGCTTTTAACAAGTGTCGTTTATGTGACCATGCTATTTACCATTCGAGAGTTATTGTTGTCAAAATTACTGCCTTATGCCAAAAAAGCGATAATGAAGAGCGGAAATCAAAATTTATACGTAAAAGATGCTTCGCTCAAAAAAGTAACCAATCACCCCGAGAAATCTTCGTTAACCGCAATGATCGCCATGTGCACCGTGGTCGACGGAACTTCGCAAAACGCAGTGGCTCTCGTGGAATTTGTATTCACGGAAACGAAACAAATTAAAGTTTGCCATACCGAGCTGATCACCGAACCCGTTGCCAGGTAATAGGTGATCGGCTTTTGCTCTTACGCTAGCTCCCTCCCCTTACCTTTTAAGCCCTTCGCCCCTTCTTATGTCCATATTCGATCGCATTCTTGATGAGGTAACTATCCTTTGAGCGCGTACTTTTTATTGATAACATCAACTAATTTACAACTAAACAACAGCTTGTCCTTGTAATATACTTACAATCAAATCCAATAACAAAGGAGGTTATCCGTTGAAAACGATCAGTTTACCGGCGGAGTCGATCCCCATCAGCAAACAGGCGGATGTCGTCGTCATCGGGGGCGGCCCGTCCGGCATCGCCGCAGCGATAGCGTCGGCGCGTAACGGCGCGAAGACGCTGCTCATCGAACAGCGGGGCTATCTCGGCGGAATGGGTACCGTCTCGCTTGTCCCGGCATTTTGCCCTTTTACGGACAAAGAAAAACCGGTGATTCGCGGAATCGGCTTGGAACTGCTGGAACAGATGAAGCAAAATTGCAGTGCCGAATACCAGCGTATGTACCGCAGCAGCCTGGATTGGGTGCCGATCGACCCGGAAGTGCTGAAGCGGGTTTATGACGAAGCGGTGCTTGCTTGTGGTGTCGAGCTGCTCTATCACACGTTCGTCGGCCAAATCGTAAAAAGCGACGATGATCACCATGTTCATACGATCGTCGTCTTGAACAAATCCGGACGCTCCGCCATCGAAGCGAAATATGTGATCGATGCGACCGGAGATGCGGACATTGCCGCCCTTGCCGGCGCCCCGTTTCAAAAGGGGGGATCGGCAGGAGAAATGCAGCCGGGTACGATGTGTTATTTGGTCACGAATGCAGACCGCAAGGCGTTCACCCGCTATTTGAAGGAAAGCGGCGATTCGGGGCAAATTCATTTGGCGGTCGAGAAAGCGCAGCAAGCGGGCGACCTGCCGGCGGGCAGAAAGAAAGTATCGGGATTCGCCTGGCTGTCGGACCATCTGGTCGGCGTCAACTTCGGTCACGTCTTCGGCGTGGACGGGACGAAAGCCGAAGATTTGACGAAAGGCGCGGTTGAAGGCCGAAGGCTCGCAAAAATACAAGTGGATTTTTTACGCCGTTATGTGCCGGGATTCGAACATGCTCATTTGACGGCGACCGGCGAACAGATCGGCATCCGCGAGACGCGTCGCATTGTAGGGGACTATATTTTGACCGAGGACGATTTCGTGAATACGCGAAGCTTTGCCGACGATATTGCCCGCAACGCCTATTTTATCGATGTGCATTTGGCGACGAGCGGCGATCAAATGAGCATTTACCGTCTGCCTCCCGGCCATTCGCATGGCGTTCCGTACCGCTGTCTGCTGCCCAAAGGGCTCGACAACGTATGGGTCGCCGGCCGCTCCGCATCCGCGGACCGCATCGTGCAAAGCTCGCTCCGCGTTATGCCGAACTGTTTTGCGATGGGGCAAGCCGCAGGAACCGCCGCCGCGCTTGCCGCCGAACATTCGATGACAAGCCGAGATGTCCCCATTGGCCGGCTTCAAGAGCGGCTCGTACGCCAGGGCGCATGGCTCGGAGATCGCGTTTGGGACGGCGAGACGCCAATCCATCAAGAAGGAGTGCGCTTATGACTGAATTGATTACGCTGACATCCAGCCCTATGATCCGGCGTCATCCGGACAATCCGATCTTGTCGGCAAAAGATGTGCCCTATGCCCCCGCGCTCGTCTTTAATGCTGGCGTGACGAAGTATGAGGGCAAATATGTTATGGTGTTTCGCAACGACTACGGAAGCGTGCAAGAGCAGACGCTGCTGCACTCCAGCACAACCAACCTCGGTCTCGCGTACAGCGACGACGGCATTCACTGGGACGTGCAGCCGTTTCCTTGCTGGCACTGGCATGACGAGGAAGTCATCCGCGTATACGATCCGCGCCTGACGGTGCTGGAAGGCAAAGTGTATATGTGCTTTGCCGTCGATACGCAGCACGGCGTCCGTGGAGGCATTGCCGCAACGGAAGATTTCAGCAATTTCGATGTACTCAGCATGAGCGTGCCGGATAACCGCAATATGGTTTTGTTTCCCGAGCGGATCGGCGGCAACTACGTGCGGCTGGAGCGGCCCTTTCCGGTTTATAGCCGCGGGAAGCATCGATTCGACACATGGATTTCCGACTCGCCGAACTTGACGCATTGGGGCAATTCGAAGCTCGTGCTCGGCGTGGAGCACGTGCCTTACGCCAACGACAAGATAGGGCCTGCGGCACCGCCGATCAAGACCAAGCACGGCTGGCTGACGACGTTCCACGCCGTAGACATCGATGCCGCGAGAGGCAAAAACGGCTGGGAAGCGGCTTGGAAAAAGCGGTACTGCGCAGGCATCATGCTGCTGGATTTGGAGAACCCGGACAAAATCGTCGGTTTATACAAGGAGCCGCTGCTGGCGCCGGAAGCGGCTTACGAGGTCGACGGCGGCTTCCGCAATCATGTCATTTTTCCGGGCGGTATGATTCTCGAGGAGGACGGCGAAGTGAAGCTGTATTACGGTGCCGCCGATACGGTCGAATGCCTCGCAACGGCGCATGTCGACGATTTGGTCCGACTTTGCCTCGGCAGCAATTGATGTACGAACGAATAGCGGCTGTACACCGTATTCCGTGATCGAGGTTCTTCTCTTGCGTCACTCGGAACCGGAACATCCGCTATTCGGCTGCAATTCACTATATCAGTTTCTTTACCGTATCGCCTTCAAAGAAAGGTCCTTGCAAGCGAATATGTTCATAGGGAAGATGCGCGTTGGCGAGACGCCACAGCATCCGGTCGGCGGCACGGTACCCGGTCTCCTTCATCAGCAGAACGGGGTGCGTGATGCCGGGGATAAAGCTGCTGTGGACATGGTCCAGCCGGATCAAAGAAACGTCTTGCGGGACTTGATACCCCGTCTCGCTCAATGCGTAATAAATCCAGGCAAGACTCATTTCCGTCGCACATAACAGCGCGGTCGGCTTCATCCGCTCCATATGCCGCTTGAATGTATCTACCCATTCGACCTGGTTGTCCGGCATATGGATCAGGTGATCCTCTTCGCGGACCGGCAAGCCCTCCTGCTTCATCGCTTCCACAAACGCCAGCCAGCGCTGCTTGTATCCGCGGGTCCGGTCCACATCTCCGAAATAGAGCAAGTCGCGATGACCGTTCTTAGTCAAATAGTGCACCGACTGCCGCGTTGCATCGTGGACGTCCCAGATCACGCTGTCGACCTTCGCTCCGACGGGCGGAAAGTTGAGCAAAATTTTCGGCATCTTGAGCTCGAGCAATAAAGCTTCCAACGGCCGGGGAATAAGCGCGGTGATGAACAAGCCGTCCGCATACGGCAGCCCTTCCAGTTCCATCCAGCTTGGGAAGCTTTGCGCAGGCAGCGAGTCCGGCATAAAGGCCAAATCGATTTTATGACCCAATTCAAACATACGCTCCTTGAGCCCCTGGAACAGCAGTTGAATGGAGGGACTGGAGGAAATGTCTGAGGAAGTAATGACAAGAAACCGCCGCTGTTTGACCGAGAGGCGCGGGATCCCTTCGTAGATCAAGCTGTTCTCCTGGTCTTTGGTCAAATAGCCCAGTTGATGCGCCAGCTGGAGTACTTCTTTTCGCGTCTCCTCCGACATGCCCGGCAGTCCGCGCAATGCTTTCGACACCGTATAGACGCTTAAACCCAATTGTTTGGCTAGAAGAGACAACGTTACTTTCTTTTTGCGAGGCATCAATAAGGTCCTTTCGCTTATATATTCAACAAAAACACAACTATAATTTATTGTATTTTCATTGTAACATAAACCATGCAGGCAGAAGAAGACGTTACTTCAATTCAGCATAATGTAAGCGTCATCATTTATTGAATTAAAAAGTCGGGAAACGGGGGTTCACGTATGGTAAACAAGTATAGTAAAGCCGTGGCTTCGCTGCTGATCTTATCGCTCATTGCGCTCGGCTGCAGTAACGGACAGGAACCGGCACCGAAGACTGAAGAAACGGGGAACAAAAGCAAAGAACCGATCACTTTAACGATATTCAGCGGTCAACCCGGCGCACTCAATTTTGATAATATAGGGATGATGGACGCACTCAAAAAGAAATTCCCTCACATAACGTTCAATCTCATTCTCCGTGACCAAAAAAATATGGACTACAAGGATCTCATCGCCGCCGGTACGCTGCCCGACATCATTTACGAATCGGCTAGCTTTACGGTAGACCGCATTATGCAGAATGGGTTTCATTACGATTTGCAGGAGCTCGTTAAAAAATATAACTTCAACCTGCAGCAAATCGAGCCCAGCGTTCTCGCGCAAACGCAAAACGCCAACAGCGAGGGCAAACTGTACGGGCTTCCGTTTACGATGAACCGATATGCCTTGTTTTACAATAAAGATATATTCGATAAGTTTGGCGTCCCGTATCCGAAAGACGGCATGACATGGGATGAAATCTATGAATTGGCGAAAAAAGTGACGCGCATCGAGCAAGGTACGACGTATATGGGCTTCACCGCAACGCCGAACAATTTAATGCTGAACAATCAGCTCTCGCTCAGCCCGCTGGATACGAAAGAGGATAAAGCGGTCGTCAATTCGGACGGATGGAAAACATTGTTCGAAAATTTGAAACAGTTCTACGAAATTCCCGATAATGCGCTCGTCCCTTCGTCCGAGACGGCCAAAGGCAATATTGCGATGGCTCTGGAAAGTCATCCGCTCATGATCGGCTGGGCCAGGTCGAACCCGAATTTAAATTGGGATATCGTTTCGCTGCCGAGTTTGAAGGATAAGCCGGGCATCGGGTTAAAGCCGGCGACGCTCGCCTTGTTTATCGCGCAAACGTCCAAATATAAGGATGAGGCGTTCGAGGTCGTTTCATATCTCGTTTCCGAAGAAGTCCAGACGATGCTTTCCAAGCAGGGCGTGGGCACTCCGCTGGTGAATCCCGCCGTAAAAAAAGCGTTCGGTCAAGACGTGCCGGAAATGAAAGGAAAAAATGCGGGCGCTTTCTATTATTACAAAGATGCCCCGCCCTCTCCGCTGCGAGGCGCTAACTTAACGAACGTCAACGTAGATTTCGGCAAAACGTTCAGCGATATGATCAATAATAAAACCGACACCAACACGGTGCTCCGACAGTTTGAAGAAGAGATAAATCAGGCGATCGCAACGGCGAAGCTGGATAAAGCGAAAAAATGAGGAGGCGCGGATCAAGCCATGCACCAATCGTCCAAATGGCGCGGCAAAAGCTGGGGAACGCTCGGCGACAGCATTACGGCCGCGAATATGTATCAGCCGATCGTTAGCGAGGCGCTGGGCTTTGCCCGAACGGTCAACTACGGCCAAAGCGGCTGCCCGGTCACCGCTGGCGGAGACCGGGATTACGGAGCGACGGTCCATATGGCCCGAAAAATGGATTTCACGCTCGACTGCGTGACGGTATTTGCCGGGGTGAATGACTACCGGTTGGCCAAACCGCTGGGCAATCGGCGCCGGCGGGATGACGTGCACACGTTTCACGGCGCTTATGCGACGTTAATCGAATCGATATTAACGAACAATCCGGACTGCCGGCTTAATCTTTGGACCCCGCTCCATCGCGATAAGGACGGCTTCGATATTTACCGTGCCAACGAAGCGGGGCACCGGCTGGTGGACTATGTCGAAGCAGTTCGCGAACTCGCAGCCGAATATGCGTTACCCGTACTCGACCTATATGCCGAAAGCGGCTTTAACAAGCTGACGCTGCCGTTTCTGACCTCGGACGGACTGCATCCGAACGAGGCCGGCCATCGCCGGATCGCTTCAATGGCCGTAAGTTTCTTGGAACGATTATAACGTGAAGCAAACAAGAAGCAGAGGAATTCCGCCGCATGGCGTGAATTCCCCTGCTTCTGACCGTTCACATGGACGGATTTCTCCAGTCCGCAAGTGTGGGGTGCGAAAGCCCGTAATGCGGTGGCCGATCCGCTTACTCTTTCAACTTGAACCCGCGTTTAGCCAGCTGATCTGCGTATAATGACTGAGGCAGTAACGTATCGCCCTGCCCAACCCCCTCCACGAAATCTTCCGGCAACGAATTGTCGCCTGCCGGCACTTTTGTTAGTACGCCGGATGCCGGCCCTTTCGTGCCGATCACATACCCGTGTCCGAATTGCTTCGACTCGACGATAAACGATTTTCCTTTCATATATTTCACCCCGTTGGTATTCCAGAACACCGATTGGGTTGTCGTTTGACCGTGGAGCGTCGTGCCGTAAGGACGGTACTTGGCTTCGAACAGATCGCCGTCCGCCGTCATGTTGTCGAACAAATTGGCCATGCTCAAGTGCATGTGAAAATCGCTGGCCAGCCGCGGATCTTGCGACGAGCTGCGATACAGCACGTTGCCGCTGGTCCACATGCTTTTGAAGTCAAAGCCGTGCCGCGAATGGACCGCCTTGCTGCCGATGACCAGGTTGTCGCTTCCAGCCATAATGAATCCGTAACCGTTGCCGCCTTCGCCTTTGTATTGCGGATTTTGCACAGTGCTGTTGCGTATCGTAATCGAACGGGATTTATATAATTCCACCGCATCGGATAACGTGTGAATGTCGTCTTTATTTTCCTTCGGCCGATACGACTCGACCTCGTTCATCCACGAGTTCAGCGCATGGCGGAACTGCACCATCTTCGAGCCGTGCACCTCGTAAGCGCCTGTACCGGCCTTATCGAAATCGAGATCGCCCCAGCCATCCTTCGGATTTTGCCGCATGCCGATCGACAATCGCTCGATACCGACCTCTTCAATCGACGGGGCCACTTTGTACACAGAGGCATGATCGCGAAGCTTGAGCGGATACCGGGTCGGGATGTCGACCGTGATCGTCCCGGCTTTGGCGTCGACCGCCACGATCTGCCTGTAGAAGGTCGGGCCCTTCAGACTGTCGTTCCATTTGCCGGACATACCGTGTTCGGCGATGAACGCGCCGGTCGCCTCCGATTGTATGACGACATATTCGCCTTTTTTCAGCCCGTCGACGGAACTAACCGGAATGGTCCGGGTCGGCTCCATTACATCCTGAGTCAGAAGTATTTTTTTGCCGGCCGGTTTGTGCCAATCACCGCCTGCCGCCGGAAAGACGGAGATGACCCGCTTGTTCCGCATCGAAGTTTCATCGTTGCGGATGAAGGTCGATTGCGCGCCTTCACCGCGCAGCACGACGCCGCTATGCCGGATGCAAAGCGCGCACTCTCGGCCTTTGTCTGGCCGGACGCCGTACGTGCCTGCCGGCAATAGCACAACGCCGCCTCCAGCGGCTCCCGCCTGGTCAATCGCCTTTTGAATGGCCGCCGTCGAATCGTTTTGTCCGGTCGGATCGGCGCCGAAGGTCACCGCATTGTATGTTTTGCCCGGCGGGTTGGAAGGAATCGGAGTCTCGCCCATGCGATAGCCGGCGTAAGAGAAGTCATGCAGAAACCGTCCTTCCGCATCCTTAACGCCCGGCTTCCAGTCTTTCGGATACAGCGCGCTTCGCCACCCGTTCTCTTCAGCGGTCTTTGCCGAGCAGGAAGTAAAAATAACGGCAAACAACAATGCGAGCGGAACCATCTTCTTCATTTTATACATCCGCATATCCTCCATCACGTATCGTCTTTTTCCATACGACGCCAGGCCCTTTCGGATCGACTAAAAAATGCAGGTACAAATCGTTGCCTTTGCGCGTCGCCAAAATATCATTATATTGGAGCAGATCGGAAACGGATTCCGCCTGATGAAACGACTCTTTGAACGTCCGATGCCAGCGCACGATAAGCTTCAATGTACGAACATCCCGTAACTTTTTTCTAAAAACCAGTCCCTCTCCTCATGGAAGCGCGGTATCATCCATCGTATCCCCCTTTTTCAATTCGGTGATATTCATTAAAACTGCATATGTATGCGCTTTCCAATACTCGCGCTCTTTTGCGTTCCTTACGCCATTGTACCAGCATTTAACTGCGGAATATATATGCAATCTCGACCTTTTGTGCCCATTATGAAAAAGGCCCGGTTCGTAAAACGAAGAAGCCTTCCGGGCCCGATCACATAAAACACTTCGTTCTCTGCCCATCGTAACGAACTGACGCGCAGCGACAGAAGCTTCAACTCCCAACATGTCAATGCTCACGCTCTCCCCCTCTCCCCAATGCTTTTGTTTCCTCTTCGATCCTACTGAGGTCAATACGTTCAAATAACAATTCCAGCTTGTGAACGGTACGGCCTGCTGGAACATCCGTCCAATGCCAGCCCGGCTCGCCGAGCGACAGAAACGTTCTTATTTTATCGCAGGAAAACGGAAGGAACGGATGAAGCAGTTGAGCAAAGTTCGCAATGATTTGTACGCAAGTGAACAACGTATGCGCGCAAGCTTCCCGGTTTTGTTTCACCTGAATCCACGGCTTTTGTTCATCGAAATACTTGTTGGCCCGCCGCACGTGAGCGAATATCAGCTCCAGCGCTTCCTTCAAATGCCCGTCTTCGATCAAGACTCCGGCCTTGCGGTACAGTTCGGTCAGAGCGCTCTTCCAATCCTCGTTCATGCTCCCCGCAGGAACGCGGCTTTCGAACGATTTGCCGGCAAACGCGAGGCTGCGGTTCACGAAGTTGCCGAAGGCGCCGAGCAGTTCTCCGTTGTGGCTGTGAATGAATTCCCTCCACGAAAAATCAGTATCCGCTTCTCCGGGCCGTTCGCGATCAGAAAATACCGGATCGAATCCGGTTCGTACCGGCTCAGCATATACGGCAGCCAAACCGCCCAGTTTCGGCTCGTAGAGAATTTCTTCCCTTCCAGCGTCATATATTCGCAAGAAATGATCCGATCAGGCAGATGCAGGCCCCCTGCCCCAAGCAGAAATGCGGGCCAAATGAGCGTGTGAAAAGGCACATTGTCTTTGCCGTGCACGTAATAAGCGGTAATATCCCTCTCCCCATCGAGCCAAAAAGGCTCCCATCGGCCGCCCGTCTCCGACGCCCACTGCTTGCTAGCCGACAAGTAGCCGCTGACCGCTTCGATCCATACATAAATTTTTTTATGCTCGAATCCCGGCAAAGGTACGTCTACGCCCCATGATAAATCCCGGGTGGCCGCCCGATCGCGCAGCCCTTCCTCCAAATAGCGCCTCGTAAGCTGAACGGCGTTTTCCCTCCAGCCCGCAGCTGCCTGGCTTGCATACCCGGCCAGTTCATTCTGAAATCGGGAAAGCGCAAAGTAATAATGCTCCGTCGGCCGTTCGACCGGCGGGTTGCCGCAAATGCCGCATGTTCGCTCGAGCAAGTCGGCAGGATCAAGAAGCGTCGAGCAGTGATCGCACTGATCGCCTCGCGCCTGCTTTGCGCACACGGGACATATGCCTTCCACATAACGGTCCGGCAAAAAGCGCGCATCCGTTTCGCAATACGTCTGCTGCACGGTTCTCGAATACAAATAGCCTTGCTCCAGCAGCTTTCGAAACAGTTCCTGCACGACCTCATGATGGAAGCGCTGATCTGTACGGGTATACAAATCGTACGTAAACCCTAACTGCTTAAAACCGTCGGCAAATTCGCGGTGATAGTGGCCGGCGATATGACCCGGTTCCACCCCCTCGCGGATGGCCTGCACCGCAACCGGCGTGCCGTGGCAATCGCTCCCTGATACGTACAATACGTTGTCCCCTTTCGCCCGAAAGTAGCGGGCTAACACGTCTCCCGGCAGCAAGCTCGCCACCCGCCCAAGATGCAGTGAACCGTTCGCATAAGGCCATGCCCCGCCGATAAAAATATTCGCCATTCGAACCGCCTCCTCCGATTGATAGCAAAGCTGAAACGCAAAAAGAAAAACAAAAAAAACTCCAATCCCGACTAAGGGACGAGAGTTTTCGCTCACGTGGTACCACCCAAATTTATTCATGCCTCGCGGCATTCACCTCTTCAGGTACGACGCTTTTATGCGTGATACCCTAGCACAGTAACGGGTGCAGGTTCCGTCGCAGCCTACAACCGGATGAGGTTTCGGTGCGCGGCTCGGAGACCATATTCCCAAGGGTATTCTTTGCTCCTTTTCACCGGCCGGAGCTCTCTGTAAAAGAAGTCGCCAAGGTACTCTTTCTCTTCACAGCTTTTATAAACGGATTCAATTTATTGGCAATTATACGGTTTCAAATATGCGGTGTCAAGCACAATCGCCTCGAGATCGTCCAACAGGCGATGCACCCCTCCCACACGTCTACTGCAAACTTTCACCGAATGCCGATTGCTATTGCGATATTGTGCTTAACTTCGCTTTCGGGACCGGGTCGGGATCTTTGTTCATATTCGCATGAATGTAAAACATAAGCAGCGCAGCAATGGAAGCCATCGTGCCGAAAAAGAATACGGAGGAAATCCCCCATAAGTCGTACGCATGCCCGAACACCAGCGGCCCGATCATTCGGCCCATATTGGCAAAGCCGCCGGCAAGCCCCATATAGAATGGCGAATGGACGCCCGCTTTTTCGGAAAAGAACGTCGGAATCGCCGGCAGCAGCATCATTTCGCCTAACGTGGCCAGCACCATGCCGATCGCCAAATACGCATAATGTTCGTGGAAAAACAAAATGAACGAAAACGCCGATACGGTAAACAGCGCGCTGACTAGCATTTGCCAGACGATATCTTTGGCAAACCGCCTTTTGATCCAGCTCGTAAGCGGCTGGCCGGCCAATATGACGATGCCGTTAATCGTCCAGAGCAAGCTGTAATATTTAAGATCCATTCCTTTTTCGTCGATATACGGCGCCACGCCGTTCGCCCATTGGGTAAACGATAGCCAGAAAAACATCGACCCGGCCGAAATAAACAAGTACAGCCGCACATTTCGCAGCAGCTGCCACCGGTTCATTTGCACAAGCACGGGGTGCCGGCTCTCGTTTCGCGGCTCAGAAGAGCTTTCTTTGTCCGTCTCCTCCAAGCCGGTCGCTTTCGTATCCACTTCTTTCATAAACGCGAGCAGAAACACGGTAAACAGCAGCGTGGAGCTTGCCGTCAGCATGTACGTCAGCGAGAAGGAAATCGAAGCGACGAAGCCGCCAACCATCGCACCGATCGACAAACCGACGTTATTGCACACGTACATGACATTGTACAGCTTACGGCGGTGTTCCTTCCAGCGGAAGCCGACGTACGCGTTCATGGACGGCATGCTGATGCCGTTCGCGAAGCCGAGCAAGCATACAAGCATCAAGTAAAGCGACCATTGCTGCGTAAACGCGATGGCAAACATCGTACAGGAGGAGACGAAGAACGAACCGGCAATCATCCGTTTGGGACCGATGCGGTAATATAAATTTCCGCCGGTAAATTCACCGAGAATGCCGCACAGCGCTTGATATAAAATGACGAGTCCCGCTTCGCCGTACGATTTGCCCATTACGTTATGAACGTACAGCGTCGTCAGCGGCCACATGACCGCCTTGCCAGTCGAATTGACGAAGCTGGCCGCCAGAAAAAAAAGCGCGTCGCGGGGCAAAGCCCGAAACAGCGGAATGCTTACTAAAGAGAGACGATTCACGTTAATCACCAGTTTGCATTAGATTTGGTCGGGAACGACGCCTAGACATTCAATTTTTTCGGATCCATGGCATCGCGAATCCCGTCGCCGATAAAATTGATGGACAATACCGATATGATAATGACGAGACCCGGCGGAATCCACAGCCACGGCTGGCTCGTCAGCGCCGTGATCGAT
The DNA here is from genome assembly GCF_910594985.1 of Paenibacillus allorhizosphaerae. Classification (GTDB taxonomy): domain Bacteria; phylum Bacillota; class Bacilli; order Paenibacillales; family NBRC-103111; genus Paenibacillus_G; species Paenibacillus_G allorhizosphaerae. Next base: position 149,239 of record NZ_CAJVCE010000012.1, read on the forward strand.
TGGGCCGCACCCAGCATATTCCCCCAGCTTGCCGTCGGCGGCTGGACGCCCATGCCGAGAAAACTAAGCGACGATTCCGACAAGATCGCCGCTGCCGCTCCGAACGTTGCATTCACCAGAATCGGCCCCATCGCGTTAGGGAGAATGTGGCCGAATATGAGCCGGGGCGTACTGAGCCCGAGCGCGACGCCCGCTTTCACGAACTCGGTCTGCCTGAGCGACAGCACGCTGCCCCGCACCAGCCGCGCCACCGGAGGCCAGCCGAGCAGTGCGAGCACGATAATAATATTGGATAATCCCGTGCCGAGCACGGTTACGAGCACCAGGATGACCATGAGCGTCGGGAAGGACATGACGACGTCGATCACCCGGTTGATGACCATATCGACCCATCCGCCCAGATAGCCGGCGACGGCGCCGATGATAGTACCCACTATAACATAAATCGCGACCGCCAACACCCCTACCGACAAAGATACGCGAGTCGCATAAATCAGCCGGCTGAGCACATCCCGACCCACCTGATCCGTTCCGAGCCAATGCTGCGCCGACGGAGCCGCGGAAAACGCGCCGCCGATTGCATTCGGATCGTATGGAGCGATAAGCGGTGCGAATATCCCGGTCAGCACGAGCACTACGAACGAAACGAGTCCGGCTACGGCCATCTTGTGTTTCAGGAACCGACTGGCCACCATTTTGGCGTAGCTGTCGGATTCGAATACTTCGCCTTTGGGCGAAAGCAGCGCCGGGATCACTTCCGGAGCGGTCATTTCCTTCTGCAAATCCATGGACATACGGCAACTCTCCCTCCTTTGCTTTTTTAGCTGTATTTGATGCGCGGATCGACGACGGCATACATGACGTCCGACCACAGATTGGCCGCAAGCACCGTCAATGCCGCCAGCATGTTAACGCCCATCAGGAGCGGGAAATCGCGCGACAAAATCGCTTGAATCGTCAGCTGCCCCATCCCGTTCCATTGGAAGATGCTTTCCGTTATGACCGCCCCGCCGATCAGAATCGGAATATCGAGACCGGCGATCGTAATGACGGGGATCAGGGCGTTTTTAAGCGCATGCTTGTTGACTACGAAAAATTCGCGAATTCCTTTTGCGCGGGCCGTACGCAAGTAGTCCTGATTCAGCACTTCCAGTACGCTGGAACGAACATAGCGGACCATTCCCCCGGCGATCGAAGTGCCGAGCGTTACCGTCGGCAGTACCAGATGCAGCGCCTGATCCCAGAAACCTCCGTCGCCGCCGACGGTATTCATCCCTCCGGTCGGCAAGATGCCGACCATCACGCCGAAGACGTAAATCAGACCAAGCCCCAGAAAAAAACTCGGAATCGATACGCCGAGAAACGACCCAGCCGACATGAAATAATCGAATTTGGAGTTTGCTTTCACCGCGCAGTAGATGCCGATCGGGATGGAAATCAAATATCCGAACGCAATCGCGCAGCCCATCAAGATCAGCGTCGGCATGAGCCGTTCCCCAATCAACTGCACGACAGGCTGAAAGGAGCTGAACGAATGCCCGAGATCGCCTTGCACCAAATTCGCCAGCCATTTGACGTAGCGGATCATGAACGGATCGTTGAGACCGAGCGCTTCCCTTCGGACCTGCTTATCCGCTTCGGAAACGTCCGGATTCACATACATATCGACAGGGTCTCCCGGAGCCAAGTTGATAAGGATGAAATTCAAAAAAGTAACCCCGAGCAGCACGGGAATGGCGATCATTATTCGGCGGACGATGTAATTAACCACAGGCAGTCCCTCCCATCGATTGCGGCGTCTCCTCGGCAAGCGGAAAATGACAGGCGACCAAATGCTCGCCTCCGGTCAGCATCGGCTCCCGCTCCCGGCAAATCGACTGCGCCACCTTGCAGCGCGTATGAAACCGGCAGCCCGCCGGGGGTGAAGCGGGACTCGGCACATCGCCCGTAAGGACGGTGCGGTCCGCGTATCGCAGACGGGGGTTCGGTACGGGGTACGCCTCCAGCAGCGCATTCGTGTACGGGTGCCTCGGCATGGCAAACAGCCGTTTTGTCGGCGCAAGCTCGACGATTTTGCCCAAATACATGACAGCGATGCGGTCGCTCATATATTTGACCGAGCCGAGGCCGTGGCCGATAAACAAATACGTGAGGCGAAACGAACGCTGCAGCTCTTTAAGCAAGTTCAATATTTGCGCCTGGATCGATACGTCAAGCGCCGATACCGGCTCGTCGCAAACGATCAGCCTCGGACGCAATCCGACCGCTCTAGCAATGCCGATCCGCTGGCGCTGCCCGCCGGAAAATTCATGCGGATATTTCCCGAGGCTTTGCGGCGAAAGCCCGACAATTTCCATCAGCTCCGACGCCCGCTTGACCGCTTCCGCATCGTTAAGCCCCGACAATACCTTCAGCGGTTCGGTCAGCAGCTCGACAATGCGCTTGCGGGGATTCAGCGAAGAATATGGGTCCTGGAAAATCATCTGCAGGTCGCTGCGCATCGATCGCATTTGCGACTGGGTAAGCTGAGCCAGATTGCGGCCCTGGAACATGACGCTGCCTTCCGTCAAATCTTCAAGCTTCAGTATGCTCCGGCCGAGTGTCGATTTGCCGCAGCCGGATTCGCCGACAAGACCGACGGTTTCGCCGGGGTACACATCCAGGTCGATGCCGTCGACCGCTTTGATGTGACCGACCGTTCTGGAGAACACCCCTTTCTTAATCGGATAATATTTTTTGATCCCTTCCAGCTGCAGCAACGGCTTTAAGCCCGGCGTTTCGTCAATCTTCGTCGTCAGCATCATTCATCCCCTCTTCCCGTCCGGTTTGACGTTCATGCTATGAACCGTTCTATGCGCTCGCTTCTTCGGCGAACCAACAGCGAACCATGTGACCTTTGCCGGTCTCCTTGAGCGGCGGGGCTTCCATGCAGCGTTCGGCCGCCAGCGGGCACCGGGCTTGATAGCGGCAGCCTTGCGGCATATCCCGCAAGGAAGGAACGGCGCCCGGTATGGACTGCAGCTCCTCATCCTCGATTTCAATATGCGGGATGGATTGCATCAAGCCTGCCGTATATGGATGCATCGGGCGGTCGAACAACTCCTGCACCTCGGCTTCCTCCACGACCTGTCCGGCATACATGACCATGACGCGGTCCGCCATTTCGGCTACAACGCCGAGATCATGGGTGATCAGCATGATGGCAGTCCCGTGCTCGCTGCGAATTTTTTTCATCAAATCGAGAATTTGCGCTTGAATCGTAACGTCCAGCGCGGTCGTCGGTTCGTCCGCGACGAGCAGCTTCGGATTACAAGCGAGCGCCATGGCGATCATGACACGCTGCTTCATTCCTCCGGACAGCGTATGCGGGTACTGATCCATCACCCCTTCCGCCCGCGGAAAACCGACTTCCTTAAGCAGACGGACCGCATGGTTCCATGCTTCCTTTCGGCCTAGCCGCAAGTGGAGCCGGATCGGCTCCGTAAGCTGGTTGCCGATTGTGTATACGGGATTGAGCGACGACATCGGATCCTGGAACACCATGGCGATGTCTTTCCCCCGGTAAGCGTTAAGCTCACGGTCCGATAAAGACGCAAGGTCTTTCCCTTGAAATACGATCGAGCCGTTGTTCATGTAGCCATTGCGTCCAAGCAGCCGGAGAATCGACAGCGACGTCACGCTTTTCCCACAGCCCGATTCGCCGACGATGCAGAGCGTTTCCCCCTCTTTCAGCGTAAAGCTGACATCGTCGACCGGGGTGACCTCGCCCTGCTCGGTCCGATAGGACGTTTTTAGATGCCGCACTTCCAGAAGATGGTTCATCGCTTTATCCCCCAATCCGCATCATTTTCGCGTCCACCCATTCACATCGTAATGCATGCCGTCCATCACGCCGCCCTTTCCGTCCACGCTTTTGGCAACGGCCATCAAATTGTATTCGGAGAAAATCGTAATGAGCGGCACTTCTTCTTGAATCATATTTTGCAGTTCGGAATAAATGGTGAAACGCTTCTCCTTATCGGTCTCATTCATACCGAGATTGAACAGCTCGTCGACACGCTTGTTCTTGAACCGCATGTCGTTCAAAGCGGCTGTGGAGCGATATACGTTCGCCGGACCGTCAGGGTCCATGATGCTGCCGAAGCTGCTGAGCGCCAGATCGAAATCGCCTTTGACCAGCCGCGATACGGTCGTCGGAAAATCGAAATTGACCTGCTTGACTTTCAGCCCGATCGCCTGAAAGTTTTGCTGAATGATGTTGCCTGCCATCTCGCGGGTTTTGTCGCCGGTCGGAACGATCAGCTCGATCGTCTTGTTCATATCGAATCCGGCTTCCTTGAGCAGCTGCTTCGCTTTCTCGGGCTCGTACCCGTAGCTTTTCACATTTTTATCGTGATAAGGGTGGGAGTTCGAATAAGGCCCGTTCTGAAGCTCGCCGGCGCTCGGCATCAGCTGGTCTACGATCATTTTCCGGTCGATGGCGTAAGCGAGCGCCTGCCTGACTCTTTTATCCGGGAACCGTTCCGTATTGATTTCAACGGAGTTGTATCGGCGGGTCGGCTGCTCTTCCGTGCGCAAATTCGGGAACGTCTTGACCGTCTTCCATTCCGAGGCCGGGATGTTGCCGGTTCCTTGCGCCGCATTCATGTCCAGCTCGCCGGATTGCAGCTGAGCGACAATGTTGGCGGCCGGCATAATTTTGATAAACACCTTTTGAATTTTCGGCGCACCGCGGTAGTACGATTCATTGGCCGCAAGCTCGACATACGATTTATTTTCATACTTGACGAATTTATAGGCGCCTGAAGTGACATTCGGATTTCGCCAGAACGATTGCTGGTTCAACTGGGCCGGATCGACGTTTTCCAAAATATGCTTCGGTACGATCAAAACATCCGAAAACCGTTCGTAAATGAGATTCGGATCTACCGGCTTGCTCGTCTTGATCTCCAGATGCTTGTCGTCGACGACTTTTACCGAGCTGAGTTTCGTTTCGCCTTCCGGCAGCATTCCTTTCTCGTTCAAGCCCGCGAGGGCAAATATCGCGCTGCGCTGCGTCGTGACCGTCTTGGGACTCGCGATCAGGTTCAGCGTAAATTCCACGTCTTGCGCAGTCACCGGCTTGCCGTCTGTCCAGTTCGCTTTCGGATGAATGGCAATGCTAAACGTTTGGTTATCACTGGTTTTGAACGACTCGGCCAACATCATCTTGTACTCCAGCGGACCGACCGTCTTGACGAGCGAATCGAAGAAATACCGGTAGGTGAAAACGGCCCCGCTCGAACCGCTCCCGTCCGAGTCAATCGGATTGAACATTAACGGGGGATTCGTGATCCCGACAGTTAATTGGCTGGCGCTTGCCTGACTTGCTTCCTTAGGCTTTGAAGCGCTGCAGCCGGCGACGAATAATGCGCCGATGAGTGTAACGACGGTAAGCTTTCTATAGATTCCCCTCATGTTCACGCCCCCCCTTGCTTTATTATCGAACCGATCCGGCTGGAATCGCGCTCCCTTTGGACGGAATGCCGTCCAGGCGCCGTTTTACGGCGAGCAGGCAAACGAATTCGAACGCGATGTTGGCGGCATGCAGCGCGGTAATGTGGCTCGGATCGCGGTCCGGCAGCACTTCCACCAGATCGAAGCCGATGAAGTTGATGCCCGCCAGCCCCCTGAGCATGCGCTGCGCCTCGTATGTCGTAAAGCCGCCGACCTCCGGCGTACCGGTTCCCGGCGCGTAGGTCGGGTCAAGGAAGTCGATATCGAAGGTGAGGAAAACCGGCCTGTCGCCGACTTTTTGCTTCACTTTGGCGCAAAGTTCCTCGATCGTTAAGTCGCGGACATCGTCGGTTGTCAGCACCTCGAAGCCCATCGCTCTCGCGTCGTCGAGGCCGTTCGGTTTGAACGTGCTTCCGCGCATCCCCATCTGAATCGAATGCTCCGCATCGATTAAGCCTTCGTCCACCGCGTAGCTGAATACACAGCCGTGCGACCACATGCGCTCCGGGTCCTGTGCTCTTCCCGTATCGGAGTGCGAATCGAAATGGACGAGGCAAACCGGACCGTATTTCTTGGCGGCGGCTCGCAAGTGAGGCAGCGAGATCGAATGGTCGCCGCCGAGTAGAATCGGTACGATGCCCGCTTCGAACACAGGCGTCAGCTGCTCCTCGATAACCCGGTACGACTGCTCGATATAGCCGGGATGCACCCGCAAATCGCCGTAGTCGATGCCGGATAAATACTCGGATATATCGATTTTATGCACGGGCGAGATCGGACGAATCCGCTGTGACATCGTGCGAATGGAAGACGGTCCGAACCGCGCTCCGATGGCGTAGCTGACGCCGGTGTCGAACGGAACGCCGATGACGGCAAAATCGACATGCTCCAGCGTTTGAACGTGCGGAAGATGCATAAACGTATGAATCCCGGAATATAAAGGTTTTCCCATTTCGATTTGCGGACGATACATATTAGCCACTCCTTCTTATTGTTTGGAATTGTGCTGCGATGATTGCGAAGCCAAGACTGGGCTGCCGGCAGCCGGGATACCTTCGATCCGGCGCCTTGCCGCGAGCAGAGCAACGAACTCAAAAGCGATATTGGCGGCGTGCAGCGCCGTGATGCCGCTGGAATCGCGGTCCGGCAGCACTTCGACAAGGTCGAAGCCGATGAAGTTGATGCCGGCCAATCCCCGCAGCATGCGCTGCGCTTCGTACGTCGTAAACCCGCCGACTTCCGGCGTGCCGGTACCCGGCGCAAAGGCCGGATCGAGGAAATCGATGTCGAAGGTCAGAAATACGGGCCGATCGCCGACTTTTTGCTTCACTTTGGCACACAGCTCCAAAGCGGAGAGCGCCTTTACGTCGTCGGTCGTCAGCACCTCGAAGCCCATGGCTCTCGCTTCGTCGAGGCTGTTCGCCCGATAGGTGCTGCCGCGCATCCCCATCTGGATCGAATGCTCCGCATCGATCAACCCTTCGTCTACCGCGTAGCTGAATACCGCGCCGTGCGACCACATGCGCTGAGGATCCTGGCCTCTGCCCGTATCGGAATGCGAATCGAAGTGTACGAGGCATACAGGGCCGTGCTTTTTGGCAGCCGCTCTCAGATGCGGCAGCGAGATCGAGTGATCGCCCCCAAGCAGAATCGGAACGATGCCGGCTTTGAATATTGGCGTCAGCTGCTCTTCGATAATCCGATACGACTGCTCGATATAGCCCGGGTATACTTTCAAATCGCCGTAATCGATGCCCGATAGGTACTCGGACGTATTGATCTTATGGCTCCGGGATATCGGCATAACCCGCTGCGACATCATACGAATGGCCGAAGGTCCGAAACGTGCGCCGACGGCATAGCTCACGCCCGTGTCGAACGGCACGCCGATCACGGCGTAATCAACATGTTCCAAAGTCTGGACGTGCGGAAGATGCATAAACGTATGAATGCCGGCAAACTGTGGCTTTCCTGTGCCTACTTCGATTTGTGGTCGGTACAAACGATTCACTCCCTTGCTTCTCGATTGTGATAAGACAAAATAATTGCGAAAAAGACAAAGAGGGCCGCTCTTAATTGAATAAGAAGCGGCCCCATTGCCTCTACAAATCATCGCTGTTGACGATTTGTCATTTGCAGTTGTTTGATTTGTATTATAATGCAGATATTTCTTCAATGTCAATATATATGACATTAAAAATATGTTTTTATGAATTTCGCAATTTCTATGTCACATTACATAACATTTATATTGAGTTTTTGAAAGTACAGGGTTATTATTTTACATATACCTATCTTACAATTTGACTCCGAGAGGATGATATTATGAAAATACTTCACGTTCATGATATTCCGACAACAAAATGCAGAGTGGAAGTTAGGTTGAAAGATCTGGGTTTTCAGGTAAAATCAGTAGATGCGGCGGCTATGGCCACGGTAAAGCACACGCGATTCGATATTCTTGTGCTTGATGTTCCTGCCTGCCGATTGAAGCAATGGCTATACGAAGCGAATCATCATTTCATCCTTCCGTATTTCTGGTGGTGCGAGGAACGAAAACCGGCAACCTCGGCACCTCACGAGAAGCTTGACGGCATGCTTTGCTGCGGAATGAACGATAACGAGCTGCATTGGTCCATCCTGCTTGGCATCAAGAACGGACAAAGACGGCTTCATTTGGAACGCGAGTATTTGTTTTTGTCCAAAAAGCTCGAAGAACGCAAATTGGTCGACCACGCCAAAATCATTCTTAGTAAAATAAACAATGTGAGCGAAACGCGGGCTTACGAGATGATGCGCACGCAAGCGATGAACGAACGAAAGAAACTGATCGACGTCGCTGCATCCGTGCTGCAAGCAAGCCGCTTAACGGCAAAAGAAGGATAAGGGAGGCTAACGGAATGCGGCTGTACTGCGAAAGCAATGACCGGTTCGACTATTTGATCGAGACCGAGGAGATCGACTATCGGCACCCGCTGATCGAACAAGCGGTCACTGCGCTTCGGACCGATTCCATGACGGAGACGGAAAAAGTGAAAACGACGTTTGAATTCGTGCGCGACGAAATTTCCCACTCCTGGGACCTCCAAAGCAAGCGGATTACGAGAACCGCTTCGGAAGCAATGCAGCACAAGGAAGGGATCTGCTACGCCAAATCCAACTTGCTTGCGGCGCTGCTGCGAGTGCAAGGCATCCCGACCGGCTTTTGCTACCAAAGACTGACGATCGGCGACACGCCGGATACCGGCTATTGCATTCATGCGTTGAACGGCGTTTACTTGTCGGCCGAACAAAAGTGGATTCGGTTGGATGCCCGGGGCAATAAAGCGGGAGTGCAGGCGGAGTTTGACGTAAACGCGGAAAAGCTTGCTTTTCCGGTTCGACCCCAATATGGCGAACGAGACTACCCTGTTATCTACACAAGACCAAACAACAAAACGATGAAAGCTCTCCAGCGAAACTCCGACTGCTTGTACATGTATTTGCATGACCTGCCGAAGGAACTGTGAAGGAACTGCGGGCAAGACCCGGAGTTCCTTTTTGCTTTTCACCGCGAACGCTTATACCGGCATCAGATGAACGGCCTGACCTCCGCATGACAGCAGGTTCGCCTGGAGACACGACTCCGAATCGACGGTCAAACGCCGAATGGCGACTCGCCTGCCATCTCCTGTCCCGTGATCATCCTCGTAGATCGTAGCGGAATACGATCTGTTCTTTTCCAGCATGGACAATGGGACGGCAAGCGTTCGAGGCTGCTCATTCGTAATGGTGCCGATGAACCATTCCTCGCCTTTCCTTCGGGCAATAGCCACAAACTCGCCTATGCTGCCGAGCGGCGCTTTCGTATCGTCCCATACGGTATGCACGCATTCAAGAAACTCCACCTCCGGCTCGCCGCCGTAATCGGAAGGGCTGTCGTACCAGAACACGAATTGGAGCGGGCTGTATACGATGACGCTCATCGCTAGCTGGTGCGCGCGCGTATTTTTCAGCCGGTTCGTGTAGTAGCATATCGTATAATCTCCCGGCCCGCCCGGGAACCTTGTAAACGGCAGCGTGCAGTTGTGCGCTGCCGTAGGAAAATGCTCATTCCCGCGTATTCCTTCCACCGTCAGCAAATTCGGATACGTTCTTGCATACCCGGTCGGGCGGTAGTAATCATGAATATCGACCATGAGCCGATGCTCGGCGCATTTGCGCACCGCCTCCAGCAGCCACTCCGTCCATTCCTGCGGCCCTTCGTTGACGAAACCGAACTTGATCCCCTTCACGCCCCAGCTGCTGTATAGCGGCAAAAGCGTATCAAGCTGCCGTTCCAGGTGGCGTCGGTTCACATATAGCCATACCCCGATTCCGTGTTCGGCGGCATACGCAATCACCTCCGGCAAGTTCAGCTCATCCCAATCCGGCCTCTTCCGCTGCGGATCGACCGAAACGGTCGTCGCATCTTCCCGGTCGTTCGTTTCGCTTCCGTACCACCCCGCATCGAACTCGATATACTGCAGACGATGCGCTTTGGCAAACTGAACGCAAGCTTTGCCGCCCCGGGTAGTCAGCGTCGTTTCCCGAATGGCTTTTCCGGGCCGAATCCATGTGGTATCTTCCAGCGCGCAAGGGCGATTCAAATGGAGTACCAGATCGCTGCGTTCCGTCAAATCGCCGGGACGTTCACCGACAATCAGCAGCCTCCACGGTGTATCGAAAGGCGCCTCCCCCTTTGTCGGCCCGGCAAGCGAAGCACGCAATAGATCCGGACGGCGCTCGTCTTTTGCCAGCAGCATCTTGGCATGATGATTCATCCCGGCTTCGTGCACACAGGCATAACGGCCGTTCGTACATGCGACGGTCAGCGGCCGCTCCGTCCGCTTCTCCAGCTCTCGCACACGAATCGGATGATACACATCCTCGGGCCAATATTCCGCGTAAACCGTACTGTCCGGCGCGAAAGCAAATTGCGTAAGCTCGTCTTCGATCACAAATGCGCGAAACCCGTCCTGCTCCGGAATGTGGTATTGCAGTGCGACGCCTTCATTATATGCTCGAAACCGGAGCGTCAGATTGCGGCCTCCCTCTTGCGCCTCTTTCAGCGCAACGATCATTTCCGTGAAATGGTCGACAACGCTGCTCCGTTCCCCGTACACCGGCTGCCAGCACTCGTGAAACGTTCGCGTCTGCACATCCAGCACCGTAAAGTCGCGGCATAGCGGAGCCGCATCGCGAAGCACGAGTCCAAGCATAGAATCTTCCACGAGAGGCTGCCCCTGGTACGCAACCCGATAAAACATCGCGTTCCCGCCATCTTCCGCCTGCTCGATTGCAAAAGTGAGGATCACTAGGTTGTCGGGTGAAGCCACGATCCATTCGTTCATTGCAATTCACATCTCCTTATCTAACGAAATGTTTGAACAGCCAACCCCTAATTCGATGCGTTATCCTGAGGTGCGGAATTTCGTACGGTACTGTCCCGGCGTCATGCCCGTCATTTGCTTGAATGCCTTATTAAAATGGCTCAAGTCGTTAAAGCCTACCTCCTGTGCGATATGGATGATTTTATCGCCGGAATGGCGGAGCAGTTCGCACGAGACGCCGATCCGCACTTCGTTGCGAAACTCCGTGAACGTTTTCCCGGCGTACTGCTTGAACTTGGCGGTAAAAGCCGCAGCGCTCATGCCGCACATCTGGTATATTTGCTCCATCATGATCGGCTGCGCGTAATGAAGCTTCGTGAATTCGCACACCCATTCCATCACGGTTTTCTCGTCCCGCCCGGAAGTAAAAGGCTCGGACATGCGTTTCTCGTAACAGCGGCTTAAGAAGATGAACAGCTCCATCAGCATCGCTTTGATGCACAGCCGGTAACCGAGCTCTTTCTTACTGAACTCACCCACGATCCGATCCAGCACAAACTTGGTCTCCAGCCCTTCGTTAACGGACAGCTTCAAATGATACTGAAAATCCGAAGGAACGCGGAGCAGCGGCTCCAGATAGAAAAACCGGATAAACGGCGTGACCTGCGACAGTTGGCGAAGCTCCGCTTCGAGCAGCTCCGGAAGAAACAGCACATTGTACACTGCCATCGGCACGCTGCCCGTTACCCGGTAACCGTGCTCCACCTGCGGCTCAATGACAAAAAAATCGCCTCTGGCGATCGGATAGGATTCCCCTCTGTATATGTGCTCTCCTTCCCCTTCGGCAACGAACACGCATTCAATGAATTCATGCTTATGCGGCGCGATCGCGTTCGTACGGAACGTGTAAGGCGTAATATGGAATGGAAAATCCGGACTTTCCAGAAAATGCTCTTTCGTGTAATAAATCATCGCGCTCCCTCCGGCAACGACCCGTACAAGGAATTTTATTCCTATTGTAGCACCCGCAGTAGCCGAACGGTCAAGAAAATAAACTAGGTTTTACAGCAAATCCGCCAAGTCTCGGGTTCCGATACATGATATGTTTGGATCAAGCTCAAATTATTTATTTTTGAAAGGAAGAGATGATGGCATTGACGGAAAAGACGGGGCAGTGGATCACGCAGGAAAAAGTGGATTTTTATAAGGAAAACGGTTTTGTGCAAGTCGATAACGTGCTTACAGCGGAGGAATTGGAGGAGCTGCGGGCTTGCGCGGATGAAGCGATGGCCTGGCAGACGGGACTTTCCGTCAAGACGGACCAGGACGGGGGCACTTATTACAAAGTGTTGAACCAAAAAGTGAACGTATGGCGGGATCACGGCGGGATGGCCAAATATTCGCTCCACCCGCGGCTTGCATCAATGGCGATGCGCTTGACCGAGGCGAGCGGAATCCGTTTGTTCCATGATCATTTGCTTTGGAAAATGCCGGGCGATTCCAAGCCGACTCCATGGCATCAGGATACGGTCAAATGGCCGATGAATGAAACGGGAGCTCTCTCGATTTGGCTAACGCTTGACGACGTTGACGAGCGAAACGGCTGCATGATGTTCATCCCCAAATCGCATACGGCCGGCAAGCTGAAAAATATAAGCTTGACGAATCCCGTCGACATCTTCGAGTATGTCAAAGGAACGGAGCTGGAGAAGCAGCAGCCCGTCGTCGTGCCGCTCAAGGCAGGGAGCTGCACGTTCCACGACGGACTGACGTTTCACTATGCTCACGCCAACCGGACCGATAAGCCGCGCCGGGTGCTGGCCATCATCTACATGAAAGACGGCACGACATACAACGGTACCGGCCATGTGATTACGAACGAGCAAGGTCTGGTAGCCGGCGAGCCGATTCGCGGGCCGCTGTTTCCGCTGCTCGCCAAAGTCTAGAGCTTAGTCGTAGCTTGGCGGTTATACAACAATGATCCGACATCTACTGCCTGCACCGAAAAGACGGCTGACTCGAAGCCAGATTCGGACTGCAGGCGCAAGGGCAGCTGATTGAGCCGATCAATAACTGCCCTTCCTTTTACCGCAATCTTTGAAGCCTTCGATCTGCAATCGAATGATTATCAAGTATATTCTTACGATGCAAGCTTTCCAACGGAAAGCTCTATGGAGGGATCTCGGTGGTATCCAAGAATCGTATCCTCGTCATTTTGCTCGCGCCTGTCATGCTATCCGCAACCGCCTGCAGCGGCGGAGCTTCAACACCCCAAAATGAAACCGCTTCCGATTTAAAAGCACAATCAAACGAACCGGCGGAGCTGGTCGTGTTCGGCAATCCGGCGGATCCCGAGAACGTATTCAATACCCGCATCGGAGACGCTGTCAGAAAGAAGTTTCCGAATTATACGATCAAGTACGTCCCCAAAACCAAGGACACAACAATGGATTCCCTGATTGCTTCCGGCAGTCCGATCGATCTGATCTACGACTCGGTCGGCGGTGCCGCAGGCAGCGTCATTGAAACCGGCTCCGAATTCGATATTTCCGACCTGACGAAAAAGCATCAGCTCGATTTAACCCGGTTCGACCCCGGACAACTGGATGCCGTAAAACAATTCGGCGGCTTGTACGGACTACCTATTCATTCCGGCGGCCTGGTCACGTATATCAACAAAGACATATTCGATAAATTCGGCATTCCGTATCCGAAGGAAGGTATGACATGGGATGAAGCGATCGATCTCGGCAATAAATTGACCCGCAATGAGAGCGGAACCCAGTACATCGGTCTCGGCCTTTCGATCAGCCATGCGGTAGGCATGAGCTCGTTGTCGCTGCCCTATGTCGATAAAAAAACGGAAAAAGCGGCGATTAACAACGATAATTTTAAAAAGCTCATGGAAACGCTTGTCGTGAAACCATCCCAAGCGGACGGCTATAAAGAAACGATCGCCTCCTTAAAGCGTACGTTCAACAACGATGATTTCATGAAGACCCGAACGATGGCGATGTTTATTATGAACTACGGCCTTCAGGATCAAACTTCCTTCAACGAGTTTCAGTGGGATATGGCGCCGCTGCCGGTCTTCAAAGAAAATCCTACGGTAGGCACGCAGCCGTATCCGGGCATATTGTTTGTCAGCAAAACGAGCAAATACAAGGATCAGGCGGTCGAAGTACTGAAATATTTGACCTCGGACGAATACCAGCTCGATCTGTCGAAGCGCGGCTTCATTCCCGTGCTAAAAGACGAGAAAATCAAAAAAGCGTTCGGCCAAAGTTTGCCTTATAAAGATAAAAACATCGTCAATGCCGTCTTTTCCAAATCGCTTGCGCCGACCGCTCCCAAAACAAAATACGACGGCGCTGTCAATGGCGCGCTCGGTAAACAGTATGTGAAGATGGTTACCGGGGAGGTGGATGTGAACAGCGCGCTTCGCGCAGCCGAAGAAGAAGGAAACAAAGGGATCGAATCGGCCAAAGCGAGCAAAAAGTAATCGTCATGCGAAGACGGCGGCTCGAGCTCGAGAGCGCCGTCTTTGTACGTTAATATTCGCGTATCCGATCCTCGAACCTTCGGCGTTTTTACTTTGCCAATTGAGCGACTTGCTTGTCGATATCTTCTTCCGTTTCGCGAATGACCGTATTTACGTCTTTCCCTTTGTAAAGATCAAGCGAATGGTTATACGCGATGCCGAGTGCGTTTCCATCGTATATCGTCGGGTTTTTGGGCCAATTTTGCTTGTTGTAAAATGCGGCTTTCACATTTTTCCCTTTCGTATAAGGCAAATCCGCGGAGAAAGCATCCATCGTTTCCTTCGTCAAGAGCACCGGTCCCCCGCCGTTTCGCGAAATCACCAGCTGCGTCTCTTCGGATAATGCCGTTGCGACGACCTTGAACGCCGCATCCAATACTTTGCTGTTCGGATTCATGAATAAGCTGGAGCCGCCGGCAGCTTGCGCCGTTTTGGGATATCCCTCGAACACCGGATATGCCGTCATGTCCCAATTCATGTTGGGCACGGTCTGAAGGCCTGCGGGAATCAGATTGGGCACGCCGATCATGGCTACATTTTGCGTTTTGTAAAAATCCTCATTATGCCACCTAGTGATCTTGTCCTTATCCTGCGGGAAGCGATTGCCGGGTATGGCGATCAGCTGGCTTAGCAAATCGTACGCCATTCTCCACTCCTTGGTGGAAAGATTCGCTTTGCCGGTTTTCGGGTCAAAATAATCCCGCGTAATGCCTCCGGCCAGAAAGTGAACGCTGTTATGGTCGAACCCGATGTATTGGGTGCCGTTATCGTTTCGGGTCAACCTTTTCGCCAATGAGACGATCTCCGTGAAGGTAACGCCGTCTTTCGGATAAGGGACGCCGAATTTATCGAAGATGTCTTTGTTATAGAACAGCGCGATGAAGTTGGTAGAATACGGGAGCGAGAAAATTTCTCCGTTTTTGCCAAACGTCTTGACGTAATTGATTGTACTTTGATCATACTTGCTGAGATCCATGTTGTACTTTTTAATCATCGGAGTCATGTCGTAGTTAAATCCAAGGTCGGTGATTCCTTTAGCCGTCCCGATATCGCTGATGACGATGTCCGGAACTTGACCCGCGACAATCATTTCCTCCAACTTCTTCGTACCGTTCGTTCCGGGCTTCACAATTTCCAAATCAATATTGGGATACTTTTTTTTCAGAGGCTGAATGAGGAGCTTATTCCAATAATCATCGGATAACTCTTGCCAATAGGAGTATGCGACCACTTTGGCCGGTTCCGAAGATTCCGGTACTTTTTCTTTATTTGCTTCAGGTAGTGCAGAAGTGCCTGTGTTATTGCTGCTGCAAGCCGATAGCAAGGATGTTAATACGAAAACCGGAATAAGCGACGATGCCGTTCTTTTCATATACCCCATTCCATATCCCTCCACGTATTTATTCCAAAGTGCCGGTGTGACTCGCAATTACTTTTACTGCTAAGACGCAGAAACTTCAATGACAAGACCGTCATATGCGCAAAGGACGCCCATTCCCTGCAATATACGTTCCGTCTCCTCGTGCGGCCCGACGCTTTGATGGGAAAAATGGGTGGCGATCGTAACGGTACGGTCGGACACGGCTCCAAGTTCCCGCAGCTTATCGAGCATGAGCTTATGATCGGCGAAATTCAAATGCTCCCTGCCTGACGGGCGGCTGCCGATGGTCGCCTCCATGACGACGGCGTCGAAACGCCATCCCTTGAAATCGTCCCATACGTGATCCGCATACATTCCGGTATCCGAAGCGTACAATATCGATACGTGTCCGTCGGAGACGATATAATTCATCGCATCGCCGATGGCGGAATTATGCGTTGCCGCAATCGATTGTATCGCATATGGCGGCAGCTGCAGACGGCGGCCGGGAAGAAACGGCACCCGCTTGATACCCGCTTCTTTGTCCCTCCCCCCGGAAAGCTCCCATTTCGTGAGCACGGACGGACCGGCGACCATCGTCATCTCTGGGAGCTCGGTTTCGAGCCGGAACGGCTTCGCCCTCATCCTCAAGTTCGTTGCATCGAAATGGTCCAGATGGCTGTGGGTCATCAATAGATACTCGACCTCAATCAATGAAATTCCTTGCGCTGCACAGGACGCGAAAATGTCGGGGCCCAAATCAATCAGCAAATTGTTATTGATGAGCACGCTTTGCCGTTTACGGATGTTGGTCCCCCCGTGTGCCCGGGCATGATCGCACGTGGCACAGCCGCAAAACGGCGATGGAATCCCTTCGGCTGCCGCTGTTCCAAGAAAGGTGATCTTCATTTCATTTCCCTCCCGAATTGGTTGGATTGGTCCGCTTCTGCCACTTGCCCGCTTCTTCCGGTTACTTTAAAAGGATTGCGCTGCAACGCTCTCTTGCAGCGGCTTGATCGTCATCACCTGCCCGCCGGATCGCATCGATTCCGCAGCGGCGCATCCGACGGCAACGCTCATCCGTCCGTCACCGGGCGAAGCGATCGGTTCCTTGCCGTGAACGATCATATCGATGAAATCGTCGCAAATTTTCGGGTCCGCTCCGTTATGGGAGCCTTGGGCCGTTTTAATTTCATAGATGCGGTCGGACATGTCGCGCCACGTGCCCGAGCGCCTTGATTTGACGTATACCCTGTTCTCGGGCTCCGAGTTCTCGATCCTCCCTTCCGTCCCGATAATCGTGTAGTTCCTTTGATAATCCGGTGTAAAATGGCACTGCATATATGACGCTTTAACCCCTCCTTCGAGCTCCATAATGAGCGTGCTGTTATCCTCCACGTCGATTTCCTCGCGAAAGGCACACTGCATCAGCGGACCGAATCTGGCTTCGGGACAACGGTCTTTCTCCGCACATTCCGGACAGGTCAAATCGTTCGGTTGATTCCCGCCAAAATAGTCAACCCCGCCGAAAGCGGAAACTTTCCGTGTATACCGTCCGGCCAGCCAGTGGATGATATCGAAGTCATGCGAGCCCTTCTGCAAGAGCAGCGAGGTCGTATTGCGGGAACTCCCATGCCAGCTGTGGTAGTAATAGTCGCTGCCTAGACCGACAAAATGCCGCACCCAGATCGCCTTCACTTCCCCGATTTCACCGGAATCGATAATTTCCTTCATCGTGCGGTACATATTCATATACCGCATGTTGAACCCCATCATAAGCTTCTTCCCGGAGCGCGCCCAAGCCTCCAGAATCCGATCGCAGCCTTCGACGGATATCGCCAGCGGCTTCTCGCAGTACACGTGTTTTCCCGCTTGCAGCGCCGCTACCGCATGTTCTTCGTGGCAGCGGTCCGGCGACATGACGACGATCGCATCGATATCTTGTCGCTCCAGCAGCTCTCTGTAATCCAAAGTCACATCCGCATCCGGATTGATCTTGCTCCGGAACTTCTCCAGGCGGCTCGGGTCGATATCCGCGCCCGCAACGACAATGGATCTCCCTTCCGGCTGATGCCAGTATTTCGTCGTCACGCCTGCTCGCCAACCAAGACCGATTACGCCGATTCTCACTTGTTCCATGGCATAACAGCTCCTCTTTTTTATTTGGGCCCAAATTATCTGTGTTTTTGGCTAAAGCTTAAAAAAAATGGATACTAGCGGCATAACGCCGCCACTATCGCTTATAACACCGGGACTTAACCGTTGTTTCTGACATAATCCGAAGACTGCCGGATCAGCAGTTCAAACGGCATAAACAGCTTAAACGGAAGCGGGTGGCTGTCCGTAATTTGATCGACCATCACTTTGGCCGCCATCAAGCCCATTTCGAATTTGGGCACATGCACGGTTGACAACGGCGGTGAAGTAAACTGAGATACCTCAATGTCGTCCAGTCCAACGAAAGCGATGTCTTCAGGGATATGGAGGCCCCGCTCGACGACAGCGCGCATAGCCGATATGGCCATCATGTCACTGGCGGCAAATACGGCCGTCGGCCACAGGGAACGATCTTCTTGCAGGAGCTCGGCCATGCGTCCGTAGCTTGCATTCACGTCCCATCCGGCGTTGATGATCAGGCGCGGATCTGCTTCCAGCCCCGCTTCCTGCAGAGCGTACCGGTAGCCGCGATACCGCTTCTCGCGTTCGATATCCCCGGTTAACCCGGCTCCTCCAATAAACCCGATTTTGCGATGCCCTTGATCCAGCAAATGCCGGACTGCGGATTTTGCCGCTTGAACCCGGTCGTAGGTAATAACGGGAACGAACGGATCGGTAATGTCGATGCCGACAACGACGGGAATCACTTTCTTAATGTACGCGTACAGATCGGACGGAATCCCTTCGACGATAACCATCCCGTCCAATTTGGTCTCCACCAGCTTGCCCATTGCGGATTCGCTCTGCATTTCCTCCAGCGTATGCACAAATGCAAGCGAGTAGTTCAGCTCGGCCAGCTTCTTCTCAATCCCCGCCAAAATCGGGGAAAAATACGGATGGTTGTACTTGTGCTGAGGTGCGGAAACAATGCAGCCGATTTGCCGCGAAGGCTGGTCGGCGTCCTTCTCGCTTTTCCGGGCAAGCTGCCGGGCGGTTTCGTTCGGCTCGTAGCCAAGTTCCTTGATCGCGTTCCAAATCTTCGATTTCGTTTCCTGGCTAATATGACGCGAGGAATCGTTATTGATGACACGGGAAACAGTAGAGATTGAAACTCCCACATGCTGCGCGATGTCCTTTAACTTAGGCATCTTTCTCTAATGCTCCTTTAACCTGTAGTCGATCGTCTGATGCACAATTTGCCCCAAACGTTTTCCACAACCATCTTACTGCCGACACCCAAAAGTTGTCAACGCTTTTTTCCACCATCTTCCACGAAAGATTGCCGTGCTAACAATTCCTGACCGGAGCGTCCGAAGGTGAGTCACTCACTAATCCCCATCGGTTGTGGCCCGAGGCAATTCATGGCACGAAAAAGAACCCCCAATCTTGAACGTGTCAAGATTCAGGGGTTCCGTAGGGGTTCGACCGGCCGCTTCGCAGCGGCGATACGCGCGCTTCTGGGATTCGCGTGCGAGGCAACATAATTTGAAGGGCAAGCCGGCATCGTTACGCTTCGCGATGCTCCCCGACCACTTCCGCTCCGAGCACGCTGCGGAAATGCCCGAGCGCCCATACATGTCCCGTTTCATTGAAGCTGGCGACCGCGTCCGCATGCACGATGACCGAAAACCCTTTGTTGTATGCGTCAACGGCCGTATGGAGTACGCAAATATCGGTGCACACGCCGACGAGGTGCAGTTCCTGTATGCCGCGTGCGCGGAGCTGCAGCTCCAAATCCGTACCGCAAAAGGCGCTGTATCTCGTTTTATCCATCCAGTAAATACGGTCCCGGTTTGCCTGATATACCTCATCCAGTTTGCCGTAAAGCTGCCTTCCAGCCGTACCGCGAATGTTGTGCGGCGGGAACAGCCGATGCTCGGGATGATACAAGTCCTCGTCGTCATGCAGGTCGACGGCCATCACTACGTATTCGCCATCGTTGACGAACTGCTCCGTTAACGACGATATACGGTCCTCGATATCGATCGCCGGCTGGCCGCAAGGAAGCCGTCCCTCCACAAAATCGAACGTATAATCAATCACGATGAGCGCCTTCATCCGGATCACCATCCTGTTCTTTATCGTACCATCGTTTTTCAGACAACTTCAGCTCCGCCGCTCGAATAAATGCCGGAACTCCCCGTAGCCTTCCTTCTCCAAATCTTCTTTCGCAATGAACCGCAGAGCGGCGGAATTAATGCAGTAGCGAAGCCCTCCGGGGGCCGGGCCGTCATGGAACAAATGACCCAAATGAGAATCGCCTTCCTTGCTGCGCACTTCCGTGCGGACCATCATGTGGGAGAGATCGGTTTTCTCCTTGATATGGTTGGAAAGCAGCGGCTTGGTGAAGCTGGGCCAGCCGCATCCGGCATCGTATTTATCCAGCGAGCTGAACAACGGCTCTCCCGATACGACGTCGACATAAATTCCTTCTTGATCATGATTCCAGTATTCTCCCGTGAACGGCCGTTCGGTTCCATTCTTCTGTGTAATTTCGTATTGGATCGGCGTCAGTTTGCTTTTTAACGCATTCAAATCTTTTTTCACCGACCAATGCTTTTCGATAAATGCGTCGCGGCCCGAGCCTTTCCGGTACATTTTGTAACGCAGCGGCTGTTTCACGTGATAGTCCTGATGGTATTCTTCCGCGGGGTAAAACGTCGCCGCCGGCAAGATCGGCGTGACGATCGGCTGTGCAAATCTCCCGCTTTGCGCAAGCCGTTCCTTCGACGCTTCCGCCAAAAGGCGCTGCTCTTCCGTATGATAAAAAATCGCGGTCCGGTACGACGAACCTCGGTCGTGGAACTGTCCGCCCGCATCGGTCGGATCGATTTGCTGCCAATAAATATCAAGCAGCTTCTCGTAAGGAAATACGTCAGGATCGAACACGATCTGAACGGCTTCCGTATGGCCGGTCGTATCGGAGCACACTTCCTTATACGTCGGATTTTCCGTATGTCCTCCGGTATAGCCCGATGTCACGCTTACGATTCCGGGCATTTCCTCGAACGGGGAGACCATGCACCAGAAACACCCGCCCGCAAATGTGGCAATCTCTCTTTTACTTCCATCGCTTTCGTTGTGACTCACCTTGATCGCCTCCGGTTTTGAATGATTAGCCATATTTTATCAAAGTACGGCGGCAAACACCATTTTTGGCGCTGCCGGTTCGACTCGCCGAGCGGTTTGACGGCATTTGCACGTAAACGCGCGCGATCCCTGGCGCGGTTTTTCGCTGCGAAGCAGTCGGTCAAACCGGCGACGCCGGACCCGAAGGGAGCTGCTTCAGGTTTCTTCCTCCAGCTGCATCCACTGCTCGTACAACCGATCCAGTCTGGCTTGCACCGCTTCCCGTTCAGACCAAAACGCCGTCAGTTCCGCGCCGGCCGATGAATCGGCTATATCCTGCAGCGATGCATCGATCGCCGACAAGCGGCTTTCTTCCTGCGCAATCGACAGCTCCAGCTGCTCGCGTTGACGTTGCTCCCTTCGAGCATTATCGGCTCCGGCCGTCTTATCGCCGCGCTGTCGTTGCGAGGATGTTTGTCCGCTGTTCGCGGCGGCAGGCAAGGCACTGGACCGGGAGCCCATTTGGGCGGCGCTTTGACCCACCGCTTGCGACCGCAGCTCTGCGCTTTTCTCTTTATACGCATCGAAGTCCCCCAGGAACACGGTAATTTTCCCGCGATCCAGCTCCCAAATTTTATGAGCCAGCCGGTTAATGAAGTAGCGGTCGTGCGTTACGGCGAGCACCGTTCCCTGGAACTCTGCGAGCGACTCTTCCAGCGCTTCTCGCGATGCAATATCCATATGATTCGTCGGCTCGTCAAGAATGAGCAGATTCGGCTTGCACAGCACGAGCAGGGCAAGCCTTAACCGCGTCCATTCGCCTCCCGACAGCGAGCTGACCGATTTGAATACGTCGGCTCCATAGAACATATAGGATGCCAAACAAGAACGCGCCTCCCCTTCTTCCATCCCCGCTTCCTCACGGAAATAATCGAGCACGGATTTTTTGCGGTCGGGCGGATATTGCTGCTGGGCCAAATAACCGACTTCTACGCGTGCGCCCATTTCGACCGTGCCTTCGTCTGCCTGCTCTTCCCCGAGAATAAGCTTTAGCAGCGTCGTTTTGCCCGACCCGTTACCGCCGATGAGCATCACCTTTTCTCCGTATTCCAGCATTCCGGTCGCTTGGTTCAATATCGTGACCGCTCCGTACTTCTTGCTCACGTCCTCAAATCGGATTACGCGGCGTCCCGAACGGTCCGAAAGCTTCAACTCGAATTCCGCTACCTTGGGGTCCATGACCGGCCGTTTGAGCTTTTCCATCCGATCCAGCGCCTTCTGCATGGAAGCCGCCCTGCGGAAAAACTTCTCATAGCCGCCGATGCGTCCCCATTCGATCAACTGTTTGATCGCTTCTTTCATCTTGTGGATCTTCTTTTGCTGCTCTTGATAGTCGGCGAACTGCCGCAGCAGTTTCTCCTCTTTCTCCTTTACATAGCCGGAGTAATCCGTATGGAACGTGCACGATTCGCCGTCTTCCAACTCCACGATTTTGGTCACCACGCGGTCGAGAAAATAACGGTCGTGGGATACGATCAGACATGCACCTTCGTACTTGTTCAAAAACTGCTCAAGCCATTCGACGCCGATCAAATCCAAATGATTCGTAGGCTCGTCGAGAAGCAGCAAATCCGGCTTGCCGATCAGTTGTGATGCAAGTGCGATCTTCGTCTTCTCCCCGCCCGACAGCGAAGCGTAGCGCCTCTCGTACATGCTGCGGTCGATTTGAAGCCCTGTCGCAACCTTGTCGATGCCGGCGTCGAGCTCGTAGCCTCCCCCGCGTTCATACTGCTCCTGCAGCTGCGCGTACAGCTTCAAACACGGCTCCAGCCGTTCGGGATCTCCCGCGATTTCCGGAGTCGACATTTGCTGCTCGAGCTCCGTCATGTCGGTGCGGCAAACGATCATATCGCGATAACCGGAAGCCAGCACCTCATAGACGGTACACTCCTCCCATTCGATCGGGATTTGCGCCAAATAGCCGATTCGCGTGTCTTTGCGCGTCGTGAGCTGCCCATCATCCGGTTTGTCGAGCTTGGCAATGAGCTGCAGCAGCGTCGATTTGCCGCTTCCGTTGCGACCGATGAGACCGACGTGCTCGCCTTCGTGAATTTCAAACGTAACATCGTCCAACACGAGCTGCGTACCGTTATACTTCTTTATATTTTGACCGTGAATAAGTAACATCCGGGATCCTCCTTGTGATCGAAAGACCCTATCCAGGCATACAAAAAGGCCGTAGAGAAAATTCCCTACGGCCTTCGGAACGTTCCGATGCGGTTAAGGTAGGAATCTTTTCGTGAGTGGTGAATTTATATGGTTAAAAATGGACAGACCTCTGGCGTCTTCCGCAAAACCATGAACGATGCCAGCCATCGCAATAGGCAATTGGCTAACACGGTTATTCACCAACTCTCGATTCATCCTACCTCACCCCCATTCATTTACATTAATGTAAACTTATCATGCCACGAGTCGTTTGGCAAGTTTATCCTCTTTACGCTTCAATCGTATACAGTCTGGACGATGCTTCCCAGATCGCCCCCGGTTCCAGCGCGTGTAAGCCGATCTCCTCCGCCGGCAGCTGCACGTTCGGCGCATTGACAAGATTTACCTGCGGTTCTGGACAGAAGAAACGGCCGCCGGCGTTGTTGTTCCAAATCATCCACTGTTTGTACGCCGTGCCTACGTCGTATACGAGTTTCACGTTCAGACGGGTATCGGTCAACTCCATACGATTCCTTCCGTTCTGAGGCACCGCCGTATAGTGGTTGTCCATCGCTTCAAAATAAGGCGACACGCCGCCCCGCTGCATCCGTTCTTCCTCCGGCTTCAGCGGCTGGAACCGGCCTGTCGGCAGCATGCGACCGCTAAGTTCCCAGCGCTGTCCGATCGTCATCGTGAACATGCAATCGGATGCCGTGCTTCCTTCTGCAAACGGCGCGTTGATCGACGTATGGAATGCGAGCAGGCAAGGCATCGCATCCTTTCCGTCATTGCGGATCGTGACCTGCTGCTGTAAACCGGCGGCGCTGAGCGTATAGTGCAGGCGGATCGTAAACGCATGAGGAAAGTACGCGTACACCGGATGGCTTTCCGTTACTTGCTGCACCAGTGTGACCCGCGCTTCCGTCTCGCTGTTCGAGCGGCTTTCGACGGCCCAAGGAATATAATGCAAAAAGCCGTGCAAATGATTGCCCGTGCTCGGTTCATTGACGGGGAACGAGTACACTTTGCCGTTCCAAGGGAACTTCCCGTCCTCGTAACGGTTCGGCGGAAACAGCACCGGAATCCCGTGAATGACCGGTTTGGCCTTAAAGGACTCCATTTCCTCCGCAGTCGGTTCATGCAAAAACCGGTATTGTTTGACTGTGTCTCGAAAAGCGATGAGATTGGCTCCGATTTCCGGGAGAACGGCAGCCTCGTATGGGCCGGCCTCAAGCCAGACGGCTTTTTCTCCTTGGTACAAACCTTCGTGTGTATTCGCTGCCATAAGCTCCTCCTGTGCTAATTACGGTATGGTTGGTTATCGACAGTAATCACTTTACCAGAAGCAGGAAGAGTTGAATAGTATAAATGATGAAGTTGACGGTAATTCGGAAGCGGCAAAAAGCCGGGAGACGAATATCTCCCGGCTTTCGCGCGCTTATAAAGCAGCTTATCTGAGTCTGTTTCCAGAAAGTTGTTGTTCTGCGATTTGAACCAGGCGGCGAGTGATGTGGCCCCCGATTGCACCGGTATCGCGTGTAGCCATGAAACCGTAGTATCCGTCTTGCGGAATTTGAATGCCCAATTCTTGTGCGACTTCATACTTCAGTTGCTCCAACGCTGCATTTGCTTGAGGTACCACCAATTGGTTGCTGGAGCGAGATTGACCTGTTGCCATTAAGTATGACCTCCTAAGTTGGGTTTGAAAGCACTTTATCGAGTGCTGTAAAAGTATTATGTACGGGGCCTCCCGTTCTTATGCGGTCTGGCATGAAAAAATTTCACAAGACATTATCGATTGTTTCATAATCCGTCAAGGCGTGCATATACTCTATTCGTCCCAGTTTTTTGGGGCATACGGACAACACGAAAGGATAGGTGGTCATGGCATGTGGGAAAGCGTGTGGAAAAAAGAAACGTTGGAAATTCAAATGAACCCGGAACGCAAATCGATTATGCTGCAAATGTCGGAAGGAACGGAAACCGCCGCGCCGATGCATGTGCAATTGAATCAATCCGAACTTTTTGAGCTGCTGCATACGTTCTTGAATATTAACCGCTCTTTCAACAAAGAAACGATGTACTACGATGATGCAAGCCGTGTATGATCGTACATAACGGCAAATCAAGCCTTGGGGCGCGATCCCAAGGCCTGAACATTCCCCTCTATCGTAACGCCAAGAACGGATAGGCCTCTCACACGGACAAGCGGTTCTTCTCATCGAACAATTCGCGTTCGACATCGCAAGCTACGCCGTCTTCGTCGTTGCTGGCCACGATCCGGTCAGCCATCTCGCGAAGAACCGGATGCGCGTTAGCAACGGCCACCCTGCAGCCTGCAGCTTCGTAAAGGCCGATGTCGTTCAAATTGTCACCGTATACGATAATACGCTCCGGACAAGCCCCCACGTGCCGAGCCCATAGCTTCAGTCCTTCCCGCTTATTGGCCTTCGGATCGCTAAACTCCAGAAAATAATGATCGCGTATATAGCGATCCGGCATCATATTAAGGTGCACTTCGGCTCCGAGCCGTTCCGCTGCAGCCTTGCGCAGAGGTTCAAGCTCCCGCTCGAGTCCAATATAGGTCAGCATCAGCGTACGCATCCCGGGCAGCGGCGTCAGCACCGGCTGCTCCCGGAATCGCGGATCCCCTTCCCTGCTGGCAAGAAACTGCTTGTCGCCGTCCCGTGTCATCGGTTCGTGCAGCACGATTTCTCTCGCTTCCTCGTCGAGCCCGAACCATAACGGGACGATGCCGTGCCGCCGTCCAATCTCTATGATTCGAAGCGCTATCGCGGTATCGAGAAAATGGCCGTCGAGCACCTTACAGTTCACCGGATCATAAAGCAGTGCTCCGTTATATAGCACGACGGGATGATTCCACGGCACGGAGGCAACCACCTTCATCGAACTGGTATAACTGCGTGCTGTTGCATAACTGATCACATGCCCTTCCTTGAGCGCGCGGGTCAACAGGTTTTGCGAGTAAGCGGACAGCGTCGCGTCCGATCGAAGCAGCGTGCCGTCCAAATCGGTTAAGACATATTTGCGCATCGAATCACCTTCCTCTTCAATGAACTTTACGATGGGTCTTCCGGCTCCGCTTCCCATTCGATATGCAAATTCCGATTGGCCCAGTCGCGCACAATGATTTCTACGGCGTTCTCTTTCTCCTCGTCCGTCAGTTCCTCCATTTTCATATCGGCTACGTCCACATCGGCTTCCTTCACGAGTTCTCCCGCTACCGACAGCTTGATCCGTATCTTCATGCCGCTTGCCTCCTTTCAAAGGAAAAAACCAACATCCGTTCAGGATATCGGTTTCCTTTAACAGCTTTCCTGCCATTATATCCTAGTAACCAGTCTATCGTACAGGTCGGCATATTGCTGAGCCGATTTGCGCCAGCTGAAATCTTTTTTCTTCATGTTCGCTACAAGATTGTCCCAAACAGCCGGCTCATGATACAAGCGGACCGCTCTTTGAATCGTATGGAGCATGTCGTGCCCGTTATAGTTGGTAAAGCTGAAGCCGGTGCCTTCGCCGGTCGCCTCATTATACGGCGCAACGGTATCCTTCAAGCCTCCGGTTTCCCGTACGATCGGTACGCTGCGGTACCGCATCGCAATCAGCTGGCCGATGCCGCATGGCTCGAAGAGCGAAGGCATCAAAAAAAGATCGGAACCGGCATAGATTTGCCGGGCAAGCGCCTCGTCGAACGAAATGTTCGCGGACAGTTTGTCCGGGTATTGGTCCGCCGCCCAGCGGAACAGCTGCTCGAATTGCGGCTCCCCCGTGCCCAGCACGACCCATTGCGCATCCAGCGCCATCAGCTCCGCGACGACGCGGTCGATTAAGGCGATGCCCTTTTGATCGACCAGACGGGTGACAAGCGCAATCAGCGGGATCTCCTTGCTGACCGGGAGACCGAGCCGCTCCTGCAGCTTCAGCTTGTTCAGCTGTTTCTTGGCGAGCGAGTCGCGGTAATGGATTTCGACATGCGCATCGGTCATCGGGTCGAACGCTTCGTAATCCAGTCCGTTAATAATCCCTTGCAGCCGGTGCTGCTGACTGCGCAGCAGTCCATCCAGGTATTCGCCGTAATACGGCGTCTGAATTTCTTCCGCATAAGTCGGGCTGACGGTCGTGATAAAGTCGGAGTACAGCAGGCCGCCCTTCATAAAGCTTGCTCCGCCGTGCAGCTCAAGCGCATATCCGCTGAAATGCTCCTCCCCGAGCGCGAAAAAATCCTGGAACTGCTCCTTGGCGAACACGCCCTGGTATTTTAAATTATGTACCGTCATGACCGTTCGGATATGCGCATAAGCCGGCAGATAGCTGAAGTGCGCCCGGTGTAGCACCGGAATCATGCCGGCCTGCCAATCGTGGCAATGAATCACGTCAGGTATGAAGTCGAGATACTGCATCGAATCGAGCACCGCCCGGCAAAAGAAAGCAAACCGTTCCGCATCGTCGCCGTATCCGTAACATCCTTTGCGGCCAAAATAAAACTCATTGTCGATGAAATAAAATATAATGCCGCCCATCTCCAGCTTCAATACGCCGCAGTACAATTTTCTCCAGCCCAGTTGCAGCTCAAAATCAGTTACCGGCTCCATGCGTTCCTTGAAATGATGAGGAATGTCTTCGTACTTCGGCAATATAACGCGCACATCCACTCCAAGCTTGGCGAGTTCCTTGGGCAACGAGCCGATCACATCGGCGAGCCCTCCCGTCTTCACAACCGGTACGGCTTCTGACGCGGCAAATAACACTTTCATGGCTTCCATCCACTCCTTTATATATTGACGCGACCCGCCATCTTTTGCATACAAGGGTACAGGCACGTCATTTTACCATTAAATGACTTTGGTTTTGGAAGCGATAAACGGTGCTTGCTTGTCTCCCGTGAGCACACGGCCTCTGTTGATAAACACGTCTTTGTCCAGGATCGCGTTCTCGATAATGACATTCTCGTCGATTTCGCAGTTTTGCAAGATGATGCTGTTTTTCACATAAGCGCCCTTGCGGATTTTCACGCCCCGGAACAATATGCTGTTCTCGACTTTCCCTTCGATCACGCATCCGTTGGCGATCAGCGAATTGCGGGCGTGCGCATGCTCCGCATAACGGGCCGGCGGTTCGTCCTTGACCTTGGTGTAGATCAGATGCTTCTGGAAAAACAGCTCGCGCCAAATTTTCGGATTGAGCAGCTGCATGCTGTGTTTATAATAGCTTTGGATCGTATTTACAATGCCAGTATGGCCTACGTGTTGGTATCCATAAACGCCGAGCTTGTCGATATTTTTCATAATGCCGTCCCGCACCAGATGATCGTATCCTTGGGCTAGGCATGTCTCGACCATGTCCAGCAGCAGCTCCTTGCTCATGACGTACATCTCCATCGAGATATTGTCCGTGCGCAGCCGTCCCGAATGATCTTCGATCACCGTGACTTGCCCGTCCTCTTTGACGGCCATGCGCCGGAATTTGGCGAGCTCCTCGTCATCGGATTTTTTGTAGACGACGGTCACGTCGGCTTTTTTCTCCAGATGATAGTCCAGCACGGCGTTGAAGTCGATATTGCACACGAGATGGCTGCGCGTAATGACGACATATTCCTCGCGTCCGCGGTAGAAGTAGTCCCGGTGGCTGTAAAATTGGAACAGGTCGCCGCGGGCCATCCCCGTCTTCTCGTGCAGCACCGCCGGCAGCAGGAACAATCCGCCGCGCTTGCGGTCAAGATCCCATTCCTTCCCGGGCCCGAGGTGATCCATCAGCGACCGGTATTTGTGCTCCGTGAATACGGCGACGTTCTCGATTCCAGAGTTCACCATACTCGATAATGTGAAATCGATCAGTCTGTACCGCGATCCGAACGGAACCGACGCGACGCAGCGATTATAGGTCAGCTCTTCCAAATCTTCCGGCTC
Source organism: Paenibacillus allorhizosphaerae (assembly GCF_910594985.1). GTDB lineage: Bacteria > Bacillota > Bacilli > Paenibacillales > NBRC-103111 > Paenibacillus_G > Paenibacillus_G allorhizosphaerae. Next base: position 178,351 of record NZ_CAJVCE010000012.1, read on the forward strand.
ATTCACCAAGTTGATCACGCCCATCATACGCTTCATAAGACTCACCCTTTCGCCGATGCCATAGTGTCTTTGCCGATTCGCTCGTTGCTGCCGATCAAAATAATGTCCTGACCGGCTCCGCTGTCCGGATCTCCAATAACGCTGCCGTCTTCCACCACCGTGCCTTCTCCGATAATCGCCTTATGGATGATGACGTTGCTGCCGATCGTTACATTCGGCATAATGACCGAATCCTTGATCAAGCTGCCTTCGCCTACCGTCACGCCGTAGAACAGTACGGAATGATCGACTTCGCCGAACACGCAGCAGCCTTCATTGACGAGGGAACGACGGATTTGCGCGGTAGATGCGATATATTGACCCGGCTGGCACGGATTCACCGAATAGATACGCCATTCGCTGTCGTTCAAATTGAATTCCGGCTTTTCTTCGAGCAAATCCATATTGGCTTCCCACAAACTTTGAATCGTGCCGACGTCTTTCCAATAGCCGGCGAATGGGTAAGCGTACATGTTCCGCTGATCTCTCAGCATGCCGGGAATCAAATCTTTGCCGAAATCTTTACTCGATTCCAGATTCGCTTCATCCTCGATCAAGCACTGCTTCAGCGCTTTCCAATCGAATATATAAATACCCATTGAAGCCAGATTGCTCTTCGGCTCTTTCGGTTTCTCTTCAAATTCGGTAATCCGTTCTTCCTCATCGACGCTCATGATGCCGAACCGGCTCGCCTCCTCCCATTTGACGGGAATGACGGCAATCGTAACATCCGCCCCTTTCTTTTTGTGAAAGTCGAGCATGAGATCGTAGTTCATTTTGTAGATGTGGTCGCCCGAAATAATGAGCACGTATTCGGGGTCGTATTGCTCGATGAACGAAATGTTGCGGTAGATCGCATTCGCTGTTCCTTTGTACCAGTCTCCCCCGCTCTGTTCCATAAACGGCGGAAGCACGGTCACGCCGCCGTGTTTGCGATCCAAATCCCACGGGGCTCCAATCCCGATATATGTATTCAGCACGAGCGGCTGGTATTGCGTCAGCACGCCGACCGTATCGATTCCGGAGTTAGTGCAGTTGCTTAAAGTAAAGTCGATGATCCGGTACTTTCCGCCGAAGTGAACTGCCGGTTTTGCCAGTTTGTTCGTCAATAGCCCTAACCGTCTTCCTTCGCCACCTGCGAGCAGCATGGCCACACACTCTTTTTTACGCATCGGCTTCTCTACCCTTCTGTCACTATTGGGTTGTGCTGTTACGATGAATATTGATAGGTTTGAAAAAAACGGTTGCGAGCGGCGGCACCGCGATCTGCAAACTGAACGGCTGATTGTGACATGGCCGATTAATCGCCTTCAACATGCCGGCGTTCAGCTGGCCGGAGCCGCCGTATTCCCCTGCGTCGCTGTTCAGCAGTTCGACATAATCGCCTGCAAACGGTACGCCGATCCGGTACTTTTCATGGAATACCGGAGTAAAATTGCTTACGACGATCAAGTGGTCTTCCGGTTTGGACGACTTCCTCATAAAGGTGACGATGCTTTGCTTATGATCGTGCGGGTCGATCCAGGAAAAGCCTTCCGGCCGGTGATCCAGCTCCCAGAGCGAAGCTTCCCGCAAATAGACCCGGTTCAAATCGCGAACAAACCGGTGCATGCTGCGATGGCTGTCATATCCGAGCAGCTCCCAGTCGAGGTCCTCCAAATCCTTCCACTCGTCAAATTGCCCGAACTCGCCGCCCATAAAGAGCAGCTTTTTCCCCGGGTGCCCCATCATATACCCGTAGAGCGTCCGCAGACCGGCAAACTTTTGCCAATAGTCCCCGGGCATTTTGTTCAGCAGCGATTTCTTGCCGTGCACCACTTCATCATGGGAAAGCGGGAGCACGTAGTTTTCAGAGTACGTGTACATGAAGCTGAAGGTCAGCAGCTGATGACGGCTGTGCCGAAAATACGGATCCAATTCCATATATTTCAACATATCGTTCATCCAGCCCATGTTCCATTTGTAATTGAAACCGAGACCTCCTTCATGCACGGGCGCCGTTACGAGCGGCCAATCGGTGGAATCCTCCGCCATCATCAGCGCATCGGGGAAGTAGCGGAATACCGTATGGTTCAGCTTCTTGATGAAATCGATCGCCTCGAGATTCTCGTCCCCTCCACGGGCGTTTTTCACCCATTGCTCGCGCGGCTTGCCGAAATTCAGGAACAGCATGCTGGCAACGGCATCGACGCGCAATCCGTCAATATGGTAGCGGTCGAGCCAGAAGAGCGCATTGGAGATCAGAAAGCTGACGACTTCCGGCTTGGTATAATCAAAGGACAATGTCCCCCATTCGGTTTTTTCCGCTATCGCCGGATCGTTGTATTCGTACAGCGGTTTCCCGTCGAACTGCCGCAGCCCATGCTCGTCTTTGACAAAATGACCCGGCACCCAGTCCATGATGACGCCGATGCCTTCACTATGGCAGCGGTCCACGAAATACATGAAGTCGCCGGGCGTCCCGAAACGGCTTGTTACGGAGTAATATCCGGTAGCCTGGTAGCCCCATGAACGGTCATACGGATGTTCAGCCAAAGGCAGCAGCTCGATGTGCGTGTAGCCCATTTCCTTCACGTAGGCGACAAGCTCCACGGCCAGTTCCCGGTAGGTTCGGCAGCTTCCGTCCGACTTCTTCTTCCACGTCCCCAGATGCACCTCATAAATGTTCATCGGCGAGCGATAAACCGAGCGGCCTCTTTTTTGCGCTTGCCATGCCTGATCCGTCCATTCGTAGCCTTCCAGCGAAACGACCCGGGATGCCGTCCCCGGCTTCAGCTCCGACCAGAACGCATATGGATCGGCTTTGTACAGCAACGTGCCGGAGGCGGTGACGATTTCGTACTTGTAGTACTCCCCTTCGCGCACCCCGGGCACGAAAAGAAACCATACCCCCCATGTACTAATCTTCTGCATCGGGTGCGCCGTTCCGTCCCAGCAGTTAAAATCGCCCACCACCCGGACCTGACTGGCGTGCGGCGCCCATACGGCGAAACGAACGCCCGCTACTCCGCCGATGTCGGCCGGATGTGCGCCGAGCATACGGTAGCTCTGGAACAAATTGCCCTCATGGAACAAAAACAAGTCCTCCGGGCCGGGGATTAAGCTGTTCACGACCGATTCATCCCCTCTTTGTTTGATTTTTGAGCCTATATAACAGAAATACTACATCGCGCTTTAAATTCCTCTCTGCCGCATGCATTTTTCACATGTCTTCTTTTGACTGATCACGTCGAATTTCGTAAATACATTTTATGGAAAAAGCAGGATTTTACCTGTCCACGGAGAATTGATTGTAGCATGCGTCATTCGCCGGTCAACCGGATGAGGATGAGAACACATAACCAAAGTGCAGGAAGAGAGGAACAAAGAATACAATGAACGATAAAGTGAAAGGGCTTGTACTCGGTTTATCGCTGGGCGTAATGATGACAGGGTCGATCGCCTTTGCGAGCGGGACACAGATTGAAGTATATTTCCAAAATCTGAAATATATGTTCGACGGCGTGGAGAAAAAACCGACAGAAGAACAAGGGGCCGGATTCATCTACAACGGAACGACGTACGTTCCGCTTCGCTTCGTCAGCGAGGCGCTCGGCAAGGAAGTCGGCTATGATGCCGATACCGAAACAATCTGGGTAGGCAAGAAACCGAATGCGATCGTAGCCGCTTATCAAGGCGGGCAAGTCACGCAAGAGGAGCTGGATACGTATATCAAGCTGAACCGCTTTGTCCAATCTTCGGTTGTTGGAAATACGCAGGATCAACGGTTCATGGACATGGCGCTGCGGCATCTGATCGGCTACCGCATTCTGGACAGCCGATTGACCGACGAGATGAAAGACGCGGTAACGAAAGAGACGGACAAGCAGTTGGAGCAAATCAAACAATACCTTCTGCTGACGCGCGGCAGCGACGATCTGTCGTCGCTCCTCGCGAAGGAAGGATTTACCGTGGAAGACCTGCGCGGCTTCGTCCGGCTGTATGTCGGAGGCAATCAAGTGCTGACTTCAGGGATAACGGATTTGGAGATCCGGAATGTATACGTCGATCAAGCAACCCATCTGGAGCTGCTGTCCGCATCGGTCCGCCACATCTTGATCGGCTTCTCCGATCCGAACGGCAACCAGCGCTCCAAGGAAGATACGCTCAAGCTCGCTCAAGATTTAAAGGCGAGACTGGATAAAGGCGAAGATTTTGCGCAGCTGGCAAAGCAGTTTTCCGAAGACCCGGGCTCCAAGGATAACGGGGGGCTTTATGAGGATGCGATGGTCAGAGATTGGGTGGAACCGTTCAAAAATGCGGTAAAGCAGCTTAAACTGAATGAAATCAGCAAACCGGTAGAAACCGAGTTCGGTTATCACGTCATTCGCGTCGAATCGTTGAGGACCCTTCACATCGAAGAAGCGAAGGATGAAATTGTTCAGGGTTTGGTCAACGAGCACTACAACAAATTCATGAATGACGAGTTGCCGGGACTTATCGAGAAAATCGAGCTGTCGAAGAAGTAATATGTCGTTGATCGACTCTGCCGTTTCGGATACGGAGTGCGAGCACATATGTTCATTAGGGGCGGGCCATGGAGGCCGCCCCTTTCGCATTTTATATGATACCGCCGTCGCTTTATCGTAACGCGTCCATATGAGAAGTATTGTTCAGGAAATGGACTCTTCGCTCGTTTGGCTTCATTTCCACCAAGTGAATGGCCGTGTCTCCGTTGTTAAAATAAAAATCCTTATTAACCGGCATTTTAAAAAAGGAGCGGAGCAGGCAGTTGATCACCCTCCATGAGATACGATGGCAATGCGTTCATGATTGGCGGAACTGACAATTTTAGAAAATACGGCTTCGATCCTCATGCGAAACTCGATGGCCGATTCCCCGTTCTCGATCCGTTCGTGAAGTTTTAACTTTCGAGGCAAGGGATACTTCTTTGCTTCTTCGAAAGACAGACCTGCCAAAATGCCATTGTTTAGCTCCATTAAATCGTCTTCATACTGAACCGGACATTTCACCTTATCCGCAACGATGGCAGCCGTTTCGCTTGCTCTTCTCAGCGTACTGGCCCAAATCAATTGTGGCGGGAATTCGCTAAGTACTCTCTCCGCCAGCAAAGCCGCTTGTTTGCGGCCGAGTTCGGTCAGCGGGAAATCCGCTCTTCCTTCATGCACATTCAATACGTCCGCTTCCGATTGCCCGTGTCGAATGAAAAGAATTTGCATCTCCAACCCTCCGTCATTCCGAAAAATGTTATATCCTTCTTCCTTGCAATCGGATAGGTATGTCCGATTTAATCGCTTCCGTCACTTGAACATCCACCAGATCATCGGTAAATGTACATTTTATCTTGAGCGTGTATGGCGTCTCGATAAACCGCCACTCCATCTCAAAGATGTCGGCGGCACTCCACATCCCGCTCGCGGCAACGGCGAACGAATGGTCTCGCAGTTCCATGCTGCCGCTCGCCCAATAACCGATCCCGCAGCTGACGAAATGCTCCCCTTGGGGATTCCACAAGGTCATCTCGCATGTATCCCCCGCAAACCGGATCGAGGCGGCATAAAGGTGCAGCTCATTAGCGGAAAAATCGTACCGGTAGCCGGATACCCGTTCTGCCGCAGAAGTTACCGGTCGGTTCGAGTCCAAAGGAGCGTAGGCTATGGAATCCATTCTGCTTGTCAATTCGCTAAAATGTGCATCATCATGAGGCAGCGGGTTATCCTGCATACCGGGCAGCAGATGCTCCCATATCAGGTCAAGCACCTCTTGAATCTCCTTGACCCCGGCCGTTACGGCAATGACCGCTTCCTGGTCCGGCATTACGATGCAAAGTTGCCCTTGGGCCCCGTCAGCCCTGAAAGCTCCATGCCGGCACGGCCAAAAGTGATAGCCATATCCCTGGTAGTCCCGTTTTTTTCTCCCCGTTGAAATATGCAACGACGTCGCTTCGCGAATCCAGCCTTCAGACAGCAGCTGCTTGCCGTTCCACCGGCCTTTCTGAAGATACAGTTGCCCAAAACGGGCTAAGTGTTCCGTCTTCAACCAAAGTCCGGAGCCTCCAAGATGAATGCCGTCAGGACAAGACTCCCACTTCGCTCCCTCGATCCCAAGCGGTTCGAACAACCTTGGCGCCAAGTAATCAAGCAAGTGTAAGCCCGTCACTTCTTGAACGATGGCCGAAAGCAAATAACTAGCGCAGCTGTTATACGCAAAATGAGTTCCCGGTTCATGCTCGATCGGCACATCCAAAAAATCTTGCACCCAGTTCCCTTTTTCCCGAGTCCGGCTGTTCCAGCATCGGCGAACCGCCATATTCGTTTGTCCGGTCGACATCGTTAGCAGATGTTCTACGCGTAGTAAGCGTAATCGATCGTCGCTCTCCGTGCTCCGTTCTCCCAATATAGATAGTACCAAGTCGTCGACAGCCAGCAGTCCTTCGTCCACAGCAAAGCCTACTGCCGTTGAAACAAAGCTTTTGCTCAAGGAGAACAGCATACGCGGAATCTCCGAATCATAGGGAGCCCATTGCGCTTCGGCAACCACTTGTCCGTATCGAAGCAGCATAAAGCAGTGCAGACCGATTTGCCTGGAATCCGCTTCTTTCAAAAATGCCGAAACGGAGGACGGCAAAATACCGACGGTTTCCGGCCTGCATCGGGGAAAAACAAATGATGAATGCGACATGAACATTCGCTCCTCAGGATGGATCTCTAAATAATAAATGAATATTAGACACTTCTGCCGGCCGGCTTTATAACTTTATCCCTTTTTTACCAAATTGTGTAGACTATATTTTTTTTAACATCCGTCTGCCTCTGTTTTCACGTATCAGCCGATTTGTGGTATCCGATCGTCAAATCGTGTAGAATGTTTAAGAACCAAGAAACATTTACCGACAAAGGATGGTCCCTATTTATGTTTGCAGCACAGGATTGGAAAGATTACGAGCTGATTGATACCGGAGGCGGCGAAAAACTGGAACGATGGGGCAGCATCGTGCTGAGACGCCCCGATCCGCAAATCATTTGGCCGCTGCTGAAAGAAACCGGCGACTGGCGCGAAGCGGATGCACATTACCACCGCAGCTCCAGCGGCGGCGGCAGCTGGGAATATAAGAAGGAAATCCCGGAACGATGGACGATCTCCTATAAAGGTTTATCGTTTCATATTAAGCCGACGAGTTTCAAGCACACGGGCCTGTTCCCGGAACAGGCCGTGAACTGGAGTTGGATGATCGACAAAATCCGCAGTGCCGGCAGGCCGATTCGGGTTCTGAACTTATTCGCGTACACCGGTGGCGCATCCGTAGCCTGCGCTTCGGCCGGCGCTGAAGTGTGTCACGTCGATGCATCCAAAGGCGTAGTCACTTGGGCCAAGGAAAACTTGCAGCTTTCCGCCCTTGGCGATCGTCCGGTCCGGTTCATTACCGATGACGTATTCAAGTTCGTGCAGCGCGAGCAGCGCCGCGGCAGCAAATACGATGCGATTATTATGGACCCGCCGTCGTACGGACGCGGTCCGAACGGAGAAACATGGAAGCTGGAAACGAATTTGTATCCGTTCGTCGAGTCGTGCATGGAAATACTGACGGACAAGCCGTTGTTTTTCCTGATCAACTCTTATACAACGGGTATATCGGCTACCGTTTTGAAAAACATACTTTCCTTGTCCATAGGCCGCAAGTACGGCGGAACGATTAGCTGCGGCGAAATCGGACTGCCGATCACCGCTTCCAAGCTGTCGCTGCCGTGCGGCATTCTGGGGCGTTGGGAGGCGTAGCATATGGCCGGCGCTTCCCCTTCCATCCCGGTCCTGTACGAGGATAATCACATTATCGTCGTCGTCAAGCCTCCGAATGTGCCGACCCAGGAAGACGACTCGCAAGACCCCGATATGCTGTCGCTGATCAAGGCGGACTTGAAAGTACGTCATAACAAGCCCGGCAACGTCTACCTCGGTCTCGTTCACCGGCTGGATCGTCCGGTCGGCGGCGTCATGGTATTCGCCAAAACGTCCAAAGCGGCTTCACGATTGTCGGATGCCGTACGTACACGCGAAATTCGCAAGAAATATACGGCGATCGTTCACGGCAAGCTGAAGGAGCCGCAAGGAAGTCTGAGGCATTATTTGCTGAAAGATTCGAAGACGAACACCGTTTCCGTCGTGCCGGCCGGCAAACCGAGTGCAAAGGAAGCGCTGCTCGACTACAGCGTAACCGGTCATGCCGACGGCTTATCCCGCGTGCAGATCGAGCTGCACACCGGCCGGCCGCACCAGATTCGCGTGCAATTCGCCACGATCGGCTGTCCGCTTGTCGGCGACCAGCGGTATGGGGGGCAGCATGCGACGCCCGGGCAGCAGATTGCGCTCTGGTCTACGGAGCTCGGCTTCGCCCATCCGGTGACCAAAGAGGAGCTGCGCTTCACATCCGCTCCGCCTAGAAGCTATCCGTGGATTTTGTGGGACTAGAGATTATGCGCTCGCCTGAAAAAACGCAATCGCCGACTTTTCAATAACGGTGCAAATATGTTATGATGAAATTACAAACGTTCACGAAACGAAGAAACCGCAGATGTTGGCGCATCCGCGGTTTCCGTACAATAGATTGCCTTCAAGGCGATCGGCATAAGGAACGCTGCAGACCTCCTGGCTTGTTGGGCTCAAGGGAGGTCTACTTTTTTTTCAAGTAGGAAAGCAAGGCGATGATAAACATGCCAAACATGAACATGACCGTCAACGCATCCCTGACTTCCATGGCAACACCTCCTTTCCAGGAGACGTGCCAACCACCCTTGGGGGCCGATTCTATTGCCTCTTTATCATACCATAATTTTCTATGCATGAGAACATATATTCGCATTTCGCGAATATAGTCCTATTTCATTAAGCGTTCGCTACTTTTCCCAGCAAATAGACGAGCAATTGTTGATTATGCGATGAAATCCGGCTTAAATACGATTGCAAAAACTGTTCGCGAATGGCGATCCCGCGTTCGCACTCGTGCCTTCCTTTGCCCGTCACCAGCACCCAAACGATACGTCGATCTTTCTCGTCCCGTTCCCTTGCGATCAGCTCGCTCTTCTCCATCCGGTCCAGCAGCGTCGTGATAGCGGCAGGCGTCGTATCCAAATGATCAATGAAATCCGAAGGCTTCATCTTCTCTTTGCCGGAGTACATAAGAAGCTCCAGTACTTTCAACTGACCTTCCGTAAGCGTTGGCGCAAGCTCGGTCTCCATGTGCGTGCGCAAATCCTTGGACAATTTCCACCATAGCTTGGCAAATTCCTGGGTAATCATAGCACCACTCCCGTGAAATATCCAATGTTTTCCCTTATTATAGCATTCTTGCAAGCGCAATAAAAGGTTAATAGCATGAATATTTTAGGACATGAAGCGATAAAATGATGTACCTTTTGACGAGCTTCAACATATATTGCAACCATGATCGTCGCCTAGCGGCGGAGCTTGTCATATCGTGAATCGGCAAAGGAGAGACAGCTTATGGATGAATGGAAAATGAAAATCGGCGAGCTGGCGCTTCAAAAAGGAATTATAAACGACCCAAACTGGCTCGAAAAGTTGGACGATTCGATGCCGGTATGGGCCGTTCTTGAAATGCTGCTCGGGCTTATGGAGAAGCTGGAAACGAACTACTCCAGCTATGATTAAACGAACTTCATCAAATCGATGACACTCTCGTTTTTGTTGAGGGAAACCACTTGTTTCCCCGTCGACTTGCGATCGTCTATCGGCGTCTGCTCGGTCGAGAACGTAACCCGCTCTCCGGTACTGAGCACTGCCGCAATATCGAACGGCTCTTTCACCGCATACGCACGCACAAGCTTGGTGCCGTTCGGCTTCACCCGTTTGCCTTCTTTGAACTCAAACGTAATGATGCCTTTGCCGCCGCGCCCTTGCACAGGGTAGTCGACCACTAGCGATCGCTTGGCGTAGCCGTGATCGGAGATCACGACGACTTCCCCTTCATCGCCGTCGATCCAATCGGCCGCGACGACTTCGTCGTCGTCTTTCAATTGGATCCCGCGGACGCCTCCAGCGGCACGTCCCATCGGGTTGACTTCGTCTTCCTTGAAGCGGATCGACATGCCCTGCTTGGTCACCAGCAGCAAATCTTTGCCACCGGTGCTCAGCAGCACGTTCAGCACGGCATCCTGCTCGGCTACTTTGCAGGCGACGATACCGATCGAACGGTTCGTTGCATACTCCTTCAATTCGGTGCGCTTCACTTGACCTTTGCGGGTTACGAATACAAGCGATTTGCCCGCCTCCTCGAAATCTTTAACGGGGATGACATCGACGATCCGGTCGTCTTTCGGAATCGGAATGACGTTGACGATTGCCGTACCGTTGTCTTTCCACTTATACTCCGGAATCTGATGCACGGGCAGCAGGAAGTACTGTCCTTTTTGCGTGAAAATAAGCAAATTCTCGAGCGTATTGACATCGAACAAGTGACGCAGGTAGTCGCCTTCCTTGAGCCCCGTTTTATCAATCTCGCCGCCGGAACGGATGAAGGACAACTTGCCTGTACGTTTGATGTACCCGTCGTTCGACAGCGTAACGAATACATCCTCAGCGGTAACCATCACTTCCAGATTGACCTTCAGCTCTTCTACCTCATCCTGAATATCGGAACGGCGGTTAATGCCGTATTTTTCGCGAATTTGGGAGATCTCCTCTTTGATGACGGCGAGCAGCTTTTTCTCGCTTCCCAATATACCTTGAAGATACGACACCGTCTTTTGAACTTCCTTCAGCTCTTTCTCGAGCGAATGAATTTCCAGATTGGTCAAGCGGTACAATTGAAGCGTCAAGATCGCATCGGCCTGCCGTTCGGTAAATCCGAATTTCTCGACCAAGTTGTTCTGCGCGTCCTGACGGTTTTTGGAAGCCTTGATCGTTGCGATAACTTCGTCTAGAATGTTGAGCGCCTTCACCAAGCCTTCCAGCACGTGAGCGCGGTCAAGCGCTTTTTCCAGCTCGTACTGGGAGCGGTGTGTGACCACTTCTTTCTGATGCGCGATATACGCCCCGAGCATCTCGATCAGTCCTAGCTGCTTCGGCGTCTTGTTCACGATGGCAACCATGTTGAAATTATATGCGACCTGGAGGTCGGTCTTTTTGAGCAAATACGCCAATATCCCTTGCGCGTCCGCCTCCTTCTTCAATTCAACGACGATCCGCAGCCCTTCGCGTCCGCTCTCGTCGCGCACTTCGGTAATGCCTTCGATTTTTTTCTCCAGGCGAATGTTTTCCATTGCCGTCACAAGTCGCGATTTGACGACCTGATACGGGATTTCGGTAATGACGATCTGTTGACGTCCGCCGCGCATATCTTCGATCGCCGTACGCCCCCGCAAATAAATGCGGCCGCGCCCTGTACGGTAAGCCTCGCGGATGCCCTCCGAGCCCATAATGATGCCGCCGGTCGGAAAATCCGGTCCGCGGACGATGCCCATCAAGTCCTCCAGCGTCGACTCGGGACGGTCGATGAAGGCAATGCACGCATCGATGACCTCGCGCAAGCTATGCGGCGGAATCTCTGTCGCAAAACCGGAAGAAATGCCGCTGACGCCGTTGACGAGCAGGTTCGGAAAACGGGACGGAAGCACGACCGGCTCCTTCGTCGAATTGTCGAAGTTATCTTTGAACTGCACGGTGCGCTTCTCGATATCCCGCAGCAGCTCCATCGCAATCTCAGACAGCCGCGCTTCCGTATAACGCATCGCCGCCGCAGGGTCGTCGTCGAGCGAACCCCAGTTGCCGTGACCGTCGATCAGCACATGGCCCATTTTCCACGGCTGCGCCATCCGCACCATGCCGTCATAGATGGAAGCATCGCCGTGAGGATGGTAGTTGCCCATGACGTCCCCGACGGTTTTGGCCGATTTGCGGTACGGCTTGTCCGGCGTGTTGCCGGAGTCGTACATGGCGTACAAAATACGCCGTTGTACGGGCTTTAATCCGTCGCGAACATCCGGGATCGCGCGGTCTTGAATAATATATTTGGAATACCGGCCGAATCGGTCTCCGACAACCTCTTCGAGAAAGGCCGGCAAAAATTTTTCTGGTATACTCAAGCGTAAGGCCCCCCGTTATTCTTCGTATTCGGTGAAGTCCACATTCTCGATGATCCAGCGCTTGCGCGGATCCACTTTGTCTCCCATCAGCGTGGACACGCGGCGCTCGGCTTTCGCCGCATCCTCGATTTGCACCTTCAGCAAGGTGCGCGTAGCCGGATCCATCGTCGTTTCCCACAACTGATCCGGATTCATTTCGCCGAGACCTTTGTACCGCTGAAGCTCGATGTTCTTGCCGAGTTCTTTGGTTAAGGCATTCAGCTGCTCGTCGGTCCAGGCGTATCGAATCGAGCTGTTCTTGCCTGCCTTCTTCGTCACTTTAAACAGCGGCGGCTGAGCGATATATACTTTGCCCGCATCGATGAGCGGCTTCATGTACCGGTAGAAAAACGTCAGCAGCAGCACCTGAATGTGGGCACCGTCGGTGTCGGCGTCGGTCATAATAATAATTTTCGCATAATTGCTCTCCGATTCGTCAAACTCCGGTCCGACCCCCGCTCCGATTGCGGCGATGATCGCCTTGTACTCGTCATTTTTCATGATGTCGAGCAGCTTGGCCTTCTCCGGATTCATCGGCTTGCCCTTCAGCGGCAAAATCGCCTGATGCCTAGAATCGCGCCCTTGCTTGGCGGAGCCGCCGGCCGAATCCCCTTCCACGATGAACAGCTCGTTGCGCGTGTAGTCCTTCGACTGCGCCGGCGTCAGCTTGCCGCCGAGGTTCGAGCTCTCGCTCTTTCCTTTCTTGCCGCTGCGCACTTCTTCCCGCGCTTTGCGCGCCGCTTCGCGGGCTTTGGCCGACTGGATCGCTTTCTTCATGACCAGCTGAGCCACTTGCGGGTTCTCTTCGAGGAACACGGCCATCTTATCGGACACGACGGAATCCACCGCGCTGCGGGCCGAAGCGCTCCCGAGCTGATCTTTCGTCTGGCCGACGAATTCGACTTCGCCCATCTTGATGTTGATGACCGCCATCATGCCTTCGCGCAAATCTTGGCCGTCGAGGTTTTTCTCCTTTTCCTTGAGCATGCCGCTCTTGCGCGCATACTCGTTCATGACGCGCGTGTAAGCCGTCTTGAAGCCGGTTTCGTGCGTCCCGCCTCCGCGCGTCGGAATGGAGTTGACGAACGAAACGAGCGTTTCGGTATAACCGTCGTTATACTGCAGCGCCACTTCGACCTCGATCTCGTCCTTCTCAGCGACAAAATGAATGACGTCGTGTAAAACCGCCTTGTCCTCGTTCAAAAATTGAACGAACTGGCTCGCGCCGCCCTCGTATTGAAACTCCTCTTTCTTGTCAGCACGCTCGTCGGTGAGCGTCACTTTCAGACCGGAGTTCAAAAAAGCGATTTCCTGCAGACGTTCGTACAGGGTATCGAAATTAATCGTCGTTCCGCTTTGAAATACCCGCTTGTCGGGCTTAAACGTTACTTTCGTACCGGTTTTGCGCGTCGTGCCTGTTACTTCAAGCCCCGTCACCGGTTCGCCGACATGCTCTTTTCCCTGCTCGTCGACCCAATACTCGAAGCGTTGGCGGTGAATTTTACCTTCGCGGTATATGTCCACTTCCAGCCATTCCGACAGCGCGTTCGTGACGGATGCGCCGACGCCATGCAGACCGCCGGATTTTTTGTACCCTCCGCCGCCGAACTTGCCTCCCGCATGCAAAATCGTAAAGACGACCTGCGGCGTCGGGATGCCGGTTTTATGCATGCCCGTAGGAATACCGCGGCCATTATCGTACACCGTGATCGATTGGTCTTTGTGTATCGTGACGTCGATTTGCGAGCAAAATTTGGCCAAATGCTCATCAACGGCGTTGTCTACAATTTCCCACACAAGATGATGAAGCCCTGAAGCGCTCGTGCTGCCTATGTACATCCCCGGCCGTTTGCGGACCGCCACGAGCCCTTCCAGTACTTGTATATCGTCTGCGCCATAATCCTGCGGCGCCGCTATCGTATTACCAAAAATATCGAGTTGTTCCGCCAAAATTGCAGCCTCCCTAAACGCGTAAGTCATCCATTCAGCTAAAATGCATTATAACATTTGAACGGATTAGTTCAACACATCTTTTTTCGTAAACACGGTAAAAGAGATCAATACCGAAACGATTCCCCACACGGTCAGCACAGCCAGGGAGAACGGCAAATTCATGCCTTTGATCGGCGGAAGCGCCCCGGTCAAATAATCGGTCAGCTTCAAATTGACCATAAATAAATATTTAGCCGTCTCCCAGGAAGAGACCATATTGGTTAAGATCGAGCCCGAAATGAGCACCGCGAGCATGATCCCCATCCCGGCCGCCGTGCTTCGAACAAGCACTGAGAACATGAGCGTCATGACGCCGACGATCAGGGCCGCATACCAGACGAGTCCCAATTCCATTATTAAATAAAGCCACTGTGCCACTGGGCGAACGTTCGAAAAATCGACTTCCGTTCCGCTTACCTGGAATCCGAAAAATACGGGCATATCCCATCCGCCATAACCGAACACAATCCCCGAGATGAGATAGCATAGCAGGCCGGTTGCCAGAACGATGAAAGAAACAAACAGCATGATCGTAATCAGTTTGCTCAGCAGCACCTTCCATCGCCGGACAGGCCTTGTCAGCAGCAGCTTGATCGTCCCCGACGTATGCTCGCCGGATACGAGATCGGATGCTACGACCATAACCATGAGCGGGATAAAAAGACCGACCGCGTTTTTCACAAACTCTCTTGTAAAGGTTACCCCGTTCGGTGAAGCCGGATTCACATCTTTATCCAAATAGTACTGCGCGAGCTTCACTTCCACCCGCCGCCATTGCTTCCACTCCTCCGGCATGCGGTTGCTGCCGATACTTCGCGTATAATCGACAATTTTCTGCCGCTGCTCCGCGCGCCAATCGGTTGTCCCGAACTGCTTCTGATTGTTTTGCGTCACTTTCATCTGCGCATACGTAAACATCGGAATAATTGCGGCAAGGATGAGCAGAACGACGAGCAGCCGGCGTTTTTTCACGAGTTTGATGCATTCGTTCTTGACGAGCGGGTACAGACTAACCAATGCGCTCACCCTCCGTCAGCTTCAAAAATAAGTCCTCCAAGGTCGGGTGTTTCAGCTCGATCCCATACAATTGCACGCCGCAATCGACCATCCGGCCTGACAGCGCCGGAATCCGTTCCGGATTCATCTCGGTAACGATACGGTCCGCGGCAAGCTCCCCCGGCCGTGCTTCTCCCGTATTCGCCTGCTCCGTCTCGCCCAGCGACAGCACTTTAACATCCTCCTCCGCATGCAGGATCGAAAGCGCGGGCTCTGCAGGCAGCACACGCCAGACGACGGTACTGACGGATTCGTCGATCAACGCCGATACTTCCCCTACGCGGATCACTTCGCCATGACTAATAATCGCCACCCGGTCGCACATTTGCTGAATTTCGCTGAGCAGATGGCTGGAGACGAACAAACTGAGTCCTTGTTCGGCCAGCCGTCGTATAAATTCGCGCAATTCCTTAATGCCCTGCGGGTCCAGTCCGTTGGTCGGCTCGTCCAGTATGAGCAGCTTCGGGTCGTTCAGCAGCGCTTGGGCGATGCCGAGCCGCTGCCGCATGCCGAGCGAATACGTCTTGACTTTATCGTGTATGCGATGATCCATCCCTACGATCTCGACCACTTCGTGTATGCGCTCTTCGGTAATCCCCGGCAGCATCCGGGCAAAATGCTCAAGATTTTCCCACCCGCTCAAGTACGGGTACAATTCCGGATTTTCGACGATGCAGCCCACGTATTGAAGCGCTTCATCGTGCTCCTTCTGCACGTCATAGCCGCAGATGGCAATCGATCCTTCGGTCGGACGGATCAGATCGACGAGCATGCGGATCGTCGTCGTCTTGCCAGAGCCGTTCGGCCCGAGAAACCCGAAGATTTCACCGGCTTTTACGTCGAATGAAATGCCTTTAATGATGAGCCGTTTGCCGATTTGTTTCTTTACGTTTTGCACCGATAAAACGATCTCCGCGTCTCTCCCTTTTGCGGCCGCTTGTCCCACGATTCCAGTCCCCCTTACACCTATTCATGCGACGGCATTTATTGCAGTACATCGGCGATCCGCTGCGCCATTCGTTCATATCCGTATTGATTCGGATGAAAATGATCGCTGTACAAATATTTGTTCAAGTTCAGTTCGAACAAATCATATGTCGGCACCACCGTAATGTTCGGATATTTGTTCGCAAGCTCGAATGCCGCCATATTCCACCGCTGTACGATCGGCCCGCCGGCACGGTTCGCATCCAAATCCAGAAACGGATGGTACAGCCCGACATACAGGATCTTCGCTTTCGGATTCGCTTTGGATACGCGGTCGAATATTTGCTCGAGCCGCTTTGCCGCTTCCGGGATTCGCGTCGCAGCCGCGGCGGGATTAAAACCTTCGCCGTTCTGGGAGCCGAATAAATCGGCGCCGCCTTCGAACAGGTCGTTGCCGCCGATCGTAATGAGCACGAGGTCGGCTTCCCCGATCGATTTCGCAATGTCTTTCTTCGCTTCCCAGTCCTTCAGCAAGTCTGCCGTACGGAATCCGGGAATGGCGAAATTGTTGTACACGAACACCGGCTTTCCCAGCTGTTTTTCAAGCTTATCCCGAAGCTGCCCGATATAGCCTTTGCCCGTTAAATCGCCGGTTCCTGCCGTTAACGAATCGCCCAAAGCTACGATCCGGATACGATCTTTGGCTGCCCATGCGTCCTCTCCCCGATGTTCTTCCGGCGTTTGCGGGGCCGGCGCTTCTGTAGCGACCGGCTTCGGAAACATGATCTGGTTGATTGCATAAACGAAGCCCAACACGCAT
This sequence comes from Paenibacillus allorhizosphaerae, assembly GCF_910594985.1. GTDB lineage: Bacteria > Bacillota > Bacilli > Paenibacillales > NBRC-103111 > Paenibacillus_G > Paenibacillus_G allorhizosphaerae. The sequence continues at coordinate 195,322 of NZ_CAJVCE010000012.1, forward strand.
AATAACGTGGACAGCAACGCGGTAATGCCGACGACACGCCATAACCCTTTTGTCGAAAACATGTCATTTCCCCCTGCACTCCAAGAGCCCGTCGTAAAGTATTCGTCCGATCTTCCGAAATTTGCACGTATGGACAAGTTCACTTTTTAGAGTAGCGGTTTGTCGCGCTTTTTGCAAATCAACGGCGCACATGGAGAAGCCCCGGCGGACGTTGTCTGCCGGGGTCTGTATGTATATCGGTTTACAGCCGTACGTATTTCATCGGATTTTGCTGCTCCCCGCTTTTGATGATTTCGAAATGCAAATGGACGCCGGTCGCATTGCCGGTGCTGCCCATCGTTCCGATTTTTTCGCCTTTGCTGACCGTCTCGCCCTTTCTCACGTCGAGCTTGCTTAAATGGCCGTACAACGTCTCAAAGCCGTTCTGGTGATCGATAATAATACAGTTGCCGTAACCGGACTTGACGCCGGCAAAGACGACCTTGCCGTGATCGGACGCCAGGATCGCGCGCTGCTCCGAAACGAGGTCTGTCCCATTGTGGTTCGTCCCCCAACGCAAGCCGAATTCGCTCGTGATTTTGGCTCTTAGAACCGGTGACGCGAACGTTCCGGTGCCTACGCCCGGAATGACTTTCGTCCCTTGGCGGACGACCGTCTGCACCGGCTCTTCAAGCATCGTTTCGTTCAGCGTGTTCATTTCTTCCGTTTGTCCGTTCACCTTGACCGTTTCATAAGTGACCTTCTTGAGGCCCGGCTTGCCTTGCGATTTGATTTGGATCACGCCGGACTTTAGCTCGCTGTCTTTCTCGTAAACGATGCCGCTCGGAACTTTAACTTCCTCCGTTCGCGTCTCTACCGTCTTTACCGCAAGCAGCGGCTGCAACACGGTTAAATTGAGCGTTTCGCCGATTTTGATCAAATCGTTTTTGATCGACGGGTTATTGTCGTAAATCACTTGCGGGGCAATGCCGAATTTTTGCGCGATAATAGAAATGCAGTCGCCCTTTTCCACCTTATATTCGACCGGCTTTACATCTCCGGTTATGATTCGGTTCAGCACCGTTTCGGCCGATTCGATTTTTCCCGGCGCAGTGACGGTCTCGGCCACTTGTACGTCCTGTACGAACCCATAGGCCGTCGTCATTTCTGCATTGACAACGTTTGCACTGGCCGCCGACAACGTGGAAGCTTCTTTCCTTTTCTCCATATAAGGCACTTTGACGCGTTCGAGCAGCGAGGCCGCGTCTTCGGTATCCTTCACAACGCCTACCGTATTTCCGTCAATACGGATTTCCGCCGCGAAAACCGCAATCATAATTTTGTTATTCAATTCGGCAAGAACCGCATCGTTGTCCAATGCGCCTTGAAAAGCCGTATTGTCTACAAAACGCAGTTCCTCCAAGTTAGAAGTCACTCGGGATCCGTCGTACTGCAGGGAATATTCCGCGTATTTCGAAATTTTCCACCGCTTCACGAGCTCCGGGTCGCTTACCGTGCCAAGCAGCTGATCGTCCAAAAACACATCATACCTCGTCGTTACCTGCGCCTTTACGAACAAACGCCCCGAAACCAAGACCGCCACAATCACGGTAAAGGCTAACAGCCATTGAATGACACCTTGCGTTTTTATTCCAGCGCGTCCGCCATCCTTCAATGTCCTTTTCCTCCCAGCTTATGGATGTTTTGGTTTCCACCGTATGCCCTTGGGGCATCGCGGCACCGCCATACCTTTTCATGTATATGTGGGGTTCGGGACGATATCACTTTTAAAAAATAAGAAAACGTTATACGAGAAGTTCAACGGACGGAACACGGTTGCAGCGAAGATTTAACTTTTTAAAGTGACCTTTGTGCTCAGCGCGGGCGGAACGTAAAAAGTTAAATCGGAGCACTAAAAAACCTCCTCCGTTTCGCATTCGCGAACCAAAGGAGGCGTTCACTTCTCGTTAGCCCGTTTCTTTTAGAAAACGGTACTGCGCCTGAATCAGACCGTGGTAAATTCCTTTGTGATCCAGCAGTTCCTGATGATTTCCCTGCTCCATAATATGACCGTGGTCAAGAACCAGAATGTGATCCGCGTGACGAATGGTCGACAGCCGGTGCGCAATGATGAATGAAGTGCGTCCGGCCAGCAGCGTTTTCAGCGCTTCCTGAATTTTCAGCTCGGTCTCGGTATCGATGCTCGCCGTCGCTTCGTCCAAAATAAGGATGCGGGGATCGGCGAGCAGCGCCCGCGCAAACGATAGCAGCTGCCGCTGCCCCATGGACAGCACATTGCCCCGCTCCTGCACTTCGGTATCGTAGCCTTGGGGCAAATTGACGATAAAATCATGGGCGCGAGCCGCTTTGGCCGCCGCTTCAATCTCCTCATCCGTCGCGTCGAGCCTTCCGAACCGGATATTATCGCGAATCGTTCCAGAGAAAATGAATGTATCCTGCAGCACGATGCCGACCTGCGAACGAAGGCTGGAAATCGTCACATCCCGAATATCGTGGCCATCGATCGAAATGCTGCCGCCCGTCACATCGTAGAACCGGCACAGTAAATTGATGATCGTGCTTTTGCCTGATCCTGTATGGCCGACCAGCGCGATCGATTGACCGGCTTTCACGCTCAAATCAATTTTGTTCAGCGCATGCCTGCCTGGCTCGTATTCGAACTCCACCTGCTTGAATTCGATATCGCCGCGAATATTCGGCAAATCGATTGCCTGCTCCTTTTCTCCTACGTTCGGCTTTTCATCGATGAATTCGAAAATCCGCTCCGACGAAGCCATGGCGATCAGCATTTGCGAATACATTTGGCCGAGCCGGTTGATCGGTTCCCAGAAATGACCGATATAGGTCGCAAACGCAACAAGAAGGCCGATCGATATTTCTCCCGATTGAATCAAATGCGCTCCGAACCAAAACAAAATACAGTAGCCGACCGCTCCCGTCACTTCGATAATCGGCCCAAACGATTGGTTTAATGTAGAAGCGCGGTTCCAGTGGTAGTGGTTGTCTTTGTTCATTTCGTCGAAAAATGCGATGTTTTCCTTTTCTTGTGTGAACGCCTGCGTCACCTTGATGCCCTGGATGCATTCGTTCAGGTGCGAGTTGATGCGCGCCGTCCGAATTTGCACCACTTGCCAGGCGCGGCGAATTTTCACCCGCAGCTTCGTGGAAATGACGAACATGATTGGAACGGTTACGATGATCGCGAGTCCCAGCTTCCAATTGTACAACAGCAATATTACGATAATTCCCGCAAGCTGCACGCAGTCGATCATCAGGTTGACGACCCCGTTCGTAAACAAATCTTGCAGCGAGTTGACGTAGTTCGTGACGCGGACCAGGATCGATCCTGCCGGGCGCTTGTCGAAGAAACGGAACGACAGACGCTGGATGTGGCTGAACAAATCGTGCCGCAAATCGTAAATAACGCGCTGACCGATCATATTCGTATAACGGATCCGGTACGTATTGGCCGCCCATTGAATAATATACAGCGTCAACATCGCGCCGACGCACAATAGCAGCCCGTTCCGATCTCCGTTCTTCAGCGCATGGTCGATCGCATAAGCGATCAGCAGCGGATTCAGCAGCTTTGTCATCGCGCCGACGACCATCATAATCAGGATGATCGGGATGATCTGCTTGGCATAAGGCTTCATATAATGGCTAAGCCGTTGGACCTGAACCATATCGAATCCTTTGTCAAGCTCCTCGTCGTCCTGGTAGACGAACCGGGATTGCAGTTCCTTATCGGACTGCCGATCGCCGGCATGTTTTTCTTTTTGCGCGCTCAATGTACTAACCCCCTGACCTTCGCTTGCGATGTGACTGCGATTTCCTCGGCCGCTTGAACGATTTCCTCATCCATTCGGCGGCTCGACGGATGACGCCTTGCAATCGCGTCTCCGGATTCCGCGGAACCGGTTTCGTCCGGCTGATCCGCGAACTGAATTTTGTACGTTTCCAGGTACGGGCCTTCCTGCTTCATTAATTCCGCGTGCGTTCCCCGCTGAACGATTGTGCCTTCGTCAAGAACGATGATTTCATCGGCATGTTTCAAGGAGGAAATCCGGTGTGCGATGATGAACGTCGTTCGGCCCGCCATGACTTCCTCGAAGCCCTGCTGAATCTCGTGTTCCGTCTCCATATCGACGGCGCTCGTTGCATCGTCGAGAATTAAAATTTTCGGGTTTTTGAGCAGCGCACGCGCAATCGCGATCCGCTGTTTCTGACCGCCCGAGAGACCGAGACCCCTTTCGCCGACAACCGTATCGTAGCCCATCGGCAGCTCCATAATAAAATCATGCGCCTTCGCAAGTTTAGCCGCTTTGACGATCTCTTCCATGGATACGCTTTTTACGCCGTAAGCGATGTTGTTGCGAATCGTCGACGAGAACAGGAACGTTTCCTGAAAAACGATAGCCATCTGACGCCGCAAGCTGTCGAGCGTGACGTCACGAATGTCCGTCCCGTCCAGCGTAATGCGCCCTTCCTTGACGTTGTACGCGCGCAGCAGCAGCTGAATGACCGTCGATTTGCCCGATCCCGTTCCTCCGAGAAGTCCGATGACCGAGCCTTTTGGCGCATCCAGCTGAAAGTTGGTCAAGGCCGGCTGTTTTTCGGTGTAAGCGAACGTTACGTTTTCAAACCGGACATGTCCTTGCACCTGTTCCGGCTTCAGCTCCTGCGCATTGTCCTTATTTTTCACGTGAACATATTGATGCAAAAGCTCCAGCAGCCGTTCGCCCGCCGCCTTCGATTGGGTGAAGTTATTGATATGAAAACCGATGCCCCACATCGGTCCGATAATGTACCAGATCAAGCTGAAAAACGCGACGAGCGACCCCAGTGAAATGGACCCGCCGATAACCATCAAACCTCCGACGCAAAGGAGCATGACAACGCTCATATTGGCGAACAGCTCCATGAGCGGAAAGTAACGGGCCCAAATGCCGGACGTCGTCACGTTATTCGATTGATAATCTTCGTTTCGGTTCGAAAATTTTTCAATTTCGTGCGGCTCGCGGGCAAACGATTTGACCGTTCGAACGCCGGTGATATTCTCTTGAACCGCGGTCGTCATTGAACTCATCGATTTGCGGATCGAACGGAAGGCCGGATGAATTTTCCCTTCAAAGCGGATCGCCGTGAACACCAGAAACGGCATGAACACCATCGTGAGCAGCGTCAGCTTCCAATTGATCGAGAACATCATCATGATGCCGAACGTAAACATCATGAATACGTTCAAAATTTGCACGAAGCCGAAGCCGATGAAGTCTCGCACCGCCTGCAGATCGGCCGTCAAACGGGACATCAGGTCGCCCGTTCGAGCTTGGTCATAATATTGAAAGGATAAGTATTGCAGTTTCTCGTAAAGTTTGTTGCGCAAATTGTAGGCAACTTGGTTGCCCAGTCTTGAACTCGAAGCGCCATGCATAAATTGAAACGACGCTTTGACCGTCATGACGCATACGACACCAAGCGCCAAATACGGAACTTTCTCAAACTGATTTTTGGTGATGACTTCGTCAATCAAGTAGCGAAGCAGGTTCGGATATACGAGCCCGAGCGCCGTTGCCGTCATCAAACAAAAAATCGAAAAAAACAAAAACCTTCGTTCCGGCCAATAAAACTCCTTTAACTGTCGAAAAACATTCATGGAGACCCTCCTTCTCCGGACTCTGCCGTCTTGAACGCGTCACAGAGCCGCCTTCCTGTATATGCAACGTTGTTTGTTCCACGGTTGCATACGCTTACGAGGCGTATGCAATCCCGCTCTCGACCCGCCGATTCACCCGCTCGCAGGCCGTAAAAGCAAAAATGGCTTTCGAAGCGGGTCGAGCCGCCGCGAAAGCGTTTCAGCTATGCTTTGAAGTGTAGCATCCCCTTCCGGGACCGGCAACAAGTGGAAATTCCATAATCTTCTTTAATACTTAAAATTCCATCAAATCGTCACATTTTTGAAGCTGAGTCTATCTTTTTCGTGAAAAAGGTACGAAATCTTACGATTGTAAACCCTTTCACCAAATAAGAAAAGATCCTCACCGAAACCCAGTCGATGAAGATCCGATCGTGTCTTGCCAAAACTGTATTTTCACTCGAAAAGTCCACAAAGATCCCGTGCTAGCGAAATAATTGCCTGCGATTCTAAAAAAAGAAATACTGCTCATCGAAGCGGAACTATACGAACAAGCGCTTGCTCCAAAGTACGGTGGCCGGATAGGGTGAATATCGTTGGCGATGGAGCAACTATGTTATATCGCTCCGCGATTTCAGATTGATACAAAAAAGCGGGGTTCACCAGTCCCCGCCGTTCCTTCCCATCCCGCTTACGCTTCGTTATTCTCGATAAATCGCAGCAAACGATCATGCTTTTGGGCCAGCTCGCTCAGATCAATCTTCATCTCCAGCGCATCGATCAGCCCTTCGGCATGTTCCTCCAGCGCCAGCGTCATCCGCTCCGTAACCATGCGATATGCATCCCGCAGTTGGTCCGCATAAGCCGCCCCAAGCGCTGCCGCTTGCTCCTCGGCAAACCGCGTCATCGGCTCGTTCAGCCTTGCCTCGAGCTCGGTCCGAAGCTTTTGCTTCCCGTCCCCTTCAAAAAACTGCTTCGCATTTTTGAAGAAGCCGGACAGCCATTTGGCTCCGATGTCTTCCGCCGGCAGCGAGCCTTCGAGTTCGGGCGTTCGCAGCTTGAACGGTTCAAAGCCAGCGTCTTCGAAAGACGGGATGCGATCACGGATCGCATCGGCTAACTGCCGGGCGGCACGCTCCGCCAGCTTGTTGATTTTGTTCTCGACTCGCAGCGTCGTTGCAAGCACTTCCTGCGTCAGATCGAAGGAAATCATCCGCCTAAGATCTTCCCAAGCGGACACCAGCACCATTTTCGTATCCCGCGTATCTTCCCTGAAGACGGAAGGATTGAACGCCAGATTGAACAAATCTCCGAATCGGTACGCCGTCCGCTGCTTCACATAATAGAGCAGCTCTTGAATTTCTTTGGCAAGCTCCCGCAGGTCGGCTTCCGGCTCAAACGCGGCAAGATCGGTTTTGGCCGACGCCAGCTTCTCCGAAAGCTCGCGCGACTGGCGGCTCCGCTCGTCGGCGTCCGCCTTCGCTCCTTCCATCCAATGCCGTAGTACGCCCGCCGCTCGGCGAATGTCGGAAAGCCCTGCGTCGATCGCCATTCGGGGCAGCTCCTCGAACGTAAAGCGTACGAACTGCCGTTCGAATGGCAATATGCCGGACTGTGCCATGGTTTGCCGATCGTGACTGATCTTCCCTTCCAGCGCATAGTAGCTGGACAGCGGATAAATACGCGGATTGCGGATGCCGTGCTGCAGCAGGTTGCTTTCCAAATGGCCGACCACGCCTGCCAGTTCCTCTTCCGAAGCGGCCAGGTCCGCAGCATTGACGATAAAAAACATTTTATCGAGCTCGAAACTGTCTTTTACCCGCCCCAGCTGCAGCAAAAATTGTTTGTCCGCATGCGAGAACGCATGGTTGTAATACGTAACGAACAAGATCGCATCAGCGTTCTTGATATAATCGAAGGCGACGCCGGTGTGCCGCGCATTGATCGAATCCGCGCCTGGCGTATCGACCAGCACGACCCCCTGATCCGTAAGCGGATTGGCGTAATACAGTTCAATGAGCTCAACGAAGCACGAACGGGTCTCATCGGCGGCATAATCGCCAAATTCCTCCGCGCTCACTTTCAGTTCCTGTCCCAGACTCGGACTCATGGCGTCCCAGCCTTTTTCCACCGCTTTGAGGAACGCGTAATGGGGTTTGCCTTTGCCCGGCACGTGCTCCGCTTTCAGCTGCGATATCGCGTCGACGGCTTGCTCCAGCGTACCGGCGGCAGCGCCGAGCACTTCAAGCGAATAGAGCACATCGGACTCAAGACGTTCCCTGCTTTTCATTTTGACTTTGGCCGTGCCGTGCGGCCAACCGGCCTCCGGCTCCGGCGGCATGATTTTGTTGATCGCCGCCGTCGTCGGGTTGGGCGATACGGGAAGCACCCGCTCGCCGATCAGCGCGTTGGCAAATGAAGATTTGCCCGCGCTGAAGGCGCCGAACAGCGCGACCGTAAAGCGGTTGTGCTCCAGCCGCTGCGCCTTCTCCCGCAAGGAGCGGCGGATCGTCTGCAGCGCGGCGACGCCTGCGAGCTCCTCCGCAGCGGCGGTGAGCCGCGCCGCGGAGGAGCGCAGCCGCCGGCGGTGGTCGCCCGCGGCAAGCGCCGGCGCGCCGTCGTCGGCGCTTGCCGTGCCCGGCGCGATCCGCGCGAGCGCTTCGCGCAGGTCGTGCGCTGCGGGCGCGGGAGTGCCGGCCGCAGCGGCCGCGGGCGCCGCCTCCGGCGCAGGCAGCGCAGGCGCGACCGCGGCCGGCAGCTGCGCTTGCAGCGCGGTGCCGTAGGCGGCCTCGGCCTGCGCGAGCCGCTCGAGCTCGCGCAGGCTGCCAAGCCGCGCCTCGAGGGCCGCGAGTTCGCGCCGCAGCGCGTCCCGGCGCGGCGCCAGCGCTGCATCCAGCGACGCAAGCAGGGAGTCGAGCGCCGCGAACGCTTCCTTGCGGTACAGCGACTTCGCTTCCGCAGCAATTTGCTTCGAATAATTCAGCGTATATTCATTCCCGAACACAGCAGCTTCGTTCACTTGAGCGGCCAGCCATGTCGGCGAAATTTCACCACGAATGCTATCCGCCGCTTCCGTCACGGCAGCTTGCGGAAGGCCTTGCCCTTCGAGCCCCGCCTTAACCGCCTGCTGTACATGCCGCGCCAACTGCGTCTCGACCTGCGACGCAAAATCTTTGTGGAACGCGGCCAGCCGCTGCTCCACTTCCGTTGCCGTCTTCGCGGCGGAACCGAACCAGCCGACCTTGAAGCCCGGCCGGCGGCTTTCCAAATAGACGTGCGCGAGATCCCGCGTCACAGCCGGGGTGACGTTCGCGTTGTCGAGCACCGACGCGACCGATTTGCGCACCGCCTGATCCAGTTCCTGCGGCAGTGCGGCAAGACGCGCCAGCTCCGCGCTCACCTGCAAATAAGCTTCCTGTGCCGCTTCAGTGCCCTCGTCGGCGGCAAGCTTCGCGCGCAGCGCTTCCTTGGCCGGCTCATTCGCCTCGGCCATCTTGGCGGCATGCGCCGCAGCCAAAGCGCGGGCCGACTTCTCCAGGCTTAGCCGCACAAGCGGCTCACGCAGCTCGATCAGCCGTCCGAGCAGCCAGTCGAGCTTGTGCCACTCGCTCGCCGGATGATCCGGCACCCGCACCGAAGTGTAAAGGATGCCGTCGGGACGAACATGCCAGTTCGCGAAAGCCTCGCGAACACCGACCTGGTATTTCTCGAACGGCAGCTCTTGTTCCCGGTGCTTATCTACCATGTTGACGATCAAATAAAGCGGTTTGCCCCATTCCGTCATTTTTTTCGTAAAGGACAAATTGATTTCCGATTGAACATGGTTATAATCCATGACGTAAAATACGACATCGGCCAAATGCAGCGCCGATTCCGTCGCAAGCTGATGCGCATCGTCCGTCGAATCGATTCCCGGCGTATCCAAAAGCGCAGCGGCCTCGCCAAGAAATGGAATCGGATAACGGATTTCCACCGTTTCAATTGATTCCCCGTTGCGGCAGTGCTCGGCCAGCTCCTCCAGCGGCACCTGCTCCACCTTCGCTTCCGAGTACTGTCCTTCGCCAAGCCGATGAACGACCTGCGCACCCGCTTTCCCATTCACGATGCTGACGATATTTGCGCTTGTCGGAATCGGACTGGACGGCAGCAGCGGATGGCCGCACAGCCGGTTAATCAGACTTGATTTTCCTGCGGAGAAATGCCCGCAAAACGCAATCGAGAGCCGTCCGCTCTCCGCCTTCGTCAGCAGTTGCCGAAGCTTCCTCCCATTTTCCGCGTCACCGGCCTGCTCAACTTGAACGAGCAGCGCCTGCACCGCTTCGACGGTTTGTTCCCCCATTGCCATTACGCTCTTCATCCTTCTCCCTACCCCTGACTGCTCTATATGAAAAATATAAAAAGAAAAAACCGAATCGCTTCGGTTTTTAGTGTACCATACTTTCCGCTTCCGGGATAAAAATTTCGAATACGTCGCGATGCTGCAAAATCGTAATATCACGGTCGCGCACTTTCATCACGACGACTTCAGGACGCTGCTTCATGCGGTTCAAATAGTTTTCCGGCACGCTTCCGGATTCCGAAACGGTAATGCCTTCCACTTGTTTCTCTTCGTTTTCCTGCAGCGGCGTTTCCAGCACTTTCTCGTAGATGTCCGAGAACACTTCAAAGTCGTTTGTATATACCGATATGCATTTCATTATGGTTCAATCCTTTCTTTTTTACAACTTGGCTTCTTTTTCCTTCTGTTTAGGTTGCCTGCTCGGGGACGTTTTCATACGTTTTTTTCCCTCGCGACAGTGCTCGACCAGCGGGCAAATTTCGCATTGCGGATTTTGCGCCTTGCAATGGTACCGTCCGAAAAAAATGAGACGATGATGCGTTTGTGTCCATTCTTCCCGGGGAACCCGTTTCATCAGCTTTTTCTCGACTTCAAGCACCGAATCTTTCTCACCGGCAAAACCTAACCGCTTGGACACACGCTCCACGTGCGTATCTACCGCAATGGCTGGAACGCCAAAAGCATTGGAAACGACGACGTTCGCCGTCTTCCGGCCTACGCCCGGCAGCTCGACAAGCTTCTCATGCTCCCGGGGAACATCCCCGTTATATTTGTCAAGCAGCATGGCGCACAGCGCCTGAATATGTTTGGCTTTGTTGCGGTACAGTCCGATTCGACGTATATCCTGCTCCAGTTCTTCGAGAGGAACAGCCAAGTAGTCCTCCGGCCGTTTATACTTTTGGAAGAGCGTGGCGGTAACTTTGTTCACTGTTTCATCCGTGCATTGCGCGGACAAGAGCACGGCAATCGTCAATTCGAACGGATTCGAATGATGGAGCTCGCAGTGGGCGTCAGGGAACATGGCTGCGATCGTATCGAGTATGTATCTTGCTTCCTTCTGATTCAACGTCCCTGCCCCTTTCATTCCCTTTCTACCAGTTTACCGAATCGAAAGAGTCGAATCAATCTCTGTACTGGGGAAAATAAGAACTTTTTACGAAAAAAAACCGCCCATGCAGCAGATTGCCTACTACATAGACGGGAGAAGTCCTACAAAAGTTACATTAATTAATAGATTATTTCTTTTCGATCTCGATAATTTTGTCATCCAGCACATAAATCGTCACTTCTTCGTTCTCTACGAACGCACTCGCTGCGACGGATTGGGTCCCTTTGTGCAAATACGCTTTGGCGAAGAAGTTATACGTTGTTTTGTCGTTGTTTGAGGTTGGCTTCAAATAAAGCTGATTCAGCACCGTATCATAGGAAGAAATGGTGCGCTTGGACGGCGTAGCGACTTGAATAATCGTTTTGTCATTCGCGTCTTTAATAATTTCCACGCGGTCGTCCGGTTTGATCGAGCTCAGCGCCGACGAAATCGATCCGTTCAATTTAACGGTATACTGTTGACCGACGGGCAGTACCTGGACGCCGCCCTGGAAGTCCTGAATTGTCAGCGTACCGAGCGATACATCCATCGAAGTAACTTTCCCGCGAACCGTATTGAGCAGTACAAGCTGATCCAGCTTCGTTCCGTTGAACGTTGCCTTCACATATTCGTCAAGCCCAATATCTTCGAAACTGTGAGAGGCTTTTCCGGGATTGACGATTTTGTCGTTGTTCTCGATGACAAAAGTCAAAAGCGTCCCGTTCTCGTCTTTTACGCTAAGCTGGCGGGTACTGACGTTCGTAACCAGCGTTTTGTAAACGCCGACCTTCTTGACCGCGATCGAGCTGATGTATTCCTGCGCACCGCTGCTGATGCCAAGGGCAACCGTATCCCCGACTTTCAGGTCGGACATCGTTGCGCCCGTTTTGTCCAACGTTTCGACCGGCGTGGTCGATCCGCCCTTAAACGAAAGGTTTTGGCCGCTGGCGCTGCGGATCGTGATTTCTCCCATTTGCGCATTGAGCTGCGCTACGGTTCCTTCGATCTTCGTCGTATTTGCGATTTGCACGATTTTGTCTTTGGAAATCTTCAAATCAACCTTCGTATTTTTAACGAAAAGCGTTTGGAAGCTGCTCATCGGAATCGTGCTGTCTCCATAGCGGATAATCGTTTTGTCTTCAAGCTTGAACGCCGCTACGCTGCCGTTGTCCGTAGTAATCGTAAGCACTTTCGAATCGTTATCGTAACTCAAAATGGAAGCAAACGTATATTGCTTTACCGAACGGTTAGTGACGGTCGTATTGATCACCTTATTATTCAACAGGTCGAGCTTTAACTCGTCGCCGACTTCCAGATCGTACAAGCTGGCGCTGCTCATTCCCTCGATCGTTACAAGCGCGTTGGTGGCGATATAGTATGCCTCCAGCGCGGTGCCGCCGCTTCTGGTGATCGTCATGATTTGTTTGTCATCGCTCAAGCTGATCAGCTTACCTTGCACCGTTTCGCCGAAATCCGCCTGTTTCGTAATTTTTATTGCTGTAAGTACATTTGCTTTTACGTCATAGGTGACGGTATCGCCTACGCGCAGCTTGGTTAAATCAACAAACGTGCCGTTCGCTTGAGTAACCGCAACTCCGTTTTTCGTGGAATACGTTTCGTTTTGTCCGCTTTTTTCTAGGAACGTGATCTGGTTTTGATCCTTGTCGATGCTAAGGACGGTTCCTTCCGCCGTTTTGCTGACGGGAGCCTGTTTCACGACAATTTGCGTAATTTTCGGATCTTTGAGCAGCGTAACACGTTGAAGCGCGATGATGCTGCCTGGCGCAATTGAACCGATGCTCAAGCCGCGTCCATCTTTATCCGTTACCGTAACGTTCTGGGCGATTTCGAATAATTTCTTTTGATTGCCTTGCTGAATCGATACGATCATTTGGTCCAAATAAATTTCGTTCAGCGTGCCTTCGTTCGTTTCCAGTTGCTGCTGATCGTTCGTTAATTCGATATACAGCGCGTTGCCCGAATTTTGTACAACATAAATTTCGTTCGTCAGCTTGATGGAAGACAGCGGAATTCGCGTATCGTCCTTGGCATTATAGACGACGGTATCCGATGTTATCGAATAATCCTTCGTTTCGCCCTGCGCATTCAGAACGCTGATCTTCCGGTCTGTTTGTCCCATCAGGTAGCCGGTCATGACGCGGTCGGAGCGCGTCGTCAGATGCTTGTCCGCGCGGCTGAGGAAGGTGGCCATCTGCGCCCGCGTGACTTTTCCTTTCGGCTGAAACGTGTTGCCGTCCATGCCCTGCACAATTTGAAGCTGTACTGCGGCATTTACATATCCATTCGCCCACGAAGACATCTCGGTGGCATCATTGAACGTCGAGCCTTGGGTTGCCTGCTGATTCGCCGAATTTTGCTTGCCGATCGCGCGGATGACAAGCTTTGCTACCCATTCGCGTGACGCTTCGCGCGAGCCCCATGCGGTTTTCGAAGCGCTGTCGGCCATTTCTTCCTGTCTGTCGATCAAGCCGCGCTCGAATGCATACGCAACGTAAGGTTTAAAAAACGTATCCACGCTGACGGGCAGTACCGTATCCGCCTTGCTCTTCAGCGCTTCGGATTCAAGCCCCATCATGCGCAGCGCCATGACGATGACTTCCTGCTGCGACACGGTGTTTTCCGGTCGATATTCTTGCTTTTCGTATCCTTGGATAATCCCGAGGGAAGCCAGCTTCGTAATATGTTTGATGGCCCAGTGCGTGGCGCTTACGTCGGCAAAACTGAGCACAAGTCCGCCAATGGCACTCGTGGAAGTATTCGTCACGGGGTCCGCCGCATAGGCCGGACTGCTCATTAGCATGGACAGGGCGAGCGCGGCCGCGGCCATTTTTCGCATCTGTTTTTGTTTGTTCCTTTTCATGAATAAACTCCTCTCGGTCTATCGGTGTTCAATTCGTCATGATGTTATTTCTGGCCTCGCTTGAATGGGTGCGGAAGATCCATATGCCCCATCAAGCTCTCCACTTTCTTCCCGTCGAGCAAAACGTCGAACGTTTGAACTTCGCTAAATTGGAACAGCGTGTTTTGCAGCGCGCGCAGCAGCATCTCCTCCCCGCCGGAGCCGAGTCTTGATTCCGGTGACATCGATAAATCGATCGTCAACGCGCCGTTTTTGAATACAACGGACTTAAAGGTGAAGCCTTTAAATAAAGGAACGGCTTTCGGGTCGCTGCTGACCGTAAGCGCTTTGAGCGCGGCTGCGTACTTGTCCTGGTCCTGTTTATACGTTATCGATACTTCTTTCTCAACAAGATTCTCCAGCTTGTCATCAGAGAAATAAGCTTTCATTTTCAACTGCTTTTCCTGAGGCTGTACCGGCGTTTGCGGCGTCTGGGGCGAGGTACCCTGCGTATTGCCGCTCCCGCTCCCTTGCGAAGATGTGGCAGGAGGTATTGCTCCTGTTCCCTGCGGCGCAGGCTTTTGCCCGCAGCCCGATACCAGCAGGGCGACGACGGCTGCTGCTGCCATTCCTTTATGCCATTTCTGTAGCATCGTTACCCACTCCTTAGTCGATATTCAGTTGCTTCTTGATCGCTGCGACGATGGATGCGGCAACTTGGTTCTGGAACGATTCCGAATACATCTGCGCTTCATCCGATCGATTCGATAAAAAACCGATTTCAAGCAATACGGAAGGCATGGTCGTATTCCTTATGACATGGAAGCTTTCTTTCTTCACCTTTCGATCCGGGAAACCTGTTCCTTCCAACAAATACTTGTGCATCAGGTTCGCGAATTCCTGACTTTGCGGTGTGTAATAATACGTTTCCGTCCCGGACACGTTTTCTTTGGTAGCGGAATTGCCGTGAATCGAGACGAACAGGTCGGCCTCGATCTCATTTGCTTTCCCCGCGCGATCCGACAACTCAATGAACGTATCGTTTGATCGCGTCATGACGACTTCGATCTTGGACTCCTTTTGAAGCAGTGCGGCCACTTTCGTAGCGAGCGGGAGCACAAAATCTTTCTCGTTTCGCTTCGTTACCGAAATCGCGCCCGTGTCCGTGCCGCCGTGCCCCGGATCGATCACGACTCTGTATTTTGACTTCACTTGTCCGGTTTGACCGATCTTCACGGAAAACTCACCGGTTGGCTGCACATCCGTCATCAAAAACTCATATTTTTTCGGTAAATCTATTACTATTCTAACGATAGATGGCTCATTTGAAAATAGCGAATAACGAATTTGCGAGACTTGCTCGTTTTTTTCAGCCACAATTCCTTCCTTGTTCGGACCGACTTTTGCCGCGAGCGACTCGTCAAGCTTGGCCTTCGGCACGTCGATGACGATCCGGTACGGTTCCGCCAGTTGAAAAGCTTTCGGTTTCAATGTCTTGTCCGTCGTTTTTATCGTGACCGTATCCCCTTGAAGCAAAATGGCTTGTACGAGCGATTCACCCGGGTTTACGGTTTTGTCACCGCCGGTGGCAGGGGGCGTCATCGTATTCGGCTTTCCGGACGTCCCTGCGTTCTCCGTTTTATTGTCCGTTGGGCTATCTCCCGCTTTCACGGTCGTTCCGGGGTCTGTCGAAAATGCCGGTTGATCCTTGGAGGCGTCTTTGGACGGATCTTTGGGTTGATCTTTTGACGGATCTTTTGATGGATCTTTGGTTTGTCCCGCTGCCAAATCTTTCGATGGATCGTTCACGTTGTCCTTTTGCCCGGACGTCTCGCCTGCGTTGGCACTGCCGGGCTTGCCGTCCTGCGCGGAGCCGTTCGCTGCATTATTGCCTTGTGCGGTCGAATCCTGCTTGGGTTTATATAAAAACACCGAACGCGTCGCTTCCTCCCAAGTCACATCTACGCCAAGCTGTTCGCTGACAAAACGGAGCGGCAGCATCGTATTACCTTCGATAATCGCGGGAGCCGTTTCCAACAAGTACTGCTTGTCGTTAACGACTGCGTTTTTCTTGTCGATGAACAGCTGGATGCTCGTTTGTTCCTTGTTAATCGTTACTTTGCGCTCTTTGCCCTCCCATGCCACCTTGGAGCCGATCGATTCGGCGATGATGCGCACCGGCACGATGGTATTGCCCCCCACGATCTGCGGCGAAACCTCGGCAACGAGCGGCTTACCGTCCATAAAGAGCTGAACGGACGGCATAGCGGCATTGGCAAGGGTCGGCAGCAAGAGGATCGACATCAGCAGCATGATGAACCAAGCTGTAATCATCTTCATTTTCTGCACCTCGTTATGTATGTTTTTGAAGATTTATGTGGAACGCCGGAGCACCATCGTACTCCATGCCGTATTAAGGAACACACTGGCGAAATATACCATTATCTTAGACTTAATTCTACCAAAAAAGTTGCACTTTCTGCTAGTTTCTGATGAATTAAATAGATTACATGCGAATGAGCCAGAAAAACGGAAAAATCCGGCGGTTTTTGCACCGCCGGATCTCAATTTGCTTAATTAAATGGTAACGGTTCTCGATTGCTCGAGCAATTGTCTGAATTGCTCGCCTGATAATACTTCCTCATGGATCAAAATCCCAAGCGACTGTTCGAACACTTCCCTATGCTGCTCAAGCATCGAACGCGTGGCTTGCGTCAACTCTTCAAGAATCGATGCATTCTCCTTCATCAATTCCTCTTTGGTCACCATGTCGCGGTCGATAATGCCGAGCTTGGTAAGCCCGGAATCCATCATCGTTCGCACCATGTTCAGCGCCTGCTCGAAATCGTTGCGCGAGCCTGTGCTGCGCCCGCCGTAAAACATCTCTTCGGCAACGGCACCGCCAAGGGCGATCATAATTTGATGCTCGATTTGTTCCTTCGTGTACAAATATTGATCCTGCTGCGGGTTATGCCGCACGAAACCGAGTGCCTTGCCCCGTGGGCTAAGCGATACCTGTGAAACGGAACCCGGGCGTACAAGCTCCGCCGCTATCGCATGTCCGAGCTCATGTAGGGCTACGCGCTCCCGCTCCTCCTTCGTCGATTCACGGTCTGTCTTCTCGCCCAGCATCACTTTATCTACCGCAAGCGACAGATGCCGCTGCTGGATGTTCTCCGACTCATCGCGCATTGCATAAATCGCCGCTTCGTTCATGACGCTCTCAAGCTGCGCCCCGGAAAAATGAAACGTTTCCTGCGCAATCGACTCGAGATTGGCTTCCGGAGCAAGCGGTTTGTTTTTCGCATGGATGTTAAGAATGTGCACGCGGCCCTTTTTGTCCGGCAAATCAACTTCGATATGCCGGTCGAAGCGTCCAGGGCGAAGCAGTGCGGGATCGAGCATCTCCTTCCGGTTCGTAGCGGCCATAATGAGAACTCGCGGCGTTTCGGTCGTATGAATTCCGTCCATCTCCGTCAGCAGCTGATTGAGCGTCTGATCGTACTCGCGATGCTGGCCGCCGTCTCTTTTACCGCCGATGACGTCGATTTCATCAATAAAAACGATCGCGCTATTCTTGTTTTCCTTCACGGCTTGTGCTCTCGCTGCTTTAAATAAGTCGCGAATCCGGCTGGCGCCGACGCCTACGTACATTTCGACAAATTCGCTGCCGGACGCCGCCATAAAGATCGAGTTCGTGTAATGCGCCGCGGCTTTCGCCATCAGCGTTTTCCCCGTTCCCGGAGGCCCGGTGAGCAATATGCCTTTGAGCGGGCGTATCCCGAGCCGCTGTATATCCTCGTAGCGAATCAGGAAATCGAGCGCTTCCTGAAGCTCCCGCTTCGCGCGGTCTTGACCGCCGATCTCGTCAAATGTCAAATAGCTCGGCGCCCTGCTGCGCGATTTATGGTCGGAACCGACGCTCATACCGTTTCGGGCGCGCGTCATAAACAAAAATGTACCTAAAATAACGGTCATAAATAATACCGGAATAATGTTTACGCCAATAAACAATAGAAAAGCAATGAGAACCGGCACGGCGCCGATCATTATTTCTTTTCCGTACTTACTCATTCGGCCACACCCCCAATTGGGCCGGCGTCCGAGGAAGCATAACATATTTGCTGTTAGCGCCGTCGGTAAGCGTGATGTACACAAACTTATTATCCATCTCCGTCGCTACTTTTAAACCGCCGCCGCTCTGCTGCGCACGCGCTTCAAGCGCAGCCGGGATTTTCGCATACTGCTTCGTCTCCATCGCCTGAGCGACTTCGAATAAAGCCGAAGACCACCACGCATCCAACTTAGGAGAATCGGCGTTTACGACTTTCAGATTAAGCTCTTTTTTGCCAAGCGCCGTTCCGCCGTCTTTCATGATACGATCATACACTTCCCGGAGACTCGTTCCGGGCGCCAGCTTCAGCTCCATCGACGCTTCCGTTCCACCGAGATTCATGGAAACCAGCTCCACACCGGGAATGGAAGAAACGACTTTATTTAAAGGATTTTCCATCGCATAACTTTGATATCCGAAATATCCGCCAAAGAGTACAGCGGCTGAAATTACAACACTCGTCAAGACAGGCAAGAGACGTATTTTCATTCAATAACGTCCCCCTTTCTATGAATATATCATATTTTGTATACCATGAGTATATCACATGATATATATCAAAGCGAATGCAATGAGTGGCAACCTATCCAATCCACAATAAGGCCAAACGAATATCTCCGGGCTGACCTAACAATAAAATAAAAGCTTCTGAATCAACGACTTTTGATCATAATATATAAAAAAAGCCGCGAATACGCATCTATTGCGCACTCGCAGCCTTATCATTATCGGATGGACAATCTCCACGTATCCATTAACTGCCCGTCCTTAAACGTATAATAATCATAAAAATATTGGTCTTTCTTTTCTTCACCGGGAGGCAGCTTATAAAAGATTTCCCATACCGGTGCGTTGTTCATGATGCCCGGCAATGCCCTCACGATTGTGGCATCGGCATGCCGTTCCATTGTTGCAAGCTCGGCCTGCTGCGCCGTAATGCCCCCCGCAGCCATTTCCGAACGAATTTCATCTTCCGCCACCCATACGACCACCGGCTGTCCGATTTTATCTTCGCCTTGAATGACCGTGTACGGCTTTTGGCCCACAAAGCGATCGACCTTGACCGCCTTTGTCAAAATCGTCTTTTCGTAGGCCGACAACACCGCGGCCCGCTCCCTATTCCATTCTTCCTTCATAACCGAGTTGAAGAACCAGCTTGACAAAGCAACAGCAACGATCACGATTGCCGAGAGCAGCAATATCACTTTCCACTTGGTCTGCATCACCATGCCGCATTACTCCGCGGTTAATCGTTCAAAGCATTGCTGAGCTTCATATTTTACCTTTTCTTCGTCCAGCGTCAAGCACTCGCCGTTTCGGACAATAAAACGACCATCGACGCATACGTCCGTCACATCCCGCGAAGAAGCCGAATAAACGACATGAGAAATCATATTGGTCCGCGGGTAAAAATGCGGTTGATCCATATCCATTGCGATGAAGTCGGCCTTCATGCCTTCTTTCAACGCCCCTACGTCATTGAGCCAAATTGATCTCGCCCCGTCGAGCGTCCCCATTTTTAAGGCATCCCAAGCGGCAACCGCTACCGGATCGCCGGATACGCCTTTGTGGATCAAAGCGGCCAGCCTGATCTCTTCCAGCATATCGAGGTTGTTGTTGCTGGCGGCGCCATCGGTTCCAAGCGATACGAGCACGCCGGCCTTTTGGAGCTCAGGCACGCGCGCAACGCCGCTTGCCAGCTTCAAGTTGCTGCCCGGATTATGCGACACGCGGACATCATATTTAGCGAGCAGTTCGATTTCCTCGTCCGTCAAATGTACCGCATGAGCGACTAACGTGGGACGTGTGAATACGCCGAGCTTTTCCAGATGCGCTACCGGTCTCAAGCCGTATTGGTCTACGTTATCCTGCACTTCTCTTGCCGTTTCAGACATATGGGTATGCATCGGCAAATTGAGATCATGCGCTGCCTGGACGATTCTTTCGATATAATCCGGCGGGCAAGTGTACGGACCGTGCGGCGACATCATCGCCGTAATGCGGCCGTCGGCTTGTCCGTGCCAATTTTTCGCGAACTGAATCGCTTCGGCAAGCTTCGCATCCTGAACGTCACGCGGACAAAGGCCGATAACCCCGCGGGTCAAACATGCACGAATCCCGCTGACCGCCGACGCTTCCGCCACCTGATCCATATGATCGTACATATCGACGAACGTCGTCGTCCCGCCTTTGATCATTTCCAGCAGCGACAGCATCGTCCCGATCCTTACGTCGTGGGAAGTGAACTTCCCTTCCATCGGCCACATTTTTTCCTGCAGCCACACTTGCAGCGCCATATCGTCCCCGTAACCGCGCAGCAGCGACATCGCGGCGTGCCCGTGCGTATTGACGAAGCCCGGTAAAAATAATTTCCCTTTGCCGTCTACCTTCTCCGTATATTGCTCCAGCGGCTGCGGCAGCTGCTCACCAATATATGTAATCTTGTTGCCTTCAATCTCCATGTATCCATGAATCAAAGGCGAATCCTCATTCATCGTTATAAACGTACCGTTATAA
Organism: Paenibacillus allorhizosphaerae; assembly: GCF_910594985.1. Taxonomy (GTDB): domain Bacteria; phylum Bacillota; class Bacilli; order Paenibacillales; family NBRC-103111; genus Paenibacillus_G; species Paenibacillus_G allorhizosphaerae. Next base: position 215,877 of record NZ_CAJVCE010000012.1, read on the forward strand.
ATGATTGTTTTAGTCATTTTCGCTACACGTCCTTTACTTTCCGATTGCGACTCCATCCTCCAATGTACCCCTTTAAGCTCGTAAAATCAAGCATGTACTGTTATAAATTAGTATGGCTTCTTATAAGAAATTGTTCATGAACATCCTTTAAACGGGTGAAACTATGATTGCATTCCCATGATGTAGTATGTTATTTTTATTTTTGTGTGAAATCTTACAAATTTTCTACATAAATCTTACAAATTTCACTCGTTCCATTTGCTTTCAGTGTAGGGGTCTGTGCATGTGCAACACAAAAAAATACAGAGAAGAACAATTTTAGGAGGAAAAATCATGCTGTTTTCAAAAAAAGACGATACCGATTTTCTGCTTCTGTTGATCCATGCCTCGGAGAATACACTGGAAGCGGCGCAAATGTTTCGCACCGCCGTTATGGGGGACGAGCCGCCCGCGACGTACTATCCGAAGCTGAAGGAGCTCGAGAGCAAAGGCGACAATATTACGCATCAAATATTCAAAGGCTTGAACAAAGTGTTCATTACGCCGATCGACCGTGAAGACATTATGGAACTCGCTTCCAAGCTCGACGATGTGATCGATGGCATTGAAGCGACGATCGCCCGTTTCGATTATTTAAACATCACCGTCTCGGACAAGTATATGAAAGAATTTTCCGCAGTGATTGTGGCGAGCTGCCAGCACATCCTTGATTCCTTCAAGCTGTTGTCCAAAAAAAAATATTCGCAGCTTACGGAGCATACGGTACAAATTAACAGTTTAGAGAATGAGGCGGACCGTTTAATGCGCGAAGGCATTCGCGAAATATTTACGAATCCGAAAGACCCGTACCATGATTTTAAACTGAAAGAGCTGTATGAGCGGCTGGAGCAAACGACCGATGCTTGCGAAGACGTGGCGAATATTTTGGAGAGCGTTGTACTTCGATACTCCTGACGTTGTTCCTTCAAGTAAGCAAATTTTGGAACAACCAAGCTCACGTAGGAGGAATTTATGTTAACTATATTGATTATCATCGTTGCACTTGCGCTCTTGTTCGATTTTATTAACGGTTTTCACGATACGGCCAATGCGATCGCAACTTCGATATCGACAAGGGCGCTATCGCCGCGTTTCGCTGTAATGATGGCCGCCGTGCTGAACTTTGTCGGCGCGGTCTTTTCGTCGGAGGTAGCCAAAACGGTCGGCGGCAAAGTGGCGAATCCGGCTACGATCGAGAATGGGATGCACATCGTTATTGCAGCGCTGTTGTCCGCCATTATTTGGAACCTGGTTACATGGTATTTCGGCATCCCGTCTTCCTCCTCGCACACTTTGATCGGTTCGCTCGCCGGCAGCGTCATCGCCGGTGCAGGGGTTTCCTCCGTCAACTGGTCAGGCTTTAAGGAGATTGTTCTGATTCTGGTGTTCTCGCCTATCGTTGCTTTCGGTACCGGCTTTCTTGTGATGTGGATTATCAAAAAGCTGATCCTCGCTACGGGCAATCAGTCTCGCACGAAAATGAACCGCGTTTTCCGCTACCTGCAAGTCGTTTCCGCGGCGCTGCTCTCCTTCTCCCACGGCGGCAACGATGCTCAAAAGGCGATGGGAATTATCGTATTTGCGCTCGTAGCAATGGAATACCAAACCGATCTGGATGTGCCGCTGTGGGTCAAACTCGCGGCCGCTACGGCAATGGGACTTGGCACATCGATCGGGGGCTGGAGAATCATTAAGACGATGAGCAAGAAATTGTTGAAAATCGAACCGATCAACGGATTCGCTTCCGATCTGAACTCGTCCATCGTCATCCAAGTGTCCACGCATATGGGTATGCCTTTGTCGACAACGCATGTCATTACTTCATCGATCATCGGGACCGGTTCGGTTTTGCGGTTTTATGACGTCAAATGGGCGACGGTTACCCGGATGATCATGACTTGGATCATTACGATTCCCATTAGCATTGCGCTCGCTTATCTCATTTACAAAGTCATCTTCGTTTTCTCATCGTAATAACGAAAAAGACAAGCCTGCAGCGAATTGGCTCGCGATCAGGCTTGTCTTTTTTTTATCTAATCCAAGTAATATGCCAAACTTTGAAGCTCGGTCGTAAAATCGGCGTGATGCACCCGAATCTCGTTCGGCACTTTTATAATAATCGGCGCAAAATTCAATATCGCTTCGACTCCGGATTCCACGAATTGGTTCGCCACGGATTGCGCTTCCGCCGCAGGAACGGTAATGATGCCGATGCGCACGTTCAATTCTTTGATCGTCGGGCACAGCTCCTGCATCGGTTTGACCTTTAAATTGTTGATCGATTCCCCGACTTTGTTCGAAAGCGCATCGAACACGGCTACGATCTTCATATTGTCCTTTAAATAAGCGTTATAATTGCATAAAGCGCGGCCCAGATTGCCGGCCCCGACTAATGCGACGGGGATCACTTTATCCAGTTTTAAAATTTGCCTTATTTTTTCAATCAAATAATCGACGTCGTACCCGATCCCTTTTTTCCCGAACTCCCCGAAATAAGCCAAATCTTTACGAATTTGCGCAGGATTCAGGTCCAATTTTTGCCCCAAATCCTGCGAGGATACGGTTTGTACGTTTTTTTTATGCAATTCATTTAAAAACCGTAAATATACGGGCAGCCGGCGAACGACCGCTTCGGAAATTTTCATCGTTTTCGTCATGCTTCGTTCACATCCATCCACTGCTTTATTCTTGGCACCAACTGATTCGAGGGCATATGTTCGATTTTCGGACCCGGCAGCGAGTATAAAAAGTATTTGCCGTACGTTGTATCAATGACCCGGGTGTCGTAAATAATGACGATCCCTTTATCGGAAGCGGTGCGCACAAGACGGCCGAATCCTTGTTTAAAGCGAATCACCGCCTGCGGTACCGACAATTTCATAAAAGCGTTCTGGTTCAGCTTCTTGAGCTTTTCCGTCTTGGCCTCGACCAGCGGATGATTGGGCGGCTGAAAGGGCAAGCGTACGATCGCCAGACACGTTAGCGCATCACCGGGAATGTCGACACCCTCCCAAAAGCTACTTGTCCCGAGCAGTACGCAAGCCGGGCTGTTCTGAAACAGCCGCGTCAGCTTACTCCGGTTGCTGCTGTCCACACCCTGGCCGAGCACGTTGATGCCAAACGGAGCAAGCATATTTTTCAATGCGGTATGCGTGTTTTTCAGCATCCGATTTGAGGTGAACAGCACCAGCATGCGGCCTTTCGTTTCCAGCGCCACCTCAGCAAGCGATGGTATCAGTTTGTCCAGGAACTCTTTTTCGCCGCTGCTTCCGCCGCGAAGCGTAGGAAAGTCGCGCGGGATGGCGACTAGCGCCTGCTGACGGTAATTGAATGGCGACGGCAGGAGCACCGTCTTCAGCTTGCCGCCGTCGGCATCCTCCCGCCTCAGCCCTAATTGATCGCAGGTGTAATCGAACGATTTGCCTACGGACAACGTGGCGGAGGTCATCACTACGCTATCTTTGGCATCGAAGAAATGCTGCCGAAGCAACGCGCTCACATCAATCGGAACGCATGTAAGAAGCAAGGACCGGTTCTTGTTATAGCTGCCCGCTTCCAGCCAGTGTACATAATTGTCGTCAGGCATTGTGATGAAGAAATGCAATGCGTCGCGATGGCGCTGCAGCTGCTTCACGGTTCCACCCAAGTCGGTGACGAGGCTTTGAATGTTATATTCCTCTTGATGATCTTTCATCTCGCTGAGCATTTTATCGAGCCGCTTCAATGCCTCGTTGAATCCCGAATGCATGTTCTCTTCGATCAACGCCAGTTTATCCCAACCCGCAGGGAGCGAATCTTTCATTACGCGGTATACGTACGAACTGCCTTCGGTTTGCGACGGATCGCTGCGGGAGGCGACAAGCTGGTAAAACAGCTCCGTAATTTGATCCCATTCTTCTTTCAGCGAAATCAAATGATCGATGACTTGATCGATCACCGCGCACCATGCTTTCGGCCGTTCTTCCTCGAATATATGAATACGCGAACGAAGGGTCGAAAGCTGTCCGGAACGCGCATCTTTATACAACCAAAACAGCGTATTCATTAAGCTGTGATAATGCAGCTCAATGCCCAAATGCTTGCCTGCCACTTCTTCAAAATGATGCGCTTCGTCAATCACCAGATGCTTATACCCGGGCAGCAGCCGGTTTTCCGCGATCATGTCGGTGAACAGCAAGGAATGATTCGTTATGATCACATCCGCTGTATTTGCATCGTTTTTCGCGCGGTGATAAAAACATTTTTTAAACCATGGACAGTTGCGGTTCAAGCATGATTCCGAATCGCTCTGAACGGTATGCCAAAACTGCCTGCCTTTGCCGGCAAAATGCAGTTCTTCTTCGTCGCCGCGCTCTGTATCTCCAAGCCAAACGAGCATTTGTCCGGCGGTAATCCGATCGTCACGGCCGTTCTCAAAGTCAAGCATGTTGATTTTGTGCTCGAATTTGCGGAGGCACAAGTAGTGACTTCGGCCTTTCAATACCGCGGCTTTGAACCCGACAGGAAACAAATGCTGGAGCAAGGGCACATCCCGTTCGCGAAGCTGCTCCTGCAAATTGATCGTATGTGTGCTGACGACCACTTTTTTATCTTGCTTCAATCCGTAAAAGAGCGCGGGGATTAAATATCCAAGCGACTTGCCCGTACCTGTACCGGCTTCGATCATCAAGTGCTTCCCCTGTTCGAATGCGGATTCAACTTCTTTCAGCATTTGAACTTGGGATTCCCGGTCTTCATAAGCTTCAAACCGCTGCTGAAGCACCTGCTTCAAATGGTTGTAAAAATCGCCGAACTCCCCCGGCATCGCTTGAATATCCACTTCGCTGCGAACCGCTTCTTCCTCTCCCCAGTCGCCGACACGAAGCGCAAACTGACGAAAGTAGGATTCTGATTCCGAATCTTGATGCGGCAGCGACTCTTTAAATTGTATCATTTCATGCAGAAACCAAGCAAAATCGTTAGCGGCGGAATCGTCGAACACCATCTCGAGCCGTTGAAGCGTTAATAACGGAAGCTTTTGCAGCCGCTCTACGCATTGGAGCCAAATGAGCGCCGTCACTTCGGCGTCACTGTCCGCTTGGTGCGGTCGCTCGTGCTCAATGCCGAATTCGTGGCACACGGCGCTCAGCTGCAAGCTCGATAAGCCTGGGAACAATACGCGCAGCGCGTCCATCGTATCAAGCACCCGGCCGTCGAAGGAAAAATATCCGCTCTCGTCAAGTCCGCGCTGTAAAAATGCGAGGTCGAACCCAACGTTATGCCCGACCAGTACGGATTCCTGCAGGAAAGGGACCATCTCCGCAATGACCGAATCGATCGAGGGCGCATCTTTCACCATCTCGTCGTTAATTCCCGTTAACGTTGTAATTGAAGAAGGTATACTCATACCCGGATTGACGAGAGAAGTATACCTGTCCGTAATCTCATGATCGTTTATGATAAAGAGCCCGACTTGGATAACTCGATCCGTCGCCGTGCTCCCTGTCGTTTCAAAATCCAACACAGCAAATTTCATTGGTGCCAGTCAATCCCTTCATTTCCCGCATTCCTCATAAGCATACCAATTGTAACGGGAAAAGGGAATAGCAAACTTAACCTGCACGCCTTACTTTAAACCGCGGGATATCGTATGGGAAAACTGCAGGCTGCCTTTTTTCTCGGAACAAAGTCCCAGGTCAATTAATGGCTGAACGCTGACAGGATCGGTCCGGTATGCCAGATTGAAAAACTCGAACGCTTTTTCCATATTGCGCTGCTGCGCCTGAATGCAGCCCATGGCGTTGTAAGAAATGGCTCTCAGCTGCAAGTTATCGGTCAATTGGGACAAAAAGTGAAAGTGCGAATAGCTTTCCTCGGCTTCGCCCTTGCGTAGATAAGACATGGCGAGGTATATGCGGGCCAAGCTGAAATCCGGCTGCTTGTCTACGAGCGGCGCAAACGCATCAATCGCTTCATTAAACATGTGTAGCTTATAATAACCTTGGCCGCGGATAAACTGATCGTTTCGTTTTCCGGAAAATTCGGGATCGAACGGATCCGCCGCCAAGTTTAACAAGGAATCGCCCGTTTGACGCGCTACTTTGGCCCATTTTTCCTCAAACAGCAGCCATTCTTCAATGCAAGTATCGCTCATCGCCTTTAACGTACGCAGCTTTTCCTGCAATTCTTTCCGTTTTGTACCGGTCGCGGACGGGAGCTCGGACGCCACTTCGTCAAGCATTTCGTTCATGGAAGCAAAAAGATGATTAAACATATGCCGTATCCCACCTTGAGCTTCTTTTTTGCAACCGAGTCACTGCGAATGTGCAGCGGCGGATGTGTTGAACGTTGCAATGGTATCTACATTGTGCGCCCGGCCGTCCGGTTTCATTCTCTTTACAGCACGGTGGAATGAATTTCTTCCTTCAGTACGCTGACTACTTTGTTATTGTCGCCCATAATGGCGACTTGCGGCTTGTGGGTGCGCGCCTCTTCGTCCGTCATAACAGCATAGGATATGATAATGACGCTATCGCCGGGATGGACGAGTCTGGCTGCCGCTCCGTTCAGGCATATGACGCCTGAGCCGCGGGGACCCGGAATAATGTACGTTTCAAAACGCGCGCCGTTATTGTTATTAACGATTTGCACCTTTTCATTGGGCAGCATATCGACAAGCTCCAACAAATCCTGGTCGATCGTAATGCTGCCCACATAGTTCAAATTCGCTTCAGTTACGGTAGCGCGGTGAATTTTGGACTTCATCATGGTGCGAAACACGGCTTCTCGCCTCCTACATTTCATTTAAGCGGGTATGTGCAAAATCCGGTTGTCGATCAGGCGCGTTTTGCCGAATTTCACGGCGAGCGCCACGATGATGCGGTCAGCGCCTTCGAATGAATCGATCGGCTCCAACGAAGGATACGATAAAACTTCCGCGTAATCAATATGAGCCAAGGAAGCGGATTGAATTCGTTCGACGACGACTGCTTGCAGCCGGTCGGGAGTTAACCCTGCAGCGTCTTGCATCAATGCTTCAGCATCGGCGAGCGCCGCGGACAGCACGATTGCCTGGCGACGCTCCTCGTCGCTTAAATACACGTTCCGTGAGCTAAGCGCAAGACCGTCCTCCTCGCGAAGCGTCGGACAAGGCACAATCGTCACGGGCATGTTCAGGTCGTAAACCATCTGCTCGATAACGGCTACCTGCTGCGCATCCTTCATGCCGAAATAAGCGAAATCGGGCTGAACGATATTTAACAGCTTGCTAACTACGGTTGCCACTCCGTCAAAATGTCCGGGGCGGGATGCGCCGCACAGCCTTTCGGTAACGCCGGATACGGTGATGACCGTTTTCGTCGGAGTCGGGTACATCTCGGCAACTTGCGGCAAAAACACAATATCGGTTCCCGCCGATTGTGCGACTTCCAGATCCCGCTTCTCGTCGCGAGGATACCTCTCAAAATCTTCATTCGGCCCAAACTGCAGCGGATTGACAAAAATGCTTAGCACCACCAAAGAGCAATTGTCGCGCGCCCGCTCCAGCAGCGAACCATGACCGCGATGCAAATATCCCATCGTCGGCACAAACCCGACCTTGCTGTCAAGGTGCGAAGAACGATGCTGGCGAATAGCCTGGCGCAATTCATTTATCGTACGACATATAATCATGGGCCGTTCATCCCCTTTGTTTATTCGCGCTGTCCAGCGGGCTCTTTTACGCGTTTCTCTTCTGCCGACGCCGGTTCGGCTTGCGCGGAGCTGCCGCCTCCGCCGTACAGACTGGCTGCGACTTCATCCTCCATGTGGAACGCATGCTCTTGGGCCGGAAAGCTGCGGCCTTTCACCTCGTCTACATATTGGCGAATTCCGTTTCGAATCGCCTCGCCGATATGGGCGTACGTTTTGACGAACCGTTTCGGATGAATATCCGCGGCGTACCCGAGCAAATCGTGGAAAACTAGCACCTGCCCGTCGCAGGAAGCGCCCGCGCCGATGCCGATCGTCGGAATGGACAGCGTCTGCGTCAAATGTGCCGCAAGTTCATCCGTTACAAGCTCGAGCACAATGGCAAAAGCACCGGCTTGCTCCAACGCCTTGGCGTCTTCCAGCAGCTTTTCCGCTTGAGCGGAGCTTTTGCCCTGCACTTTATAGCCGCCGATCTGATGAATGGACTGCGGCGTGAGCCCGATATGGGCCATGACCGGAATGCCTGCCTGCGTCAATGCCTGTACTGCCGGAACGATCTCCGCCCCGCCTTCCAGCTTGAGCGCTTTGGCGAGCCCTTCCTGCATCAATCGGGCCGCATTGCGCAGCGTCTGATCGACGCTGCCGTGATAGGTCATAAACGGCATATCTGCGATCACGAAGCTCGTTTTCGCCGCGCGGGTCACCGCTTTCGTATGATATATCATATCCTCTAACGTTACAGGAATGGTTGAGTCGTAGCCGAGCACGACATTGCCTAATGAATCGCCTACCAAGATTGCATCGATTCCGGCTTGCTCCGCCAACATGGCGGAAGGATAGTCGTAAGCCGTAATGACGCTAATCGGCACTCGATCTTCTTTCATTTTTCTCAACTTTGCTGTTGTTACCGGTCTTCTCGCTTCCATCCGTTTCACCTGCTTCTTTCGTGGATTTGTCTTTCCGTTAGTATTGCGTGCAGAGGCCGGATTGTTGCAATGAGCAAAAAAACCTTTCAGCCGGCATAACGTGGCTAAAAGGTTCACATGGCAAACATCATATGATCCTTCTGTCTCGGTCCGGTTGGCTCAGAGCAGAATCCGACATATTACAAAAACGATTCAATTGTAAGAAAAGCTGCCGATCCAAATCATTTCGCTTTTCTTGATATTCCGAAATGTTGCTATGCTGTGCATTTGCACTGCATGAACTTAAACATTCCTTCATTAAGCAAACTGGAGAGTGCAGCTCATTACGATACCGCCTCTGCAACGTACATTATACCAAAGTTTGTATAAGATGTCATCTAAATTCGACAACGCCCGAGTACAGTTTTTGCTCGCTGCCGTCTTGCAGCCGGATCAGCAGCGCACCGCTGTCGTCAATCGACTCCGCTGTCCCTTCAACAGCACCTTGCGCCGTTTGTACGCGGATCGGACGGTGGAGCGAAACGGACTGCAGCTCCCATAACGTTTTGATTGGCGCAAAGCCATCCTCCCGGTACAGTGCATACAACTGCTCCAAATCCAGCAGGAAACGGCAAAGGAACGCTTCCCTGTCGATCGGATGCCCCGCTTCAATAGCCAGGGAAGTCGCTACATCCCGCAATTCCTCCGGGTAGTCCTGCGGCTCCAGGTTGACGCTGATGCCGACCCCGGCAATGACGTGAAGCAGACGTTCGTCCTCGGCGTTGGATTCGAGCAGGATGCCGGAAACTTTGCGCCCGCGGATCAATAGATCGTTCGGCCACTTAATTCCCGCATCCAGAGCTAGGTACCCGCGGACTGTTCGGCAAAGCGCCACGGCAAACAGCAAAGTAAGCTGAGGCGTCATCTGAAGCGGTATGCCGGGTTTCAGGATCAGGCTCATCCATAAGCCCTTTCCTTTAGGAGAGTGCCACTTCCGGCCCATTCGTCCGCGGCCCGCATTTTGCTGCTCGGCGATGACGAGCATACCTTCGTGCGCGCCTTCCTGAACAAGTCCGTGGGCTATGGTCTGCGTCGATTCGACCTCATCGTAATATTTGATTTGCCTTCCAAAACGCGCAGTTTCGAGACTCGTCAGGACACGTGCAATATCAAGTTTCGCCGGCTTCGCCGTCAGACGGTAGCCTTTTCGCGGAACCGCTTCAAACCGGTAGCCTTTCTCTCGGAGCCGTTCAATATGTTTCCATACCGCCGTGCGGCTAATGTTCAGTTTGCCGCTGATCTCTTCGCCGGACAAAAAAGCGCCGTTCGATTGCTCGAACAGCTCCAGGATTCGTTGATTCATTGACGCTCAATCTCCCGTATTTGTTCATAGTGTGCTTCGGCCGCCTTCAGCAGCGCTTCCGTTTCGTTGGACAGCTCGCCTAGAGCCGTTTCTTCCAGCAGCGCCGCAAGTAACCGGCCGAGCCATGGTCCCGGTTTGGCAGGGGCAAACAAACGCATGAGCTCCTGCCCCGTGACCGCAAGCTCCGACACTTCGGACACGGGCATTTCGTCAAGCCACCTCTCGCCTTCCGCAACCCATACGCGTTGTGACGGGGACAGGTGCTCTTCCTGCGAATACAATTTGTGAACGTTGCGAAGCGTACCGCGACCATAACGGATTGCCGCCAACAGCCATAGCCGTTTCCGTTGGTCCATCGACATGTCATCCATCACTTTATTATTACCAGCTTCATTCCGAAGCCTCTCGTGTGCGGTTACCATCAGCCGTACTTTTTCCGTCTGCTGCTTCGAACAAGCCAGATGGCGCATATCCGCATCCGCTTGTTCAGCCGTAGCCCCGATGCGTATGTACAAAAACGCCAAACGATGCAGCTCATCAGGCAGCCGATCCAGATTCGGCCACGGTTTTCCGTCCGCGATCGAAGCAAGGCTCAGCTTCTTTTTCGTATGCTGCAACACCCCGCTGCTGCACAGCAGATCCACAGCCAGATTCGGATTCGCGCCGGCGAGCATTTTTAGAAGCTCGGCCTGCACCCGCTCCATCGCGATATGACCAAGCAGCGGTTTTAGCAGAAGCAGTGCGCTCCAGGTTGCCGTTTCCGGCTCCAATCCATATTCGGCGGCGAACCTTAGACAGCGGAGCATGCGCAGCGCATCCTCCCGAAACCGTTCCTCCGCCTGACCGACGCATCGAAGCCGTTTCAGCCGAAGATCCTCCTGTCCGCCGAACGGGTCGATCAGCCGGCCATCCTGATCCAGCGCCATTGCGTTCATCGTAAAATCGCGCCGCTGTAAATCTTCATGCAAGTTATCGATATATTCCACTTCGGACGGGCGACGGAACCCTTCATAGTCGCCTTCTTTCCGAAAAGTCGTTACTTCGTAAGGAACGCGATCGATTAAAACCGTAACCGTTCCATGCTGAAGCCCGGTTGGAATCGTGCGCTCGAATATCGATTGCACTTGTTCCGGTCTGGCTGATGTGGCGATATCATAATCTTTTACCTTGCGGCCCAACCATTTATCTCGTACACAGCCCCCGACCATATAAGCTTCGAAACCTCGGTCCGTTAATCGTCGTATAACCTTTAGGGCCCCATCTTCCAGCTTTTCGGCCATGGGCTGCTCTCCTTCGGCAATTCAGCAGTTGATCGGCCTGGACTTCAGCTCCTCTGGCAGCGGTCGTCCAAGCACGCGATAATATATTTCTTCATACTGTCTGGTAATCAGATCGTTGCAGAATGTAAAACGCGCCCGATGCAAACAGGCCTGCTTCATCCTTGCATACATCGCTTCGTCGGATAACAGCTGCTTCGCATAAGCAGCCATCTGATCTACGTCGCCGATCCCGGCCAAAAATCCGGTTTCCCCGTGCGTGATCAGCTCCGGTATGCCTCCGGCATCGGAAGCGATCGTCGGTACGCCGCAAGCCATCGCTTCCAGCGCCACAAGACCGAAGCTCTCCTTCTCCGACGGCAGCAGCATCAAGTCGCCGAGCGATAGCAGCTGCGCCACGTCGTCCTGCTTTCCGCAGAACGTGACCCGGTCCAATATGCCGAGCTCTTTCACTTTGCAGAGCACTTTGGACAGTTCCGGCCCTTCGCCGACGAACAGAAGACGGGAAGGTACTTCCTTGCGCACCTGATCGAATATTTCTACGACGTCGGTAACCCTCTTCACCGGTCTGAAATTCGAGATATGGATCAATATTTTTTCGTCCGGATGGGCGAATTCTTTGCGAAGCTCGCTCACTTCGCGCGGATAGTAGACTCGTTTATCGACGAAATTGTAAGCAAGGTCGATCGGTTTGGTAATGCCGAGCAGCCTGCGGGTTTCCTCGATCAAATCTTGCGAAACCGCCGTTACCGCATCGCTTTCATCAATCGCATAGCTGATCAGATCGCTTAACGATTCGTCTTGCGCAAGCACCGTAATATCCGTCCCGTGCAGCGTCGTCACTACTTTCAGCTGCGGACCGACCATTTGCTTTGCTAACAGCGCGCAAACGGCATGCGGAATGGCATAATGCACGTGAAGCAAGTCCAGTTCCTCCAGCTTGGCGACTTGCGCAAGTTTACTGGCAAGCGATAGATCGTATGGCGGATATTTAAAAACGTAATAATCATTGACTTCCACTTCGTGATACGAAATGTTTTTATCGAATTTCCCAAGGCGGAAAGGCATGCTGTGCGTGATGAAATGCACTTCGTGTCCTTTTTCCGCAAGCAGCTTCCCAAGCTCCGTAGCGACGACGCCGGAACCGCCCAAGGTAGGGTAACACGTAATTCCGATTTTTAACCGGTCCATAGTGAGGGTATCCTCCCTTATCTGCGGATATATGATGGTTTACAACAGTTCTGCCATATAAGGCAGCTTATTCACAAAGCCTTCCGCATACGGCACCGATCTTCTCAAGCCGAGCAGTCGGTCGCGAGCTTCCACCCGCTCCAAATAACCTTGCGTCAGCGGTGTTTGCACATAATCGTTACCCGTTCCTGCAGGCTCGAATTGCGAGCGATAGGCGCGAAGCGAGGCGGTTTTCGTCTCGTAAACGTCCGTTACATCGACCATCACGCTCGGCTCAAACACATCGTTTATAAAATAATAATAGCTTTCCTTGACGGTATGCGCAGGCACATCCGGCATAAAACGGCGCAGCTTCGCATTGAACACCGCTTCCTGCACCAGCTTGCTGCAAGCGATATGATCGGGATGGCGGTCTTCCCAATATGGCGCGAAGACAAGACGCGGCCGCCACTTGCGAATTTCCAGTACGATGCGCTCCACATGCTCCGGCGTTACGTACAAACCGCGGTCAGGCAGCTGAAGATTGCTCCGGGCCGCAAGACCAAGCACCGCGGATGCTTCCTCCGCTTCTTTGCGGCGGCTCTCCACCGTACCGTTGGATGACATTTCGGCGAGCGTCAGATCGCAAATGCCTACGCGCCGTCCGGCAGCCGTATGCTTGGCGATCGTTCCGCCCATCCCGATTTCCGCGTCGTCCGGATGGGCTCCGAAAATCAAAATATCCAGCGAATTGTTCTCAGACATGGTCAACACCCGGCTTATATTTATGTACGAGTTCCCTCCACGCAAAATCACCGCGATCGAGGGCTTTAATCAAAAGCTCCGCTGTAGCAATATTGGTCGCGCACGGGATGCCTTGAACGTCGCACAAACGGAGCAAAGCGATGATATCCGGTTCATGCGGCTGCGCCATGAGCGGATCACGAAGGAAAATAATCAGGTCCATCTCATTGGTCGCCACCAAGGCTCCGATCTGCTGGTCTCCGCCTAGCGGACCCGACATGAATCGGTTAATGTTCAGTTTCGTTTTTTCCATAATGCGCGTACCGGTCGTTCCGGTAGCATATAACGTATGGCCAGCAAATACCCTTTCATAGGCGATGACGAAATTGACCATTTCTTCCTTTTTCCGATCGTGAGCGATCAATGCTATTTTCATTGTCATGACATCATCCCCTTATCTGCAAAACAAAGACACCTGAGCCGACCGTTGTCGGTCTGCCCAGTGCCCGTATCACCTAGTCTATAAAATGTTCGAACCCGTAAACAAGCCCGTTGTACTCCATTACCTTCTTGATTGCAACATTGACCCCTGGCATATAACCTGCGCGGTCATACGAATCGTGGCGTATTTTCAGCGATTGTCCGAAAGCGCCGAAAATGACTTCCTGCTGTGCGAACACACCAGGGAGCCGAACGCTATGTATTCTGAATCCGTTGTAGTAGCCGCCGCGGGAGCCTTCGATCGTCTCCTCTTCATTCGGATTGCCTTGTCTTAGCTCTTTGCGTACTTCCGAAATCATCTCAGCGGTTTTCACGGACGTTCCGCTCGGCGCATCGAGTTTTTGGTCTCCATGATATTCGATGATCTCAAGATGCGGGAAATACTTCGCTGCCTGTGCGGCAAATTTCATCATCAGAATGGCGCCGATGGAGAAGTTCGGCGCGATCAGACCGCCGATGCCTTGCTCCTTGCATTGATTGTCCAAGTCTTCGATATCCTGCGGCGTAAATCCGGTAGTCCCGATCACAGGACGAACCTTATGTCGGATTGCCAATCTTGTATGGGCGACAGCCGACTGGGGCGCCGTGAAATCGACAAGCACATCAGGCTTCGATTCCACGAGCGCCAGCTCCAGATCGTTGCTGACCATAACGCCGCATGGTTCCATGCCCACAAGACGTCCGGCATCCATATTTTTTGTCGAGCGATCCGTCGCTGCCACAAGCGTCAACTGCGCATCAGCCAACACCATTTTTACGACTTCGCGCCCCATTCGACCGCTTGCACCGGCCACGGCAACTTTAATGTTCTGGCTCATCCTTTACTCTGTTCCTTTCCGCTTGATCTCTTTAGGAGATGCTGTCTGCATATATTGTTTCCATTTTAGTCCATACTCTTCAAGTAGCCGGCTTGCAATCGGATGATTCGGATCCAGCTTCAAAAGTTCTTTAACCGCCCGAATGGCGTGTGAATAGTCTTCCAACTGTGAATAAGCTATACTGAGAAGCAAATATGCTTCGACCGACAGCGGATCCAAATCGACTGCCTGCTTCAAAAGCGCAACCGCCAGATATAGCTGCTCATCCGATTCCTCGAACAGCTTCTCTGCCTGGAACAGCAGTTCTTTCGCCTGCAAATGCCGATAATGCATTGTGTAATGCTCGTCATCCGGATCCAGCCGGACGGCTTCTTTCGCATGAAGCGTCGCCTGCTCCAGTTTATTGCTGCGGGCGTAAGTGATCGATAGCTTGTAATGATAAGCTGCACAGTCCGGATCCAGGGCAATGGCGCGTTCAAACCAGACGACCGCTTTGGCGAAATCATGCTTTAAGATCGATTCATAAGCTTTTTTAATGGCCTCTTCTCCGCTCAAGTACCCCATCTCCTTTGCGTAAAAAGGGATGGTACAGCATATGAACCGATCTAAGATTCCGTGTCCCGTTTCGTCCAACGATTCACATCGCGCGTGCGAAATTTATGCAATACTTTGTCATGCGCTTCGGTCAAATCAATGCCGAGCGAATTAGCGAAGCAGACGGTAATGAATAATATATCGCCAAGCTCCAATTCGATCGAATTCTCTTCTTCCGTCGGTTTTTTCGGTTTTTCGCCGTAACGGTGATTCACTTCCCTGGATAACTCGCCGACCTCTTCCGACATGCGCGCCAGCATCGAGAGCGGGCTGAAATAGCCCTCTTTAAATTGGGATATGTATTCATGGACTTCCCCTTGGATATCCTTTAATGTTTTACTATCGGCCATAAATTCGTAAGTCACCAACCTTTCATTACCATGTTAACGCAAAACAAGGGATAAAGACAAATTTTTTTTGTATGAAGATGGCAACGATAAGAAAAGACTCGGATCGAGACAATTCGATGAAGATACATTCGTGTTTAAGCGGTATCTTTTCTTGAAAGATCTCAATCGCTCAGCTCCGCTCAGAATGATAAATTGTGATCTTATAAGAAAAGATTCGGATCGATGCAACTCGATGTTGTTACATACGTGTTTTTGCGATCATCTAGCAAGGAGGAACTTATGCCGTTATCCAATCTACCTGTCATTGTACGCAGTGCTTTTCCCATCATGCTCGGCACGGCCATTTATGCTTTCGGGCTGCACTACTTTGTTATTTCTAACGAACTTATGGAAGGCGGAATAACAGGGATCGCGCTGCTGCTGAATTATATTTTCGGATTTCCTCCATCGGTGACGACGCTTGTAATCAATATTCCGCTCTTTTATATTGGTTGGCGTATTTTGGGTAAATCGAGCATGATCTATACGGTCATCGGTACGCTGTCGCTTTCGTTCTTTTTATGGATCATGGAATTGCTCATTAAGAACGGACTGCTAGTGCCGTTTCGGTCGGAGCATGATTTTTTTCTGGCCACCGCTTATGCCGGGTTTACGCTGGGAACCGGGCTCGGCATCGTATTTCGCTACGGCGGCACAACCGGCGGATCGGACATTATGGCGCGAATTGCGCATAAGCTGAAAGGCTGGAGCATCGGGCGAATCATATTGTTAATGGACGCCGTGGTTATCGGCTCATCGTTATTCTTCATCCCGAAAGAAAAGATTTTATATACATTCGTCGTCGTTTTCATTGCTTCCAAAATGATCGATATTTTAATTGAAGGCGCCTATGCAGCCCGCGCATTCACGATCATTACCTCGCATTCGGAGAGCGTGGCTGCGGCCATCACCAAAGAACTGGATCGCGGAGCTACGTTGTTTCCGGCTATCGGCGCCTATTCCGGCCAGCATAGACATGTGGTTTACTGCGTCGTCGCCAGAAGTGAAATGAAAAGGCTTAAAGACCTTGTCCATTCCGTCGATCCCCTCGCATTTCTGATTATTACCGAGGTTCATGACGTTGTCGGAGAAGGCTTTAAGCCTAAATAATAGAAGCGGAACGAGCAGACTCACACCTCTTCATTGCGCTGGATCGTGACAAGTCCTTGATCTTTCTTGGAAAGGCGCCACCCTGCGAATCCTAGTGCCATCATAATGACGGAACCGATTGCGAGCGTCCATAATATCGGATTTTGCTGGTCGTTATACGGTAAATAGGCCGTCGTTTCCTGTTTCATGAACAGTTTGTCGAGTACTTGCCGCATCGGACCGACTGCATTCAAAATATTTTTGAAAGGTTCGGCGGAAATGACGGTTTGGTTCTTAACGAAAGTCGCAAGCGAGTCCATTTTTTCCACATCGGCGGCGTTGCGGCTGATTAGCAAGCTGGGATGAACGATTCCGTAATGCTGCCCGAGCTGTTCCGCGGCTTTTTGAAGCTCCGCTTTGTTTTGTTCTTTCGCTGCGTGCTCCAACCCATTGACGTCATCCTGCAGCACCTTATAATACTGAAGCCACATCGGCTGGCTCGTATGCGTCAAAGCATCAGTGGCGAGCCTCAACTTGGCAGCGGACAGCTGCCCTTCCTCGGCATTGAATTTCGCCGCGTTGAATACCCGTTTTGCCTGCGTCACCGTTTCCGCAAGCGCATTCATCCCTTCGACGGATGTAATTCCTTCAAACCGGATACGGGTCACCTGATCGCTAATTTGCTGCAGCACCGTACGTCCTCCGTCCACATCCCCCTTCAACACCTTTTGATACATTTCGTCTGCCGTCTCATTCAGCAATTCAACCTTTTGTACTTGTTCCTGCACCGGTTTGACGGGAACCGTTTCCTTGCCTCCCTTAGCCGCACTGCAGCCGAAGAGCGCAGACGAGCTCAAAGACAACAACAAGACAACACTGATCCACTTCATATTCCGTGTCCATCGCATCGGACATCCCCTCCTAACTAAATCCTATGGGGCATGTCCTCTGTTTAGACCGCTTTTCTCCGCACTGAGGAGCGCTTTTCCCTTATAAGCCACATCGCGAGCGCAACAATGATGCTGATAAGGCTAAGGCTGATCGTATACGCCTCGATCACCGTCAGATCGTCTTCAAGCACCCTCGGCAGTCTCGGATACACGTCGAACGTATAATCCATGAAATCGTTAAGAAAAGCCCAGCAAGCGACGAGCGCCACCGACGGCCATCGATACCGGTACAAATTCAGATACAGCAGCGCCTCCGCCGCCATCCCCAGATGAGAGAACGTCAACATCCAATCTTGCCACACAAGAACGTCACCTTGGGAAGCTGCGGCAAAAATCATCGTTACAGCCCAAATGCCGTATTTCATTGAAGTAACGACAGCGAACGCTTCGACGAAGCCGCGAAACCCAACCGCACCCGTTACAGAAATTGCGGAATGCTGTTCGCGTCTTCTGTCAAGCAATAAGTAGACGATCGCACCCGTAAAAAATAAACTGGCCGTTGGGCTGTCCGGGACGAACGGCAAAAACCATGGGCTCTGCTCCTCTACGGTATACACTAGCTGTTGCCAATACCAGATGTAGCCATATATCGTCCCCAACAAGTTCACCCAGAACAAGCTCCAGAGCATAAATCCGCTGCCCAAAAAGGGGGTGGAAAAAAAGTAACGGAACCGCCATTCAGACAATCGAGTGCCCTCCCGCCTATCGAATTGATTTAAAAAACCTGACCGCATCTGCGATCAGGTTTGTTCTGGTTATTGCTTTTTCTGTCTGGACAGCCAATCCGCAATTTTATCAAGATCTGCGTCGGTCAGCCCTTGCTTGATGTTGGCATCATATTGAGCAGTCATATTGCCTTGACCCTTCTTGATGATGCCGAGAATTTCTTCTTTCGAATGTTTATCGCCTACGCCGCGAAGCGCCGGAATCCCGGAAGCCGGCATCCCTTTCAACTCTCCGCCATGACAAGCAAGGCAGGTCGCTTTCTTGTACAGCTCTGCTGCCGGATCATCCGGCGCGACAATGGCAGCTGCTTGTGCTCCCGGTTTCGGGGCACTGCCGCCTTCCTTGCCTTTGTTCGCAT
The DNA here is from genome assembly GCF_910594985.1 of Paenibacillus allorhizosphaerae. Lineage (GTDB taxonomy): Bacteria > Bacillota > Bacilli > Paenibacillales > NBRC-103111 > Paenibacillus_G > Paenibacillus_G allorhizosphaerae. The sequence continues at coordinate 234,468 of NZ_CAJVCE010000012.1, forward strand.
GCATTTCTTCTTCGCGTTTGATGTGTTCCGGAATAAGACCTTTTTCCTTCATCTCAAGCTCGTAATGGTGCCATGATACTACCGTCAAATAAGTACACGCAACCAAGCTGAGAATCATCAACGTAGAAGCGATCGGACGTCTGTAAAACCGTCTTTCTTTCCCCGTGTCCAGGAACGGCGCCAGCAATAATGCACCGAAGGCGATTCCCGGCACTCCAAGCGTACCCAATACAACGAAATGATTCGAAGTATAAGGATATTTCAGCAGCTGATACATAAACAGGAAGTACCAGTCCGGCATCGGAATGAACTGCGTATTTGTCGGATCAGCCGGATATCCGAGCGGAGCCGCTTCGGACATAACGAGTACCAATATGCCTACCAGAACAACGGCGCCGACCATCCATTCTTTCAGAAGGAAGTTCGGAATAAATACTTCCGACTTTCCGGGATATGCAGAGAAATCTTGAGGTATCATTCGCGAAGATTTGGCACGAACGCGCGAATCCCCAACATACACAATTTTTTCGTCAGATTTATGACCGTGAGCCACGTATCGCCCCTCCTTCTCGTTTTCTTTCAAAGAAAACCATATTGCAAAGTCACGCGCTTAGAGCGGCCCCGAAATCCCTTGTTTGCGGATCATAAAAAAGTGTCCTGCGAGCAGAGCGAGCAATGCGCCCGGAAGGAAGAACACGTGCAACGCAAAGAATCTCGTCAGCGTTTGAGCTCCTACAATCTCGCCGCCTTGCAGGAAGGTTTTGATGTAATCACCGAGATAAGGAACCGATGCTGCAATTTTAATACCTACTTGAGTCGCGAAATACGCTTTATTGTCCCAAGGGAGCAAATAGCCTGTAAAACCGAGTCCCAACATGACGAAGAAAATTAACATCCCTACGACCCAGTTCATTTCACGCGGCGCTTTATAAGAGCCTGTAAAGAACACTCGAAGCGTATGTAGGAACATCATAACGATAACGAGGCTGGCGCCCCAGTGATGCATACCGCGAACGATTACGCCGAATGCGACTTTATGCTGCAAGTAGTCGACGCTCGCATATGCATTAATGATATCCGGCACATAGTACATCGTTAGAAACATACCGGATAAAATTTGTATAACCGTGATAAAAAACGTCAGTCCGCCAAAGCAATAAACGAATGCGGAAAAATGGTGCGCCGGGTTTACGTGTTCCGGTACTTCATGATCCGCTACGTCTCTCCACATCGGCGTGATATCCAGACGTTCATCAATCCAGTTATAGACACTTTTAAACATCTGATGTTACGCCTCCTTCTTACACCCGTTTGTTTGGACCGAGCTGACCAAGATATACAAAGCCGTTTTCGATCTTCAATTCGTACTGATCCAGAGGCGCCGGTGCTACGGCCAGGTTTTTGCCGTCTGCCGTATAGTGAGCGCCATGGCATGGGCAATAATACTGTTCCTTATACTCAGGATTCGAATTCCAGTTAACCGTACAGCCCAAATGTTTGCAGGTTGGATTCAAAGCGAATATTTTGCCGTCTTGCCCTTTGGAGATCCACGCTTCGAGCTCCGGGTCGCTCTCATACCATCCGTCGACTTGATGCACCTTGAATTTGAAAGATTTCGGTTCGTTCGTTATTTTGGCTTCTTCCACAACCTTTACCCACGCGGCCTGCGCCTTAGGTTGAAGGACCGGATCCACAGCAAACCGAATCATAGGTACCAGCATACCGGCACCCATGAATGCACCGGCTCCGCCAAGGGTATAGGAAAGAAACTGGCGCCGGGACATTTCGCGGCGTTTGACCGGCTCTTTGCCATGATGCTGCGACTCTTGATTCGTGTGATCGTTCATTCTCGTTCTACCCCCTTTTGCCACATATATCAGTCGTTCGACATAACTTTACACCAGATACTAGGACATAACTAATAATAGCTTACGTCTTAGGGTGCGTCAAGAATGCAGACAAGCCATTCACGCATGGATCGCCAAGTGCCGAAGCCACTTTTAACGAAATTGTCACAACTGTCCGCAGGTTTAAAATGATTCGTCTTTACATAGAATTTGCATAATTACCACAGATCATACATCCGTCCTAATCGCTGCCTGCGGCTGCCACAACAGCGCCATCTCCCCAGCCGCTCTCCGTTTAGCGCCGTCGGGAGAATCCTTCAGTTCGGCGGCCCCGAAACGAAGAATCAAGTCCGCATTCGCCGCAGTGAGCGGCAGCTCCTGTTCCGTTTTGGCCGTTACGATCACGACATGCCGGAAGCCTGCCTCCGTTTTCAGCTTCAAGCATACGTCATCAAGCAGTCCCCATGGTTCGCCGTCGTTGCTTGTCCCGGCAAAATGCATGGCAGGATACGTAACTATTCTTCCTTTGAACGGAATTTCCAGCAGATCCAACGCGTCCCTTAACCGTTCGAGCTCCTGTGTCGCCTCCCATGGCGCTTCGGCTCCGCTCAAGCCGGTAACCGGCAGCAGGCATGTGTCCAAATACGGCCGCAGCTCGGCCCAGCCGCTTTCCTGTATATCGCTGAATTTCATGTATTCACCTTCTTCCCGTAACGTACTAACATACTTTAACATAAAAAAAGACACATGAACGGGATTCATATGTCTTTTAAAAAAAATGTTGAATTTCCGCTAGGATCCGCCTAATCAGGCAAGGGAACGCAGTGTGTTCAGTTCAGCCGTAAGGGCAATAAATGTTTGTTCGTCTCCCTTGGCGAGCGCTTGATCGATTTCTCTGTACAAATACTGCTCTTTGTATTTGCGAAGCGCTTCATCCAGTACCATCTCCGCGAACAGCCCCAGCATTATATCGTTAGTGATATTCATTTTGCCCATGAGAACCAACCTCCAAACTGGTCTTGATCCTATTCATTTGTTTTGTTTTACCGACTTGCTTGCTCCTGCCTGTACTCCTCAGCCTTAACGCAGTAGCTTTCCATGGTTCGCTTCATTCGTTCCATATCGTAATCCGCTAATTCACGGACGACTTTGGCCGGCGTTCCAAGCGAAAGCGTGTGCGAAGGGATCGATTTGTTTTCGGTCACCAACGCACCTGCCCCTACTAAAGCATATTCACCGATCGCGGCGCCGTTGAGTACAATAGCCCCCATCCCGATTAATGTACCTTTGCCTATCGTGCAGCCGTGGATAATCGCACCGTGTCCCACCGAAACTTCCTCCGCGACGATCAGAGGTTGATTGACGTTGACGTGACCGATGCACCCGTCCTGGATATTGGATCGTCTGCCGATCCGAATCGGGGCCAAATCGCCGCGCAGCACGGTATTGTACCAAATGCTCGCTCCTTCCTCGATCGTGACGTCACCGATAATTTGAACGCCAGACGCCAAAAAAACAGTCGGGTGAATTTGCGGCATTATGCCGTTATAGCTGTGAAGCATATATGTAACACTCCTTATGTGGTAACTGCCGAGCGCTCAGTCGTTACCGAATATTTGGGAGTGATTGTAACAAAGGCGGTTACGGATTGTCAAACGGAATGACGATCTTCTCTTCGTCTGCCACATACGTCCCTTCGATGATGCCGCTGCCCATTTTCGTCATTTGGATCACCGCTCCATGCACGGTATCTTCCCCGATTCGGAGCAGTCCAAGATGCATCATCATTTGCAAAAGACGCTGCTCGAAAATCGAATCGGGCGTATCGTAATAGAAGGGACGGATCAGCCCGCCGAGCGCTTCCTTCAGCGTCGCGACTGTAACCCATGATTTAGCCAGCTGATTGATCCAATGCACGAGAGACTGGATGTTCGGGATCGGCCCTTTGTACAGCCGGAGCCAGAATCGGTATACTTCCGCCGGATCCTCTTTCATTCCGCCGTCAGCGTGCTCCGCTCCTTTGGCTGTCAGCGCCAACACTTGATTATGCTCGGTGATGTAGTCATGAAAGTAGCAGTAATCGTAAATGAACGAAAAGCGGTTCGGATAGTCACGAAACATGCGGCCATAGCCGAATCTCCACGCCGTTTTGCCGACCGGCTCTTCCATAACCGCCATCTTCTCCAGCAGCTGCTGCAAGTTGCGTTTGTACATGGCATTATCCGCCGTCAGCATCATTTCTTGTCCACGCAAATGGAGAAGAACGTTCCGAATGTCATGAGCGATCAACTTTTGCTCGTCGCGATAAACGCCCGGCTCCGCGGTCCGCTGAAGTTTCTGTTCGAACTGTTTGCCGAGCGCGGTGATGAATCTCCGTTTCAAATCGGCCGGCACTTGAAACAAGTACCTCGTCTGATGCGAATACCCGCTGAACAACCATCCCCGCTGTTTGAATCGCGTAATCACTTCGCGCGGATTCCATGCTTCGGATGGCTCCTTTACAAACCGGCTTTGCTGAACCCGGGCGATCAGCTCCTCAAGACTAAATGAGCCTCGCTGATCGAACAGAAGCGAGTTCAAAAAACGTATATCTTCGAGCGACATGCCGTCGACTTGCCGTTCGAATATTTCTCTCCGTCCGACGGTCGATAAAATTGACTGGATCAGCTCGTTTTTCGAGTGTCCGTTACATTCGCAATTGTACGTCCCTGCTATGCGGCTCAGGTCATGAATGTCCGCGTAACTTAACATATCCGCCAAATTCATGTTCGCGTACCTCCGAATCGTATTTCTTACTATCCATTATGGGAAAATGTTCCGGATTTAAACGCGGGAGGACGAAACTTATTTCAATTCTTCTTGGCACTTCGTCCGCGAGAACAACAAAAAAAGCTTAAACCGCCGAGGGTTTAAGCTTTGTTGTCTTGTTGCGATAAATGCTCCGTACAATTCAGCAAACGGCACTCCCAACCGTCGCCGCTTCGTTCAAGTACGGTTAGCGACGTATTCTGCAGATGCTCTTCGATCTTTCGCCCCATGTGGCTTGCGAGTACCGGAGCAATGAATCCGCCGTGGCTGACGACCAGTATTCGCTTCCCGCCATAACGATCCTCCAGATCGCTCAAGAATGCGCCCCAGCGGCTTAGTAAGTTATCGTCGGGCTCCATGCCTAGATCCAGCGTGCGCCAATCTTCTCCCCACCGCTTCACTCTGTCATCGAGCGTCGTCCCTTCCAGTTCGCCGAATGCGCGTTCCCTCAGACGAGCGTCATAACCATATATCGGGGTTCCGGTCACATCCGAGATCGTCTGTGCCGTTTCCTTGGCCCGCATCAAATCGCTTGCGATGATCCCGTCCCAAGTTTCCCTCGCAAGCCTCTTTGCGAGCAGGCTGGCTTGCTCACGTCCAACCTCGGCCAGAGGCGTATCCATTTGCCCTTGCAATCGTCCGGCCAAATTCCATTCCGTCGTACCGTGTCTGATGAAACCGAGTGTCGTCATTGCTCTTTCTCTCCCCTGTCCCCAAAAAATAAAAGCCCCTGAGGGCTAGTTTGATGATATGATCCATTGCAGTATTCCAGCGGTTCGAATCTCACACTCTCGTGCGGGACAGCCAGTTCATAATAAGCAGCGTACTAGTTAGTCCGATAAGCGAAATAAACAGCATGTAATCTTTTACCGTTTGGATCGGACCTACATGATACTTGAACGGTTCATTGAACCCTTTCAGACTTGCGACCGCCGTCGGCATGGAATGCACGTTCATGGAATCCCGCCCTTGGCTGCTTGCCAAAACGACAGGATCGCCGATTCGGCCGAACACGGCGGAGTCGTTACTTGCGACCGGCTCGCCTTGGTGTTGGTTAAACACGGAATAAAGAAAAGTGAACATAAACATCGTCAAGCATACCGCAATGACAGCCGTTAAGTTTCGGCGCAGCTTGTAGGAAAAATGGTACATTCGATCGCTGATCGGCACCCTCCACGATTCGTCCTCGTAAATCCGCTTCATCACGTTCGAAGATACGGAGAGTACAGGCACTTCAGGTTCGCGGCTGCCTGCCGCGGAACGGATCAGCTCCGTGCTCTCCTGCCAAATTTCAAATTCCTCCGCACAGGCTTCGCATTGCTTTATATGTCGATCGATCGCTTGTCGATGTTCGTCATCCTCGGGCAAATCCCAATAAACTCCGAGCCACTCTTGAATATCTTCACATTTCATCGCTGATTCATCCCCTCATACTCCTCAAAGATCGGCTCAAGAAAGTAGGGTTCCAGTTGAAGCTTAACGCTCGCTCTTGCCCTGAACAACAAAGATTTGACCGAGCTGACCGTTTGACCCAATATATTCGCGATCTCCTGGTAATCAAGCTGGTCGTACTCCCGCAATATTAACGCAGAACGCTGCTTCTCCGGCAAATTGTTGATTGCGTCGCGCACCATCGTTACTTTCTCATTGCGCAGGATCATTTGCTCGGGAAGCGTCTCGAGTGACGTTACCGGCTCGTTGGTTATCTCTAAAGATACTTTTACATTTTTATTTTTTCGCAGCTCGCTGAGCACGGTATTGCGCGCAATGGTATACAGCCAGGTGGAAAACGTAGCTTCGACTTCACGGAACGAATGCAAGCTTCGATAAGCCTTGTAAAACGTTTCGTTGCACAAATCTTCCGCCATGGACTCCAAATGAGCGCTTTTCAGCATATGGAAAATAAATGCCAAAATTTTACGTTCGTAGCGGCGCATCAATTCATCGTATAGTTGAACGTTTCCATCTTTTATCTCTCTGATCAACTGGGAATCGGTCATCTTTAAGCGACCCTCCTTGTGATTCCTGCTTACCCCCAGCGATGCTACTTGTTTTTACTATAAGGGAGTAAAAAAGTTGCGGTAATCTTAAAAAAAAATTAAAAATACGGCGTAATTAACATTATTCGTGATGATAGGTCAAAAATCCTGCTTAATCGACACATTTCAGAACATTTACCAAAAATAGGTGTGCACTTTTACCACTATATGTATAAAACCGAAAAAAAATATTTACAAAAAAAAGACCGCCTGAACTTTCAGGCGGTTGCACATAGTGCCATTATTCGGATAGGAG
>NZ_CAJVCE010000013.1 GCF_910594985.1 Paenibacillus allorhizosphaerae
TTAATATATCATACTAATTAATTATATAATGTGCAATAATTAAATTATCCGTATTTATATCAACGATTCTGAAAAAAAGTATGGTACAATGTTTAAAATGACACGCGCAACTTGATTATGAAGAGGGAAGGGAGTGAACGGTCATCGAGCTTAGTGCGCGTCAACTGCATATTGTCGAGCTTGTAAAAGCAAACGCTCCCATTACGGGGGAGCAAATCGCAGAGTTGCTCGGCTTAAGTCGGCCTACACTCCGATCCGATTTGGCGCTTCTGGTTATGCTGGGGCTGGTCGATGCGAAACCGAAAGTAGGGTATACGCCCGGTTCGGCGGTAACGCCCGGATCGATTGCCGCTCAGCATTTGCAACAAATCAAAGTTAAAGACGTGCAGTCTATGGCAGTAGTGATCCGGGAGCAGTCTTCCGTGCACGACGCGGTTGTACAGCTGTTCATGGAGGATGTGGGCAGTTTGGTAGCCGTCGATGACGAAGGCTGCATGACAGGCGTTATTTCCCGGAAAGACTTGTTAAAGTTTACGCTCGGCAATACGAATGCGGCGGCTATGCCCGTAAGTATGGTGATGACCCGCGAACCGAACGTGATCCACGCGTCGCCGGAGGAGTCGGTTATCGATGCCGCACGCAAAATGATTAACCATCAGGTAGATAGTTTGCCTGTCGTTGTCATTTCCAAGTGCAGCCAGGCAGACGGACGAAAGCGCTTTGATGTTGTCGGGCGCGTAACGAAAACGATTATGACGAAAATATTGCTTGATCTGGCGATCAAGGGCTAATAGATAGAAAGGGAGCAAAACCGGATGAGGGACGATCAGCCTTATGAAATAACGATATGTTCGGACTCGGTTGGGGAAACGGCGGAAGCGGTCGTGAAAGCGACGATCCGCCAGTTCGACGCCCATCAGGTGACAACCAAGCGTATCGGCCATATCAAGAGCGAGGATGAAATCCGTGCGATTGTAGAAGATGCGGCGAAGCGCGGCGGATTTATCGCATATACGCTGGTCCAGCCCGAACTGCGGGAGATGATGAAGGAAGAAGCGCTCCGTTTCGGCGTACGTGCAGTGGACATCATGGGGCCGATGATGGAGGCGTTCATCGATACGTTCAACGATGCGCCTAAGCGAAAGCCGGGGCTGCTGCATCAGATGGACGAGGATTACTTTCGGCGGGTGGAAGCGATCGAATTCGCCGTTAAATGCGACGACGGCCGGGATATGAGCGCGCTGCTGAAAGCGAGTCTCGTATTGATCGGCGTGTCCAGAACATCGAAGACGCCGCTTAGCATTTTTTTGGCGCATAAGGGGATCAAGGTAACGAATTTACCGCTGGTTCCGGAGGCGAAGCTGCCGAAGGAGCTGTCTTTGCTGCCGGGTAACCGGATCGTCGGTTTGACGATGGATGCGGAGAAATTGTACAAGATTCGTACGGAACGATTAAAAGCGGTCGGTCTGCCGTTCGGAGCCAAATACGCGACGATGGAGCGAATTACGGAGGAGCTGGATTACGCACATCGCGTCATGAAACAGATCGGATGCCACATCATCAATGTGACCGACAAAGCGATCGAGGAGACGGCGGGCATTATTATGGGTTACTTGAAATAGGCATCTAGGAGAGGCTTGGACCGAAAAGCGGTTCAGGCTTTTATTGTCGTATCCGTGAAAAAACGTGAACCGGCATCGAACTAAACTTCGTTTTTTGACGTATTGCTAAGTATAGGCTGTTTGACTGACGTCTGTAACGGAGATGGGAAGCCGCAGCCAAGGGAGGACGGAAGCAAATCCAACATCGGGGGGCGTTAGGGGGCATGAAGGAAAAGAAATATTGGACGGATTGGCTGTCAGGCGTAGCGTATGGAAAAAAACTGAAGCGGTTGCACCATTGGAACGGTTGGCTTGTGGTTGTTCTGGCTCTGACCGGCATCCTTCTCTTCATTCCGGCAGTAAGGGAGCTTGGCGAGGGACGCTCATGGCTTAAGCTGTTGCATGTGTGGCTTGGCTTCATCTCCATAGCCGTTATCATGCTGTATATGCCCTTGCTGCGCAAACATTGGAAACAGCTTCGCACCAAGCCCGCGCAGCGTTGGAACCTGGGATGGGTGTTGTTTTTGCTAGCCGGTTGGATCGTGAGCGGATTGCTGCTATGGCAGCTTCGCCGTATTTCTCCGGCTTTGGGAAATGCGGCGCTGATCGTGCACGACTTATTTACATGGATAGGGATTCCATATGCCGTCTACCACTCGGTATCCCGCAGCCGATGGGTGAAAACTTCCAAAATGGCGCACCATTCCCGAACGGCCGCGACGGCCACGACCATGACGGACGCACCCACAGCAGAAGAGAAGCGTACGGCGGCGCAAGCTTTCGTCGAATCGCTGAAAAACGCCCCGATCTCGCGCGCTGCATTTCTGCGCAGCGCAGCCACGCTATTGCTCGTGTTCGGCGTCGGCCCCGCTTTTTACCGCTGGCTGAAACGAGTGTCCGATTCCGCAGGAACGAACGTGGATCTGGCGTTCATTGGCGATGAGAATCAAATGATACCGGAGCCGGTTGCGCTGCCTGCATCGAATCCTCCGATCGGCGGGGGCGGGCAGGGGCAGTTCCGCATCTACACGGTGACGCCGTTTCCTTCTTTTACAAGCGATAATTGGAAATTTGTCGTGACCGGCCTTGTAGAGCAGGAGCAAGTGTGGAACTGGAAGCAGTTTCTCGAACTGAAACGAAAAGTCCAAGTCAGCGACTTTCATTGTGTCACCGGGTGGTCGGTTAATAAGGTGACGTGGGAAGGCATCCCTTTATCCGAGCTGCTAAACCTGGCAAAGACGAAAGAGGAAGCCAAGTATGTCAAATTTTATTCCGGCGATAAGGAATATACGGATTGTTTGTCGCTGAAGCAGGCCGGTATGGATGATGTGATGGTAGCGGTGATGATGGACGGCAAGCCGATTCCGCAAAAGCTGGGAGGGCCGGTACGGCTTGTCGTGCCGCAGATGTACGCCTATAAATCGGTAAAATGGCTGCAGGCTATCGAGCTGATCGATAAGGAGCATATCGGTTATTGGGAGCTGCGAGGCTACGACAACGATGCATGGGTGCCTGGGAGCCGGCGGGTGTAGACACGAAGCGCTCTGGCCGTTACTATGTAAAGAAAAGCAAGGCGGGGGAGAAACGATGCAGCTGTTATCGCTTTATGCAGGCAAGCCGGTGAAGGTAACGTATAGGGAAAAGCCGTTGGAAACGGGAATTTATAAACAACCGGTACACGGAAAGGTATTTCTGGGAAAGACGAATTTGGAGGGAGACGGCCAAGCGGATTTGGTCAACCATGGAGGCACGGACAAGGCGGTGTGTGTTTATTGCCACGAGCATTACGCGTATTGGGAACAGCGATGGGGGCGCAAGCTTGACGGCTGCGCGTTCGGCGAAAATTTTACGGTAACCGGCATGACGGAATCCGATGTATGCATCGGGGATGTATTCGAGATCGGAAGTGCCCATGTACAGATCAGCCAGCCCCGCCAGCCTTGTTATAAGGTTGCGCATAAACAAGGGTTGACAGAGCTCACGATGTGGATGCAAGAGAGCGGATATACGGGTTATTATTTCCGCGTGTTGAAGGAAGGGGCCGTAGAAGCCGGGCAGCCGTTCCGACTTGCAGCGCGCGATGCAGCAGGCATAACGATCGCCGAAGCGAATAGGCTCAAATATCATGACAAAAGCGATACGGAAGGGATTCGAAGGCTTCTGGAGGTAAGCGCGCTGTCGGTAAGCTGGCGCGAGTCGTTTGAGAAGCGGATTCGAAGCTAGGGCGGGTACGGATGAAAAATAATGCAGATACGATGAATATATGCGGGGTTGTGCTAGCCGGAGGCATGAATCGGCGAATGGGCGGCCGGCCCAAAGCGCTGCTGGAACGCAACGGGCGAACGTTCCTTGAGCTGCAGCTGGAGGAGATGTCGCAGCTATGCCGGGAGCGAATTCTCGTTACGAACGAGCCGGAACGATATAAGCCGGTACTTGAGCGGGCAAAAGGAGAAGTGCGGGTCGTCCGCGATTTACAGCCCGGAGGCGGACCGTTAGCCGGCATACAAGCGGCCCTTCACGCAGCCGCGAGCGATATGCTTTGGGTCGTTGGCTGCGATATGCCCTGCATTCATGCGCGAGCGGCCGAAGCGTTGGAGCAGCTGCGGGCGGAGGCGGATGCCGAAGCAGCGATTGCACGGATCGGCGGAAGACTGCATCCGCTACATGGGGTATATCATCGGCGTTGTTTGCCGCAGGTAGAGGCGATGCTTGCTGAAGAGGAGCGCCGATTGATGCGTTTGTTCGACCGAATCAGCTGGCGTGCAGGCGATGAGGTCGTATTTGAAAGCAAGGGAATCGGACTCGATTTCGTGCGAAATATTAACGATCCGGAACAATACAACGTTTTTATAGAACGAAAATAGGAATAAATGGATAATCGGGACAGGTATATGTGAGATTTAGCAGATTATCACTATAAATTCGTCAGCTTTTATGACATAATAGATTATAATTAAACCTTGTAAAACTTCGAAGCGAATGGGAGGGGAAGCGGGATGACGCAATCGTTAACGGACCGATTCGGGCGCATTCACGATTATTTGCGAATATCGGTAACGGACCGGTGCAACCTTCGCTGTGTGTACTGTATGCCGGAGGAGGGCATGGAGTTTGAGCCGGAGGAGCGGTTGCTTCGGTTCGACGAGATTGCCGAGGTCGTGCGCGTTCTGGCAGGTTTCGGAGTACGCAAGCTGCGCCTGACCGGCGGGGAGCCGCTTGTGCGGAAAAATCTGGAGCAGCTGGTCGGCATGCTTAGCGTGATTCCGGGCATCGAAGATATCGCTCTCACGACGAACGGGATATACTTTGCCTCGCGCGCCGAGAAGCTGCGCAGTGCCGGGTTGACCCGGATCAACATCAGTCTCGACTCGCTGCGTCCCGACCGGTTCTCGCTCATTACAAGGGGCGGCGATATTACCCGTGTGCTTGCGTCGATCGAGGAAGCGGTCCGCGTCGGTCTCGATCCGATCAAGCTGAACGTCGTGCTGATGAAAGGTTTGAACGACGACGAGATTGACGATTTTTTGCAGCTAACCCTGGAGCGTAAGCTCAATGTCCGGTTTATCGAATATATGCCGATCGGTCACGACGATAACGGTTGGAAGACGAAATATATTCCTCTCTCGACAGTGTTGGAACGGTGCGAGCAGCGGGGATGGACGGTGGAAGCTTACGAGCAGGGATTGCGGGGGAACGGCCCTTCGCAAAATTACCGGATTGCAGGGGCCGCCGGCACGTTTGGCCTCATTCATCCGGTCAGCGACCATTTCTGCGAGACGTGCAACCGGCTGAGGCTTACAGCGGACGGGAACATTAAGCCATGCCTGTATTGGTCTGACGAATTCAACGTGAGAAAATATATCGGTGATGACCGGGCGTTAGCGGAATTGTTTTTCCGCGCGCTTGACGTTAAACCGGAAAGCCACGAAATGGCCAAAGCGCTGCTTAACGAAAGCCAAAGCCATACGCCGACCGTACGACGGATGTCACAGATTGGGGGATAAGCTTGCGTGGGCAACTTGAAGTTCGGACGGGAGACGATTCGTCTGGAGGAAGCGCAAGCGCGTGTCCTTCGCTTCGTCCGTCGCATGGAAAAGGAACGGGTGCCGCTCACGGAAGCGGCGGGCCGGCGGCTCGCTGAAGAGATACGTGCCGATCATCCGGTACCGCATTTTCGCCGGTCGGGAGTGGACGGCTACGCTCTGCATGCGGAAGATACGGCTGGAGCTTCCGGTCGAACCCCGGTGCGTTTCGAAGTAACGGAGACGATTCCGTGCGGCGTCATGCCGCAGCATTCGCTGGGCCGCGGCCAAGCCGCCCGAATTATGACGGGAGCCGTCGTGCCGGAAGGAGCGGATGCCGTCGTCATGCTGGAAATGACCGATCGGCTAGAGCGGGATGAGCGCACGGAAGAATCGGATGCTGCGGCAAGCGTCGGAGTGCTCCGAGCGATGATGCCGGGGGAAAATATTAGCCCGATCGGCCAGGAAGTGGCCGAGGGGGAGACACTGCTTCCTGGTGGCCGTAAGATCGGGCCGGGCGAGGCTGCGATATTGGCGACGTTCGGCTACAGCCACGTACCGGTATTCAAGAAACCGAAGGTGGCTATATTCTCCACCGGATTCGAGCTTTTACCGGTAGAAGCGTCGCTTCGGCCCGGTCTCATCCGCAACAGCAACAGCTATATGCTTGCCTGTCAGGTGACGGACGCGGGAGGAGAGCCGACGATCATGCCGGCTCTTCCCGATGATCCGGGGAAGGTGCAGTCGGCGTTGGCCGAAGCCTTGGAGTGGGCGGATGTGCTTATTACGACGGGCGGCGTATCGGTCGGCGACAAAGACGTGCTCGTCGAGTTGTTCGCCCAGTGGGACGGCGAGCTTCATTTCAACAAAATTGAGATGCGCCCCGGCAGCCCGACATCCTTCGGCTGTTGGCAGGGAAAGCCGCTGTTCGCCCTATCGGGCAATCCCGGCGCATCGTATGTAGGCTTCGAGCTGCTTGCGAGACCGTATCTGCGCGCGGCTCTGGGCTCCTCCGATCCGCTGCCGCAGATCAGTTCGGCCTGCTTGGACGCGGATTACCGCAAAGGATCCGCGTATCCGCGCTATGTGCGAGGAACGAGCCGGGTGGAGCAGGGGATGGTAAAGGTCAAACCGGCCGGGCGGGACCAATCAAGCATTATGATCTCGATCAAAGATGCGGATTGTTTGATCTTGATTCCCGCAGGCGGACAAGGAGCCCAGGCAGGCGCTCTTGTAACCACGATCAGCCTGATGGAGAAATAAAAACAATTGCGCCGGCTCCAATCACATAGAGCAAAAAAATACCCCCGACGGGCGTCCAACGCCTGTCGGGGGATTTTCGTTGCCATTAGATGACAAATGCACGGGAAACGATTACCAGCAGAATGAAGAGAACCAGAATCACACCTGTAGTTGTAAAACCGCCAACTGCGCTCATGTAACATCCCCCTTTCAGAAGATCTGTTAAATTATATGAGCGAGTGACTGCTGCGGATTGGACGATAGCCCGGTTTGCAGTAAAAAATACACATGTCTCCTGTCACGAGACGGAAATCAATAGGTGGACCCTCCGTAAAGGAAGCGATGTTCCCACTGGGAACCCGCGATGTTGTCAATCCGAACGCCGCCGGAAGCAGCCGAGTACGTATGCAGTATTTTGCCGTCTCCGAGATAAATACCAACGTGCGTAATCGTTTCTTTCGATTTGTCGATGTTGGCGTAGTTTGACGCATCGTAACCTTTGTAGCTCATAAAGAACAGTAGATCTCCTTTTTGCAGCTGACGCCAGTCGTTTTTCGTTTTACCGACCGACTTGACATAAGCGCCCTGACTGCGTGAATCGCCCGGCAGCAGCTGCTTTATTCCGTCCATATACGCTTGCCGTACGAAATCGGAGCAGTCAAAGGTGCTCGTATCGTTGCGGCTCGAGCCGAACTCATACGGCACGCCCAAATAGATCATGCCCGCATCGATCACTTTTTTCGCGGCAACCGCCGGATCGAGCTGCTTATAAGGTTCGACGTATGTTGTCGTTATGTATTGAGAGCTTGTGCTGACATAGCCGATGACACCGTTGCGATCTTGAACGTTGTACCAGAAATCGTTCGCCTTATTGAGCACGAGCACTTGCTCGCCTTTTTGCAAGTAGCGAATTCTGTCGGCATCCGTGGACGTGCCGGTCCGGAACGATACGGAGCTGACGATGGTCGCGTTCGGAGGCGATTGAAAGAGCGGTTCTTCCTGCTCCTGCGGATCCTCGAACATGGTGCTTATGTATTCGGAGCTCGTACTGACATAGCCGACGACGTCGTTTTTATCTTGCACTTTGTACCAGTAGGCGTTTACTTTCTCCAATATAAGGATGCGCTCGCCGTCTTGGATATATCGAATGCGGGAGGCGTCCGTGGACGGCCCGGTTCGGAATGAAACGGACTTGATGATCTCTCCGTTCGGCTCGGCCGGAACCTTGACATTCGTCAGCTGAATGTAAGTTGGCGAAGAGGAGACATATCCGACTTGGCCGGAGGCATCTTTGACTTGGAGCCAATTGTCATTATAAGTACTGACGATATCCAGCATTTCACCCGCCTGCAAAAAACGGATGCGTGCGCCGGAGGTGGAGGGCTGCTCGCGGAAGTTGACGGATTGGATCACCTTCACTTTTTCGGTGTCGTAGGAAAAGGCAAATGCATGATATGGAATGACCGCTAGCGATACAGCGGCGCTCATCACGAGTGCGATAAGCTTTTTTTTCATTGGCGGAAGCCTCCTGTTGTTGATAAATCTACCTTTCTACCGATAATGATAGCATACGGACGAATCAAGAAAGAGTGGGAAAATATGGGTAATCCCGGATGAATAAATAATGGATGCATGCCCTAAGTACTAAAAAATATCCCTATTAATTTAATTGTTAAATAATCCAGATACCACGGAATTATATTTATGTTGTAATCTATTAGAAGCAAGTACAATGGGATCTTGTTGATTTGATGTTTTGACGCAATATGAGTCTCAGGACACGGACATAAAGACTGCGAGTGAATTGATTTCGCCCCTTGAGAATAAGTGAAATGTTACTTAAGGATTCGTTTTGCGCTAAGGCCGTTTCGATGGTCGCGCGTGGTAATTTTTACGCCGCTTTGGTACAATCGACGAAGAAACTGATGAGGATGGAGGGGGGAACGGCCATGAGCCATTTGCAGCAACAAGAAGTGAACGAGGCGGCATCCGTAGAAATCAGGCCGATTCCGGAGGAGCATTTTCCGGATACATTAAATCTTTGGTCGTTCGCTTTTCAGATGACGTACACTCCGGAAGATATTGAGCGTCGTAAATTGGATATGCGCGATTACGAGCTTTTGGGTGCCTATGTGGAAGACCGGCTTGCCGCGGCTATGAACATTTTGGATCTGAAGACGTGGATCCAGGGAAAAGCGTTCGACATGGGCGGCATTGCCAGTGTGGCGACATGGCCCGAATACCGGCGCGGCGGTCTGGTCAAGAGGCTGCTCGATAATGCGCTGCACTCCATGCGGGACAAGGGACAAACGGTTTCGTTCCTGCATCCGTTTCAATTCGGCTTTTACCGGAGATTCGGCTGGGAGACATACGCAGAGTACAAAACATATGAAATCCCCACCGCGCTTATGCCGAAACTGTCACCGCAACCGGGCCGGATCGTTCGTTCATCGCCAGACGCAGGCTTGCTGAATCCGTTGTATGAAGCCTATGCCTCCCGGTATAACGGCAGTTTGGTTCGAAGCGAGAAATGGTGGAAGGACCGCATATTCGGTAGGAGACAGGGAGAGATTGCCGTTTATTACGATGAAGCGGGACAGCCGGGCGGCTACGTGCATTATCAGGTGAAGGACCGGGTATGCACGGTGCATGAGCTTGTAGCGCTGCATCACGGAGCCCGGCTCGCCTTATGGCGTTTTCTGGCCGATCACGACTCAATGATCGATAAGTTGAAGCTGAACGCGCCTGCGGATGACCGGCTGCCGTTCTTATTGGATAATCCGCGGATCAAACAAGAGCTGGTACCGTATTTCATGGCGCGAATCGTGGATGTCTCCGGATTTTTGGAGAAATATCCTTTCGTCTCCGGAGTGGAAGACTGCGTACGTTTGGAAATCAATGATGCCCAAGCGGCATGGAACAACGGCACGTTTCTGTTGAAAATCGATGAATCCGGAACCGCCAAAGTAGAAACGGGGGGACCGGAGACTGGGGAACATCCTGTGCTCAGCTGCGACATTCAGACGCTGACGGCGATGATGCTGAGCTACCAAAGGCCGGCGTTCCTGCATGAAATCGGCAGACTGCAGGGGCAAGAGGATGCGCTCGACGCGTTAGAACGGCTGATTCCTTGCCGGCAAACGTATTTGCCGGACTTCTTTTAAGCGGCGACATAATTATGTTTTAACCCTCGCTCGATCTGCATCCAGATGCCGGGGGTTTTTTGTTTACTAGTTTCCTGATATTTATTTTTCTGTTTAGAACAAACTATATGAAATATTTTGCCAATTGAAGCAGGATATTGTTTCAATGTGTCGAATTCATAGGTCTACATACCTATGATATAGGACTGTCAGAGAACAAGTGAACTGAAACAACGGCAAACCTCTCGAAAGGGTGGGACGCAAAGCCACGGGCCTAAACTCCAAGAATCGTATCTGGGGTACGGTAGCCGGGTTGCCAGGATTGGCTTGTTTTTTTGCTGCTTATTTTTAGCAACAATTATCCGTGAACCTCACGTACAGCAACTACGATAAGCATACCGACTTGTTTTTGCCAGAGGGACTAGATCCGCAAACGATCAAAGGATGCTATGCACTAAAGCGAGGAGCGTGAAATGGGAACGATGGAAATACGATGGTTTCGAAGGCTCGGTATATTTGGCTTAATAGCAATGGTTTTGACTAGCGGTGCAGTCCCTGCAAGTGCGGAGGGGGCAGGCACTCGCTTGACTTCTGAATCGGATCAGGTGCTGCCCATGCAGCTGTATCATGCGGGAGGTGCGTCGGTGAAACAGCAGCCAGTCTTCCGCTCCAACGGCGAATACGAGTGGAAGTGGATGAATCGAGGGAATGCCGCCGGGCAAAGAAATTTGCTTTCGGATGGAAACGGAACGTTCTACTACTATGATTACAGCAATATCATTCATGCGATCGGTCCGAATAATGAACTCAAGTGGATGTCGGTGCCACTGAAAAATGAGATCGTAAGCATGTGGTTAACCAATAATGGCAATATCATCGTTCGGGCGCAAGTCACGAAATCGACTGTTCACGTGATCGGAAAAGACGAAATACCGGCAAAATCCGATCATGTGCTTCTTTTGAATCGGGATGGTCAGACGCTTCTGGATATTACGTTAATCAACCCGAATGATAATTTTTTATTTTCGATTAATGACCATAACCGGATTGTTCTTTTGACCTTGGAAGGTATTGTAAGTTACGATTTATATGGACATAAACAATGGACTTACAGAGACGAGATCAAAATCAGCAAGGACAAGCTGGGACAAATTTTTACTAATGTAATGAGTTTTGAACTTAAAGCCGGCGGTATGGTAACGCTGTTGACTCGGGAAGGGCAATATATCACGATCGATTCGAAAGGACAACGGGTGTCTGCCGTTAAGGCTGTCCAAAAAACTATAAAAATTGGCGGAACAAATTACATCATGCTGCAAGGCGAAGACGGATTGTATTGGCAAGGGGACAAGCGTTTGACCGAAGAGGAGTTTAGAGCTGAGATTGAAAACCGGCCCCCAAGACCGAAACAGACAGTGCGTACCGTTGTATGGTCCGGTAGAAGCTATTCGAACACATCGGAGGACAATGCTCTGGTCGCCAAGGATCAGGAAGGGAATATATTGTGGACATATTTTACTCCCGATTCACAGTACGGATATCCCACGAATATCGTTTGTAACGAAAACGGAGACGTATATTTTACCGATTTCGGCGGCAATATCTACGGGTTGGATGCTCAGGGGAACGAATTGTTCCGTTTAATTCGCAATAACAAGAGCCTGACCTCAAGCGAACTTGCGGTGACGCCGGACGGCGGGTTACTTGGGAGAACCGGTGAGATCGGAATGTTCCGCATTGGGAAGCGAAGTATCGGGGTGTCGGTCAATGGCGAATCCGTATCGTTTGAACAACAACCGCTGCTGATGAACGGTACGACGATGGTGCCTTTTAGGCCGGTGTTTGAGAAGCTTGGGTTGCACGTGGACTGGAACGAGACTACCCGAACGATCCAAGGGTCGAAAGAGGGGATGGATATTCGGCTGGAGTTGGGTCAAACCGAGGTGACAGTCAATGGAGAGCGTACGGTGTTATCCGCTGCTCCGGAAATCATCAACGGTACGACATACGTTCCGCTACGATTTGTAGGCGAGGCATTGAAGCTTCAAGTGGAGTGGGATGGTATGAACCGGGAAGTGCGAATCGGTTCCCCTGACCAATTGGCGAAACAGGCTGTCGTTCGTTTCATGAAGCATGTAGAACAAGGCGATGATTTTAAAGCAACGGCTGATTTAAGCGACTCAAGCCAATCGATTAATGAGCGTGTGCCAGCACTGGCCCCGTTTTTTAAACGAAAGCAATGGATGAGCGATATTCAATCGATGACCGCCGTTGAAAGTAGTGAAGATACGATCATCGTGAACACGATTCAACGGGATCGGAGCTACAATTTTGAAGAAATACGCGAACAAGTTCAGAATCACTGGTATCAAGTCAAGCGGACCCCGGACGGACAGTGGAAACTGGAGGACGCGGATCTTTTTCAACGCGAAACGATATTTCAGGAGGAACATGAACATGAACATGAAAAGTAAGGATCACGGAAAATCCTTTTTCGATGGATTTAAAGAATGGAGAAAGTTCGATTCGAGCGGTAACTTAAAACGACGAGCAAAGGAATGAGATAAATATGTTCAAAAAACTGTTATCTGTTTTATTAACCGTAAATCTAGTATTTTTTATTATCTTACCTACCGCGTTTGCGGAACAATCGGATCCGGGAATTATACTTTATCTGGATGGAACTAAGATCACGTTTGATGAAAAACCGCAAATCGCGGGTGGGACTACTTTAGTCCAAGTCGCCCCTATTTTCAAATCATTAGGCTTAGAAGTTGAATGGGATCGTGAAACTGAAACCGTTACGGGAAAAACAAAAGATATAAACATTCAGCTTACGATTGGGGAAGCGGAAGCGACGGTCAATGGTGAAAAAAGGAAGCTAGATGCCGCTGCTTGCATAATCAATGGTTATACATTTGTTCCCTTGCGTTTTATAGGCGAATCCACCGGCAGCAACGTCACTTGGGATGAAAAAAGCTCAACTGTTTTTATAACAAGGCCGATTGCCGAGAGTTTCGTGAAAGACCTAAATTTAGACATAAATAAAGAAATGACAAAAGAGGAAGTTAGGAAACAAGAGAAATCCCACTTTATTTACCAAGACCAAAGCGGTCTATTATTTGAGCGAAGTATTAACGGACAAAAAACGTTGTTGTCGTATGATTTTAAAGATAACCAATTGCAGAGCGCAATGTACACAATTTCTGAAAAATATATAAAACATATATCTTATGTTAACGAATATGATCATATAAAAGATATGCTTACCGAGCATTACGGACCTTCCGATTTCGAGTCTGCAAAATGGAACAATGACTTATATCGGAAGGATAAAGGCCAGTGGGAACAGGCGGTAGCTCTGAATCATGTCCGTTTTACTACGTACTGGGACACACGAACCGTGAGTGTCATGTTAACGCTTGATAATTATAAATCCAATAAATCGATAACTCTATATATCAAGTGCAAGTAGGAAAGAGAGCAATTTCGATCTTTCATTGGAATCCGTTGATTAAAACAAAGGAGCGACGCGGCTCCTTTGTTTTAATTTGTTACCGTCACAGGGAAAGTGTACCCCTAAGGTTTCACGGAATCACTAAGCCGCGTATCCGGCGCCGGATTCGGCTCCTTCTTCGGTCGTGCCAGCAGCCAGTGCATCAGATCGTATTTTTCCAGAAACGGCTTGATCGTTTTTAAGTTTCCTTCATATATATACGTTTGATCCTCAGTGCTGAACGCCAGCAGCTGGGGATTTTGTTTTTTTTCGGACGGTATGATGAGGAATAAATCCCTGCACTGAAACGACAGCCCCGCCTGCGAGACGGACAGCGCCGGTTCGAACGGAATGCGGATAATAATCCCGGTATCGTAGCCGATTTTCGCTTTTGGCGAAATCGTTTTGGCCTGCTTCAGCCAGCCTTCCGCTTCCTGGCGTATAGCCGCAGAATTCGGAATCGCTCCGACGACTTTCTCCTGTCTGACATCATAGATGAGTACGGGTTTTTCGGCTTGTTCCGCAGCCGGTTTTTGGTCGGGCGAAACAAAAGCGAAGGCAGGTACAGGCAAAGCAACGACAGCAATCAGGCTTAATGCAGCAAAGAGGCGCATCCATACCGGCAAACGCCGCAGCGACAGCGTACTTTTCATAAGGCACCATCCTTCGAGAGGTAATGTTACCTTAGTATAGCCTTCTTTCAACGTCGCATGCACCGGGGTGGAAGGGCGCTTTTGCGCAGGATTGGACACGGCTTTCTCGCGCTTCTTGCCCATAGGCTAGGGGCTACTAGACTTAGGTCCAGTTCGAAAAACCGCCGCAGGTCCGTTTTGTAAAAGCGCGATTGGGCCTAAAATGAAGACATGAACAAACGATAACTAAGCGAAAGGCGGTGACTACATACAATGAAAATGAATCGACACAAGGGACTGGCGGTTCTGTTGATTTTCTTCGGCGGCTTGATCCTCTTGAACAAGTTGGGCGTGCATACAGGGCATCTATTCGGTCACATCGCGGGGTGGTTATTCCCGGCGGCAATGGTAGGCCTCGGGTATTTGGGGCTCGTTAATGGAAGAAGAACGATCGGTTGGGTGCTGATTGTCATCGGCGGTCTAATTCTGCTGGGGAAACTGTCCGGATTAATCGGGATCGCGATTGCGGTCGGGCTGATCGTATTCGGAATCTCCATGCTTCGCAATAGATCGTTCTTGTAAACAACGAGCAATCGAGCAAAATCTTAAGCAAAGGTGGTTGAAGAGAGCATGAGTCTAGGCAAACGATTCCGCGACATAACGGTAGCAACCTTTAATGAAATGTTGGAGAATGCCGAAGATCCGGTACGTATGATCGATAAATATTTGGCCGCGCAATCCGAACAGATTCGCGAGTCCGAAAGGCTGCTGCAGCAGTGCCTGTCCCACGCAGCATCGCTTCGCCAGCAATACAGCTCGGCGGAACAGCTGAAGGAACGCCGGGAGCAGCAAGCCATGCTTGCGCTAAAGGCGGGGGAAGAGGAGGTGGCGCGCATCGCTCTGCAGGAAAAGATGCAGCAGGAAGAAAAAGCGGTGCAGTACAAAGCGCTGTATGAGCAAAGCAAGCTCGGCATTGTCGAACTGGAGGAGCAGCTGCAGCAACTGCGGATCGATTTCGACGAAATCGCTTCGAAGCGCAGCTACTACATCGCCAGACTGGAGTCGGTCAGACTGCAGCAGCGCATGAACGAAAGACTCCGTTCGATGGGCGGAGCGCCTTCTCCCCGGGTATTCGACCGGCTGGAAGAACGCGTATCCGATATGGAGATGACGGCCCGTACCTTGAGAGAAGTAAGAGGGCATCTTCGCGAAGCGTGGTCCGCAGCTGGCACGGCGGCGAGCAGCGCGCTTGAGAAAGAAATGGCGAAGCTTCGCTCCAAATTGGAAGAGGAAGGCTGGAGAAGGCCATGACCAGAATATACCGTTCCCGAACCGACCGCAAAATAACCGGCTTGTGTGGAGGCCTGGCCGAAACGCTCGGGATGGACGCAACGCTGCTGCGTTTGATCGTTGTGGTAACGACGTTCTTTTCCGGCGGGATCATGATTCCCCTGTATTTCCTGGCGACGCTGGTCATACCGAGCGAGCCGTGGCACGGCGGACCTTACGGTCCGGAGCCGGGCTTCGGGGGACATGCTCACAGCGGCTGCGGCTCCAAATGGGGTCACCAATCGGGACAGCAGTACGGCAGCTGGAGAGACTGGAGACGCGCCGAGAAATATTACCGCAAAGCGAGCAAATACGGATGGGCTCCGCCGCACGAACGTAACGAATATGAAGCTGGCTATACGCATCAAACAGGTCCGCAGGCCGATAACGGCAGCAACCTGGACGATATGATGAAGGACATCGAGAAAAAAGCGATGTGGAAAGAAATCGAAGAGCTTCGCGCCAAAGTCGCGAAATACGAAAAACAACAACAATCTACTAAAGGAGATGTTTAATCATGGGAGTATTTTCTAGAATTAAGGATATGACGAAAGCTTCGCTGCACGAGCTGCTCGACAAGGTGGAAGACCCGATCGTTATGCTGAATCAATACCTCCGCGACATGGAAGAAGAAATCGCTCAGGCGGAAGTAACGGTAGCCCGTCAAATCGCGAGTGAGCGCAAGCTGAAAGAGCGTCTGGAAGAATCGGTTCGATTGACGGCCCACTATGAAGGGCAAGCGAAAGAAGCGTTGAAGAACGGGCAAGAGCAAACGGCGCGCCAGGCTTTGGAGCAAAAGCTGTATCATGAAGGCAAAATTGCCGAATATACGGAAATGCACGAGCAATCCAAGTCGCAAGCGGCAGAGCTTGTACAACAGCTGCATGAAATGAAAGATTCGTTCTATCAAATGCGCAATAAGCGCAATGAGCTGGTAACCCGCGCTCAACTTGCGAAAGCAAAGAAACAAATGGCCGAAGTGACGGCGAACAACGTAATTGATGGCGGCAGCGCGGTCAAAGGATTCCGCCGCATGGAAGAAAAAATATTATCGTTGGAAGTCGAAGCGGAAATTGCGCGCAAGCCTTACGTAGGCTCCGCTTATGTCGGCTCTGTCTACGGCGGCACGTCGGCGCAAACGGATCCAGCCAAACAGCAAAAGATCGACGATCAAATCCAGCTGTTGAAGGAAAAATTGACGAGCGAGCAAGGACAATAAGCGGTTTGCTTGAATAGACATTGCAGCTAAGAAGGCGCCGCCAATAAACTAGTGGAGCCGGAACAACAGTTATGATATGCTATGTAAGGCAAAAAGCCATAGGAGGCCGTTATCGCCCGCTATGGCCTTTTGCGTAAACAAACTCAACCAGACTTACGAAAGGGGTGACACGGATGAATAGCAAACGGAACCGCAACATAGCGCTGGTGTTGATCGGGGCCGGTGTGTTTATGCTAGCGGACAATCACCTGAGCTTTTTCACCGTTGTCGCTCTTTTTTTACTGCTGATCGGCGTCCATAAGGTTCGATCCGGTTCGGAACGGAAAGGCTATTTGATGATGATTGTGGGCTTGCTGCTCCTCGTAGGCGGCAATCTTCCGTTAATCATCGCGGTGATCTTGATCTCGCTCGGCATTTTCTATAACAAATCGCGCAAAATGCACCGGGACGACAGACACGTTCGCAAGCAAAGTTTGATCGAAAGCATCCGCTGGGGGAAAGAGCCCTGGATTTTACGAAATATGTCCATATGGAACGTGCTTGGCGAACTGCAGATGGACTTCACATATGCAATTCCGGAGCAGAAGGAAACGACGATCGTGTTGCAGGGCGTCATTGCGGATATTGATTTGATCGTGCCGGAAGATATGGGTTTAACGGTAACGGCTTCGGTGCTGTTCGGACAAACGAGCATCGGTTTCGATAAAGAAGCAGGGGTGCTGAACAAGATGGTATGGCAGTCGCCGAACTATTGGACGGCGGAACGCCAGGTGAAGCTGGAAATATCGTACGTGGTAGCCGATATTGATATAAAAATCGTTTAATGCCGGAGGACTTTAAGAATGGAAGGTACTGACAAGCGTCTAACCAATTTAATATGGCGAAGCATGGGCGAGTCCATCGGGCTCAGCCTTGTTTTGTTTGGCGTTGTGGTCTACTTCCTGCAGTCCAGCGGTTATTTAAGGCCATTCGAATCTTGGCAAGTGGGAGTAAGGCTCAGTTTGACGCTCATCGTGATCGTCGCGGCGATCGGCGGTTCTTTCGGTCTCTGGTACAGCAGTCGGATGAAGCGAAGACTCGAACAAATCCGCGAAGTGATGCTGTCGCTTGAAAAAGGCAACTTGAGCCGCTCCGTGCCGCCGCTGGGCGAAGACGAAATCGGGCGCCTCGGCGAGCAGCTCAACAGCATTACGAAAAAATGGGAGGAGCAGGTATCCTCGCTGCAGCGGCTGTCCAATAACAATGCGCAGCTGGCGCAAAAGGCCAAATATTCGGCCATCGTCGAAGAACGGCAGCGGCTTGCGCGGGAGCTCCATGATGCGGTAAGCCAGCAACTGTTTGCGATCTCGATGACGGCGACGGCGGTCGGGCGGACGCTGGATAAAGATTTTGATAAAGCGCAGCGCCAAATCTTCTTGATCGAGGAGATGGCGTCGGTCGCTCAGTCCGAAATGCGTGCGCTCCTGCTGCATTTGCGTCCGGTGCATCTGGAGGGCAAACGATTGTCGGAAGGGCTCGTCGAGCTCACCCAGGAGCTGTCGGCCAAAGTGCCGATGGAGATCGATCTGGAACTGACGGAAGAAATCAAACTGCCCAAGGGCATCGAAGATCACTTGTTCCGGATTACGCAGGAAGCGATGTCGAACGCGCTGCGTCATTCCAAAGCAACCAAGCTGGAGGTGCGGCTGACGAAACCTTCGGAAGGAACCGTTCGCTTGATGATCCGGGATAACGGGGTAGGCTTCAACATGGATGAGAAAAAGCAGGCTTCCTATGGTATACTGACCATGAAAGAACGGGTCAACGAAATCGGCGGATCTCTTAATTTGATAACGGCGCCCGGCAAAGGAACGCGAATCGACATTCGTATACCGATATTGGTGGAAGGAGGGGATTCCATTGGAGGAGACAACGATTAACGTACTTCTCGTGGACGATCATGAGATGGTGCGCATCGGTCTTGCGGCCGTTCTCAGCACAGAGGAAGATATCGAAGTGGTGGGAGAGGCGAGCAGCGGACAGGAAGGAATACGGCTAGCGCTGGAGTACAGGCCCGATGTCGTGCTGATGGATCTGGTCATGGAAGGAATGGACGGCATCGAAACGACGCGGCGGCTGCTGCAGGAGCATCCGGATTGCAAGGTGATCGTGCTGACGAGCTTTATCGACGACGAGAAAATATATCCCGTCATCGAAGCGGGAGCGTTCAGCTACTTGCTCAAGACGTCGCGCGCCGGGGAGATTGCTCAAGCCATCCGCGCGGCGATGAAAGGACAGTCCGTGCTGGAATCGCAGGTCGCTTCCAAGCTGATGAACCGCTTCCGCCAGCCGAAGCAAGCGGCTCAGCCGCATGAGGAGCTGACCGAACGCGAGATGGAGGTGCTGCGGCTGATCGCAGCGGGCAAGTCCAATCAGGATGTGGCTGACGAGTTGTTCATCGGCGTAAAGACGGTCAAGTTCCACGTCACCAACATTCTTGCCAAACTAGGGGTTGAGGACCGCACACAGGCGGCGATCTACGCTTTCAAGAACGGATTGGCGGAGTAATATATCGGATTTGCGAATCCTTGCAGTTCCCGTTGTGACAACCGGGGCTGCAAGGATTTTTTTGCGTCCGCCGATCCATCGATCAAAACCATTTCTTAAGTTTTTATGAAGGGTGAAAGGTTGGGGGTGTTTCGTTCGTCTATAACGATAGATAGACAGAGAACGGGGCGGAATATTCGATGAACGATCCTGTAAGTGACGAGCAGCTTGTCGCCGAAGCGCTGGGGGGAAACCGTGAAGCCTTTGCCGAGCTGGTGCATCGTTATAAAAATAAAGTGTACGGCCTTCTGCGGGGCATGGGAGCCGACGGGATGGATGCCCAAGATTTGGCTCAGGAGACATTCCTTAAAGCTTATCGCGGGCTAGCCGGACATGACCCGTCGAAAAGCTTCGCCTCTTGGCTCTATACGATCGCGGCCAACGGGCTGCGGGATCATTGGAAAAGGAAACGTCCGCCGGATGATGCGGCGGTTGCGGCTGAAGCGAGCGCCGGGGAAAGCCCGGAAGAAATATATTTGCAAGCGGAGCGGCGCAGCGAGCTGCGGGAACGGCTGAAGCGGCTCCCGGAAAATTACCGGATGGTGCTGCTGCTCCGGTACACGAACGATTTGAGCTATGAAGAAATTAGCGGCATTATGGCTGTTCCGATTGCGAAAGTGCAGAACGATTTGCACCGGGCGAAAAAGCGGTTAAAGCAAGTGATGACGGAAGAAGAGGGGGGAGCGACGCATGAGATGCTTAAGCAGCGCTGAGATCGAAGATTACATATTGCATCTGCCGATGCCTGCGGAGCAGCGGGAAGCCGCCGCACGGCATATCGAATCGTGCGCGCATTGCGGACCGCTGTACGAAGCGGAGCTGGATGAGCAGGCTCGCGCAGCCGAAGCGTTGTTCGCCGACGAACTGCCGGCTTCGTTCACGGCCGACGTGATGGCGAAGCTGGATATGGGGCTGCCGGCAAGCGTCCCTGACCCGATCCGGCCGCGCAAGCCGCTGCCTCGGTGGAGACGCGCCGCCGCTATCGCTTCCGTATTGCTTGTAGCCGGAGCTTTTGCCGCGTACTCGAGTCCGACGCTGGCCGATCTGGTGCGCTCGTTATTTTCCCGGGATACGGTAGATTACGGGATGCTGAAAGCGCAGGAGCTTGGGCTTGTCAGCAATCCGAATGTGACGGTGAAGGATAAAGGCTTTACGATCCGCATTAACGAGGCGGTAGCCGATCCGGCGCGCGTTGTGATGGCTTTGCAGCTGTCCGGGCCGGATGGAAAGGGCCTGCATGACCGTCTTTGGCTCGGCGAGCCGAACCGGATCGTCGTCAAGGACGACCAGGGCCGCGAGATCGGACGGCTCCACGATATCGGCATGACCAGTGCGTTCTATATGCTGATCGGTTATTTCCCGGAGCCGACGTCCGCCGATCATATAACGGTGGAGGGGACGATTCGCCGGCTCGGCAATGAGATGCAGCAGATCCCTTACGTCGAAGGGAACTGGGATTTTTCGTTCACGGTCGATTTGCGGCAGGCGAAAGCCCAGACGAAAGTCATTCCGCTACACGGCGAATATACGGCTCCGGATGGCATCACAATCCGGCTGAAGCGGTTGATCCGCACGGTGCAGGGTGTTCGGCTCGAGCTGGATACGGAGCTGAGCAACAAGGCATTGGCGCGTTCGCCGGGGGAGCTGTGGAAGCAGCAGGGATTGCGGTTTCACTTCGAGGATGATGCGGGCGAAGAAATTCACAGCGTGAACAGCCGAAAAAGTATGCATAAGGACAGTTTAATGAGCTCCACGCAAACGGCGGATGCCCGCAAAGGGCATATGCATATGTCGTATACGTTCCGGTATTTGCCTCCGGGGGAAAATTACAAGCTTGTGCTGGACGGTTATTACGTAACCGAGCGGAGCGGGGCCGCGCTTGATTTCAACCCTGCGGCTCTCCGGGAGCATCCGGCTATGTTTCGCGACTCGGGCGACGAGTTGCGGCTTACGGGCTTCGAAATTGAAGCCAACCAGGATTATCCGCGCATCAAAGACGTCGAGGGCGTCCTCCGGGTACAAGGCGAATTCGTTAACGAGTTCCACCGCGACGAATGGACTGTGCGTGATCTGCAAGGAAACGAATACGCAATTCAGATGCGGGGTGCGTCCTCCATTGGCGAGAAAATCGTGCTGGAAAATGAAACGGCCGGAAAAGATTACGCCTTCCGGATTCCCGGAATACGGACAATACCGGATCGCCTTACGCTGGTTCGCAAGGTGATCGATCGAACATATTCCAACGTCAATTGGTCTGCCGAGATCAAGGAAAAGGAGTGAAGCGGACGATGGGTTACGCGCTGCAAAAACGGGAACGACGAAGGACGCTTGCATTTGGGGAAAAGGCGGATATGCTGAAGGAACACGAAGTGTACTGCTACCAGGTCGCGTATTACTTGCTGCAGAACGAAGACGGCGCACGACTCGCCGCCGAGAGGACGCTGCTTGCGCTTTATCCGCGCTGCGATTTTTACACGCTCCCGGAGAAGGAGCGCAAGGCCGCGGTTAAGGCGGAGGCGGTCCGGCAATCGCTGAAGGTGAAGCTTGATAAATAAGCGCTGGAAACCGTTGATATGATACGGACAAACTCAAAATTGCAGTGATCGAAGAGCGGGAAGTTCAATATTTGTTCAAAGGTATAGTAGTCCGGGTTGCTGCAAACGATGATTCGATTGACAGCCCGCAGGAGGATGAAGTAAGATTGCTTATCACCCTCAAAAGGAGTACTGTCATGAACTGGGTTCAATGGGTCGTGATCGCCATCGTTATCATTGTCTGTATTTTATTCATGGCGTTTGTCGGCAAAAAATATTTGAAGTGACAGCCTGAACCATCCGTCCTTTCGTTTCATACGATAAAGTACTTCGTGAAACGGCAGGAAAGGCGGTCCTCCGAATGCTTCGTAAAAGAATTCAAAAAAAAGACGACGGCATTATATTCGAGTTGGTGGATAAGCTGCTGCTCCCTTATGCTAGACAGACGATGCCCGAGCTTCGTTTGAATTTACCCATCATTCGCAAGCGTTTGAACGACTGCACTACGTATGTCGACACGGCGGCCGGAGGCCAGACCGTCGGATTCGTATCGCTCAAGCCCGAGAAGGATAGTGTATTTATCGATATGCTAGCCGTTGATCCAAAATATCAAGGCAAAGGCGTCGGAAGCCGGTTGATGCGGCAAGCGGAACGGGTGGCTGCGCTGCACGGCTGCAGTCAAATTCATCTGTGGGTGGACGATGTCAACGGACAGGCGCAGCGATTTTACATGCGGCATGGCTTTGAGCCGGTCCAATACGACCCGCGTCTTCGCTGCTATTTGATGTCAAAGCGATTGCGCTAGCGCATTTTCATAAAGAAACAAGCACCTCGACCATTGAATTTCAATGCGTTTGAGGTGCTTATTTCATATTTGCACGATGGGTTTCGTGAAAAAGATACTGTTTGATGCCCTATGGATGGTAGATCAGGTGAAGGTAAATACCCGTGCGACTATAGGCAGGTCAAGCACTATAGCGCCGCCGAACGGACGGAATCCGGGGAACACGCCGGGGCCAAAGGTTCTGGCGGATTCATTTGCTGGTCTTGCTTTTCGTGACGCCGCTTTTTTGGAAAGCACAGCGGTTTTGCTTGCCTTTGCTTTGGCCGCGGCCGTCGCAGGTCCCTCATTCAATATTAATTTTTGTCCGTCCACGCGGCTTAACGTCCCGAATATTTCCGAGCCGTCTTTAAGAAAAATACATACGGGCTTTCCGTAAAAGGGTCTGCACTTCTCCGCACTGATCGGGTAGATTGCTTTCATCGCATATTCGCCTCCGCAAGAGTTTGCTTTCTACTTCCAGACTATGCACCGCCGCGTCCGTTGTCTGGACGAATGTCCCGGTTTGCCGCGCCCATTTTCTAGGTATAAGCCCCGCCTGCCTGGGCATACTGTTTGATAGATTGATAGATTCGGAAACGGAGTGAGGCAGGGTGCGGACAAAAACGGCAAAGACGGCAAGCTTTCTGGTGATGCTCGGTATTCTCGGTTTATGGCTTCTGCAAGCGGAGCCTGGCATGGCGAGGCCGGAGTCCGGCGCTGCCTCCGATACGGTAAAGATGCTGCAGACCGCGGAGCAGGGTATGTCGGAGCAAACACCCGTAAAGCTTGTGCTGAAGAAAACCGGTCCGTACCGTCCGTATGCGAACGATGATGAGCTGCTTCGATTGGGGCAGGAGTGGAGCCGGGCGCTTCAGATGCCGGTACTGGACGCATTACTGGAGCAGCAAGGGGAGCCTGTATACCGTCAGGAGCGGCAAACGGCGGAAGGCTGCGTGCAAACGCTGCTGCTCACTGCTCTTGGCGCCGGACAATCTTATGCCATTGTGAAAACGGAATGCTCCGAGGTGCCCGCTGCGGAATTGTCGGCGAAAGCGGTCGCAATGCAAGACGCGATGGAGCGGCAGATGGAGAAGCTTCATTTTGAAGGCGTATGGAACGTTATTGCGCAAGGGATGCTGAAAACGCAGTCGTCCGAGGGCGCGCAGGAAGCGTTTCGGAATATTCAAGGTCAGCTGGAAGCCAAAGCGGTAGAGCGGTACGAGGATGCAGGCACGGTCAGCATCTCCTACACATCGGATGTACTGCAGCAATCGGTGGACAGCGGCGAACACCGCATTCATCTGCAAGCGGCGATACACCGGGATTCGCTTACGAAAGCATGGCGCTTGACGATCGGAACGCCGGTAATTACGACAGAGTATTGAATCTCGCTGCGCTTTTCGTTATGCTATAGAAATAACTAGACATAAGGAAAGCTTTGGCAACGTGATTACCAAAAAATGAGGAAAGAATGATGATACAATGTCAAATGCCGTATATTTAATTTTTGGAGCGACCGGGGATTTGGCCCGGCGCAAGCTGTTTCCCGCGTTTTACGCCCTGTACCGCGAACGGAAGCTTGGCGACCGGTTTGCCGTGATCGGCTTGGCCCGGCGCCCCCGGACGAACGAGCAGTTCCGTGAAGATCTGTACGAGTCGATTCAGGAATTCGCGCGGTACAACGTAACGAAGGACGAGCAGTGGTCCTCGTTTGCTGAGCATTTTGAATATATGTCCCTCGATATCAACAACATAGAAGGATTCAGACAGTTGAGCGAGTTGACGGGTACGCTGGACGCGAAGTTCGAGATCGGCGGGAATCGGTTGTATTACCTGGCGCTTGCACCGGAACTGTTCGGCAGCGTATCTCACAATCTGCAGGCGGGCGGCATGCTTGAGGCCGGTGGCTGGCACCGTCTTGTCATCGAAAAGCCGTTCGGTTACGATTTGCCGTCGGCGGAGAAGCTGAATGCGGAAATCCGCCAAGTTTTTGACGAGAGCGATATTTATCGGATCGATCATTATCTTGGCAAAGAGATGGTTCAGAATATCAATGTCGTGCGTTTTGCCAATGCGTTCTTCGAACCGCTGTGGAATCATAAGTACATATCCAACATACAAATTACGCTTAGCGAAACCGTCGGCGTGGAAGACCGCGGCGGGTATTACGACCGGTCCGGCGCGCTTCGGGACATGGGCCAAAACCATATGCTGCAGATGCTTGCCGTTATGGCTATGGAGCCGCCGAGCCGCATGCATCCGGAGGACATCAGGGACGAGAAGGTGAAGGTGTTCCGTTCGCTGCGCGGCTTCCAATCGGCTGCCGAAGTGCGGGCCAATACGGTGCGCGGCCAATATATTTCCGGCACGATGAAGGGCAAACCGGTTCCCGGGTATCGCGAGGAAGAATCCGTTAATCCGGAGTCGACGACGGAAACGTATTTTGCCGCACGCGTGTTCGTCGATAATTTCCGCTGGGCAGGCGTGCCGTTCTATATCCGAACCGGCAAGCGGCTGCCGGTGAAAACGACCGAAGTGGTCGTCGAGTTCAAAAACGTGCCGAACAACGTCTACCTGTCGCGCAAACATAAGCTGGAGCCGAATTTGCTCGTGTTCCGCGTCAATCCGATGGAAGGCATTTACTTTAAAATGAACGCCAAACAGCCGGGCTCCGAAGGGGCCATCATCCCTGTGGCGATGGACTTTTGCCAGAGCTGCCAGGTCGGGCTGAATACGCCGGAAGCTTACGAGCGTCTGCTGTACGATGCGGCGCGCGGGGACTCGACCTACTTTACCCGTTGGGACGAAGTGGCCTTGGCGTGGAAATATGTCGATAAAATTGCTTCCGCATGGGGCGAGCGCACGGAAGATCTGCATCTATACGGCGCAGGAACTTGGGGTCCGGAGCGCGGATCGCAGCTGCTGGCTGAGGACGGCTTCCGCTGGTGGCCGGTCAATGGGCAGGATGAAGGCGAAGTAGCTTGGGAGTTTACGCAGGTCTGACTATGCTTACGAAGTAAGGCATTGCTAACGCAATGCCCAGTATATGCTTACGATGCAAGCATTGCTAACGCAATGCTCAAGCTTATGCTTACGATGCAGGCATTGCTAACGCAATGCCCTTGGGAGGGAACCGCATGTTCAAGCTGTACGACATCTCCATGACGATCAATTCGTCGATTCAAGTGTGGAAAGACAAAGACGCGAAGCGCCCGGCGTTTGCCAACACGAGCAATTTCCAGACCGGGACGACGTACGAATCGCGTATCAGTCTCGATGCGCATACGGGAACGCATCTCGACGCGCCGCTGCACATGCTGGAGAACGGAGCGACGATCGAGTCGATCCCGCTGAGCGATTTGATCGGTACGGCGCGGGTGCTCGATTTGACGCATGTGACGCATGAGATTACGCGGAGCGACCTGGAGCCATTCGCCATTCAGAAAGGCGAATGGATTTTGTTCAAAACACGCAATTCGGACAACGAGAGTCCGAATTTCGACGTCGATTTCGTCTTCCTGCGGGCGGACGGCGCGCAGTATTTGGCCGAAATCGGCATCAAGGGCGTCGGGACGGACGCGCTTGGCATCGAAAGATCACAGGCGGAATATCCGACGCACCGGTCGCTGATGCGAAACAACGTGCTCATTCTCGAAGGGCTGCGCCTCAAGGACGTTCCGGCGGGCAGTTACTTTTTCGTACTGGCACCGCTCAAGCTTGAGGGCATCGAGGCGGCTCCGGCGCGGGCATTTTTGCTCGGATCGTAACACATGAATAGCGAGGAAGAGGGGCTGGAACCAGCCTCTTTTTTCGTGCCCCGAATCTGTGGACGGGACGGGGTTAATTTTTGGGCGGGAGTAGGCAAGGAGGGTAGCGGCGCGATATAATATAAGGATGGGGCGACCCTAGAAAGGGAGATCAGGGGGCATTATTCTTCATGTCAAGACGCGCATTTATTCGTTGGATGCTTGGACTGCTGGTCATGATCGGCGCTGCCGCAACCGCATTATGGAAGCTGCTTGAAACATCGGTCGCGAAGCAAGCAAGCGGCGGTGCAGCCGCCGGCGCCAATCAGGGCGTGACGGCACCGCAGCCGGAGCCTGTTGAGGAGAAGGAACCGGAGAAGTCCGTCGATCCGGCCGTACCGCTGTTTTCGTATTTCATCATTAGCGATCTGCACATTTCGCAGGACGATCCGAATACGATTAAACATTTGAAAGAAGCGCTCGAAGATATGAAGCATTTCGAGTCTCCCGTTGAAGCGCTTGTGATGACGGGCGATTTGACGGAGTACGGACGGGAGAAGGATTATAAAGACCTTCGGAATATTTTGTCCGAATACAAGCTTCCGCCCATGCATGCGAATATGGGGAATCACGACTATTACGACATATGGATCGATAAAAACGGCTGGTTCAATAAGGACACGATGCCCAACAGCAAGACCGACTGGCAGTCCCGTGAAAGATTCCAAAAGTTCTGGGGGCTCGACAAGCCGTATCACGATACGACGTTGAAAGGGTATCATCTGATCCTGCTGTCCCAGGAAACGTACGTTCAGGAGAAACCGGAGGTCGGCGAAGGCGCATGGTACTCGGAT
The DNA here is from genome assembly GCF_910594985.1 of Paenibacillus allorhizosphaerae. GTDB lineage: Bacteria > Bacillota > Bacilli > Paenibacillales > NBRC-103111 > Paenibacillus_G > Paenibacillus_G allorhizosphaerae. Next base: position 27,228 of record NZ_CAJVCE010000013.1, read on the forward strand.
GAGCAGCTCGACTGGCTGAAGGAGAGGCTGGCAAGCCATAAAGACGGCAAACCGGTTTTTATTATGACACATCAGCCGCTGCCGCCGGCGGGCCAAGACGGGGGCTCGCATTCGCTCATTCCGGCCAAAAAGTTCCGGGACATTTTGAAGCCGTATCCTAATGTTTTTGTATTTTGCGGTCATCGCCATCAAGATTTTATCGGAACTATGGAACACTATGTAAAAGATAGCTCCGGCTTCCACTACTTTCATAACTCGTCGGTCGGACGGGTGCTCAACCGCAGCTATCAGAATGCGGCGAAAGAACGGTCGCAAGGGTTGTACGTGCAGGTATACTCGGACCGGGTGACATTACGCGGCAGAGAATTTTCAGACCGCACTTGGATTAAAGAAGCCGATTGGACGGTAAAATTAGTGTAAAAAAAGAAAGGAATTTCATCAACATGAGCACCGAAATATCTGAAATATTGAAGAATGAGGTACAGAAACGACGTACCTTTGCGATCATATCGCACCCTGACGCAGGGAAAACGACATTGACCGAAAAGCTGCTGCTTTTCGGGGGTGCCATCCGGCTCGCCGGCACCGTAAAAGGACGGAAAGCAAGCCGCCACGCGACAAGCGACTGGATGGAGATCGAGAAGCAGCGCGGAATCTCCGTCACGTCCAGCGTCATGCAGTTCGATTACAACGGACATCGGGTCAACATTCTCGATACGCCGGGTCACCAGGATTTCAGTGAAGATACGTACCGGACGCTGACGGCCGCCGATAGCGCCGTCATGCTGATCGACTCGGCCAAAGGGGTCGAGGCTCAGACGAAGAAGCTGTTCCAAGTATGCCGCAAGCGGGGCATCCCGATCTTTACGTTCATCAACAAGCTGGACCGCGAGGGGCAAAATCCGTTCGATTTGCTCGAGGAGCTGGAGCAGGTGCTCGGCATCCGTTCCTATCCGATGAACTGGCCGATCGGCATGGGTAAACAATTTTGCGGCGTATACGACCGCAAGCTGACGCAGGTGGAATTGTTTCAGGGCGACGATCACCGCGAAATCAAAGTGCGCAAAGTAAGCGGCTATGACGATCCGGTCGTCAAGGAAATTGCAGGCGAGTTTTTTTACGATCAGCTCGTTCAGGATCTGGAGCTGCTCGATGTGGCCGGCGACGAGTTCGATTTCGAGAAGGTGCGTTCGGGCGAGCTCACTCCGGTGTTTTTCGGCAGCGCGATCAACAACTTTGGCGTGCAGACGTTCCTCGAGAACTTCCTGCAGCTTGCGCCGACGCCGACGCCGCGCAGGAGCAACGAAGGTATGATCGATCCGCTAAACGAGAAGTTTTCCGGCTACGTTTTCAAAATTCAGGCGAACATGAACCCGGCCCACCGCGATCGTATCGCATTCCTGCGCATCTGCTCGGGCAAATTCGAGCGCGGCATGTCGGTGAAGCATGTGCGTGTGGGCAAAGACATTAAGCTGGCGCAGCCGCAGCAGTTTCTCGCGCAGGACCGCGACATTGTGGAAGATGCGTACCCCGGCGATATTATCGGTTTGTTCGACCCGGGCATTTTCCGCATTGGCGATTCGCTCAGCCAAACCGGCGGCGTGGAGTTCGATGAGCTGCCGACTTTCTCCCCGGAGCTGTTCTCCAAAGTAACGGTGAAAAATGCGCTGAAGCACAAGCAGTTCCAGAAAGGCGTCGATCAGCTGACGGAAGAGGGCACGATCCAAGTGTTCAAGACGATCGGCTTCGAGGATTTGATCCTCGGCGTCGTAGGTCAGCTGCAGTTCGAGGTGTTCGAATACCGGATGAAGGCCGAGTACGGCGTGGAAGTGCAGCTGTCGCGAATGAACTATCAATTTGCGCGCTGGCTCGTCGGCGACGACATCGACCCGGGCAAGTTCCGTATCAATTCGCAGCTGGTGAAGGATAAAAAGGACAATCACGTAGCGCTGTTCGAGAACGAATACGCGCTGCGCACGGCAATGGAGAAAAATCCGAATTTGAAGTTCCTGGAGATGGCTCCGTAAAGCTATTGCCATCAGAGAAGATCGCCATGAAAAACCCCATCCCGCAAAATGAACTGCACCTCCAAAGGTTAGATTGCGCTAGCCTCTGGGGAGTTCAAAATGCGGGATGGGGTTTTTAGTGATACATGGACACTCGCAACCGAAAAAAAGTGGGATCGGCTAGGAGCTTGTGACAAGGGTGACAACGGATAGGAACGGACTATCGATTGCGGGCGACAGTCGCCGCCCGGATCACGATCCGGGGCCAAGCGCGATGGGAGTACCGGCTGACGAGGATGGCTCCGCCTTTGGCAGCGTAATCGTGAATGTCGTGCCGATGCCCGGCGTGCTCTCCGCCTCGATCGTGCCGTTATGCGCTTCAACGAGCTGCTTGACAATCGAGAGCCCGAGCCCGGTTTCGCTGCTGGCTTTGCTGCGGGACGGGTCTGCCTTATAAAACCGTTCCCACATGAGCATCAATTCTTCCTTGGACATGCCCCGTCCGGTATCGGCAATTTCGATAATCGTCGTTTGCTCCGTCTCGCGGCCCGATAGGCGAATCGTGCCGTATTCCGTAAACTGAATCGAATTTTTAACGAGATTAATGAATATTTGCGTCAATCGATCGTAGTCTCCGTACACGAGAAGCTCGGGCGCGCATTCGATTTGAATACGCAGCTTCTTCTCCTGCACAAGCACCTCCAGCGATTCGGCCACAATCTCAAGCAGTTCGCCGAGCGGCGTTCGCTTTTTATTGAGCGCAATCATTCCGCCTTCGATCTTCTCCATGTCAAGCAATTCGTTAATCAAGCGGATCAAACGGAACGTTTCTTTCTCAATAATGCCGTAATACTTATACCGTTCCTCCGCTGCGCCGACCAGGCCGTTCTTCAGTCCCTCGATTATGCCCCGGATGGATGTCAGCGGGGTACGCAGCTCGTGCGTCATGTCCATGATGAAATGGCTTCTGCGCATTTCGAATTGCTGCAGCTTGCTTGACGTGATCTCGAGCTGATGCGCCATCGAGTTAAAGTCGCTGGCCAGCTCTCCGAGCTCGTCGGAGCGCTTTACGGGCGAACGGGCCGCATAGTCGCCGGCGGCGATTTGCCGCGTCGTCTGCCTGAGGGAGCTGATGCTCCGGCTCAAGCTGCGCGAGACGAACAAACTGGCGATGACGGCAAGCAGGAAGATGAAGATCGCCATATATACCAGCGCTTTATTCAGCGTCTGTACCGCCGTTTGCATGCCTTTGAGCGGCGAGATGACGAACAGGTAAAAGTCGCCTCGCGCGCCTTTCGTCCGAATCGGCTTGAATATTACGACAAGCGGGTCCTCGGTATTGCGCTGGATAATGAAGCTTTCGTTTTCTTTGGCGCCGAACATTTTCAGCTTCAAGTTGTCCAGAAACGCTTTGGAACGCATGGCGCTCGGCATTCTCGGATCACGGTAGACGAGCTGCCCCGATTTGTCCAGCAATATAAAAGAGATTTTCCGTTCGACGAGCAAATTCCGGAACGATTGCAGCGCCGCTGCAGGCTCTTCCTCTTCTTTGAGCATCGTTCTTGTAACCGCCTTGGAGACGCTGATCAGCTCGTCGGTTTCCAGCTTGTAAATGTATTGCTTCATAAAGTAAGTAAATCCGAAAAAGAGCGGCACCAGAATGAGCAAGGAAATGATGAGATGACTTAGAAACTGGCGCTGAAAAAATGTAAAACGGTAGCGGAACCGCCTTCGTTTCTTACTCATCCATTATTCCTCCAGTTTGTACCCGACACCCCATACGGTAATGATAAGCGGGTGATCCGCCGTAGATACTTTATTGCGAAGCCGCTTGATATGAACATCAACCGTTCGTTCTTCACCCAAGTAATCGTAGCCCCAGATGCTCTCAAGCAGCTGTTCCCTGGTGAACACGCGTTTCGGATAACGGACAAAGAGCGACAGCAGCTCGAATTCTTTCGGCGTCAAATGGGTGATCGTCATGCTTCCGATCGTAGCCGTTCGTGAGGGCAAGTCGATGATGATGTTCTTGTGCCGCAATTGTTCGTCCTTGCTGGAGTCGATGGCGTACGGATCCGGCTCGGGGTGACGCTCCGCTGCACCATTTCCGCGCTGATAACGGCGCAGCACGGCTTTCATTCGAGCGATGAGTTCCATCGGACTGAACGGCTTCGTCACGTAATCGTCGGCGCCGAGTTCCAGGCCGAGAATACGGTCCTGCTCCTGATCGCGGGCGGTCAGCAAAATGACCGGCGTTTCGAAGCGTCGGCGAATCTCACGGCAGAGCGTGATCCCGTCTTTGCCGGGCAGCATCCAGTCCAATATGATGAAGTCCCAGGCATGATGCTCGAGCTGCGCTTCGGCCGACAAACCGTCGTAGACGAATGTCGTTTCATATTTTTCTTTTTGAAAAAACAACTGCAGCATTTCACATACCGAACGATCATCTTCTGCGACCAACAGCTTCATCCGGCCACACTCCCATGGTTCAAATGGCTTATTTTATCTCAAGCATATCCGCTTCGGCTACCGTTGGCAAGACGAAAACAATTGGAGCATCATGGCGAATGCGCCAGACCCGAAATGATGACACGGGCAATTGACACATGTTGTGGCTCATGAGATAATGAACGCGCGTACATAATGGACACAGCAGCAAAATATAATCATGTAGACGAGGAGGCGGAAAGCATCGTAACCCGAAAGGAAGTCGCTGAGTTAGCGGGGGTATCCGAGGCGACCGTTTCTCGTGTCATGAGCGGCGTAGGTCCGATCAAAGCGGAAACGAAGCAGCGGGTACTCGAGGCAGCACAGAGCTTGAATTATCATCCGAACGCGATCGCTCAGAGCTTCGCCCGCCGCCGCAGCGGCAATTTGGGCGTAGTGCTTCCTTACGTGCCGAAAGTACATATTTTTTCGACTTATTATTTCTCGGAAGTGTTAAGCGGGATCGGCGAGCAGGTGAAGGAGATGGGGTATGACATGCTCCTTATGTTTCGGACTCCCGGCGTAGAAAGCGATTACATGCGTATTTTCCGCTCGCAAAAAGTAGATGCTTGCATCATTCTCGGGGCAACGGATACGCCGGGGGAGCGCGCGGAGCTGAGAACGATGGCGGAAGCGGGACTGCCGTTTGGCCTGGTCAATCAGCATTTCAGCGGCGAGCGGTTCCTTGAGATCGATGCCGACCATACGGAGGGCAGTTACAGCGCAGTAAAGCATTTGATCGCCAGAGGATACCGGCGCATTGCGTTTTTGAACGGCTCACCGCAGTATTCGAACAGCGGCGACCGTCTTCGCGGCTATGTGCAAGCGATGCGGGAAGCCGGGTTATTGCCGGGAGTGGAGGCACACCCCGCCGATGCAGAAGCCATCCCGCCGCATTGGTACTACGAAGGCAACTACAGCCGTACAAGCGGATACAAGGCGGCTGCCGAAATGGTCAGGAACCGGGATCGGATCGATGCCGTGTTCGCCTCGAACGACCGGATGGCGATCGGCCTGATGCAAGGACTCCGGGAGCACGGAATCGTACCGGGACGGGATATCGCTATCGTCGGCTACGATGACTCGGACGCCGCCCGCGTGACGGATCCGCCGCTTACAAGCGTCGCGGTTCCATTCTACGAGATGGGAAGGTTGGCGGCGGAGAAAGTGCTTACCCGGGCAGCCGGCGGCAGCGGTGCCGACGAACAGGAGCCGCCCGTATCCATGAAGCTTGATACGAAGCTGGTCATAAGACAATCGTGTGAACGGTAACGCCGGGCCCGCTGCGGCTCAGGTTAATCCACGAGGAGGCGAGAGCAGTTGGAACAAGTTCGTTTGGGCATGATCGGCTATAAATTTATGGGCAAGGCGCACAGCCATGCGTACCGCGATTTGCCGATGTTTTTTCCAAAGACGGCCAAACCGGTCATGAAGGCGATTTGCGGGCGTGACGCGCAAGGGGTACAACAGGCGGCGAAGCAGTTCGGATGGGAAAGCTGGAATACGGACTGGCGGGAGCTTGTGCAGCGCGACGATATCGATCTGATCGATATCAATGCGCCGAGCGACGCGCACAAGGAAATCGCGCTTGCGGCTGCGGCGGCGGGCAAGCATGTCTTCTGCGAGAAGCCGCTCGCGCTGACGCTGGCCGATTCTCGCGAAATGCTGCAGGCGGTCGAAGTCGCGGGCGTCAAGCATATGGTCGGCTTCAATTATCGGTTTGCACCGGCGGTTCAGCTGGCGAAGAAGCTGATCACGGAAGGCCGCCTAGGCCAAATCTATCATTTCCGCGCCTGGTTTTTGCAGGATTGGATCGTCGATCCGGCGTTCCCGCTTGTTTGGCGGCTGCAGAAAGAAATTGCCGGCTCCGGTTCTCACGGCGATTTGGGGGCGCATCTGATCGACTTGGCGCATTTCCTCGTCGGCGGCATGACCGAGGTGATCGGGATGAACGAAACGTTCATCAAGGAACGTCCGCTGCCTTCTTCGATGACCGGGCTGAGTGCCAAAGGCAGCAACGATGCGCCCAAAGGTCCCGTTACAGTCGACGACGCTACGCTGTTCATGGCCCGCTTCGAGAGCGGGGCGCTCGGCAGCTTCGAAGCGACGCGTTTCGCGCCTGGACATCGCTGCACGAACGCATTCGAGATTAACGGCAGTAAGGGCAGCGTGAAATTCGACTTTGAACGGATGAACGAGCTGCAGGTTTATTTTACGGACGACGCGGACGATGTGCAGGGCTTTCGGCGCGTGCTGGCGACGGACCCGTCTCATGCGTATGCCGACGCCTGGTGGCCGCCGGGCCATACGATCGGCTACGAGCACACATTCATCCACGAGACGGTCGAGCTGATGCAAGCGATTGCGGAAGGTCGCCAGCCGGTGCCGAATTTCGCGGACGGCGTCAAATGCCAGCAGGTGCTGGAAGCGGTCGATTGGTCGATTGAACAGCGCCGCTGGGTACGGATCGAAGAACTATAAGCGAAGCGAGGAGCGTGAGCCGGATGAAGCAAGCGTTGATTGTATGGGGAGGATGGCTCGGCCATGAGCCGAAGGAAGTGGCCGACATTTTCAATGAAGTGCTCGGGGAGCAAGGCTTCGAGGTCGAAGTGTCCGATACGCTGGATGTGTTCAACGATAAGGAGAAGCTGCTGGCGCTCGATCTGATCGTGCCCGTATGGACGATGGGTAAAATTTCCAAAGAGCAGGCAGGCAACGTTTCGGTTGCCGTCCAGAGCGGGGTAGGCATCGCCGGTTGTCACGGGGGCATGTGTGACGCGTTCCGGGATAATGTCGACTGGCAGTTTATGACGGGCGGCCAATGGGTGGCGCATCCGGGGAATGACGGCGTCGAGTATAAAGTAAACGTTAAGTACAGCTCCAGTTCGCTGCTCGAGGGGATCGAAGATTTCGATGCGAAAAGCGAGCAGTACTATCTCCATGTCGATCCCGCTGTCGAAGTGCTGGCAACGACGCGGTTTCCGGTCGTACAGGGACCGCATTCCCTCAATAAAGCGGTCGATATGCCGGTCGTCTGGACGAAGCGATGGGGCGTGGGACGCGTATTTTATTGTTCGCTCGGGCATAAGGCAAACATCGTGGAAATGCCGCCGGTGAAAGAGATCATGCGGCGCGGCTTCGTATGGTGCGCGGAAGGCAGAGCAATGGCGGAAGCCGCCAAGCAAAAGCAAGCGGCGAATTCGGCATATACGGGAATGGGCGACAGCCAATAAACGAATCGGGAGAGGGAGACCTTACGATGGAAAAAATCAAAGTGGGTATCGTCGGCTGCGGCAAAATCAGCGGCGCTTACTTTAAAAATTTGAAAACGTACGCCGCGGTTGAGGTGGCGGCCTGCTCCGATCTCGACCTTGCCCGCGCCGCGGCCAGCGCTGAGGAATACGGCATTCCGAAAGCGTGCTCGGTCGCGGAGTTGCTTGCCGATCCGGCTATTGATCTCGTCATCAATCTCACGATTCCGGCCGCGCATGCGGACGTATGCATCCAGGCGCTCGAAGCCGGCAAGCATGTGTACGTCGAGAAGCCGCTTGCCGTGACGCGGGAGGAAGGTCAGGCGATTTTGGCGAAAGCGGCGGAGAAACAGCTGCTCGTCGGCAGCGCTCCGGACACGTTCCTTGGCGGCGGCATCCAAACGTGCATCAAGCTGATCGACGACGGCTGGATCGGCACGCCGGTGGCCGCGACTGCTTTCATGATGGGCCGGGGGCATGAGCATTGGCATCCGGACCCGGAGTTTTACTACGCTAAAGGCGGCGGCCCAATGTTCGATATGGGCCCGTATTATTTGACGGCGCTGATCGCGATGCTCGGCCCGATTTCGCGTATCACCGGATCGGCGAAAGTTACTTTCCCGGAACGGACGATCACAAGCGAGAAGAAGTACGGCAAGACGATACAGGTGGATACCCCGACGCATGTGGCGGGCATTATGGATTTTCACAGCGGGGTGATCGGCACGATTATCACCTCCTTTGACGTCTTCGGTGGAGCTCAGCTTCCGCGTATCGAAGTATACGGGAGCTTGGGTACGCTCAGCGTACCGGACCCGAACACGTTCGGAGGACCTGTCATGCTGAAGCGGCATGACGCCAAAGAGTGGAAGGAAATTCCGCTCACCCACGGTTATACCGATAACAGCCGCGGGCTGGGCGTACTGGATATGGCTTACGCGATTCGCGGCGGACGGATCAACCGGACCTGCGGCCAGCTCGCTTATCATGTGCTCGAAGCGATGCACGCTTTCCACGATGCGTCGGACGAGGGCAAGCATTATGCGATGAAGAGCATTTGCGAGCGTCCGGCACCGATGTCGCAAGGATTGGTGCGCAGCATACTCGATTGAACCGCAAAAAAGCGCAGGGCACGGGGATAATGCCTTGCGCTTTTTTCTTTGTGCAATGCAGACGCAGACCGTCTAAGCCAAATGCTCTTTCAACGTCGTGACCATCTGGTCCTGCATACCGGCTTCGCTATGCTTCCAAATGATTTCAAAAAGAACGCCGAGACCGGGGAGCACGCGCTCTTCCCCGTCAATAGAGTCCTCAATCACGTCTTGAAGTTCATCGTTATTTTTATCCTGCATGCGTTGAATAATGGCTTGTCTCAAGTTAAGGTTCATGATCGGCCCTCGCTTTATGTTGGTTCGTCTACCTTGATCGCGGCAGTTTACTCCTTTATTATGCTCGGATTCCCATTTTTTCATGCTTCTTTTTTCGCATCTTACACGTCACGACGGGGGCGCTGCCGTAATTTTGTGCTTGATCGATACGACTGCTATAATAGAACCCGAAAGGGGATGAGCGGCTGTGAAAAAACAATTTGCAGTCATCGGCCTGGGCCGGTTCGGTTTCAGCGTGGCCAAAACGTTAGCGGACTTCGACTTCGAGGTGCTGGCTATCGACAGCAACGAACAGCGTACGCAAGAGGCATCGAACGTCGTTACGCACGTGGTACAGGCGGATTCGACCGATGAGGAGGCGCTGCGCGCCCTTGGATTGCGCAACTTCGACGTGGTGGTTGTCGCCATCGGGCAGGACATTCAGGCGAGCATCCTGACGACGATTATCGTGAAGGAGATCGGCGTGCCGAAGGTCGTCGTGAAAGCGCAGAACGAATTGCACGGCAAAGTGCTCAAAAAAGTGGGCGCCGACAAGGTCATCTACCCCGAGCGCGACATGGGGATGCGGGTAGCGCATCATCTCGTTTCGTCCAACATTATCGACTACATCGAATTGTCCGATGATTACAGCATTGTAGAAATCGCCGCAGCGCCTGCGATGATCGGCAAAAACTTGCGCCAGCTCGATATTCGCGCCAAATTCGGCTGCAACGTCATGGCCGTAAAGAACGGGGATAAAATGAATATCGCTCCGCATGCGGAGGATTTGATAAAGGAAGGCGACGTTCTTGTGGTCGTCGGGAAAAACACGGATTTGCAGCATTTTGAAGTTGCCTTTGCCGATTAATCGGAACGGAATAGGAGTAGCGGAATTTTATGGAAAAGTTAGGGAAAGAACAGGCGGCGCTCTCTTCCGTACAAAACGATCGCGTGAAGCAGTGGACGCAGCTGCTGGATCGGAAAGGTCGGGACAAGCAGGGACGGTTTCTGATCGAGGGCATTCACCTGGCCGAAGAGGCACTTCGCAGCGACGTCCCGCCGGAAGTGCTGATTTATTCGGCGGAACGCGCGGAAGCATCCTTGCGCTTGCGGAAAGAAGCGGCGGCGCTCGGCATCGAATGCGTGGCGGTAACGGAATCGGTGCTAGCGAAGTGCACCGATACGGAAACGCCGCAGCCGGTGTTCTGCGTCGTGCCGAAGCTGCCGTGGCGGCCGGCCGATTTGCTCGCCGCCAGCGAGAAGGGCGGGCTGGTTGCCGTCATTGACGGGATGCAGGACCCCGGCAATCTTGGCACAATCATTCGGAGCGCCGACGCCGTAGGAGCATCCGGTATTTTGCTCGGCAAAGGAACGGTCGACCTGTATAATCCGAAGACCGTCCGTTCCACGATGGGCTCGTTGTTTCATCTGCCGATCGTGCAGGGCGATTTGCAAGAGTGGCTTCCGCAGGCGGCAAGCCGCGGCGTGAATGTCGTATCTACCCGCTTGGAAGAAGCGGTCAGCATATATGAATACGACTTTCGGCAGCCGACATGGTTCGTGATCGGCAACGAAGGGCAGGGCGTGTCTGCAACCGTGCAGCAGCTGGCGCGGCATCATGTACGGATTCCGATGCAGGGCAGCGCTGAGTCGCTCAACGCCGCGATGGCTGCGACGGTCGTGTTGTTCGAGGCGATGCGGCAGCGGGGGAATTAGGGAGCGCAGTTAAAGCCAATGTCAGTTATAACTTAAATTGAGACTGATTTTAAGATAGTTTGAGACTGTTTATAACATCAAAATGAGACAACCTGATGGCAGCAAATCCCTTATCGTACAATGATTTGCTGCCATTTGGTTTATGTTAGGTCAATATAGATCATGCACAAAAAGCTTACTTCTAGGCCAAGGAGGGTAACTATGGAGTTTGTAGTAAATTCTTATATCGGAGCTGGAAAGGTATTGCTTGGAATGACCCCAAATGATAGTTCAAGAAGCCCTAGGAGTCTCCCCTATAAAAAGATTTCGTAAATCTAAAGATGACGAGCTTGAAACAGATTCTTACCAGTGGTGTTTTGTGTATTATAAAAAAACCAGGTATATGTGACGCGATTGAATTTCACCTTCCTGCTTCAGTAGTTTTTAATGGGCATAACCTTCTTGGAAAATCGTACGCGGAGGCAAGGGAGATTTTAAGTAAGTTAGATAACACGTTGCAATTTGATGAATCTGGTCTTACTTCCATAAAATAGGGCTTTGCAGTATACGCTCCATTTGCAGAAGAGGATCCATCAGAGCCTGTAGAAGGGGTAATTGTATTCGAGGAAGGTTACTACGATTAACTATTAGATTTATCAATAATTTTGTATAAAAAGTAAAATCGTTTGAGTACGTCCGGCACGGTACCCAGTGTCTGATCGACAACAGGGAAATGGCGACAGGCCAGATCCTTGCGCCGACGGTGGGTGACTCCCGCTCGGGGCGGGATTTCGTCAAGCATCTGAGTGTCTGCTTGCGCAGGATCCGGACGGGGAGTGAATACCCGTCACCGACCAACTCGATATTCAACTCTCCGAAAGTGTTGTCCGTCTCATCGCGAGACATTGCGGAATCGACGAGTCTGAACTGGGCACCAAGTACAAGGAAGGTGTGCTGAAATCAAAGGCGTCCCGTTCTGCATTTCTCACGAAACGCACCCATCGCATCCGGTTTGTCTACACCAAGCATTGCTCGTGGCTCAACCCGATTGAAATCTGGTTCAGTACTCTGGTACGGCGACTGATCCGGCGAGGCAACTTTACGTCGAAGCAGGACTTAAGGGAACAACTACTCTCTTTTAAACGCTACTTCAATGACACATGGCTACACGTTAAGTGGACGTACGCCGGCAAGATTTTGCAACGCTAATTGTTTGATAATTTATGCATCACTGTATTAGCGGCTAGACCGTAAAAATGCCGTAATCGCGATTGGAACGGTTACTGCGGCTGTCTTGGAAAAGGCTGTTGTCCGGGGAGTCACAGCCGCCCGACAATAATCATTTTTTGTGGTTTGCCGGTCAGTGCGCGGCCCGGACAGGGAACATCCCGTCCGGGCTAGGACTTTTCGGTCGAATCATTTTTTGCGGGGGAGTCCCTTGCCGTGAACAACCTTAAGCGGCCGCATCATATCGTAATCTTCGTGCTCTAGAATATGGCAATGCAAACGTAGTTGCCCGTATAGGGTACGAAATATAGCGTTGATTTTTGTAACAAATCCCGGCGGTACCCGAACAACATCTTTATTCCCGCGTTCGTTAGGTGATGGAGGAATTGCAGGACCAGTGTAGTGTAGCGTATTTTTTTCGTCTTGTTATAGTAATTCACATCGAACGGTCTGCGGCTGAGAATTTGGAAATGAACCAGATGTGTGTGCATAGAATGCGTGTTAGTTTCCGGGTTAACGAAGTTCCATACTTCAATGGAACCCGACTTTGGCCGCTGCGTAGCCAGCCAATCCTTTGCCGTTTAACAACTGAACCTGCCTCCCGAATTTATCGGGGGATGAGTTTAGCTCGAGATACGTTAAATTTGCCAATGCTATCTTTGATAATGTAACGAATCCCACGGTCCTGCACGGCACCATGGAATGTCGCTCTTGGAAGCACGCGGGGTTGATTAACCCTTCACCGTTCTATGGTCAGTCCCTTCCCTGCTGTCATCTTAGAATCGACGTAGCACTACCACCAGGCTGCAATGAAAATGAAATACATCAAATTCCGCAGCCACTTTTTTCAGGAAGATCCATTTGACGGAGTCGCGTTTGGACGGCGAAACGCTCTGCTGTTCGAGACATATATCGGTTTGAATCTGAGGTTGGATCGATCGAAATGGCAAATATCGCCTCCATACCAATGTCCATTAATGCCGAGTCAAGGGGTGCATCTACCCACCATAAGGCAGGTGCAGAACTTTCATTTAGACCCACCTTCTTCACAACTGTTTGTAGACACTGATGAGCATTTGTGCGACTTTGTCATAGTTATGGGTTTGTTCCACATAGCTGCGGCCGGCCGACCCGAGTTTTGGCCAGTCCTCCGGCCGGTTTAATAAATCCTTCAATACCTCATAGACGGTATCGGGGTTAGCGCTGACGATCGGGAAACCGGGAGGGAAAGTGCTGTGAAGATCGTCACGGATATAACATATGACGGGCTTTCCCATCGCCATTGCTTCCATGCTTAAATTCGCGTACGTTCCAACGGTCAGTTGGTCGATAATAATGGTCGATTTTTGAAAAATCTGTTTTGCCTGTTCGCGCGGGACGTTTTCAACCAAACGAAATTGAAATTTTCGGCCTTCTCTCTTTAACCGTTCTACAGCCTGCAGCACAAACTCCGTGCCTTTCACCCTGCGGTGCGACGGCGCATGGACAACTACCGGCTCGGCATAGGGAGATGGATACTCGGGAGTAAATTCACGGGCGTCGATCGCATAAGGGATGATGTGCACTTTTTTAAAATACGGTTCGACTTGAGGCAATAATTCATGATCGTTGATGATGGCATGATCGATGTAGGCAGAATTAAGCTCTAGATTCTCCCTAATCCTTTCTTCTGTCCAGGGCTCCCTTACTTGAACATATGGATTGTTATATTTTCTTGCTATCGACGGCATACGCGCTTCGTCTCCGTTAAAATGAGCCACCAGCTTTTTTCCTAAGCCCTTCAGAATTTTCAAATCTCTCTTATCAGGCGCAAAAAAAGTTGAACCGAAATGAAAATGGAAGATGCCGTATGTTTCTAACGCTTCCTCCAAATAGGCATCCCGAATCTTTACTCTAAGATCCATGGGATATAGATCCAAATTCAAACAAACATCAGACAGGTAGGCGTAAACGTCTTTATAAAAGCTGCAAGAGGTTGCATGTACGCCACGAGAACGCAATGCACGAGCCAAAGTGCTAGTTCCGATGCCGTGTGGAGAGAGATGGACTTTCTCTTTGATTGTGTCATATTTTTGGTTTGGATTTTCGAATGGTTTAATGGACACGTAATTGCTTATAATTTCCTGTCTTGATAGCCTATTCATTATTTTAATTCCCTCTTTTCATGCTGTAGTTGATAACCCTTACCTACTTAAAGCTGTTTGTAAACATCGATCAGCTTTTGGGCGACTTTTCCATAGCTATGATGTTGCTCAACATACGATCGGCCGGCCATTCCAAGTCTATGCCAATCCTCAGGGCGATTTAGTAAATCCTTTAAAACCTCATATATGGTATCCGGATTAGCGCTTACGATCGGTAATCCGGGCGGGAATGTATTGCGAAGGTCGTCACGGATATAACATATGACGGGCTTTCCCATCGCCATGGCCTCCATGCTTAAATTTGCATAAGTACCAATTCGAAGTTGGTCGATGACGATAGCGGACTGCCGATATAATTGCATTACCTCGGTATGAGGTAAATTTTCCAGCAGCTTAAATTGAAGTTTGTGTCCTTCTTTTCTCAAACGTTCAACTGCGGCTACTACGAATTCTGTCCCCTTGATCTCTCGATGCGAGGGTGCATGGACGACTAATGGCTGGGAATCCGGTGCCGGGTAAACCGGCTTCATTTGTTGTACATCGATAGCGTAAGGCACAACGTGGACGTGTTTGTAATAAGGCTTGACGTATGGCATTAGTTCATAATCATTGATGATTGCATGGTCGATAGAGGAGGAAAGTAACCTCATATTAGCGTGGACTTTTTCTTCCGGCCAAGTTTCTTTTACCACAACATAGGGGTTGTTAAAGCTCCTCGCCACCGACAATAACCGTGCATCAGAACCGTTATGGTGGACAATCAACTTTTTACCCCTGTTTTTTAGAAGCTTCAAATCCCTTTTATCAGGCTCAAAAAAAGTTGAACCAAAATGAAAATGGAAGATGTCGTATATTTCCAATGCTTCCTCAAAATAGGCATCCCGAATCTTCGCTCTAAGCTCCATGGGATATAGATCCAAATTCAAACAAACATCAGATAGGTACGAGTAAACGTCTTTATAAAAACTGCAAGAGGTTGCATGTACGCCGCTAGAACGTAATGCATGGGCCAAAGTGCTGGCTCCGATGCCGTGAGGAGAGAGAAGGACTTTCTCTTTGATTGTGTCATACGTTTGTTTTGGATTTTCGAACGGTATGATGGACACGTAATTCCTTATCATTTCCTGTCTTGACAGCTTATCCATTGTTTTAATTCCTCTTTTCAGTAAAAATAACCCTTACCTGCTTAAAGTTGTTTGTAAACATCGATCAGCTTTTGGGCGACTTTCCCATAACTATGATTTTGCTCAACATAGGATCGGCCGGCCATTCCAAGCCTGTGCCAATCCTCAGGGCGATTTAGTAAATCCTTTAAAACCTCATATATGGTATCCGGATTAGCGCTTACGATCGGTAATCCAGACGGGAATGTGCTGCGAAGATCGTCACGGACATAACATATGACGGGCTTTCCCATCGCCATAGCCTCCATGCTTAAGTTTGCGTAAGTTCCAATGGACAGTTGATCGATGACAATAGTAGACTTTTGATAAATTTGTTTTGCCTGTTCGCGCGGCACTTTTTCAACCAACTGGAATTGAAATTTGTGACCCTCCTTTTGTAAACGTTCGACGGCTTTCAGTACAAATTCAGTACCTTTAACCTCCCGATTCGAAGGTGCATGAACGACTGTAGGCTCGACATCGGGTGATGGGTACTTAGGAGTAAATTGATTGGCATGGATCGCATAAGGAACAATGTGAACTTTTTTAAAATACGGATCGACATGAGGCATTAATTCGTGATCACAAATGATCGCATGATCGACATAGGCGGAAAGAACGTTTAGGTGCTCCCGAATCCTTTCTTCTGTCCATCCCCAAGCCCCATCTTGTATATATCGATTGTTAAAATTTCTGGCGACCGACGGTAACCGCGCTTCAACACCGGTCAAGTGGGCCACAACTTTTTTTCCTTTGCTTGCATAAATTTGTAAATCCCTTTTATCAGGATCAAAAAAAGTTAAACCAAAACGAAAATGGAAGATGTCGTATGTTTCCAATGCTTCCTCAAAATAGGCATCCCGAATCTTCACTCTAAGATCCATCGGATATTGATCTAAATTCAAACAAACATCAGATAGGTAGGAGTAAGCGTCTTTATAAAAACTGCAAGAGGTTGCATATATGCCACGAGAACGTAATGCATGAGCCAGTGTGCTAATACCGATGCCGTGAGGAGAGAGAAGGACTTTCTCTCTGATTGTATTTTGTTTAGGGTTTTCGAAGGGTTTAACGGACACGTACTTCTTTATCATTTCCTGTCTTGATAGCCTATCCATTGTTTTAATTCCTCGTTTCATTCTGTAATTAAAACCTTTGCCTGCTTAAAGCTGTTTGTAGACGTGGATCAGCTTTTGCGCGACATTGTCATAGCTATGGGTTTGTTCCACATAGCTGCGGCCGGCCATCCCGAGTTTCGCCCAGTCCTCCGGCCGGTTTAATAAATCTTTCAATACTTCATAGATGGTATCGGGGTTTGCGCTGACGATCGGGAAACCGGGCGGGAAGGTGCTGCGCAGATCGTCCCGAATATAACAAATGACGGGCTTACCAATCGCCATAGCCTCCATGCTCAAATTCGCATAAGTTCCAACCGTCAGTTGGTCGATTATAATGGTCGATTTTTGATAAATTTGTTTCGCCTGTTCGTGCGGGACTTTTTCGACCAAATGAAACTGAAATTTTACGCCTTCTTTCTTTAATCGATCTACGGCCTGCAGCACGAACTCCGTTCCCTTCACCCTGCGGTCCGACGGCGCGTGGACAACTACCGGCTCGGCGGAGGGAGACGGGTACTCAGGCGTAAATTCACGGACATCGATCGCATAAGGGATGATGTGCACTTTCTTAAAATACGGTTCGACTTGAGGCAATAGTTCATGATCGTTGATGATCGCATGATCGGTGTAGGTACAATTAAGCTTCAGATTCTCCCTAATCCTTTCTTCAGTCCAGAACTCCCTTACTTGAACATACGGATTGTTAAATGTTTTTGCTATCGACGGCAAACGTGCTTCATCACCATTAAAGTGAGCTACGATCTTTTTCCCTAAGCTCTTCAGAATTTTCAAATCTCGCTTATCAGGCTCGAAAAAAGTTGAACCGAAATGAAAATGGAAGATGTCGTATGTTTCTAATGCTTCCTCAAAATAGGCATCCCGTATCTTCACTCTAAGATCCATGGGATATAGATCCAAATTCAAAGAAACATCAGAAAGGTAGGAGTATACATTTGTATAAAAGCTGCAAGAGGTTGCATGTACGCCACGAGAACGCAATGCACGAGCCAAAGTGCTAATTCCGATGCCGTGAGAAGAAAGATGGACTTTCTCTCTGATTGTGTCATATTTTTGGTTTGGATTTTCGAAGGGTTTAATGGACACGTAATTCTTAATCATTTCCTGCCTTGATACCCTATCCATTGATTGAATTCCTCCTTAGATTTTGAAAATCTTTTTGCGTTAGGAACATATCTACCTTTAGTTTTTGTGTAGCTATCATTCGGATCCCCCTTTCTTCTGTTCTAACTACCCTTAAACTACCTAGAAACACTAGAAAATTGAGACGCCGGTTCGTACCGGCGTCTGCTTGTCATGTTATAGGTTCGCAGTTAATATCGTCCAAGGCTTGACTTAGCTTGGCTTGCTCCTTGCTGTTAAATTTTTTGTTGAACAAGGTGTATTGAATAAATCCGTCCGCGCCTGTAACATCTTTAATTATAAATTTAGCCTCAAGAAAAGCCCCTAGAACCGGCGATGCGGGACACCCTGTTGGTTCGACAGCTGGATTGTCGAAGTTATCGCTATATCCTATAACGGTGTGGTCCGGCGAAGCAGGGTCAACCGTTATTAGCGCGACGGCTTGCTGTTTCATCGTATTCTTTTTACCCATCTTTTAATCTCCTTTACATCGAAACTCAAAATGTATGATGTTTACTTGCTAGTTAACCGGCTTCATCTCAAAATCGGCGAGACAGCAAGTAAATACCTGCTACTACCGTATGTAACACTATCAATAATTGCTGTAGGTATAGCGACCAATTGAGATAAATTCCGCCTTTACCAGTAGTTTCACAACTATTTTTACTAGAAAGTTCCGCTATGCAGGACAAGAATCCGTACCATAAGGAAGCCAGGTTCATATGATAATTTTGGTTGACGGATTTTATTGATGAAGGGAGAGATAGAAATGATCGATGCTAGTGTCCATTTGCCCTCTTCCCTATGGATCGGCTATAACGTAATAATCGAACACGGTGTAATCATAGGAGAAAATGTCCGCATCGGACATCATTCCGTTTTACTCTCCGGGACGATTGTTGGCGATGGCGTTATGATTGGATGCAATACGGTTTTAGGCTGCCAGCCGTTCAAAAATGCGAGAGTACGGCACGACGTTTCCGAACAGGGATCGCTTGTGATTGGCAATGAAAGCCGAATCGGCAACGGAGTCGTCATCTATGCCGGGTCCACACTCGGGGAAGGCGCAATGATCGGCGATTTGGCAAGTGTTCGGGAGAGGACACACATAGGCCATTCCACTGTGGTGGGAAGAAGCGCTACCGTCGAATGCCGCACAACGATTGGCGACCGATGCTTGATTCAAACCGGAGCCTATATTACAGCTGACATGATCATTGAGGATGACGTATTCATCGGGCCGGAAGTATCTACTTCAAACGATAAATACATGGGCCGAAAGCCATATGAGCTGGCGGGTCCCCATATCAAGGAAAAAGCAAGCATCGGGAATAATGCCACGCTGCTCCCGGGAGTAACCATTGGCCGGGAAGCGATTGTCGGCGCAGGTTCCGTTGTGACCAAGGATGTGCCTGACAATGCAACCGTAGTAGGCGTACCTGCGAAGCTTATGTCGCGGGATCCGTAGATTCGACAGGAGGAAGATAAACGTGAATATCCCATTAATTGATTTGAGGGCTCAATATTTGTCGGTGGATGCCGAGATACAAAACGCTGTGCGAACAGTGCTTCATAGCGGGGCTTATGTCTCCGGCCCGGAGATCCGAAGCTTTGAACAAGAAATGGCACAATTCACGCAATCCCAATACGCAATTTCGACGGCGAACGGAACGGATTCTTTGATATTGGCTTTAGAGGCATGCGGAGTAGGGGCCGGGGATGAAGTAATTACTTCTCCGTATACCTTTTTTGCAACGGCGGAGGCCATTGCAAGAGTAGGGGCGGTTCCGGTTTTTGCTGATATCGATAGAAGGACGTACAATTTGTCGCCGGAGCATGTGGAGCGGAAGGTCACTTCCAGAACGAAGGCGATCATCCCCGTACACATTTTTGGCCAGCCGGCGGAGATGGATGCGTTTCTTGATATCGCCCGGCGCCGCCATTTATATATCATCGAAGATGCGTGCCAAGCGCTGGGCGCCACCTATAAGGGAAGGCCCGTCGGGAGCATAGGTCATATTGGTTGCGTTTCTTTCTTTCCTACCAAAAATTTGGGAGGCTACGGCGACGGCGGGATCGTTCTGACGAACGACGAAGATATGGCACGCAAAGTACGTTTGCTTGCAAGCCACGGCAGCACTCGAAAATACTATCACGATGCGGTGGGCTATAACAGCCGGCTTGACGAGCTGCAGGCCGCTATTTTACGAGTAAAGCTGGGAAAATTGAATGAATGGAACAAATTACGCCGGGAAAAGGCCGAATATTATTCCGGTCAGCTTTTGGCACCGGGCATCGCTCTTCCTCATTCCATTAACGATATCGTCCATGTTTATCATATCTACATGATAGAATTCAAGGAGCGGGAAGCATTATCGTCATATTTAAACGAAGCAGGTATAGCCACCGGCCATTACTATCCGTGTCCGCTGCATCTTCAAAAGGCATTCGTTGACCTCGGCTACAAGAGCGGAGATTTGCCGGCAGCCGAAGCCGCTTCGGAACGGGCGATCGCATTGCCGATGTTTCCGGAGTTGACCATGGAACAGCAGCAGTATATCGTTTCGCGCATTAACAAATTTATAGAATCGCAGTAAGGATTCCGGAAACAGCCAAGGGATACGGTTTGTCAAGCCGTATCCCTTCTTTTCGTTCGGAGGCTGCCGTCTATCACACTTTCTTGCCAACGATTTCGTTATAAACATTCAATAGTGCGGAGGCCGCCTTGTCCATAGAATGGTGCTGCTCTACATAACGCCGGCCTTCCATACCAAGCTTTTGCCACGTATCCGGGCGACTCAGCAGATTCTTCAATGCATCATATATCGTATCCGGGTTGGCGCTTACGATCGGAAGTCCGGGCGGATACTTGCCGAACAGATCGTCGCGAATATAGCAGAGCACAGGCTTGCCCATGGCCATCGCTTCCATACTCAAGTTGGCATATGCGCCAATGAGCAGCTGATCAATGACAATGGCCGAATTTTGATACAGTTGTAACGCTTCCTCATGCGGAAGATTTTCGATTAACTTGAATTGAAACTGAAATCCGTCTTTTTGCAATCGCTCTATGGCGGACAGGACATATTCGGTACCTTTGAGCTCCCGACGCGACGGAGCATGTACAATAAGAGGATTCGGATCGGGTGACGGATACTGGGGTGTGAACCCGCTGGCATCTATGGCTCGAGGGACGACATAAGTTTTTTTGTAATACGGCTCGATATAAGGCAATAATTCATGATCAGGGACAACGGCATAATCGATATAGGAGGATAGGAGCTTTAAATTGTAGCGAATCGTTTGTTCCGGAAAAGAGCGTTTGACGCGAACAAACGGGTTATTGAAGTTTCTGGCTATGGACAGCATTCGTACCTCGGAGCCGCGGTGTTCGACAATCATCTTTTTCCCCATAGCGGCAAGTATCTTTACATCGCTTTTGTCCGGAAAAAATGTTTCTCCGAAGTGGAAATGAAAGAGATCGTACTTTTGTATCGCTTCCTCAAGGAATTTCTTTCGAATTTCGTTTCTTTTGCTTGCCGGGTATTGATCCAAATTCAAACGGATATGGGCCAAGTAATTATAAACATTCGTCGATTTGAAGCTGGCCGACGATGCACTGACGCCTTGGGCACGGAGCGCACGGGCCATCGTGCTGATTCCGATACCGTAGGGAAGGTGCAATACGTTCAAGGACATACCTCCATTCTTGTTTCCAACGAATCATTCCTCCATTAAAGCCGATGATAAATTTCGATAAGGGCTTTCGCTATTTTTTCCATGCCATGGAATTGTTCCACATACTGCCGCCCTTGTAGACCGAGCTTTTCCCAGCGTTCGGGGTGACTCAACAGATCCTTTAATACATTGTAAACCGTATCCGGATTTGCGCTTACAATCGGGAGCTCGGGCGGGAACTTGCGGCGCAGATCCTCGCGAATATAACAAATGACGGGTTTGCCCATCGCCATCGCTTCCAAGCTCAAGTTGGCGAAGGAGCCTATTCGCAATTGATCGATGACAATCGCAGCCTGCGAATATAATCGAAGCGCCTCCGTATGCGGGAGTTTCTCTATGAGCTTGAACCGAAAAGGGAATCCGTTTTTCTTCAAACGCCCTACCGCCGACAGTACATATGCGGTGCCCTTGATCTCCTTATGGGACGGAGCATGGACAACGAGCGGTTCGGCATCGGGCGGCGGGTAGCAGGGGATCAATTCGCTGCAATTAATGGCATACGGTACGACGTGAACTTGTTTATAGTAAGGCTTAACATAAGGCAGCAGCTCATGATCCGGGACAATCGCATGATGGATATAGGCGGAAAGAAGCTTGAGATTCGCAACAATCTTTTGTTCCGGCCATGACCGCTTCACTCGAGCGTACGGGTTGTTAAACCCTTTCGCAATCGATAGCATTCGTGCCTCGGAGCCGCGATGATGAACGATCATTTTTTTTCCTTTATTTTGAAGTAGTTGCAGGTCGCTCTTGTCGGGAAAGAACGTCTCCCCGAAATGAAAATGAAAGATGTCGTATTTATCCATCAATTCATGCAGAAACGCTTTTCGTAATTCGTTTCTTTTGTCCTCCGGGTATTCGTCGAAATGCATGCTCATATCGGCCATATAAGCATAGTGATGGGTTCGCAAGCTGCAGGAAACGGCCTCAACTCCCTGGGCGCGCAATGCCCGGCTCAGAGTGCTGATGCCGATTCCATAGGGAAGGTGTACTACTCTCAAATTTCTCACACCTTCAATATTTATTTTTAAGCCATTTGATGGTCTCGCTTACGCCCTGCTCAAAATTCCAATCGAAATTCATTCCGATCGCTTTGATTTTGGAGTTGTCGATTTCAAAGTTTTTGATATCGCCAGGCTTCCACCCTCTGAATTCGACTTGGAGGTCGTTCCGATTCAGCTCGGTTCGAACAAGATCGGCCAATTGTTTGATCGTTATTTTCAATCCTGACGCGCAATTATATATTTCGCCGTTCGTTTCCGGATGGCTGGCCGCGAGCAAGTTCGCTTTCACGACGTCTTTCACATACGTAAACGATCTGGTTTGGCTGCCGTCGCCAAAAATGACGGGTGGCTGATTATTCAAAACCCTTCGAATGAAAATGGAAACGACCCCGCCGTAATCGTTATCTTCTTGTCTCGGGCCGTAGACATGGAAGTACCTGAGAATCGAGACGTCCATCCCGTATAGATGCTTGAATACTTGGCAATATTTTTCGGCCGCCAGCTTGCTTGTGCCATAAAATGAAACAGGGTTCGTCGGATGCTTTTCATCCTCGGGGACATACCTGGCTTCCCCGTATACCGAACCGGTTGAAGCATGCACGATTTTTTTCACTCCATGGGTTCGTGAAGCCTCTAAGACATTGAAGGTGCCTTCGGCGTTCGTTTTCAAGTCTAATCTCGGGTTTTTCATGCAGACGCTATTTTTCGATACAGCTTGGTGAAATACAGCTTCGACGCCTTGAAAATGGCCGGCGATTTCATCGTAGTTCGTGATATCCGCCTTTACAACGGTAAGCAGAGGATGATCTATAAATCCTGCAAGATTCTCCCGTTTACCGCCTGAAAAGTTATCAAGACAGGTCACTTTCACGTTTAATTTCAATAATTGCTCCACCAGATGGCTGCCGATAAATCCGCCTCCACCGGTGACCAATGCCGTCCCGTACGGAAATAGATCGTTCACTCTATCAAACGCTCCTTTTTATCAATTTCATAACCTTTTCATTGTTGCAGATTCCTATATAGATATATTCACTAAAGGCTGCATGAGGTATGGTCCGTTAATCTATTTCCGGAAAAATAGGTATAGCTTAAAAGCCCATTGGCAGTATCAAAAAGCGTCTAATTGCGCCGCTATTTGGTTTATGGTCCATGCCACTCTTCTAAATAGTTCATATACTGTCCTAAATAAATCCATAGGAGAGAAAGCTTCCAATGGATTTGCGCAGCGAGGTGATGCTTTTGAAAGAAATCATTGACCATTGCATCAAGAAAGCGAAGGAGAGCAATAAACGCTCAGCCGCTATGATCGGAACAACATCCAAACCTAATAATCCTCCGTTCGTTATAGGGCCATTGAAAGAGTCGGAAAGCGTCATAGGGAGCAGTTTTATAATCAAAGATCCTAAATATGTTCGAGAGATATGTCAGTATGCGGATGGGCTGGTAGACTATTTTTTTATCGACGTGGAAGCAAAGCAGACGCACATCGATCTTTTGGCGGAAGCCAAATTATATGTGAAAAAAAGCAAGATGAAAACGTTCAAAGGAAACGACATTACCGCTCTTGCCTGCGACCTGCTGGTAAGCGAAATCGTGCCGGATCTTAGAGGGAAAAAGGTTTCTATTATCGGCGCAGGAAATATTGGTTCCAAAGTAGCGCTGAAGCTGGTCGAACGAGGGGCGGATGTTTACATCACTCGAAGGGACAATAAGGGCGAGATTATTGCTTCGGCTATCAATATCATGAAGACCCGCTTTACAGCCGGAACGGTTTATAGCGAAACCGACCCAGCCTTGTCCGCAAGAAATGCCGATGTACTCATCGGATTGACGCAAGGGTATCCGGTGATTGACGGCGGGATGGTATCATCGCTGGCCAGCCAAGCATTGATCATCGACGGCGGCGTCGGCACGGTTACGGAAGAAGCGATATGGTGTGCCAAACAATCGGGATTGAATATTTTTCGGTTGGACATACGGATTGCTTTTCCTTACGTCATGGAAAGCATTTTGTCAGCTGAGCATTTTTTACATCATATCGCCGGGACTTCCACCGTGGATGGCAAAACTTACGTAGCCGGGGGCATCGTAGGGGTAAAGGGGGATATTGTCGTAGATCAAATCGATTCCCCCAAGATGATTATTGGCGTAGCCGACGGGAAAGGCGGCATTCTCCAGTATTACAACAGCAAAGTGTTTGAAGACGAGCATTAGGAGGCTATTTCAAGGAGTGATTACATGATCAAAGATATGATCCAGGGAGAAAATATTTTTGTTACCGGCGGTGCCGGTTTTATTGGATCGACGGTTGTCGGGAGTTTAATTAATCATAATAAAGTAACGGTTTACGATAACTTCACCAGAAACGCATTGAAGGAGAAGCCTTATTATAATCATCCTAATTTAACGGTTGTTCAAGGGGATATTCTTGATCCGGAAGCGGTCAAACGATCCATGCAGAATTCGACCTACATCATTCATGCAGCCGCCATAGCGGGGATTGATTCGGTAATCAAAAGCCCGGTGACGACGATGAGAGTGAATATGGTAGGTTCAAATAACGTGCTTGCGGCCGCGGCCTCTCTCCAAAACTGCAAAAGGGTCGTTTGCTTCAGCACGAGTGAAGTATTTGGTCAAATGGCATTTCGATCCACCGAGACAAGTCCGGCGGTTATGGGGGCAGTGGGAGAAGCCCGATGGACTTATGCCGTCAGCAAACTGGCGGAAGAGCATCTAGCGTATGCATTTTATAAAGAACAGGGTCTTCCTACGGTAACCGTCAGACCGTTTAACGTATATGGGCCGGGCCAAGTCGGGGAAGGAGCGATTCGCACCTTTATAATGCGCGCATTGAGAAATGAAAATCTTCAGATCCACGGGGATGGAACGCAAATCCGGGCATGGTGTTACATCGACGATATGGTCGAAGGGATTGTTTGCACGATGATTCGGGATGAAGCGGTGGGCCAATCTTTTAACATCGGCAATCAAAGGACGGTTATTACCGTGTATGGGTTGGCCAGCACCATCATACGCGTATTGCGCTCAAAATCGGAAATTGAATTTGTCGAAGCGGACTCGGCCGATATCGAACTCCGAATACCGAACGTCGAAAAGGCGAAAAAATTGCTCGGATTCGAGGCGAAAGTCGATTTGGAGGAAGGGATTGACGCGACCGCGCAATATTTTCGGGGGAAAATAAGCGGATGAAGAGCAGTATTCGATGCTAGCTTAAGGAGGAATAGGCTTGAAAGTGCTGCTTTCCCCCCATGGAATCGGGATCGGTACGCTGGCACAAGCACTGCGCGCCCACGGCGTCGATGCGACAGCATGCAGTTATAGCAGGGACGTTTACTCCTATTTATCCGACATTTGCTTGAAATTAAACGAACATCCCTATAAAGAGAGGGAAGCGATCAGAAAAGCTTTTTTCCATGAGGCAATGAACAAATACGACATTTTCCATTTTCATTTTGGCGAAACGTTCTTTACCGATAAAAGCGATTTAAAGCTTCTTAAAGATAGGGGCAAAAAGCTGATTGTTCACCACAACGGATCCGATGCGCGCTTATTATCCGTTGCGAGAAGCTTTCATAATCCGTATGTTCTGGTGAAACAAAATTGGCCGGAAGAAAGGGTCCATGCGAATATGAGGCTTCTTTCCGCCTATATCGGTCATGCGATCATTAACGACAATGAATTGATGCCTTATGTGAAACCGTACTATCAACATATTCACGTCGTCCCTTACGCTATCAATGTTCGCCCGATCGTCCCGCATTACCCTTCTCCTGAAGCTAAGCCTCTTATTGTGCATGCGCCGTCGCATCGAGAAATCAAGGGAACGGAATATGTGCTGGCGGCCATCGACCGTTTGAAAAGAAAAGGATATCCATTTCGGTTCAAGCTGCTGGAAAATTTGCCGCATCATCAGGTCGTGCATTTGTATAAACAAGCCGCCATTGTGATTGATCAGCTGCGGATCGGAACTTATGCGAATCTAAGCATCGAAGCGATGGCCATGGGAAAACCCGTCATTTGCTATATTCGCGACGATCTTCGCGGCACATTCCCTCGCGGACTACCCATTGTGAGCGCGAATCCGGATACGATATTCGAGGTGTTAAAGGATCTCTTAAACCGGCCTTCCGACTGGAGGAAACTGGGCGAAGAAGGCCGGAGCTATGTCGAACAGACCCATAGCTATGAGAAAGTAGCTCAGAAGCTGATCCCGATCTATGAGCAGCTCTAGAGGGGGGAGCATCCAGTGACCGAAAGGAGAAACGCTGAATTATGCATCCTATTTCCAGGCAGGCGATCCTAAAGAAGTACGTTCGTGTGACGCCGTTCGACAATTCGGGACAACAATATTATGCGATCAAGGGCAAAGTGCTGCTTTCCCCGCACGGCATCGGAATTGCAACGCTAGCCCGGGCGTTAAGGGCTCATGGCGTACATGCAACATCCTGCAGTCTTAATAACGACGTATATTCGTATCTATCCGATATTTGCTTGAACTTAAACGAATATCCCAAGGCGGTCAGAGTCGCCGTTCGGAATGCTTTTCTTGAAGATGCAATGGAAAAGTACGATATTTTCCAGTTTCGATTCGGCGCATCGTTCACTGCGGATAAAAGAGATTTGAAGCTGTTTGCAGCCAAAGGGAAAAAGATGGTTGTTCATCACTGCGGCGATGAAGCCCGCGTACTGTCGGTAGCGAGAAGCTTTAACAATCCTTATGCCGAGGGCAGAGAAGCTTGGACGGAAGAAAGAATCCGGAGTAGTATTAAGCAGCTCTCCACTTATATCGATCACGTAATCATTAACGATCATGAACTGCTGCCCCATGTCGAGCCTTATTATAAAAAAGTTCACATCGTCCCTTATGCGATAGATGTTCAATCGTTCAGGCCGGAATACCCCGCATCGAAATCCGAGCCTGTCGTGGTTCACGCGCCTTCGCACCGGAAAGTGAAAGGAACGGATTTTGTATTGGATGCCGTGGAACGATTGAAAAAAGAAGGTCTGAAATTTCGGTTCAAGCTGGTGGAAAAGGTGCCGCATGAGCAGGCTATGAAAATATACCAGCATTCCACGATCGTAATTGATCAACTTACCGTTGGAACTTACGCGAACTTGAGCATGGAAGCTATGGCGATGGGAAAGCCCGTCATTTCTTATATTCGGGATGACCTTCGAACCACATTCCCGCCGGGACTGCCGATCGTCAGCGCGAATCCGGGTACGATCTATGAGGTGTTAAAGGATCTTTTGAAGCGGCCATCCGACTGGGTGAGGCTCGGGATGGAAGGTCGGCGTTATGTTGAACAACATCATAATTTTGAAAAAGTGGCTAACATGCTGATCGACGTTTATAAGCAGCTGTAGGAAGGGGGCGACATCATGAAGGTTCTTCATCTGCCCTATGGCGGACAAATGGTAACCTTATGCTCCGCTCTGCGGGAGATCGGTGTGGAGGCGGCTTCCTGCCATTATTACAAATCCAATTTCAATTTCAAGCCGGATTTGTGCCTTCATCTGCAGCAGGTTCCGCCAACCAAGCACGTAATGATAAGAACGGAATTTTTTAACCGGGCGGTTCAAGAATTTGATGTTTTTCATTTTCATTTCGGCCAGACGTTCCTTCCGGATCATAGCGACTTGGAGTATTTGAAAAAGATGGGGAAAAAAGTGGTCGTCCAACATCGCGGTTCCGACGTACGAAGACTTTCCATCGCCCGCCAATACGGAAATCCTTACGTTCAGGTGAAATATCCCGACGAGAAAGCAATCGTTTCCGAGCTGCGGAAGCTTTCCGCTTTCATAGACCATGCCATCGTAGCGGATCATGAGCTATTACCTTACGTCCGGGAATTTTACAAACAGATCCATATCATCCGCCAGGCCATCGATCTTCGAAGGTTCGAACCGTCTTATCCGTCCGCTGCGGCGAAAGCGCCCCTTATTGTGCACGCCCCATCCCATTCGTTTATCAAAGGAACCCAATTTGTGCGGGAAGCGGTCCGAAAGCTGGAGAAGCGAGGATACGCTGCCAAGCTTCAAATTCTTCACCGAGTTTCGCATGAAGAAGCCGTTCAAATATATAAACGTTCGGACATGATCATAGATCAGCTGCGTATAGGTTCATTCGGGATATTCAGCCTTGAAGGGATGGCTTTAGGTAAACCTGTCGTATGCTACATCCGTGACGGGCTGCTCGACACGTATCCGAAAGAGCTGCCCATCATCAACGCCAATCCGGATAACCTGTACGATCAGCTTAAAAGGTTGGTCGGCCACCCCGAGAGATTGCCTGAACTTGGTTTACAGGGAAGAGCTTACGTTGAAATGCATCATGATTCATTAAAAATCGCAAAGCAGCTGGCCGAACTGTATCGGCAGTTATAACCCAATTTTTTTGAAGGGAGTGAATGTCACTTGAAAGTAGGAGTTGTCGGGACGGGTTCCATGGGGAAAAATCATGCACGCGTTTATTCCTCTTTACACGATTATTGTCAATTGGCAGGAGTTTTTGACACGGATTACAAGCGCGCATGCGATGTAGCCGAACAGTCCGGAGGCGAAGCCTTCCGTTCGCTTCAAGACCTCCTCAAGAAGGTTGATGCCGTATCCGTCGTCGTTCCAACCCCAGCGCATTTTCAAGTGGGTCTGGCATGTGTGAATCAATCGGTCCATGTCTTCATGGAAAAACCGATTACCGAAACCGTGGCGCAAGCCAAAAAATTGATTGTGAGCGCGAGCGATAACGAAGTCGTTCTTCAAGTAGGACATATCGAACTATTCAATCCGACGGTCGCCGTCTTGAAAGATCTTATAAAAAACGAGGAAGTCGTGTCTATAGAAATGCACCGGTTGAGTCCGCTGGAGCAG
Source organism: Paenibacillus allorhizosphaerae (assembly GCF_910594985.1). Classification (GTDB taxonomy): domain Bacteria; phylum Bacillota; class Bacilli; order Paenibacillales; family NBRC-103111; genus Paenibacillus_G; species Paenibacillus_G allorhizosphaerae. The sequence goes on from NZ_CAJVCE010000013.1 coordinate 56,462, forward strand.
CGCATGATCCATGCGGACGTTGTGAGCGACCTGATGATTCACGATATCTATATTTTATTTGAACTGCTCGGAAATCGGGTGAAGCAATATTTTGCGTTAGGCAAGCAGGTTGACAGCCGCATCAAGCATGCTGAAGCGCTGCTCAAGCTTGAATCCGGTACGGTTGCCGGGATAACGGCGAGTCATCTGTACAATGAGAAGGTTCGCACGATTCGTGTCGTTACTAGTAGCTGCATTATTGTTGCCGATTTATTGAACAGGACGGTTCGCAAATCTAGCCTATGGAAACCAGGCGATTCCGAGTCCGTAGCCGTACCGGATGCCGATCCCTTAAAGCTGGGATTGATTCATTTTATCGAAAGCATTCATAACAAACAAAAACCGAAAGTGACGGGAGAGGATGGTCTTGCCGCGCTTTCCTTGGTAAACAAAATCCGCCGGAAAATTTCAGCGTCACTCTAAATGAAATGGAGGAAGGAGTTCAGCTATGCGCTTCAATTCAGCAGCAATTATCGGATTGGGTTATGTGGGATTGCCGCTCGCCAAGCTATTGGTGGAAAACGGCTTGCATGTTGTGGGAGTCGATTTGGACCCTTCTAAAATAAATAAATTGCATGCCGGGAGCAGCTACATTTCGGATCTGAACGATCAGGAGATTGAGTGGTTAATGACCGGGGGGAAATTTGAGGCTGTTATGGATTATTCCAAGATCGCCCATGTCCAATCGGTGATCATATGTGTTCCTACGCCTGTTACGGAGCACGGGGCCCCCGATCTGAAATACGTCGAGCTGGCCGGTCAGCACATCGAACAAATTCCGCTCAATGGGCAGCTGATCGTCCTTGAAAGCTCTACGTATCCCGGGACGACGGAAGAAGTGCTGCTCCCGATTCTGCAAAAAAACGGGAAGCGGGTCGGGGAGCATTTTTATTTATCCTACTCGCCAGAGCGGATTAATCCCGGCGATAAACGGTTCGGTCTCACCGAGATGCCGAAAATTGTCAGCGGCGTCACGAATACGTGTCTTCAAAAAATTACAGAGCTGTATTCCCCTATCTATCAAAAAGTGATTCCCGTTTCTTCTCCACGCGCAGCTGAAATGGCGAAAGTGATGGAGAATAGCCAACGCTTCATTAACATTTCTTTTATGAATGAAATCGTCAAGTTTTGCGAAAAGATGAACATCGACGTTTGGGAAGTGATCGATGCGGCTAACAGCAAGCCTTACGGCAACTTACATTTTTACCCAGGGCCGGGGATCGGCGGACATTGCATTCCGGTCGATCCGTTGTATTTACAATGGAAAGCCGATAGCGTGGGAGCCGATCTGGAATTTATAAAAATCGCGAAAAAAGTAAATGATTCGATGCCGGACTATATCGTAAGCCGTTTAAGCCGATTGTTCGCCGATTCGAACTGGCAAGGAAAATCAATCCTCGTGCTAGGCGTCACGTATAAGAAGGATGTAAACGATCTGCGCGAATCAAGCGCGCTTCGCATCATGTCGTTACTCGTAGAGAAGGGTGCTGACATTCGTTATCATGACCCGATCGTCCCAAGCATAACGGTGGACGGATGTCCGTTTGATAGCGTGGAGCTGACCAGGGAGCAGTTGAAATCTGCAGATTGCGTATTGATATTGATGGATCACTCCGGGCTTCCGATGGAGTTTATCGTCTCAAACGCGCGGTTGGTTTTTGACACGAAACACGCCACTGGCAAATACAGAACTTTGAATCATATCGTTACATTATAAAGTTGTATGCATTAAGGAGTCTGCTAATCGCCGTAGGCTCCTCTCTTTGTTAGCGTGGTTTTTCACAGTTGTATATATTTTTGTAAACACCTAATGTAAAACATTGGCACGGGGCTACAAAAGATAGCTGGTTTGTTCATTTAGCACTTACACCAGGGCAAACAGATTGGTTAGAACCCGTGACCGATGAAGAATATATGAAACTCTAATAAATGAAAATTAACACTCAAAACGGCATCCGAATATTTCGGCATTTTGCCGTTTTTTTGTGTTGCAATATACAGTCCTGTTGTATATAGTATAACTATACAGTTAAACGATATATAGTTTCGCGATATACGTTTTCACAGGAGGAGAAACATGGAACGAGACAAACATTTGCCGTTGACCGAAACCGTTTATTACATTTTGCTGGCCTTGGTCGAGCCGGCGCACGGTTATCTAATCATGCAGAAGGTCGAAGAACTGAGCGGCGGGCAAGTTCGAATGGCCGCGGGCACGCTGTATGGCGCGATTGAGAATCTGATGAAGCAAAAGTTCATTCAGCCTGTGGCTAGCGAGGACAGCCGGCGCAAGGTGTATGCCATTACCGACAAAGGCTTGGATATTTTGCGCATGGACCTGGAGCGCATGAAGCACATGATTAACGTAACGACAGACCGATTGAGCTGAAAGGGAGGAACCCGGCATGAAAAAATACAAGTTTTTTACTAACTTCGACGAAGAAGAAAACTGGCTGATCGCTATGGCCAGACAGGGTTACCGATTCGCAAAAAAGACGTCGTTCGGCTATGAATTCGAATTGGCCGAACCCGAGGATGCAACGATAAAGATAGATTATCGCACGTTTAAAAAGCAGGACGATTTCGAAGATTACCGTGCTTTATTTGAGGACAGCGGATGGGCGCATCTCGCGGGAACGAAAAGCTCGGGCTATCAATATTTCAAGAAAGCGGGCAAAGAGGGTAGTGAAGACATTTTCTCCGATGTCGACTCCAAAGCCGGCCGTTATAAGCGGCTGTCGGATATGTGGGCTACGCTCGCTTGCTGTTTCATCCCCATCATGGCAGCGCTGATTTCCACGGACACCATCGAACCGGGCGTGCTGCTTGATCCGAAGTCGCTATATTTTACTCCGGGATTGTGGGAATTACATGGAGGGGCGTTCTGGAGAGCCTTTCTTTTCGAAACGCCATTCGCTCTGTTTAGAGGCTTCTTGTGGCTTTTCTTTCCGGCTGTCATTTTGATCTATCTGTATTTCGCGGTGAAGGCAAATAAACAATATAAGAAAACGCAAGAAGATAAAATCATCCGCAATTAGGTGAGAGTTACAAATAATAATGGGCATCCGTACTCTGCAGACGGGGATGTCCATTTTTTTATGGAGGCGGGAAGAAAAAAGTGTTTGCTCGTGACGTTACGTAACATACTACAATGAAAACGAAAGAGGTGAGCGCAATGAACAGCGAAAATGAACAATTTTTCACGGTGGGGGAACTTGCGCGAAAGGGCGGCGTGACGGTTCGTACCATGCAGTATTACGACTCATGCGGGCTCTTGGTCCCGAGCGGATACACCGACGGCGGACGGCGCATGTACAGCAAACGGGACATCATTCGGCTGCAGCAGATTCTTTTTCTCAAATCGATGGGCTTCTCCTTGGAGGAGATAAGCCAGAAACTATTGCCAGCGGATTCGGCCGCCGAGCTGTCCCAGGTGTTCAGACAGCAAAGAACGATATTAGTCGAACAGATCGCCCATATTCAACAAACGGTCGACCAAATGGATCAGCTGATTGAGGAAATCGAAACAGGCAGCGAAATCGGCATCGAACGGCTTCTTTTAATCACAAAAGCGTCCAGATCGGATAATCCGTACTTCTTTTTGAGCCGGAGTATGTCTAAGGAACAGACGGAGTATTTCATTCAACGCTTTGACGAGAACGGCGCGGCCGAATTCAATAAAGGTTTGCAAGCTTTGTCGGCGAAACTGGTTGACCTGTACCGGCGCAAAGAACAGCCGGAAAGCGTGGAAGGCCAGCAATTGGCAGAGATGTGGTGGAAGCTTGTGATGCTGATAACCAAAGGAGACTTGTCGTTGCTGCATGATATGTACGGGCTGGTGATCAACGAAAGCAGCTGGCCGCCGGATGCCGCCGATTTGAAAGAAGCCACGTTGTCATTTTTAAGAGAAGCCGTTCTTACGTATTTACGAAATAACAACATTACATTGCCCAAGAGTAAAGGAGAACGTAGTCAATGAATCGTAAAGGGGTTAACTATGACGTAGGTGTTGAAACAAGCGGCTTTATGTCACGTCCCACGTTCGATATAGGGGTCGTCAGCCGCGAGATTGCGATTATTAAAAATGACCTGAAGTGCAATGCGATCAGGATCTCGGGTACCGATCCCGGGCGTCTGATAACGGCAGCGGAAATTGCGCTCATACAAGGGCTTGAAGTATGGCTGTCGCCGCATCTTCATGACAAAGAAGAAGAAGAGACGCTGCAGTACACTGTAGCTTGCGCCGAGAGCGCCGAAGCGCTGCGCCGGCGTTACCCCAAACTGGTGTTTATACTAGGCTGTGAGTTAAGCCTATTCATGCAGGGGATACTGGCCGGCGACACGATCTTTGAACGAGTCAGCGGTCCGGACTTTATGGAAAGCATTCGGACAGGCGCGCACAACAAACCGCTGCAAGCCTTTCTTGCCAAAGCCAGCAAGGATGTCCGGAAGGTGTTTCGGGGAGAAGTCACTTACGCTTCGGCGCCGCTCGAAACGGTGGACTGGAGTTTGTTCGACTACGTCGGTCTTGATTATTACCGGGATATTCGCAATCAAGCTTCCTATGCCGGCAAGCTTAAGTCTTATGCAGAATGGCAGAAGCCTGTGGTTATTACCGAATTCGGCTGCTGTACGTATCAAGGGGCGGAGCAAGCCGGAGGAAGAGGGTGGATGATTGTGGATCGGACGATTCAGCCCCGGAAGCGCCTCAACGCGGAATATGTAAGGGACGAGGCACTGCAAGCGAAAGAACTTGTCGAGCAATTAACGGTTCTCGATGATGCAGGTGTTGAGGGGGCATTCGTCTATACGTTTGTCTCTCCGGTACTGGTTCACGATCAAGATCCTCTGCACGATCTGGACATGGCAAGCTACGGCTTGGTCAAGAGTTATGGGGACGGGCGAGGGACGCGGTATTCCGATATGACTTGGGAACCTAAACAGTCCTTCGACGCGGTATCCCGCTATTATGCAAAGCGATAACCTCCCGGTAATGCTTAACGAAAAAGAGAAGGAAGTGAAATGAAATGATGCAGAGAGCAGAAATGAAGCAGCATTCCCGGCAGACGTTGAAAAAGGGTATCCCGAGTCTGGTTGTGAACTGGCTTATTCCACTCGTTTTGTATTCCTTGCTGCGCGGTATCGTGGCGACCGACACCGCTGCGCTTGCCATTTCCGGAGCCGTTCCGGCGCTCTGGGTTATCGTGCAAATGCTCGGCGTCCGCCAAATCGATTGGATCGGACTGTTGGGGGCAGCGAGCTTTGGCGCAGCTTGCCTCATATCGGTGTTGTCCGGCGGGGGATCGATGCCGCTTAAGCTTTATCATCCGGTTGTTGCTTGTTTGATCGGAGTAGTTGCCTTGGCATCTGTGGCAATTCAAAAGCCTTTAGCACTAATCTTATTTCGTTCGCTCAAAGCGGGCGACCCCGAGCGATTCAATAAGCTGGTCGTTCGCCGCAAATTTTCGCATGCTACGTCGGTATTCGGTAGCCTGTTTATCATGGACGGGATTGTGCACGTCATCATCGCATTTTCGTTATCGACAGGCATGTTCCTGATTTGGTCGCGCATCGTTACCCTGGTCATGTTGGCCGTATTAGTCTTGGCCGTCCGATATATTCTTTGGCAAAAAAAGTACGATTGAATGTACGTCTGAGCGTTGAAGGCAGTATTATTTCGTTTTGGCTAAACCGATTGCCTTATGATCCCATAAAATGTCTGCGACGAGAGAAGCCTGTTCTTCCTTGCAAGTTACGACCAGAACGACTTCTCCCTTCCTCCCTTTTTTAATCTGGCTTTGATTTCGGTGACGCTTAGCGAAGTAAATGATCCCGCTGATCAATACACCTGTCAAAAAGCCGACAAGCGCCCCGATCAACCCCCAGATCACTGGCCCCCATGTCCATACAAATCCTTTGGAAGCCCCGACGGTGGCGAACATAAAGGCTAAGATCATGCCTTTATCGATAAACGACATTCCATCGGCACGGTGTATGCTGTCCAGCAAGCGGGGTTCTTTTTTTCGCAAATCAAGCGGTACTGCATAGATCCCGGTTATGCCGTTGGCCTCAAGTTCCGTAATTACGATTTCAAGAAATTGCGAGTATTCGAACGTGGCGAAAATCTGCATTATTCCACTTGTTCCCCTATGGCTAGAATGGTGCCTTCCGGCTGGTATTGTTGCAATAAATATTGCTTTAGCGAGTCATCGAATAATTTATTGTTTTCTATCGTATTAGCGTATGCGTCGTAAATCGTAAAGAAATAAAAAGAAGGCATATACAGGACCCACTGCATGTCCAAAACTTTGGAGGACGAATCAATATCCCCTAAAATTAAATGGTGAATGGCAAGAACAATATTGGATTGCGATACGATGATAATCGTGCTGATCAAGATGAACACAGCCAATACAATGCGGTGCAGATATAGTTGGCCTACGCTAGGTATGCCCATGGACCATACAAATGCAAGCCATGGCTTGCGTTTATCGAGATAATTGACCTCAAGCGAACCGATATTGAACTGGTTGTAGGGGCCATTTTCTCTTTGCGCAAGAAGGTACACCTTGTTCATGTCCACTGCTGTTCGATAACTGTCCCAGATCGCAAACAAGTACACGGGAATGTAGAGTGCCATGAATCGGGGATCCAATTGCTCCCTAGCCATTTGAAACTGGCCGTTAAACGAATACACCAGGGCTGAATTTAAATGGATTTTCTGATTAATGAACACTTCCCATAAGATAAGGGCATAACCGCGAAGATATTTATTCAAAAGTAAATGACCGAAACCAGGAAAGGCCATGGACCATGCGCTTATTGTATAAGGGTTTCGTTTATGCAGCTGAGTGGTCCCGAGTAAGCTTACATGGGCTTTATACCGCCGATTACCAATCGGATTTCGGAAATTTTCCAATCCCAATTCCACCTTAAAGCGCATTTTATGATTATATTCTGAGTTATGTATGGAATAATTATACAAGCATCGTTAGCTTGCCCCAAAGCATCATACCGAATGGAACGAGACCGAATCGGACATATTATGTTTAAAAATGGAAGCAGGGATCGTCATGCATGACAACCAATTTCCCCGAGTCACCCTTCCGCAGTTTCCGGAATCGTTATGGATTGCCACTTCGCGTATTCCGAATTTTCCAAAGCTGACTCATGATATCCGTGTAGACGCAGCCATCGTCGGCGCCGGCATCTCGGGCATCACAACCGCTTATCTGCTGTCCAAACGCGGGCTCAAAGTCGCGCTGATTGAAGCGGGCAACGTACTTGGCGGCACCACGGGGCATACGACGGCAAAAATTACGGCTCAGCATGATCTCATTTATGACGAGTTCATTTCGCATTTTGGCAAAGAGCAAACAAGGCTGTACTTCGATGCCAACCAAGAGGCGCTGCAGTTCATTAAGCAAACCGTCTCCGAGCATCGGATCTCCTGCGATTTGACAGAGGAGGATGCTTACATCTATACCAATGCGGAAGACTATGTGAAGAAGATCGCTTCGGAATTCTCTTCTTATGAAGCATTGGGAATACCGGGAGCTTATATGGATCAAGCGCCTTTACCTTTTCCAACGAAAGCCGCCGTCGTTATGAAAAACCAGGCTCAATTCAATCCGATGCCGTATTTGACGCATTTGTTGGAACAAGCGACACAGCACGGGTGCCAAGTATATGAACAAACGACGGCCGTAAGCGTGGAAAAAGGAAGCCCGGCAACCGTAATTACGAATGAAGGGCAGCGCATCACCTGCAATTACGCGATCGCGTGCACGCACTTTCCTTTCGTCGACGGCGGCGGATTTTACTTTGCCAAAATGCACGCCAAAAGAGCCTATATCTTAGCTGCAAAGACCGCAGAAGAGTTTCCGGGCGGCATGTTCATTAGCGCCGAGGAGCCCAAACGATCGCTCCGATCCGCGACGGTGAACGGCGAAAAAATGGTTCTCATCGCAGGCGAAAGCCACAAGACGGGGCAAGGCATATGCACATTCCAGCATTATGAGGCGCTGCAACGGTTCGGAGAGGAACAGCTGGGAATAAAAGAAATCCGTTACCGATGGTCGGCACAAGACTTGGTTACGCTCGACAAGCTTCCGTATATCGGCCCCATCACTTCGGATGACCCCAACATTCTCGTAGCGACGGGTTACAAAAAGTGGGGCATGACGACGGGAACGGCAGCGGCGCTGCTCATCGACAAGCTGGTTACCGGAAGCGAGAGCCCGTACCGGGAGCTGTTTAACCCTTCAAGATTCCACGCCGATCCGAGCTTAAAAACACTCATCGTCCAAAATGCGGATGTGGTGAATCATCTCGTGTCAGGCAAGCTGGAAATGGTCTTCAAGAAGCCGGAGGAGCTGGGAACCGGTGAAGGGGCGGTCGTCCGAGTCAACGGAAAAAGAGCCGGCGCCTACCGCGATCAAGAAGGCGCATTGCATATCGTAGATACGACGTGCACGCATATGGGATGCGAAGTCGAATGGAACGACGGAGAACGAACTTGGGACTGCCCGTGCCATGGCTCGAGATTTTCATACAAAGGGGAAGTGTTGGAGGGGCCGGCTAAAAAGCCTTTAGCCGTGCTGGAAGCAGTGGAACGATAATCTTCTTGGCTTTGCCGAAGAGCAGCTCTGCGTACGATGTACGATGGGGCTGCTCTTTATTGTATGCAATCACGGGTTCCCATCATATTTGGTTGAACCTGTGAATACATATGTTTAAAGCAAGGGTGCTTGTCTGACCGATAACGAATTGCGCGAGAGGATGAATATAGAAGATGAATGAGGCCGATCCAATCATTGCGATTCTGGGAATAGGCACAGCCGTGCCGGATTATCGTCTTGATCAAGCCGATACCGCCAGAAGATTAGCCGAAGGATTAGTTGATCATCCCGATTCCGCCAGATGGGCCAAACGAATATTCAAGCAATGCGGAGTGGACGTCCGTTACACTTGCGAACCGAATCTGTTGGAGTCTGCCGAACAATGCCGCTACTTTCCGGGGAAATCCGCGAAGCTTGTGCCTTCCACTGCGGAACGAATGGCAGTATATAAAAGAGAATCCGTACCGCTTGGGCTGAAGGCTGCGAGACGAGCGTTGTCGGAGGGCAACGTCGACTTGTCCGAAATCACGCATCTGATCACGGTGAGCTGCACCGGGCAATTCCTTCCGGGGATGGATGCCGCCTTGGTCCGGCAGCTGGGATTGGCTGCGACCGTCAATCGGATCCCACTCACTTTTCTAGGATGCGCTGCCGGATTAAAGGCCGTCGGCCTGGCGCAGCAAATCGTCGGGAGTCATCCTTCCGACAAAGTATTAATTGTATGCGTGGAACTGTGCACGCTTCACATTCAACCTTCCACTACGCGCGAAGCTTTATTCGGCGCTTCTTTTTTCGGCGACGGCGCTTCCGCTTGCATTGTAGGTGCTTCAGGACCTGAGCATCGCGGTATTTTTCAATTAGGCAAACCGTATTCCATGCTGCTGCCGGGCGGCGCCGAGGAGATGGTGTGGGAGGTAGGCAATAACGGCTTTGATCTTTATTTGTCCACCAGCATTCCGAAGCTGATAGGCCAGTTCATCGCGGAGCCGTTAGAGCAATTCGTCGATGGCGGCGAGAAGCCGAAGCTGTGGGCGATTCATCCCGGCGGCAAAGGCATTATAGATACGTTGGAGGACATGTTCGGGCTCGCGGAGGAACAAACCCGCTCCTGCCGCACGGTGCTGCGCGATTACGGCAACATGTCTTCCGCCACCATATTATTCGTGCTGGATGAAATGAGGCGCGAGCTGACAAGCCGCGGCTCCGGACGGGCAAGCGGCGTAGCGCTGGCGTTCGGGCCGGGACTGACGTGCGAGCTCATCCAGATCGATTATGTCCCGACCGTCCCATTGCAAGCGCTTGTTCGGGATGAAGCTTATGTTTAAAAGCTTCAAGCAGCGGGCGTCAACGAAGGAGCTGATGGACGACTTTACGACGGGGGGACCGGAGCTGCGGACCGCGCTGCGGCATCTTCGACGGTTGAACCGGATTTTCGGCGCCGCTGCGCCTACGCTGTACGGCGTGCAGCGTTTGTGGATCGAAGCGGACAAGCCGCGCCGCTTCTCCATCTTGGACATTGGAGCGGGGGCCGGCGATGTCAATGCTCACATTTTGCGATGGGCGGATAGGAACGGGGTCGATCTGAGAATCACGCTCGCCGATATCACGGAAGAAGCTTGCGAAGAGGCGAGGCTGCTGTTTCGGAACGAGCCGCGGGTGCATGTGATGCGAAGCGATTTGTTCGAGCTTGCGGAAGGCTGTGCGGATGTCGTCACCGGGACGCAATTCGTACATCATTTTGCTGCTCGCGAGCTGTCCGGGGTCGTTGAAAGCATGCTGAAGGCGTCCCGATGGGGTGTCGTCATCAATGATATCCATCGACACTGGATTCCTTGGGCTGCGGTATGGATGACGACAAGGATGATCTCAAGCAACAAATATATATTAAACGACGGGCCGTTGTCTGTAGCGAAAGGGTTTCGTGCGGAGGATTGGAAACGTCTCGGGGAAGCTTTGGGATGTTCCGATCTGTTTTACGCCTGGAGACCGTTGTTTCGCTATGTGGCGGTGGTCCGAAAAAGCGGTCTCAATACCGTTCATCGGAGTTGAATAGGATGAATGACAACCGGGAAGTCGCGATTATAGGCGCAGGAATCGCCGGCAGCAGCTTGGCCAAAGCTTTAGCGGATCGGGGCTGGGATACCGTTTTATTCGACCGGAAGCCGTTTCCGCGGCATAAAGTATGCGGCGAATTTCTTTCCCCCGAATCGCAGCTTATGCTGCAGCTGCTTGGCTTGGATGGACCGGTGGCATCGCTGCAGCCGAGCCGGATACATCGGACGCGCCTGGTCCTCGGCGGCGGGGACGCGATCGAAATTCCTCTCCCCGGTACCGCGCTGGGCGTAAGTCGTTATTTGCTCGATTCCGCTCTCCTTAGTGCGGCGATCGACGCCGGTGTGCATGTGCAAGCCGCAACTGCGGTTACGTCCGTATGTCCCAATGAAAGCGGGTATACGATTGAGACGAAGCAGGGGGACGTTCGAAACGCATACCATGTACGGGCGGTTATCGCCGCGTGGGGCGCGAATGGGCGTGCCGGACTTTCTTCAGCTCAACGTCAACGACCAAACAGCGAAGCGGACCCTACGTATATCGGGGTGAAATCTCATTTTAGCGGGATCGATATGGAGCCGGTTGTGGAGCTCTATTTTTTTGAGGGAGGCTATGTAGGCGTTTCCCCCATAGAAGGCGGACTCGTCAATGTCGCGGCGCTGCTGGAACGAAAATCGTTTCGGAACAACGAAAAAACGATTGCGGGGTGGATCGATGCCGCACGCCGCAGGAACGCGAAGCTGGATCGGAGGTTGGCGAATGCCGTCCCGGTCCCCGGTACTCAAGCGGCCGTCGCTCCGGTAGATTTAAGCCGCAAGCCGCTTGCGTGGGGTTCGCTTCCCCATGTGGGAGACGCCGCGCTTATGATCCCGCCGCTGTGCGGAGACGGGATGTCGATGGCGCTGCGTTCGGCTTTATTGTGCGCGCCGCTCGCAGACCGCTATTTAAGCGGGAAAATTTCGCTCGCCCGTTGGCAGCACGAATACGTACGGTCCATCCGGCGGGAATTTCACGGTCCGATGCAGTGGGGAAGACTGCTTCACTCGCTGCTCGGCATGCCAATGGCGCCTCGTCTTCTGTTAGGCGCTGTCCGGCTCGTTCCGGGACTAGCCTACGAATTGATGAAAGCGACAAGATTAAAACCGATCGATTCCTAACGCTTACATCCGTGCAATGAGGAGCATAGTTATGGATGTTCAAAAGCTTGCCGTCATGTCCATTCGATACCCCAAAACCATCATCCTGATTTGGACGATGTTTCTCATCTTCTTCGGATTTTACGCCCCCAAGCTGCCCGCCGTTCTCATGGATCACGGCCTCATGCCGGACGGAGCCTATGTTCAGGTGGAGCGCATATTGTCCTCCGATTTCCACGTTCCCAAGGACCCTGTTATCGTGATGTTCGAAAAGCAGCACGCCGTATCCCGCGAACAATTCCGGCAGTACATTCAGCAAACGTTGATCCGGCTGCAAGGAATCGACGGACTCAGCCACATCGTCTCACCGCTGGAAAGGGAAGGGATGCTGAAAGGGAATGCCGCCTATGCGCTGCTTGCTTTTACGCAATCGCCCCATGAAATGAAACCCGTCATCGACGAAATGCAAAGGCGCTTGCCCCATCATACCTCGATTTCCGCGAAACTGACGGGCAAATCGGTCGTTCAGGCGGATGTGAACCGGGCCAGCCAAACGGATCTGGGAAAAGCGGAACGGCTCGGCATTCCGGCCGCCTTCCTTATCCTGTGCCTTGCTTTCGGAGGAATCGTGGCTGCGGCAATTCCCGTTATCATCGGGGTGATCGGCGTTGCCGGCACGATGGGATTGATCTATTGGCTGGGGCAAACGATGGAAATATCCAACTTTGTTCTGAATGTCATCCCCATGGTGGGACTCGCTTTAAGCATCGATTTTGCCTTGATGCTGGTCAGCCGGTTTCAAGAGGAGCTGAAGCGGGAGAAAGCGCCGCAAGCGCTGATGACGACCATGCAAACCGCAGGCAGAGCGGTATTATTTTCAGCGGTCTGCGTCCTTTTCGGCTTAATGGGCATCTTGTTCATTCCGCTTCCTATGTTCACCTCGATCGCTATAGGCGCGATGACGGTGTTGACGGTCTCCGTATTACTAACATTCACGCTCGCTCCTGCTCTATTGTTTCTTCTGTCGCCTATCTTGAAAGCGGAGAGCCCAAAACGGCTCGTTGCTGCCGGAAATGGCCGTTTCTGGTACGCCATGTCAGCCTATGTGATGAAAAGGCCGGTCCGCTTGGGGCTGCTCGCTTCCTTGCTGCTCGGACTCTGTTTGGTGCCATTAAGCCAAATGAAATTGGCAATTCCCGATGCTGCCTCCTTACCGCCGCACTATTCTTCCCGAATGGCGTTCGAAGCCTATCAAAACCATTTCGTTTCCCGAACAAGTTCGGACGTAGTTATCGTCGTTCAAGGAAAATCGCATGGCTTGAAAAAAGAAGATTGGCTTCATGCTTACGCGCTTAGTCAACGATTGGAGAACGATCCGGCGGTACAAAGAGTGGACTCTGTTTTTTCGAGGTTGCGCATGCAGCCCGAATCGCTGTTTTTCCTATATCAAAAACCGGCATTAAAAGCGAACTACGAGCCGATTCTTCAATCCTTTGTTAAAGACAACCGCATGCTGTTGCGCGTGACACTGGACGGAGAGCCCTCCTCTCAAGAAGTGATGCGTTGGCTCAGGCATTGGGAGCAGGAAGGAGAGTCTTCCCATCTTCCTTTCTTGTTAGGCGGTGAAGCGAAGTACCAGCAGGAAGTGTTCGACAGCATTTTTCAAAACATCAAGTACGTACTCTTATTCATTTTCATCTCCAATTATGCGGTGCTGTTCTTCGCCTTCCAATCTGTTCTCATGCCCATCAAAATGATTGCGATGAATTTGCTTAGCCTCGGGGCATCTTTCGGGATTCTGGTGTGGATCTTTCAGGAAGGGCGCTTCGGAATCGAGCCTGGCAGCATTGCGATCATGATTCCCGTATTTATTTTCGGGCTCGTTTTTGGCATCAGCATGGATTACGGGGTGTTCCTCGTATCGCGAATTTTTGAGGCCTACCAGCGGACAAAAGATAATAGCCGAGCCATACTGGCAGGTCTGACCACGGTCAGCAGGCTCATTAATTCGGCGGCTGCGATTATGATTGCGGTCACGGTGCCCTTCGCCTTCGGAGAAGTGGCCGGGGTCAAGCAGCTTGGGATCGGCATAGCGTCAGCGATTTTGATCGATGCCACGATCGTTCGGATGATGCTCGTACCGTCTTTGATGAAATTGCTCGGCAAATGGAATTGGTGGCGTCCGTAAAGCTTTGGGTGAAATTGGTTTACATTTCCGATCGTCTTGTGTTACTTTTAATAGGAATGTAACACTCGCAGCCTTCAACCAAGGCGATAGAAAGTGGGGGGAGCAGGAGTGAGCGTGCCTTTGAGCGACTACGTGATTAGAGAGATTGAGCTGGACGAGCTGCCCGCAGCCATCGATTTCGTGATGGACATTGTAAGGGAAGTATTTCCGATGCTACGGCAGCCTTACTCGCAGCATTCGATAAGGAAGGAGCCATTGCGGCTACGGCGGCTTTTTTGCCCTACGATGACCGGATCGCTGAAATAAAAGGAACCTATGCGGCAAGGACGACCGCGGAATTGGTGAAATGCTACGTAAAGCCGGAGCTGCGGCGTCTTGGATTGGGCACCGCCTTGGTCCACAGGCTGCTTCCGATCGCCCGGGACAAAGGGTATGAGATCATGTATTTGCATACACACCGTTTTTTGCCTGGAGCCGTCGGGTTCTGGGAAAAGCAAGGATTTACGTTCCGGCTGGAGCCGTTTGACCGTTACGAAACGGTGCATATGGACAAGTATTTGGCGGAATGAGGGTGGGAATCGGTGTCTAGCCATAACCTGAAAGAAAGAATTACAGAGGATTGGAACTGGCGGTCTCAGGAGTACACGGGGCGAAGCGATATGTACTTGCAATCGGAGAAGCAGCAGCGCCTGTGGCAACAAACATTGCACGGTTTGATTTCATCACAAGGGGAAAGGACGCTCGATATTCTCGACGTCGGTACGGGTCCCGGGTTTCTTGCGCTGCAATTTGCGCGAATGGGCCATCAAGTCACGGGTCTCGACCTGTCGCTGAGCATGCTGGAGATCGCTTCCGAGAAGGCGGCGCAGCGGCAATTAAACTGTACGTTCCTTCAGGGCGATGCCGAAGCGCTTCCGTTTGCGGATTGTTCTTTCGATATTGTGGCTAACCGGCATTTGCTCTGGACGCTGCCCCATCCGGGAAGAGCCATCCGGGAATGGATGCGCGTGCTGAAGCCGGGCGGACGGCTGCTCATTATGGACGGAGATTGGACGAGCCGTCATTTGTCCCGAAAACAGAAGCTGCGCATAGCGATGGGCCATACGCTGACGTTTTTCACCAAAGGGAAGATCCCGTGGAAAGGAAAAGGGCGGGGGTACGACGACATGGCGCACCTGCTTCCTTTTAGCGGGGTGGACCCGGGCAAGGTCATTGCTTTGATGGAAGCGGCGGGACTGGAAGAGATCAAGGAATATGATGTGCAGCATTTGCTGGCGGCCGACGCGGAATCGTTCCCGCTAGCTTATCGTTGGAGTTTTATCGACAGCCACCGGAGATTTATTGTAGCCGGCAGCAAGCCTGAATAGAGAAGCATACACAAAACAAGAATGCTCGGCCATGAGATGGTCGGGCGTTTTTCGCTTATCTTTACAATTCTGAATTTTTTTATTTATTTTCCAAGCAATGTGTGCTACATTTTATTAAAATCATAACACGATTTTTGTAAATTATGCCAATACCATGTATCGCTTTCTTGTATTCCATTTGTCGAGGTGATCTTTCGATTATGTTTGCTTCATCCAAGCGTTTGTTCCAATGTTCCAATATGCTTACGGTCATGCTCAGCGTGACGCTCCTGCTTTCCGCCTGCACGGAGAAGCCTTCTTCGGACGCAGCCACGGACAACGGCAAATCAACCGAAGCGGGGGCGAAGACGATCCGATTCTCTGCGGCGGGCGATATCGGTCCGCTGAACCCGCATATGTATGCGCCGAACCAAATGTTCGCGCAGAATATGGTGTACGAATCGCTCGTGAAATATGTAGACGGCAAAGTTGTTCCGCATCTGGCGGAAAAGTGGGAAGTGTCCGGCGACGGCAAAGTGTACACGTTCTTTCTGCGCAAAGACGTCAAGTTTTCCGACGGAACCCCCTTTAACGCGGATAACGTCGTCAAAAACGTGAAAGCCGTTCTGCTGAACAAACAGCGTCACAGCTGGCTTGAGCTGGTGAATCAGCTCAAAGATGCGGTAAAAGTGGACGAGTATACCGTAAAAATTACATTGGCCAACCCTTATTATCCGATGCTGCAGGAGTTAGCCTTAATCCGGCCGATCCGCTTCTTGGGCGAAGCGGGCTTCCCGGTGAGCGGCAATACGTCTGAAGGCATTAAAGCGCCGATCGGCACCGGGCCTTGGGTGCTGTCGGATTACAAGATTAATGAATACGCGGAATTTAGCAGAAATCCAAACTACTGGGGCGAAAATCCGAAAGCGGATAAAATCCGCGTAGCCGTCATTCCGGACGGCGAGTCTCGAGTGCTGGCGTTCGAGAAAAAAGATATCGATGTGATATACGGCGACGGAAGCATCAGCCTGGATTCGTTTAAATATTTGAAGGAATCGGGCAAGTACGAAACGGCCATCTCCGAGCCGCTCTTTACCAAATCGATCGCGCTGAATACGAATAAAGGACCGCTCAAAGATATTAACGTCAGAAAGGCGATCGAGCATGCATTTAATAAAAAAGCGGTCATCAACAATGTGTTCTACGGCACGGACAAGCTGGCCGATACGCTGTTTCCGCCGAACTTTCCTTATTCCAGCGTCAAGCTGACGCCTTACGCGTACGATGTGAGAAAAGCGGAGAAGCTGTTGAACGATGCCGGCTGGGTGCGGCCCGCAAAGAAAGAGTTCAGGGAAAAAGACGGCATCCCGCTGGAACTGGAGCTCAGCTTCGACAGCGTGAACAATGTACATAAGGCGATCGCGGAAGTGCTTCAAGGCGATTTGAGGAAAATCGGCATCAACGTGAAGCTGATCGGCGAAGAAAGCCAGCTGTTCGGACAGCGTCAAACCAACGGCAACTTCCATATGATCTTCAGCGATACGTTCGGCATCCCGTACGACCCGCATGCCATGGTTTCGTCGATGCGCGTTCCGTCGCACGCCGACTATCAGGCGCAAGCCGGCTTGCCGATGAAAAAGGAGCTCGACCAAAAAATCGAGGCCGCACTGCTCAGCACGGACGAAAAGAGGCGGCAAGAGCTGTATAACTATATTCTTACTACACTGCATGACCAGGCGGTGTACCTGCCGATTTCATACGGTACAAACCTGACCGTTTACCATAAGAACATTAAAGGCGTAAAGTTCGGACAAATGAATAGCGAGATTCCCTTCGAGAAAATGGATAAGGAATAGGAGTTTAAAGGGGATGATGACCTGGCTCATCACAAAGCGAGTAATTAGCGTCCTACCGATTTTGTTCGGTGTTTCCGTTATTACGTTCCTGTGCGTTCGTCTGCTTCCCGTCGATCCGGCCGAAGCGTACCTGCGGTTGTCCAAAATTCCGATATCGGACGAAGCGGTTGCGCTCGTCCGCACCGAGCTTGGGCTCGATCGTCCGCTGTACGTTCAATACTTGAACTGGCTGGGCGGCGCGCTGCGGCTCGATTTCGGCACCTCGTATATCAGCAAAAAACCGGTATGGGATGAAATGATGACCTATCTTCCGGCGACGCTGCAGTTGACTTTTTCATCGATTGCGCTCGCCTTTGTCATCAGCTTGCCGATCGGCATCTTGTCGGCGCTATACAAAGACCGGTTGTTCGATCACTTCAGTCGGACCCTCTCGTTTATCGGAGCGGCGACGCCGAGCTTTTGTCTCGGTTTCCTATTGATCTACTTTTTTTCATTAAAATTAGGGTATTTTCCCGTATCGGGGAGAGGCGGTTTGCTGCATCTGGTGCTGCCGTCCCTTACCCTTGCTCTAGCATCGGTTGCGGTGTATACGCGAATGCTTCGAGGCAGTACGCTGGACGAGCTGCACCAGCCGTATGTGCTCTATGCAAGGGCGAGAGGCATCCGCGAGAGCCTCGTCATCGGCAAGCACGTATTAAAAAATGCGATCACCCCGCTCATTACGACGATGGGGATGCACATCGGCCACAAATTAAGCGGTTCGATCATCGTGGAAAACGTGTTTGCCTGGCCGGGCATCGGCCGTCATTTCGTCAATGCTCTGTTCGGCAGGGATTATCCGGTTATTTTATGTTACGTGCTGCTGGTCACGACGATCATTATCGTTTGCAACCTGCTGATCGATATTTTTCATATGATCATCGACCCCCGGGTGCGCCGGAAAGGAGCGGATTAGCATGAATTCCGCCGTGTGGAAAAAGCTGATCCGCAATAAGCTGACATTGCTCAGCTGCATGATGCTTGCCGTAATGCTGGTTCTTGCCGTATTTGCTCCGTGGCTCACGCCGCATGATCCGAATTACATTGCGCTGGAGCATAAGCTGGAAGGGCCGTCTTCGACCTTTTGGCTGGGGACCGACCATCTGGGCAGAGATATTTTGTCACGGCTCATCTATGGGACCAAAATTTCGCTCGGCATCGCATTTATCGTGATGGTATTAATTATTTTCGTCAGCGTCGTGGTCGGAACGATATCCGGTTACAGCGGCGGGATCATCGACCGCGTGTTTATGCGTTTTTGCGATTTGTTAATGGCGTTCCCGAGCCTCATTCTTTCGCTTGCGATGCTCGGAATTCTCGGGCCAGGCCTCGCGAATGTCGTATTTGCCATGGTGATGTCGTACTGGGTTTGGTACGCGCGCTGGATCCGCGGCATGGTCATTACGGCAAAGCAGAAAAATTTCATTCTGGCCGCCAAAATTGCCGGGACGCCGAGCTACAAGATCATTTTGATGCATATTGTTCCGAACATATTGCCTCCTACACTGGTGTTGGCCACTTTAAATCTCGGGAGCATGATTCTGAGCATCTCCGGACTCTCCTTCCTGGGACTGGGTATTCAGCCTCCGATGCCCGAATGGGGCGCAATGCTGACTGACAGTAAGCAATTTCTCAAAAGTAATCCGATGCTGATGCTGTATCCCGGTGTATGCATTCTTCTCGTGGTCATGGCCTTTAATTTTATCGGAGACGCTTTGAGGGATGCGTTCGATCCGCGTCAGGAGAGGATGGAGGTCAAGTAAATGGACAAGCACATACTGCGTGTAGATCATTTACATATTAGTGTCTCTACCCCTCAAGGGAAGAAGAAGATCGTGAACGACGTCAGTTTTGATTTGAAAAAAGGGGAAATCCTCGGTCTTGTCGGAGCGAGCGGCAGCGGCAAAACGATGACCTGTCTGGCGATCATGGGTCTGCTTCAGGAGTCGGCCTTCATTGAACATGGGGCGATTCACCTTGAATCGCAAAATCTGCTTAAATTGCAAGCGAGTCGAATGAGAAGCGTTCGAGGCAAGGAGATCGCGGTCATTATGCAAAATCCGATGAGCGCTTTTAACCCTACGATTACGATCGGCCATCATGTTATCGAGACGCTTCGTACCCATCGGCCGTTTTCACGGAAGGAAGCCCGAGAGCTGGCCGCGACGTATCTCGCGAGAACAGGGCTCCCTCACCCGGACCAATTGATGGGGCAGTATCCGTTTCAATTGAGCGGGGGGATGCTGCAGCGAGTGATGATCGCCATCGCGATGTCGCTGCAGCCGGCCGTATTGATCGCGGACGAGCCTACCACCGCTTTGGATACGACGCATCAAGTCCAATTGCTGGAGCAAATGCACCGCCTATGTGAAGAGCAGGAAACCGCGATGCTGCTCGTCTCGCATGATCTTGGCGTTATCGCTTATATGGCGGACGAGGTGATGGTCATGAATCAAGGAAGCATTGTCGAAAAAGCGCCGGTCGCCGAGCTGTTTGACCGTCCGCAGCATCCGTATACCCGGATGCTGCTGCAAGCCAGACCCGGTATTCAGCTCGTATAAAGTCCGGCTTCCAAAAGGAGGAGGTTCGTATGCTTGAATTAATCAATATCAATAAAAGCTATACGATCGGCGGATCTACCTTCTTTCGTAAGCAAACCATGAAAGTCGCCGACGATATTTGCCTGACGTTGGAACAAGGCATGTGTCTGGGGCTGGTCGGAGAAAGCGGCTCCGGCAAAAGCACGCTCGGCAAGATGATTCTCGGCCTGGAGCAGCCCGATGGCGGAGAAATATGGTTTGAAGGCAAAAATTTGCTGACATTGAATAAAAAGGAACGCCTGCGGATGCGCCGGCACATTCAAACCGTCTTTCAAGATTGCTACAGCTCGCTGAATCCCCGATGGCCTGTTTACGAATCGATCCGGGAGCCGCTTGCCAATTTTGAGAAGCTCAGCGCGAGTGAAGAAAAGAGAACGATCCAGGAGCTGCTGGTCGCGGTTGGCTTAAAGCCTGAGGATATGACCCAATTTCCTCATCAATTTAGCGGCGGACAGCTGCAAAGAATCAGTATCGCCCGGGCGATCGCGCTGAGGCCTAGGCTGGTCGTGCTGGATGAGGCCGTCAGCAGCCTTGATGTGCTGATTCAGCATCAAATCTTGCAGCTGCTGATGGAGTTGAAACAGCAATTCAAGCTATCCTACTTGTTTATCTCGCACGATATCATGGCGGTTCGGTCGATATCCGATCCATTGGCCGTGATGTCCAATGGGCGAATTGTCGAAACGCTGAGCGTGAAGGAGCCGCTTTCCTCCATGAAGCATCCGGCATCGAGACAGCTCGTGGCTTCCATTCTGCCCAGTCACCCTAGAGATCGACATGCGTCCAAGCTCGTTTCTTCTTCTGCAGGTTAGTCGATCATTTGATTTTAATGTGTAAAAACGATGATAAGGAGTGGAAACTATGATCACGAATGAGCAAAGTTATGACGTATGGTGGAATAATGCGGAAGGCGAATCCGTCATGGAAGAGGGGCATTTGAAAGGCTGGCAGCAGCTCATTTCAACCATGAAAGAAGAGGATTTATCGAATTGTTCTGTTCTGGACTTCGGCTGCAATCGAGGCGGGTTCTTGCGGCTGCTTCATCAAGCCAAGCCGTTCAAGGAAGCGGTCGGCATTGATTTGGGATGGGAATCGGTCGCCATCGCCAATGAACGAAAAGGCAATCTGCCGATCGACTACGTTGTCTCCGGATCGCCGGAGCAGCTCGAAAAGAAGTTCGACTTGGCCTTTTGTTTATCCGTCATTTATTTGATCGACGATTTGAAGACGCACGCATGGAAATTGAGCCGAGCGTTAAAGCCCGGCGGCGTATACTACGCAACCTACAACGATTTATCGTCCAACCCCAGCAAAGACTATTTTAAGGAAGAGATCGAGAAGTACAGCCACTTGAAGGCCAATATTCATTCCCTTGACGATATTGCTTCGGCTTTTATGAACGAGGGGTTCCAAGTGGAAATCAAGCGCAGAATCCCAACGGATTTCATTGCCATCTCTGCACAGGAAAAATATTTTCGAACGCTTAGCGATGAATTGATGTCGGCATATGAAAGCTCGTACATTTTCCGATTCACGCGGCCGTAGGCAACGGTTGCATGTTTATAGGCCCGACATACAAGGCGGGAAATTAAGTTCGCAGACAGCCGAGCCGTATCCGTATTGCCCGGTACCGGGTGATACCGTGAATGAACGGAGACGGCACCAACTGCACATGGCCGTTCCGTTCATAACAGGAGTTCGCCTCGTCACAGGGCGGCGCCTTTGCCGCCGTCGACGTTGACCGCCGTTCCCGTTACATAGGAAGCGGCCGGCGAAGCGAGAAACGCAATGACGTTGGCCGCCTCTTCCGTGTCCCCGATGCGCCCGAGCGGGATTTGATGACGCGGAAGGCTCGCGTATTGTTGCCAGGATAGCTCCGGCGCGTCCTGCTTCCATTTTCGCTCGATTTGATCGCTTCGAATCGTACCGATGCATACGGCGTTGACGCGTATTTGATCGGCAGCGAGATCCCGGCTCATCGCTTTCGTCAGCGCCAATCCGGCGGCCCGGCTCACGCTGGTCGGCAGCGAAGAAGCCGGGGGCGTCTTTGCCGCGGAGGTCACGATATTGACGATGGCTCCTCCGCCGGCTTGACGAAGGTAGGGCAGCGCGGCGCGGGAAACGCGAATCGCTCCGTGCAGCTTCAAATCCAGATCGTCCGACCACATGTTATCGGTGACGTTCTGGAACGGTCCGGCTGCGGAGGTTCCTGCATTGTTGATTACAATATCCAGCCTGCCGAAATGCGCTGCGGTTGAAGCTGCAATCCGCTCGCAATCGTCCGGAGACGTCACATCCGCCTGCAGAGGGAGTACCCGGGCACCGGTCTGCTCCATAATGATAGAAGCCGCCTTCTGCAAATGCTCCTCACTTCGCGCGCAGATTGCTATGGACGCCCCTTCTTTCGCCAGCGTCAAGGCGGTTCCCAGCCCAATGCCTTTGCTGCCTCCCGTAATCAAAGCCACTTTTCCCGTTAATCCAAGCTCCACCGTAAATTCCTCCTTTGTCCGATTCGCATGAAAACAAAAAAAGGCTGTTCTAAAAGAAAGCCTTCGGAAGATGGAATGCCATGATGTTCGACTTCATGATAACAGCGCAAGGAACGATCCGTCAAATGCTATGGGGTTGGGGAATCCATCGTGTTCGGTGCGGACAGATCGCCCTCAAATGAAAAAGATAATTGCACCGGCATTTCCTCGCATGAAGAGGTAGACGAGATAGGCGTTACCCGTTTGTACGGTTCATAGGAAGCTAGCTTGTATCGTTCCAGCAGCACGTTTAATTTGGCGCGAATCGTGTCTCGATATAGGGACGAAGCATAACCCGAACCTTGATATATCGCGGCATACCGCTTGGCCAGATGAGGATAATGCTGCTGCAGCGTCGCGAAAAACCAGCTCTTTACTTCCGAGGTGCTCAGTCGCAAAACGGAGCCCATCACAAAATTCGCTCCGGAGCGGGAAGCCTTGTCAATGACAGCCTCCAAATCTTGTTCGTTGTCGGTGATATAAGGCAATATGGGCGCCATGAATACCCCGGTTTCGATTCCCCGGTCGGTCAGTCGAGCAATCGTATCGAACCGGGAATGGGGAGACGGCGTCATCGGCTCGAAATCCCGCAATATTTTGGCGTTCAACGTATTGATGCTTATATTGACGGAGCTTCCCTTCATGGCTTGAAGGAGATCGACGTCCTTCAAGATGAGCGGAGACCGCGTCGTAATGCTGACCGGGATTCCATAGCTTGCCAGCACTTCGAGACATTGGCGCGTAAGGTTCGCACGCTTCTCCACAGGCTGATACGGGTCCGTTGCCGTGCCGATCGCGACCCGGCCGAGCTTGCGTCTGCCGTCCTTCGAGCGCAGCATCTTGATGATTTGTTTTTCCAGCGCTAGCTTGGCGTTTGCTTTATAGAAAATATGATGCTGGAACGTATCGTCCGTGTTTTGACCCAAAAAGGCATGCGTAGAACGGGCATAACAAAAGCTGCATCCGTGCTGGCAGCCGCGATACGGATTAATGGACCAATCGAAAGGCATGGACGGCGCTTTGACGGAATTGAGCATATGTTTGGCTTGAATCGGTTCGAATTGCGTTTTATTCATAACATCGAACCCTCCCGGTATGCGAATATATGTTCTATTATAAGGCGGAACATTTGTTCTTACAAATGGTAATTGTTTCAACGCGATTCTATCTCTTACGCCGTACGGTTATGAAGGCGCGCAAAGGATTCGTATCCGGTACTATTTTTATTGCTTGTAGGCAATTTACGATTGACGCAATGGCTTCATAACAGAGCGAGCGGCGCGCTGCGTTAATTTAAGGCAGCAGGAACAGGCGAAAAACCAATGTGCTCAACAAAAGCCAAAACAATTGGGGCGGTTTGCTTAACTCCAAAAATAGTGCGACCGATGAACTATATTATGAAGCAGGCAGCCGGCAGCGCCTGTTTTTTTTGCATGCGCGTCTAGTTACCGCAATAGTTTGCGAGACTCAAAAGTTACACATAGTAGAAGCGGCGTTCGCCAGACGCACAAGTTTTGTGGTGCGGTCAAGCGAGGTCATGTTGGGGTTCGTGTCCTGGCTTGCATCAGGATACGTACTAAATGTTCATATAAGTTTATTTTATTTCGTAAATGAACACGATTATATAGGACCCATTACACCCTTTGTGACGGAAGAAGAGGCGAATTTCCTAGATTTTTATGCAGGAGGACTGTGTTTAACGAGGCTGATTTGTTGAGTTAAAAAGGGGATAAAAACAATTCAAACCGCAACAATGCGTTGAAATGTTCATATGAATATGTTAGTATGCTGAAATGAACAATAAACCGCGCAAAAACGAATATAAATGTAATGGTATCCATCTTTTTCAAGCAATTGCAAAGAATGTTTGAACGAATCAACGAATGATTCACAGGGAGAGTGGAAAGTTTGGTTGAGAGTGTGTGGCACATTGGCGACTGGGATTTGACGCTGCGTTTGCTTATGTCCGCGTTGCTGGGAGGATTGATCGGCTTGGAGCGTGAGTGGCACAACCACGCAGCCGGCTTTCGTACGCATATATTAGTATGCTTGGGTTCTACTTCCATTATGCTTCTGTCCATATACGGATTCGAGGCGTTCGTTCATGAACCGAATGTACGCGTCGACCCGGCACGGCTTGCGGCCCAGGTCATCAGCGGAATCGGTTTTCTTGGAGCAGGGGCGATTCTTCGCACCGGATCGACGGTTTCGGGGCTGACGACGGCAGCCTCGGTGTGGGTGGTTGCTGCGATCGGCTTATCCATTGGCGCCGGTTTCTTCTATCCCGCTTTGTTGACAACCCTGCTTGTATTGATCAGCTTGTTTGCCTTGAACAAGTGGGAAAAAGTGATCATGCGCAAAAGACGCAATCATGAACTTATGATTAAAATCCCCGATAAGCCCGGTACGCTTGGCCAAATTGCAAGCACATTAGAGGAACTCGGTTTCCAAATAAAAAATATACAAATGAAGCCGTCGGACGAGGTATGGGTATATAGCGCCGAAACGGCGGTGTTGGAATTGAAGATCACGATCCGCTCCCACCAGCCCCGGAAGCTCGCGGACGCTTTGGAGAAAGTCGCGACGCTTTCCAATGTCCTTTGGATCGAATCCTCCGCGCAGATTCAAGAACTCTCCACAGGACAATATGCGATGAAGCAATAGGATGTATTTTCCATTGACACTGACATGATAGCGCGGTAATCTAAAAGCGCATAAACAAGCATCAATGAGCATAAATGCACAAACATTTTGGTTGCTATCGCTTTGATGTGGAGGAGTGAGTGTCTTGCTAGCTGCGGAGAGAAAGTTGAGAATCGTAGAGTACGTTAGGCAGTATCAGTCCGCTTCGGTTGGAGCGCTAGCCCAAGAATTCGGTGTTCATGAAGCGACCATCCGCAGGGACTTGTCTGAAGTAGAGCAGGAGGGCTTGCTTAAACGTACGCACGGCGGGGTGATTGTGGAGCGTTTAACCCATAATGAACCTTCCTTTAATGAAAGAACCAATGTCAAGCTCGAGCAGAAGATGCGTATTGGTAAAATGGCTGCCAGCCTGGTGGAAGACGGCGATCACATCATTATCGATTCCGGAACGACCACGCTGCACATCGCCAGAAATCTGGTCCATCACTCCAATGTCACCGTTGTTACGAATGATATCAATGTAGCGGCGGAGCTGAGGGATGCCCCGGGCGTGAAAGTTACGGTAACCGGAGGCGAGCTGTACCCGTCAAGCTATATGCTGAACGGTATGTTCACCGACCATGCCTTGCGTTCGCTGCATGTGACGAAAGCGTTTCTCGGTATTCCGGCCATCCATCCGAAGCATGGGCTGATGCATCCGGAGGCACAACTGGTTCAAGCCAAGCAAGGGATGATTGCGGCGGCCCAGGAAGTGATCATTGTTGCGGACGATACGAAGATCGGCAAAGTCTCTTTATACACGGTCGCTCCAAACAGTGCCATTCAAACGTTGATTACGGGCGGAGAGGTACCGGAATACGACATTAAGCCGTTTCGGGATTTGGGCGTCAATGTAATTACCGCATAACTCCAGGTGAATTTTTCCTGGCCGTTACACGGTCCGGAAATTCATATATAGTCACTTTTTGCAATGGAGGTGTTACCGTAATGGCTGCCAAGACTACAGAAACCGTACATTCACACACACTGCGCTTGACTCAGCCGCATGTCATTCAATCCTATGATATCGAACGGGAAGTGCGAAAAGGTTTTGTTGTCGTTGAACCGACACTGGCAAGCATTTGCCACGCTGATCTTCGCTATTTCGGAGGGCTTAGAAAGCCGGAAGTGTTGGCCAAAAAATTGCCAATGGCACTGCTTCACGAAGGTATCGGAACCGTGGTCGGTGGTAACGGCGTGCATTTAACCGAAGGGGAAAGAGTTGTGATCGTTCCTTATTTGCCCGGGTATCTCTTGAACGATATGCAACCGGAGCAATGCTGCCCGGCGTGCCGTGGCGAGATCGCAGACAATTATTGTTCCCACGGCGGGTTCCTGGGAAGCGGTACGGATGGAATCGCACAGAGACGTATAGTGCTGCCCGAACCATGCGTAATTCCGATTCCGGAAGCGGTTTCTAACGAAATTGCGGTACTGGCGGAACTGTGCAGCGTATCTTACCGGGCGCTCAGAGCCGTTGCACCGTTGCTTGACAAAGCGCGGGTTGCTGTATTCGGCGATGGACCTGTGGGATATTTGACCGCCGCGATGCTGCACCATGCTTTTAGAATCGACCGCGACCGGTTGACTGTTTTTGGAGCTGTCCGAGAGAAACTGGATGAATTCACTTTTGCAACAACCGAAATGGTACAAACCTATGATTTTCAAGCCGGTGAACAGGTTGATGTCGTAGTGGAGTGCACGGGTGGACGCTTTAGCGAAAGCGCGATTAACCAAGGAATCGATATTCTCAAGCGCGGCGGACATCTCATTGCGATGGGAGTCAGCGAGGACCTTGTGCCAATCAACACACGCGATGTATTGGAAAAAGGAATTACGATTCACGGAAGCAGTCGGAGCTCCGCTTCAGATTTTCACGAAGTGCTCCGGGTAATGGAGAATACGGACTGCCAGGACACGTTAAAACGACTGGTGCCGGACGAATTTATAGGGGTAAGCAAAGCAGAAGACCTCGCTGGCGCAATGGATTCTGCTCTGGCTCACCGGGATTGGAAAAAAACATATCTCGACTTTCACTGGTGACGCAGTGGGAGTCTGTGAGAAAGTATACTACACAAATGACTTGCAGTAAATCGGCGATATGGAAAATTTAGTATTTATCAGGTTTCTGAAAACGCATCCATGAATAACGATTTCCAAAAGTATAAGACTCTGTAAGGGAGTGCAAGTTAATAGGGAGGAATACACTTGGGAAACGAAGCGGTTCTCGTTCGCAAGCAGTATGTCCGATCACGGCAGAAGAAACTTGTAACCGACCGGAACGCTTGCAAGATGAGGCGTGCGAAGGACGCTTTTTCCGTCGATCGGAAGATCATTCTTCCGTTATTCTTACGAGCTGACGAGGAAAAGAGGGCAGCAGCATGAATAAAAAGAAAATCTGGGAAACAGTCCGTCCTTACTTTATGATCGCGCCGGCGATGATCGGCATCATTTTATTTGTTATCTACCCGGTTCTCTATTTAGTTAAATTAAGCTTTTATAAATATAATTTGCTGAATAAAGACAAAAGCAAGTTTGTGGGGCTGGACAATTTCAAAGAAATTTTCTCTCGTGAGGATTTCTACGATTCTTTGTTCACTACCGTTATTTATACGGTTGGTGTCGTGTTCCTGACCTTGGCTATATCCATTCTCATAGCCGTATGGTTGAAAAAAAAGACGCGGTTCAACGATATTATACAAGCCGGTATTTTTACGCCGCACATCATTTCGATCGTGTCCGTATCGCTAGTATGGATGTGGCTCATGGAGCCGAGTCACGGCATACTCAATTTTTTGCTAAAAGCAGTGGGGCTGCCGGCCATGCCTTGGCTGCAAAGCTCCAGCACCTCCTTGCTTTCCGTCATTATCGTATCGGTGTGGCAAGGAATCGGATATTATACGCTCATTATCGTAGCTGCGCTCCACGGCGTGAATCCGCAGATTTATGAGGCGGCCGAACTCGATAATGCGAACAAATTCGATGTATTTTTCAGAATTACATTACCGCTCATTTCGCCGCAGTTGTTTTTTATTCTGATCATTATGACGATCGGTTCATTCAAAGTATTCGATACCGTCAAAATCATGACCGGCGGCGGTCCGAACGGTTCAACGACCACGCTCGTTTACTACATTTATGAATTCAGATCAAACAGCATCGGCTATGCTTCCGCCACTGGGGTGGTACTGATGGGCATCATTGCAATTTTAACTTTTGTTTACTTTAAAGTGCTGTCCAAGAAAGTTCATTATCAATAATGGTTCGGATGTTCATGCGACAAGGAGGTGCCTAACCAGTGATTGTGCAACAAGAAAAAGGAGTAGGCGGGAAGCATTCGAACAACGGCCGTGCTGCGTATCTATTCAAATCCATTGTCGGCTTTTTGCTGAAAGCCCTCACATTACTCGTGTTTGTTTTCCCGTTTTTATGGATGATCTCGACATCTTTGCAAACGCTTGAGGAGACGTTGGCTTTTCCGCCGACGTTGATTCCTTCGGTTCCCCAGTGGGGCAACTTTGTCAAAGCGATGAGCGCCGGCCCGTTTTTAACGTACGCTAAAAACTCCGTTATTATCACGTTCTCCATCATTATTTTGCAATGTGCGGTAATGATCCCGGCAGCGTATGCTTTTGCCAAGTACAAGTTTAAAGGCAATGAGCTGTTCTTCAGTCTGGTATTGCTGGCCTTTATGATTCCGGGACAGGTGACGTTTATCCCAGTGTATCTGATGCTGGCGGATGCTGGACTGATCAAGTCGCTATTGCCGCAGATCATACCGTTCATGTCCAACGCTTTTGGTATTTTTTTGCTGCGCCAATATTTTATGCAAATTCCGCAAGAGCTTATTGAAGCGGCCCGGCTGGATAACGCAAGCGAGCTCAGGATCATGCGGAGCATTATGATTCCTATGTCGATTCCGGCACTTGCAACCGTCGCGCTGTTCAGCTTTGTCAGCCATTGGAACGACTACTTCTGGCCGCTTGTCATGACGGATTCGGCGGCGGTTCGCCCGCTTACGATGGGGATCGCCATGTTAAGGGAGACGGAAGGAATCAGCAACTGGCATATTATTATGGCAGGCAACGTGGTACTCGTGCTTCCGATCCTGATCGTTTATCTGTTTGCCTCTAAACAAATCGTTAAGGCGTTCGTATACTCCGGCATTAAATAATAAACTTAACAACAAAGGGGATATTGTCAATGAATAAGAGGATTCCAGCTATCGTAATGGCAACCGCACTGACAACCGGTCTTCTTGCAGGATGCGGGGGGAACCAGCCTGAGCAAACGGGCAACCCTTCCACGGCAGGCGGTAAAACTACCCTGCAATTCTGGCACTCGCTGGGAGGCAAGAACGGCGAATACCTCAACGGTATGATCCAACGCTTTAATCAATCGCAAGATAAAATCGAAGTGGTCGGCACGTTCCAAGGCTCATACGATGAGACGGTGACCAAGCTTCAACAAGCGGTCGCAGCCAAAACGGCACCGGACGTAACGATGCTGGAACGCGCCTATGTTCAAATGTTTGCGGAGTCCGAGGTGCTCGAGGACATGGCGCCGTATATGAAAAAATCCCAGATGACGGTCGATGATTTCCCTCAGGGATTGATGGGACATTCGACTTTTGATAAGAAAGTGGTCTCCCTGCCGTTTAACCGCTCCACTCCGATTTTGCACGTCAACAAGACGATGCTGGACGAGAAAGGGCTTGCCATTCCGAAAACGTGGGAAGAGCTGAAAAAAGTAGCGAATGCGTTAGTCGTTAAGGAAAACGGAGAATTTCAACGTTACGGCTTTAGTATGCCTTATGACACATGGTATCCGATTGCTATGATTTCCCAAGCCAAGGGCAAGTTTTTTAACGATAACGGCACTTCGCTCGGATTTAGCAGCGAAGGCGTAAAAACGTTCAAATTCCTCAAAGAATTACAAAATTCAGGCGCCATGTACTACCCGCCGGCACAAGATTCGGGGAATATCGTGAACCAGATGTTTACTAGCGGCAAAATCGGCATGATGTATCAATCGACCGGCGTCATCGGAAGCTTGCTGGATAACGTGAAATTTGAATATGTAACGGCATACCTGCCGATGGATCAAGTGTATGCGACGCCGACCGGCGGAGCGAATCTCGCGATGATGACCGGTTCCAAGAACAAAGATGCGGCGTGGGAATTTATTAACTGGATTATGACCGATTCCAAAGGCGGCCTGCAGTTTATACTTGATTCCGGGTATCTTCCGTTTACGAAGAAAATGGCCGAATCCCAGCCAATGAAAGATTTGTGGGCGAAACAGCCGAACCGTAAAGTGGCCTATGATCAGTTGCAATACGCTGTCGATACGAACAAGCATGTAGGCTGGCCGCAGGTGATGCAGGAGTTCTTCAAGGCGATTCAAGCCATCATGTACGACAACAAGGATATCGATAGTACGCTGGATACCTTCAAGAAAGAAACGGAGCGTATTCTCAAAAAATAAGTTACACTATACCGGTAAGCAGGAAAGAGCCTCAGAGAACAGACACAATCCGGCCATAATGGAGGTAATCGTCTGTTTCGCTAGGCTCTTTCTTTATAAGATCAGAAAGTATAAATTTGAACCGGAGGTTTAGGTTTCTGATCTTTCAAGAAAAACTACCTCTAAAAACGGTCTGGCTACTTTGAAGTACTCCGATAGGAGTTTTTCTTAAGAGTAAAGAAAGTTTAACTTCATTAAAGCGCTAAAGCGCGTATTAAACTTTCTGCTCGCAAGAAAAGCTTCCACTAAAACACGAATGTATCTTCCTCGAAAGGGCTTCGATCAGAAGCTTTTCTTAATACAAATATAGAAAGGGATGCCAATCCATGATAACCCGCCTTCAACCTAATAATGAAATCATTGTATCCGGACATCGAGGATGGAAGTCCGCCTATCCGGAAAATACGCTTCTTTCTTTTCAAAAAGCGCTGGAACTTGGGGTCGATATGCTGGAGTTTGATCTTCGTTTTTCCAAAGACAAAGTCGTTATGGTCATTCACGATGAAACGGTAGATCGAACTAGCAACGGTTCCGGCAAAGTAAGCGATTATACGTTATCCGAGCTGAAGCAGCTCGATGCCGGCGGATGGTTCGGCAAAATATTCGAAGGGTTAAAAATTCCAACCTTCGAGGAGCTTTGCGAGCTGCTGTCCGCTTATCCGGACGTTCTGCTCAATGTGGAAATCAAACCGAGCGCGGATGCCAGGGAGGTCACGGATGCCGCGGTCGCCATGCTCGACCGGTACGGGTATCTGACAAGGTGCGTGTTCACGTGCTTCGATGCGGCGGTACTTGCTTACATGTATGATACTTACCAATTAAAAACGCAGGGATTTCCCGGAGAGCTGATGGCGAACTATGTCCCTGGTGCTGACGGTACGACTTCCAAAATGTGGGCGGTCGGAATCAGCATGAAGCTGTTGACGCCGCAGCTTGTAGAGGAGTACGAGAAGCAGGGAATTCTTCCTTGGTGCTATTGTCCAGACACGGACAAGCAGGTGTTCTATGCGCTCGGAAGCGGCTCCCTGCTCATGACCGTCAACAATCCGCTGCCGGTGTTAAAAATCCGCGAGCAAGTCGAGCGGATGGGATAGCATGAATAGCAGGAAGCCGGAGGCTCCTGCTTTATTTTTTTGGACGTATGACAATATTGAATATATATGGCAAAATTGGATATAAATTGAGCAATTTACGAGATATAATTTTCAGAACCAAATGTCTTATACTGAATTCGTTCCAACCATTATGATGTGAAGGAGGGATATCGCGAATGAGGAAACGTGCGCTTGCTTCATCCGGACGACAACATGGAACTCCGCTTAGATGCCGTATTTTTTATCATATTTAAGAAAGCGCTTACTTTTCCTTGGTGCCACGCCTGCCATTACTCCGAATCAGTCGCATCAACGTTCTTACACAGCGATAACATTATGTTTGCATACAGCCTTCATTTCATTGGTTCCCGCTTTTCTTATTTTGTCAGCACGGTACAACAGATGGTTTCCACTGCAATCCGCCTTTCATCATTCGATGTAACTCGAAATGACCACATTGGAGGAGTATGAATGAAACGCAGGGTAACTTTTGGTTTGACCGCAGCGATGTTCACCGCATTCATCGCCGGTTGCGGAAACAACATCGTGCAGCAAACGACGACGGGAGCAGTAGCGGAGAAGCACGATCCTGTCACCGTCAGAGTCGGCATTTCCGCGAGCAAGCTAACGGAGGAGGAATTCGCGCGATTTTTTGTCGACCCGGTCAAGAAGAAATATCCGTGGATTACCGTGGAGCGGGAACTATACGATAAAGGCAGAAGCTTGTCCCAGTTGGTTGCGGCCGGAGAGACCCCCGACATCGTATGGCATACGAATATCGGCAGCAGCTTGAGCGATTTTATCGATTTGAAACTGGACGTTTCGTTAACCGAACTGATCAAAAAGCATAATCTCGATCTGAACCGGATTGAAACGGAGTCGCTTGATGCCGTCAAAGCGGCTACGCAAAGGGAAGATTTGATCGCCATCCCCTATACAAGGCATTTCAGTGCTACATACTACAGCAAGGAAATATTCGACAAGTTCGGCGTACCCTATCCGACGGATAACATGACATGGGATCAGATGTACGAGCTTGCGAAGAAAGTGACGCGGCTGGACAGCGGCATACAATACCGAGGCTTGGAGCCGAACGTTTCAGAGCGGCCCGCTTCCCAGTTGTCTTTGCCCTATGTTGACCCCAAAACGAAAAAAGGGGTGCTGCAAACCGACCAGTGGAAAAAAGTGATGGAAATGGTCACGAAGATCCATCGCATTCCCGGGAACGAACAAATCGCCAATCATTCGGCCGCAGACAAGCTTTTTGTGGAAGGAAAGCTGGCGATGGAACCGACCGTCAATATATTGTACGAAGCGAGATTCAAGGATTACCCGGACTTGAAGTGGGATTGGGTGACATATCCGGTGTGGCCGGAAGCGCCCGGAATCGGGATGAGAATTGACGCCCATGTCCTTGCTTTAACGAGCACGAGCAAGCACAAGGACGATGCGTTTCTCGTCATGTCCGCACTCGTGTCCGACGAAGTGCAGATGGATTTTTCCCGCCAGGGGCGGTTCAGTGTTCTGAAGGATCAGAAAATCCGCGATAGCTACGGAGCGGATATCGACTATCTGAAAGGTAAAAACATTCAGGCGCTTTATAAAACGAAGCCGGCCAAATCATTCGTGCCGACGAAATACGATACGATGGCCATGACGGCCATCAACGGGGCGAAGGACGACATCATCAAGAAAGGCAAGGATATTAATACCGCGCTGAGGGATGCGGAGGAAAAGCTGAACAAGCAAATTCAGGAGAAGGAAGTCGGCAACTGACTTATATTGCAAACCGTGGATGTTCCGCTATTCTCAGCATCGCAGCAGGATAAGGCCATTCGAAATTTCCGGATGGCCTTATCGTATCGGGCTTTTATGATATACCGCCAAATCGTTCCTCCAGGTTGTCCCAATGGTCTGCGATCCAGATCATTTCCTCTATAAAACGGCTCATCGGTTTGTTGGCGGCGTAG
This sequence comes from Paenibacillus allorhizosphaerae, assembly GCF_910594985.1. Taxonomy (GTDB): domain Bacteria; phylum Bacillota; class Bacilli; order Paenibacillales; family NBRC-103111; genus Paenibacillus_G; species Paenibacillus_G allorhizosphaerae. The sequence goes on from NZ_CAJVCE010000013.1 coordinate 90,139, forward strand.
ATGGCATGTACCCATTTGCACTCCTTGTACCACGTCAGCCGGATCGAACGAACGAGCTGCTCCTCCGATAAACGGCAATACCCGCGATATCCGTTCACGTATGCCTCGACGGTTTCCATTCGCATCGACTTTGAAGCCAGCGAGCAGGAGAGCAGCGCCCGGGAAATATCGAAATCGGGGTATACGTATTGCACCCGGTCAAAATCCAAAATATCAGCCAGACGGTCTTTGTGAAACAGCAGGTTGTCAACGTGCATATCCCAGTGAGCCCAGCCGTGGGTCGCGGACTTCAAATCGTCCAGATCCAGCCGATTCAGGATGTTTCTCTGCTTTTCGATTGCCTGCGCGTACGTTTCATGTCCAGCCGCGAGCGTCTCTCCCCGATTTTTGTCCAGCCGCTTAAGCAAGCTCTCTTTGGACGGCAGCTCCCAGTGCAGCGAATCGCGCGGTGGAATATTGCTCTTCATCCATTGATGCATCCGCCCGGTAGCTTCGCCAAGGCTGAACATTTGCTCGGCCGTCGCTTCCCCTGCCGCGATATGATGTCCCTCGCTGACGCCCGAAATCATATATTGCTCGCCGGATGCGGTTGTGTGAATCGTCTCGCCTTCGAAAGCATACACCGGCTGGCATGCAATCCCGTCTCGGTGCATGTGCTCCTGGTATTTGAGCGCTTCACACACGCTGTCTAATCCACGTCTGTACCTGATCTTGCAATACTTTTTGACAAAACGGGGACCTTGATCCGTATTCATGATCCAGCTCACGTTGCCGTAGCCCTTCTCGTTCCGACGGACGGACCCGACTTTCCATTGAAACTTCATACGCAAATCATCGATAATTTCGTCTTGAATGAAGTCGGCTGAAATGGCATTTTCCATGGGAGGGTGCCTCCAAACATATGTTTGGATACATTATATCAAACGGAATTCTATATGGAAAGCGTTCCCTGTATTCCCATTAAGGCTTAGCGGTCAAACATTTTTTTTAAACCAATTTTGTACTGGATGCGTGCAAGGGCGTATAGTACGATCAACTCGAAATTCGCTTCAGCTGTCCCGGCATACGTGCTAAGGCCCAAAACAAAAAGCAAAGCGAGGTGACAAGAGCTAGCGTCCGCAGACGGGCAACCGGAAGCAAACATGGTATCGGCAAATGTGGAAAGTCTATTTTTACATGGGAGGTTCCAGGATGAAAGCGAAGGATGGTGTTCACGGCATACCGCGGCTCGTGAAACTGCTTCCTCTTCTTCTCGTCGGACTTTGCTTCTTTATGCTGCAGACTGGAAAAATAGTCGCGAATGGAGAGAAATTCATGATCGCAGACGAGCTTGAAGATGACTCGAACCTATTTTACAAAACGAATATCAGCTTCACGAACAGCCAGCCGGAAAGGCACGACGGCGATAACTCGAGGTGGTACAAGTCGTCGTCGGGCGAGGCATACTTCATTTATAAGGCGCCTAACGAGATTACCCAGTCGATGACCGGCTTTCGCATGGAAACGTGGTACCAGTACAACAATGCGAGTCAAATCCCGGGCGACATGCAATTTGCAACTTCACCGGACAACGTAACGTACGCGCCTCTCTCCGCATACACCAAGACGATCGATACGAGCATAACGCCGGTTAGCGGCTGGAGACGGTATTTTTGGGAAGTATCCTCGCTTCCTGCGAATACCAAATATATAAAAATTACGTTCGGCGATACTTCGAATCATCCAAGTTCTTGGGCCATTCAAGTCGGCCGGACGACGTTAGAACTGGAGGTCACCGTTTTGCAAACGCTTCAACAGAAAATCATCGAGGCCGAGACGATAAAAAACAACACGGTCGCGGGCAATGAGCCGGGTATGGTGCCGCAGCCTTTTGTGGACGATTTGGCGGCGGCGATCGGCGCGGCGCGTACGACGGCCGACAACGCGAACAGCACGACGAGCGAGCTGGAGACGGCATATATGCATCTGGCGCAGTCGCTGGACGCGCTCGAAGCTGCGCGGATATATGCTTTGAATTGGCCTGCGAATGCAGCCATTACTGCAGCCGATACAGGGCTGAACCATATAGCAGTGACGTGGCCGCATGTCGCGGAATCTGGCCGAACGCAAAACGTCACATACCATGTGTACCAAAATGGAGCCGAAGCTGCGTCGGTCACGTCAAACACGTATACGTTCCACGCCTTGAAGCCGCAAATGCCTTACCAATTCAGCGTCGTAGCCCGGTCGGGCCCGTATGAATCCCGGTTGCTCGGCCCGGTTACGCTGTCCACTGCACAAGTCCCGGCGGTTCCGGCCCACGGCTTCAGCGGGATGGATCCGGACGATTTTGCCGATGAGGACTATATTTCGCCGGAGGTGTGGGTGGACGATCCGCGCGGCATCCCTTATTACTTTTATCACTTTCATACGGTGGCGAACGCCGTGCGCCTCGATCCGCCGAACCGCGGATTTATCGATATCGTCGTACACCGCAGCCCGGAAAAAAACAAACCGTACAATGCGCGCGTGCAGGAAAACCATCTGTGGCTCACCTATTTTTATACGCGCCAAGCTCCGTGGAACATATATTACGGCATGCCTGAGGTGAGAATGCGGCTGGAGGCTGTTCTGGAGCATCTGTTAAGCTTGCAAAACGCCGATGGCGCTTTTTCGGTCGATACGTGGGAGGAACGAAATCTCCCCGGCACTTCGTTCGCGGCGCAATACATGGGGCAAACGATCCGTTTGCTGAACGAAGCCAAGGCGGCCAACCCCGATTTTCCGGCGATCGATGCGGCATTGTATGGCCGATTGGTCGAATCGTACCGTAAAGCGCTGGTCCTTGTGCTGAACGACAACGGCTTCTGGAATCACGGCAAGCAGTACACGAACCAATACACGCTTGTATGGTCCACCGCCGCCGCTTACTTGAAATATTACCCTGACGTGGCCATCGAGCAGAAGATGCGGCAAAGGTTTACCGCCGCCGCAAACGAGTTCATCAGCCCGGCCGGATTTTATTACGAAGCGAACGCGCTGGATATGGCTTACAATCTCGGGGTTCACATGCAAAATATGATTTCGGACTATTATTATTTTAAAGATACGGATCTGGAGCAAGAAATGATCGAGACGGAAAGCAAATTTATCGAATGGCTAAGGTACAACTTGGTGCTGGAGCCGGACGGCTCGCATTTTACGTCCAACTCCGCGCCGACGTCCAGAACGAGCTCGATTCATATCAAGAGAAAAGATATCCCTCTTGCCGAGAAGGTGCCGATGGCCCGGGCATTTGTCAAGACGCAGGAGGAAGTGGCGGCGGAAATCGCACGGGCGAAACAAGACCTTGCCGATGGAACGATGGCGAATATCCCCCCGCTCCAGCTGACGGGAGAAAATTCGTACAATCCGTTCGCGCTTTACAACCGGATTATGTACCGGTATTATCCGACCGAAGCCGAGCGTGCGGCGGCGATAAGCAATCTTCCGTATATCGCCAGCGACCGGTTCAACCACCAGCGCGTTGACAGTACCAGCCGCAGCGGGCTGGAGTTCACATACGTACGGCGGCCGTTTTATTATGCGGCGTTCAATGCGGGAAAGCGAACGGCGAACACGCAGGCGTTCGGTTTGGGGCTCATATGGCACCCCGAGGGCGGGATCATGCTGTCGAGCCAGTCGGAAAGCGCGACGGCAACGGCAACGAGAGGTTTATCCTGGGGGACGAAAAGCACCTCGGCCGTTCGCGTCTATGAAAGCGGCGGCGTAAACCCGACCTACACCGTAGCCGGACAGCCGCTTCAACCGGTGGTGGGACACGGCGATATCGCTCAGGGGGAAGTACAAATGTGGTACAATCTCGGCACGGAGGGCACGAAGACGGTCACCTTTGCCGAGAACGGCTTGTCGGTTGCCGTCAGCCATCCTTCCGAATTTACTGAATATATCCCGCTCGTGATCGGAGCGGAGGATACGGTTACGGTGAATGACGGCGTCGTAACCATCGTCAGAGGCGAGGCGGTGATGGAGATTGCATTCGACGGCGGAGCGGCCGCGGTCACGGCCAATGTGACGCCGAAAAACTTTTATATTTTCGATTACCGGATGCACCTGCTGACGCTGAAAACAAGCGGCGCGTTAAATTACACGATCACGATGTCTACGGTGCAATAATCGGGCTCGCGAAAGTGGACTGGCGCCCAAAAAACACGGGCAAGTTGCATCCGCCGTAGAGCGTAGCGGAACAACTTGCCCTTTGTTTGCCGTGCAGGCGGGTGCTGGATTATAGACGGCGCGTAGCTGCCCTATTGGGGGCAGCTACGCTTGCGTATGAGCCTAACGCCGGGTTCCAACAGCCGGCTCCAACGCGCTCGAATCCCGGACGCGGCGTTTCGGCGTCGCATGGCGGCTGCCCGCTGCCTGTTCACTTCAGCAGCGCGCCGGCTTGCGTCAGCTCGGCCTGCAGCTCGCTTACGTCAATATCCGCCGGCGATACGCCATGCTTGATGGCGATGCCCGCTGCGGTGCCGGCAGCCTGGCCCGTAGCCATGCAGCTTGGCGTAAGCCGGGTTGTGGCCAGCGCCTCGTGCGTCGTCGAGATGCAGCGGCCGCCGGCCAGCAAATTCGTAATCCGTTTCGGCAGCAAGCAGCGATACGGGATGTCGTATGCGCCGTCGCCCTGCACCCAGGCGGCGGTTACGCCTTTCCCCGACGGGTCGTGGATGTCGATCGGGTATCCGCTCCGCGCGATCACGTCGGAGAATCGGCGGCCCTGCACGACATCGTCAACCTGCAGCGCGTACGCGCCGTCGATTCTCCGCGTCTCGCGAATGCCGATCTGCGCCCCGACGGAAGAGATCGAAGCTTTTTCAAAGCCGGGCAGACGGTCGCGCATAAATTTGGCTACCATCATCACTTGTCTCCGTCCGGCATCCTCCGCCTCGGTCAAATGTTCGACGTCCGTGCCGTCGAGCCCTTGTACCCGCGTCGTATTGACGAGCACCTCGTCATCGGCCGGCCCCGTGAAAAACAATACCTGATCCCGGTTGATCGGCAAGTCCGCTTCCTTCCAGTGCTTGTAAAAGCCGAGAACGCCGGACAAGGGCAGCCGTTCCAGCTCGTCGAAAGGTGTCTTTTTATAAAATTCGTCGGGATGGGCGAGCATGTATTGCTTCACCCGCTCCAGGTCCACGCCACGCATGCGGAACTTCATCGTCATCGGCTGCGTCCGCTTGTCGCCGTCCCTTCCTTGCAGACAAGGTGCTCCAGACAAGTATGCCAGGTCCGCATCGCCGGTCGTATCGATGAACAGGCGCCCTTTGACTTCGATTTTGCCGGACTTCGTCGTCAGCCGGACCGATTCGATCGCGTCGCCTTGCAGGCGCGTCTCGTCGACAAAGCTGTGGGCAAGCAGGCGGACGCCGGCCTCCTTCAGCATATCCAGGGCGACGATTTTATACATCTCGGGGTGGTACGGCGTGATCGTATGAACGAACCCGACCGTATCCCGTACGTGACCGGGCGAAGCGTCCGCCTGCATAAGCCGGTCGATGATTTCTTGGGCAATGCCTGCAATAACTTGCTTGCCGTCTGTGGTATGAAAGGTCATCCACGGATATACCAGTGCCGCCGTCGACATGCCGCCGAGAAAACCGTATCGCTCGACGAGCACGGTCTTCGCTCCGCTGCGCCCTGCCGCAATCGCCGCATTAATGCCCGCCGGACCGCCGCCGCATACGACGATGTCCGCTTCAATGATTTTGTTCATGGTCAACTCTCCCGTTTAAACTGATTTTGGTGTAATATCCTCATTATAGCGATCCTGATTTTGTTCCTTTAGTTTAAAATTAGTTTAAAATTGTAGAGAAATTGCTCGAGGAGGGCGCAAAATGCGACGGAGTAGGGTAACGCTCTACGATCTGGCAGAAGAGCTGAAGTTGACGATACAAACCGTTTCGAAGGCGCTGCGCGGTTTGCCGGGCATGTCGGAGCAAACCCGCAGCGAAATCATCAAGCTGGCCAAGCAAAGGGGCTACTTGACGAAAGACCAGAAGCTGGCGTTCCGCTATGAAAAGATCGCGCCGTATCCGGTCACGCAGAGGCGTTTTTTGCTGGTCCAAAACGAATATTCGCTCAATTTCAATCGGCTGCTGCTGGAAGGGCTTCATGAACGGTTCATGGAGTTCGGTCACCAAGTACAGTCGCTTCTGCTGCCGCCCGGACTCAAGCTCGCGGAGTTTGGCGACTGGGCGGAAGCGAGCGGGTTCGATTACGCCGAAGGCTTATTTATAGCGCCGAGAATGGGGTACGATGCCGTGGAGCGCAAATTGCTGGAGCTGCCGATCCCTCGTATTTTGCTGAATTACCCTCCCCCGGAGGCAAAGGTGGATAGTGTCATCTGGGACGTGCACGAAGCGATGCATCAAGCGGTGAGGCATCTGCTCAGGCTCGGGCATACGCGGATTATGTATGTAGGTGATGCGAGCGGACAAAGGGGATTCGCCTTGCGCTGGCAAGCATTCGCGGAAGCGATGGCGGCGGGGGGTGCGTCCGTCGATGCACAGCGGCACTGCACCGTGCGTGACATCGGCGAACGGTGGCTGGACGAGTTCGTACGCTTGTATGACCGCTATAAGCCGACCGCGATCATATGCGGACTGGATGAAGAAACGGAGGCGGTATACGGCAAACTGCGGGAGATAGCCGTCGACATCCCAAATGACTGTTCATTGGTCGCTTTTATGAACGAGTCGTCGGACAACCGGCCTGCTTGCTCGCGCCCGCAGCTGCTGATCCGGGAGACCGGCTACCGGGCGGCCGACCGCATGCTTTGGCGGATCGCCAACCCGCACATGCCTTACGAGCATATTCGGCTAAGAGGCGACTTTGTTCCCGGCGAGACGACGGCGGCAACGCCATGACCGATTATGCATGCCATGATCGGTCATGGCCCGATTCGTCCGCCAGGCTGAAGGAAGCCCGGTATGAAGATCCCACAAACGTCCATATTTATTCATTTCTTGTCTATGTACATGCAGCGGCATAATGGATACATTTGTTTTGAAAGGGCTTTCAACCGTTGGGCGATTTCCCGTCTACTCCAACACGAAGGAGGATTAAGATGCGCAACGCAGCAAAAAGTACCGTTGTGAGAGTAATGCTCGCTTTCCTGATGCTCGGATCGGCGATCGGCCATGGGCCCGCTCCGGTTCATGCGGATGAAGGGAGCGAGCAACTCGTTTACGAAGACCATTTCGATGCGTATGCGAGCCGCAGCGAAATGCCGACCTCGTCCACGCTGCCGGTATGGTGGCAGTTCAGCGCCCCGGCGACTACGAGCGTGACCATCGAGACGCATCCGTCAAGCTCGGGCAACAAGTACCTTCGCATTACCGACTCGGGGACGAGCTCCGCTTATGCGAAAGTGAATTTCCCCAAACTGAAAAGCGGGTTTGCTTATCTCGAATTCGACATGATGACGGAAGCGGACGCGGATCCGAACTACAAGCACGATTATTTCGGCGCGACACTACTCAGCGAGCAGAACGAGAACATTGCCCAGGTTCAAAATAGTACGGCTGCGAACGGCTATGTGTACAAGATGCTTCAGAAAAACGCAGCGGGTCAAAACATTTCCACCAACATGATGCCGGCTAACTCCTACGTGGATGGCAGCTGGTACAAAGTCAAGCTGGAGGTTGATTTCACCCAGAAGAAAGTGAAGGGCTATACGTATGACCCAACCGGCACGACGCTGCTCGGAACGGTCGATTACGAAGGCTTCCAGGTAGCGGAAGCGGGCACTGTCGCTTCGCTCCGTTTTATCTCGATATCCGCCGGGCGGGGGGCCATCGGCATCGATCACGTGAAAGTGACGGCAATTCCCGACGAGCATGACTCGGGTACCCCTTCGGATCAGAACGTGACCGTCGACGTTTATTCCGTTCTGAACAACGTGTACCATTCGCCTCTCGGCGTCGTTTCCAACCATCTGTTCGACTCCGACATTCATCATCCGAACAGGCAAAAGACGCTCGCCGAGTCGCTGCAAGCGCTCGGAGCGGGAACGGTTCGATTCGGTGAAGGCGAGGCGGGGGATCGATACTTATGGACGGGAGCCCCTTATCCGACAACAGCAAACAGCGTGCTTCAGCCGCAGCTTTCGTATTATTACTCTACCGGCCATCCCTTGAGCGGCCCCGAGCAAGCGCTAATCAACCCGGACGGAACATATAAGGAAACGCAGGATTTCAATGAGTTTATGGGTGTTGTGAACGAAACCGGCACGGAGCCGTTCGTCATTGTCGGACTCGACGCGATGAAAGCGACCGATGCGGACTGGTGGAAGACGAAGGAGCAGCTGAAGGAGGCGGCCGTCGAATGGGTGCGGTATGCCAATGTCATAAACGGCTGGAATGTGAAATATTGGGAAATCGGCAACGAACCGTTCTACACGTCGCAATCCGGCTACATTTGGAGCCCTCAGGAGTACGCAGCCGTATTCAACGAATTTGCCGCAGCGATGAAGGCGGTCGACCCTGCCATTCATGTAGGCGTTCCCGTGTACGACTCGTTTGCGTGGAACAGCACGGTCATGCCTGCTGTTTCGGCGAACGCCGATTTCGTCATTGTACATTTGTACGGAAGCGCGAATGTAAGCCCGCTGAATACGATCGTGAACCATATCAATACGTACTTCAAGCCGGAAGACAGAAACCGGATTCGGATCGCGATAACCGAGACGAGCACTTATTCTTCCGGTGCCCAGATGCCGAACAATATGAGCCGCGCCGCGCTGTTCGCCACGAAGATCGGGAAACTTTTACAGTACGACAAAGTCGATTATGTCCATTTCTGGGTTACCCGCAAAGGGCTCAACAACAATCCGCGGGATGAACGATCGGCCATCGACGAAGATGGCAACCTGCTCCCGATGGGACAAGCGATTCAAGTATGGAACAAGTTTTTGCAGGATCAGATTGTGTCGGCGGCCGGGGCCACCGACATTTCCGCCTTCGCCAGCTATTCGCCTACCACAGGGAAGCTATCCGTTTATTTCATCAACTCGAACGCCGATCCGGTGCCGGTTCATCTGAACGTGCAGAACTACCTGGCCGGCGCCGACAACGAAACATGGGTGCTGAAAGGAACGGGAGCGACCGATACGAAACCCGTTCTGGCGCAGACGAATCCGGTCCAGTACGAAGCGGGAGCGGCCAGCTTGACGCTTGACCCTTATTCGGTCACCGTCATTGCTTTGAAGCCTGCGGCGGAGTAAGCCCGCAACGGCTCTCGTGATGCAAAGGAACGCCTTCATAACCACGAGCAAGTGGGATGAAGGCGTCTTTTGCACGTTGTTCCGAAGTTATCTTTATTCAGACCATTTGTCCATAAACCTCCCCTTATTCTCCATTTACCATGCACCAAATTGCAGTACAATTAGGAAAACAAGGGCTTTCATGGAACCCTGGTTGAAGGAGTTTTTTCACAATGTTCATGAGAACATGCGCTAGGCCTGTTTTGATCGCGATAGCCATATGTATGACGACAGGCTGCGGCGGGGAACTGAAACCACCACGCAAACAGGAGGAAACAACGGCAATGACACAAGCGACGGTACCTACGTTAATCCATCTCGACTATAAAGAAATTTCCAGCATTCGCGATAAGGTGAAAGCGAATGATTCGAGCGTGTTTCCGGCTTATTCCGCATTGCTTAACGAGGCAACCTCGTATCTCAAAAAGCCTGCACGCTCTGTAATGGGGAAAGCCCATATCCCTCCGTCCGGGGATAAACACGATTTTTTCGCGATCGGCAAGTATGCTTGGCCCAATCCGGAAACGCCGGGCGGGATGCCTTTCATCCGGCGGGACGGGTACACGAATCCGGAAGCATCCAGCGACAAGTATGACTTGGGTCCGTATTTCAATATGCGCATCCGGGTGAACACGCTCGCGATGGCTTATTTTTATTCCGGCTCGGAAGCGTACGCCGCAAAAGCGGCCGAATTGCTGCGCGTATGGTTTTTGAATCCCGAAACCCGGATGAATCCCAACTTCAACTACGCTTCCTCGCTGCCTGGGGTTAACGATGGGATGGCTATCGGCATTATTGAAGGCGTGCAATTGATCGGGCTGCTGGACTCCGTCAATTTGTTGACGTCATCGACAAGCTGGACCGCCGCCGATAACGAGGCGCTAAAGAGATGGTTTACCGCTTACACCGACTGGCTGCTCGAGAGCCCCGCAGGAAAGGAAGAGTATCGCGCTACCGATAATCACGGCTCTTGGTATGCGGCACAAGTGGCGGCTTTCTCCCTATACGGCGGAAATCTGGAGCGGGCCAGACAAATGATGGACCGCGCCAAATGGCAAGTCGACGTGCAATTCACGCCGGATGGAGGACTTCACCGCGAGCTGAAGCGGAACCGGGCCCTCTTTTATTCCCTTTACGGATTAAGCGCCTTTGTTGCGCTCGCCCGATGCGGCGAAGTGCTTGGCGACGATCTGTGGTGGTATCAGACCAAGGACGGTCGAGGCATTGAACGGGGTTTCAACTTCCTGGCCCCTTACTTGGCGGAAGAGATACCTTGGGCTTGGCAAAACATAGACAAAGAGATCAACGGCTTGGCCGTTCAACTGACTCGAAGAGCGGAGAAGGTGTACGCCTCTCCCAGGCTGGCCGCAGTTTCCAGGCATTTGACGACCTTGCGGCCTCGAACCGATTGGTCATTCTGGTTGATGACCACCCCCAGTTAAGGAAGTGTGGGTTCTATGAAAACAATCGGCAGTCTGATGCACACAGGCTGCCCTTCTTTCGTCCGGCATACCGGCTTCGCGGAAGCGGTATCGCCGGTTTTTTTCGTTTCACCAAGTAAACGGGCCGGGAGCAGACTAGGAGTTTATATGACCTTTCTCAGGGTAACCGCTCGCGCAACGTTTATGCCGTTTTACGATTAACTAATTATCCATATACGTTAACTGGTAATCCATTTACTTCCGTAATAGACAATTTATAATTAGCTGTAGAATAACTAATCGTTAAGGTCTTTGATGCAGCAACCATATTAAGGTGGCAGGAGCAGACACGGAAAACGTTTTGAAAACGCTTATAAAAAAGGGTGGGTACGCATGAACAAAAAACGGATCGTTATTTTCGCCGCAGGTTCATTGATGCTTACGGCATGTGCGAATGGCGGGACGCAAGCCGGCGGTCCAGGAACCGCAGAAGCGGATGTCGCCAAGGTGGCTAACATGTCGGCGGAAGTAAGCTTCTATATGTGGTCGATGTCGCAAAGCGAATTCGATTACATCGCGGAACAAGCGAAAAAGAAATTTCCCAACTATACGTTGAAAGCGGTTCCGAGCACCGGCTCCGGAGGCCCGACAATCGATGCGCTGGTTACAGCGGGCAGCATGCCGGATTTGTTCGTGGGGCGCGGCGTAGCGACTCCCGATTTGCAGAAGAGCGGCCTGTTGTACGATATTAGCGACTTGATGAAAAAGTATAAATTCGATACTTCGCGGTTTGACTCGCTTGCGTTTGAACAAATGAAGCAGGAGACGGCAGGCATTATTGCTGGCATCCCGCTCAGCGGCACGAACGGTGGGCTCCTGCACTATAATAAAGATTTGTTCGACAAGTTCGGCGTTCCTTATCCGAAGGACGGCATGACCTGGGACGACGTGTACGAGATTGCCAAAATTATGACAAGAGCCGAGGGCGGCATTCAGTATCGCGGATTTTCAGACCGCTGGATGGAAACCTTTTTCACGCAAAATCCGTTTGGCGAACCGATGTTGAGCTTGACGGAAGACAAAGCGGCGGTCGACACGGACAAGTGGAGAAAAATTGGGGAGAACTGGAAGCGCTTTTATACGATGCCCGGATTGAAATTCGATTCGACGACGATCAACAAAGACTTGGATTGGAAAGAGTTTATTAAAGGGAATTCCGCCATGACGACATTCGTCTCCAGAAATTTCATGGATTGGAACTTTGCGTGGGACATCGTCAGCATGCCTACGTACAAGGAATTGCCGGGCATCGCGCGGTTGGCCGATTTCCGCAGCGTGTACATCACGAGCAGCAGCAAAAACAAGGATGCCGCCTTCCAGGTGGCTGCATGGCTAGCCTCCGACGAGATGCAGTCCAAGCTAACGGCCGATATGGGATTATATCCGGTGCTGAAAAACGAAGAAATCAAAAACAAGTATATGCTGAACGACCCGCTCTACAAGGGGAAAAATATAAAGGCGGCATCCTACAATAAAGTCGGACCGGGCATGCCCGGCCGCAAGCCGGGATTAACGAACGTGAAGGCCGAGAACATGTTTATGAAAGAACTGCAGAAGGCCGTTGTGGAAAATAAAGATTTGAATACGGTGCTGCGAAGCGCCGAAGAAGTGATCAATAAAGCGATTGCTTCCGAGAAAGCAAAATGATCCGGCATTTTTGCAAGCTGCCGGGGCGGCGCTTCTCTGCCGAGGGGCAAAGTTCTGTGCTATGATGACGTTATATACATCATGCGTCGTGGGAGATGAGAATGGTGCATGAGCCGTTTTTCGAACGATTTTTTCCGAAAATGGTCGAGGTGCTCCTCCGCGGGGAACCCTTCTGGAAACAAAGGAAGTACAGGTTTGAGCTGAAACAGACGAGTTTGTACAACTTTGTTTACGTGTTTGCGGGAAAGGGCACGTATGAATTGAATGGCACCGTATGGGAACTAAATCCGGGCACGGTTCTTCATATGGCTCCGGATGAACACATGATATTGTCAAGTTCGCAAGCGGAACCTCTGACGTATTATAGCGTGCATTTCCTGTATTTCCCGATGGAATGGGAAGGGAACCAAGCCAGACTGGGACAGAAAGGCGCCCCTCTGCCGTTCGAGCGTGTTTTTTCCGTTCATGCGGACGCCGCGGAGCTGGAACGACGGCTCAAACAGTTGCATGAGTTGTGGAATGACAAAAACGCGGGGACCGAATGGACCGTCAGGCTTCTGTTCTTGACGCTGATGAAGTGGCTTAGTGAGGCGCTGACCCACAAGCTGCGGGATGAAGATGAAACGGCCCGGCTTATATCCGATTCCATGAAATACATTCAGGACCATTACCAGCAGTCGCTGGAACGCGATAAATTGGCGCGCATGGCGTCGCTGTCGGCCAGCTACTACTCGATTTTGTTCAAAAGGTACTCGGGTTATACGCCATTTGAATTTATTAACAAAATAAGGCTGGATAAAGCGAAGCAGCTGCTCCGCACCACCAATGAGCCGATTTCGAAAATTGCCAGAGAGGTCGGCTATCAGGATCCGCTTTATTTCACCAGATTATTTGCAAGGGAAGTGGGCATGGCTCCCCGCATGTATCGCAAAGCGTAGCCGCGGCCTTTGACGCCGAGGAATAGCATACCAAAGAAAGCCAAGTTTGGCCCGACAGACCGGCTTGGTTTTTCTTGGTTTCGTCATGATGTTGTCTGCACCGCATTGCATTTAGAAAGAGAAGTACGCCTGCGAACGGTCGATCAACAGGGAACTCCCTAATGATGAAGCGATATCTTTTTGCAGGGTGAAGGGATATCTAAGCTTGAAGGCCAAATCCAGCAGCGCCGATTCGGCGAGATTCGTCCTTGCTTGCCCCCACGCTTTGTCTCTGGTTTGGACGCAGCGAATGGCATCGGCAATGGAAAGACCTTTCAGTTTCGCAAAGACGAATGCCCAGCGGACCAAATCTATGTTTTCCCTCGTGCAGGGTATCACGTATTCTCCCCAACCGCTAACCCCGCCGCTTGATATTTTGAGCAATCCGCAGTTGCATTCGCCGCCGGTCAAAGGGATTTGATTCTGGATCAGGCGGCAGTCGAACCGGAACACCTCCATCGCGCAGATGCGATAGTGTAAAAGCTCATTTTCATTTATTACGGGTGAAGGAACGGTTAAGTTGAACATCGTATCCAATCTCCTTAACTTTAAGGTGGAAAGCGCAAAAAAGCCCGAAGAGCAGAGAAACTCTGCTCCCGGGCTTCTTGCATAGCAATAGAAGGCATGGGTGCGGTTCTCTCTCAATGCGCATACGAGGTTAGCTGTCGGGTTCGGGCTTGAGAGTGCCCTACTCACGTTGCAACCGTTACATCTAGCGAAGCGATGTCGGTTGTCACTATCTGAGATTCACCCCTTGAAGCCTTTGCGTTAGTATAGGCTTCGATTGGGTCCCCCGTTTCCTATAAAGGAACTCTGCGTTTGAATAGGAAAATATGATATTGTTGCAATGAATCATACTCCGAGCCATACGCAAAGTAAAACCCGAATCCGGATGTTATTTTCGGTTTTTTGGCTTCATATGAGGATGGAAACGGATTCATTCAAAGCCTGCATTTAATATCGATATAAATGCTGCTTGATTCTTCGTTTATCGCGGTTTCTCAGAAAAGCGGCGAAAAGCGGAGCATGATATCGAAAATGAAAGATCATATACGGATTGTTCGAGCTCTATCGCCTGCCAGTGCCGGATTTGCAATGCAGCGTTTCTTTACAGCGCGTTGCTTCGAGCGTATGATACGACTCAAGAAACAATCCAAACAAAGTTTCCCATTTTTATTCGCTGAATTTCCTTGATACCAAGGAAAACGGGGGAACCAACAGGTGGTGCAAGAACGGTGTGAGAGCCGGTCGCGCATCGCCAGGGGTGAATCGCGGGGACGGAATGTCATGGAATTCCGTACTCGCGTAGGGCGACTCTCACCGCCCGAATCCGTCAGCTAACCTCGTAAGCGTTAGACGGCAGCCGGCTTGTCTTTCGAATCCGGATCGATTCGACAGAAAAGCGCTGCTTTTGGAGAGAGGATGATGAAGCTTGTGATCGTTTGCCGCGACCACAGGGCTTAATGCCTCTGTGGTTTTTTGCTGCATTTTATTGAAAATTTACCGTTTTATTTGCAGAGACGAATAAATTGAATAGGTCATATGCAACTTTTCGCTGAATCCTTGAATGGAAAAGGAACGGGGGAACCAACGGAGTCGCGCAGCATATCCAAATGTCGGATACGGTCACGGCTTTATGGGGTGAATCTTGCAGTTGACAACCGACATCGTGAATACCGATGTAACGGTTGCAGCATTGTTGACAATTGTCCAGCGACATCTCCGCTGTACAATTGCAACGCAAGTAGGGCGACTCTCACGCCCGAATCCGTCAGCTAACCTCGTAAGCGTATAGAGAGAGGCAACGATTGTCGTGAGCAGGACACGGTATGTTCTTTACTGTGCCTTCAGAAGCCGCGGGAAGAGTTCTTCTCTGATCGCAGGCTTCTTTTTTGTTGCCTTCTCTTTCTTCATTCAAGGAGGAGAACACATGGATAGCCGGCAAAGATTTATTCTGGTATCTGCGCCCAACAAAGCGGGTGAAGCCTTCGTCCGTTTATTAATGACGCATAGACTCCCCTTTGCCGCGATCGCTAATAACAAGCGGGAGCGAGCGCGAATGAAGGAGCTGGGCGTTGAGCGCATTATACTCGTCGACACAACCGAGGAAAGCACCTGGCAGCTGCCCGACTTTCCGATCGGAAAAATATTTTTGTTCGAAAGCAGTTTTACTTTGTGCTGCCGCTACATTCGCATATGCAGTTCTTGGAGCAGCGAACCGACTTATGTAATCACGCATTCGAACCACCCGCGGCTCATTTATAAAGGACTTGGAGCGAGCTTCGTCATTCATACGAACAGCGATGAAGTATCGTTTTTACTCCATGCGCTTGTAGGGTGAACCGAGAACTTGGAAGTGATGGAGGAGTATATATGGCGGATCTCTATATGGTTTTGATTCTCGCAGCGACTTACGTTCTGTTCGCCGGCTTTTTGTCCTGGTGCGGCAAAGTGACTGAGGAAACGGGAGGTGAGCGCAAATGATCGTTGTTTATTTATTTACGGCGTTTATCTTTATTTACCTGGCCTATGCGCTCATTCATCCGGAGAAATTTTAGGGAGGCTGTACACTGTGGGCATTTTGCAAATTGCCGTTGTGATCCTGATTTTGATGCTGATCGTTAAGCCGCTCGGCACTTATTTATACCAGGTGTTTCGGAATGAAGCGAGTGTGACGGACAAATTTTTTTCTATCATTGAGAAACCTGTTTTTGCCCTGATCGGGCTTAAGGATCGAAAGGGCATGACCTGGAAAACGTACGGACTCAGCTTCATTTTAACGAACATCGTGCTGGTGGCCGTCAGTTATTTGATTCTGAGGGTACAAAAGTTTTTGCCGCTGAATCCGAACGGCATCGACAACATGGAGCAGACGCTTTCATTCAATACGGTCATCAGCTTCATGACCAACACGAACCTGCAGCATTACAGCGGCGAATCGGGGCTCTCGTATTTCTCGCAAATGGCCGTCATCATGATGATGATGTTCACTTCTGCGGCGACCGGGTTATGTGTTGCCATCGCTTTTGTTCGAGGGATTACAAATAAGGGTCGGACGATCGGGAACTTCTTTGAAGATTTCGTGAAAGCTCATACGCGCGTGTTTTTCCCGCTGGCGCTCGTGGTGACGCTTCTGCTTGTGGCGCTTCACGTTCCGCAAACGCTGCAGCCTACCTTAACGGTTACGGGTTTGGAGGGACAAGTACAACAAATCGCTATCGGTCCGGTGGCGTCTCTGGAGTCCATCAAGCACTTGGGAACGAACGGCGGCGGATTTTTCGGAGTGAACTCGGCCCATCCGTTCGAGAATCCGAATCCGCTCACGAATGTCATCGAAATATTGTCGATGTGGTCGCTGGCGGCCGCACTCCCGTATACGTACGGCTTGTTCGCGAAAAACCGCAAGCAAGGTTGGGTTATCTTTTCCGCGATGATGATTTTGTTCCTGCTGTTCTTGTCCTTGGTTTACGTATCCGAGACCAGAGGTAACCCGGTGATGAACCGTTTGGGCATTGATGCATCACAGGGCAGCATGGAAGGGAAAGAGGTACGATTCGGCATTCCGCAATCGGTTTTATTTACTACCGTTACGACATCGGCCACGACCGGTTCGGTGAACAATATGCATGATACGCTCACGCCGCTCGGAGGCATTACGCCGCTCGCTTTAATGATGCTGAACTGTGTGTTCGGAGGAAAGGGCGTCGGTCTGGTGAACATGCTGATGTACGCGATTCTGGCTGTTTTCCTCGCCGGTTTAATGGTAGGAAGGACGCCGGAGTTTCTGGGGCGAAAGATCGAAGCCCGCGAGATGAAATTAATCGCGATAGCGATATTGACGCATCCGTTTATCATACTTGCTCCAACGGCGATCGCGCTCGCAACGGAGCTCGGCAAAGCGGCGATTACGAACCCGACATTCCATGGAATCTCACAAGTACTGTATGAGTACACATCGTCCGCGGCCAATAACGGTTCGGGGTTCGAGGGACTCGGAGACAATACGCCGTTCTGGAATATAACCACAGGGCTCGTGATGCTGTTCGGCCGATATATTTCGATGGTCGCGCTTCTTGCCGTGGCCGGCTCGCTGCTGCGCAAGCAATGGGTTCCGGAAACGATCGGTACGTTCCGTACGGATAACGGTTTGTTCGTCGGCATCCTTATAGGTACGGTACTGATTATCGGTGCATTGACGTTCTTGCCGGCGATTGTGCTTGGTCCGATTGCCGAGCATTTGACGATCCGTTAAAGAGGTGACGACAAACATGAGTAATAATAAAAAAACATTATTAACCGGGGACATCGTAAGAAATGCATTAAAGGATAGCTTTGTCAAGCTGAGCCCGGTCACCATGATGAAAAATCCGGTTATGTTCGTCGTTGAAGTCGGGACGCTCATCGTATTGCTGATGATCGTTTTTCCAGGCTATTTCGGCACAGAAGAAAGCATCGGGTTTAATATTACCGTATTCCTGATTCTGTTATTCACCGTGCTGTTCGCCAATTTCGCCGAAGCGTTGGCGGAGGGCAGGGGCAAGGCGCAGGCCGATTCTCTGAAAAAAACGAAGAAGGAGACTACGGCAAACAAAGTCGTAAACGGCGGCGTGAAGCAAGTACCGTCGACCGAATTGCGCAAAGGCGATCTCGTCATCGTGTCGCAAGGCGAGATGATCCCGGGAGACGGCGAGGTGGTCGAGGGATTAGCGTCCGTAGACGAGTCCGCGATTACGGGGGAATCCGCTCCGGTCATCAAGGAAGCCGGCGGCGACTTCAGCTCGGTTACGGGCGGCACCCGCGTCGTAAGCGACAAAATCACGATCAGAATTACAAGCGATCCGGGCGAATCGTTCATCGACCGAATGATCTCGCTCGTCGAGGGAGCGTCCAGACAAAAGACGCCCAATGAAATCGCTCTGAACACGCTGCTTACGAGCTTGACGCTTATCTTTTTGATCGTGGTTGTCACGCTTGCCCCGATCGCAAAATATTTGGGCATCGAGCTTTCGATTCCGGTGCTCATCTCGCTGCTCGTCTGCTTGATCCCGACGACGATCGGCGGCTTGCTGTCGGCGATCGGGATTGCCGGGATGGACCGGGTCACGCAGTTCAACGTGCTCGCCATGTCCGGCAAAGCGGTGGAAGCCGCGGGTGATATCAACACGATGATTTTGGATAAAACGGGTACGATCACCTTCGGCAACCGGATGGCCAGCGAGTTCATTCCCGTTGGCCCGGAGAGCGTTAGCTCGGTGGCCGAATGGTCGGCGATCGGCTCCGTCAAAGACGAGACGCCGGAAGGCCGTTCGGTGCTTGAACTCATGAAAAAGCAGGGGCTGCCTTATGACCCATCCGTCTCCGAAGGCGGCGAGTTCATTGAATTTAAGGCTGAAACCCGCATGAGCGGCATCGATCTGAAGGACGGCCGCAAAGTGCGCAAGGGCGCGGTCGATGCGGTGAGAAAATGGGTGGAAGCCCAAGGGGGTACCATCCCGTCCGATTTGAACGCGAAGGGCGATGCGGTTGCCAAGGAAGGCGGTACGCCTCTCGCCGTTGCGGTGGATAGAAAGATCTTCGGAATCATTTATTTGAAAGATACGGTCAAGCCGGGGATGAAAGAGCGCTTCGACCAGCTCCGCAAAATGGGCATCAAAACGATTATGTGTACCGGCGACAACCCGCTGACGGCCGCTACGATCGCTCGTGAAGCGGGTGTGGACGATTTTATAGCCGAGAGCAAGCCGGAGGATAAAATCGCGGTTATCCGCAAAGAGCAGGCGGAAGGCAAACTCGTTGCGATGACCGGAGACGGCACGAACGATGCACCGGCACTGGCCCAAGCGGACGTAGGGCTTGCGATGAACAGCGGGACGGTGGCGGCGAAGGAAGCGGCCAACATGGTCGATCTGGATTCCGACCCGTCGAAAATCATTGAAGTCGTGGCGATCGGCAAGCAGCTGCTGATGACGCGCGGTTCGCTGACGACATTCAGTATCGCGAACGATGTAGCCAAATATTTTGCGATCATTCCGGCCATGTTTACGCTGGCTATTCCACAGATGGAAGCTCTGAACATCATGCGGCTCGGTTCGCCGATGTCGGCCATTTTGTCGGCGCTCATTTTTAACGCGATCATTATTCCGCTGCTCATTCCGCTGGCGATGAGGGGTGTTGCCTATAAACCGATGAGCTCCACCCGATTGCTGCAGCGCAACATTTTCATCTACGGACTCGGCGGCGTTGTCGTTCCGTTCATCGGGATCAAGCTGATCGACCTGTTTGTTCACTTATGGATTTAATATAGAACGACAGAGAAGAAAGGATATGAAAAAGGATGAATAAAACGGCGAAGATGGAAACGGCACGGTTATCCCTCGGCATCGTGATACGGATCAGTTTGGTGTTTATCGTGCTATGCGGTATTGTATATCCACTCGTTTGTACAGGGCTTGCGCAGGTGCTGTTCCCGGGCCGGGCGAACGGCAGCCTCATTCAGAACAGTAAAGGGGAAGTCGTCGGCTCGGAGCTGATCGGACAAAAATTTACGGACCCGAAGTACTTTCAAGGCAGAGTATCGAGTATTGATTACAAAGCGGAAGCGTCCGGGACCAACAACTATGCGCCGTCCAATCCGGACATGCTGAAGCGAACGCAGGAGTCGATCGAGGAATGGAAAAAGAACAATCCGGATGTGCCGGTCAGCCGACTTCCGATTGATTTGATCACGAACTCGGGCTCGGGCCTCGACCCGCACATCACTCCGGCATCCGCCAAAGCGCAGGTACCGCGGATTAGCAAGCTGACTGGAATCTCTTCAAGCCAGTTGGAACAGCTGATCAATGCGAATACGGAAGGGCGCGATCTCGGTCTGTTCGGCGAACCGCGGGTCAATGTGCTGAAGCTGAATCTGGCGTTAGACGGGCTAAAAAAATAAACTTATAAAATGGCTTATCGGAAAAAGTCGGGATGAAGCGCAGGCTTCTCCAGACTTTTTCTGTGTTCCGAGAAAGGAGGGCTCGGGTGGAAACGTTCAAAAGAAAAACGCCCGAGGAGCTGCTGCTGTCGATTTCCAAGCTGCATCGCGGACGGCTGAAGGTGTACATCGGCGCCGTCAGCGGGTCGGGGAAAACGTATCATATGCTGCGGGAAGGGCAGTCTCTGAAAACACAAGGGATCGATGTCGTCATTTGCGCCGTCTCCACGATGCAGCGGCCCGAAACCGTGGGGCAAATCGGGGATTTGGAGCGCGTGCCGAGCATTCATTGGATGAAAGGAGCGATCGAGAAAAAAGACTTGAATCTGGAAGCCCTCATCGATCGCAATCCGGAAGTCGTGTTAGTCGACGGCTTGGCGCATCGCAACCGCGAAGGGGCCCGGTTTGCCACGCGGGCGGAGGATATCCGCTATCTTCTCGGGTGCGGAATCAGCGTCATTACGACAGTGAACGTCTACGAGTTGGAAGGCGTCACGGAGCTCGCCAAAAAATTAACCGGGGTCGAGGTTCACGAAACGGTGCCAGCGGAGACGTTGGAAATGGCCGATGAGGTGGTGCTGATCGACGCAACACCGGAAGCGCTGCTGAGCCGTGCGGCGGAAGGGCACCTGAAGCTGGGGCAAGGAAGCTTGTTTAAACCCGGCCATTTGGCCGTTCTCCGGGAACTGTCTCTGCGTTTGATGGCGGAGGGAGTAAACGAATCGCTGGAAAAATACAGGGAAGGGCTGGGGATGATCGGTCCTTCCGGCGCCGCCGAGCGCATCCTCGTTTCCACGCAGTACCATTGGAACGGCTCCATCTATGTCCGCAGAGGCCAACAAATCGCCAAACGGTTGAATGGCGAATTAATCGTGGTTGCCTTTGTTCAAGAGAAAAAACAGCTTACGAAGGAAGCGGCCGCTTTTCGCGGCTCGATCATCAAATTGGTGGAAAAAGTGGGAGGCGGGTTCGAAGAGCTGCCGCTCCAATCCCGTAGGTCGCTGCCTGGCGTTTTGGTAACGTATGCCTTGGAGCATGGCGTTACCCGGATCGTGATGGGCCATTCCAAGCAAACGAAGTGGCAGGAATTTTGGCAGGGCTCTATCGTCCATGACATGCTCCGGCTGACGAAAAATATCGACGTCTTCATCGTTGCCGACCGGGCGGCGCATGAAGGAGAAAGAATACTGCCGGCCAAGCTGGAGAAGCCGGAGGAAGAAGCCGAGTTGTTTCGCCGTCTCAGCTCGCAGGAGGTGGAGAGCAAAATTCGGCGAATCAAACGAGGCCATTTCAAAGTGTATATCGGCGCTGCGCCCGGCGTCGGAAAAACGTACACGATGCTGCGCGAAGGCAACGATTTGTTGAAAAAGGGGATAAACGTCCGCGTGGGCTTACTCGAAACCCATGGACGGCAGGAAACGCTTGCTCAAATCGGGCATTTGGAGACCGTTCCGCGCAAAGTCATCGAATATCGCGGCAGCCGCCTAGAAGAGATGGATACGCATGAAATCATTCGCCTTAATCCGGAGGTCGTTCTAGTAGACGAACTGGCCCATACGAATGTGCCGGGCAGCAAAAATAAAAAAAGGTACGAGGACATACTGGATATTTTGTCGGCCGGTATTTCCGTCATTACGACGGTCAACGTGCAGCATTTGGAAAGCTTGAACGACGCAGTGGAGCAAATCACCGGCATCCGTGTCCGGGAGACGGTACCGGACCATATTTTGAGATTGGCGGACGAGGTGCAGTTGATCGACGTTGCGCCAGAATCGCTCCAGCAGCGGATGAGAGAAGGCCGAATTTATTCCATGGACAAAGTGGATCAGGCGCTGAATCATTTTTTTAAGACGGGCAATTTGATCGCTTTGCGTGAGCTGGCGCTCCGCGAAATTGCGGACGACGTCGATGAACGGCTGGAATCATGGCAGCGAAGCAGTTCCTTGCGCGGTCCGTGTAGGAGGCAGGAGGTCATTCACGTATGTATCGATACGACGCCCCAAGCGGAACGACTGATTCGCCGAGGCTTCCGGATTGCCTACAGACTCAAAGCAAGGTGGTACGTAACCTACGTACGGATGGAGCGGCAAGAGTTAGGCGAGGAGGCGCGGCGGCGGCTGGAGTCGCTGCAACAATTGACGGAGCGGCTAGGCGGGACGTTCGAAACGATCGCGGCCGCCGGCCGCAAGCAGCTTTCGGCTGTCATTGTATCCCAGGCGAACCACTACAAAGCGACGCAGATGATCATCGGCCAATCAAAGCAAGCGTGGTGGAAGGAGCTTTACCGAGGCTCGATTGTGAAGCGGGTTCTACGGGCTGCAAGACATATGGATGTGCTCGTCGTTGC
Organism: Paenibacillus allorhizosphaerae; assembly: GCF_910594985.1. Classification (GTDB taxonomy): domain Bacteria; phylum Bacillota; class Bacilli; order Paenibacillales; family NBRC-103111; genus Paenibacillus_G; species Paenibacillus_G allorhizosphaerae. Next base: position 112,862 of record NZ_CAJVCE010000013.1, read on the forward strand.
CGAGTACGGCCCTTTGAACGCAGCCGAACAACCGCTTGAAGGAAAGTAGGCGGAGGGCGTTTTTTCCGATTACCGGAACCAGCCCTTTTTGCTGAACCACGCAAACATGCCGAATCCGATGCCGAACATGAAAGCGAGAACGATAAAATAGCCCCAATGCCATTTCAACTCCGGCATATACTCGAAATTCATCCCGTAAATTCCGGCGATGAACGTAAGCGGCATGAAGATCGTCGTAATGACGGTCAACGTCTTCATGATCGTATTCATCCGATTCGAATTCAAAGAAATGTAGCTGTCGCGTATATCGGCCGTTACGTCTCTGTTCGATTCGATCATCTCCGATAATTTCAACAAGTGGTCGTAAATATCTTTGAAGTAAAACAGCTGCGCTTTCAGCCCTTCGATGCGATCCGAGTTGACGATCCGGTACAGCAGATCGCGCATCGGTATAATCGTTCGTCTCAGCTTGAGCAGTTTGGTTCGAATATTAAAAATCTGGTTCATCAATACGTCGATGCTTTCTTGATTGCTGTTGTTTTCAATATCGCTCAGCTGGTCTTCCAATTGATAGACGCTCGGAAAATATTGGTCGACCAACTTATCCATAACCAAATAAGCCGCATACAAATGGCCTTTGTCGGCGCCTTGTTTTTGCTCGGCAATCCGGCTCCACGCATCTTCGATCTCATCGAGGTGGGTAAAATGAAACGTGACGACAAAGTTCGTCCCCAAAAATAAATCGACTTCCTCGGCGGCCAGCGTTGCCGAATTGAGCGCGTGCAGCACAAAGAAGTGCACATCTTCGTAATGATCCAGCTTCGGCCGCTGCAGCAAATGAAAGCAATCTTCCACGGCCAGCGGATGAAAGTGAAAGAACTGTTCCAGCAGAAGCGCTTCCGTTTCCGTCGGTTTATGAAAATCGACCCAGTACCACTGAATGTCGGGCTCCGAAAGCTGCTCCAAAGGTATGTCCTTAATTACTTCCTGATTTTTCGTAACGGCTAAGGCACGAATCATAAGCGGGCTCCTTGCATGTCCATTGTATTGGGATCATTTTACCACAAATATAATCGTCTCACATTTATTGGAACAGATGCGGCAAGGTCTGGCAGATCATTTTGAATAAGTGTAAGAAATACGGAGAATTAGTCAGGATTGTAGAGATTAATATAGATTGGGCCGGAAAAGGCAGGTCGCAATATCGGAAAATGCCGTATTTGGGACGCGGCTCGTATTTACATCGACAACCGACAGGCGTATGATACAACTCATGTAATGTTTCATATTTGATGTTCTAGTCGCTGAATATTCTTCGTATCGCGAAGGACAACGGGGGAACCGTGGAAGTTGATGCACAAACGGTGTGAGAGCCGTTTACGCATGCATTTGGGGTGAATCTCAGAAGTTACAACTGACATCGCAGTTACCGGTGGTAATAGTTGCAACGTAGTTGACAACTGACACCGCGAACTAGGCGTAACAGTTGCAACGTAGTTGACAACTGACACCATGAACTAGGCGTAACAGTTGCAACGTAGTTGACAACTGACACCATGAACTAGGTGTAACAGTTGCAACGTAGTTGACAACTGACACCATGAACTAGGTGTAACAGTTGCAACGTGAGTAGGGCGACTCTCACCGTCCGAACCCGACAGCTAACCTCGTAAGCGTCGAACGACAGCCTTATGCCGAAGGACCGTTCCGGTTCGTTACGGCAAGGATGTCATGAGAGAGGATGATGAAGCTTGTGACGAACTGACGTCCACAGGGTTTATACCTCTGTGGCTTTTTTTGTTGTCTTTTTTCCTAACACCGGCGGATGCCGGACGATTTGAGGAGGACCGCTTTCATGGTTTTCAGCTTTGTTTTTATTTGCTTGTTTATCGTCATTTTAGTTATTTCCCAAATTTTTGACAGCAAACCGTTTACGAGCCGTAATCGATGGAGAAACCGGCTTATGATTTCCGCTTCCTGTTCTTTGCTTTTCTCCAGCGTCATTACTTGGTTCGTGATCAATTAGGGCATAACTTTTAAACTATAAACGATCAATGTAAAATATGGGGTTTCTCATCTGCCGAGGCGTTGAGAACCCCTTTTTTCTATACTCGGAGCAGCGTTATCCTTTTACAAAAAGTTATATTTACAAAGCGGAGTGAATGCGTTACCATTTTTTTTAACGAACGACTGGATGGTGGGGAGTGTGGGGGCGTTGAAAGCAAAAAAGAAACGGGCTTTGTTGAATATATCGATGTTCAACAAATTGTTTATCTCCTACCTTGTCGCCATTTTAATCCCGACGATTATTATCAGCTCGTACAACTTTTATACGTTTTCGACAGAGCTCAAGGAAAGCTACCGCAGCGCCCAGAAGGAAAGCCTGCAGTATATGTCCAAGCAAATGGAAGTGCTGGTCGACAGTATTCATGCGCTATCTCTCCAGCTTTCATTGTCCAGCGACATCAACACGATGATTACTCAGCCCGAGCTCAATCTATATGAAGCGAATTTGGTCAACAAGCATCTCCGAAACCAGATGACGACGAGCGACATGTTTTACTCCATGTATTTGTACATGAAGGTCAGCGATACGGTATTGACCACGAATGAAGGCCTCTTCAAACGCGCCGACTTTTACGACAAGGCGCTGCTTGACCGGCTGACGGCCAGCGACGGCCGATTGTCGGGCGATAAACTTCGCATATTGCAGGATTCCTCTGGCGTTAGTCCGGCGCAAGTATTTACTTTTACGCGCGGCGTTCCTCCCTTAAATTCTTACCCCTTGGGCCAATTGGTTATCAATGTGAAAAAGGATGCAATGATCCAATCGCTGTACACGGAGCAGTCGGCTGGCGGACATATTATGATTCTGGACTCCGGAGGACATGTCGTTTACGACAATTTGGACGAAGGAGCCGTTCCGGGGACGGACGGGCCCGGCCTGGCTTCCAAGGAATACAGGGAGCAGAGCATAACGGAAATCGGCGGCAAGACGTACTTTACTTATGGTACGAAGCTGGATGGCATCAACTGGACGCTCGTTCGTTTCGATCCGTACGAAATCTACGCGCAGAAGCTCGGCAGCAAACTGCTCGGCATCGTAACGATCGATTTGACCATCCTGATGACCGGCCTCCTTATTTCTTATTTGCTTTCTTCGCACATGTACGAACCGTGGCGAAAAATTATGGCCGGCTTGTCCGGCTATTTTAAACAACCGTCAAAACTGCCGAACAACGAATCGGTCTGGGTAACGGAAGCGATTGCCAGCCTGATCGACGAAAATACGGCGTTTCAGGATACGATCAAGCGAAGCGAGCCTGTCATGAAGGATCGCTTCATTTACGATATTTTGAACAGAAACTATTCGCAGTCGCTAAATATTACGGAAAAGCTGAAAGATATGGGCATCACGTTCGATTTGCCGTGCTATTTGGTGATGATTGCTTCGTTCGATCCGCATGAATGCGCGGACGAGGCGATCTACGATCGCAAGCTGCTCATGTTCAGCTACATCAAGAGTAAATTCGAGCAGCAGTTTCGCGTGGCCGGAACCGTGCTCGAGCAATCCGATCTAGGCTTTATTCTCAATGTAGAGCAGCGCGAGCTGACCGACAGCCTGAAGAGCAAGCTGAGCGAGTGCTGCCGCGAAGTGCACGGATGGGTACAGCAGGAGCTCCGAATGACGCTTCAATTCACCTTCGGCAATATGTACGTTTCGATCTCGGAGGTTCATGAATCGTATGAGCAGGCTAGACGCGTGTTTACATATAAGCCTGTCATTCATAAAGAGGATATCGCGTTTTATGCCGACTTGAAGAGGGATGCCAGGTTCGAGTATCCGATGTCGATTCAAAAACAGCTGCTGTACAGCATTGCATCCAGACAGCGGGAAGCGGCGGTTGCCTGTATTGCGGAATTGTTCGAACACTATATTTATAGCGACAAATACCAGCTGGAATCGCTGCATGAAATGATTATCCTGCTAACCAGCGCCGTCAAAAACAAGCTGCTTGAAGAAGGGCTGGAGATGGAGGCGGTGCAGGATCAGGTTCGCGTTTCGCAAATATTCGCATGCTCCAATAACGACCAGCTGCACGATATGATGCTCCGCTACATTCAGAGGCTGTTTGATGCGCTCGATGCGATGCAGGATAACAAATCGAACCATCATTACATATCGAAAGCGATGGATTACATCGAGCAAAACTATATGAGAAGCATCTCCATTTCCGATATCGCCGGGCACCTTGGCCTCAGCAGCAGTTATTTGAGCCGTTTTTTTAAAGCTGAGACCGGCAAATCACCGCTTGAGCATTTAACGGAATTTCGGATCGCCAAAAGCAAGGAACTGCTGATGTCGAACGAGTATACGCTTCAGCAAATTAGCGAGCAGATCGGCTATCCCGATGTGAACAGCTTTATTCGATATTTCAAGAAATATGAGGGCACTACGCCGGGAAAATACCGCAGTATGGTCATCCCGACGATTTGACTTGGATCTTCACTATTTGATGTACGCCGGCTGACTTCACATTTTCCGGGTTTTCATCAAATAGTGGGGATTTCTTTTTATCCGGTTCGTTTCTAAGATGGGAGCATGACGATCATGGTCCCGAGGAGGGAGGAAAGCGCAATGAAGTCGGGAACGGTCATCATGCGTTTGGCTGTAGCGGGGGCGCTCGCGTTTCTGGCCGGCTGCGGGGGCACTTCGGAGGCGCAAACGGAATCAATCATCAGGGCGGAGGAAACGGACAACCATACGGCGACGTACAGCATCTTTCAAAAATTCAGCGCACCCGAATATCCTGCGGATGGCGGTCTGGCCAAGAAGCTCATACTGGACGCAATGCAAAAGGAAGGCTTGAAGGGGATCGATTACAAGATTGAATTTGCACCCGGCCAAGACTATATGACCAAGCTTAACTTAAAGGCGACGGCGGGGGAATTGCCGGATTTGTTTCAAGTCGATTATCCGACCTTCATGCGGCTCGTAAACGAGGGGAAGCTGCTGCCGCTTAACGACTGGCTTGCGAAATCTCCGCATGTGAGCGGGATGATCCGGGACGACAAATTCGATTACGTTACGGTAAACGGCTATATTTACGCGATTCCGACGGGAAACCGGCCGGAACCGTACAATTCGGAAAGCCGGGCCGGCTTTATTGTCCGCCAAGACTGGCTGGACCGGCTGGGGCTGAAGGCGCCGCGCAACCTGGACGAAATGCACGAGGTGTTGAGAGCGTTTACTTACGGCGATCCGGACGGGAACGGCATCAACGATACGTATGGATATGGGGCTGCGAAAGATCATCAGTTTGCCGGTATTTTCGGCGCTTTCGGCATCCATCCCGATTTTTGGCATGAACGCGGCGGCATGATTAAGAAAGGGTATGTACTGCCGGAAGCTAAGGAAGCGCTAGCCGTGCTGCAGTCGTGGTATAAGGAAGGTCTGATCGATCCGCATTTTCTCGTAACGGAAACGAAACGGCGGAACGAAAACATCATCCGTTCCCAATACGGCATGTTTCAAAACGCGCCGCTCGAAGTCGATCCGAACAGCTCGACCATCGCCGCGCTGCACAAAGCGAATCCCGGAGCCAAGCTGCGCTTTTTTACGAACGTCAAGGGCCCCGATGGCAAGAGCGGCTTCCCCGAGAGTTCTCCGTTCGGGAGCTTGCGCGCCGTATCCGCGAATGTGAAGCAGCCCGAAAAGCTGTTCCGGATGCTGGACTGGATGCAAAACGAGAACGGGGGCTTTAACCTGATCCACTACGGAGTGGAAGGCGAAGATTACAGCTATGAGCAAGCGGCCAACCGGATCGTGCTCCACTCAGAATATGCTCAGCTTTACCGTAGAGGATTTTCGAACCCGATCCGTTTTCTGAACGATATCGACGTGCGCTGGGCGAGCGATGAGGTAAAGCAAGATCTGGTGGAAGCGGCACGGCATACGATCTCCAACGCATTGTGGAAAAAAGTGCCCGCCGAGCTGGATTATGCCGACCTGGATGAGGACCTGTGGGGACAGTATTTCTCTAAAATTGTGACCGGACAATATTCCGTTGACCGTTGGGATGAATTTGTGAAGCTGTATTATCAGCAGGGCGGCGACATCATTGAGCAGCAGGCGAACGAGGAATGGAAAAAGATGAAAGCAACTGCCGGCAAAAAATAAATGCGAATTGTGCGAATGGAGGAGGGATCGACTATGCTCATGAGAAGAAAGGCCGTCTTATTTTCGCTCGGCTGTCTGCTCATTTCCGGTTGTTCGTCAGGCGGGAATACGGGAGCGCCACAGGGAGAGCAGCAGCCCGGGAAGCCGGCTGAGAACGCGAAGCAGATTACGCTTCAGGTGTTTCAAGCGGGGGGAAGCATCTCCGATACGGAATTCAAAGAACTGATAGCGGACCCGGTAAAGAAAAAGTTTCCCCACATTACCATGGAGCTGATCCGGGAGGGACAGGCCAAACGGGATCAGCTCATAACGGCCGGCGAATTTCCGGACATGATCTTCACCTCATCCATCACGGTAGGCGGATTTCTTGAACTGAACCTGATGAAGGATCTTCAAGAGATGATCAATAAATCGAAGCTGGATATGAATCAATACGAGAAAAGGGCAATTGACCAAATTAAAAGTTTGTCTGATAATGGACAAATGTACGCCCTTCCATTTTCTATCAATTACGGTGCATTGTTCTACAACAAAGACATTTTCGACCGTGCCGGCATCCCTTATCCGGCCGAAGGACTTGCCTGGGAGGACATTCTTGAGCTTGCCAGAAAAGTGGCCGAGAAGGAACCGTCCGTTCGCGCGCTGGGTACTTCGGGCATTACGAGAGACGCGATTTCCCTGCGAATGCCGCTGGTCGACCCCAAGACGGAAAAGCCGGTAATCGCAACCGACGATTGGAAATGGCTGATGCAGTATCATCAAACGCTGAACAAGCTGCCGGATAACAAACAGGCGAAGGGCGGCAGGGACGGGTTCGTAAAGGACCGGACCATGGCAATGTATACTTCGTACGGAGCCCGGATCGGCGAGCTGGAAGAGCTGGAACTGAGCGGGCAAAGCTTCAAATGGGATATGGCGACGTTCCCGGTACGCAAGGACGCCAAAGTGCAAGGGATGGAGACCGAATCGCATATTCTTTCGATTTCTTCCACGGCGAAGCATCCGGAGGATGCGTTCAACGTCATTACGTTCCTGACCACCAACGACGAAGTACAGACGCAGGTAGCCCGAAAGGCCAGGGTTTCGTCGCTAAAAGCCGAGAAATACAAGTCGTTGTTCGGTCAAGATCTCAAGAGCTTGCAGGGGAAAAACGTGCAGGCGATCTTCAAAAACAAGTATGCGCCGAACGCCCAGCAGACGAAATACGACGCCGCTGCGGAGAAAGCGGTGAACAACGCTTTGTCGAAGGTCAATGCGGGGAAAGCGGACGTGAACACGGCGCTCAGGGAAGCGGAAGAGGAAGCGAGCAAGGGCATTGCGGAATTAAAGCTGGCTGACAAAAAATAAAGCGGCGTGCACCATCCCGACCGAATGATGGCGCGCTCAAACCGGGAGGACTGGAACGGTGAATCCAGAAACGAAACGACCGAATGTTATCGTATTTTTTACGGATCAGCAGCGCTGGGATACGACGGGAGTCCACGGCAATCCGCTGCAGTTGACGCCGAATTTCGACCGGATGGCGCTGCAGGGAACGCATCTGTACCATTCCTTCACCTGCCAGCCGGTGTGCGGGCCGGCGCGCTCGTGCCTGCAAACCGGACTTTACGCGACAACGTCCGGCTGTTGGCGCAACGGCATTCCGCTCGGGCAGCAGAAGACGCTGGCCCATTACTTCAAGGAAAGCGGGTATTCGACAGGCTATATCGGCAAATGGCATTTGGCTTCCGACGAGCCCGTGCCGGAGGAGCAGCGCGGCGGCTACGAATATTGGCTTGCGGCCAATCTGCTCGAATTTTCGTCCGACGCGTACGATACGGTGCTGTACGATAATGACGGCCGGGAAGTGAAGCTGCCCGGCTACCGGGTGGACGCGCAGACGGATGCCGCGATCCGCTACATCGATCAGCACCAGCAAGACCCGTTCTTCTTGTTCCTGTCGTATATCGAGCCGCATCATCAAAACCACCGCGACGATTACCCGGGACCGGACGGTTACGAGGAAATGTATACCGGACGATGGTCGCCGCCGGATTTGACGGCGCTTGTCGGCACCGCCCCTCAGCATTTGGGCGGCTATTACGGGATGGTGAAGCGGCTCGACGAAGCGCTCGGCCGATTGTTCGACGCGCTGAAGAGCTTGAACTTGCTGGATAACACCATCGTGCTGTTCACGTCGGATCACGCTTGCCATTTCAAAACGCGCAACAACGAGTACAAGCGCTCCTGCCATGACAGCTCGATTCGCGTGCCGACGGCGGTTCGCGGACCCGGTTTCGATTGGCGGGGGCGGATCAACGAGCTTGTTAGCCTGATTGACATTCCGCCGACGCTGCTGGACGCCGCCGGCATTCCGGTTCCGCCGGAAATGCAGGGACGATCGATCGTCCCTTTGGTGCAGGGGAATCGGGCGGATTGGCCGGAGGAAGTATTCGTTCAGATCAGCGAAACGCAGGTGGGACGCGCGATCCGCACTTCCCGGTGGAAGTACAGCGTCTCGGCGCCGGATAAGAAGGGCGGAAAAGATGCCGGTTCCGATCGTTACGTAGAAGAGTTTCTGTACGATCTGAAGGCCGACCCGTACGAATTGAACAACTTGGCCGGCATCGAGTCGTTCCGGGGCGTTGCGGACGAATTGAAGCACCGTCTCATTCGGCGCATGACGGAAGCCGGGGAAGCCGCGCCTGTCATCGAAGCCGCTTCCGCGCGGAAGAGCGGACAGCGCCGGGCGGAAATTGCGGAGCTGCGCAAGAAGCTGTCGGAATAAAGTCGATATCCTCAAGTAAATAGATGGAAAACAATCCCGATGTTCTTACGCATCGGGATTATTTCTGTTAATATGTAATAACGTTTATCATTTAGCCCGTGAACGATTCCGGATATACTATGAACGAATTCAAACAAAGGAACTGCAAGGTAATGATCCAGACTCACTCTTTACTGCAAAAAACACGTCAATTTATTGTCATTTTGCTGCCAATTATGATTACGCAGCTGACGATGTTCGCTATGACCTTCTTTGACACCTTCATGTCCGGCCATGCCGGAGCGGTCGACCTGGCCGGGGTTGCCATCGGCTCCAGCATATGGGTACCCGTACAAACCGGATTGAACGGCATTATGTTTGCGATCACGCCGATCGTTGCGCAGCTGGTCGGCGCAGGACGCAACGAGAAAGTGCCGTTTACCGTCATCCAGGGCATCTATTTGGCTGCGGCGCTCGCGCTTGCCGTCATTGCCTGCGGCGCATTCGCGCTAAATCCGATGCTGCAGGCGATGAACTTGGAACCGGCGGTTCGCAGCACGGCTCGCGGATTTTTGATCGCGATTTCTGCCGGAACGATACCGCTCTTTATTTACACCGTGCTTCGCAGCTTCATGGATGCGCTCGGGCAAACCCGGATGACGATGGCGATTACGCTGTTGTCGCTGCCCATCAACGTTTTGCTGAATTATTTGTTCATCTTCGGCAACATGGGCTTTCCCCGACTCGGGGGCATCGGGGCCGGCGTCGCTTCGGCGATCACGTATTGGTGCATTTGCGCCATCGCTTTTTTCGTCATGATCCGCAAACAGCCGTTTGCCTCATACCGGATTACAAACAAATGGTTCGGCTTATCGTTTAAAGCTTGGAAGGAACAGCTGCAGATCGGCGTACCGATCGGGTTTGCGATTTTTTTCGAGACGAGCATCTTTGCCGCCGTGACGCTGCTGATGAGCGAATATGACACCATTACTATTGCCGCGCATCAGGCCGCGCTCAACTTCGCTTCGTTTCTGTACATGATCCCGCTCAGCATCTCGATGGCGCTGACGATACTGGTCAGCTTCGAAGCGGGAGCGGCGAGGTACCGGGACGCGCGGCAGTACGGCTATTTGGGCATCGGTTTCGCCATCGGGTTGTCTTTGCTGTGCGCTTTATTGCTGCTCGTATTGAACGAGCAAATTGCCTCGATTTACACGAAAGAAGCGGCGGTGGCCGTTTTGGCGCAGCAGTTTTTGATGTACGCCATTTTCTTTCAGCTGTCCGATGCCATCGCGGCCCCGATTCAAGGCGCGCTGCGCGGGTACAAGGATGTCAATATTACGTTGATCGTCGCGCTCATTTCCTATTGGGTGCTGGGACTGCCGATCGGATACGTGCTCGCTCATTACACTTCCATGGGAGCATTCGGCTACTGGGTCGGACTTATTGCCGGTCTAGCTTCCGGAGCGGTCGGCTTATTCATGCGGCTTTTGCACGTGCAGCGCGTACGCAGCCGAGCCGTGCGCCAGCCCGGCCATCCTTGAGTAGCCGAGGTCGTTCAGTGAACGTAGCGGCCCTGCTGCGGCACGGCGATCCGCTTAAAGTCGTTCGCAAGTAGGCGCAGTCCCTCAGCCAGTACATCGCCGGATACCGGTCGCCCATGACCGGTAACGGCAACGGCCGGCTTCAAAGCTTCCAGTTTCTTCACCGATTCCTCGGCCAATCCCCAGTCCGTCGTAAAATATTTCGGCGGGCCGCTGAATTCCGTCTCCTGCATAATTACTTTATAGAGCGACTCCTGCTTGACCGTGACGAACGCGTCGCCCGCAATAAGGGCGCGATCGCGATCCCGGAACAACGATACGTGACCCGGGGTATGACCCGGTGTATGAACCCAGCGCCAACCGGGCATGGACGGGACGCTGCCGTCCGCGGGGAGCGACCTGATGTGACCGGAGAGGTCAATTCCGTCGTTCGGGAACAGCGGGGACATTTCCGTGACAAGACCGCCGTCCACGGTTGGATCGGCCGGAGGGTAATCTGCACGTCCGGTCAAATAGGGGAGTTCAAGCTCGTGCGCATACACCGGAACATTCCAGTACTGGACCAGATCGACAATGGCGCCGACATGATCGAAGTGGCCGTGCGTGAGAACAATCGCCTGCGGTTTCGAGCCGTGGAAGCGTTCTTCCGCCACGCGAAGCATGGTATCCGCCGACCTTGGCATTCCGGCATCAACCAACACCCAATCGCCTTCCGGATCCCCCGCAAAACAGACATTCACGATTTGAATCGGAAGACAGTACAGATCGGAGGCTGTTTCCAAACCGTCTCCGCTAGTGATCGTCGTCACGGGCAGGATCATATCCTCATACGTATTTTCCATGGCCAACTCCTCCCAGGGCATCGAGCCCTTCTGAAATCACAAGACCCGGATAGTTTTCCAATCGCAGGCAAACCCTATGTATTCCAATCCCAATTTATTATATGATGAAACAGTAAAATATTGGGTTGGGGGAGTGGCCGCAATGAAATTTGTAATCGCGCCGGACTCGTATAAAGGAAGCTTGACCGCTTCCAAAGTCGGCGAAACGATGGCGAGAGCGCTGCTGGAGGAAATGCCGCAAGCGGATGTGCGCATCATTCCGATGGCGGACGGAGGGGAAGGGACCGTCGACGCGCTCGTACAAGCGGCTGGCGGGCAAACCGTCCCGGTTCAAGCTACAGGGGCATTGGGGGAGCCGGTCGATACGTACGTTGGCGTCATCGGCGGACATTCGGAAGCTTCGGTCATCATTGAGGTGGCTAATATTTTCGGATTGCCGATGGTGGATGCGCAGCAGAGAAATCCGATGAATACGACTTCCCGCGGACTGGGCGATGCGATACGGTTCATGCTCGACCAGGGCTTGCGGCGTTTTGTCATCGGCCTTGGCGGCAGTGCGACGAATGACGGCGGGCTTGGCATGCTCAGCGCGCTTGGCTTGCGATTTACATGCCGCAGCGGGCGAACGGCGACGGGCTTCGGACGCGAGTTGGCCGAGCTTACCGGGGTGGATTGGAGCGGACTGGACCCGCGGCTCAAGGAGTGCCGGCTGACGATCGCTTGCGATGTGACGAACCCGCTGCTTGGGCCGCAGGGCGCGTCCTACGTATTCGGCCCGCAAAAAGGGGCTACGCCGGAGCAGGTGGCGTCACTCGATCAAGCGCTAGCTGCCTACGCGGATTTGGTGGAAGCCACCGCCGGCCCCGGCCTGAGAGATCGAGCCGGTGCGGGTGCGGCGGGCGGCCTCGGCTTCGCCTTGATCGCCTTGGGAGCCGCGATCGTGCCCGGTGCACAGGTGGTCGAGGAGATGACCTCGCTGCAGCGGTATATCGCCGAGGCCGACTGGGTGATCACAGGAGAGGGGCGCAGCGACGGGCAAACGTTGTTCGGCAAGCTTCCGCTCCATGTGGCGCAGACGGCGAAGGCGGCGGGGAAGCAAGCCATCTTGATTTCCGGGAGCCTTGGGGATGAGAGCGAGCGGCTCAATGACCATTTTGCGGGCTGCTTCTCGATTGTGCGCGGGCCTGCATCGCTGCGCGATTGCTTGGAGCACGCCGAGTTCAATCTGTACGAATGCACCCGCAATGTCGCGCGACTGTTGAAAGCATCGCAAAAATCGGTATAAAAATTTGACAAAAATGTTAACATATTGGTGTAAGGGAATTCCAAGTCGCAGATGAGGGATCATCTATGAATCAATCCACACCGGCCCGACGGGTCCGAGCGTATTTGTCGACGTTCAATACGACGCAAATCCACCTGCGGAATCCGTGGGTCGTTGCGTTTTTCGCCTTTTCTTTCCCTGGCTTCGGCAACCTGCTGCAGCACCGATATGCAAAAGCATTTATATTGATATCCTGGGAAGTGTTTATCAATCATCACGCCAGAGTGAATTCATGCATTTTGTACTCGCTGCTTGGTCATTTTGACAAAGCCAAAGAGGTAGTCGACGAGCGTTGGCTCATTATTTATGTCGGCATCTATATGTATTCGATCTGGGACAGTTACCGCTCCTCCGTCGATTTGAACAAGCAGTATTTGCTCGCGGAACGGGAGAATGCGCCGATGTCTCCGATTACGATATCGGCTTGGGACATTAACTATTTGGATAAACGGGAGCCGATTGCGGCTGTTGCATGGTCTTTGCTGGTACCGGGTTTAGGCCACTTGTATCTCCAAAAGGTGCTCGCCGGTTTTTTTCTGTTCGGCTGGACGATTGTCATTATGTACTTTTCGCACATTCCGGTAGGGATCCAAATGACGATGATGGGCGATTTTGCCGGGGCGAAAGAAGCCATGGACATGCAGTGGGTGCTGTATTTGCCGTCGATTTTTTGCTTCGTAGGTTATGACGCTTATGTATCGGCCGTGGAATACAACAAGCTGTTCGAAATGGAGCAAATCAATTATTTGAAGAGCAACTACCAGTCTAAGCAATTCGAAATGCCAATATAGTATGGAGTGAACCCGGTGTATATCGTTTCGACCTTCGAGCAGTCTATTTATTTGGAACTGGTCATTACCGCGATCGAGCAAAAAGGGATTTCGAACAAAAACATAATGGCCGTTCCGCTGGAGAAACGAAAAAAACCGCGTGCGATGTACGATTCGCTTCATCGGGCGGACGGCGTCAGCATGATCGACCTTGCGGCGATTCTCGGCACTTGCTTCATGCTGCTCGGCACGGTCTATGGATTTGAACTGGCTTGGGGGCCGATCATTTGGGGGATTATCGGGGCCGTGACGGGGATATTGGTCGGATACACGTCCAAATGGATTTGGCTGAAACGAAAAAACTTCCAATCGAAGCCGATTTCGGCGGAAACCGTGCTCATTATTCATTGCAATGAGACAGAAGGGGATATGCTGGAGCAGCTGCTTTGGGAGCACCTGGCCCTTGGCGTGTCGAGAATTGACGGCAGCCCGTCCTCGTAAGCGATCGATTGTGTCGGTGCTGTGCGGATTTTGTGCTTGACGACCGGCGCAAAAAGCGAGTTTCCTTGGGAGGGAGAATGATAAAATGAAAACGCATAACATTGTCATAGCCGGCTGCGGTGGAATGGCCAGAACATGGGTAGACTATGCCGTCAAGCGAGACAACGCCGAAATCGTCGGATTGGTCGACATTCGGGAGGAAAGCGCGAAGGTGATGGCGGAGCGGTTTGGTCTGAATGTGCCGCTGTTTACGGATTTGGGGCAGGCGTTATCGCAGACCGGAGCGAATCTCGTATTCGATGTTACGATTCCGGAAAGCCACAAGCAGGTCGTGACTACGGCGCTGTCTCGCGGGTGTGACGTGTTCGGCGAGAAGCCAATGGCCGCAAGCATGGAAGAAGCGCGGGAACTGGTGACGCTCGCGCAGCAGTCCGGGCGGCAGTTCGCCGTTATGCAGAACCGGAGGTATCTTCCGAAAATACGCGCGCTGCGCAGCGTTGTTGCGGAAGGAATCATCGGAACGGTTGGAACGGTTCACGCCGATTTTTTCATCGGGGCGCATTTCGGCGGATTTCGCGATTTGATGGACAGTCCGCTCATTCTCGATATGGCGATCCATACGTTCGATCAGGCGCGGTTTATTATCGGGGCAGACCCGGTATCGGTATACTGTCATGAATTTAACCCGCCGGGTTCCTGGTACAAGGGCAATGCCTCGGCGATCTGCATCTTCGAGATGAGCGACGGCTCGGTCTTTTGCTACCGGGGCTCCTGGTGCTCCGAAGGGTTCCATACGCCTTGGGAAGCGGACTGGAGAGTGATTGGGAGCAAGGGCACGGCGGTATGGGCCGGCGGAGCCGACCCGATCTGCGAAGTCGTCGACGAGACGAAGGAGCCGGCTTTTCATAGGCAGTTGAAACAAGTCGAGGTTCCCGCGACATGGCAAGGACGGGAAGGGCATAACGGCTGCTTGGACGAGATGTTCGCCGCGCGGGAACAGGGCCGGGATGCCGAGACGGTATGCTCGGATAACATCCACAGCATGGCGATGGTATTCGGGGCTATCGAAAGCGCCAAGAAAGGAATCAAGATCATGCTATAAGTGTAAGTCAAAGAGGCTGTCCCTCAGCGCGCCGTGAAAAAGGCGGAGGGACAGCTTTTTCGTTCGTATGTACGCGCAGGCGTTAACGGTTCGAAGCAGAATCGATTGGCTCTTGCTTTTCTCACACGACACCGCTGGTTGGACAGCGATGCTTCCCGTTCCTTAAATGGTGATGATGTTCGGCCAAGCCGCATATGCTGTAAGGAAAGCAGGTCCGAACGGGACGGAGGGGAGGGGCTTGGTGCTTAAACGGAGGTGGAAAAGCAGCCCGACAAGCAAAAGCAAGCTGAAGCGTACCATTCTGATCGCTCTGATCATTGTACTTCTGTTTATTTTGCAATCGTACATGTATATTGATCGAAATTTGAAGACGCCGCTGACCCAATTGGCCAAAGTCCGAATGAAACAGATTGCAACGGAATCGATCAATGCGGCGGTGTCCGATCGCATTGCGCAAAATACAAATTTGGAGAAGCTGATCGATTGGCGTACCGACCGCAATGGCAAGGTGAACGGTTTCACGCTCAATCCTGCGGAACATATGAAAATTTCAGGGGACACGGTTCAAATTGTAAAAAAACAGCTGGACCGTTTGCAATCGATACCGGAGCGTATTCCTCTCGGGCAGGCGATGAACAGTCCGTTGCTGGCTTCTTTCGGTCCGGATATTCCGATCCGGCTCGTTCCGGCCGGTTCCGTCAAAGTCGATTTGAATACCCGATACCAAAATGCCGGAATCAATATGGTCGTTGTCGAAGTATACGTCCGCGTGAGCGTGGAAATATCCGTCATTATCCCGTTCAATACCGATCCCGAACTCGTGGAAACGGAGCTGCCGATTTCGTATTCGCTCGTCGTCGGGGATGTGCCGACGTATTATTTTGACGGCAAAGGCAATCCGGTCGGGCCGAATACGCCTCCGCCGAACATCGCTCTGCCCAAGATGGATGCGGCTCCGCCGGCGGCAAACGCGCAAAAACCATAAGGCGTTAATGGAAGACCATCGAGCTATAGTGTGGGTGGGCCGCCGCCTTACTCGCAGTGAGCCACCGGTAACGGCTAGTCCGGACCGCACCCGTAAATGTAACCAGAGCGGGCCGGTTTCGTGCAGCGGGCTACTTGCGGCGGCGCATCCGTTCCTCCCGTTCCCATTTGCGCAAATGCGGGTAAGGATCGAACGACCAGTCGGTCAAACCGTTGTCGCGGTATAATCCATAGTGCAAATGGGGCGGGAATTTGCCGGACGTTCCCGGTTTTCCGTAGCCCGAGCTGCCGACCCAGCCGATCACTTGGCCGGGCTCTACGATTTCGCCCTGTCTTACTTCTTTCTTATTAAAGCCGGAAAGATGCGCGTAATAATGATACACGTTATTCAAATCGCGAATGCCGATACGCCATCCTCCATAAGGGTTCCAACCCATGACTTCGACAACGCCGTACGTGGCGCTGCGCACGGGAACCCCATAGCCGGCGAACAGATCCGTTCCTTCGTGAATCCGGTAGCCGCCCCAGCCTCGGCTTGCTCCCCAAGTGCTGCGATAGGAATAATCGGCGCCGACCGGCATGACAAAACAATGTTGATGCAAATCGAGCGTATCGTACTTTGCGTATATTTTGGCAAACTGTTCAATGCGTTCCACGCTGCGGGTATTTTGATAGTAATCCCACAGTCCGATCCGCAGATCATCCTGAGCGCTGCCTTTGTTCAGCAAAAACATAGCCATCGTAAACAGCCGGTCGAGCGGATTCGTCCGATCTGCTGCGCCATCTCCCGAACCGTCGCGGCCGATACCGCCGAACAGCGCAATGCTTTGCGCATTCGTATCGTCATGATCGGGATTCAGCATGCCGCCCCACTGCAGCTCATTGAAATAAATAGCAACGACGCCGTCTGGTGCCCGTCTTTTTTTGGCCAAGTTCATCGTCCGCTCATACTGGTCTACTGCCGCCAGATAATACCAAGGAATTCCGGTCAGCGCGCTGACTTTGTCGAACAAATCTTTTCGTTCGGCAAATACCGCCTTCATCCCGTTTGCCGCATTATTTTGCTTAGCGGACGGTTTTTTGTCGTTTGCGGACTTTTCCGCGGGTGCAGCAGGAGCAGCCTCCGCCGGAGAAGGAATACAAACGCTGCAGACGAGCATTGTGCTGCACAGCAAAGTGACGAGCTTTCGGATGCGCAATACTTTCATGGGATGCTCCTCCTCGCTTGAATATCCCAACCAGATTGTAAACTACGCTTAGGATGCGCTGCCGTTTTCCTTTTTATCCCGCGTTGTTTTTGTTATGATGCAGGAGGAGGGATGAGCAATGACGTTTGATCACCGCGACGAGCATGTAGACGAAGGAATGCTCCTGCTACAAGCCAATATTGACGATATGAACCCTGAGTTTTGCTCCTATGTCGGCGACTTGCTGTTTGCTGAAGGCGCTAATGACGTATATTGGATACCGATCATTATGAAAAAAGGACGGCCCGGTGTCATGTTGAACGTTCTCGTACATGAAGCGGAGGTCCACCGGATGGAAGATGTGATTTTCAGGGAAACGACGACGCTCGGGCTTCGCTATTTGCGAGCCTCCGTGCACCGCTTGGGAAGGGAATTTCATGCGGTGGAAACGCCGTGGGGGACCATACATATCAAAGCGGGATTTTATCAGGGGAAGCTGGTGCAGTTCGCGCCGGAGTTTAAGGAATGCGAGACGGCAGCCAAGGCGCACGGCGTTCCGCTCAAACAAGTGTACGATGAAGTACGGCGAAGATTTCTACATAATCGTGAGCAACGGATCTAAAAAAGCGGTTCGCTTCCGATAGGGAAGGAACCGCTGTTTCGTCTGTTTCGCCGTTTATTGCCGCAGGGTGGGCGACGGGGTGGCATCCGCATCTTCATCGCTGGGCTTATGACGATGAACCGCAGCGGATTGCCTGAGGGGGCGGGTGTGAAGCGACTGGCGGCCGCTGTCATGCGGATGGTCATGACCATGGCTATGATCGTCATGTTCATGATGATGATCGTGATGGTGATGATGGTCATGCTCGTGCTGCTCATGGTCGTGGCTATGGCTCTCATGTCCGTGGTGATGATGATGTTGTCCATGGTCGTCATGCCCATGATGATGGTCATCACTGTGTCCATGAGCCGGATCGTGATGATGGTGATGCGCGTGCCCCGTCGGATGAGCGTGCTCATGATGATGATGGTGCTCGGACTCGTGATGGTGATCGTGATCCTGCTGCAGCTGTCCATGGCTAAGTTGGTATTTGCTCAAAAAAGGATCAAGCTGACCGACTACTGCTCGGAGTACGTTCGGCTGATTCGGCAGATCCCGGGTTCCGGCACCGTAGCCGATCGATTCGACGATCATCGGCGGTAGCCCTTTGGCAAATTCGTCTGCAAGGCCGCTGACGATCCCGGCTCCGGTTGGCGTCGTCATTTCCATCGCATACGGGGTTGTGGCGATCGGAAGTCCTTTCATCATTTCCAGCGTTGCCGGCGCAGGAACCGGGTATATGCCGTGGTCGCAGCGTACCGTTCCCGAACCGAGCGGGACCGGCGAGCAGATGATTTTCTCGATCTGGAGCGAATCGATCGCGAGCGCTACACCGATGACATCGACGATGGAATCGATCGCACCCACCTCGTGGAAATGCACCGACTCGATCGGAATATTATGTATTTTCGCTTCGGCTACGGCAATTTTCTCGAAAATAGCCAAGCTCAGCTTCACAACTCGCTCGTTAAAGCCGGATTGGTTAATGATCTCGACAATCTCCGAATAGTGACGGTGGTGTTCAGGCGGCCTGTTCGGGTCGAGCAATACATCCACCTTCAAGGAAGAGATGCCGCGTTTGTTCACGCGTTTCCATTCGAGCGCGAACGGCTCGATATGGATTTTTCGAAGCTCCTCATCGATGTAGTCGCGGTCGGCCCCGGCGTCGATTAGCGCCGCAAGCGTCATATCCCCGCTAATTCCGGAAAAGCAGTCCAGATATAATATTTTCATCGTCATCCCTCTTTGCCCGCATGCAACCTGCGAATTATTTGGAATTTTTATAAATGAGAGCCGCATTATATCCGGCGCCGAAGCCGTTGTCTATATTGACGACGGAGATACCCGGAGCGCATGAATTCAGCATCGCGAGGAGCGCGGCTAGTCCGTGGAAGCTGGCGCCGTAGCCGATGCTGGTCGGCACGGCGATCGTTGGGACGGACACAAGCCCGCCCAGTACGCTGGCGAGCGCGCCTTCCATGCCGGCTACGACGACGATCGCTTTGGCGCCGCGTATGACGGGCAGCCGCCGGAACAGCCGGTGAATGCCGGCCACGCCGACATCGTAAATCCGCTCCGTCCGGACGCCCATGCATTCCGCCGTAACGGCCGCTTCTTCGGCAACGGGCAGATCCGATGTGCCGGCGCAGACGACGGCAATGTAGCCGTCGTCTGCCATGACCGCATCTTCGCGCGTCCAGGTCAGCGCCCGGGCATCGGCGTGATGTACCGCGCCCGGAACACGCTCCAGCACGTACGCGGCTTTGTCGGGACTGACCCGGGTGGCGAGCACGCGGTCCGAATGCGCCATAAGCCGCTCGAAGATGGAGGCGATCTGTTCGGCGGTCTTGCCTTCCCCGAAGATCACTTCGGGAAAGCCGGTGCGCTTCGCCCGGTGCAGATCGAGCTGCGCATAGCCCAGCGTGTCGTCGATTCCTTGAATTTCAGCTTCGGACGAGGTCGAAGCCTTGCTTTCTCCATTTGTATGTACTTCGCCCGCGCTGCGATCCGGCGGACGCGGAACCGAAGACGCTTGCTCCTCGAGCAGCCTTTTGGCTTCTGCAATATCCAAATCTCCGGATCGAACCAGCTTTAAAATGTTATCGATATTCATATAAAAGCGTATCCTCCGGTTTCTGTTTTTATCATGCAATGGCGCTGAAACGAATGGTGTCGTACAGCAGTTGTATTATCTTGTATTGAGCGCCGCCGACAATCCATTGATAGTGTACCACATTTCAATTCGAAAGTGGATTGTTCCTTTATTCGTGATATAATAGCCTAAAGCGGCTTAAGCGCATGCTTGCCGCGGCATATACGGATAGACAGAAAGCAGCGGAAAGCAGGGACAAACGATGGCTACTCGTCAAATCGAACGTAAACCGGACTGGCTGAAAATCAAGCTGACGACGGGCGACAACTATAAAGAACTGAAAAATATGATGCGCGGCAAAACGCTCCACACCGTATGCGAGGAAGCGAAGTGCCCGAATATACATGAATGCTGGGCGAATCGAACGGCAACCTTTATGATTTTGGGCGATATTTGCACACGGGCCTGCCGTTTTTGCGCGGTAAATACCGGACTGCCTACGGAGCTGGATCTGCAGGAGCCGGAGCGCGTTGCGGAAGCGGCAGAGCAAATGGGATTGCGTCATGCGGTGATTACTTCTGTGGCGCGGGACGACTTGCAGGACGGCGGGGCGTCCATATTCGCCGAGACGATTCGCGCGGTGCGCCGGCGCAACCCGCTCACAAGTGTAGAGGTGCTTATCCCCGATTTTCAAGGCAGCGAGGAGTCGCTTCGCATCGTGATGGAGGCAAAGCCCGATATTTTGAATCACAATGTAGAGACGGTGGAGCGATTGTCCGACAAAGTTCGCGCCAAAGCCAAATACCGCCGTTCTCTGGAGCTGCTTGAGCGCGCCAAACGGATGGCTCCTTCGATTCCTACCAAGTCCAGCATTATGCTCGGCGTAGGCGAAACTTGGGATGAAATCGTACAAACGATGCACGATTTGCGAGCGGTTGATTGCAATATCATGACCATCGGTCAATATTTGCAGCCGAGTCTGAACCATTTGTTCGTCGAAAAATATTATACGCCGGAGCAGTTTGCGGAACTGAAGGCGGAAGGTATGAAACTCGGATTCCGGCATGTCGAGTCCGGACCGCTTGTACGCAGCTCCTATCACGCGCATGAGCAGGTGCAATCGGCTCAGCAATCTTAACAGGAAGGAGGCAAGTGCGTTGATTCATATTGCGGGCAGAACGTATGAGGTCGTTACGGACCATAAGAGCGGCTGGAAGCCGGAGGCGTTCCGCGATCGTTACAGCGAGGTGCTGGAACGGTACGATTACATCGTGGGTGACTGGGGCTACAACCAGCTTCGGCTGCGCGGCTTTTATAAGGATAACCACCCGAAGGCGACCAAAGATACGGCGATCTCCACATTGCAGGACTACTTGAACGAATACTGCAATTTCGGCTGTGCCTATTTTATTATCGAGAAGGTGCCGGGCAGGCAAGGGGGGGATCCCCAAGGGCAAATCAATGAAGGCGAAGAAGATTTGTTCCTGGATACCGAACTGCCCCCTGAACAGCCGGCAAACCAGCAAACCGCTTCTTACGGCCAGGGCAAGACGCATAAGCAAGGGACAGCCGATTCCGCTCCAAGTGAGAAGGACAAACGGGGATCGAATCACGGACAGGGACAAGCCCCGGGACCACGGGGGCATGGACCGCGGCATCGCCAGCCTCAAGGTCAATCCCATCGAAGCGGAGCGCCCGGCAAGTCGCACAGACCGCATTCCAACCAAAATGCGCCTAAACCGAAGCCATCCTCTCCCTCCGGTACGGAAACGTAACGCCTTACATTGCTGCGGGGAGAATGGCCGTCGAGAATTGGAGCCGTTGTGGTAACGTACGGAGGCTATAACATACGAAAAGAAAAGAACCTGGCCGCGCGGCCAGGTTTTTCATTGTTGAAACGTTGGTTACATCAAATTGCTCTCGTATCCGATAAACGCTTCGCGTACGCGACTCCAGAACGGGAACGGGCGGAAGCGGGCGAACTTTACTTTTTTGCCGGCAGCCACCATGCTCCGGATGGAGATGATGTCATTGCGCTGAAGATACACGTGGTCAAGGGACAGCACAATGTTCTGATTCGCGCGCGGATAAATGTCGCAATGATGATGCTTCGGCAGCAAAATTGGGGAGCCGAGCGTACGGAATACGCGGTTGTTGATCGATGCAATCTCCGCAATCTGGATGGCGTCGAGCGACGGGTGCACGATTGCGCCACCTAAGCTTTTATTATATGCGGTACTCCCCGATGGGGTGGAGATACAGATGCCGTCGCCGCGAAACGTCTCAAGCAGCTCATCATTGATATGAAGCTGCGCAACGAGCGTAGCGTCGACGCCTTTGAGCGTGAACTCATTGAGCGCAAGCTGCGTTTCGATCCCTTGCGGGGTAGTAATTTGGATTTCGACAAGCGGATATTTAACGACGCGCAGGTCGTTCTGCTTGGCGCTTTCTCCCATCAGCTGAGCTAACAGTTCCACTTCGTCCGGCTTCCAATCGGCAAAAAAACCGAGCCGTCCCGTGTGAATGCCGACAAATGCAATATGATCAAGTTGATCCTTGTACCGATGAAAAGCTTGCAGCAGCGTTCCGTCGCCCCCGATGGAAAGCACGATATCCGGGGAAACCTCATCGTGGGTAAGTCCACGCTGCCGGATTAATTCGTGAAACGTATGCATCAATTGAATGGAAATCTCATCGCCGCGGTGAACTACATTATATTTCAACGGTCGTCCTCCTAAATAAGCCAATCTGACAAAATTCGCTACTTTTATAATAAATTATTCATAGCAATAAAACAATGGCGCAGCCGCTTGCGATGCGTTTACATAAAAGAAAAAGGTCACGGCCTGAAAATCAAGCCATGACCTGTGCCTTGCTTAAAACGTAGTGACTAGCGGCAGTTCGAACCTGCGGGCGAAGTTCGGGCTAATCGGATGAACGCGAACGCTAAAATGCGGGCCGTGCTTCAAATGCGCAGGAATGGATGCGCGGTAGATCACGGTACTGTCGTCGAGCTGTCGCGACGGTTCCATCTCAATGACCCGCTGCTGCCATCTGCCCGAGTGTTCCTCATAGTAGACGATCTCGACCGCCGTGTCCTTATACCAGACGGGACCGAACTTAACGGTAACGGACACCTCTTTCAGCGGGTCCGCCGCCTGCGAAGCGACTCTCGCTTTGCCGCTCCCGTCGTTCACTTCGATAATGCGCACCTGGTGCCAATGCTGCAATATAAACTGCTTGTAATCGGCGACTTTGATCGCTTCCTCATAATCGTTGGCGATAAAGTGCCGCGTTCTTGCAAGCGAAGGGGCGTACGTTTCATTCGTATAATCCATCACCATGCGGTCCGTGTTGTATACGGGGGCAAGCGTACGAATCGAACGCTTCATCCGGTTCACCCATTGTGTCGGAAGAGCACCTTGGTTGTAATAAAGCGGAATGATTTCATTTTCAAGCAGACGATAGATGGACTCCGTATTCTCCCTTTCCTGCGTAGCCCAATCCGCTTCGTTGTTCATCTCGATGCTCCAGCCGTTGCTGCCGTCGTATCCTTCCTCCCACCAACCGTCCAACACGCTGAAATTGATGACGCCGTTCAACGCCGCTTTTTGTCCGCTAGTTCCGCTCGCTTCGTGAGGCCGGCGCGGGTTGTTCAACCATACGTCGACCCCTTGCACCAAATATCTTGCGAGGTTCATGTCGTAGTTTTCGAGCAGGACGATTTTGCCACTGAACCGCTCCATTTGCGACACCCGGTACACCTCCCGGATCAATTCTTGCCCCGGTCGATCGGCGGGGTGGGCTTTGCCGGCGAACATAAATTGCACGGGCCGATCGGGGTCGTTCACTAACCGATCCAGCCGGTTCAAATCGCTGAACACCAAGTTCGCTCGCTTGTACGTGGCGAACCGGCGGGCAAAGCCGATCGTCAGCGCATCTTTGGACAAATACTGCCGCACTTCCTCGATCACTTCGGCCGGCATACTGTTGCGGCGGCGCTGCTCGCGGAGATTGGCTCTGGCGTATCCGATCAGCTTTTCCTTAAGCTGCTTATGAACGGCCCAGAGCGACTCGGCAGGGATAAGATCGATGCCGCCCCACTGGTCTTTGTTCGTCTGGCTTGTCGTCCATGTTCCGGGCAGGAACCGGCTGTACAGCTCTTTCAGTTCCGGCGCCAGCCAGGTACTTAAGTGAACGCCGTTCGTAATATGGCCGATCGGTACTTCCTCCGCACCGATATTACCGTGGAATCCCCGGAACATCTCGCGCGATACTTGGCCGTGGAGCTTGCTGACCCCGCCGCGGATCGCCGACGTATTCAGGGCGAGATACGTCATGTTGAACAAGTTTTTGCCCGCATCGAGACCGAGCTGCGTCAGTACATCGCGATACTGGCCGTAAGCCGTGAACAGGTCGTGTAAATAATACTCGAACATCGGCAGCGGAAAAGCGTCATGGCCGGCGGGAACCGGCGTATGTGTCGTAAACACCGTGCTGGCGCGGATCACTTCCAGCGCCGCGTGAAACGAGAGCCCCTTGTCCAGCTGCTCGCGCAGCCGTTCAAAGGATAGGAATGCGGCGTGGCCTTCATTAATATGGAAGACGCCTGTCGGGACGCCGAGCGCTCGAAGCGCTTTGACGCCGCCGATCCCCAGCAGAACTTCCTGTGCGATCCGAATGTCTTGATTGCCGCCGTATAACTGAGCGGTCAACTCCCGATCCCAGGGGCTGTTTTCTTCAAGATCGGCATCGAGCAGGTAGACGGATACGCGTCCGACTTGCACGTGCCACACTTTTAACCGGACGGTACGGTCAGCGAGCGCGACGGTGACGACGAGCTCCTGCGGCAATTCCGATGGCGCAGCATCCGCATACGCGGGAGCAATCGGCAATTTGGCAAAATCGTAAGTGACGGTTTCCGCCAGTTGATTGCCGTCCGTATCGATTTTTTGGTTGAAGTACCCCTTTTTATATAAAAGCCCGATCCCGACGAGCGGTACTCCGAGGTCGCTGGCCGACTTGCAGTGATCTCCGGCCAGTACGCCAAGTCCCCCCGAATAAATGGGAAGCGACTCATGGAATCCGAATTCCGCCGAGAAATACGCGATCGCCTGCTGCTTGTGCTGGGGATACGTTTCCTCGAACCAGGACGGAGCCTGTAAGTATTCGTCCCATTGCCGTATTACGGCATCGTATTGTTGAACAAAAGACTCGTCTGCAGCGATCTGTTGCAGCTTGCTTGCATCAATTTCCGCGAGAAGCCGCACGGGGTTGTGCACATATTGGTCCCACAACAGCGGATCGATTCGAGCAAACAATGATTTTGCCTGGTCGCTCCAACTGAACCACAGATTGTAGGCGAGCTCTCCCAAACGCCCAATGGAAGGCGGCAACTCACGGAGCTTCGGATTATATACTTTATACATCGTTTCACCTCTGACCTGAAAATTGCGTAGCCACCGCTGCATGTTTCCTGCATTGGCAGGAACTTTCCTATATTATGCTCCTCCTAGTATCTTATGTTCGCAACCGGTTCATACATCTTTTGCCTATCCAGAACAACAGCGACATCATCAACATCGTTCCTATGAGTGCGGCGAATGTAACGGCGGCGGTCGGGAGGGCATGCACGATCATAGTCGTCAACGGACGCGTTACGTCTGGTTGTGGCATAAACGCCCCCAGCGCCTCCTGATAAGCATCGAGCGGCTTCCACAAGACGATAACGAACACCACCGCCAGCAGCCCATGAATAAAGCGCGCGAAAGCAAAAGGCAAATAACGCAAGTTCGTGTGGTGAAGCAGGCTGACAATTTGCGCATGAACGGAAAGGCCAGCCCATGACAGCACCCAGGCGGCGATGGCCGCTTTATAGACGAGCGGAATGCTTTCCGCGTTGCCGGCAGCTTTGGTCCCAAGCGTGACTTCAAAAAAGCCGTTAACGACCGCTTTGGACAGTACAACCGGAACGCCGAACAGGCTCAACACGGAATCGACTCCGGCGTAAACGTATGCCATGATGCCGGCCGATGACAATACTTCCATGACAACGGAAAAGAAAACGACCAGCCCGCCAAGCAGCATGACCAGTTGGACCGCGGAGCCGAGCGCTTTTTGCAACATCACGCCGAGAGGCCGCCCGTCGGCGAGTCGCGCCGCATGCATTTCCTCGAATGCCCGGCGCCAAATCGGACCGCTGCTTACGCCCTCTGCGGGCTTCTGCACGTTATTACCCACCACCGGCTTGCCATGAAACCGCATCAGCAAGCCCACCAGCATCGCCGAGCCGTAATGCGCCGCGGCAAGCAGTCCGGCAATGGCCGGATTATGGAAAAATCCGACCGAAACGGCCCCGATCAAGAAGATCGGATCGGAGGACGTAGTGAAGGATACGAGCCGTTCTCCCTCTTCCCGGTTCACTAGCCCTTTTTCCCACAACTGAGACGTGAGCCGCGCGCCGATAGGATACCCGGAAGCGAATCCCATAGCCATAACAAAGCCGCCGATGCCCGGAATACGGAACAGCGGCCGCATCAGCGGGTCGAGCAGCGTTCCGAAAAAGTGCACCAGTCCGACGCCCAGCATCATCTCGGATATGACGAAAAAAGGGAAGAGAGACGGAAACAGCACGTCCCACCAGATAGATATTCCTTTGAGCGATGCTTGCAGCGCTTCGGCAGGAAAAGCAAGCATGAGAAGCGCCAAACTAAAGATGATCAGCGCTGCACCGTAAAGCATGAAGTTTGATCTTCGCATCGAAGCAACCGACTTCCTTTCCGAAAAAAAGCTTGTCATTCTGATATATGTCTCGAGCCAAGGAGACATGCCCTTAACGCTTTATTAAAATTTGAATAACTGCATTTGCGCTCAGAAAAATTGCTGAAAAGCCAAGACGTCCTATGGTACAATAGTACCAAGGTTGATAACGGGCGCTTGTACAGCATTGCATAACGGTTGAAATGTAGTTGACAACTGACGCTGCTGAGCTAGCGTAACAGTTGCAACGCAGTTGACAACTAACGCTGCAGGGCTGGCGTAACAGTTGCAACGTATATGAGAATGGGGGAGTGATCCTTTATGGTAGGTGTTATTGCTGGAATTCTCGTATGCGCTTTTGTCTACGTTATTAAGGAGACTCTGATGAATTCCGGAGAAGAGGATTTGTAACGCTGCCAATGGCGGTTTATGAACGAGTCCGATATCGGTTCTTATACATTACAATCACGCACACGATGCAGTGGCGCATAGTAGGGGCGGCATCGTCTTTTTCGTTAGGAGATGAATCTTATGTCCACGTCGGATGAATCACGTGAACTGACCTTTTATGAAGCGATGGGTGGGGCGAAAGGCATTCGAACGCTAGTGGAGGCCTTTTACCCGAAAGTACAGCAGCACCCTTTACTAGGCCCGTTATTTCCGGACAATATTGTGCCGGTCATGGAGAAACAAATTTTATTTTTAACCCAATTTTTCGGAGGACCGCCGCTTTACTCGGATCAGTACGGCCACCCGATGATGCGGGCGCGCCATATGGCATTCCCGGTAACTGCAGAACGGGCTGAAGCATGGCTCGGCTGCATGCGTCGTGCGCTGGAAGAAACGGATATGGCGCCTGAACTGCAGATGGCGGTGTTGGAAAGGCTAAAAGGGCCGGCATACCATTTTATTAACAGCTAACGTGCAGAAGGAAGTGTCCCCTCGGATGGTCGAACCGTTATTTCAAGTGAAAGTCACTTGCCCGCACTGCGAATCGGAATATAAGACGTCTCGCGTCCGGCCGAGCTTCAAAAAGGCCAGTGGTACCGATACGGATTTTTATGTACGCTATAAAGAAATCAATCCCGACTATTACGTCGTGCGCGTCTGTCCCTCCTGCGGATTTTCCTGTACGGAAAATTCGACGGATCGATTACATTCCGTACAAAAACAGGCGTTCAGCGAAAAAGTAGGAGACCAGTGGACGAATAAAGATTACGGCGGAGAACGCAATTGGGAGGATGCGCTGTACACGTACAAACTGGCATTGTTGTGCGCGCAGACAATCAAGGAGAAAAACCGGATCACGGCGGGGCTGCTGCACCACATCGCATGGCTGTACAGAGATCGTGGCGACCTCGATCAGGAGAAACGGTTTCTGTCGTATGCAATGGATGAGTATACGCGCGTGTTCGAGACCGAGGGGAACGAGCTGAACAATGCCCGCTTGATGTATTTGATAGGCGAGTTAAATCGCAGGCTCAAAAACTACAACCAGGCCGTGCGCTGGTTCGCCCGCGTCATTAACGACCGCCGCATTATGGACGCCGCCATGATTCGCGCCTGCCGCGAGCAGTGGGCCGTCACCCGGGAAGATATGAGGGCGGAGCAGTTCGAGCTGGATGAAGAAGCAAAGCTGCTGAAGGAAATATAGGCGTGTTCGGCAAGTGGCCTTGTGTAACAAAAGAGAAAGGGAAAGCATCGTTAGGCGCATCAGAGCGCCTGTGGTGCTTTCCCTTTATTTTATCGGAGCGTTACTCCGTATCGGGTCTGAGTTCAACGAGGGTCGGGTTGGGCTGGAGATTTTGGTGATCTCCTACCAACACATTATCATCTTTCTTGAACGCGAAGTTTACCCTCCCAAGGGTAAAGGAACACCAAGGTTCATTCCGTGTCGGGTTCGAGTCGACCTTGGGGTACTGACTTTTTTTTCTGGCTATGGCTTCAGTTCCACTTGAACCGGACGATCTTGTAAAGCCCAGTCATCTCCGTACGGAATACCGAAAAGACCATGCTGGTCCCTGCCCCACATCCATAATGAACCGTCCTTCTTGATCGCGGCATTTGTTTTTTCACCTGAGAATACTGCAGCTACGTCAGTTAACCCTTCTACTTGATGAAGCGGGGTGAAATTATCGGAAGAGGATGGACCTGTTGTTGTATTTGGAAAATGTCCCATCGCCCAAACGGTTCCATCCTTTTTTAGAGCAAGAATATGGGAAAAACCAAAGGAGATATCAGTGATATCGGAGAGCCCTTTCAGTTGAAATGGGATCTCAAATTTAAAAGGATTCTCAGGCTGTGGCTTTGTCCAATCACTGTATCCCCAGGCCCACACCGTCCCGTCTTTTTTAGAGCAATACCTCTCGGAGTGTCCCCGTCAACTTTGATGATGTCTTCCAAGCCTTGAATTTGGACTGGAGGAGTCGTTGCCATTTGCTCCGGCATACTAGGGCATGACTGGGAGAAGCACTGAGACCAGACGGTTCCGTCTTCTTTAAGGATCAAGGTGAAGGAGAGATCTTTAACTTGATCCACTCCCTCAACGAGGAGTGGCTGCTCTTCAAACAAAGGGGGGAGTTCAATTCTTTGAGTCCCCTCCGAAACCGAACGGTATACTATTTTCAATATCCACAGTTTTCCGTCACGATCAAGGGCCAAAATTCCACCCTGAATGCTGGTGACTTTGACGATATTTTTCAAGTAGGGCAATTGGACTCCAAGCTTGGTGGTGTACAGTCCCCACTTGTCTTTATCCTGTTCGGAAGATGGATTGGTGCGCATCGTCCAGACCGTTCCGTCGTCTTTTACCGCATAGGAATAGTACGCATTAAGAGTTGCGATACGGTCCATATGTTCCGCTTTCACCAAATGGGAGCGGAAGGGAAGCAGATTCATTCGGTAAGCGCGGGATGAAATCGAGGTGACCCAAACGTTGCCTTGATCGTCCAATACCATGGGCATATATCCGTGTTGGACAATCTGTTTTGCCTTCACCGAATTCGCAGCCTCCGCTGGCGTGGACGGGAACCCTGCGTTAAATAAAAGTACCATAATGGCGAGCGCGATCATCGCCCATGTTCTTGCTCGTTTTGCCGGCAGCGGCAGCTTCATACTCATTAACCTCCTACATTGTTAATATCGTTTGGAAAAGCGATCCAAATAGTAAACATCGCAGGGGGCTATAATCTAACGCATGGATATAGAAAAAAATGGATATATGGTTCTGGACCACTAAAAACAAATAAACGCTTAAGACCTTGGCCGTGATCCACAAGGTTAAGCGTTTTTCTGCCGTTCGGACATATGGGGAGAGTAAAAGGTATAGCGGTTTTTGCCGGACAGCTTCGAGTGATACAGCGCGCGGTCGGCTTCGTCGATCAGCTTCTGCAGCTCATCCTGCGGGGTTTGGGAAACCGAGATGCCGACCGAGATGGTCGTCTGGATGATGTCGTCTCCGTAGAACTCGTAAGCCTCGATGGTCCGGCATAGATGGTCCGCATAGCGGGCGAGCACGGCTTCGTCGGCTAGGTGACTCAGCACGATGAACTCTTCGCCGCCGTATCGCGCGACATAATCTTGCTCATGAATTACCGAGCGAAGAATTTGGCCGGTATCCCGAAGCAGCTGGTCGCCGTGCAAATGACCGAACGAATCGTTGTACCGTTTGAAATTGTCGATGTCGATCATCAGGATGGCGATCAGCCGGCCTTTCATCGTTCGGCCTGCGATATCGAGAAAGCCGCGCAAGTTCGGCAGCCGGGTAAGCCCGTCCTGCTTGGCTTCCAGCTCCAGCTTCCGCTGCACCATCCAGATCCGGTTGTCTTCATTATACATGTAGATCAGCACGGTGATGGCAACGCCCGACAGGAACAACATGAACAGATGCGCTCCCCAAAAATAAAATCCGGGAACGTAAAAAAACTGCCCGTGAACGATTAGCCGGCACACGGCCAGTATCGCGCATATGCTCCAACCGTCCGTGAAGCGTATGACGCTGTAACCGGTATCATACTCCTTGCGGTGAAACAAGGAGGAGATGACAGCGGGGAGGAGCAAGTCCTCTCCGATATGAAGCAGAAGGTCCGGCGGCTGGAGGCATGTCATAAAGACCGCTGGAAGCAGTGTCGACGGCAGTGCCGAGGTCCAACCGAAGCGCAGACCGGCCATGATCAGTGGTGCGTATCGAAGGTCGCTCAGCAACGAATCATCCGGAAACGGAAGAAGCATCAAGATGATGCTTGCCATTCCGGTCAATACCGGAGCCATCAGCGCCTCGAATCTCTCGAAGAAAGGCAGATTGCGCAGCTTGAGCGCCATATAGCTTAACGCGATCAAGGTGCACGCATTGGTCAGCGGGATGTAATACATTATCATTTCTCCTGAGAAGCGGGAAGGTTCCTAGCGGTATTGACGCAGCGGACGGCCCGCGAGCAGATAGTCTTGGTCGGCGCCGACCAAGGTCAGTTTATTATGGCAGCAGGGGAATATAAGCAGTTTCTTCACGCCTTCCTTCAGAAACTCAAGCTCTCGGGGCTTAAAAGGAAGAAGAACATTCGGAGCCTTACAAAAGGGGCAATACTGCACGTAAATATCGGACCCGATCCGTTCATAAGGCCAAGTATTTTCGAAAGGTATCATGCCGGTTACTCCTGCTTTGGATTCGCCTGTCCGGTGCCTGCTTGTCCCTTGTCCGGGCCGCCGGCTTCCGTATCTTTTTTAGCCGCCAGTTCGGCAAGCTTTTGCAATAAAATATGCTGCGGCATATGCATTAAATGTTCGAGCGGAACGTTAAGCTCCTTGGCCAGCTTCTGCGCGGTTTCGGGAGAAATTTGCAATGGTTTCATGTTTGTTTCACTCCATAAAAATAGGTCTATAGTCTCCATTTAAACATATACACACCCTACAATTCAACCAAAAAATGGGGAGAGGGCATTTTGGCTTTGCGCCGAAATATGGTTTAATGAAGAAGTAACGATTCTATTTTTCGGAAGGTGCGGTGTTATTATGCAAACCTCATTGCCACAAACATGGAATTTGGAACGTTTTTTCCCTGGCGGGAGCGAATCTAGCGCATTTGCCGACTTCCTGGAAGAGCTTAATGCAAATATTGCTTCATTAAATGGGATACTGAGCAAGCTTTCCGTACCCGAGTCGGCGGAGGCTGCAGCCGATCTGCTGCCTGCCATCGATTTGTTGCAAAAAGCATCGCTGCAAATTCGGGAAGCCGATTCGTTTACGGCATGCCTTGCTGCGGAAAACCAAAACGATAAGAAAGCGGTCATCTTGGGCGGGCTGGTCAAAAGCATCGGAGCCGATTATGCTTCCGCGCTCACTAGGTTCGACGATTTCCTGACGCGTATCGGCGATGAAGCCTGGAGCGCGCTGCTGGCGCGGCCGGAGCTGAAAGAGATTACATACCCGCTGGAGGAACGGCGCGCGCTTGCCGCGGAGAAGCTGTCTCCCGAGCAGGAGGCATTGGTGAACGACCTCGCCGTAGACGGTTACCACGGCTGGGGAGAGCTGTACAACACGGCGGTAAGCAAATTCCGCCTATCCTTTGAGGAAAACGGCGCCGTGGCTGAGCTTTCCGCAGGACAGGCGGCTAACAAGATGCACAGCCCCGACCGAGCGGTGCGCGAGCGGCTGTTCCGCGGGTGGGAGGAGCAGTGGGCGGATTTGGCCGACTACTGCGCGGATGCGCTGAATCATCTCGGAGGTTTTCGCCTGAAGCTTTATGAGCGCCGCGGGTGGCATTCCATTCATAAGGAGCCGCTCGATGTGAACCGGATGTCCAAGGAGACGCTGGACGCCATGTGGGGTGTCATCGACCGCAACAAGGATGTCTTCGTCCAGTACTTGGAACGAAAAGCGAAGCTGCTCGGCGTGGAGAAGCTAAGCTGGCACGATGTGGAGGCGCCTGTCGGCGGAGGCGGCAAAACGTTTACGTATGACGAAGGCGCCAAGCTGATCGTAGATCAGTTCCGCCGGTTCAGCCCGAAGCTCGCCGACTTCTCGGTGCAAGCGTTCGAAAACCGCTGGATTGAGGCGGAGGATCGCCCGGGGAAACGTCCGGGAGGCTTCTGCACTTCATTCCCGCTTGCGCAGGAGACGCGCATCTTTATGACATATGGAGGGACGGCTTCCAACGTATCGACGCTTGCGCATGAACTCGGGCACGGCTATCATCAGCACGTGATGAACGACTTGCCGGCGCTAGCGCAGGAATACGCCATGAACGTCGCGGAGACGGCTTCGACCTTCGCGGAGATGGTTGTGTCGGACGCAGCGGTCAAGGGGGCGTCCTCGGAAGACGAGCGCCTTACGCTGCTGGAGGACAAAATTCAACGTTCCGTCGCTTTTTATATGAACATTCATGCCCGGTTTATTTTTGAAACGGCCTTCTATGAAGAGCGACACCGCGGAATCGTCAGCACGGAGCGTTTGAACGAGCTGATGGTTTCAGCGCAGAAGACGGCGTATAGGGATGCGCTTGGCGAATACCATCCGCATTTTTGGGCGTCGAAGCTTCATTTTTATATTACCGAAGTTCCGTTTTACAATTTCCCTTATACGTTCGGGTATATGTTCAGCACCGGCTTGTATGCCGAAGCGCTGCGGCTCGGGGAGGCATTTGAAGAGCGTTATGTCGCTTTGCTGCGCGATACAGGGCGCATGACCGTCGAAGATTTGGCTGCGAAGCATCTTGGCATCGATTTGCGCAAGTCGGATTTCTGGCAGCAAGCGATGGATCTTTCCATTGCTGATGTACGCGATTTTATGAAATTGACCGAATAACAGCAATATAAAATATATTTTAGTTGACAAAGGATCGCCGAGGCACTATATTAATTACATTCATATGAATATACGGCTTAGGCTTGAGTCCTGGAGAAAACCTTATCCGTAATCATATTCTTCCATTCATATATTGGGAGAATGTGCTTACACAGATAAGGTTTTCTTTTTTTTTGATACAGTTTCCAAGTTTCAGCATGAAAGCGATAATGTTGGAAAGCAGTATCAAGAAAACGATTGATTTGCGCCGCGGCTGCTGCGCGAACGTTGAGGGCTGACATCGTGGAATAACTTCATTAATGAGTTCTTCTTATTTTGATCGAGGGTGAGGAAGACATGGCACAAGGTTATGTATTTGATTTGGATGGCACCGTTTACTTGGGGGATAAAATGATTGAAGGCGCCGCTGAAGCGATTAAAGCTTTGCGGGACCGCGGAGACCGCGTTGTATTTTTATCGAATAAACCGATCGCAACCAGACAATCTTATGTGGAAAAGCTGACGAAGATGGGCATCCCGACGACGCTTGCGGACGTGCTCAACTCCTCGCAAATCGTGGCCCGTTACTTGAAAAACACCCTCAAAGAGGGGGAAAAAGTGTTCGTCATCGGAGAGCAGCCGATTTGCGACGAATTGCAGAGCGAAGGCGTCACTATGACGGATAATAGCGAAGAAGCCGAGTACGTCGTATTGTCCTGGGATCGGCAGTTTACGTACGACAAGCTGAACAGCCTGTACCAGGCCGCTATCAGAGGAGCGAAGATCATCGCTTCCAATCCCGATACGACATGCCCGCTCGACGGCGGACAAATTCCCGATACGGGAACGTTCATCGCGGCGCTTGAAGTCGCTACCGGCAAGGAGATCGATCTGGTCGTCGGCAAGCCCTCGCTGATCGCGGCGGAAGCGGCGGTAGCTCACCTTGGACTGGAATACAAGGATTGCTTCATGATCGGAGATCGTCTGGAAACGGACATTAAGATGGGCAACGAAGCGGGGATGAAATCCGTGCTTGTGCTGACCGGCGTCGCTACGCGGGAAATGGCGGAGTCTGCGGATCACCGTCCGCAATATATTATTTCCAGTATTAAAGAAATCGTAAATTTATAAAAAAATCGTGGTATAATGTTCTCAGTCATGCGAAGGGCGGGGAATATATGTATCCGATTGTCGATTTAGTAGAACACCAGACCATAGCTGCCGTTCAGAAAGCGGACGAACTCGATCGTGCACTCGAGAGCCCGGTCAACATCGTTTTTTTACTGACCGGCTCGATATTTAATATCGGAGATTTGGTTGGTCGTACGAAAGCGGCGAACAAACACGTCTTCATTCATATGGAGTTTATCGAAGGCATTGCAGCTGACCGCAGCGGTGTAGCTTACGTCGCACAGCACATTCAACCGACCGGCATTATTTCGACGAAAAGCAATTTGATCCGTGGCGCCAAAGAGGCCGGCTTGATGGCGATTCAGCGCATATTTTTGATTGACCGGAGCGCCGTCGTCCGGGGAATCAAAGCCGCAGAGCAAAGCCAGCCCGACGCAATCGAGGTGATGCCGGGCATCATGCCGCGGGTGATTCGGGAGATGACCGATATGACCACGCTCCCGATCATCGCCGGCGGCCTGGTCGGCAACATCCGGGAGATTGAGGAAGCTTTGCAGGCGGGTGCTTTGGCGGTCTCGGCAGGAACAGCTGAATTATGGAACTTTTAACAGCAACTGATTCCAATTTGGAGAGAACATGAGAAACCTCTTTGGATAAAGTGCGTTTATTTCGCACTTTCCAAAGAGGTTTTTTGCATAAGGCAGCGCCACCGGGCATAATTGAAGCAATAGTGGTCGGCCGTCGGCCGGCGATAAGCAATTATTTAAGGAGGGACCTAAGTTTTGGATAGTATTTGGCACATTTCACATCTGGATCTAACCATTCGCATCATGCTTGCTGTTTGTTTGGGAGGTTTGGTCGGTCTGGAACGTGAGTGGAACAACCACGCGGCCGGTTTGCGCACGCACATTCTGGTGTGCATCGGGTCGGCTGCGATTATGCTGTTGTCCATTTACGGATTTGCCGCTTTTGTCAATGAAACGAACGTACGTACCGACCCGGCCCGTCTGGCGGCGCAAGTCATAAGCGGGATCGGATTTTTGGGAGCGGGTACGATTATGCGTACCGGTTCGACGGTATCCGGGCTTACGACGGCAGCTTCCGTCTGGGTAGTGGCAGCGATCGGCTTGTGCGTAGGAGCGGGATTTTATTACGTCGCGGTACTGTCGACCGTGATGGTTCTGATCAGCTTGTTCGTTTTGAACAAATGGGAAAAGTATTTGATGCGCAACCGAAGGACGATGGAGATCGTCATTCGAATCATCGACAAGCCAGGCGTGCTCGGCAACATCGCATCGAAATTCGGACAGTTCGGCATTCAGATTGCCAACGTACGAATGAAGCCGGACGGCGTAACAGAGGTGAACGGCATAACGGAGCCCGCCATGGAACTGCAGTTTAATTTGAAAACGACGGATCGGGGCGTCATCATCCAGGCGATGGATGGGATTTCGGCATCCGGCGATATTTTATCCGTTGAATCCAAAGCATTAACGATTGTCGGTGGAGCGCGCGGCACTACGCAGGCTATGTAAGGGATTGTAAAATCAATTTGTAATATTTTCAAAAAAATGGTATAATATATAATTTACTTGACATGATCCCTGTTATATGACATACTATAACATGTCAATAAGAAAACGCTTTACTTCATTCAATAAACACTTGGGTGCGGAGAACATTGAGACAACCCAAGAGACGATCGGACCGTGCGGAAGCCCGGCTCCTTTGTTTCTTGAAGATGGCTTGATGTTCTTTTTTCTTCGTGTTTTTTCGCGAAATATGAAGAATTATGTCGAGTGTTGTCGAATGAATGCGGGTACAAATTAAACTAACAGTCAAGTCAGAGAGGGGTATTAACGAAATGAATATGAGAAAATGGTTGTCCGTTCTTGCGGTATCTTCCATCACGCTAACGACGGCAGTAGGCTGCGGGAATTCCGCTGACAAACCGGGTGGACAAGCCAGTGGAGATGTCGCTCCGCCGGCCGTGGAAGACAACTCTCCAGTTACGATCCAATATTGGCACTCCCATGCGGACGTTCAAATGGGTGCTGTGAACTATATGATCGGTGAATTCCAGAAGAAGTATCCAAACATTACGGTAGAGCCTGTGTATCAAGGCGCTTACACCGACCTTCACAAGAAACTGCAAGCGGCGATCGCAGCGAAAGACGTTCCTGCAGTGACGAACGTAGAAGTATCGGCGCTTCCTAACTTTGCCGACAGCGGCGCGTTTGCGAACTTGAGCGCCTACATTACGCGCGACAAAATGGACTTGTCCGACTTCTCCAAAGGGATGATGCAAGCCTACGCGTACAATAACAAGCAGTACGGCTTCCCGCTGATTGTCAGCACGAGCGTGTTCGTATACAACAAGACGATGCTGGATCAGCTCGGCGTAAAGCCGCCGCAAACTTGGGCTGAAATCGAAGACTTCAACAAGAAAGTCACTTTGAAAGAAAACGGCAAAACGACCCGTTACGCATTCTCGGTTCCAGGCTGGGATACATGGTACATGGACCCTTGGGTTTCCAACGGGGGCGGTTCGATTCTGAGCCCGGACAACAAGAAAACGATGCTTGACCAACCGGATAGCCAAAAGTGGCTTAACAACTTCTACAAATGGACGAAAGACGGTTCCATGCACATGGGTTACGGTAAAGGCGCATCCGATACGATGAGACAAATGTTCCTTGACGGCAAAGTAGCTATGGTTCAACATACGTCCGCCGTATTGAAAACGTATCTGGAAAACGCGAAGTTTGAAGTAGGCGTATCTTTCCTCCCAGGCGACAAAGAAAGAAAATCGCATATCGGCGGCGCAGGTATCGTTATGATGGAAGGCGCTCCGGCGAAGCAAAAAGAAGCCGCTTGGAAGTTCATCAAATTCATGACAGCCGCTGAGAACAACATCAAGTGGGCTGAAGGAACCGGCTACCTGCCTACCCACAAATCCGTTCTGAACACGGATGAAGGGAAGAAGTACTTCGAGAAGCTTCCGCAATATAAAGCGGTGTTCGATAACTTCGACAACGTCGTTGGCCGTCCGCAGCATCCGGCTTATCCGGAATTCAGCAAGAAGTACATGGAAGTCGTAGGCAAAATGATTTTGGAAAACGCCGATCCGATTCCGCTGTTGAAAGACTCCGTTAAAGAAATCAACACCATTATTGCAGACTATCAATAAGTTGTAGCTTAACCCGGCAGTGCGGGGGTCTTTAACCGCCCCCGAACTGCCATTCATATTTGTAAGTGAGAGGGGAGTCGCGATGAAAGCGACGGACAGCCGGCCCGGCACGCAACAAGGCGCAGTCAGTCATAAGAGCAAAAAGAATATGCGTTTTATCGATGGTTTAAAGGATTTCTCCTTTGCTTTGCCTGCATTACTCGTTTTGGTTGTGTTCATTTATTACCCGTTGATCAATTCCTTATATTTGAGTTTTACAAATTGGAATATGACGAAGCCGACCAAAAAGTTCGTCGGATTCGACAACTATACGTATTTGCTGTCCAGCGATCAATTTTACAAAGTTCTTGGAATTACGTTCACGTACACGATCATTGACGTACTTCTTTCTTTGGCATTGGGGCTCGGCCTCGCGCTGCTGTTTAACAAACAGTCCCGATTCTTCAACTTCATGCGCTCGATCATCTTCATGCCGCATTACATTTCCATGGTTATCGTATCGATGATTTTCCTGTGGATTTTCAACGGTCAATACGGATTGATGAATGAATTGCTCAAGTGGATGGGACTCGAGCCGATACAATGGCTCACGAATACAAAGACAGCGCTGTGGGTGCTGATCATCGTTTCCATTTGGAAAGGCGTCGGATTTACGATGATCATTTTTATGGGCGGTCTTCGAAGCATTCCTATGGATTACTACGAAGCTTCCGGTCTGGATGGTGCAAGCAAATGGACCCAATTCTGGAAAATTACGCTGCCTTTGCTGTCGCCGACAACCTTGTTCCTGGTCGTCACTAACTTTATTTCGTCCATGCAAGTGTTCCAATCCGTCGATATTATTACGAACGGCGGACCGCTCGAGTCGACGAAAGCAATGGTGTATTGGATTTACGAAATGGCCTTTAGCGAATTCCGCACGGGTAGAGCTTCCGCTTTGGTCATCATTTTCTTCATTATCATCATTATGCTGACGATGCTGCAAATGTATATATCCAAGAAGAAAGTCCATTACGAAGGGTAGGTATGTGAGCAAATGAAGACTTCAGCAATATCCAACACTACCCGTATCGTGTTTGCCGTCATCATTACTGCGATTATGTTTTTCCCGATTTATTGGATGATTATTACCGCTTTCAAAACGCCTGCGGAATTGCGGCTTGCCATTCCGACGTTTTGGCCGGAACGGTTCCACTGGGACAACTTTGCCAACGCATTCAAAACGATTCCTTTCTACACGTTTACCGTAAATACGGTCATTCAAACCGTCGGTATCGTCGTGCTGCAAATTAACATAGGCATCATGGCCGCATATGCTTTTGCAAAAGGTTCCTTCGTGGGACGCGAAAAACTGTTTGTTCTCGTTCTTGCGGCATTGATCGTTCCGGAGCAAGTCATTTTCGTTCCGATTTATGTTATGCTGTCCAAACTTGGATGGATCAACACGTACTATGCGCTCATTGTTCCACACGCGGCATCCGCTTATGGCATATTCCTTCTGCGGCAAACGTTCCGTTCGATCAATAATGACGTGATCGAGGCGGCGAAAGTAGACGGTGCCAACAAGCTGCAAGTGCTGTATCGGATTTTGGCGCCAATGGCATTCCCGACCATCGCTACATTGACCGTCATCAGCTTCATTTCCAGCTGGAACTCGTACTTCTGGCCGCTGATCATGACAAACTCAGATAAAATGCGCGTACTGACGGTAGGGATCGCAATGATGCGCGACTCCATCGCCGGTAACGAAGCGCTCACGATGCATTTGCTGATGTCCGCGAGCATTCTGGTTATTTTTCCGATCGTCATCGTATTTATTTTTGCGCAAAAATATATTGTCGCTGCTATGGCAAACTCGACGTTTAAGTGAGACAATTATGGAAGACCGGTTTGTTACGAGCCGGTCTTTTCATGATGATAAATCATATGATTTTAAAAACAAAGGCTCAGGAGAGGAATGATCTTCACAATGGCAACGAATCAACCATTAGTTATCGCTCACCGGGGGGCAAAAGGGGAAGCGCCTGAAAATACGCTTGCCGCGTTTCGTCTCGGACTCGAACAAGGCTGCGACGCCATCGAGCTCGATATTCACCTGTCCAAAGACGGGGAAATCATCGTGATTCACGACGCGACCATGGACAGAACCTCCGACATGAAGGGAACCGTCAACAAGCTGACATTGGCCGAAATCAAACAAGTCGACGCCGGCAAATGGTTTGACGAGAAATATGCAGGCGAACAAGTGCCGACGCTGGAAGAAGTATTCGACCTCGTTCCCGATAACATTATGATCAATGTGGAAATCAAAGGCTCGTACAACCGTCAGCTCGAGCTCGCGCTGGCCGATTTGATGAAAAGAAAAAACCGGGTACATAACGTCGTCATTTCTTCCTTTGATCATAAATGCCTGGTTTTCATGAAGCTTTTGCTGCCTGATGTAAGAATCGGACTTCTGTATGATTGCAATGTCGGACGTCACTCGCTATTAGCGGCAACGACGGGCGTACCGGTATTCTCGCTGCACCCGAATGCCAAGCGGATCGACAAAGAAGACGTGCGTGACGCCGTTGAGCAAGGGCTACAGGTTTATGCATACACCATTAACGACGCTGCGAAAATGGCGCAAGCCATCGATGCGGGAATTTCCGGCATTATTACCGATTTCCCGGGAAGATTGCGTGAGCTGCTTCAGAAAGGTTCGGTGGAGTAAGAGGAATGAAACGTTCTGCGATTTTGCTGTCACTGATTTGCTCGGTTAGTTTTGCTGTTTCTGGTTGCCAGAAGCCGCCGGCCGCCACGCCGCCCGCAGCATCGCCATCGACTCAAGCCGGATCTTCCGCGCAGGCGGAATCGAAAGACAAACCGGTCACGCCAGCGAATGGCATCACGCAGGAGGAAGCCGGAATCAAGCTTCGCGTGGATATGCCGGAAATCAAGCCTTTCCTAGAGAAAGCGAAGCAAGGGCCGATTGTACCGGCATTGAAACAAAACGCGGTTCCGCAAGGTCTCGCTTATTTGGAAGATAAAAGGTGGGTTCTTGTATCTTCTTATAGAGAAGACGGGAAAACCAGCGTAATCTCTGTCATCGACGCCGCTTCCGGCAAGATGGTCAAGGCGCTGGAACTTTACAAAAACGAAACCACGCCCTATACTGGTCATGCAGGCGGAATCTCGGCCAGCAAGAAGCATGTCTGGATTTCATCGGACAAGCAAGTGTATTACGTCGACATCGACGACATCGTAAAAGCGGAGAGCGGCGGCAAAGTCGCGTTCAAGGGTTCGGTGAAAAGCGATACCCGCGCATCGTTTAACGGCTATGCGGACGGTGTGCTCTGGATCGGCGAGTTCGCTCACGGCTCCGACTATCCTACGGATAAGTCGCATTATATGAACAATAGGGAAGACAAAGAGCATAAAGCTTGGATCGAAGGGTACAAGCTGAATCCGGAAACGGACTTGCCGGTCATACCTTCGGATCAAGGACAGCCGGCGCCGGACTACATTTTGTCGATTCCGGATCGGGTCCAAGGGATGTATATGATGAAAGACCATATTTGGCTCAGCCAGTCATACGGCAGAAACAATGCCAGCACGCTGTTCCGTTTCAAGCAAAGCCTGGCGGAAGCGCCGCACGCGAAAGCAAATGTAGGCAATAAAGAAGTTCCGGTCTGGTTCTTGGATAAGAAAAACCAGAAAGATTCGATGGAGCTTCCTCCGATGTCCGAGGGCTTGTATGAGCTAAACGGTGAAATTCACATTTTATTTGAATCCGGCGCGACCAAGTATAAAACATCTTCCAGCTATGCGCTTGACCGGATTCAAATTTTACCGTGGAGCGAGTAACGGAACAGATTCGAAGCTGCGCAGCATGACGAAAATGATGCAAAGGGAAGAGATTTTCTGATCTGACCATTTTGAAGGAGGACGACGGCCATGATCCCAGGATTGGCGCATCGAGGTTATCCGAAGAAATATCCGGAAAATACTTTATCTTCTTTTCAAGCTGCATTGGACTTATCGTACAGCATATTGGAGCTTGATGTGCAGCTGACGAAGGACGGCGTTCCCGTCGTGATTCACGACACTACAGTGAATCGGACAACGAACGGCAAAGGCAAGGTCATCGATTATTTGTTCGAGGATTTGCGCAAATTGGATGCAGGCGGCGGCCAGCCGATCCCGACGCTGGAAGAAATATTGAAGCTGGCCAAAGGAAAGGCCAAAGTCGATATTGAGCTCAAACAGAGCGGCAATCTGTATCCGGGGCTGGAAGCGAAAGTGCTCGAAGTCGTTCGCGATTGCGGTATGATGGATCAAATCTTCGTCACGTCGTTTGACCATTACGCGATTATGAAAATGCGGGAGCTCAGCAGCGAGGTCGATTTGGGTCTTGTCATCTACGGGGCGACGCCTTCCGTATTCCCGCTTGCGGAGCAAATCCGCGCTCGCTACGTATCGGTGAAATACATTTACTTGAACGAAGATTTCATTCGACGGTGTGAGGAGCAAGACATTCAAATCATCGCTTGGACGATCGACGACGAACAAGAGATGAGCGACCTTCGCAGCCGTTACCCGAACATATGGGTGTGCACAAACGAGCTGGAAAAGTGGAAGCGGTGCGTCGAGCTTCATGCTTAAATGACCGAATAGCGTCATATCGGCAACATAGAATAAAACACAACCAAAAAGACGTGTCCGGAACGGCTGATCGATCAGCTCGCCCGGACACGTCTTTTGTTTTGTATCGCAAGATGCGCTGTTCATACCTACAATGTGCGGTACGGGCGCGGAAGGCTTTACCCGTTGTTCGTTAGTTAACGTTGACCGCGTGCTGTAAAGCCTTTACAGCTTGAATACGCTCATCGACTGCTGCAGCTGCGTCACCAGCTTGGTCATTTCCTCCGATTGGGCGACTATCGCCTGCACGGCGGCAATTTGCTCATTCATCGAAGCGGATACTTCCTGCGTGCCGGCCGCCGATTGCTGGGTTATCGCCGATATGCTTTCCATCGTGCCGGAAATTTGCTGCGCGCTGGCCAGCATTTGTTCGCTCTCTTCAGCGAACACGGCGATCCGCTCGGAAATAAATTTCACGCTGCTTACAATTTCCGCAAAGACGCTTTCCGTTTCTGCAATCAGCTTCGTCTGCTCCTGCACGATCTGCTCGTTTTCCGCCATCGAGGCCAGCGACTGAATAATGCCCTGCTCGATCGTCTTGACGAGTTGGAACACTTCTTTGGTGGAACTCGTCGATTCTTCGGCAAGCTTGCGCACTTCCTGCGCGACTACCGCGAAGCCTTTGCCGTGTTCGCCGGCGCGGGCGGCTTCGATGGAAGCGTTCAGCGACAGCAGATTCGTCTGTTCGGCGATATCGGAAATCGTATGGGTAATTTTCGATATGCCGTTTGCTTGCTGAGCGAGCAAGTCGATCGTCTGCGACACGTTAGCCGTCGCTTCGACGTTTCTGCGCATTCCGTTTCCTTGCGCCTCGACGGATTGCAGTCCTTTCTCGACGAGGTCGATCATTTTGCCGGAAGCAGAATTCATCTCGCGTGTGGCGCTCGTATAAGTGCTGACCATCTGCTCGATATGTTTGGTAGCGACGGAGACGCCGCCGATTTCCTCCGATATTTGGCCGGCGCCGGAAGCTAGCTCATTCGAGGCAATGGCGACCTCTTCCATGACGGATTTCATTTTCTCGTTTTTGTAAAAAATATCGCGGCTCGATTCGAACACATGCTTCGAGGTGATGCCCGTATTTTGCAGCAGCTCGCGCAGCTTCTCGGTCATTTTGTTAAACGCCGCGGACAGCTCGCCAAGCGCATCATCCGATTGCGCCACCAGCTTCTGCGAGAAATCGCCTTTGGAAATGTTTAGTGCCGCGCGGGTCATATCCGCGATCGGTTCTGTAAGCGTTCTCTCGAGCCAGCGGAAAAATAGGACGCTCAGCGCTGCGAGAATAACGAATAACGTGATGCCGATGGCTGCATAATCGGTTTGCAAAGCGAAGACGAGCAGCGCGATGGAGTAGACGGCGACAACGACATAGCAAGCCGCCTGCAGCTTCCTCTTGAATGAGAGACCGTAGAACCGGTTCATTATAACGACCCCTTCGACAAATAGTAGTAAATAATTCGCAGATTCGTTCAACGAATTTGGGTAAATTATACCATTGATACAGGAGATGGTCTATCCCTTTTATCAAAAAGCAGATCGCCAAATGACCCATCTTATCTTTCCTATCCACGTGGGCGAGGTATGGTTTTCCGCTCGCAATAACGCGTTTCCGCGAGGTGTGAGGCTTGCTGC
Organism: Paenibacillus allorhizosphaerae; assembly: GCF_910594985.1. Lineage (GTDB taxonomy): Bacteria > Bacillota > Bacilli > Paenibacillales > NBRC-103111 > Paenibacillus_G > Paenibacillus_G allorhizosphaerae. Next base: position 156,908 of record NZ_CAJVCE010000013.1, read on the forward strand.
AAACGAGACCGCCGGTAATACCGAATACATGTGATTGAACGGAATATGGAGTATAGTGACTTGTAATAGTGCTTATGGATTCGACAAATGATGGATTATCGTGTATTTTTTTACAAAAATTTGATATTTTCTGTTGAAAGTTTACTGTCATTTGAATATAATAGGACTACAGAACTAAATTACATAATATTACATTAAATGAAAAGAAAGGAGGTATTGTGTGGTTCTTGATCAAGTGCCATTAGCCAGACAGCTAGAGCTTGTGTTTTCACAGCTCAAGGACGAGCTTACACAATTAACATCGGGCACCGTATTTGTACAGATCCGTAACAATGTGATTGGAAAATTCGGTGTCCGGCATTTTCCGCTCGAAAGCAAAGGTATGGAGTGGAAGAAGGTAGAGAAGGGGTTAACGGAAACGCACCAGTCTTCATTCCGTCAAACGGCGCTCGAAGCGTTAAAGCTAAAGCATTGGACGCATGGAGAGATTCAATTCGAATTTGCCATGCGGCAAAATACATTGTGCACGAGCGTAACGTTCGAATCGAATTACAATATGGCCAGCCTGTTTCAAGACAGCGGGAAGTATCGGCTTGATTATTAATACTTTTTTACTGCCATTATTCTTATTCTTTTTTATCGTTTATTCGTTCTTAATATAAAACAGGTCAGGGAAGCTTTCGGTGATCCGGAAGCTTTTCTTGTCTTTTTCCGGTATAATGTGATGAAGCCGTGCAGGGTATAGACAATAAAATAGGATAGGTGACCCTTGAAAGAGCCACCTATATCATAAGTATTCGAGGGTGAATCATTATCTTGTGAATTTGCCTGCCAATTGTTGCTCGGCGATTTGAACCAGACGGCGGGTAATGTTACCCCCGATTGCTCCAGCATCGCGAGTCGCCATGAAGCCCATGTAGCCGTCTTGAGGAATTTGGATACCCAGCTCTTGAGCTACTTCATACTTCAACTGGTCCAAAGCTGCGTTAGCTTGTGGAACAACCAGTTGGTTGCTGCTGCGGGATTGTCCTGCTGCCATTGATATCACCTCCGTTTCATTAGGTAGTATGTACCAAAGCCGACTTTATACGCGAAAAAAAATTGGTAATTGTGTCCAATGTTTATAAGGGGGATTTCGAGTGACTTTTGTGCTGACTTGCAAAGGATGGTCGTTCGACGCCGATTTGCAAATTATACATGCCGACGTCTATATGGAAGCCGAGGGCGAGATTGTCATCGATGAACCGTTATGCGTCGATGTGGGCTTGCCAGCGCTGCTGCTCAGCGCCAAAGAGAACGTCACGCCGGATCGGTGGGCAAACGCGAACGAGTGGCATCGGATGCCTTTTTTCGTATGCGGCTGCGGCGATCCGGAGTGCAGGGGCTATTCTTTTATCGTGAAGCATCAAGCGGGTGGGGAGCGAATCGAGCTGGTGGAAGTGGAAGAGAAGCCGTCTCAGCCCTCTCGGGAACTCGGTCGGTATACGGTAGCTTTCGATGAATACGTGTCCCAGGTCGAGGCGGTAGGGAGAGCGTTTCTCGATTTTGTGCAGCCGTTAGCCTATAAGCCTTATTATCAACATACGGTAGAGACCGTGAAACGGCTGCTCGGGGAGCTGGAGGCTGCACGGCGGTTCGAACGGAACTAGGTTCCGCACCTTCTGACAGAGCATGCTGTTGTCCATGTTGGGGGTTCGGCCGGGTAGTACGCCGAACGGCAACCAACAGAAAAAGGAGCGCCTCGAACCACGACGGTGGCAAGAAGCGCTCCTTTTTCGTTCATCCGATCAAATCCGTGCGGGAAAACCGTAAGTATGACGGAGGTGCACGGCTTTAGTCCGCATAGCTCTTCGCACGCTCAGCCATCCAGAGGCAGACGTCCCATAGATCGGACACCGGCTGCTTCGTAAACGGCAGCGTGTGCATATACCCCGGAGGCCCGAACTCCGGCGTCAACGTGAGCGCTTGCTGCCCTGCAGCGCTGCGGACTTTCACGATTTCTTTCCACCACGCTTCGTGAACGCTCAGCTCTTTGGCATATTCCGGCGCGGCCGGATGCGGCACCTGCGGGCCTTCCGCGTAACCGACGCGGGCATGAATATGGTAAGCTCGTTCGAACGCGAGCTTCAGGTTATCCTGCTGATCGGGCAGCAGCGATTCGCATACGCAGCACCAATGGCTGAAATCGGCCGTTATTTTCAGCTCGGGAAAATCTTTGAGCAGCGCAGCGGTGCTCCATGGCGTGAACATCGCGCGTCCCCGGTGCGTTTCGTGCGCGACCGGGATGCCGATCGCCCGCTCGACCGCCAGCGCTTTGTCAAAGAACTGCCGCTGCGCCTCGTACGGCATCGAATCTTTGGCGCTGTGGGAATTGATCAGCACCGGCTTGAAGCGGGCGGCGGCTTCCGCCTGCGCTTCAAACGAAGCGGCGTGATCGTCGCCTCGCGTATACACCATGGCGATATAGCTGAAATTGTATTGCGCGAGCAGCTCTTGAAAGCGGGAAGCATCTTCCTTTGCAGGCACACCCGTTTCTATGCCTTGATAGCAGCCGGCGGCCGCGATTTTGGCAAATTGCTCTTCCAGCGTCCCGTTCATTCCCCATAGCGCTTTGTATAATGTGATCTGCGACAACCCATTCACCTCATTCTTAGCATTTGTGCGAATTAAACATTAGCAGCTCCGGAAATCGTCTTTCCCAAGCCGTCCTATTCCATTATTATCGAAAACAGGGAAAATCTCCAGTAAAAACGATGCGAAAAAGGAGTTAAATCCGGCATAACGGGAAGTTAAAAGCCGTGCATGATGCCTCGCTGCGCCTTTTGGCAAGCGCTTTCTTGGCGGTGGCGGCGAATAAGTTAAAATTGAACGATAGCTTATCATGCCGTCGTGTCCGATAATCGGGTTGTAAACTTCACAAAACCAAAAAGCCAAACGTGAAAGCGGATACACCTCAGTCAAGTGAAGTGGCAAACGTTCAGTAGAACAGAAGGAGGTCGGCTTTAAAGATGACGGCAAACAAAAGCGTTGCACTGCTCGGCGCCGCAGTAATCGCAGCCGGGGCGATGACGGGGTGTGCGGGAGGCGGACAAGGAAAGCCGGCAGCCGGCAGCAACGGCGCTTCCCAGGACTCTGCACCGTTTCCGATTACGATGGCGGTGACGCAGGTGGGAGATATTCCGGCCAAGGGAAGCGAAATCGAGCAAGCGATTGAGAAGTACACGAATACGAAGCTGGACATTCAATGGATTCCGAGCGCGGCATATGATGAGAAAATCAACGTCATGATCGCCTCAAGCGAGCTGCCGAAGCTGCTCAAGGTCAAATACGTCCCGACGATTATCAGTTCCATCGAATCCGGTTTGTTTTGGGAGATCGGGCCGTATTTGAAAGATTATAAAAATTTGTCCGCGCAAGATCCGCAATACTACGACAATATCAAGGTTGGAGGCAAGCTGTACGGCATACCGACATACCGGGATATCGGGCGCGGCGCGATCGTGTACCGCCAGGACTGGCTGGATAATCTCGGGCTCAAGCCGCCGACGACACTCGATGAATGGTACAACGTCCTGAAGGCGATGACGCTGAACGACCCGGACCGCAATGGAAAGAACGATACGTACGGCATGGTGCTGAGCAAAAAATACAACGACGGCGTGGCGTCCCTCACGACGCGCATCGCGGTCAGCCAGGGCGCTCCGAACAAGTGGGCGGTGGAGAACGGCAAGTTTATACCGGAATTCGTCACCAAAGAATATACGGACGTCTTGAAGCTGTTCAAGCGGCTGTATGACGAGAAGCTGATCAACCAGGATTTCGCCGTATTCGACGATAGCGAAGTGGAGAAAGTATACGACGCGGGACGTGCAGGCGTGCGTGTGGCGGTAGCGCAAAATGCGAAGAGCATGCAGGACCGGCTCGTGAAAAATGTGCCGAGCGGCGTCTTCGACGTCATGAGCCCTACAGGACCGAAAGGCGTAAGAGTATCCGGCGAGAGCGGGAACAACGGATTTTTCGTCATTCCGAAATCGACGGTAAAGACCGAAGCGGAGCTGAAGAAAGTGCTCGCCTTCCTCGATAAAATGATGGACGAGCCGATGTCTACGCTGCAAATGCGCGGCGTCGAGGGCAAACACTATGTGAAGGCGGACGGAAATAAGACCGAGTACAAAGATTTCTCCGCGTTTCAGCGCGAAGTGAAGCCGTACCGCGACAATTTGCTCAACATCGAGGGCTACAATGTGGCGCCGCTCAAAGATACGCCGCTTGGGGACAAGGGCAACCTGCTGGCGAAGGAAGGCACGAAGCATGCCGTTCCGAATCCGGCGCTGACGCTGCCTTCGGGCACGTACTCGGAGCGGGGCAAAGAGCTGGAGCAAATGATTAACGATGCGCAAACCAAGTATATTATGGGAAAAATAGACGATGCCGGCTGGCAGGCGGAGATCGAGAAGTGGCGCAAAGCGGGCGGCGATAAAGTAATTAAAGAATACGAAGAGGCATACGCCAAAGTGAATAAGAAATAAAGGGGAACGACAGCGATGACTTACAAGGCGGGATATAAAAAATGGACGGCTGCGGCATGCGCGATGACGATCACGGCAAGCCTATTAGCCGGATGCGCAGACAGCGGCGGGAAGAACACGGGCGGCCAAGCCGCGGGAAAAGAGGATAACGGGCCGTTTCCGATCACGATGGCGCTGATGCAGGTAGGGGACATTCCGGCGAAAGGAAACGAAGTCGAGCAGGCGATCGAGAAGTATACGAACACGAAGCTCGATATTCAGTGGATTCCCCAGTCGGCTTATGACGAGAAAATCAATGTGATGGTCGCTTCGAACGAAATGCCGAAGATCGTCAAGCTGAATTACGTCCCGACCACGGTCGGCGCCGTTCAGTCCGGCTTGTTTTGGGAAATCGGGCCGTATTTGAAAGAATACAAGAACTTGGCCGCGCAAGATCCGCAGCATTTCCAGAACATTTCGGTGGAGGGCAAAATCTACGGTGTGCCAAACTTTCGCGACATCGGACGGGCGGCGATCGTCTTCCGTAAAGATTGGCTGAATGTGCTGGGCATGAAGGTGCCGACGACGCTGGACGAGTGGTATACGGTGCTCAAGGCGATGACCTTGAACGATCCGGATAAGAACGGCAAGAACGATACGTACGGCACGGTGCTCTACAAAAAGTACAATGAAGGCACGCAGCCGGTGTTGACCCGGATCGCCGTCAGCATCGGCGGAGTCAACCGGTGGGGAGCGGACAGTGCAGGCAAGCTGACGCCGGAGTTTATGACGAAGGAGTACATCGACGTCATGAAGCTGTTCCGCAAACTGTTCGAGGAGAAGCTGATCAACCAGGACTTCCCCGCATTCGACCCGTCGGAAGCCGACGCCATGATGGACGCCGGCCGCGTGGGCATGAAGCTGAACGGAGTGGCGCAGAACGGCAAAAGCTTCCAGGAACGTCTCGTGAAAAATGTGCCGAGCGGCGTAATCGACATCGCACCATTTGCAGGTCCGCAGGGAGCGCGTCTGGCGGGCGAGCCGGGCAACTTCGGCTTCCTGGCGATTCCGATGTCTTCGGTGAAGACCGAAGCAGAGCTGAAGAAGGTACTGTCGTTCCTCGACAAGCTGATGGATGAGCCGATGTCTACGCTCCAAATGCGCGGTGTCGAGGGCAAACATTACGCGAAGGCGGACGGCAAGACGGAATATAAAGATTTCAATGGCTTCCAGCGCGAAGTCAAGCCGTACCGTGATAATATGGTGAACGTGGAAGGCTACAACGTTGCGGCGCTGAAAGATACGCCGCTTGGCGAGAAAGGGACGACAATGGCGCGCGACGGCGGCAAGCTGGCCGTGCCGAACCCGGCGTTGACGCTCACATCGGCCATCTACACGGAGCGGGGCAAAGAGCTGGACCAGATGATATGGGACGCGCAGACGAAGTACATCATGGGCAAGGTGGATGATGCCGGCTGGCAGGCCGAGGTCGACAAATGGCGCAAAGCCGGCGGCGACCAGCTGATCAAGGAATATGAGGCGGCCTTTGCCAAATTTGGCAGCAAGAAATAACGGTTTGGGAAGTAAAGAGTACATGGTTGCTCTTTACTTCCTTTCTTTTCGTGAGATAATGTTAACGTGAACAATAACAACGAATCGTCTTATGCTTGAACGTTTGCATCGTTAACTACACAGCGGGGGAATGCAGAATGCTGCAAAAAATGAACAGAACGTTGGAAAAATGGATGCCGCTCATCACGCCGACGAGCGTGGTGCTCGGCATGCTGCTTACCGTGTGGCTCAAGCCTTACACGCCGTTCGTGCCGTGGATTTTTGCGTTTATTACGTTTGCAGGCAGCTTGAGCTTGAATCTAAAAGATTTGCAAAGAGTGATGACGCATCCGCTCCCGATCATCGTATCGCTCGTGCTGCTGCACGCGATCATGCCGATGATTGCATGGGGGACGGGGCATCTGCTGCTGCCGGGCGATCCGCAGCTCATTACGGGGCTTGTGCTGCTGCTGGCGCTGCCGACGGGTATCGTCAGCTTTATGTGGGTTTCACTGTATAAAGGCAATATCGCTTTGACGCTGTCCATCATTTTGATCGACACGCTGCTGTCCCCTTTTATCGTCCCCGGCGTCATGTCGCTGATCGTCGGCGCGAATGTGGATATGGACGTGCTCGGCATGATGAAGGGGCTATTGATCATGGTGGTGGCGCCATCCGTGATCGGCATGCTGCTTAACCAGTGGACCGGGGGGCAAGTCAAAACCGTCCTCGGTCCGCGGCTTGCGCCGTTTTCCAAAATCGGCCTCGCGGTCGTAATTATGATCAACAGTGCCTTCGTTGCGCCTTATTTTACGGGCATCAACCTGAAGCTGGTGTGGCTGGCCGCCGTTATTATCGTCGTGGTCGCGTTCGGCTACATCGGCGGCTATTATTTGACGAGAGCGCTCGGTTGGGGGAAGGACCTGGCCATCACGATGACATTCAACTGCGGGATGCGCAACATCAGCGCCGGAGCCGTGCTGGCGATCGCTTACTTCCCGCCGACGGTCGCGATGCCCGTCATCATCGGGATGCTGTTCCAGCAGATGATGGCTTCCTTCTTCGGCCACTTCTTTCTGGCGGATCGGAAGAAAAGGGCCCAGCATGGCGCCGGGCAGATCGCCGGAGGCGTTACGAAGCATTCGTAGCACGTAACGAACGAACTTCCGACAGCCGGGTAGAACGGGCCGGCGCGGCAAATTCGACGACTGTGCGTCAAACCGAGCCATTCGGGGTAATACATTGTAGGTCTGTCTGGAACGAAGCTTGCTGCGGCTTTGATGGCCGCCTCTGTTGTGCCAATGAATTCCAAAACCGACTGAAAGATGACCTGGTTTACGAACCGTTATAGTACACCAAGTTTCGGAATCTGGAGGTATTGGGCTATGTCTGTACCGAACACGTCGATAGCCGACAAGAACCTGGACGAGAACTGGGTTAGTTTGATGCTTGCGGCTCGCAAAATCGGGCTGTCCAAAGAGGAAGTCCGACAGTTCTTTCGTGAATGCAAAGAAAACCAAATATCCGACAAAAAGCGCCATTAAAAAAGAAAACATTCGACAATTTGCGTGTTTTCTTTTTTTTCATCGCAACTGATAGCGCTTACAATGGGTATAATAAATATAGCATCCACAAAACCATCATTTTTTGTTAATATATTGATAACAATTAAAGGCAGAAAAAAGGGGTCTCAAGCGATGATCGGCAACAAAGTGAAGCAGCTGCGAATGCAACAGGGACTAACCCTTAGCGAACTGGCGGAAAGAGCGGGAGTAGCCAAGTCCTATTTGAGCTCGATCGAGCGGGATATCCAATCGAATCCTTCGATCCATTTTCTCGAGAAAATTTGCGCCGTGCTGGGTGTTCCTCTCGAAACGTTCCTGCAGGAGAAGCATCCGCCCGCCGGGGAGCCGCTCGACGAGGATTGGCTTTCCCTTGTTCGGGAAGCGATGGGTTCCGGCATCAGCAAGGAGCAGTTCGCGGAGTTTTTGGAATTTAACAAATGGCGCAATAATCAGCGCAGTCCCAAATAAGGGGAACGTCCACCACAAAAAATCCTTCCTAATCGCTTAGGAAGGATTTTTTGTCGTATCGCTGCCACCGATGTGCCGGAACGCTTCCTGCACCAACGGGTAGCTTTGCTTGAGCCGCTCCGTGTATACCGACTGATTCCACGCGGGCCAGCTGTAGAGCGGCAAAGAAGTGACCGGGTACGCGCCGCCGTTACCGCTGTCCAGCCCCTGCACGGAGCCGTCCGACCGCTGCGCGATCCAGGGGACGAGGCGAATGCCCTGCGAAGGCACAGCGTACAGTTTGCCGTCCTTCTCGCCGTAACTCATCACCTGCAGGGAGCTCGGGTCGGTGAAGCCGAGCAGCATCCACGGAACGCGCAGTTCGACCTTGCTGCCTTTGGCTTGCCACATGGCGAGCGAGTTGAACTCCTTGGAAGCAGGATCGGTCGTTCCGCGAAGCAGCTTGCCTGCCGGCACGTCCTCGAACGGACTGTATTTCTTCGTGTCGGGCGGGATCATCTCGAGCCCGACGGCGAGCTTCCACGGATGGAATACGCCGGAATCATCCTTCTCATCCTCGGGTTTCGGCGGGATCATCCCGTATTGCTTGCCGTACAGCCGGGTGTGGAAATCATAATTGGCGGCGATTTGCACTTCGCTTTCGTCGCCTTTTCCCAGCACGATCAACGTTTCGAGTCCTTCATCGAGCTTCCGCCCGCCAAGCGCCTCCCCATGCTTGTTGCCGCCGGGGGTAATGTCGACGCCGAAGTACAGCTTCTCGCGTTCCGGATCGAACGGCCGTTCCAGCTCGCCGGTAATGTAGACATAAGCTTCGTCGTGCGTCATAGTCAAGCTTTTCCACCCCGGATACGAGCCTTCGAGCTGCTTCTTGTCTTCTTTCTTCAGCGCCTTCCAGTCGGCATCGTCTCCGTCAATTTTGAGCAAGCCGTCTTTTCCGGACAGCATGGCGACGAGTCCGAAGTGCTGCTCGTTGGTCAGCACGTTGTGCCACAGTTTGCGTCGGTTTTGCGGAATCTCGAAGTGCATCGTGTTCCAGGTGCGCTTGAACCATTCGTCCTGCCAGGAGAAGACGATGCCGCCCGCCATGCCTTCATTGGAAATATCGCTTAGCAATGAGGCGTTAATCCGGCCCTGCTCCGCTTCGTTATGGCCGCCCTGATTGCGGTTCATTCCGGTTAGATGGGCGACGCCGAGCGAGGAGGGGACGCCGAATTCGGTGATCATTACCGGGATGCCTTGATGATGCTCCTTCAGCTTGCGCAAATAACTGCGGTACGTATTCGGCGTTCCGTCCGCTTCCTTCACGTCATGCAGCGTCTCGTCCAGCCTGAAAAAATCGGGGTAGTAAGGATAGGCGTGATAAGAGGCGAAGTATCCTGCCGGCCAGCCGTTCACGCCCAAATGCATGGCATCGACGCCGATCATGTCCTCGGTGATCAAAATTTCTCCGGGGTGCTCGAGCGGATCGGTGGTGACCCAATTCGTGAAGGTAAGCGGATGTTTCCAGCCGTACTGCGTTTCGAGCACAGCCAAATGATCCAGCATCTCCGCCAGCCAATTTTCGAAAGGGCTTGCCTGCGGTTTGGCGAAGATGTAGGAACCTTTAAAGCCGGTTTTGTCTTTATGGATCTCGTTCGTGTTTTTCACCATGCGCGGCTCCCATTCCGTACCGATATGCCAGGCGAGCAGGTAAGGGCCGGCATTGTAGCGATAGGCTCCGCTTGCTTTGCCGAACCGCTGCGGAATATCGGCGGCGCCGTACACGGCACTGACGGCGTAGGAAATTTCGGTCAGAAATTCGCCGTAGATTTCGCTCAAATAAGCGTCCTTTTTCTCGATCAGCTCGTCTTCCGGCGTCCACACGCCCTGGATGAAATAAAGCGGCTTCTCGGCACGCTCGTTGTACTCCACAAGCGCTTGGTAGAACGCCGGCGACAAGATCGTGTACACCCGGATCGTATTGGCGCCGAGCGCTTGTATTTTTTTGAACCAGTCGAGATACGTTTCCTTCGGAATCGGAAGCTCGCCGGGATCATGTCCCGGGAGCGCAGCGCCAACGTTGACGCCTTTGACGAAGAAAGGCGTCCAACCGTTGTTTTCGTATATTTCGATTCGGTCGTCCTGGGTGCGAAACTTGATGTGGGAACCGTCGGCGCTTTGCACGCTCTCCACCTTGGGGGCGGGCCAGTAATGCCAGACGAGCAGGACGGCGGCTCCGATGACGACAAGACGCAGCAGCCAGGCGGCCGGCGAGGTGTTCCTCATCATGGCCTTGAGCTCCTTTGCATCAAAGAGGTAGTCAGGCTAAAAGCCGCCGAATCCGCGCTTCCAGCTCCCTGGGCGAGAACGGCTTCTTGATTACGTCGGAAGCGCCGAGCTCGAAGCACTGGCATATGTCGCGTTCAACGCCGAGATCGGTCAGGACAACGACCTTGCAGCCCGGGTGCTTGCGCGATTGACGGATGCGGTCGATCAGCTGATAGCCGTCCAGCGCCGGAAGTTTCAGCTCGGTAATGACAAGGTCGGGACGCACCGATTCGATGAGATGCAGTCCTTCGATGCCGTCCTGTGCCGGACGGACATCGTAGCCCTGCATGCCGAGACGGACATTCATGAAGTCGAGCAAATCTTTGTTCGAATCGATCATGACGACGGTCGGCGCTTCGGGCGATGCCGCCTGCCTGCCGGCAAACACGGCAATATCTTGATCGCCGTCCGATGCTTCGGACCAGCGGGTTACAAACGCGTCGAGCGCTTGTTCGGAAGCGGGCTCGTCTTCCGTAAATCCGGTGACCGCCATGCGTCCCGCAAGCAGCTCGGCATCCTGCAAATACGCTTTGACGGATAAAGAGAGGAAGTGCGTGAAGGCCAGCGTTTGCCCGGGCAGCAGCATGACGAGCGCATGGTCGTCGGCCTCATAGGAAGCGATGGCCGTAAGTTTGGGCGATTCGAGCCGCAGCCGTTTCTCCAAACGATCTAGCTGAATGCCTTCCATAGGCTGGACGTTTGCGAGCAGAAGGCCGCAGCCGTTCCCGGCAGCGGACGATTGCAGCGACTGGCGGACGCGTTCAAACAACATTCGGGATAAGCCGGATCGGGTTAAAACAGATGTATTCATGCACATTCACTCCATTTCGTTCAAAATGATGATGCGGAAGTTGTGGCTTTGGCGGCTCCGCTCTTGGCGGGACCGCCGTCAACCTGGCCATCCTGCCAGCTGCGGCGCACCATATTCCCCCAGCTGTTGTTGCGGCGGACGTAATCCCACTGACCTTGCAGCTTCCACCAGGCGTTCAGCTGATCGTAGCCGATGGCCATGATCACCGACATGCCGATGATGTGCAGCAGCTCGGCTGTAGAGATTCGCCGGCGAAAGGCGAATTGCTCGATCAGCAGCGAACCGCAGGTGAAGATGAGGCCGGTAAGCCAGTTCGCCAGCAGGAAAATGATCAGGATCGGCAACTGCGTCATATCCATCAGCACATAGCCGACCAGCGCGGCAAGTCCGGACAACCGGACATAAGGGCTTAATGTTTCGTAAATGATCGTATAAGGCATTGCGAGCCAACCGATCATTTTATACTTCGGAATAAACAGCAAGGAGCGAAAACGGATCATGTTCCACAGATTGCCCCGGATCCAGCGGCGGCGCTGCGCCGACAACACGCGAAGCGTGTCGGGCGCCTGTGTCCAGCATACGGCGTCGGGACAAAAGACGATCCGGTACGGCAGCTTTCGGTCCAGCATATGCTTGTGCAGCTTCATGACGATGTTCATGTCTTCGCCGGGGCATTCCGCTTCGTAGCCCCCGACTTCGATCAAATAATCTTTGCGGAACAAGCCGAATGCGCCGGAGACGATCAGCAGACCGTTCATGGCGCTCCATCCGATACGTCCGCCGAGAAAAGCTTTCATGTACTCGACGTACTGCAAAGCGGGAAGCCATTGGGACGGCAGCCTTACGGTACGCACACGGCCGTCCTCGATCGTGCTCCCGTTGGCAATGCGGACGTTGCCGCCGATGGCGATATGCTGCTCCGGATTTTCCATATACACCTTAACGAGCCGGATCAGCGCGTCTTTTTCGAGCAGACTGTCCGCGTCGATCGTTGCGACAAGCGGATATTTCGATACATTGATTCCGGCGTTCAGCGCATCCGCTTTCCCGCCGTTCGCTTTGTCGATCACAACCAGCTTCGGATACTGCGGGCTGTGATACACCTCGCGAATCGGTTTCGAAGCGACATGCTGCCGAAAAGCGGACAGGCGATGCGGCCTCAACTGGAATGTATCGATCAGCACCTGAAGCGTCCGGTCTTGGGAGCCGTCATTGACGACAACGATTTCGTATACCGGAAACTCCAGGGTCATCAGCGACCGGACGCTTTCTACGATGGTCAACTCCTCGTTGTGAGAGGGGACCAGAATCGAAACCGGCGGCACGTGCTCTGAACCAGCAAGCTCCCGGAAACGGGAGTACATCGTGCTTTTGACCAGCGTTCGCATTCGTTGATGCGAGATGGCCAGGATGAACAAATAAAGAGCGCCGGATCCGATGATCAGATAGGTGGCGAAGATGCCGTAACCAAGCAAAAACTCTCTCATTCGGATCCCCTTCCTATGAACTGATGCGGGCTCCGTTCAAGCGGGTGTCGCCCGGATTGCCCGCAAACAGATTACGGTAAATTTCATTCAAACGACTGTAGTATGGCAGCTGCTTCAGCTCCTGCGAAGCGACGGCCGCGGCGCGGTCCAGTTCTTCGTGAACGGCGTGAAGCGCCGCTTCGCGGGACGAATCATTTTCCGATCCGCAAGCCGTTTCGCATAGTGCGATGAACCCTTCCGGGCCGAGCAGGGCGAGGCTTTGGGCTCCGTGATGGCGAACCCACCATTCTTCATCTGACAAGGCAAGCTGCAGCTCGTTCATATAAAGGACGAGCCGGCCATCTCCCGCCGCCTTGACCGCCGCCGCCCTGATTTCCCATTCGGGATTATGCAGCAGCTCGCTCATTTGCTTCGGCGGCAGCAGCTGGGGATAGCGCAGCAGCAGCTTCGCCGCCTTGATCCGCACTTCCTTCCATTCCGAGCCGAGAAGCGGAGCCGCAAGCCGGTTCATTCCGGGTTCGTTGCGTGAGGACAAGCCGGTCAAGGCGACGGTCAAGCTCGTTTCGTCGCTTTCTGCCGTCAACAGCTCGGCATACAGCGGCAGCGGATCAAGCGAAGCGGAAGCGACAATGTCGGCGATCAGCTGCCGGGCTTCGGGATGATGTAAGGTCAGCAGCGATACGATGCGCCGCAGCTCGTCCATCGTCGCTGCGCATTTGGCCGCGGCGCGGCCCACGACAAAAGCGGTCGGGTCCGGCCCTTCCTTCTCGAGCATCCCGATCAGTTCGGCGGCCGCGCCTTCGGCGCGCATGACGCCCAAATGATACGCGGCGTCGATGCGGACCGCGTGCCAAGGGCTGCGCAGCCGCTCCAGCTCCAGCTTCACCAAGCCCAGATCGCGGCAAAGCGCGGTCAGCTTGCTGCGGTGCTCTCCGCCGATCGATTCGATCCATTCGAGCAGCTTCGATTGGATGGCTTTCAGCTCATCCGTCGTTAAGCTGCCGGAAGGAGGGAGCAGCGCATCCGCGCCGTCTGCGTTCGCGCTCACATAGTTGAAGTAATCGTGATACTTTTCCAAATTCCGTTTCAGGGCTTCATCCGACTGCCCGTCACGGAGGCGAAGCACAATCAGGACGGCGAAACCCCCGGCAATAAGCGCTCCGAGCACGTACAGCACGGAGGCCGCCTGGTCGAAAGGCTCCATCCACATACGGTTTCTCTCCTCTCCCTTTCCGCCAACCGGCCGCTGTTATTCCACGGTTACGCTTTTTGCCAAATTGCGCGGCTTGTCCACGTCGTTGCCGCGAAGGACGGCGGTATAATAAGCGAGCAGCTGCAGCGGAATGACGGCGACCGCGGGAACGAGCAGGGAGAACGTGCGCGGTACGTAAATCACGTGATCCGCCGTCTTGGCCATCTCCGTGTTTCCTTCCAGCGCCAAAGCGATGACGTAAGCTCCGCGTGCTTTTACTTCCTTTATATTGCTGATCGTTTTCTCCAGCAGACGGTCTTGGGTAGCCAGCGCGATGACCGGCGTGCCTTCCTCGATCAATGCGAGCGAACCGTGCTTCAACTCGCCCGCGGCGTACGCTTCGGAATGAATGTACGAAATTTCCTTGAGCTTCAGCGACGCTTCCATCGCCAGGCTGTAATCAAGCCCGCGGCCGATGAAGAACAAGTGCTCATGTTTGGTAATGATGTCGGCGACCTGCCGGACGGACGCCGCCTGCCCGAGTACGTCTTCCGCCTGTGCGGGCAGACGCTCCAGCATCGCCAGCAGCTCGGCTTGAAGAACAGGGTCGAGCGTTCGTTTCGCCTGCGCCATATGCAGGCCGAGAAGGTAGAAGGCGATGAGCTGGGACGTGTACGCCTTCGTGGAGGCGACGGCGATCTCCGGCCCGGCCATCGTGAACAGCACGTCGTCGGCTTCTCTGGCAACGGAGCTTCCGATCACGTTGGTGATGGCGAGCACACGCGCCCCGGCTTGCTTTGCTTCCCGCATCGCGGCGAGCGTATCGGCCGTTTCGCCCGATTGGCTGACGGCGATCACCAGCGTATGCTCACGGACGATCGGCATCCGATAACGATACTCCGAAGCGAGATCGACCTCGACGGGGAGGCGTGTAAGCTGCTCGATGACCGTCTTGCCGATCAAAGCCGCATGGTAGGCGGTGCCGCATGCGACCATCTGAACCTGCTTCAGCCCGCGAATCTGCTCCGGCGCCAGCTTCACGCCCGGCAGGAAGACATCCTGTTTCGCTTCGGAGATCCGGCCGCGCATCGTATCGCGGTAAGCACGCGGCTGTTCGTGAATTTCTTTCAGCATAAACGTATCGAATCCGTCTTTCTCGGCTCTTACCATATCCCAGTCGATGTGGAGCAGCTGCTTGGCGATAAAGTTGCCCTCAAGCGTCATCAGCTCCACGCTGTCCCGGCTCAGTACGGCCATTTCGCCGTCGTTCAAAATATAAACGTCCCGCGTATGTTCAAGGATAGCCGGAATGTCCGAGCCGATGAAGTTCTCGCCGCGGCCGGCGCCGATGATGAGCGGGCTGGCCCAGCGGACGGCCACCAGCTTGTCCGGCTCATGCTCGGACAGCACGGCGATCGCGTAGGCGCCGCGGATGCGGCCCACCGCCATCCGAACGGCGTGGACAAGATCGCCGGCGTAATAATGCGCGATCAGGTGGGAAACGACCTCCGTGTCCGTTTCCGATACGAACCGGTATCCGAGCGCTTCCAGCTCTTCCCGGAGCTGCAGATGGTTTTCGATAATACCGTTATGTACAACGGAAATTTTCGATTCCCCGTCGGTGTGCGGATGCGAATTGGCATCCGACGGTTTGCCGTGCGTCGCCCAGCGCGTATGCCCGATGCCCGCGTAGCCGGCAAGGGGCTGCTCCTGAAGACGCGATTCCAGCTCGTGAATTCTTCCTTTCGTTTTGAGGAGCCGAAGCCCTGAACTTGTATGGATCGCCACGCCGGCGGAGTCATAGCCCCGATACTCCAGCTTCTTAAGCCCATCCAGCAATATGGATTGGGAATTTCGGCTTCCAATATAACCGACAATGCCGCACATCGTTTATTCCTCCTCTTTCTCGCTTTGGCACGACTGCCATTTCTTGAATTCGATCATACTTCTCAGCTCATCCGGAGCAACGCCCGACCGGAGAGCATCGTGGAGCAGTTCAATCCATTCCTGTTTCCATTGCAACTCCGCATCGCGGGGCTCCGGATGGAGCAGTTGTTCCAAGGGCACGTCCAGTGCAGCCGCAATTTTGTCCATCACGTGGACGGACGGGTTCGAATGAATGTCGCGTTCGATGGTGCTGAGGTAAGACTTCGCCACATCGGCCGCTTCAGCCAACGCGGAAAGCGACAACCCCCTTTCCATGCGAAGCTGCCTCACTCGCTTTCCCAACATGATGATCGATCCTTTGTTGTGGATTTGCTGCAGGAGCCAGCGTCATTCGTCAAAAAAATTCTTTATAACGAACAACACTTTGGAGTATAGCGCAAATTTCGCCAAATTAAAAATCGAATAATTAGGAATATTTCGTTTTAAAGAACAATATCCGCTATTTTTCTAGCGTATTCTCGCGTATCCTATGCAGTTTTGTTCTTTATTGAGAAAATTATGTTCGTTATAATGATGAACGGAGCGAACGAACAAAAGGTTGCACTGTTTGCTTGAACGTCTTTCATAATTACCGAATCCGCCAAAAAGGAGAATCTCGCCATGGCCCCTACGAAAGCGCACGCCAAGCTAGAAGGTTTGGAAGGGCGGGCGATGCCGATTCGCTACCTCGCTCTGATGAGGCCCAGACAATGGACCAAAAATTTGCTGCTGTTCGCCGCGCTTATTTTTTCGGTCAAGCAGGCCGAACCGGTTATGCTGCTGCAAGCCGCCACCGGCTTCGTGCTATTTTGCCTTGTTTCCAGCTGCGTGTACATTTTGAACGATTACGTGGACCGGGAGCGGGACCGGATGCATCCGGAGAAAAAAAATCGGCCGCTCGCTTCCGGAGCCATTCACCCGCAGACGGCGCTGCTGTTCGGTTTCGTTCTGCTTGCCGGCTGCCTGGTGGCCGCTTTCCGCTTCAACGCCGTTTTCGGTCTCGTTCTTACCGCTTATTTTTGCATGAATGTGCTGTATTCGTTCCGATTGAAGCATGTCGTCATCCTGGATCTGCTTATTATTGCGGCGGGCTTCGTGCTGCGTGCGGTCGCCGGAGGTCTGGTGATCGGCATGCCGGTGACGCCGTGGTTTTTGCTCTGCACGCTGCTGCTTGCCTTGTTTCTTGCCATCGGCAAACGGCGTCATGAGCTGTACTTGCTTCAGAACGGCAAAGGCGCGCACCGGAAGGTGCTCGATTCGTACTCCATTGAGATGCTGAATCAAATGTCAGGCATCGTGACGACGGCGACGATCATGAGCTACGCGCTGTTTACCTTTACCTCGGGGCATACGGTTCATTTGATGTGGACGCTGATCTTCGTGCTCTACGGGATGTTCCGCTATTTGTACCTGATTCATATCGAGGGCAAGGGCGGCCGGCCGGAGAAGCTGCTGCTGGAGGACAAGCACATTTTGCTGACGGTGGTGCTATACGGTTTTTCTGTCGTATGTATTTTGCTGTTTACCGGCAATGGAGGAGTGTGAAGAGTGGTGTGGACGAAGTACATATGGCTCATCGCTTCGGTGCTGCTTGGCGCGGCAGGTCAAGTGCTGATGAAATGGGGTGTCGGTATGCCTCGGCCGGAAGGCGTCGGTTTGTTTTCATGGAAAGGGCTGACGACCGCATGGCCGGTGACTGCGGGTATTGCGTGCTACGGCTTCAGTTCGATCTTTTGGCTGCTTGCACTGAAGCAGTTCCCGCTCAGTACCGCTTATCCGATGGTTAGCCTGGGATACATTCTTGTCATGGTGCTCGGCTACGCTTTGTTTCAAGAATCGCTTACGCTGCAAAAATGGTTCGGCGCCGCCTTCATTTCGGCCGGTGTGCTGCTCATTGCGCGCGCCTGACGCATAGAGAGGGGGATTGTATCCATGGAGTCTATGGACTGGAGCTTGCATTCGGGCTTGCTGTATCCCGCTCTTCCTTTCATCGCCTGGCTCGTCTCCGGTACGTTGAAATATGTCGTCAACCGTATCCGTCACGGCCGGGAAGCTCGGCGATTGATCGGAAACGGCGGGTTTCCCAGCACGCATACGTCCGTCGTATCGTCGGTGGCGATGCTGGTCGGCTTCGATCAAGGCTGGGGGACGCCCTTATTCGGCCTAGCGGTTGCGGTAACGTATATTGTGATCATCGATGCGCTCGGCATCCGCCGGGCGCTTGGCGAGCACGCGCGACGCATCAATACGCTGTGTGAAGAAGGCAGAAACGGCAGCCGGAGCGAAGGCGGACGGCTGCGGGAACGCCAAGGTCACACCCGAGTCGAAGTGCTCGGCGGGTTGGCCGTAGGCACACTGCTTGCCTGGGCCGCATCCGTAGCGATGGGATGAAGCGGGGGATGGTACGCTCCCAAACATGGAACTACGGGCGACTATAGCCCGATAAGAGATGGTTAATGAAAGTAAAGATAAATGATGCAAATGAATCGGGGGAGAGGCATGTGATGAGGAAACGTCTTGCTTCCATAAGTCAGGTTACCGGTCTGACGCTGCTGATGACGGCGGTTGCCGCCTTCGCGGTTCCGTCGCTGCTCTTTGTTTGCGGGCTGCCGGTTCAAAAAGCTTGGTTTTGGATCGCTGCGCTGCTTGCGCTGGGAACCGGCTGGCTGGCGTCCCGGCACGAAGAGGATGGTAACCCTGTGCGGCTGTTTGCCATATCCGCGGCGTGTTCGGCACTGATCTTTGCCGTCAGCTTTATGCTCAGCGGCTATTTTTACGACTTGTCTTACGACGGGCAAGCGTATCATCAGGAAACGATGATTTTCTTGGCGAACGGATGGAATCCGGTTTATGACGAGCCGTTGTCGGTTCCGACCGGACACAGCCTTTGGATGAATCACTATGCGCGCGCCTCGGAGATCGCCGCGACCGCTTTCTACAAGGCGACGGGGCTGCTGGAGCATAGCAAGCTGTTCAATTCGCTGCTTATTGCCGCTTCCGGCTGTTTGAGCTTCTCGGCACTGGTGGCGCTGCGTCCCGGCAATTCGCCATTCGTCTCGGCGGTGGTCGCCGCATTGCTCGCGCTGAATCCGGTCAGCGTCTATCAGGCGTTTTCTTTCTATGTCGACGGCATGGTTGCTTCGCTTCTGCTTTGCTTGCTCGCCTTGGGCGTGATGCTCTTTGTCCGGGGAGGCTGGCTGCCGGTTGCGGCCTATACGCTGACGCTCATTATGACGATCAATGTCAAGTTCACCGCCTTTGGCTATGCCGGCGTACTGACCGCAGGACTGATCGTTGCGCTGTACATGAGCGAACAGTTCCAAAAGCTGAAGCGCGTATTCACCGTCGCTGCTGCGGGCACGATCGTCGGCGTCGTACTGATCGGTTACAACCCCTATGTGACGAACACGCTGAATTTCGGCCATCCGTTCTATCCGGTTGCCGGGGAAGACAAGATTGACGTCGTGCAAAACTTTACGCCGCGCAATCTGGAAAAGATGAACCCGCTGGAGCAGATGGCGGCTTCTTATTTCGCCGTCACGACCGGCAACAGCACCGAGAAAAAGCCGACGAAATTCAAATGGCCGTTCACCTTCAGCGAGAACGAGCTGACCGCGTTCGCCGAGCCGGATGTAGCCGTCTCCGGCTTCGGCCCGTTGTTCAGCGCGGTACTGCTGCTTTCGCTCATCGTGCTGGTGCTCGCTTTCCGCAGCCGCAGCGGCCCCGCGCTTGCCGCCAGCGCGGTCATCGCGCTGCTGACCGTATCCGTCGTTATCAATCCGGCGGCCTGGTGGGCGCGTTATGTGCCGCAGCTGTGGGTGGTGCCGCTCGTTTGCGTATGGCTGGCGCTCAGTCTGCAGGGCTATCGCGTGCTCAAAGCGGCCGGCTGGACGCTGGCAGCGGTGATCGCGGTCAACAGTCTGCTGGTTACTGGCATATATGCGGACAAGCAGGCGGGGTGGAGCAACGAGCTGCGGGCGCAGCTTCGGCAATTGCAAGCGGCGGCGCAGCCGGTGGGCGCCGATTTCGGCTACAGCTGGTCCAATCGGGAGCGGCTCAAGTCGTTCGGCATCGCCTTCGAGGATATAAGCCCGGATTCGTGCGCTGGAGAGAAGCTGACGTTAATCAAGTCCGGCACGACCGTCTGCCTGAACGGAAGCGGTGCGCCGGGTCAGGCGACGGCGGCCAAATAAGGGGGATATTATGCACGTTTCAATGAAGCGACGAATGCTGCTCGGGTTAGCGGCGCTTGTGCTGTTCGGGTTAGCGGCGGCTTATTGGTCGCTGGGCGGCGGCGCGAGCGGTTGGTTCGGCTCCGGCGCGAAGGAGCTTCCGCCTCCTGCGGTGCCGGTGTATAACGAGCAGGGCATCAAACAGACGACAACGGTCAAAGAAGGCCGTCTCCAGGTGTACGACGGGACGGGATGGAAGCCGGAGTTTTGGACCGGCGTCAATATGGGGGCCACGACGCCGGGCCATGCGCCCGGCGAGCTTGCGCCAAGCAAGGCGGACTATCTCCGCTGGTTCGCGCAAATCAAAGACCTTCACGCGGATGTCATTCGCGTGTATACGATTTTGCCGCCGTTCTTCTACGAGGCTTTGGCTGAATTCAATGCCGGACGGAAGGACCCGCTTTATATTTTGCAAGGCGTCTGGTCGCCGGAGGAGCATTTGATCGGCGCGGACGGCGGGGGGCAGGACGCGTTCCAAGAGGACGCGGTAGCCGTGTTCCGTCAAGAGATTCAAGACGCCGTGGGTGCGATCCACGGGAAGCTGAAGCGGAAGGCGAAGGCCGGGCATGCTTCCGGCAAGTATACGGCCGATGTGTCGCCCTATGTGCTCGGCTGGGTTGTCGGCACGGAATGGGAGCCCCACTCGGTCAAGGCGACCAACGATGCGCACCCGGGGATGCCTCCGTTTCAAGGCGAATACTTCCAGGCCGCTGCAGGTGCATCGCCGTTCGAAAGCTGGCTTGCGCAAATGCTCGATACGCTGGCCAAGGAAGAAACAAAGCACAGCTGGCAGCATCCGGTCTCGTTTACCAACTGGGTAACGACCGACCCGCTTCGGCATCCGAATGAGCCGGCGGAGAATGAAGATATGGTGTCCGTGGACCCGATGCATATACAGCCGAAGGAAAATTGGAAGGCGGGGTATTTTGCATCCTACCATATTTATCCTTATTATCCCGATTTGCTGAGATATGAAGAAAAGTATCAGAAGTACCGCGACAGCCGCGGCGAGATCAACCCGTATGCCGGCTATTTGCACGATTTGCGGCAGCATCATCAAAACATTCCGCTGATTGTGGCGGAATACGGGGTGCCCAGCTCGCGAGGGATGGCGCACTACGGTCCGCTGGGCCGCAATCAAGGGCTGCATACCGAGCAGGAGCAGGGAGAAATCAATGCAGATTTGTATCGAAGCATCTATGATGAGAACTACGACGGCGCGATGCTGTTCGCCTGGCAGGACGAGTGGTTCAAGATCACGTGGAATACGATGGAGCTCGATGCGCCGATCGGCCGCCGTCCTTTTTGGCGCAACATGCTGACGAACGAAGAGCATTTCGGCGTGCTCGCCGTAGAGGCAGGGGCGTCGCCGCAAGATCAGATCGTTCTCGACGGCAAGACGGATGACTGGGAGCGCCGCAAAGGCGTGAAAACGCAAGCCTACCCGGGGTTTGACATGTCCGTCTCTCACGATGAAGCTTATGTATATTTGCTGCTGAAAAAGAAGGAAGGCGCATGGAAGCCGGGGGAAGAGAAGGTATACGTTGGCTTTGATACGCTTGATGGAGGAAGCGCCAAGGCGGATAAAGCCCCTGGCGTAACGTTCGGCGGCGGGCAAGAGTTTATGCTCAAGCTGCACGGGGAAAAAGATTCGGCGATGTACGTCAACAGCGCATACGACATTCATACGTGGCAGTACGGCTTCATGAAAAAAATGATGCCTTGGCAGGAAGCGTGGAAGCAGGCGGGGAACGGTTTGTTTTTACCGTACCGGCTGCCGGTCAGCAAACCGCAAGTACTGCCGCAAACGGGGGAAAAGCTGCCGTTCGAAGATGTGGAGCTCGGCGCGCTGCATCATGGCACGACGGACCCGAACAGCGCCGAATTTAACAACTTGGCCGACTGGTATGCATCCGGTTCGGTGATGGAAATTCGCCTGCCCTGGATGCTGCTCGGCTTCACCGATCCGAGCACGAAGAAAGCATGGCGTTACCCGTACGAAGCGGGAGCGCTCAAGTCGGAGGAAGTGAAGGCGATCCGGATCGAGCCGCATTTGCTGGCAGGAACGGCGGGGACGGGCGCTTCGGAGCCGCTTGCCTATAAATGGGATGCTTGGAACAAACCGGCTTATCACGAGCGGTTAAAGAAAAGCTATCCGATCTTGCAGGCGGTGTTCGGCGAGCTTGGGAAAAAACCGCCGAAAGGAACGCAAGCCGGCGCAAGTCAGCAGCCGGCCAGCCCTTAACGCAGGCTGCGCCAGCCGGAATAATCGTGGACGCAGACGCCCGCATAAGACGAGCGAGATTTCAAGAGCTTGTCGATGCGGGCTATTTCCCGTGCCAACTCCGTTTTGCCGGCGTCATAAAACGAGATGGAAGGCGTATCGGGGATTCGGTTCGTTTCCAGACCGATCCATACTTTCTTCTCGTATTTGTCGCCAAGCTCAAGCTCCTCCTGAACGAGGTTAACCGCCGCTTCCCCCTGATCCCGATAGGACATTAGCGCCACTTCGTCCAGCTTATCGATCATCGCTTCCGCCATAGAGTTTCCATTGCCGAGCGGCACGCCGTCAAGCCAGAAAGGCAGCGCCGCGGAAGTCTGCAAAGCGGTCGCTTGTTTCGTCTCGTCATGGAAAAAGACCATCGCTTCCAGCCAGTGCTGTGCCGTCTCAGCCTGATCCGTGTTCCACGCCGGAAGCAAGTAAGGCTCGACGTCGAGCTGTATGCCTGCAAAACGCTCGTTCGTATCGACCGAGTCGTTATATGTTTTTACAAAGTCGATCAAATCGGCGATCCGCTCCCGATGCTCGGGCAAAGCCCAATCCGGAGCGCCGTCCAAGGCGTAGACTTCTACGTTGTAATCGGCCGCCGTAATAATAAAATTGCGGTAGGCGCTTATATCGATTCCCGTGTCGATCTGCAGAAAGATTCGGGAAACTTGCTCGTCCTTCACAAATTGAAAAATTTCATCGCGCCCGAAGCTTGTGCCGATCAGCGATGTATCCCACAGCCATGTGGCTTTCGCTTTCGCAGGCGGCTGCGGAGCGGCCGAAGTGACCCATGCGGCGGCGATCGTCCCTGTCAGCCAAACGAATGCGGCTAGCAGCGCGCCGGGTAATCCTTTGCGTCTACGATGTCTTTTTGGGTAAATGCCCATAACGTTCAGATCCCCTCTCTCATGATGTAAGACGTTCGTTTCGCCGAAAATGATGCATTTTATATAAATTTTATTGTGTCCGAACCGATGACTTTCGTACTTATGGTTTTTCATCGCCGTGCCATTTTTCGACAAAAATCGACCGAATCGAGGCGTCGGAACACCATCAGGCTACAAACGGCATATCGAAAAAGTTAAATCCGGACTATAGCCTGTAACCCGTTTATGGTCCATCATAGGTGGGCAGACCATTTATGGAAAGGGAAGATGAGACGTGAACACGATGGTAAACGCTGCTCCGCTGACGGCATCGGATTCGCCACTGGTTTGGGCGCGCCGTTCCTGCGATACAATCATGGCACGATACGCTCCTGCGGAGCTTCCTCCTGCCGGACGCTGGCACTACCACCAAGGGGTATTTTTGCAAGGAATGGAAAAGCTGTGGCGAGCTACGGGCGATCCGGCCTACTACAACTATATTAAACATTATGTGGACTTGTACACCCCGGAAGACGGGCGGATGCAAGTAAAGGACCATCTGGACGATATCATGCCCGGCCAATTGCTGCTGATGCTGCATGCGCAATCGGGAGAAGCGAAGTATAGTCGCGGTGCGGCATTTTTGCGAGGCTTGCTGGACACTTGGAAGACGACGCCGGACGGCGGCTTTTGGCATAAAGATATTTATCCGAATCAAATGTGGCTGGACGGCATTTATATGGAGGGGCCTTTTGCGGTCAAATATGCGCGGCAATATGACGAGCCGGCGCTGTACGACTTGATCGTGAAGCAGGCGCTGCTCATGTACACCCATATGAAAGACGAGAAGACGGGGCTGTTGCATCATGCCTGGGATGCTAGCGGACAAGCCGCTTGGGCGGATCCGGTCACCGGCTGCTCGCCTGAATTTTGGGGCCGGTCGGTCGGCTGGTACGGTTTTGCGCTGTGTGAAATCATCGATGATTTGCCTGTCAATCATCCCGAACGCGGGACATTGATCGGAATCGTCGGCGAGCTGGCGGAAAGCATTCGCCGTTTCCAGGACCCGGCGACGGGGCTGTGGTACCAGGTCATCGACAAGGGGGAGCGGCCGGACAATTGGCTTGAGCTTTCATGCTCGACGCTCTTCGTCTTTACTTTGAACAGAGCGGCCCGTGAAGGATACGCGGATCGTTCGCTGCTGGAGACGGCGCGCAAAGGCTACGAAGGCGTCTTGTCCCGTGTGCGTTTCGATGCGGACGGCGGCATTGTCATCCCCGATATTTGCATCGGCACCGGCGTGGGCGATTATGCGCACTACGCGGCGCGGGAGCGCAAAACGAACGATTTGCACGGCATGGCGACCTTTGTGCATATGTGCATGGAGCTCGCAGGGCAGCGCTGACGGCATGCGGCTGTCATCCGGATTTCTCCGCTCGGCATGCCATATTGCTCCAGTAACCCGGGACATGAAATGGGCCACCACGTATGGTATGATGTATGGTGCAACATGTTACGAGGAGGGGAGTCATCCAGATGCCTAAGTACTTACAGCGCCTCTTATTGTTCAGCTTGCTGCTCGGAGCGATTCCCGTTATCTCTCTCGGTGTGATTTCGTACTACATCGCCAAAGGCGATATTGAAACGAAGGTCAAGGAAGGCAATATGCAGGTGCTGCTGCAAACGCAGATGCGAGTCGAACAGGTCATGAAAACGCTTGAGTTGACGTCCATTCAATATGTCAATTCGGCGCTCGTCACTTCTTCGATCGGCGAGCAGCTAACGGTCGACGACTTTCCAAAAATTCGCGATTTGTCCAAAGGTTTATATAATTTGCAAACGGTTGCGGGGATTAGCGACGCGTATTTGCTCAGCTTCGACAAGGATTGGATCGTCAGCTTCAAAACGTTCGGATCGCTGACGGGTTCCGCCGAAGCGGAAACGTTCAGATCGTACGCCAAACATCAGAACAGCTTGTTCTGGGTAACGAACGCCGCCAAGCCGCCGGCTGCCGAAGCGCAGGTTACGGAGCCGGCATCGGAAGAAACGCCCGTCACACCGCACGATACGACCCGGATGGTATATAAAATTCCGGTCGTGCCGACGACGAGTCAGCCGAAAGGGCTGCTTGTCGTCGAGCTGCAAAATAACCAAATCAGCAATTTGCTCACGCAAAACAACAATCTCGGAGACAGCTATGTGCTCGACCGCAAGGGCAGCAACTTTTTGTCCAACGCTTCGGCGGACAAATACGGAGAAATTAACGCAATGGTGATGGAACGCGTGACGCAAGATCCGCAATCCTCCGGCTTTTTCAATGCATACGCAGGGAAAAAAGAGTTCGGCGTCACTTATCGGCAAGCCTATAACGGATGGATGTACATTTCCGTTGTCTCGATTGATGAAATTACCGCCCAATCGCGTAAAATCGCGTGGATTACGTTTATTGTGTGCAGCATCATATTCATTTTCGTCGGACTGGCCGCCTTCTACGGCAGCCGCCGCATATATTCGCCGATCAAACGGCTGTTTGAATTTACGAAGGACATCGAAGTCGAGGGGCAGAGCGGCAAAGACGAAATCAGTTCGATCGAGCAGCGGTTCCGGACGCTGTTCAGTACGGAGAAGCAGCTGCAGCAGCAGGTGAAAGGGCATTTTGTTCAGTTAAAAGAATTTTTCATGCTCAAGCTGTTTACCGGACAAGTCTCGGACGCCGAATTCGCCAGAAGGGCAGACATATTCGGGTTCCCGTCGGAGTGGAAGCATCTCGGCGTATTGACGCTGCAGATCGACTCGCTGCACGGCACGCGTTACCGGGAGCATGACCGTGAGCTGCTGCTGTTTGCGATCAATAATATCGTCGGCGAACTGATCCCGGCGGAACGGCGATTCAGCCCGCTGCTGCACGATCAGTCGCAAGTCACGCTCTTGATCAGCCAGTCGGAGAATGAAGTAGGCGCGAAGCAAGAATTGTACGAAGCGGCGGAAAGCATTAAGCAGAAAGTATACGAATTTCTGCAGCTGCCCGTCAGCCTGGGGATCAGCCGGCCGTTTGCGAAGCTGGGAGAAGCTGTTCGCGCGCACGGCGAAGGACTGGAAGCGCTCAAAAGCCGGATCAGCCTCGGCAGCGAAATTATAGTGCACTATGACGATATCGAGGCGGGGAAGAAAGGCTTGGAAGCGGCGGTCTACATGCAGCTGAAAATGCACGAGGACCAGCTCGTAAGTGCGATGAAGCTCGGCGATATGGGCCGCGTGAACGAGCAGTTCGACAAATACATGGCCGCCATCGTCGCCAAGGAGGTTCACGCCAACGATTACCCGGTGCTCATGATTCAGCTCATTTCGAAGATGATGCAGCTGGTCCAGGAGCAGGGCGGTCAAGTGAAACCCGTACTGGGCGACCGGGCGACGATCGAGCATTTTCTCAAGTTGGGTACGATGGAAGACATTGCGGATTGGTTCCGCACGGACTTGTTCAAGCCGGTGAACGCGTTCCTGAACAGACAGGCGGAATCGCAGTATATCGATATTGCCGGACAGATGGTGAAGCTCATTCATGAGCGCTTCGATCAGGACATCTCGCTTGAGTCCTGCGCGCAGACGTTGAATTTCCACCCTGTCTATTTGAGCCGCGTGTTCAAAAAGGAGATCGGTATCAATTTCAGCGAATATTTGGCCGATTACCGGATGAACATGGCCAAGACATGGCTGGAGAACACGACTTGGAAAATATCCGAAATCGCCGAGAAGCTCAGCTACACGAATACGACGGCGTTTATCCGGACGTTTCGCAAAATCGTGGGTACGACCCCCGGCCAATACCGGGAAGATTATAAAAAGCTATAGCGCTTTGACCTAGCGCTTAAAGAGCAGGACACCGTTCATTGGGCGGGTCCTGCTTTTTTTATGCATTCGTCCGGACCTGCACCGTTAAACGCGGAAGCGTCGCCGATGCTTTCATTCGCCTCGTCAATCATTTGCCTGCTTAATGACTTACGCCATAAAACAACACGATTTTCCGGCAGGTTAAAATCAAGCGATGCCAAGTTAAATTGCGCTCATTGCGCGCGCAAAGCCGCACCGCACAACGATTTGCGCGGAAACAAGTTGAATTCGGGCTATAGCATGTTCCAAGGCGGGCGCTGATAATGAAGACAACAAGTTGATCGACGGCTGAGCTTGATGCGGCCGGTTCAATGATTCAAGAGAGGGTGGACGACAGCTTATGACGACGCAGACCAATACGCAGACGAACATGAAGTCGAAAGCGAAGCCCGGAGCAGCATTTTTTCGCCGGGAAGGGCTCGCCAAAGATTTGATCCGCGACCGGTGGCTGTACTTGATGCTGCTTCCGGGTGTGCTTTACTTCGTTATTTTCAAATATGTGCCGATGTACGGGCTGGTGATGGCGTTTCAGGATTACAAGCCGCATCTCGGCATTATGAACAGTCCATGGGTGGGGCTAAAACATTTTAACCGGTTTTTCAGCGAGCCGCAGTTTTGGCAGCTGTTCCAGAATACGGCGCTGCTTGCCGTGTACAACCTGGTGTTTTTCTTCCCGCTGCCGATTGTGCTTGCACTGATGATGAATGAAGTGCGACGCGAAAAGTTCAAACGTTTCGTACAGACGCTCGTCTACGTACCGCATTTTGTTTCCTGGGTTGTCGTCGTCGGTGTGTTCTACATGTTGTTTACGACGGAGGGCGGGGCGGTCAACGAGCTGCTGTACGCGCTGACCGGACATAAAATCGCGTTCTTGCTGGAGCCGGAATGGTTCAGGACGATGATCGTCACGCAGTCCATCTGGAAGGAAATCGGCTGGGGCACGATCATCTTCCTCGCCGCCTTGTCCGGTGTCGACATGCAGCTCTATGAAGCGGCGCGGATGGATGGGGCAAACCGCTGGAGACAGCTATGGCATATTACGCTGCCGGCGATCCGCAGCACCATTGTCATCCTGCTCATTCTTCGACTGGGTAACTTCCTGGACTCCGGCTTCGAGCATATATTCCTGATGCTGACCCCGACGAACCGGGAAGTCGGCGAAGTATTCGATACGTATGTTTACGTCAAAGGTTTGACGCAATCTCAATTCAGCTACAGCGCCGCGGTCGGTCTGTTCAAATCGGCGATCGGGCTCGTGCTGGTGCTCGGCTCGAACTGGCTGGCGAAGCGTTTCGGCCAAGAAGGCGTGTATTGATCCGCCGCTATCCATCAATATTTCGAAACATGATACGATAAGGAGGACTAGATGGCCATGCATCAAGACAAAACGATCGGCAACAAAATTTTTGACGGCGTAAACTATGCGCTGTTGACCATCATCGCCGCAATCACCGTTATTCCGTTCATTTATATATTGGCCGTATCTTTTACGAGCCCGCATGAAGTGGCCAAAGGCGGATTCATCCTGTTCCCGAAGGAATTTTCTTTGTCCGCTTACAAGTACATTTTATCGACGGGAACGCTGACGCACAGTTTACTTGTCTCCATCTATGTTACGGTGATCGGAACGCTGATCAATCTGCTGTTCACATCGCTGATGGCGTATCCGCTGGCGAAGGCGACCCTTCGCGGCCGCCAGACGATTCTGCTCGGCGTCCTGTTCACGATGCTGTTCAGCGGCGGGATGATTCCGACGTACTTCGTCGTCAAGGCGATGCATTTGACCAATACGCTCTGGTCGCTCATGATTCCGAGCGCGATCAGCGCCTTCAACCTGATCGTCCTGAAAAACTTTTTCCAGCAAATTCCCGACGGTCTCGAAGATTCGGCCAAAATCGACGGCTGCGGCGACGTGGGGGTACTGTTCCGCATCGTGCTCCCGCTGTCGATGCCGGCGATGGCGACTTTCGGCTTGTTTTATGCGGTCGGGCATTGGAACCAATTTTTTAACGCCGTCATGTACATCAACGACAATACGAAGTGGCCGATTCAGGTGCTGCTGCGCGAGATCGTCATTTTGGCGCAAAGCCGCATCGGCGACACCGGCTTCGACGAGACGGAAATTCAGCCGCTCACGATCCGGATGGCTGCCATTGTGTTCGCGACTATCCCGATTTTGCTCGTATATCCGTTCTTGCAGAAGCATTTTGCCAAAGGCGTCATGCTCGGTTCGGTAAAAGGGTAATCCGGATTCACCTTAAATAGAGAAACCATACGTAAACGGGAGGAACTACACCATGATATCCAGTAAAAAAACGACAGTCATTTTGGCGGCTACCCTTGCCGCGGCGGCATCGGTTGCCGGCTGCGGCGCGAAACCGCAGGATCAGGCAGCGGGCGGAGCGCAATCTTCCGGACCGCTCAACATCAGCATGGCGGTGACGCAAGTCGGGGACATCCCGGCGAAGGACAGCGCGGTTCAGCAAATGATCGAAAAATACACGAACGCGAAGCTTGATATTCAATGGATACCGAATTCGGCTTACAACGACAAAATCAACGTCATGATCGCCTCCAGCGATATGCCGAAAATGGTCAAGGTGCAGTACAATCCGAATATCGTCAGCTCGCTGCGATCCGATCTTTTTTGGGAAGTCGGCCCGTATTTGAAAGAATTCAAAAATTTGTCCGCGCAAAACCCGATTTTTTACAATAACATTTCCGTGGACGGCAAAATTTACGGGGTGCCGAATTTCAGCGACATCGGCCGCGCGTCCGTCGTGTTTCGCAAAGATTGGCTGGACAGCCTCGGGCTCAAGCTGCCGACGACCGTCGACGAATGGTACAACGTAACGAAAGCGATGGCGCTGAACGATCCGGATAAAAACGGTAAGAACGATACGTACGGCCTGATGCTGTTCAAAAAATACAATGAAGGCCAATATTCGCTTACGACGCGTCTGGCAACGTCACTCGGCGCTCCGAACAAGTGGGCGGTCGATAAGGACGGCAATTTTACGCCGGAATTCATGACCAAAGAGTATAAAGATACGCTCAAGCTGCTGAAGCGGTTGTATGACGAGAAGCTCATTAATCAAGACTTTGCCGTATTCGATTCGACCGAAGCGGAGAAAATGTTCGATTCCGGCCGTGCGGGACTGAAAATCGCCGTAGCTCAAACGGGCAAAAGCCAGGCAGACCGCCTGTCCAAAAACGACCCGAACGCGGTCGTTGACGTGGAGCCGCTGAAAGGACCGCAAGGCATTCGAGTTTCCGGCGAGCCGGGGAACAGCGGATTTTTCGTCTTCCCGAAATCGTCCGTCAAAAACGAAGCGGAGCTCAAGCAGTATCTCGGCTTCCTCAACAAGCTGATGGATCCGGAGATGGCTACGCTGCTGATGCGAGGCGTCGAGAATACGCATTTCGTTAAAGCCGGAGACAAAGTCGAATTTAAAGATTTTTCCGCATTCCAGCGTGAAGTGAAGCCGTACCGCGACAACTTGCCGTATGTGGAAGGCTTTAACGTCGCTCCGCTCAAAGATACGCCGATCGGTGAAAAAGGCGTGACCATCGCGAAGGAAAACATGAAGTATGCCGTTCCGAATCCGGCCCTGACGCTCAATTCTCCTACGTACACCGAGCGCGGCGCGGAACTGGATCAAATGGTTGCGGATGCGCAAACGAAATACATTATGGGGAAACTCGACGATGCAGGCTTGCAGGCGGAATATGACAGATGGAAAAAAGCCGGCGGCGGCAAAGTGATGGAAGAGTACAAAGCGGACTATTTGAAAACGCAGAAGAAATAACGGCGAAGTATTCGGACAGGAGCATCTATACATCCAGAGAAGAGAGAGAGGAATGGGAGTCGTATGAAAAGAAAATACGCCGTGTGCGGCGTCAGCAACCGGGCGATCGGCATGTTTATCGGGCCGATGCTGGCGACGTTCGCAGGACAATGTGAGATTGTCGGTCTGCTCGACATCGATGCGCGCCGGCATGAAGTGTGCAAGAGCCAGTATCCGCAGTTGGCCGATGTGCCGGAATACGGGGCGGACGATTTCGACCGGATGGTCGCCGAGACGAAACCGGACGTTATTCTAGCCACCGGCCGCGACGATACGCATGCGGTATACATTATCAAAGCGCTGGAAAAAGATCTCGACGTGCTGACGGAAAAGCCGATGGCGACGACGGGAGAAGATTGCCGCCGCATTATGGACGCGGAGGCACGAAGCAAAGGGAAAGTGACGGTAACCTTCAACTATCGTTACGCACCGATCCATACGAAAATCAAGGAAATGGTGCTCGAAGGAAAAGTCGGCCGCGTCACTTCGATCGATCTGAACTGGTATATCGATACGTATCACGGCTCCAGCTATTTTAAGCGCTGGAACCGGATTCGCGAAATTTCCGGCGGGCTGTCCATCCATAAGAGCTCGCATCACTTCGACCTTGTCAACTGGTGGATCGGCCAAAAGCCGGTGGAAGCGTTCGCCTATGGCGCACTCAACTATTACGGACCGGAAGGGGAGCTTAATCCCCGGAAGGAAGACGGCAGGCACTGCGGTACCTGTGACGTGAAGCAGGACTGCGCTTATTATACGCGCTGGTCGACGCGCAGCCGGGATATGGCCGTCAAGGACGATCATCTGGGCACCGTGAAAGGCGAAGGCAGTAAGGCGGATTATACGAGCTACCGTCCGGATGCCTGTATTTACGACTCCGATATTAACATCGAGGACACGTACGCGGCTGCGGTCAAATATGACGGCGGGGCGCTGCTGAGCTACTCGGTCAATTTCTCGATGCCGTATGAAGGATATCGTCTGGCGATTAACGGGACGAAAGGCCGCATCGAAACGATCGAGTATCATGCGCCGTCCCGAACGCCGTTCCCGACGGAGGTGCAGACGATCGATTATTTCCCGCTGTTCGGCTCGAAGCAGACGATCCACGTCGTGCACCGCGAAGGCGGACACGGCGGCGGCGACCCGGTGCTGCTCGAGGACTTGTTCCTCGGTCCCGATCCGGCGCGCGGGTACGACATATTGTCCGGCAGCGAAGACGGCGCGTACTCGATCGGCACGGGCGAGGCGGTGTGGCGCTCGGTGCTGGAGCATCGGCCCGTTCGGCTGGAAGAAGTGCTGCGCGCACCTGCGCCTGCAGCCGCACGTTGATTGCGGAAACGGCTGGCGTGCGCAAAACGAAGCCGCGAGTTTGCAGCGGTGATTGTCTAGGGGCAGAATTATTCGCACTATCGCCGCGGTGGGCGGTTCAGGGGCAATTGATGCAGCGTAATAGGGGAAATCGCAATAATAGTTGGCGGAAACCCACTTAATTTGCTCGAAAACGTAATGATCTACTTATAGTGGGCCAAACCGAACGATTCGAAGGGATATTTCTTTGAATTATTCGGTTTGGCCTATTAATCGTCCTATCACTATAATTTTCGATGGGAAATAGCGGGATTAGGGCCATTAATGATTCGATTTGCCTTATTAGTATCCAAACCTTTACTCCCGTGTTTCCACTATTCCACACTTTACCTATCATTGTGCGTCTTTCCAACATTGTGATGACCGCGGGCCATTTATGAGCTGGAGGTACGGTTGCAACTTATTGCCATTCTTGTGCGTATGAAAGGTAACGGCAATGGAGGAAGGGGAGACGATGATGGAATCCGGCAAAGTATACTTTCGGGACAATTTTTTGTCCAGCGGGGAGACAGACATAACCGATGAGAGGGAATGGAAAGTCGGATCGCTCGATTTGCACTCCATGTTCGGTTCGGGCATTACCGTAAGAGATGCGTCGGGGAGGGAAATCGTGAAGGGCAAATTCCCGGTGTTCTCCAATACTTGGACGATTTCCGATCATATGGACCGCGAACTAGGAAGATTAAAGGCCAAATTAACTTTTTTCGCCAAGCGTTTCGTTTATGTAAGCGTAAGCGGACAAGAGCTATATATTGAATCGCCTGCATTTTCCAATGAATACGAGGTGAAGACGGCGGAAGGGAGCACGGCAGCGCATTTTCGCAAAATTAGCGGGATGTTCTCGGCAGGTGCCTTCGAACTGGTCAATGATTCGAACTTTCCGATGGAAGAGCTGATTGCGGTCGTCATGGGGGTTCATGCGATTCGGAAAAGGCAGCAAAGTACGGCTGCGACATAGAACGAACAGAAAAACAGACATTCGGCGATTCGGATGTCTGTTTTTATAATTATATTTTCCGTTGACACTTAACGCCCAAGCCGAGCGCAAATCACCGTTATTTGTCATCGCAATGTGCAATATTGTTGATTAGCTATGGATTACGTCCAGCTTCACTTCAAGCTCCAACGTTTCGCCCGGTTCAATGCCTCGAAGGCCGGTCACCTCTTCGGGCAGATTGAGATTCGGAGCATTCGTTACCCAAGTATAAGGCTCCAAGCATATGAAGTCCTGCGCCTCGCCTTTTGTAAAAATGACCCACTGCTTAAACACACTCGATCCGCTATAGCGAATTTCGACGTCGTCCCTGGACAAAATCGCAAGGCAAGGGTAATCGCCGATCTGGAACACCATGTCCAGGTTATGTCCTTCAAGGCTATCTCCGTGTATCAGCTGCTCGAACCGGCCGCTGAGCGGTGCAATGGTTCCCGTCGGAATGCACTTGTCGTCCAACTCCCAGCTTCCGACGGCAGGCAGTTGAAGCTTCCATTGCTCCGGCTGGCCGTCAAGCAGGAACCATGTGTGCAGCCCGTAACCGAAAGGTGCCTTCGTATCGCCGCGATTGGTCGCTTTTAGCTGGTGGCGAAGCGTACCGCCCTCCAGCTCGTAAGTTAATTCCAACTCGAGCGCATGCGGATATTGACGCTGCACATTGGCGTCTTCCGCCAACCGGAGGATGGAGGTAAGGAACAGCTTGCCGTCTCTTTCGCCGGTGGCGGTCACCGTCCACGGCTGGCTGCGAACCATGCCGTGAATATGGTTGCCGGTCGCATGATTGATGTCGAACCGGTATTCGCGTCCGTCGTAACGGAACGTTCCTTCGCTGATCCGGTTCGGCGGCATCAGAATCGGTGTGCCGAACTGGATGGGCTGTTCCGCTAATTCCTGCGGTCCGGACGGGACGCGGAGCATTTCCCGATTCAGTTTTTTATCGTGAATGGAATATACATTGTTGCCGACGGCAGGGCAAATACGGACGAGCAGTCGGTCGTTTTCCAGCGTATAGGCAGGCGTACCGTACCAATCGATTTGCTTGATCATATCGGATGAAGCGCTCCTTTACAACAGGTTATAGGATGGATGGGAAAACTTGCAGGACATTCAACTTCATTATAGCGCAAAAATCGGAAAGAACACTCGTTAATTTGGACGAAGCTTTTTCCCTTAATCATGAACCGAACTCATAGTTAGGATACACGTAAGGTGTTTTTGCCGGCTCCGCTTTCGCCACGTTCTCGACTTTCAGCTGAAGGACATCCATATCGTTGAAGCTGCCCTTCTGGATCGTGCCGGTCACCGTCACCCAGCTGTCGCTGGCGAGCGTCTTGGCGCGGTCGTATTCGGCCAGCACGCCGAACGGGGCAGCGTCGGCGGAGCAGCATTGGACGGTAAACCGTCCGACGACAAACTGGTTGTCTTTCATTTCTTGCTGCCGATAGACGAAGCCGGTGAGCTGCAGCTTCTTGCCGACGAAACGGTCCAAATACAAATCGATAGTGGTGAGCGTCTCCATATACATCTCTTCTTTGACCGCGATGACGCTGGACTGATACAGCTGTTTGGCGTATTTCGCGTAATGTTTCGTAAATTTATCCGACGGGAACAGCTCGCCGTCCGACGCCGCGGCCCCGTTCGATCCGCTTCCCGCTGCTGCGCTGCTGTCCGGCGGACTTGCCTCCGGAACCGATGAGCCGCTTCCGGAAACCATGTCTTTTTTGACCGATGCGGCGCTGCTCAGGTTCATTCCTTTTTTCGCGGCGAGACTGCTGCCCATCGAGCTGTCAGGTACGGTAACCCCGAGCAGAAGAGGCAGGAAAAAAAGGCCGTAGATCACCGTATTTTTCATGATCGATCGGGAAGGCGTATGATCGTGGTCGCAATCGCAGTCCGTTTCCGTCTGTCCTCTGAACGTCCGGACCGTCTGATACATTTGGTAAGCGGCTACGGCATACAACGCGACCGCCGACCATTTGACGTACACGATCATCCGCGGTGCAATATACAACAGGATGTTGTCCGTTTTGACCAAATAAGCGATATAAATGGCGAAGCCAAGCAGAATGACGCTTTTAATCGCATGATGAATACCGAGCGTGCGTGAACTCACAGATCGTTCCCTCCTAACGAGTTACGTGATAAAAATGCGTTCGTACAACAACGACACGGCGAGTACGACGACAAACACCAGCGCGGACAACTGAAGTACGAATTTGGCGCGGAAAGCGGACAGCATCATCAGCGTGCTCTTAATATCCAGCATCGGGCCGAAGACAAGAAATGTGAGCAAAGAGCCCGTGGAGAAGGTCGTTGCGAATGAGGACGCGACAAACGCGTCGGAAGTGGAGCATAGCGACAAAACATAGGCGAGACCCATCATGAAGAGGTGAGAGCTGACTTCGCCTTGACCGATCGAGACTAGACTTTCCCGGGCGACCATCGTTTGAATGATTGCGGTAAGAAAAGCGCCGAAAATCAAATACTTGCCCATATCGAAAAATTCGTCCGAAGCATGGCCTAACAGCGAAAACAACCGGTTGCCGCCATGATCATGACGGTGATCGTGGGCAGGATGGCTGTGATCATGTGCGTGATGCCCATGATGCGCGTGATCTGAACGCTGATCGTGGGAATGATCGCGTTGAATTGTCTGAGCATGATCATGTTGATGATTGCGGTTATGCCCATCATGATGATCATGCTGCGGATGTACATGATGTTCATGCCGATGCGGCTGAGCGCCTTCCGCCCCGCGGAGCGGATTTCTTCGCACGAACCGGTAGATGACCAGTCCGATGATGAGCGCCGCGACAAATGCAAGTCCCATTCGGGCATAGGCGATTTCGGGACGGCTGCGAAATGCCATATAGGTTGAAGCATAGACGACGGGATTGAGAATCGGTCCGGCCAAAATAAATACGACGGCCACGTACACCGGCATTCCTTTGCGCATCAGACGCCGGATCACCGGGATCATGCCGCATTCGCATAACGGGAAAATAATGCCCATCACGCAGGCGAACACGATGCCGAGCACCGGATTTTTCGGCACGAGACGGCGAATCGTTTGTTCGGAGACGAACATTTGCAGCAGCGCCGACACGAGCACGCCTAGCAGCACGAACGGGAATGCTTCAAGAATAATGCTGATGAACAGCGTCTTGAAGCTTTGCAGGCTGTCCGAAGCAAGGAAGGACAAGTCCGGCTGCTCCTTTTGCGTATAAATGAGATACAGCATCACGAGGCACAGAACGGCAAGTATATTCGTGCTCCAGCGGAAAATAATGTTCTGCAAGGGGCATTTCTCCTTGTTCATCGTAATTATTATTATTACTATAATAACGTATGCGCCCGGATACATATATAGGACAAGATTTCGAAAACGGCCGATTAATATGCCGGCAGAAGCAGCGGCGTTAAAACAGGCATGCCGGCGGACTCCCGCTTGACTTCTTCGCAAAAGCAAAGATTGTAGCTCGGGTTACGCTCCAATCCTTTGATGTGAGCAAGTTGACAGGAGCTTTTGATCGGAGTAAGATGTCTTTTAACAGCAATGACAGGAAGAAGTAAGCGGAAAGGCAGCTCTCAAGAGAGCCGGTGGATGGTGCGAACCGGCGGGCGGCGTCCGTCCGAATGGATCCTTGAGCTGAGAGCTGAAACGTGCGCTGGTCGGATCAAGCGGACGATAAGCTTGTCCGGTTCTCCCCGTTACAGGAGCTGAAGGCTCGCGTGCTGCAATGTAGTCTCTAAGTTTGCAGCGTAGAGTGAATAAGGGTGGCACCACGGTCTCACGTCCCTTGCGGGCGGGAGGCCTTTTTGTATTTCCGGTCGATCGGGATCAACATCAACTTCACAAAGGGGATATTACACAATGTCAAAACTAAGAGTATTGTCAGGGATGCAGCCCAGCGGTCAACCGACGCTCGGCAACTATATCGGCGCATTGAAAAACTACGTAAAGCTTCAGCATACGCATGATTGTTACTTTATGGTGGTCGATATGCATGCCGTTACCGTGCCGCAGGACCCGGCCGCGCTGAAGGAGCAGACCGAATCGGTCACGGCTTTGTATTTGGCCGCCGGGCTTGATCCGAACGTAGCGACGGTCTTTCTGCAATCGACCGTGCATGCGCATGCCGAGCTCGGATGGCTGATGACGACGCTCACGTATATGGGCGAGCTGGAGCGTATGACGCAGTTCAAGGACAAGTCGGCGGGTAAAGATTCGGTCGGCGCAGGTCTGTTCACTTATCCTTCGCTGATGGTGGCCGACATTCTGCTGTACAATGCCGATCTGGTGCCAGTAGGCGACGACCAGAAGCAGCATTTGGAGCTGACGCGGGACTTGGCGCAGCGGTTCAACACCCGCTTCGGCGAGACGTTCACGATTCCGGAGCCGTATATTCCGAAAGTGGGAGCGCGGATCATGTCGCTCGACGACGCGTCGAAGAAGATGAGCAAGAGCAGCCCGAACGCAGGAAGCTATATTGCGATGCTGGACGCGCCGGACGTGATCCGTAAGAAGATCAGCCGCGCCGTCACGGACTCGGGCCGGGAAGTGAAGTTCGACCCGCAGCAAAAGCCGGAGGTCAGCAACCTGATCAGCATCTACGCCGAGTGCTCGGACAAAACGATTGCCGACATCGAAGCGCAGTATGAAGGACAAGGCTACGGCCCGTTCAAAAAAGATTTGGCGGAAGCGGTCGTAGCGACGCTTGAGCCGATCCAGATCCGGTACAACGAAATCCGCAAGTCCGGCGAGCTGTACGAGGTGCTGAAGCAGGGGAAAGAACGCGCAGCGGCGCAAGCGGAAGTTATGCTGAAACAGGTCAAGGAAAAGATGGGTTTTATCGTATTGTAATAAGAAAAGGCCGGAAAAACGGGCTGCATGCACAGGCGTGCGGTTCCGCGTTATCCGGTCTTTTTTTAATGATACAGGCATTGCTGCAAGAACGCCGGTTCGAAGTCGGCTTAGCCGGAAGGCACGGGGGCGTGCGCTACCCGTTTTTTTTGCGCAGCTTCGCTTTGACGATAAAGCCGGAGCCGATAAAGAGAATCGAGACGAGGCCCGACAGCATCGCCAGCCAAGGTCGCCCCGCCGCCATAAAATAGCTGACGCAAGCGAGAAGCGCCGTTCCGATCACGGCGTAAAGCAAGCCTAAACCTTTACTCATATACGGATTCCACCTGCCTTTCGCGGAACATTTGAAACTCATAAAGTTTTTTCAAAATGATGTGTATAGTTTGAGGCATACGTCACATAATAAGCTTGCAAGCTTGCAAATACATCAAAGACATTCATTCACTTGAAAGGAGTGCTGAACATGGGTGCAGGTCAATCCCGCAGCAGCAACCAACTGGTCGTTCCGCAAGCAAATCAAGCATTGGATCAATTAAAGTATGAGGTAGCTCAAGAGCTCGGAATTCAAATTCCGCAAGACGGTTACATGGGCTACATGGCTACTCGCGACGCCGGTGCAATCGGTGGTCACATCACTCGCCGCCTTGTCCAAATCGCTGAGCAAACCATTGCCGGCCAATCCGGCCAAGCTCGCTAATTTCACGCTTCAGGCATCAAAAAGTATCATTGCAAGCTCAAGGAGAAATCCTTGGGCTTTTTTCAATTGCATGAGGACACAGGACAAGCTGTCGGCCGTCCTAATGGGGCCTTCCTGCGCCAATCCGGCGATCGGCACAAAAAGACCCCGAGCCGGGCATTGCATGCCGGCGCAGGCGCCTTGGAAACGGACGATAAATCGGTTCAATACAAGTCCAGTCGAAGTTTCTTTTCCAGCCGCGAATGGCTTAGCCAGCCGACATACGAATCGATCGGCTTATATTGCGCATCCATTAACAGCATCGCGACGAACGGATACTGTTTCCGGTGGCGGTATCTCACATCGACCCATCTCACTTCATAACCCCAGGCGTGTTCCCGTACATCCGCGCAGGCATATGAGGAAAAATATAAAAACGATGCGATATCCGGATGCGACTTCGAGGCTTCCACCGCCGGGTGATCGGCGCATGTAACGCAATCCACCCATTTTAGACGGCGGTTCCGGTATTCGCCGAGCACGAACGAGCCGGTTTCTTTTTTCTTCAGCACCTGCCATTGGTACAGATGCACCGTAGGAATAAAAATGTACCGGTCCCCCGGTTCGTAAGCGAGATCCCGCTTGTAAATGCGCGACTCCAGCAAGTAATGGTAGCAGGACCGCCATATATAATACACCGCTATGGCGCCGTATAA
Organism: Paenibacillus allorhizosphaerae; assembly: GCF_910594985.1. Taxonomy (GTDB): domain Bacteria; phylum Bacillota; class Bacilli; order Paenibacillales; family NBRC-103111; genus Paenibacillus_G; species Paenibacillus_G allorhizosphaerae. The sequence goes on from NZ_CAJVCE010000013.1 coordinate 196,444, forward strand.
TATAGGAAACAACACTTCAGGCCTGACCAGATGAAACGACCACAAGAAAATCGCGAGTACATGCGACGTGAAAATAAAAGGGTCGAAAATGTGAATAATGTTCCACGCGACCCATCGTTCGGAGAACGGGCGGATCGCTTGCGTACCGTACGTGTTGAATAAATCGGTGAACACATGGAACGCTACGGCGATAAACACCCACATGACGACATGGGTCATCGGCAAATTACCGAAGAAAAGCCAAAGAAAACCGGAGATGAGCGCCGTCCATATCAGCAAAGCCGGCAAGGAGTGGGAGGCTCCCCGGTGATTCTTAATGTAAGTCGCGTTATCCTTGAGCCTTAATAGCGTATCCGCATCCGGCGCCTGGGAGCCGACGACCGTACCGATCAGTACCGCAGTGGAAACCGCCCCGTTCGAAGCTACGACAGGATCGACATAAGCAAGGCCCGCCAATCCGAGTCCGATCACAAGGTGTGTTCCAGTGTCCATGGACTCTCCTCCTGAAACTCTTTTTTTCCATAGTCTATTGCAGCCCATTGGTATTAGTGTATCATTTTCTTGATCAAAATAAAGCAAAGGTCGTGAAAAAAATGTGTATCGTTTTTGTCGAATACAAAATTGACGCGGAGCATCGGGAGGCTTATGTAGCATGGATGCGGGGCATGCAAGCTTCCTACCCCCAAGTCGAATGGTACGAAGGAACGGAGCAGCCGGGGCTATTTGTCGAAATATGGCATGGCCTAAGCGGCGAACAGTATCGGGCAATGCGAGAGGCCCGGCGGAACCGGGACGACCCTCAGCAAGTGTGGCAAGCATGGGATGCAATGATACCTTGGGTTCCCGGAGGGAAGGACAAGATTCATATTTGGCAGTTTGAAAAAGTAAAATAGTCCATTGTTTGAGGCAAGGAAATCCATGGTTTCTTATTCGCAATCGCGGTAACCTTACAATAGTCTTCAAAAACCGCGCGGGAGGAAACAGGATGCACAGGAAAGACATCTTTTGGTCCCATATCAAGGAGCACCGCTTAGCTTACGTTATGGGGTTTGCATTATTGTCCATATCATCCGTACTTCAGCTTCTCATTCCGTGGCTTCTCGGCCGGTTTACCGACAGTTTGCAAGTCGGCGGACTTACCTACGATCAGGCGGTCCGCTATGCGGTCTGGATGATCGCCGTCGGGGCTGGAATCGCCTTCTTTCGATCTACGTCACGCATTTATTTGTTCCGCTTGTCCCGGCAATTGGAAATGCGGGTACGTGGCGATCTGTTCGTGCATTGGGAGAAGTTATCGTCCCAATATTTCAACAACCAGCGGATCGGCGACTTGATGTCTCATGCGATCAGCGACGTAGGGGTCATACGCGAAGTGACGATGCAGGGCTATTTTAACGTGATGGAAGCGGTGTTCCTGATCGTCGTCTCCGTCATTGCGATGGTCAGCTCGGTCAATCCGTGGCTGACGCTGGTGACGATGCTGCCGCTGCCGCTGCTGAGCATTATCGCATATCGGTTCAATAAGCGCATTATGCAGCAATCGACGGACATGCAGGCGGCCATCTCCGATTTGACCAGCCGGGTGCAGGAATTTACAGCCGGCATCCGTGTCGTCAAGGCATTCATTCAGGAAAAACCGGAGCGGGAGCTGTTCACCAAAGATAATCAGCGGGCGGTCGATATGAACCGTCGTTTCGTGAAATCGAATTCACTGTTCGGAGCGCTTAGCTCCGGCATCGTCGGATTCAGTTTTCTCGTCTCCGTCGTCATGGGCGGCATCATGGTGCTGCAGAACATCATCACACTTGGGGAATTCGTGGCGTTCAACACGTATCTTTCCCTGTTGATGGGCCCGATCGAAAACTTGGGGAAAGTCGTCAATCAACTGCAGCGCGGCAAAGCGTCGGAGCAGCGCTTGCTTGAAATTTTCAACACGCAGCCCGATATCGTAGACGATGAGATGGCAAGCCCGGACATTCAAGATTTGGAGGGCGGTATTGAAATCCGCAACTTGAGTTTCTCGTATCCGGAAGCGACGCGGCCGTCACTGCACAATATTTCACTTAAAGTGCCGAAGGGCTCGAGTCTGGCGATCGTCGGCCGCGTCGGCAGCGGCAAGAGCACATTGGTGCACCTGCTCGTCCGGTTGTACAATCCGCCGAAGGGGTCGGTCTTCATCGACGGACACGACATTCACGAAATTCCGCTGCGGACGCTCCGCGGACAAATCGGGATCGTGCCGCAGGATCAGTTCCTGTTCTCGTCGACGATTCGCGATAATATCGGTTTCGATCCGAAGCCGTACAGCGACGAGCAGGTGGAGGAAGCGGCCAAGGTGGCGCAAGTGTACGATAATATCGTCGAGTTCCCGAACCAGTTCGATACCGCGCTCGGAGAACGGGGCATCTCGCTCTCCGGCGGCCAGCGCCAAAGGGTCAGCATCGCCAGAGCGATCATCAAGAAGCCGGCGGTGCTCATCTTCGACGACAGCTTGTCCGCCGTCGATACCATTACGGAGGATCGGATTCTGGAAGGGTTGAAGTCGGTTATGAACAAGCGAACGACGATCATTATCGGCCACCGCATCTCCTCCGTTCAGCATGCCGACCAAATTGTCGTCATGGACGAAGGGCGCATTGTCGAACGCGGCAATCACGATCAACTGCTTGCGTTGAACGGGATTTATGCCGACATGCATCATAAGCAGCTTCTCGACCAGGAGGCCGAGCGGCAGGACGGACACGAGAAGGGAAGCATTCCATCAAGACTGCTTCAAGGGGGAGCCGGAGCATGAACGACATCCATATCGAGAAAGAAGTCAAGAAATTCAAAGATTCGCAGCTGTTGTCCCGGCTGCTGTCCTATGCCAAGCCCTATTGGAAAATGATCTTGCTCTGCATCACGCTAGCGTTTCTGATCGTCGTATCCGATCTCGCCCGGCCTTATCTTATCAAGGTGGCGATTGACGGCCATATTAACGGCTTGAACAAACCGATGGTCGTTATGGACGCGGCGGATAGCGATATATTAAAGCCGTATGGGGATGTCACGCTGTGGAACGGGAAAGCGTATGCCCGGCTGGATTCGGAAACCGCGGCTGCATTTGCGCTTTCGCTTCCTTCCGGCGCGTCAAAAGCGCAAATCGTTAAGGTCGGCGGCAGCCAGTGGCTTGCGTCGGAATGGATTCCGCCGGGGCAGCTGGAGCGAGTCGTTACGGCGGACGGGGGTTTGAAGCTTCCCCAGCAGGACGGCCGGGTCATTGCCGCACAGCCGCTTGAATCGTCGGCGCTCGACGCGTTCCGCAAGCAGGATTACAGCGGATTTGCGAAGCTGGGCGCCATCTTCCTGATCGCCGTTGTCGGCTCGGCGATATTAAGCTACTTGCAGAGCAACCTGCTGCAATATACCGGCCAGACGATCATCTTCAACATCCGGCAGCAGTTGTTCCATCATCTGAGCCGGATGTCGATGTCGTACTTCGACCGCAATCCGGTCGGCCGGCTCGTCGTTCGCGTGACGCAGGATACGGAGTCGCTCAACCAGCTGTATTCTCAAGTCGTCGTTAACTTGATTAAAGATATGATTGTGCTCATCGGCATTGTGGCGGTCATGCTGCAAATGAACGTGAAACTCGCCTTGCTGTCGTTTGCGGTGCTGCCTTTCCTGGCCGTACTTACATTCTGGTATCGGTCGGTGATCCGCGAGGCGCAGCGGAGATCGCGCATCATTTTGTCGCGTCTGAATTCGTTTCTGGCAGAAAATCTTTCCGGTATCCGCATTACGCAGCTGTTTATTCGCGAGCAGCGGCAGTGGGAGCAGTTCGATCATCATAACACCGAGTATTACAAAGCCGGGATGCGAGGCACGGTCATTAACTCGATCTTCCAGCCGGCGATCGGCTTTCTCGGCAACTTGGCCATTGCGCTGCTGCTCTGGTATGGCGGCGCCAGCGTCATCGAGGGAGGCATTACCTTCGGTATCGTGTACGCCTTCACACACTACGTCCGGCAGTTTTTCCAGCCGCTGATGAGTTTGGCGGAGAAGTACAACCAGATCCAGACCGCTATGGTCGGAGCGGAGCGCATCTTCGACATGCTTGACGAAAAGCCGGCCATCGTCGACACGAAGGAGCCGAAACGGCTTCCAGCGCATGTCCGCGGCGAAATCAAGTTCGAGAACGTTTGGTTCGCCTACACTGAAGAAGAGTGGGTGCTGAAAGATGTCAGCTTCACGATTCAACCGGGGCAAACCGTCGCTTTCGTCGGCGCGACCGGGGCGGGCAAAAGCTCCATCATCCAATTGATCAACCGGTTCTACGATATCCAGAAAGGCAGCATTAAACTCGACGGGGTCGATATCCGCGAGATCGCGCTGGACGATTTGCGCCATTACATCAGCATCGTTCAGCAGGATGTGTTCCTGTTTACCGGCAATATCGCTTCGAATATTCGCTTGAACAATCAGGACATTACCGAAGAGCAAATACGGGAAGCGGCCCGCATGGTACATATGGACGATTATGTGCGCAGCTTGCCGGACGGCTACCAGACGCTGCTTGGGGAGCGGGGCATCAATCTGTCGCTTGGCCAGCGCCAACTGCTCTCGTTCGCGCGCGCCATCGCCTTCAAGCCGCAAATTCTCATCCTGGACGAAGCGACGTCGAACATCGATACGGAGACGGAGATTGTCGTACAGGCTGCGCTAAGCAATATTTCGGCCGGCCGCACGACGCTGATCGTGGCGCACCGCTTGTCTACGATCCAGCATGCCGACCAGATCATCGTCATGCACAAAGGCAAGGTTCGCGAGATCGGCAACCATTACTCCTTGCTCGCGCAGCGCGGGTACTATTACCGGCTGTATGAGCTGCAGTATAAGGAGCAGAAGGCGACGATGCAGGAAGCAAGGTAGCTGAGGGGCGTTAGATGGCTGCTGCTACTTGCGTGTGAGCATGATTATTGAGAAAAATAGCATGAAACTTGAGAAAAACTAGGGGATTTAGTGAGAAAAGCGTGTGAATAAATAAATATGCATCACTGACGTACTTAACTATTTAGTTCAGTACGTCTATTTTTTTACAAATGGCGTTGAAAATCAAAAAAACAACCAGTGCGGACACCGATTGTATTTATAAAAATAAGTTATCTTTGTAAGAACTATTACCACCTTGAACCAATAATAACGATATCTTAAGTGGTTACCTTGCAGCGGCTGTCTTTGACGAGTTTCGGCAAGTCGGTCACCTCCGGCTCTTTTTTTCCGTTGAACCACCCATCCTAAGTAACCAATCCACCATGCAAGCCAGAGCAATTCCTGTAGTGTACCGCAGCAGATCAACAGCCAGGAAACCTTTGCCTAAGATTAGAGCCCCGAACATTGTATCTCGGATATTAACGATCCATTCCGCTTGGTACAGCTGACTGAACTCAACGGAGAAACAGATCATCAAACTGATTGTGCTTGAGGCAAACAGACTGGCACGCACGAACAACATTCGAATGCCAAAGTACATCATTACCGCCCAGAGCGCATCTCCTGCGTGTGATGATATGATCGGAGGCAGGTTAGTTGCGAAGACTCGAGAACAGAGACCTAGAGAAATCGTAACAAGGACGGTAAGGAAATAAGCCATCCTACTCTTCCAGTTGTCAGTTGGTTTCATTGGTCTCAGATTCATACCTTACTCCTTTCCACAGTTAACGACAGTTACTCACTTTGCCTTGTCTGACAATGGTATGTAAGTGAAACAGTAAGGCAGCCGATCGTTCTGACGGCTGGAACATTAGTTTACCGTTTACTTCTACCGGTGACAAATACTATTTAGGAAAACTTTGAAGAATGCGTTTACAAAGGCATAACTTGTCCAACTGGTTTTGCATCCGTCCGTACTCCGGAAAGTGCAGGCAGCTTTAAGCGCGGTTCCGGGCGTGGAGTTGGAACTAATGGACCTCATGGATCCCGTGCCAGATAAGTTTGCGGAGCGGTTCCTCGCTTCCGGCCGGCCTTTGCTTATCCTTATCAATTCCGCAGGCATCATGGCGACTCCGCTCGTTCGCGATTCGCGGGGGGCTGAATCCCAGCTTGCGACGAACCCTTTAGGACATTTTCAGCCTTGTGTTGCGGTTATGGCCGGCGCTTAAGAAGGCGGAAGGTGCAAGAATCGTTTTCCGTATCGTCGCGCTACTCATCAACTCGGCGGCTTCGATTTCGAAGATCTCAACTTCAATACGCACGCCCATGACAAATGGCTTGCGTACGCGCAATCCAAGACGGCCAACGCGCTGTTCGCCGTAGCGATGGGCAAGCGCGGAGAACCGCATAACGCTCGGGCATTTTCCGTTCATCCGGGCACGATCGTGACGGACTTGGCCCGCAATCTGACCAACGCGAAATGCGTGCGATGGACTCGTGGAACTAGCAGGGTGAGCGCGTATTAGCTGAGTACAACGATGAGTTCAAGACGATCGAAGAAGGCGCAGCCACGTCCGTCTGGTGCGCAGTCCATCCTCAGCTCGACGGGAAGGGCGGCGTCTATTGTGAGAATGGGGATATCGCAGTCATCACGGACATCCTTTACAAGCCTGGCGTATTTCAATGGGCAGTCAACGCCGCGGAGATGTTAACCGAACAATTAACCGGCTTGAAATTCGTCATCAAATAGTAGCGTAAATCGAAGAAGCACGACAGTCCCCGGAAACCGCGGCGAGCTGTCGTTTTTTCAAGGATTTGATGTTCGCAGTAATGGCGCTGGACATTGTAAGAATTGATGAGTCAGGGCATGAACTTGTTCCAAATGAAATCTAAACCTCTTGGTATTGAGCGCATGTCGGAATTACTTTTTGAAGGGTTTGTTTGCATCAGCTGGGCGTGCATTGGCAACCTGGCTGACGTAAGCAAGGAAGAAGTGAAAGTAAGACTGGAGTCGTATTACAAATACGAAGCGCAGCAGTTTGGTAATCGACTCGGATCCGTCAGTGCATTCGTTCATACGAAGCAGGCCCGGCGACTATATCGTGATCGCTGAGGGCGATAAGGTCCATCTAGGAGTTGTGGGCGAATATAAGTACGCTGAGGAGTACGACAATCCAGAGGAGGGAATGTGTTACCGGCGAAGTTGCAGATGGCTAAGTACTATTCCAAGGGCTGGATTGAACCGGGAAGTGCAGAAGTTGTTGCGTCATAGCGGCACAATCACCAAGTTTAAGCATCCGTTTGAAGTGGCTGCTTTGGAAAAGCGGATCGAAACCCCGTCTGGGATTAAGCTGCCTGCAACACGGCGTTGTCCTCTTTAGTCGACAAAGAACTCGTTCAGCATGCAGTAGATATCCTTCGGGATGCAATGTATTCATCTGAAGCCGGTCGTTAGGAACGGGCGGCGATAGCTATCCTCGCAATACACTGCAAACAGATAAATATCGAAAAGAGTCCCTCTCTGCACGCAAGGGGTAAGGAGCTCTTTTATCAATTGTTTTACTGCCGTGTCAAATGGAAGATAATCATACTTGAATCACGAAAGTAAATATGATACATTACTTTTCCCGGTCGTTGTTGCAATAAACGATGAGGCTGATGCAACAAGTTAGATTGTTCTTCTGAGCTTGCTGGAGTAGATCCCAGGAATGGAAAACAAACGTACTTGCAGCACGAATGTAAACATGATAAATTAATTTTCCCGGTCGTCGTTGCAATAAACGATGAGGCTGAGTCAATAAGTTTATGTTGTCTGAGCTTGCTGGGCGATCCCAAGCATGGAAAACATTGCACTTGCATTGAAGTAGTAAATGTGATAAATTATTTTCTTGTCTGCTGCTGAGGCAGATGGGTAAAAAATAAGATCAAACCATTGTCCTTTGAAAACTGAACAACGAGTGAGTGCGGATCTCATTAGAGATCCAAACAATAAGTCAGTAACGAATTGAGCAATCAATTTCTCTAGATAAAGTATTACCTTTAATGGAGAGTTTGATCCTGGCTCAGGACGAACGCTGGCGGCGTGCCTAATACATGCAAGTCGAGCGAGGGTCTTCGGACCCTAGCGGCGGACGGGTGAGTAACACGTAGGCAACCTG
>NZ_CAJVCE010000014.1 GCF_910594985.1 Paenibacillus allorhizosphaerae
TCGCTCGACTTGCATGTATTAGGCACGCCGCCAGCGTTCGTCCTGAGCCAGGATCAAACTCTCCATTAAAGTTGCTCCCATCACCCGAAGGTCATGCTCGCTATAATGTAAGCTGACTAAGCTCAAAATTTAAAACTGGCGAGAATTTTCATTCTCTAATTCACTCACTCGTTGTTCAGTTTTCAAAGGGCAATTTCATTCAAGTCACTGTCGATTTATTATTACTTCCGTCGAAAGCGACTTTATTAATATAACACATTCTCTTTTGTTAATACAAGTGTTTTTTTTAACCAACTTTTCGAAAGCTCAATTCTTCACTTGCATTTTCCGTGCCTCAATCGGCCGGAAGACTAATTTACCATGCTCGTCCCACAATGTCAACCCTTAAAATAAATAAAGCATGCCTCTTGCAAAAGGGGCGCTGCACACCAATCTTAATCATTCAAGTTATTAAGATGAAGGCAATGAAATGAAGACGGAACAAGCTTCTCGATATCTATGCTGAAGAATTAACATAAAAAAAGCACAGACCCGAGTGGTCTATGCCTTGGATTTCCTGAAATTAAAAGCCGGTCGCTCCCGCTTCGGCCAATTGCTGCGCAAACTCGTCATGAATATGACCGTTCGAGCAAAGAAGATTCCTTACACCCAAATTGTATGGGTTTCCGAGCGTATCCGTAACTTTCCCTCCTGCTTCCGTGATCAATAACGCCCCGGCAGCAATATCCCAGGAGTTCAAACCGATCTCCCAGAAGCCGCTTAACCGCCCGGCGGCAACATAGGCCATATGCAAAGCGGCCGAACCGGCAACTCGAATATTGCGCACTTTTGGGGTAAGCGACTGCAATCCCTGCAAATTGATCGGCAGCGCGTGCTGCTTATCGGCCGGAAATCCCGTAGCGACCAGACTGTCGGTTAGTAAGGGTTCAGCGGACACCCGCATTTTTTTCCCTTTTAAGTAGGCGCCTTTGCCTTTCTCAGCTACATAAAGTTCATTATGAATAGGGTTATACACAACACCCACAATAACTTCGCCTTTGTGCGCCAATGCAATCGAAACCGAAAAAAACGGAAAGCCGTGCACGAAGTTCGTCGTACCGTCAAGAGGATCGACGATCCACAAATATTCTTCTCCTCTCATCCGCTCCAAAGCGGATTGAGAAGCGGCCGGCCCAGGCTCGACACCCTCCTCCCCCAATATCGCATGGGTCGGAAAATGTGTCTGGATCAAATTGCGTATCATCGTTTCCGCGCCTTTGTCCACTTCGGTCACTAAATCATGGACTGAATATTTGGTCTGCAGGGTGTTGAAATCCCCTAGTTTACTTTGTATCCATTCCCCTGCTTTGGAGGCGGTATTAATGGCAACAGCGGTAAAACTTTTGCTACCGACGGAAAAACGCGTTGTATTTTGATTCGACATTGGATCATTCCTTTACGAAATTCATTTCAATCGCCTATCTATTAAAATGATCTGTTGTAAAGCTATAGCTATTGGATTCTTAAATAGTATAGTTAATATACGTAATTAATGCTACGTCGTTTCACCCAAAAAGCATCGTGGGTTTTAACAAAAGCGTGAACTCGCAATAGACATGGTTATTGTTCAATTTTTGTAAAAAAAACATCCGCCGCGATGGGACGGATGTTTTTTGGAACATAAACGGTATGCTGTTGTACTCTAAACGCCGACGATGTGATAGCCGCCGTCCACGTAGATCACTTCTCCCGTAATACCGCGTGACAAGTGGCTCATCAGAAATAATGCCGTATCGCCGACTTCCGCGGTTTCGGTCGTGCGGCGCAGCGGCGCTTTTTCCTCCACCGTTTTCAAAATGGAGTTGAAGTCCTTGATGCCTTTGGCCGCCAACGTACGAATCGGACCCGCCGAAATCGCATTAACGCGAATATTGAATTGTCCAAGATCGTTCGCCAAATAGCGCACGCTTGCTTCCAGCGCAGCCTTGGCGATCCCCATGACGTTGTAGTTTTTCATTGCACGCTCGGCGCCCAAATAGGTCATCGTCATGATGCTACCGCCTTCGGTCATGAGCGGGTACAGCTTTTGCGCGACGGCGACAAGCGAATAGGCGCTAATATCGTGGGCAAGCGCGAAGCCGTCGCGGGATGTATTGACGAACAAGCCTTCCAGCTCTTCCGTGCGGGCGAAAGCAATGCTGTGAACGATGCCGTGCAGCACGCCGAACTGCTCGCGAAGCGCCTCCGCCAATTGATCGATATCTGCATCCACCGTAACGTTGCACGGCAAAATCGATGCGTTCGGGATCGTATCGGCCAGCTTGCGCACCCGTTCTTCCACGCGTTCGTTCTCATAAGTAAACACGAGTCGCGCTCCCTGACTTGCCAAAGATTGGGCAATGGCCCATGCAATGCTGCGGTCGTTAGCCACACCCATCACAACTATATTTTTACCCGCTACCAAATTCATAGTAATGTTCCCCTCTCGCTCACAAATTAGGGCTCGGACATAGATTCCCTCCTCAAATTACCTGATTTTACCGAATATTTCAAGTCACATTTACCGAGCTTATTCGCTATTTTCCGAGCATTACATTTCGAAAGACGCCTGGGTCAACACGGTTATGCCCGGCTCATTGCGAACCGATTCCATCAGTTGGAGCAGAGCCTCATCTTTCCTCTTCGCTTCCAGCATAATATCAAGCCGCGGGGTTAGCGGAGCAATGGCGCGCAGAAAGTCCATCAGCCGCGATGCGTCGACATAGTCGGCATGGCTGCGAACGTCTTTGTCGCTCTTCGGGCTGGACACATGAATTTTCGGCGGTAAAGGCGCCTGCTCTTCCGAGACACTAAGGTCTGCCTGCTCTGTCTCTAGACGCCAAGTCTCTGCGATGCGCGGCCAAAGCGCTTCGGCGGATTCGCCGCATGGGTTGACGTCATGATGATGCAGATCCAGAACCATCGGCACTCCCACATCTTCGCACACTTCAAGCGTTTCAAGGGCGTTGAATGTTTTGTCGTCATTCTCCAGCGTAATGCGTCGCCTGATGCGTTCCGGCATGGAAAGGAAATTATCGATAAATCGTTTTGCCGCGGTTTCCTTGTTCCCGTAAGCGCCGCCGATATGTATATTGCATTTGGCCGACTCATCCAGTCCCATGGCCTCCAGCATTTGCACATGACGATCGAGATCGGCGAACGAGTTAGCCAGAACATCCTTGCGCGGCGTACTCAGCACTGTAAAATGATCGGGATGGAAGCTCAGCCGCATTCGATGTTCTTTGGCATAAGTTCCAAGTTCGGAGAAGACATCGCGAAGTTCGGGGATCGGATTCCATTCCTTCAGCATCTCATGACCGATCAAAGGAATGAGTCGGGACGACATACGGTACATTTCGATCTCATACGCCCGGTTATGCTTCAATAGACGGAGTGTATTGTGAATATTTTCGCCGGCTATGCGTTCAAGCTTGCGAATCGCCGCTTCGCGATCTTCCACTTTGGCGAAGTTCGTCGCCGTCATCGTTTTCGAAGGCGAAGCATTGTTGACGAGCATGGACATCGCCACATAACCTAAACGGACAATCATTGTAGGATCACGCTCCAGTACTCCGGTCTTCGATTAGCTTGCCCATCGTCGTACGGAAGTACCATTCTTAATGCAAAGAAAAAAGCATCCTTTCCCGAAGAATACGGAGAAAGCAATGCTTTTGTTGTGTGATTCCTGCATCATGGCCTGACTACTCTCTGGCACTGAAAAACATTTCTTGAGCGAGAGCGGTCTGCACCCGCGCTTCTTCATCATTAAGCTTGCGGACAAGCTCCATTTCCACCTGTGTCACTTCTTCGCCTTGAAAGTTAATTTCGGCGATGGAGGCGACGATTTTGACGATGGCGATCGCCTGATTGTCCGGCGTATAAGCGATGACCTTCTGTCCCGTCGGAAACACGCGGAAGCCGCTTTTCATCATTTTGCCTCGGCCGTACTCGAGCAGTTCATACAGCTCTTGTTCGGATTTGAATTTGCAAACGGAATTGAATTCGGTTTGGAATCCCATACATTCGCTCCCCTCAGCCTGATCTTCTAAGACTTAGCATAAAGGATTGTGCAAGGCAAAAGCAACTGGCTGCGCATTACACATCAGGCACATCAAACGTATACTGCAGGCTCTGCTTCTCGGCATGGCGCTGCAAGGCAAGCAGAATCAAGTTATCCAGCAGCTCGCTGTACGGCTTTCCGCTTTCTCGCCACAATAGCGGGTACATGCTAAAGGGAGTGAAGCCGGGCATCGTGTTGATTTCATTGATGAATATTTTCGAATCCTCTTTCCTCAGGAAAAAATCAACCCGTGACAGCCCGGTGCCGTCAATGGCCTGAAAAGCGCGAATGGCAAGCGCGCGAATCTCGTCCGCTAAGGACTGCGGAATTTCCGCGGGAATGATCATTGAAGATTTGCCGTCGATATATTTGGCTTTATAATCATAAAATTCATTGGAGGAGACGATCTCTCCGACAACGGAAGCTTGCGGCTCATCGTTGCCCAACACTGCCACTTCAAGCTCGCGAGCGTCAATAAATTCTTCCACGACCACTTTGCGGTCATATTGAAACGCGGTTCGAACCGCTTCCATAAGTTCGGCGCGGTTCCTTGCTTTGCTTATGCCGACGCTGGAACCGAGATTGGCCGGTTTGACGAAGCAAGGGTAGCCGACGGAAACTTCAATTTCGAGCAAATATTCGTTCATCTCTTTTTCCCACTGCTTCTTCGTAAAATGGCGGAATACGCACTGGGGCAATTGTTCCTGAGCGAACATTTTTTTCATCATGGCCTTGTCCATGCCGACGGACGATGCCATAACGCCGGTGCCTACATAGGCGATGTCTGCCATTTCCAGCAGTCCCTGAATGGTGCCGTCCTCTCCGAACGTTCCATGCAGCAGCGGAAAAACGACATCGAGGGGCACAACCGATGCCCGGGTGTCTTGACCGGGCCCCTGAACCGCGCCGAAAAAGGGCTGCAGCGCGAATGCTCCCTCTTCTTCAGATTGCTCTTGGAACGTAAGGGCGGCTGCCGACTGTACCGGTCCGGTCAGCTGCGGTCCCGAACGCCATTCCCCCTGCTTGGTTATGTAAAACGGCTGAACGTCGTATTTGTTCAAATCGAAAGCTTTAATAACGGCAAGTGCAGTTTGAAGCGACACCTCATGCTCCCCAGATTTGCCTCCGTAGATTAAGCCTACACGAATTTTGTCGCTCATAAGTACCTCCGGATGGATATGGTGAAATCGGTAAACTCTAATGAAATGAAAAGAAAAAGGAAGTAGGAAGCCGTTACATATCGACGATATGTAAAAATCGGTACCGCGTTCGATCGGTATAGGCCGGGGAATCCGTATAGCTCCAGTAACGATGCTTGCTGCTGACCGTGTGCGCATTAACAAGCGGCATCCCGTTCGCGTCTTTCGCCGTGACGATCGTGCTATGCTTGAATCCGCTGGTACCGTCCCAGTCATAGCTGATCACATCGCCGAGCTCCAGCTCCTCCGCTCGCTCAACTTCCCGCGCGCGAAGCCCGCTCCGGCTTGTCAGCAAATAAAACTGCAAGCTGTCGGCTACGGCCCAACTGTAGCTCCACAGCTCCTGCCCGCCGACGCGGCCTTTATACCACCAGCCCGCATTCCTTTTACCAGTATAGTTCATCGGCGCCCCGCCTGCAAAGAGGCACTGGGACACATAATTGCTGCAGTCGACTTCGAAAGTCAAGTAGGCCGGGTTTCCTTTATCCCACCACCGGTCCGCATAGCGTGCCGCCGCCACCCGGTTGTAGGGCGCACGAGGCGCAGCATATTGGAATTGCGGGAGGACATTATAGTTGAGGTAAGGCACGGAAGGCGCGCGCATCAAATCGACCGCCGTAAACGTGTCGTCCGCTTCCATCAGACCCCCTGCCTCTAAATGGCGGAGCCGCAGTGTATCTTCATGATCGAGAAGCTCCACGCTCTCGATTCGATAGTCGCCTTCATCCGCGGTTAAGGTGAGGCGTTCTTTTTCAATCCGCTGCTCTTCATGCGGGGTATGGCGAATGTCGCCGACAATCGTTCGCATCAGCTTAATATCGGCGATGATGCGGCCTCTTTGTTCGGAAACGGAGGAGACAGACAGGCGGGTTTCATGTTTCACAGGAGTTAGACCCCGCATCCAGTCGGATTGCTTGAGCCGTTCTAGCCGCTTCGCTTGCGTTTCCAAAAACGAGGCGTCACCAACAAACGGCAGCATGGGCTCAATCGAGTAGTCGATATCGGTTTGATTGCGGCTGTGAACATAGTTGTAAAGGGTCGTTTTCCAAGACATGGCACCCCTGGCCCCCTTCGCATAGTAACGAACAATACATGTAATTTAGCCGTTTTCCGTCATCCGGGTATAAACATTCTTTTCCATTATATGAAGGTATTCATGCAAAAATGATCGAAATCAACCTTTACGAAAAGGACCAAAAGCATGTATACTGTAACTAGAGCTTATAATGAAATCGCGTTTCACTATATGAAACAAGATGATTGCAGCTAATATAATCAAGGAGGAATAGCTACCATGTCTAAAAAAGACACTTTTTCGGCCCGTAAGCAGCTGAGTGTTGGCGGCAAGTCGTACAACTACTACAGCCTGCAAGCGTTCGAAGAGCAGGGCAACGGTAAAGTATCGAACCTGCCTTTCTCCATTAAAGTGCTGCTCGAAGCGGCGATTCGTCAATTTGACGGCAAAGCGATTACGAACGAGCACGTGAAGCAAATCGCAAACTGGGCTTCCGAGCGCGATGCGAACAAAGAAATTCCTTTCATTCCTGCACGGATCGTGCTGCAGGACTTCACCGGCGTGCCGGTTGTCGTCGACCTTGCAGCCATGAGAGATACAATGAAGCGCGCCGGCGGAGACCCGAAGCGGATCAACCCGCTCGTACCGGTTGACCTGGTTATCGACCACTCCGTTATGGTCGACGCTTTCGGTTCCAAGGACGCCCTTGAGTACAATGAGAAAGTCGAGTTCGAACGAAATGAAGAGCGCTACCGCTTCCTGCGTTGGGCGCAAACGGCATTCGATAATTTCCGCGCGGTTCCGCCGGATACGGGTATCGTTCACCAAGTTAACCTGGAGTACCTTGCATCCGTCGCCGCTACCAAAACCGTAGACGGCGAAACGGAAGTGTATCCGGACTCTCTGGTCGGCACCGACTCCCATACGACGATGATCAACGGTCTTGGCATCGTGGGCTGGGGCGTTGGCGGTATTGAGGCGGAAGCCGGCATGCTCGGTCAACCGCTGTACTTCGTAACGCCGGAAGTTATCGGCTTCAAGCTGACAGGTACGCTGGCGGAAGGCGCAACGGCGACCGACCTCGCTCTTACCGTTACGCAAATACTGCGTAAAAAAGGCGTTGTCGGCAAATTCGTAGAGTTCTACGGCCCGGGCCTTTCCAACATCAGTCTGGCTGACCGCGCTACAGTGGCCAATATGGCTCCGGAGTACGGTGCAACGATCGGTTTCTTCCCGGTTGACGCCGAATCTTTGAACTACATGAGAAGCACAGGCCGCGACGAAGCGCAAATCGCTCTCGTAGAGGCTTACTATAAAGAACAAGGCATGTTCCGCACGGACGCTACGCCGGATCCGGTGTTCAGCGACGTCATCGAGCTTGACCTCGGCTCCGTCGTGCCAAGCTTGGCCGGTCCGAAGCGTCCGCAAGACCGCGTTGAACTGACGAACATGAAAGAGTCGTTCAACTCCATCATTCGCACTCCGATCGAAAAGGGCGGCTACGGCTTGTCCGACGAGAAGATCGCGGAATCGGTGGAAGTAAAACATCCAAGCGGCGAAAATAGCAAAATGGGTACCGGCGCAGTCGTTATCGCAGCGATCACATCCTGTACGAATACGTCCAACCCCAGCGTTATGCTCGGCGCCGGCCTCGTAGCGAAAAAAGCGGTAGCCCGCGGCCTTCGCAAACCAGGCTACGTGAAAAGCAGCTTGACTCCGGGTTCCCTCGTCGTAACCGACTACTTGACGAAAGCCGGTCTCATCGAGCCGCTTGAAGCGCTTGGTTTCCACGTGGCAGGTTACGGCTGCGCGACATGTATCGGTAACTCCGGTCCGCTGCCTGACGAAGTCAGCAAAGCGATCGCCGATAACGATATGACCGTTGCCGCCGTTCTATCCGGTAACCGGAACTTCGAAGGCCGCGTTCATGCGCAAGTGAAAGCCAACTACCTGGCTTCTCCGCCGCTCGTAGTCGCTTATGCTTTGGCCGGAACCGTCAACATCGACCTGGCGAACGATCCGATCGGTTACGACCAATCGAACCAGCCGGTGTACTTGAAAGATATTTGGCCGACGTCTCAAGAGGTGCAAGAAGCGATTCAATCCGCGATTACGCCTGAGATGTACCGTTCGAAATATGCGGACGTATTCCGTTCCAACGAGCGCTTTAATGCGATCAACGTACCGGAAGGCGATCTGTACGCGTGGGATGAAAAGTCCACTTACATCGCCAACCCGCCGTTCTTCACGAACCTGGGCTCCGAATTGAACGATATCGCCGATATTCGCGGCGCAAAAACGCTCGCGCTGATGGGCGACTCCGTTACAACGGACCACATCTCGCCTGCCGGCAACATCAAAGTCGACAGCCCTGCCGGTAAGTTCCTGATCGAGCATGGCGTGAAGAAAGAAGACTTCAACTCGTACGGCTCCCGCCGCGGCAACCACGATGTGATGATGCGCGGTACGTTCGCGAACATCCGCATCCGCAACCAAGTGGCGCCTGGCACGGAAGGCGGCGTAACGACTTACCTGCCGACCGGCGAAGTGATGTCGATCTACGACGCATCCATGAAGTATCAGGAGCAAGGCACGAACCTCGTCGTTATCGCAGGGAAAGAATACGGCACGGGAAGCTCCCGCGACTGGGCCGCTAAAGGTACGTTCCTGCTCGGCGTGAAAGCCGTTATTGCCGAGAGCTTCGAGCGGATTCACCGCTCCAACCTCGTAGGCATGGGCGTGCTGCCGCTGCAGTTCGTCGAAGGGCAAAGCTGGAGCTCGCTCGGCTTGACGGGCCGCGAAACGTTCGACATCGTGGGCCTCAGCAACGATGTACAGCCTGGCCAAAAAGTTCCGGTTAACGTAACGCGCGAAGACGGATCGACCTTCAGCTTCGAAGCGATTGTTCGTCTGGACAGCTACGTGGATGTAGATTACTACCGCAACGGCGGTATTCTGCAAACCGTATTGCGTCAAATTATGGCGTAACACCCGGTAATCCTTCGGATCACCGGCCGGAACGGGAATAAATACGGAACCCCCGAATCTCGAATTATTCGAGATTCGGGGGTTCTTTTGTGTTACAGTGCACGCAGGCGTGCGCCCGTCCGAGAGAAATCGGAGAACGGCGGGGTTTGACCGCCGTCATGCGACTCCGAAACGTTCGCTCGGGATTCTCGCGGTACGTTGCATCGTTTGGAGACGTTCCGCCGCAGATCGCGAACTGGTACGATCGGTGTTATTTCAGCATCTTGCCCATGCGCCGCGCCGCTTCCATCAGGAGCGGTGCGAATTCTTTCATCTTCTCCACCGTCAGCCGGTTGGAGGGACCGCTCGCCGCGAGCGCGGCGATCAGCCGCCCGCCCCGCGCCAGAATGGGCGCGGAGACGGCCGCTGCGCCGGGCTCACGCTCTTCGACGCTGGTAGCGTAGCCCAGCGTCTTCACCTCCTGCAGCTGCTGCAGGAACGCAGCTGTGGCCACCGCCTGCGGCCAGGCCGGGTCGCGCAGCAGCGCCAGCTGCGCTTCGGCGGCCTCGAAGGCGACGAGCACTTTGCTCGACGCGCCGACGTACAGCGGCAGTCTCGCCCCGATCGGCGCCACACGGCGGATCGCCTGGTTGCTCTGTACGGCCTGGACGCGGACCCGCTCCAAGCCGTCGCGTACGTACAGGCTGATCGTCTCGCCAAGCTGGTCGCGCAGCCGTTCCATCTCCGGCAGCAGAATGAGCGCCGGATCATCGCTGTGCGTCAAATTCGCGGACAGCTCCCAAATACGGAAGCCGAGCCGATACCGCTCCGATGCCGGGTCGCGGATAATAAAGCCTTTCCCCTCCAGCGAGGCCAGCAGCCGGTGAACGGTGCTCTTGTGCAAGCTGACCCTGCCGGATATCTCCGTCAGGCTGAGATCTTCCGCTTCCGCAAAACATAGCAATATATCGAGCGCTCGCTCCACGGCGCGAACGGTTAATTTGCCATCCTCCACCCATACCACTCCTCGAAAAAATGTTTCACTAGTTGAAATCTATTATAGCCCATTTTTAATCATTTTAGTAGATTGTTTTGCAAATGTTGCCCCCTCGGTTATAACTCACAAGCCGCTTTCTTTTTATAAGCAGATTACAGTTTGTTTACATTTGCACCATATGGGTTGACTCCACACGCATGCCGATTTACTATAAAATGAGCAGGATCTCTATCCTTGAATGGCCGGAATGCAACCTATCCCCAGACAGTACCGGTGGAACCGCATCATGTTAAGCGGGAAGCTCTTTCCGTTCCGAACCAGTCGTCCGTCGCACACAGTCATCATTGTTATCAAGGGGGAGATTACGATGGAAACCAACTCTTACTCGTCCGTACCGATGAATCAATCAGCGGTTGCAACCGCTGTCAGGCGCACTTCCTTTTTACGCCGCCATAAGACGCTCCTCATGATACTGCTGTCCGCACTTCTTCTTCTGTTCAGCTTGACGATGGCGTTCCACGCGTTCGTCGCTTATACGCTTGCTAGGCCGCATATCGATCCGCTTCGATCCAACCCTGCCGCAGCTTTCGGCGCCCCTTACGAAAATATTCAATTTCCGAGCATCACCGGCTCCTCGACCTTATCGGGCTGGTATATTCCCGCTGCAGCTGCAGCTTCCGGCAAGGAGCAGCAAACCGTCGTGTTCTCCCATGGCTACGGCGGCAACCGGGAAGAGATTTGGGTGCCGATCTACGATCTGGCCAAGGCTGCGCGCAATATGGGCTTTAACGTGGTCATGTTCGATTACGGCTATGTCCAGCCGCAATGGAACGTAACCGGTGGACTCCGCGAATCCGAAGAACTGCTCGGCGCCGTCAAATATGCGAAAGATCAAGGCGCAAAAAAAGTATTCGTCTGGGGCTTTTCGATGGGAGCGGGCACCGCGCTGCAAGCCGCATTGCAAACGAGAGACATCGACGGCATGATTCTCGACAGCACGTTTATTCTCGAGCCGGACACCTTGTATCACAACATGAAGCAAGAAGCGAAGCTGCCCGAATTTTCCCAGCCGTTGGTCCATATGTTTTTCCCGCTCATCAACGGGGTCAGCTTGAAACAAATTCCGTATCAAACCGTGAAAGAGACGCAATACTCGATGCCGATTTTTTTCATTCACGGCAAGCAGGATCTGAAAGCGCCCTACGATATGGCGGAGAGCATTTTCGCGCACCAGAAAGCGGATTCAGGCTCTCAGCTGTGGCTGCTCGAGAACGACGGCCACGAACTGATCTACCGCGCGCATAAAAAGAGTTATTTGCAGCTGACTACCGGCTTCCTGAAGACCTTATCCGAAGCCCCGCCCGCGCCGATCAAGTACAGCGGAGCGCGATAAGCGACATAGGACAACAACCTTCCCGAATACAATGTCTCGTAGAGCCCGGTCCCGGGCGACGAGATGACGGGGAGGTTTTTTTATGCTGCGCGTATACGGTTCCCTGATGCCGCTAAGGGTGTTGGAAGAAATCCGTTTTTGGAAAATGCAGGAGAGGGAGCATACGATCGTTATCCGGGAATTGGCCCCTGCGCTGGAGGCTCCGTATGTCGCGCTTTTGCAGCAGTGGGAAGGAACGTTCGGCCAAACGGAAGCGGCTGCCCAGCAGTGGATCGAAACCGTGGTCCGTTTGCAGCCCCCCCTAAGTCCCTATATTGACGGGCGGGTTCGGGAGCTGCTGCAAGTAGCGGTACTGGAGTCCGGGGAATTCATTCGGCAGCTGTTTATGCTGATGGAGCACAGCGCCCCGATCAAAGCCAGTCCGGTCATCAAAACCGTCGTTATGCATATTATCCGGGAATCGGAATATTTTCTCGGCGTTTTGCAAGCGGCGCAGCAGCATGAACCGGATTCAGTAATGGATGGTTTGCGCGAGCAGGCATTCGGTCCGGCAGCGCCCACTGCGTTTTTTTCGGAAGACAGCGCCGAGGACGCTTCTTATGTCCCTAATAGGCCGGAAGACGATGAACCGATGCCGCTTAACGCGTCTGCCGAGGCGGATCGTTCTTCCGAGCTTACCGCTACGCAGGAGGGCCTTTGGTCGCTCGGCACGGCACCGAACGTCGATTCCGCACCGGTTCCGATCGGAGGACACCGGCTGCCGGCGCTGCCCTATGCGTACAATGCGCTCGAACCTTATATCGATACGGACACGATGAGGCTGCACCACGACAAGCATCACCAGACGTACGTGGACGGCTTGAACAAAGCGGAGAAAAAGTTGGCTGAGGCGCGGGAGTCCGGCGACTACGATCTGATCAAGCATTGGTCGCGGGAAGCAGCGTTTCATGGCGCCGGCCATTATTTGCATACGATTTTTTGGGAGAGCATGAAGCCGGGAGGCGGCGGAAAGGCGACAGGCGACATCGCCGGAGAAATCAAGCGGTCCTTCGGCAGCTTCGATGCGTTCCGGAAACAGTTCGGCGCCGCTGCAGACAAGGTGGAGGGCGGCGGCTGGGCGATTCTCGTTTGGAGTCCGAGAAGCCATCTGCTTGAGCTGCTTCAGGCCGAGAAGCATCAGAACTTGTCGCAATGGGACGTCATCCCGCTCCTGCCGCTCGATGTATGGGAACACGCGTATTATCTCAAATATAAAAATGCGCGAGGAGCCTATATCGAGGCTTGGTGGAACACCGTCAACTGGGACCGCGTGAACGAACGATTCAACGCTGCGCGCCAGCTGAAATGGCTGCCGTATTGACGCTGATTGCACATCGATTCCACTGATCGCAACCGGAACAGCCAGAACAAAGCGCCCTTCGCAACGCCCCTATAGGGGTGACGAAGAGCGCTTATTTGATCGGCGCGGGATCCGTTCCGGCAGCCAAACGGGCCGGCCGGTCCACCAAATCCAATGCTGCTTACTGTTTGATCAAGGATAAAAATTCCGACCGCGATGCGGCCTCTTTGCGGAAAACGCCGCGAACCGCCGAAGTGACGGTTTTGCTCCCCGGTTTTTTCACGCCGCGGGCGCACATGCACAAGTGCTCGCCTTCCACCACGACCATGCAGCCGTGCGGCTCCAGCACTTCCTCGATGATATCCGCGATCTCGGACGTAATGCGTTCCTGCACCTGCAGGCGGCGGGTAACGGCTTCCACCAATCGGGCAAACTTGCTAAGCCCGGCGATCCTCCCGCTCGGAATATAACCGATGTGGATTTTACCGAAAAACGGCGCCATATGATGTTCGCACTGGCTGTAGTAGACGATATCTTTCACGATGACAAGCTCCTCGTGCTTCTCATCAAAGGCTACGCCTAATATTTCTCTGACGTCCGCTTCATATCCGCCAAATATTTCTTCATACATGCGAGTCACCCTCGCAGGGGTTTCGAGCAACCCTTCCCGATCGACATCTTCACCGATCAAGCGCAAAATTTCACGTACATGGTACTCTACCTGCTCGCGGTTTTCAGCTACCCGGTTGTTTTTGTATTCCTTCGCCGGCATGCGCATTCCCTCCCCTTGTCCGTCTCCCGAGAAGAAGCCTGCAAGTCCGATTGTCAGGCTTTACGGACGAAACTTTTTGTTTTTCATCATTTGCTGCATCTTGTTCATCTGCTGCTTGTTCAAGTTGTAGCCCATCTGCTTCGCCATCCGCTGAAGCATCTCGGGATCGCCTTGCATTTTCTCCATCTGCTTGCGCAAATACGTTACCCCGATAAAAAATCCTCCGACGCCGCCTGCTATTAAGGCAACGATCGCTGTGACAGCATACCACATAATCTCGTACCCACCTCAAAAAATTAATCAATGTTCATCATAGCACGACTGCCGTTCCGTTACAATCGGCACCTGTCGCTGAAATTCGCAGAAAGCCAGAACGACCCGCTCGGACTACATCAGCACGTTTTCGATAAAAACGGTGTTATGCTTCGCCAGATCGATTTCTTTGATTGCGAGCTCACGGTCCCCGCTGTTCTTCACGATGCGGACGACCGGACGACCGGGCAGCCCGCGGTGTTGTCCGACCACAACGCCCGTCTCCTTCGTAGACAAACGAACGGAAGTTCCCGTCGGATAGACGGAAACGCTGCGCAAAAACGGAATGACCGCTTCGCGGTCGAGCTTCGTCCCCGCAAGCGCCATCATATATTCGCAAGCTTCGTGCGGCAGCATCCGCCGCCCCTGCGAAAGGTCGAACAGCAAGTTGTCGTACGTATTCGCAACCGCCACAATGCGCGCATATAAATGAATCTCCTCCATTTTCAAACGGCGCGGCTTCCCTTCCCCATCCATCGTCTCGTGATGCTGGAAGGCGACATGCGCAATAAGCAGGCTCAGCTCGCGTTTATGCTTGAGCACTTCGAAGCCGCGCCATGCGTGATGCTTGCGGGAATCTTCGCTCTCATCGTCGGCCGTGAGCTCGAGCTTGCCGACATCGTGCAGCAGCGCGCCGATGGCGAGTTCGCGCAGTTGGCTCGTCGGCAAGCCCATGTTGATGCCGATCAATGTGGACATCATGCAGACGTTCACCGCATGCACATACATCTCGTTGTCCTTGGAACGAATGTCCGACAGCTGCACGAGCACTTCCTTGTTCTTCATGATCTCTTCCAGCAAGGAATCGACGCTCTGGTGAATATACTTGGTATTGATATCTTTGCCCGAACGGATCGACTCGAACGTTTCGCACATGCGCTGAATGACGACCCGTTTCGTTTCCTCCGACACCAGCTCCGGAATTTCAATATCGTCAAATTGCTGGTCTTTTATGAAAATCATCGTTACGCCGATCCGTCTCAGCGTGTTGATCATATATACCGTCAACTGCACGCCTTCGGACAGCAAAACGGCTCCGTTGCTCGAGAAGATCGTCCGCCCCAAATACTGGCCCGATTCCACACTTTCGATGTCAACATATCTCATAAGGCGCCCCCGCTCATTATACCTTCGTGTTGGAGCAAATACGTTTTGATATCGAGCCCGCCGCCGTACCCCACGAGCGCCCCGCCCGAGCCGATAATGCGGTGGCAAGGGACGATCAGCGGCACCGGGTTGCGGTTGTTCGAGCCTCCGACCGCGCGAACCGCCTTCGGAGCTCCGATGCGCTCGGCAATTTGTTTATACGAACGCGTCTCGCCGAAAGGAACTTCGAGCAGCGCCTGCCACACCTTCACTTGAAACGGCGTCCCGCGCAGTGCGAGCGGCATGTCGAACCGCTCCCGCGTGCCGGCAAAATAGTCCTGCAGCTGTGCCGCCGCCTCCGATAACGCCTCCGGGTCACGCTGCCACTGCACAGTGCTGTACCAACGCTTCGACCAGTTGCTCAGCTCACGTTCTACGTCCGCGAACCCGCCGAACTCCACATGGCAAAGCCCCGGCTGTTCTCCACCGCTCCAGCCCAGCGTCAGCACGCCGATCGGCGACTTGATTTCATCATACTTCATCGTTTCCATGCTCGTTCACCCGCTTGCTTTCATCGAATGTGTCCAGTGCCTTCCCGATTTCGCTGCGCGCGGCTTCGTCGCGCTCCCGTTCCTGTGCGGCGGCGAGCGCCTCCCGCGCCGCCCGGCCGCCGATGCGGCCGAGCGCCCAGGCCGCCGTAGCCCGTATCTCGGGACGCTCGTCCCCCAGCAGCAGCTCGGTGAGCTGCGGCACGCTGCTCGCGTCCCGGAAATTGCCCAGCGCGAGAATCGCATTGCGCTGGATTGGTTTGCGCCCGCGCCAGGAGGCCGCGCTCGTGCCGAACCGCTCCTTGAACTCGCGGTTCGACATGAAGAGCAGCGGCTTCAGCAGCGGCTTGACCTGTTCCGGCTCCGGGGTCAGCTCCGGATGATGCGCGAAATGCACGCCTTTGTTTTTCGGACATACGATCTGGCACGTATCGCAGCCGTACAGCCGGTTCCCGATCTTCCGCTTAAGCTCGTCGTCCTCGATGATCCCTTTCGTCTGCGTCAAAAACGAAACGCACCGCTGCGCGTTTAGCTGACCCGGTCCGACGAGCGCGCCGGTCGGACAAGCGTCGATGCACAGCGTACAATCGCCGCAGCTTTCCGTGACCGGCTTGTCCGGCGGCAGCGGGATGTTCGTGATCATCTCGCCGAGATATACCCACGAACCGAACTCCGGCGTAATGACGGAGCAGTTTTTGCCGACCCAGCCGATGCCGGCGCGCTCGGCGACCGCCCGGTCGACAAGCGCCCCCGTGTCGACCATGCTCTGCACCCGCGCTCCCGGTACGCGGGCGAGCAGCCATGCTTCCAGCCGCTCGAGCCGGCTGCGCAGCACGTGGTGATAGTCCGTTCCCCAGGCGGAACGGGATAAAATGCCGCGGTACGCCCCCGGCTCCGATCGCGGCGGATTTTCCAGCTTCGACGGATAGGCGATCGCGATGGACAGGATCGACTTCGGCTCCGCCAGCGTCAGCGCCGGGTCCACCCGCTTCTCGATGTCCTTCTCTTCGAAGCCCGATTCGTACCCCTTCTCGCGGTGCTTAAGCAAAATATGCTTGAGCTCGGTGAACGGCTCGGCACTCGCTACGCCGAGCTTATCGATGCCGAACTCAGGCAAAGCAGCCATCAGCTCTTCTTTCAGCCGCTGCCAATCGGTTCGAGCGCTTCCGTCTGAAGCCGCGTTCCATTGTTCGTCCGAGTGATTCATCATGGCCTTATTACGCCTTACAGGCTCCTCCACTTCTGCAGCGGCCACACGATCCATTCCGCCTTCCCTTCCACCTGGCCGATCGAGACGGCGCCAAAGCTGCGGCTGTCATAGCTGGCATAGCGGTGCCGGTTGTCGCCCATGACAAACAGATGGTTGTCGGCAACCGTATACGGCTCAAAACGGCCGTCTTCAATGGCGGAATCCGTGTAAGCTTCCTGCACTTCTTGGTCGTTCACGTACAGTTTTCCACTGCGGATGGACACTTCATCCCCTGCGACGGCGATAACCCGTTTCACAAGGTACGGGTGCGTTGAAGCGATACCATCCGCCTCCTTGATCACAACGACGTCCCCTCGTTTAAGGAAGCCGGTAAAACGGACCGTTTTGTTAATGAAGAGCCATTCCCCTTCTTCCAGCGTCGGCTGCATGGACGCCCCCCGCACCGTGGAAAGATGAAAACCGAATTGATGAATGACAACCACGGCAATCAAGGCGATAACGATCGACTTCATCCAATCCCATACTTCAAGCAGCAGCCCGGTGCCCTCGTCTTCGCCCACCGGTACGCCAGAAAATTCGTCGCTGCTTTTTTTAGGAGAAAACAGCCGCATCTTATCCCTCCGCTCCGTGTTCTCTCCATTTATTATAGTAGAAAAGCACCAGATCGTCCTGAAAAGGTGAGTGTCCGCCTTTGACGCGTTCAAGCAAATCTTTGAGGCCTTGCTTCACTTTGACCTCGACAACCGGCGAATAATGATAGCTCAGCTTGTGCCGTTCATATTCTTCCTGATCTACGACATGGACTTCGCCACCAGGCATGCGGATCACATCGAGATCGTAATCAATATAAGTAATCACGTTGCCGTTCACATAGGGCGGGGAAGCGACGTTGCAGTAATACCGTACACCGTTATCTTCGATCAACGCCACGACGTTAAACCATTGCCCCGGAATAAAAAAAGAAATGCCCGGTATGCGGCTAACCCATTCTTTGCCGTCCGCTTCGACGATTTTGGTTTGACTGTTGATCAGCACCATCATCGACTCCGCCAAATGCGATTCATGCATCTGCGATTCCGGAACGAGCCAGTTTTGAAGCCACATCCGGTGCAGATGTCCGTCATGTTTGAAGCTTTTAATAACAAACGAGGAAAAAGTCGTCATGAGGTCCAGACCCTTCTACTTACGGTTTCGGCTAGTGCATCGAGCGGCATCGATTGTTCACGCTCCGTTTGTCTTGCTACTAGCATAAACGTAAGCGTCCCCGCTTTCAAGAGCAGCGCGGCGGCGACCGGCCCAAAACAGAAAAAGCATAACCACAGCAAGCGGACAGCGCTTCGTGTTATGCCTTAATAAATTTGAATGGTAGCTTACGGATTGATGTTATCCGTTAACGATCTGTAGGCGGTGCGTCGTCCGGGAAAAGTCGCTTGCTTGGTATCCGGCCTTCTCGTACACCGGAATGACGACTTCATTGTAGGCATCCACGGTAACGAGGATACGGCGCACTTTCCGTTGCAAAAATTTTTGTTTCAGCGACTCGATCAGCTTCTGGCCGATGCCGCGCCGCTGATGCTGCGATTGTACCGCGATGCGGTAATAATATCCGTTCTGATTATCGATGGTCCCTACAATGACTCCGACAATGCCGCCTTCCTCTTCGGCGACCATAATCAGTTCGCTATCCCACGACAATTGTCTGGCGAATGCGGCCATCGTCTCTTCGTAACAAACCTCGGACAGCACTTCATTTAGAAGCTCGGTGACTGAAATATAATCCGACAGTTGAAACGGACGAACTTGACAGGAATTTTCAGACATATTCGACTCTCCCCGCAGCATAAATTCATCATAACTTTAAAATTACGACAAAAATCGAAATATTCCTGCTAAATTGTTAAAAAAAACACAGAAATTCATCACATTTTATACATTTGCTCTTGAAAGCGCTTATTTTGAAGCGTTTTCATGGATTTGGCATCTGTTGATTATAGTTTTGCTTCTCGGACTCTATTATTCTATATGCTCCGAACTTCCGAATTATTGCACCGGATTTGAAAGAGAGCTTCCGCAACGAAATTCGCCGGCTGTATAAAAAGTGCGGCGTCGTGAAACGATATTCATTGGGATTTTGGGCAACATTCCGCACTTACAGGAAAGGAGCGATCCTCATGAAAAACAGCGAAACCGGTTCGATACGGCCTATCCATCAATTGAACGATTTGAAGACGTCGGACTGGAATTCCGAAGAGCTTCATTACCATCAACGGGTAATGAGCGATTTGTCCCCTTGGCTCAATGCTCAGGGCACAGCCATGCTGGGGCAAATTATTACGGAAATCGAGCACCGAGGCGGCGAGAAGGGAGCGAACACGAACACTTAATATACATAAATGTTGATTTTATATAGTAAATAGGCGATAATAAGAATGGAAATTACATATTTTATAGGAGGTTTTTGAAGATGGCACACCAATTACCGGCACTTCCTTATGCAAACAACGCACTTGAGCCTCACATTGACGAAATGACTATGATGATCCACCACGATCGTCACCACAACACATAT
Organism: Paenibacillus allorhizosphaerae; assembly: GCF_910594985.1. Classification (GTDB taxonomy): domain Bacteria; phylum Bacillota; class Bacilli; order Paenibacillales; family NBRC-103111; genus Paenibacillus_G; species Paenibacillus_G allorhizosphaerae. Next base: position 19,486 of record NZ_CAJVCE010000014.1, read on the forward strand.
GTAACGAACCTCAACGCGGCGCTGGAAGGCAATGCCGATCTGCAAGCAAAAAGCGTTGAAGATCTGATCTCCGATCTGAACAGCGTTCCGGAAGCAATCCGCACAGCCGTTCGCAACAACGGCGGCGGCCATGCCAACCACTCCCTGTTCTGGGAAACGATCGGCCCGAACGGCGGCGGTGCTCCAAGCGGCAAGCTGGCTGACGCGATCAACAGCGAGCTTGGCGGCTTCGACAAGTTTAAAGAAGATTTCGCCAAAGCAGCAACGACCCGCTTCGGTTCCGGCTGGTCGTTCCTTGCCGTAAGCAAAGACGGCAAATTGAAAGTATACAGCTTGCCGAACCAAGACAGCCCGATCATGGAAGGCGAAACGCCGATCCTCGGACTGGACGTATGGGAGCATGCTTACTACCTGAAATATCAAAACAAACGTCCTGACTACATCGCCGCATTCTGGAACGTAGTCAATTGGGCAGAAGTCGGCAAACGTTACGAAGCTGCAGCGAAATAATAATGCCGCAAACGGCGAAGGCTTGGTTCCTAATGGAATCAAGCCTTTTCTGTCATTACGCGATATGTTTTGAGCGATGCACCAGCAGCGTCGTCATGATCCCCACGAGCAAAACCTCGACCATTCTTTTTTTATCGACCGCTTGATCCAAATGATCCAGGGGACAATGAAAAAAGCAAGCAAAACGCGTCTACAAATTCCCTCGCTTGCTCCATCTTCTCTTTCATCGCCAGTCCTCTCCCCTTTCCACGTTATGAAGCTAGAGCAGAAGTTATCGGTCGATAGGAACATGATCCTGGTAAAAACGTTAAATCACTTGATGCGAATGATGTATAGACATTAAAAGCCACATCGGTCCGAATCGTCGGACGGATGCGGCTTTGCCGTACCTTTATGACTTTTGTCGAAAATACGTATTCAGGATTCGAAGGAAGACGTTCGGAAACGCAAGCTGCGCCATGTCGTCCGGACCGATCCAGCGGTAATGCGTTGGCAATAGCGCCGGATGATCCGGCAGCAGCGCCGAACGTTCCGGACGGCATACGTAGACGTCCAGCTCCCAATGGATATGGCTGAACGTATGCTCCGCCTGCATATACCAGGCGACCGGAGCAATGGCAAGGCTCTCCTCTTCGAGATGAGTCGCAAGCACACTCTGCGCCAGCGACGGATCATCCTGCGCCGATGGCACTGATGCCTCAAACGGAGCCAAGGCGTGCGGCAGCTCCCACATGCGGGCAAGGAGTCCCTCCTGCGGACGCTGGCGCACGAGCACGCACCCCGCTTGCTCGCCGTCGCCTTCGACGAGAGCAACGAAGCGCCGCTCCGGCCGGGGCGGCTTCGCCTTCTTCTTGACCGGCAGCGACTCCTCCATGCCCGCGTCCCGTCCCATGCAGTGCGCCATGACCGGGCAAGTCAGGCAGCTTGGCGATTTGGGCGTACAAACAAGGGCGCCCAGCTCCATGAGCCCTTGATTGAAATCGCCCGCCGCCCCTTCGGGGATCAGCTCCTGCGCCAGCTTCTCCATCGCAACGCGCGTGCTGCCTTTCATAATATCGTCTTCAATCAGGAAGTACCGCGACAGCACGCGCATCACATTGCCGTCCACGGCCGGCTCGGGCTTGTTGTAAGCGATGCTCAGGATCGCCCCCGCCGTATAGGGACCGACGCCTTTGAGCGAAAAGACGTCCTCCTTCGTGTCGGGAACGACGCCGCCGTAATTTTCGCGCACTTCGCGCACGGCGCTTTGCAGATTGCGGGCCCGGGAGTAATAGCCGAGGCCCTCCCACATTTTGAGCACTTCCTCCTCCGGTGCTTCCGCCAATGCTTCGACCGTAGGGAACTTCTCCACAAACCGGTTGAAGTACGGAATAACGGTTTCCACTCTCGTTTGCTGCAGCATAATTTCAGAAACCCAAATATGGTATGGATTCCGGCTTCTGCGCCAAGGCAGGTCGCGTTTATGCCGGCGATACCAGGCCAGAAGCTCGGTGGAAAAATAATGTTTTTTTTGTTCCAGCAGATTCATGATTGCTCCTTCTTTTGCACACGTATTCGATATATAATGATTCATGACAAATTGATATGTTCACGAAAGGGGCCGCATCCGATGCTGACTCCCGGCGAACTCGCCTCACGGCTGAACAAGATGGTGATCTCCATCCTGCTCGTCGGTCATCAAAAATGTGAAGAAAACTGGCATCAGAAGCCACGCACCATCAAATACCAGTCGCTGTGGCTCATTATACGAGGAAAAGGTACGTTTACGATCAACGGCACGCATTATCCGGCGGAGGCCGGAAGGCTGTTCTCGTTCGCTCCCGGCATGGTCGTGGAACGCTCATCCGATCCCGAGCAGCCGCTCGAATATTACTTCCTACGCTTTCATTATACGGAATGTTACGAAGAGAAGGAACAGTGGATTTACCGCGGCGCCGCCGAATCGCGGTTTCCGCTGGAAGGCATGTATACCTGCACCAACACGCCTCAGCTGATCTATTTGTTCGAGCAGCTGGATACGTTATGGAAGCGCAGAGGTCATATGACGGCCATGCGCCGCAAAATTATTATGCAGGAGCTGCTGCTGACGCTTGTCGCCGATTTCCGGGCGCAAAAGGCGGAAGGCGACACGACGGCCGCCATCGAGCAGACGCAGGACTACATGGTCAGTCATTACCAAGAGCCGTTGACGCTGGAAGGTCTCGCGCAGATGGCCGGCCTCAGCGTCAGCCATTATTCGCGCTTGTTCAAAAAATATATCGGCTACAGCCCGATCGACTATTTGACGCACTTGCGGGTCGACCGGGCGAAAGAGCTGCTCGTTTTATCCGAGTACCGGTTGAAATCGATAGCGGGCAGCGTCGGCTATACGGACGAATTTTATTTCAGCCGCATCTTCAAAAAAGTAACCGGCTTTTCCCCAAGAGAATATGCGAAGCAGCACCGGTTCACGCCTGATAATTAATGATGACATGAAACCCGGAGCGCGGCCGATTCGGGTTTGACTTGCGCCGCCGGAAAGTGTACGCTACCTGTACAATAAGGATATCGGTTTGTCCGGCAACTTGCGCGCTTCTCGGCTTATGCCGGATATCGTTATGTGCCGGAAGTAGTGGGGTGAAACGATGAACAATATGAATTCGGCCGCCGGCGTGACCGGGAGCGGTCGAAGCGGCGAAACCGGCCGAACAGTTCTTGCGGAACGGCGGGCCGCCGCGAAGCCTTACGCCGTCTGGCTGTACATATGGGGATTGGAATGGCTGCTCTCCGCGATGATCTCGTTCTTCGATCCGGGCGATGCGTACGGCGCTTGGCGTGTGGGCGTGCTGCTCGCCGCGGTCGCGGCCACCGCCGCCGTATGGCTGCGGCGCAGCAAAAATGCGGACAAGCCGTCCGTCCGGCATACTGCGCCGTTAAGCGCGGCAATGCCCGTGCTGGCCTGCACGTTGATCGCGGCCGTGCTGCTGCGAACCGGGGTCGTCAGCCCCTTGTATATGCCTTTGCTGAAAGGCATCGTTCTCGCCGCCGCGTACGGCGTGCTGAGCGTGAAGCTGGGGACACCACTTCTCTATATGGGCTTGTGGATGCTGGCCCTTACGTTTACGGTCGCCTATGCTTACCTTGGGTATGCTTCCGTACTGCTTGGCGGTTTTGGCGGGCTCAGCCTGCTAACGCTCGGCCTTCTGTTGAACTTCTGGCATACGTTATGGAAAAGGAGAATGGGGTAGATGCACATTCGTCTCGAATGGAAATGTCTAGGGGTCCTTGCAATGACCGTAGCCGCCTGCGCGGCGCTTGCTTCCTGCAGCCCGAAAAACAGTCCGGACCCGTTCGGCGGCAAAACGGGGCAAGAAGGAGCCGCGAATGCGAATGCGATGACTGGAGCGTCGGAACAAGTGCAAGCCGTTTATAAGCAGCGCTGCTTGTCCTGCCACGGAAACGCGCTGGAAGGCAAAATCGGACCGACAACGAATTTGCAAAAGGTCGGCGGTCGGCTTTCCAAAGAACAAATTGTAAAGCAAATCAACAGCGGCGGCAACGGCATGCCCGGATTTGCCGGACAGATCAAGCCCGACGAAGTCGAAGCGTTAGCCAGTTGGCTAGCCGAGAAAAAATAACGATGAGGATCGTGTGCAAAAGGGGCAGCCTGCAGGCTGCCCCTTTTATTTGCATTTGCTGGTTTTTTAAATCCGATACAATGGAATCCCGGCCTGGCCTGCAAAGTATGGGTGCTGACCCAACTTTGGCTAATGATAGCTTGGCAGTTTGGCGGCTTGCCAATTTTCAGGGCTCCATGTCGTTACGTTTCTTAATTTACGCCCTGCGCGCCTTGTACGCCGTCTGAAAGCTTTTTCCGGTACACCCATTTGGATAGCGATATGCTGATTTCATAAAGGATCAACAGCGGTACGGTCACGAGGATATCGGACACAAAGTCCGGCGGCGTGATGGTAATGGAAATGACGACCAGTAAGAAATACGCCATCTTTCTCGCTTTGGCGAGCCGCACCGGATTGAGGATGCCGAGTCGCGTCAGAAACATGACAATGACCGGCATTTCAAACAGCAATCCGAAAGGAACCGTCAAATTGATCATAAAACGGAAATATTTATCCGCCGTATACATCACTTGAACCTGATCCTCCGCCATCGCCTTCAAAAAGCTCAAAACCATCGGAAACAACACAAAGTAACCGAAGCAAACTCCTACCGCGAACAGCACCGCTAACGCAGGAATAAAACCAAGCGTCGCTTTTTGCTCATCCGGGGTCAGACCGGGCTTCACGAACTTCCAAACTTGATAGCCGGCCACGGGGATCGTTACCGCGATCGCGAACACGCCCGCAATCATAACGTAAACCCATAGCAAATCCGTAGGCCCCAGCACGGCCAGCTGCCCGTCAAAGCCGCTAACGAGCCAGCGATATATCGATTTGGCATACAGAAACGCGCCGCACAACGCGACGAGAAAAGAGACCAGCGTAAACAGCAGCCTCTTTCTCATTTCCTCGAGATGTGCTACAAATTGCATTTCCCGATTCATTTGCGTTCGTCCAATGAAGCGACCTTGTTCGAATGGACAGTCGGTACGGTTGGCTGGTCCGGCTTCTCTTCTGCCGGTTTATTCTCGTCTTCCGAATTCATCAAGCTTCTTGTGGCGCTCTTGAATTCGCTCAGCGTGCGTCCGAACGCGCGTCCCAGCTCCGGCAGTTTTGACGGCCCGAAGATGATCAGCGCAATAATAAGTATAAGGATTAAGCCGGGAACTCCAATATTTCCAAAAGGCATCGGGATGTCATCTCCTTACGCAATTTAATTGAAGCGGAACCCGCTGATGGCAACAACGCCGCAGCGCGCTTTCGCATCGCCTGCGCGATGCGGCCAAAGGCTAGTCGGCTTGCTCAAATCGGTCGTATTTTCACCGGGATGCTGAACGGACAGGAACAGCGTGTTCTCGTCAGGCGCAAAAAACGGTCCCGTCAGCTCGCAATCTTTCGGTCCTGAAGCAAATTGCATGGCGATTCCTTTGCTTGGCCCCGCCGTCGGGATGACGAACAATCCGTTATTCATAAACGATTTGTACACCCCTTGATTATGGCTGCTGCTGGAAATGTCCGTGACGACCCACAGATTGCCGCTAGAGTCAAAAGCCAGATTGTCCGGGGAGCTGAAGCCGGATTGGCGGCCGCCGGCAGCAAAAATCTCAAAATCGAATTCAAGCGACCCGAGGTCGTTGTCTAACTCAAAAATGCGTGTAATATGACCATGAATGTTGCCATGCGCATCATTGTTTGTATGGCTGATAAACACAGTATTATCAAAAGGAGAAATTTCGATATCCTCCGGACGGTCCGTCGGCATGCCGCCTAGCATAATAGCCGCTTCATGGCAGTACGTTACGACGTCGGCTTGGCTCTGGTACTGCTTCATCAGCTCTTCGCGGGACCCTTTCACACCGGCAGGGGCTTTAAACTTCTCGTTGGACAAAACTTTGGCGAGCGCCTCGTACGTCACCGGAATCCATTTGCCGTTTTTCAGATTAGCCACGTATAACGTTCCGTCCGTAAGCAAAGCCGAGTTGCTGCGGCCTTGTTCGGGGACGTACTTCCCGTTCGAAATGTACTTGTAGACGCATGCATCCTTCTTATCATCGCCCATATACACGACGACCCGGCCGTCTTTGGCAAGACCCATCGCGGTATTTTCATGATTGAAGCGGCCCAGCGCCGTATGCTTTTTCAAGAAGCTGCCGTCGAACGGATCGATCTCTACGACCCAGCCATAATGGGTTGGCGGCAGCTTGGAGGCGTCCGCCGTTTCACTGAAATTCTCTTCACAGGACAGAACCGTGTTCCAAAATGTAACACCGCCCGAGCAGTTGGCGAATGTACCTTGCGCCGTTGAGGCGTTGTTCAGCGCCGCCGCTCCGTTCGCCGGGCCTGTGAATTCAAATTTGGTGAAACCGTTGATGCGTCGCGCATACTTGGAGGACGTATCCATCTTCCAAGTGCCGGACTCATCGCGGAACACTTCGATAACGGACATGCCTTGGTAATATAAACTTTTTTCTGTTTGCTCCTGCGTCATTTTTCCATCGACGATCGGTCCGAGACCGAAGATGTTCGTGTATTCGTGATTATTCACAAGAAGCCCGTGCACATTCGAACCGTCGATCGGGAAAAACGCGTTGTAATCCGAGCCTTGGCCGAACTTTTCTCCCGCTTCGTTAATTACGTCGTCGAATGCCGCGACGACGTCATATTTAAATCCTTTCGGCAATAAAAGCTCGTCTGCTTTGGAAGGCTCAATCGGGTCGAAGTAACCGCTGACTTTGTTCGTACGATATCCGAATAAATGATCGGCTGTCGGAGACATCGCGGAAGCTTTGCCTTCCAGCGTTCCAAGCCCGGCTGATGCGGCTGCAAGCGCGGCGGCTCCGGTTCCCAAATACGATAAGAACGTACGGCGATCCATATTTTTGTTCATGAGTACACTCCCCATTCATGTAATGAGTATCCATAAACAAGCATAAGCGTGAATTGTCAAAAGCGTGTTACACCGATATGGTGTTTTTGTAAATCCAAGGGAAGCCGGGAAAGTAGGGGTCGGAAGGCAAAAAAAAGAATCCCCGCTGCGCTGGATGTCAGGGGGATTTGTTATGGCGATATATTTGTACAGCCTTTGCTACAAGTCAGCAGTGCGTCTACCGTTCCACCACCGAATAAGCCATAGCCATCGTCTCGGTATGCGTGATGCTTACATGAATTTGCAGCCGTTCCGCCGGGTTGCCGTCCGGGCAAAGCGCTTGCCCTGCGGACCGCGCAAGTCTCTCCCACGCGACCGCGGACAAGCGGCAAACGGGCTTCCCTTTCGCATCGGGGAGCACCTCTACGTCGCGGAACGTCACTTCCTTGCCGATGCCGCAGCCGAGCGCCTTCACTACTGCCTCCTTGGCAGCGAAGCGTCCGGCCGTGAATTCGGCAAATCGCCCCCGTTTCTGCGAGGCCAGCTCCCGCTCCTTATCCGTTAGCACGCGCTGCAGAAACCGCTCTCCCGAAGGCTGTGCCAATATCGCCTTCACTCTGGCGATTTCCAACAAATCGGTGCCGATTCCAATGATCATGCGTTCGTTCCTTCCTCGTCTTAAATGCCCGGAATCGGTGTGCGCTTATGCTCCGTGCGCAAATACTGCTTCTCGAGCTTCTCTTTTGCCTCAGCCGGAATGGATTTGCCTTCCAGGTAGCTGCTGTTGTCTTCGTAAGTGATACCGAGCTCGTTCTCGTCGGTTTGTCCTTCCCACAGCCCCGCCGTCGGCGCTTTATCAAGGACGCTTTGCGGAACGCCAAGCTTCGCCGCAAGCTGACGCACCTGCCGTTTGTTGAGTGAGCTAAGCGGCGTAATATCGACGGCTCCATCGCCGTATTTCGTGAAAAATCCGGTGATCGCTTCCGAAGCGTGGTCCGTCCCGACCACGAGCAGGTTTAATTCAAACGCGAGTGCATATTGGATCACCATGCGCGTCCGCGCCTTGACGTTCCCCTTGCCCCCGCGGCTCAAATGCTTGTGAATGCCGATCGATTTCAAGCCGTACTCGGCTTCGAGCGCAATCTCATTAACCGCTTCCTCAATATTCGTCTCGATCCGGTATTTCAAGTCGAATGCTTCCGCCGTCGCGTAGCTGTCGGAAATGTCCGCCTGTTCCCCGTAAGGCTGGAACACGCCGACCGTCTTGTACTCGCGCCCCTTCTCGGCCGTCAGTTCATCGGTCGCCAGCTTGCACAGCCCCGTTGTCACCGAGCTGTCGATCCCTCCACTGATCGCGATCAGCAGGCCGTCCACACCGGACTTCAGCACATATTCTTTCAAAAAATCAACGCGCTTGCGAATTTCCGCATCTACGTCGATCTCAGGCTTCACACCCAATTTGGCAATAATATCCTGTTGCAAGCTCATCCGTCGAACACTCCTGTCGTGGAATATTTTCTCACATTATACCATGCCGCCGCTCAACAAAAAACTCCTGCCGTCGCCTCCAAAAGCGCGGTACAGGAGTTTGGTGTATAAACGATTATTTGCAGTATTGTTCGAAAGCGCCGATCAAATCGCCGGCGATCATCTCAGCCGATCGGTCTTCGATCTGGTGACGTTGAATGAAATGCACCAGTTCGCCGTCCTTGAACAATGCGATGGATGGCGAAGACGGCGGGTACGGGGCCAAATATTCGCGGGCTTTCGCGGTCGCTTCTTTGTCCTGACCGGCAAATACGGTGAACAGCCGATCCGGCTTCACTTCGTTTTGCAGGGCGCGGGCAACGCCCGGACGGCATTGGCCGGCGGCACAGCCGCAAACCGAATTGATTACGAGAAGCGTAGTGCCCTTTGCATCTTCAAGCGCCGCTGCCGCTTCTTCCGGCGTGCGAAGCTCCTGAATGCCGATCCGTGTAAGTTCATCCCTCATGGGCTGAACCATATCTTTCATATATGACTCAAAAGACATAGACATCGTTAGCTTTCACTCCTTTTTCAACATAAAGGTATACAAACTTTGTTATGTCCATTATACAACGGCAGGGAGTGAAAGCAAAGCTTATTTCTTCTTCGAGGCAGCGTTCGGAGCGGACGGCGGCGTTTCTCCTTCGTTCGCCTCCTTGCCCTCTCCGTAATACGTTTGATACGCCACGTCTTTATCGGGATGCATGAACGGGTGCGCCTGAGGCGGAATATTTTGCTCGAACAGCTCCTGGTTCTCGGCGGTTTGAAAGCCTACGTCTTTGAAAGGGTGCACCCACTGATCGCCCGACATGATCGACGGGTCCGTCTCCTCGCTCCATTGTTCCAGAGGCGAGTGGGCCGATTCGTATTCATGATCGCCGATCAGTACGCCATACTCATTGACAAACGGCTCCCGCGGGCCGCGCCCTTGCTTGTGCTCGGGCAAAAAATTAATTTCGAACGGATCGAGCTCCGGGTCGTTCTTCTCGTTATAACGGATATTCGTGTCCACCTTATCGTAAGACGCGGTTTCGTTGTTGTTCTCATGTTCGCTCATAACGGGCTCACTCCTCTCATCGCAAGGTCGCTCAAACAGATGGACGGTTCGGACCGTTCAACTTTTTATCGTAGCCGCCTGCCGTAGGGTCAGCCTCATGCTGTTCCTGCTTGTTTTCCTTTGCCTGAAGCTTCTGTTCTTTCGATGCATTGGCGCTGGAATCGTGATGTGCCATCTCCATAATCTCCTTTGGCTGTGGGAATATAAGCTTAGTATGCTTAATTGAGCAGCAATTCAATCACAATCCATGGAAGCGTCGCCGAATCCGCGAATACGCTATGCAGATGGTCCATTTTTGTATGGAAAAACACCGATGCCAAGCAGCCCCGTGACAAGTTACACCGCTGCTTTCAAGCCCTCCAACACGATGCCGATCAAAAATCCGCATAATGCCCCGTTCACCCGAATCCACTGCAAATCGCCGCCGATCTTATCCTCCATGAGCTTGATCAACGTCTCGTTATCGAAACGGTCGATATTTTCCCGGATCAATCCGCCGATTTTGGAGTGGTTCGCCTCGATCCACCGGTTCAGCTGCTCATGAATCCAGTGCTCCAGCTTCGCCATAAGTTCCTCGTCGCCGCGAACGCGTCTTGCCGCCTGCTCCAGCAGCGGGATGATGTAATGCTCGGCGAAATCCGGCTCGCGTACCCACCCGAGCAACCGTGAATGCAATTGCTCGACCCAGTTGGACGACAGCTCCGCCAAATTCCATTCCGAGAGCAGCCGCTGCTTCCACTGCTCCAACGTTTCTTCCGTCTTCGGATCCTGCGTCAATCCGTCAATCCGCTCACGAACGGCTTTAAGGAGCGCTACCCGGTTGCTGTCGCCTGTTCGCTTCAAATCATATAAAGCGGACAGCAAAAACTGCTGGATCATGCCGCCCAGCTTGTCTTCGCTGTAAAAACCAAGAAATGCGTTCACCGCCAGCTGCATAAAGCCGTTCGTCTGCATCCGGCTCATCGCCTGTCCCGCCATGGCGCCAAGGCGCAGCCGCGTCTCTGCCGTCAGCGTCCATTGCTCGGCCAAATCAAGTACAAAATCAAACGCTTTCTCGTCGTATTTATGTTCGTACACCAAACCGACTACCGTATCGAGCACCTGCTTGGCGTCCAAATGGTCGAGCCGCTTGCGGATCTCCCGTTCCAACAAAACGGCCGCCTTCTCCTTTGGAATCGATTCCAGCAATTTTTCAGCCGCGTTCCGGATGCCGGCCTTGAACTGCTCCGTGCCGATCTGCCGCATCGCACCGTCCACCAAACGTTCGGCAATGCGGAATTGCTCCAGCTTGCTGTGAATGCTCTCCTTGCTGAGCAAATCCTCTTCCACCGTCTTCACTAGCGCATTCGTCACCTTTTGCCGGTTGCGCGGCAGCAGCGCCGTATGCGGAATCGGAATGCCGAGCGGATGCCGGAACAATGCTGTGACCGCGAACCAGTCGGCCAGCCCGCCGACCAAGCCCGCCTCAAAGCCGCTCTGCATAAATCGAACCCAAGGTATATCGAGAAAAGGCATCGTAGCGACGAATCCCGCTCCCATGACGCCTAATGAAACCGCTGCCGTATATCTGGCTTTACCAGCCATAAGCTCACCTCTGACCATATCTTTACTTGGTATCATATCGTAATTCGACACAAAAAAACAATGTGCAGCGGCAAGGGAACTGCCCGCCATGTTCAACCCTTCCCTTTAAATAGTTCAGAGCCCGGCGCATACGGCGCCAGGCTCTGAAAGATGTCGGATTACGATTCCGATTTGCGGCGTTCCTCGCGCATTTTCTCGATCGCCTCATGCGTATCTATCTGGTCCGGAAAAAGCGAGTTCACGAAGGCGACCGCTTTCGTTTGTCGGAGCATCGCATCCTGTAAGTTATCGAGTATCGTCTGCTCGTCTTGTTCGTTGTTATTCGCCATTTCAGCTTCTCCTCCTGTACAAGCAAACCAAGTTTCCTTTATATTGTGCAGCTTCCGGCCCGTCTAACCGCCGCCGCGCAAACGAAAAAAGACTTCTGCCGATGTTTCCCGGAACCGGCGGAAGTCCATGTGCGCAATTGCGCTTGCATTCGTACTGCTCTCAACCTTTGCTGCCGATGCAGAAGACAGCTCCTTGCCCCTTGCTTGCGTAATGTTTCTCATGATATTGCTGCCTAACTAAAACAATGAAAGCCCTGCCTCTCTTTCATCCTTGCGGCTCCGATGACCGCGCCAGTGTGAATCAGTGTACTTACAGTCTGTTCATGGAAGCTTTACCGATAACGATAGCGGGAAAAATCTGACGATTCTCTGGAGGAATTTCGTTAGGGGCATTGCGGGGTTGTATGTTCCAAATTTGGAACTTCATAATAGTATACAGCACATTTCATTCAGAGTCAACCAGTCGCATTGATCATCCATGCAAAAGTGCCGATTTATGTGTCCGTTTATTGTACAAACACCTACTGCGCGGCATGAAACCGTTTCATGCATTCTTATCCGCGAAATTCATATTTATGCTCGTTTTACGACAAAAACGGGCAAAATCGAATCAGACGGGTGGAATTACGGGAAAAGCTTTGAATATATGGCTTGCCGTGCGCCGTCAATTCCCCTTAGTACCCCCTACAATATTTGAGCGCACTTTAACAATCCTTTATAATAAAATAAGAAGAACTTATATTTTTATATTTGAAGGATCAAGGGAGGTGTACCTATCCGTCTGACTCAGGCGAGATAGGGATTGATTGAGTAGTGACCCGTTACCTTTATTACTCAACGTTGTATTAATTTTGGCTTTGGTGCTTATCAACGGTTTTTTCGTTGCCGCGGAGTTCGCGATGGTGAAAGTCCGGGGCAGCCGCATCGAAACGCTCGCGCAAACCGGAAATATGAGAGCCCGGTTCGCCCAAATGATTTCGAATAACTTAAACGCTTACTTGTCCGCTTGTCAGTTAGGTATTACTTTGGCATCGCTCGCACTCGGATGGCTCGGCGAACCGACCATTGCCGCCATTTTGGAGCCTGTGCTTAAAGGCACGCTCGGCCTAAGCGATGTGGCCCTTCATACGATTTCTTTCATAATTGCATTCTCGATCATGACGACCCTGCACATTACACTCGGGGAACAGTTCCCCAAAACATACGCCATCCGTCAATCGGAAAATGTGACGCTCTGGTCGTCGATTCCGATGATCCTCTTCTACAAGCTGATGTTCCCGTTCATTTGGCTGCTTAACGGGATGTCCAATGCGATGTTGAAGATGGTGGGGATAGAGCCCGCGGAAGAACATGAATCAGCCCACACCGAAGAAGAAATACGCGTCCTGGTGAAAGAAAGCCACAAAAGCGGGTTCATCGACAACACGGAGCTTACGCTTTTTGACAATATATTCGAGTTTACCGAAACGAACGCGCGGGAAATTATGATTCCCCGTACGGAGATGGGCTGTCTATATGCCAACCTCTCCTTCGAAGAAAACATGGAAATTGCGCAAAGGGAAATGCGCACGCGCTATCCCGTATGCGATCCCGACAAAGACAACATAATCGGCTTTTTGCATATCAAAGATTTGCTCAAGCATCAGAACGAGCTGACGGACATTCGCCACATCACGCGGGCCATCACGAAAGTGCCCGATTCGATGCCGATCAGCAACTTGCTCAAGCTGATGCAGAAGAAGAAAGTGCAAATGGCGATTCTCATCGACGAATACGGCGGTACTTCCGGCCTTGTGACGCTGGAAGATATTCTCGAAGAGATTGTCGGCGAAATTCAGGATGAGTTCGATCTGGAGCAGCGCCCGAGCATTGAGAAGAAAGATGAGCTTGTTCACTCCATCGACGGCCGACTGCTGATCGACGAAGTGAATGATTATTTCGGAATGGAAATCCAGTCGGAAGATTACGATACGATCGGCGGATGGATTTATGCCCAAGTCGAGCTTCCTCCGAAAAAAGGGCAAAAGGTCAATTATACCGACCAATATGAATTTGTAATCGAAGAAACGGATGAACTGCGGATATCGAGGCTGACCGTCAAGAAAATGCAGCCGCAAATCCAAACCGCATAACAAAACGACCCGGCCGATCGCCGGGTCGTTTTGTTATGCGTCGCCAAGCAGCACGTATTACCCCGCAAAGGCGCGTGAGCGGCATCATTTTTAAACGAAACAAAATCATGGTATGATCTAAAAAAATGCATTGGCGTAGGGGTTGTGTGGTGTTCATGATGTACGATGTGATTGTCATCGGCGGAGGCTCGGCAGGATTGATGGCCAGCGTCGCCGCAAGCGAGAGCGGAGCGAAAGTGCTGCTCATCGATAAAGGGGACAAGCTGGGACGAAAGCTCGGCATCTCCGGCGGCGGCCGGTGCAATGTAACCAACAATAAAGAGCTGGATGAATTAATTAAGCATATTCCAGGAAACGGAAAATTTTTATACAGCGCGCTTTCGAACTTCGGCAACAAGGACATCATTGCATTCTTTGAGCGGCTCGGCATTCGCCTGAAGGAAGAGGATAACGGCCGCATGTTTCCGGTGACGGACAAAGCCAAGACGGTAGTGGATGCCCTTGTTCGGCAAATCCGGCAGCAAGGGGTCGACATCCGGGTGAACGCTCCGGTCGATGAAGTGCTGTATGAGCGAGATCAAGTCGCCGGCGTTCGGCTGAAATCCGGGGATCAGCTGCGCAGCCATACGGTGATCATCGCTTCCGGCGGCAAATCGGTCCCCCATACCGGCTCAACCGGCGACGGGTATATTTGGGCGGAGCGGGCGGGGCACTCGATCACGGAGCTGTTTCCGACGGAGGTGCCGCTCACTTCGAAGGCGCCTTTCATCCGCAGCCGCGAGCTGCAGGGGCTGTCTTTGCGCGAGGTCTCGCTAACGGTATGGAACGCAAAAGGGAAAATGCTGGTGTCCCACTACGGCGATATGATCTTTACGCATTTCGGCATATCGGGGCCGATCTCCCTCCGCTGCAGTCAGTTCGTCGTGAAAGAGCTGGCCAAAACCGGCGCAGGCGAAGTGCTGCTGACGATTGATTTGTTTCCCGACAAGTCGGTCGATGAAATTTATGAAGAGACGCTGCGGCTTGCGAAGAACGAGCCGAAGAAAGCGGCGAAAAATGTGTTGAAAAGCTTCTTATCCGACCGCCTCATTCCGATCTTGCTTCAAAAAGCGAATTTGGACGAGCAAGTGACCTACGATCACATTCCGAAACAACAATGGCTGGAATTGAGTAAAATCATTAAAAATTTCCCCGTCCCTGTTGACGGTACGCTGTCCATTGAAGAAGCTTTCGTTACCGGCGGCGGCGTTCATCTGAAAGAAATCGACCCCAAGACGATGGAATCCAAAAAGATGCGCGGCCTGTACTTCTGCGGGGAAATCCTTGATATTCACGGCTATACCGGCGGATACAATATTACGGCGGCTTTCTCTACCGGCTACGCTGCAGGCAAAAGCGCTGCGGAGTACAGCATCAATCCGACATGACGATGGCTTCGCCGCAAGCCATCGTCTTGCACATTTCACCGTCTGGAACGGAGCAGCGCTGCGATCTCCTCATGCCCTTTCCGTTCCGCCCAGGCCAGCGGCTGCGACCATGGTTCATCCGCCGGAAGGCCGGCGTCCGCCCCTTTGTCCAGCAACAACCGGACCAGCTCGGTTTTCCCATATTTGGCCGCCCATCCGAGCGGCGTAGCATTGTATTCCTCGTCTATTGCATTCAGATCCGAACCGAACTCAAGGAGCAGCTCAGCCCATTCGGAATGCCCCAGCCAAGCAGCTTTATGTAGATAAGTAACGCCTTGCCAGTTGCAGTTATTCGGGTCAGCCCCGGATTCGAGCAGCAGTCTGACCATGTCCAGACCGGCGTCCGCAGCATAGCCCATATAATTGTTGGCATACCAAGCTGCATTCAGATCGGCTCCGGCGCGCAGCAGCATCCGAACGATTTCCGTATGCCCGTTTCCTGCAGCCATACAAAGCGGGCCGTAATCGCCGCCGGCATTAACCAGGGATGGATTGGCGCCTATGATTTCGCCTGCGAGATCGATTTTCCCGAGCCAGCAGGCCGAATCCAGTTGTAGCGTTGCCCCGTGCGCATAGAGCAATTTCACCAACGAGTCGTACCCCTTATGCATTGCGATGCCCAGCGGATTGCTGCTCGATTCCAGCATGGCGTTCGGATCGGCTCCGTGCTCCAGCAGCAGCTTCACGCACTCGCCATGGTTGCCGGCAACGGCATTCCAAAGCGCGCTTCCGCGCGGAGCGCCTCTCTCTTCCGCATTCGGGTCGGCGCCTTGCTCCAGCAGCAGCTTCAAGGTGTCGGTATATCCTCGTTTTGCCGCGTAGCCGAGCGGTCTTTTGTCTACGGCATTTTTAGCATGGACCATTGATGGATTCATTTTCAATAAAGCCGCGATATGAGCGGAATCCCCGACAGCCGCTGCGGCGCAAATGTCGTATTCGGCGCCCCGGGCGATCATGTACCCGACAAGAAACCATTCGTTGCGCAGCGCCTGTTTGTTTAAATCCCGGTTCGCCCGAAACCAGTAGTCGCCCTCGATTGCGAGAAGCGTTGGCGTCGCTCCGTCCGCCCTCTTCGCCTCTATATCGGCCCCGCGGCGCAGCAATTCGTCAATTAGCCCGATTTGCCGGGTAAGAACAGCCCAATGCAGCGGCGTATTGCCGCGCTCGTCCCCCGCATGAACAAGCTCCGGGAAACCGTCCAGTTCGCGCAGCAGCTCGTCATGTCGTCCCTCTTTTATCCAATCCGCGACTTTGCGGCCGGCAGGCGAGCTTTGAAAGCGCTCGGCAAGATGCCGATCCAATAAATCAGCGATATCTTCGTATCCTCGATCTCTCGCTTTCGTCAGCATATCGTCCTGCCATCCGAGCGTTCTCTCGGTCGAATCCGCTCCATATTCCAGCAGCAGCCGTACGGCTTCCATGTTCCCAGACCTGACGGCAAAATGGAGCGGCGTAAAATATCCCCAGCTGCAGTTGGCAAGCCCCGCATCCTTTTGCAGCAGCTTGCGCAGCATTAATGTCTCCCCTGCCATAGCATGGATCATCATGTTCCATACGTCCGTTCCTCTACCTCCGCTGAAAGCCACGTTTTCGTCCGTTCGCAGCGCGTTCGGCTGAATCAGCCTTTGCGAAGCTCGCGCGTCGGCATCTCTTCCGATCGGCTTTTTTTCGGTAAAACGGTGGTCCGTCATTCACTCATCCTCCCATGATCGAGTCCAACGTCGTTTTGGATATGACTCGGCATTGCTTAAGTGCAGTTTCTTCTGTACGCTGCAGTGCAACGTTTCGATACCATTACTTTAATTCAGTTAGTCCTAAGTAGTAAAGCGTCCCCGCCTAAGGTCCAGTGTCAAAAACCGCCACAGGTCTGTTTCGGCAAAGGTCCGCTCCCTCTACAATAAAGACATGAAGTTCAGTCGAATCCGGCTAACGGCCGAGATAATATACATGTTGAGAGGAGCCATATCAAATGAACAAATTATACCGTTCCAGAACGAACAGCAGATTGACAGGTCTTTGCGGGGGGCTTGCAGAATGGATGGGCTTCAGCCCTACATTTATTCGCTTGGCGGTGGTGTTCGCAGCCCTGTGCAGCTTCGGAACCGTCCTGCTGATTTACTTCATCGCCAGCTTGATCATACCGAAAGAGCCTTACGGTAACTACGATTTCCACAATCCGTATCACAACTATTAATACGGCCTGGACGAGCCGACTATAACACAGAAGGAGTGGACAATACGATGGGAGTATTTTCGAGAATTATGGATTTGTCTAAAGCGGCGGCGAACGAGGCGCTGAACAAATTGGAAGACCCGGTGATGATGCTGAATCATTATCTTCGCAGCATGAAAGAGGAAATCGTCGCCGTTGAGCGCACATTAAGCAAGCAAATCGCCACCGAGCGGGCATTGAAGCAGCGCATCGACGAATATAACCAGCTTGCTGCGCAGTGGGAGAATAAAGCGGCTGATCTGGTTGCAAACGGGCTTGAAGCGGAAGCACGCCACGCGCTTAGCACTAAGCTTCATTATGTGGATAAGGCTTTGGAGTGCGCGGAACAGTATGGAGCCGCACGACTGCGTACGGAGGAACTGAACCAGCAGCTGGAGCAGACGAAATCGGAGTATGCCGTTATGCAGGAAAAACGCACGGAGCTGGCCGCACGCGCGCAAAAAATGGCGTCGCAACAAGCGAAGACTTCCCCCTCGGCCGGTCATTACAGCTTTGAAGGCGGCTACGCTGCAAGCGGCTTTCAGCGAATCGAAGAAAAAATAATGCAGTGGGAAGCGCAGACGGAACTTGCAGGCCAATCGTATACACGGGGAAATGCGCCTTTCGCCGATTCGACAGCGGACCATCCGTCGGAAGCGAGCCGTGACGCCCGTGTCGAAGAGCAGCTGGCAAGACTCCGACAACAATCATCCGTTAAAGAACAATAATTTGCCGCAGCCGTTTGCAGCGAGCATCTATGCCACAAAATATGGCGAAGATGCTCGCTTTTCATTTTATTGAATTTCCCCCCAACAACGCCCTTCCCGCTCTACATCCCCCCCTTCCCACGCAGTTGCCCCGAATATTTCCAATGAAAATGGATGGCGCTTGGAGCATAGTCGGTCCGTTATTGTTCATTCTATAGCTGAGCAGCACATTCCACACATCACGAAAGGGGCTTCCTCATGTCGATAACCATGAACCCTCCGGCTCAGCAGGCGCAGGTGCCGATTCCCGCGCCGCCGCGTGTCATTACGACAAAAGATTTGATGTACCTGAAAGATGCTTTGTCCTGGGAACTGAACGCGTTCAAGAAGTTCCACTTTTACGCCCAGCAGGCGACCAATCCGCAAATCAAGCAAGCGCTCGATAAAGCGGGGCAAATGCATCAGCGCCATTACCAAAAGCTGCTGACCCATCTGCAAGTGGACAACAACGCCGCCATGGCCAGTCTGCCTCGCCCGCAGCAGACGCAGCACGCGTCCCAATAAAGGAGAGCGAACCTATGCAATCACAACAATGGCAAAACAATAACCAGATCGCCAACCCGCAAACCGGTCAGCTGCCTCAAGTGAAAGGCCCGGAGATGAACGACCGCGACTTTCTGAATGACGGTCTCGCGACATGCAAATATTTGACCGACAGCTTTACCGACGCCGTCCGTGAAGCAAGCCACGAGCAGCTTCACGCCGACATGCTGCAAATTTTGACGGAAACGCATCAGAGCGCGCGGGAGCTGTATAATTTGATGTTCCAGAACGGCTGGTACAAACTAGAAGCCGAAGATCAGCAAAAAATTCAGCAAGCGCAGCAGCAATTCAGCGGCTATTCCTCGCAATTTCCTTATTCGGTGTAGCCGTCATCGGCTACAGCAGCAAGCGCGCCTTCTTGAAGCCGAAGGCGCGCTATTTTTGCGCAAACTTATCGTGAGTGGCTGTCCGTTGCCCAGTCCATTCCGCCTAGAACGGAGACGGCGCTGGAGCGGTCCAATTCGGACACCGGCGGAACGGAACCTTTGTCTACCTGCGGCCTCCGGGCGTTTCCTGGATGCGGCAGTTATGGAACGCGGTAATTTTCCATGATCCGTTTTGTTTAATAACGACATTCGTATTGATCGAACCCCGGTCCGCAGCATCTTGCGAAGGGTCGGCCAATTGGGCTTCACCGATCCCATGTATGACGGCTACTTCCGATGTAATAAAGCGAGGCCGCAATTGTGCGGGAACGCTAGATTCCAGCTTTGAGCCTTTAAGCGGTCCGTTAAACAGCCATTGGTGAACGTCCGCTATTTGCCCCCTTCCTTTCAAATGTTGTCCATTGAACGTAACGTAATCGGCATCTTCTGTGAAGCACTCGCCGTAAGCCGCTCCGTCCCCGTTATTCCAAGCTTCGCTCAATGCCGTAAAAAGTTCGCTGATTGCGCCCATATCCTTTTGATGATGTTCCATACATGATCCATTCCCTTCTCCATAAAATGGTGATGCCCGCTTGACTGTGATATACTGTTGATGAATATTACCTTAATCAATAATTATTCTTATCAAATTATATATCTTAATTAATTAAGATATATTCATGTTACCACTGGAGGTTTTGTCATGTCAACAGAGAATCACCAACCTTCGTCCACGGATCTCACTGCGCTGCAGTGGGAATTGCTTCACGAATTGCGTCACAACAGTTCCCGCGCCGTCATGCTCCATCAAATGATTGCCGACCAGCTCGGCCTCAATGCCACAGACCACAAATGTCTCGATTATTTGAACCGGTCCGGGCCGGTTACTGCCGGGCAATTGGCCGAGTTAACCGGACTCACCACCGGAGCCATCACCAACGTCATCGACCGGCTGGAACAGGCCGGATATGTGGTAAGAGATAAAGATCCTACCGACCGCAGACGCGTTGTCGTCAAGCCTGAACCCGGCGGAAGCGGGAATATATCTCCGCTGTTCGAGTCGCTATTCCAATCGACGCTTACCCTTGTTTCCCGTTACACGGAACAGGAATCTCGCGTGATCGTCGACTTTCTCAAGCAGTGCAACGAAATCGCATTGGAGGAGATGAACAAGCTCAAGGAACGTCGCCCATAACGCCAAGATCATTAGAAATGATTGTCCGTTTATTTCAAACAGCCCTCTATGATATGATGGAATGGCAACCATCTCATGTGATAAGAGGAGTTCAAACTAATGATCATCCAATTCATTCGATATCGGTAAGTAGAGGTACAGCGCATTAAACCCGCCTTTTTTTCAAAAAAACAAAGGCTGCGGGTTTATTTGTCTGTGCCTTTATTCATTCACCGATTACGAATGAATGGGGTGTTTGGGTATGTCTTCAAACAAAATAAATCCGTCGGCAGCCGATACCATGGCGGCGTTCAGCAGCCTGTTCCGCTGCCCTATCTGCTTCCTGCCGATGCATGTCATCGAACGTAAAAGCTTGGTTTGTGCCGGCGGACATAGCTTTGATCTGTCCAGGTACGGATACGTCAACTTTCTTTCCAGGCCCGTCAAAGCGAAATACGATAAGCAGTTGTTTGCTTCCCGTAAAATCTTAAGCGATAACGGCTTCTTCAAGCCGCTCGATACGTATATCTCCGAACAGATCATACAATCATTGCAACCGGGAATCGCTCCCGTTCAAATGATCGATGCGGGGTGCGGGGAAGGTTCCCGTCTATCCTCCATAAAGGCGCTTGTTAACAGTCAAACAACGAGGGATATAACAGCGATTGGATTGGACATTGCCAAAGAAGCGGTCGCCATGGCGGCCCGGCATGATCCGCAATCAATCTGGTGCGTCGGCGATCTTGCCAGATGTCCGCTCGCAAGCGAACAATTTCAATTTATCATCAACATCCTGTCTCCCTCGAATTACAGCGAATTTCAGCGCATGCTGGCGCAAGGCGGAATCATGGTCAAGGTTGTGCCCGGCAGCCATTATTTACGGGAACTTCGGGAGCTCGTATACGGCCTCAGCCCTCGGCCTTATTCCAATAGCGATACGCAGCAGCTTTTCGAGAAGCATTTTCACCTGCTGCATAAGGAGCAATTGCAATACGCCGTTCGTCTGAAGCGCTCGCTCATTACGCATTTGGTTCGCATGACGCCGCTCTCCTGGGGAGCGACGGATGGAGCGCTTCAGCATGTGCTGGCGTTGGATTTCATCGATTTGACGATCGATCTGACGATACTAATCGGCCAGAAGAGTAACTGCTTAAAAATGAGCTGAACGGTATTGCGCTGCCGCGTTTTCCAGCTATGGATGCACTTGTAATGAAGGAAGGCTCGACTTGCAGGTCGAATAACCTTCCGTAACGATTTTGCCGCAGGGAGTGACGCGTTAGATGATTCTATCCATTATCGTTGCTATGGGCCGTAACAGAGCGATCGGCAAAAACAATTCGATTCCGTGGAGATTACCGAAAGAACAAGCGTATTTGCGAAATGTGACCATGGGAAAACCGATAATTATGGGCCGCAAAAACTATGAATCCATCGGCAAGCCTCTGGATGGCAGGACAAACATCGTGCTGACACGAAAGAGCGACTACAAGGCGCCGGGCTGCGTTGTCGTTCATTCAGCCGAGGAAGCGCTGAAGGTTTGTGCCGAGGAAGCGGAAGCGTTCATCTTTGGCGGGGAAGAAATTTACCGTCAGTTTTTGCCGCTCGCCCAGCGGCTCTATCTTACGGTCATCGACCATCATTTCGACGGCGACACGTTTTTCCCGGAAATCGACTTGTCCGATTGGACGGAGCTTTCGGTTCGCAAAGGGATCACGGACGCAAACAATCCGTACGATTACCATTTCTACGTGTATGAGCGAACAACGTCGTAGCGACGCATATAGGACGACAAAGACCGGAGGCGCCAAACCAGCGCTCTCCGGTCTTTGTTTCATGTATGGCCTTGCAGCCGATGCTACCGATCTTTCCTATATAACCATCGTCGTTATTGCCGCTATTCAATGTCGAGAAACAGCTCAAGATCATCTTGACCTTTGCTTTCCACATGAAAGCTAAGAAAAGAGATGCCTTTCGCCTTTAACACCTGCTGCAGATGCTCGATGCTGCCGGGTTCATTCCTGATTTTCATCGTCAGATGCTCGGTTTTCGGCGTGGCCAACCAGTTGTACCGGGTATGCAATATCGAAGGAGATTTGAGATTGCAGGCCATCGCGGATGTGGTCGACCTGCACCGCGTCTATTTGAGCCAAGCAGGAAACGGGGCTTAACCTGTCCGAGTATATTACCGAGGTTCGCATGGAGCGGGCCAAATATTTGCTGACCCACACCCAGCTCAAAATTTATGATGTCGCCCGGTTGTCCGGCTACCAAAGCCCGAAGCATTTCTCGCTCGTATTCAAGCAGCATACGTCAAGCACGCCGGGCGCTTTCCGCACGGAAACGAGCAGCTAGCCGGCGCTCATCCGGATGGAGCTGACTCCGGTTTACCCGCGATTCGGGCGGCTCGCAAGCCTGGCACGCCGCATGCGGCCTATATTGAAGGTGCCGCTCCCGGGCTTCCTTCTCCTGCCGAACGTTCGGAACGGTTCATGTATTCGATATGCTTGAAGCCCCATCCGCACATATCGTGCAACACGGCGCTTAACGTGGTCCCATGATCCGAAAGCGAATATTCGACCTTCGGCGGAATTTCCTGATACACTTTGCGCACGATCAGTCCGTCCTGCTCCATCTCGCGCAGCTGATTCGTCAGCATGCCCTGCGTTACATTCGGCAGCAATCTGCGCAGCTCCCCGAACCGTTTGGTCCCCTGATTCAGCAAAATAAATAAAATGAGCGGCTTCCATTTCCCCCCGATCACCTGCAGCGTCATCAATACCCCTTGCGTTGCCGATTTATCTTCATGATCGCTCATCCGTTCCACTCCCATGCCAAGTGTTCTAACAAATTCCTTTATGCGATACTTTATCAAAGTATACGGATGAATGTTAGTACTCTTCATTTTCGTACTTAGTATGGTTTATAGTACTCATTCTGAATGCACTCGCCGTGCATCGTACGGTTTACCGTACAAAGTATGAAGAAAAAGCGTACTTTTCAAAAGTAAGATTCTAAACAATAATGGGATGTGAACGACGATATTCCACGACAGAGAGGAAGAAAGCAATGAAAACCATGGTCATCGCAGCACATCCGAATCTGAACCAATCCCGTGCCAATCAAGCTTTCACAAAGGAGCTGGCCCGTCATACCGGCATTGATGTCCGCAATCTTTATGAAGAGTATCCTAACTGGCTAATCGATGTGGCCAAAGAACAGCGGCTGCTGCTCGAATATGACCGAATTGTTTTCCAGTTTCCGTTCTATTGGTACAGCTGCCCGCCTTTGCTGAAAAAATGGTTTGACGACGTGTTTACGTACGGCTGGGCTTTCGGACCCGGTGGCGATCATTTGAAGGGCAAAGAGTTTATCGTAGCGACAACGACCGGGGGCTCGGAGAACGGTTACCGTTCGGGCGCGCACAACGGCTTCACGATCAGCGAATTGATGCGGCCGATACAAAGTACAATTGACCGCTGCAACGGAACGTTCCTCCCGATCTTTGTCACCTACAACGCCGATGAGGGTACGGACGACTATCTCCGCCAAGAGGCGCAAAGATATGCGGTATATATTCAAGCTTCGATGGCGGTAATCGCACATTAAACTTCATTTTAAAACCACAGGCCACCGCTTCAGCATGGTTGTTGACGGACACATATGTTCGACTTTGCCGCACCCCGGCGATCATATCGCCCCTTGCCGTCGTCTCCCTTTACGTACAATGCCCTAAGAGCTATGATGGTTGTAACAGCCATTGATCAGCGAAAGGGGGCCGGTATTTGTGCTTAAGATTAGCGCTTTTTCTCAACTGAGCCATGTATCCGTCAAAACATTGCGCTACTATGACGAGCTCGGACTGCTGAAGCCGGCCGTCGTAGACGACAGTAACGGCTACAGATATTATTCCGAGGATCAGCTGTTGACGGTAAAGCGAATCGCCGCTTACAAAGAACAGGGCTTCACATTAGAGCAGATGATGCCCTTTTTGAAAGAAAATATATCTGCGGATGTTGTTGAAAACAAATTAGCGGACAAACGGTCGGAGCTGGAGCGGGCCATTCGCGAAGCGCAGCAGCAACTGGACGCCATCGACGGAAGGCTTTCCCGCGTCAAAGAGGCGGTTCCGCAGCAGAAGGCCGTTTTTTCCGTTACCGTTCGCAGCGTAGCGCCTGAACTCGCCGCCTCCATTCGCGATACGGTTCCGCGCCACACGTTATGCGTGCTGCTGCACGAAGTTACGCAGTATGTCCGCGCCCACGGGGAAAGTGAAGACCGTCCGCTGACCGTATTATGGCATGACGGCGAGCAGCCATCCGGACTCGTCGATGTGGAGGTTGCCATACCGGTAACGAATCCCATTCCAGGCAAGGGCAGCGTGAAGGTTGGTCTGCTTCCCGAAGTGAACATGGCCGCTTCCGTTGTCCATTATTGTGATCCTTACAGCGATTGCTGCATGGCAGAGGGTGAGCTGCGCTCATGGATCGCCGCCAACGGATTCGTTACGGCGAACGCGCCCGTGCGGGAAACGTATTTGACTTCGGATAAAGACATTTACGGGACATTGCGGCTCTCGGAGCTGCTCATTCCCATCGAACGCGCTTAACCTCGCTGCCGTTCGTACAGCGCCATGCTTATTCCGCATTATGCGGTTTGAGCATGGTTTTTTTTGTATGCAAAAAAAATTCGCAGGTCTCTTGACTCTCCCCTTAACGGGAGGGTGTACAGTACAGTTACACATTTCAAAGGAGTGAAGAACAATGAAACGATTGGATGGAAAAATCGCTTTGGTTACCGGTGGAAGCAGAGGGATCGGAAAAGGCATTGCGCTGCGCTTGGCGGCGGACGGGGCACTGGTCGCCGTTCATTACGGAAGCAACCGTGAGGCCGCGGAAAGCGTTGTCCGCACGATTGAGGCACAAGGGGGGCAAGCGGTAGCGATCGGCGCGAAGCTCGATTCCTTGGCCGGCGTGGAACAGCTGCTTCACGCATTCCGGGAGGAGCTTGTCCGAATGACTGGGGATCGCCGGTTCGATATTATCGTGAATAACGCGGGGATCGGGACATCGCAAACGTTCGAAGATACGACCGAGCAATCATTCGACGAACTGTTTGCCGTTAACGTGAAGGCGCCGTTCTTCCTCGTCCAGCAAGCACTGCCGCTTTTGCGCAGCGAAGGCCGCATTATCAACATTTCTTCCGGCGTGACGCGAATCGCGTTTCCGCATATTATGGCGTACAATTTGACCAAAGGTGCGATCAACACGTTCACGCTGCATCTCGCGCAGCTGCTCGGACCTCGCGGCATTACGGTCAATGCGGTTCTTCCCGGCATCGTCGATACCGATGTCAACGCACCTTGGCTGCACACGCCCGAGGGGCAAAAGATGGCAACCGGCATGTCCGCCCTCGGCCGGGTCGGGCAGCCTTCCGATATCGCGGACGTCGTCGCCTTCCTCTCCTCGGACGACAGCCGCTGGGTAACGGGACAGATGATCGACGCTACCGGCGGCTCGCATTTGTAACACTTTTGCTACGTCGTTGATCTGCCGCCCGATCGCTCGCGCATCGACTCCGCCCCTTGTTCATTGACCGACTAGCCAAGAAGGGAGTCCGTTTGGACTCCCGCTTCCCCTAACAAACACGCCAATGTGCGATCAGGAAGGATTTTTCTGCCCATTTGTCGTATTCAGTAATATCTGTAAATTTGAGGAGGAATGAATGCAATGGGCAAACAGGTCATTTTGCTGGTCGGTACCAACAAAGGCGCTTTTATGTATACCTCGAATGAGCAACGAAAAGAGTGGAGTCTCAAAGGTCCCTTCCTGCCGGGGTGGGAAGTGTACAGCATCCTCGGGGACAGCCGGAACGGCCATCGTTTGATAGCTGGAACGTCACATGCCGCTTACGGCGCAACGATCCGCATCAGCGACAATTTCGGGGAGGCGTGGAAGCAGATCGAACACAGCCCCCGGTACTCCGCTGAAAGCGGTTTCTCGCTTACCCGCATCTGGCAGCTTGTGCCGGGTCATTCGTCCGAACCGGATACCGTATTCGCGGGAACGGAGGAAGCGGGCCTATTCGTCAGCCGTGACCGCGGCGAAACGTGGACGGAACTGGACGCTTTGACGAAACACCCGTCGCGGCCGGGCTGGTTCGGCGGCGCAGGCGGCATGTGCCTGCATACTATCCTGATCGACCCGGTAAACAAGCAGCGCATGTGGGTCGCGATGTCTGCTGTCGGCGTGTTCCGCACCGAAGACGGCGGCGAGACATGGCAGCCATGCAACAACGGCCTCGCGCGCGTGCCGACGGGACAGCCTTATCCCGAAGTCGGCTACTGCATTCACAAGATGGTATCCGATCCGGACGATCCGAATACGCTGTACATGCAGGAGCACGGCGGCGTATTTCAATCGACGGACGGCGGCGACTCGTGGTTTGCGATCGAAGAAGGCTTGACGCTGCGCGGCGAGGACAGGCCGTTCGGCTTCCCGATCAGCGTCTCGCCTTCCGGTGATTTGTTCCTGCTTCCGCTGGAGAGCAGCGAAGTTCGCTCGACACGCGGCGGCAAGCTGCTTGTGTACGGCAAACACCGCAGCGAGAGCCGGTGGGAGCCGGTTGGAGACGTGCTCCCGGAGGAGCAGCGCCATGTGAGCATACTGCGCGACGCGATGACGATCGACGGGCTCGACCCTTACGGCCTGTACTTCGGCACCACCTCCGGCGAGGTGTTCTGTTCTACGGACCGCGGCCGTACCTGGGACAAGCTACCCGGGCAACTATCCCGCATTTTGTGCGTGAAAACGTGGATCGTGGAGGACTGAAGGGCGATGAGACTGGAGGTAAGCGTGCCTTCGCTGCTGCGCGACTGCACGGGCGGGCAAGTGTCGTTCCCGCTCGATGCGGCCACGCTTCGGGAAGCGCTGGACGCGCTTCTCGCCGCCTACCCTCTGCTGAGGCGGCATCTGTTTACGGAACAAGGCCAGCTGCGGCAGCACGTATTGATCTATTACAACGAGGACAGTCTGTCCTGGCTTGACGATTGGAACATCCCGCTGCAGGAAGGCGACCAGTTGCGGGTGCTGCAGGCTGTCTCTGGCGGCTAAGCGGGAATAAGAAGCCCAATTTGATATCTTGCACACGGAAAAGAAATAAGAGGATAACCTTCTGCGCTATGCGCAGGGTCATCCTCTTATTTCTTTATGGCAGCTCTCTTGGCCGGATTAGAGTTCGGTGAATAGTTGAATAAGATAGTACGGCAGCATTCCAATGGAGATGAAGGCAAAGAAAAAACCTTTAACGAAAGCAGTCACATGTTTCATAACGCTTGCCTCCTCCTTGCTAATTATGTCCAATCTGTGAACTTACTACAGAATACTCCTCAATTATTACGAAAAGCTGAAAAGAACCTGAAAATAAGATGAAAAAAATGAAAAGCCTTACAGCGGTGCAAGGCTTAAAGACAGTAATCTATGGCTTATTTCAAGTTTGGATTATCTTTTGAAAGGGGCTTCAGCGCTGCTTCTTCGCTTCCGGCTCCACATACGGTTCGATATGCACATGAACGTTGCCGATCTGATGCTTGTCTAGCATGCGTTTCTCGATATTGTCGCTAATCTGATGGCTTTGCTCGACCGACAGTTCCCTGCCTACTTCCACGACCACATCGAGCAGCACGTTGCTGCCGTGGACGCGGGCGCGGATGTCCTTAATGCGCCGGACGCCCGGCGTTTCCTTCACCGTCTGGCGAAATTCTTTCAGACGCTTCTCGTCGAAGCCGTCGGTGAGCGCGTGCGAAGCTTGGCTAAAAATATCCCACGCGGTTTTGCAAATGATGATGCCTACCGCAAGCGCCGCCGCCGCATCGAGGATCGGAAATCCAAGCCGCGACCCGATAATGCCTACCGCCGCGCCGATACTGACGAGCGCATCGGACCGGTTGTCCTGCGCCGCCGCCATGAGGGATTGGCTGTTGATGCGCTTCGCCAAATTGCGGTTGTACATGTATACGCCGAACATGACGACCGCCGATCCGAGCGCGACCCACGCTGCCGCCATATTCGGCGCCGAGTGCTCCCCGGACAAGAAGCTTTTCCCTGCCTGAATGACGACCTGCAGCCCAGCAGCCGCCATGATGAACGAAGCGACCATCGAAGCGATCGTCTCGGCCCGCATGTGACCATACGGATGGTCGGTGTCGGGCGGCTTCCGGGAAATGCGCAAACCGATCAATACCGCAACAGAAACGATAATATCCGTTGTATTATTAACGCCGTCGGCGGTTAACGCCTCGGAACCGGTAACATAGCCCATGCTGATTTTAAATAAGGATAAGAGAATGTACGCGACGATGCTGAGCCAGGCGCCTTTCTCTCCTTCCTTTAAAGAACCGTATGTTTCCACAATGCCAATACCTCCGCCTCTGACTTCATAACTGATAACCGATGACAGAACAGCCGGTTCGCGAACGTCCGCGGCCGACGTTTTGTTTCTTAACTCCAAAACATCGTATCAAATGAAATCCGTGTGGGTCTAGAGAAACAGTGTTTTCCCCTCTTATAAAAATAGGGCCGGCGCAACTTTGTTACATCCGGCAAACGTTGTAGGGCATATCCAAAAAAAAAAGAAACAGCGACTCCGCCGCTGGCTGCCGTTTCACCTTGGATGAAAGCCTCAGCCTTGCAGAAAACCGCTGCCTGATCGATGGGCCAAGCCAGTCGTCGCCTTACAGATGCACGCCGGGATCGAAGCCGTTGTAATCGTTGCCCGACGGATCAAAGGGCGGGTTGGCATCGTTATAGGCGCCGCTTGATTTGTTCACGTACTCCGAAGAAGACAAATCCGGCTCTCCGTCTTCCTGCTCTTCCCCGATGAAATGGGCAGGTATCGCAATAAGATCTTCCTGGTTATATGCCATGGCGTAAGCGGACGTTTCGCCAGGAGAACCTTCATGCTCAACAATCAGACCTCCGTACGCCTGTACGATTTCGAGCGCGGAAGTTAAATCATGCCGATCCACGATCACGTGCAAAATGGGCTGCGCTTCTTGATGGAAACTCACCCGGTAGCCTAACTCGTCCAGCATATCCTGGGCTAGATGAGCCGACTCCTGCGTTTCGAATTGGAAAAATATCGGTGCGCTGCTCATTGATCTACCCTTCCTATGTGAAATGAATTTTAAGTATCGGCATTAGCATACCCACAAGGACAGGAAGCTTATTCCTTTCTTGCATCCGGTCCCCGCTCTGACATAGTGTCTTCTCTTGCAGCATAGGATGGTAGCAGCATAGGGGATATTCGCCCCTAACCGACTTTTATAAAAAAGAGGTGTGTTCGTGTGTCCACTTTCCCGCCAGAACAACCCGGCCCCGTGTCACAGGAAGATGTGCAGGCAAACAAATGGATCGCTGCGGCTGCGTACATTTTGTTTTTTCTTCCGCTGCTTGCCGCCAAAGAATCACGTTTCGCCATGTATCACGGCAATCAAGGGCTTGTACTGCTGCTGACCTCGATCGCGGCGAACATTGTGTTCAGTCTGATCCCGCTGCTCGGGCTGCTGCTCGTACCGCTCGCTAACTTGGCGCTGCTCGTGCTCGCGATCCTTGGTATTTTGAATGCCGTGAACGGAACCATGAAGCCGCTTCCGCTGATCGGTAGCATCAGTATCATTAAAGTTCCGTAAGTAACGAACGCATAAAAAAAAGCAATACACCGTTCATACGAATGACGTTACATAAACCGTTCTCCGGCAAGTCCTTGGCAAAAGGGCTTTCGTAGACCGCGGTTTTTTTTGTTGATTCATGAAATATTAATACATTTGCCGGTTGTCTGAGGAATTGAAATTTGTTATTCTTGACAAAATGAATGGGATATGTAATATTTAGTAGTACTAGTTCCACTTTACCGCTTAAAAGCTTAAAAGCCGCGAAGCGATCCCGTTATCATCATTCATTTTGGAACGATGCCCGGTTCAGTTGTACCGCGGCGCTACATGAGAGGAGTTAATGATTCATGACCAGAGACAACCACAGCATTCTGGACTGTACCATCCGTGATGGCGGATTAGTCAACAATTGGGATTTTAGCGTCCAATTCGTTAAAGATATGTATTACGGACTTAGCGAAGCTGGCGTTGAATATATGGAAATCGGCTATAAAAACTCCGCGAAGCTGCTGAAAGGCGCGGATGCGGGACCTTGGCGCTTTTTGAACGAAGACTTCCTCAAAGAAGTCATTACGAACAAGACCGATACGAAGCTTTCCGCGCTTGTCGATATCGGCCGTGTCGATGAGAAAGATATTTTGCCTCGCGACCAAAGCTTGCTCGATCTGATCCGCGTCGCCACTTACATTAAAGATGTGGATAAAGCGCTTGACCTGGTTCAGAAGTTCAACGGCTACGGATACGAAACATCGATTAATATTATGGCGCTCTCCCACGTTATGGAGAACGATCTGAACGAAGCGTTCGAGGAAATCAACAAGAGTCCGGTAGACGTCGTCTACATCGTGGATTCGTACGGAAGCATGGATTACAAGGATATTGACTACCTCGTATCCAAATTCCAGCGGCTGCTGCCGGACAAAAAACTCGGCGTACACATGCACAACAATATGCAGCTCGCCTTCTCCAATACGATCATGGGCGCAAGCAAAGGCGTTCAATTCCTTGACACGTCCGTGTACGGCATGGGACGCGCAGCGGGCAACTGCCCTACCGAGCTGATCGTAAGTCATTTGAAACATCCAAAGTACGACGTTCGTCCAGTCCTCGGCATTATCGAGAAGCATATGATCGCTATGCGCGAGAAATGGGAATGGGGCTACATTATCCCTTACATGATCGCCGGTGTATTGAACGACCATCCGCGTGCCGCGATGGCGCTTCGTTCCAGCGACGACAAAGATAAGTTCGTCGAATTCTACGACAAGCTGACATCGCCTGAAGTGATGCCGACGAATCATCATTCCGATTAATCGGTAACCGTACAAGACAGCCCGGCTCTTGTTCCTTTCGGAGGAACAATGCCGGGCTTTATTTGTTGCCGTAGCAGGCTGCCATTCATTGCGGGTGCAATCCTAATGCCCATGTGCCTGTTCGGGGCAGACTTCCCCTCGCGCCAAACGAATACGGGCACTTGCACCTTCATGATACAATGAAGATAACTAGAGCGAGCTTCCTTGCGATCTTTCCCAATACGCCGACTCCTCCATTGGATCGATGCTTTTCCCGATGTTCACGATAAAAGGAGAGTGCTCTGCTAATGACGCCAACCGTTGCTTTCAAAATGCCGAAGCAATTACTAAACCCCGCCAGCGGATATTTGACAGGCTACAGTCATACGCTCAATCCGTATGTCGGCTGCGCGTTCGCCTGCTCTTACTGCTACGTCCGTGAAATGCCGGTGGCCAAATTTCGCGGCGAGCCGTGGGGCACGTGGGTGGACGTGAAGCAATCGGCCGCTGCGCTGCTCGCAAAAGAGCTGAAGAAGGCGAAGCGGAAAGGACCGGTAACGATCTTCATGTCGTCCAGCACCGACCCTTACCAGCCGATCGAATACAAGACGCAGCTCACCCGCTCGCTGCTTGAGCTGATGACCGCGCAGGAAGCGCCCGACTTCCTGTTTGTCCAGACGCGCAGCCCGCTCGTGACGAGGGATATTGATCTGCTGCAGCAGCTCGGTTCGCGCGTTCGCGTCAGCCTTACCGTCGAGACCGATCTCGAGCCCGTGCGCAAGGCATTCTCTCCGGCAGCACCGCCGATCGCAGCTCGCTTGCAGGCGCTCCGCCGACTAACGCAGGCCGGCGTGCCGGTGCAAGCCTGTCT
Organism: Paenibacillus allorhizosphaerae; assembly: GCF_910594985.1. Classification (GTDB taxonomy): domain Bacteria; phylum Bacillota; class Bacilli; order Paenibacillales; family NBRC-103111; genus Paenibacillus_G; species Paenibacillus_G allorhizosphaerae. The sequence goes on from NZ_CAJVCE010000014.1 coordinate 51,447, forward strand.
ATCACCGGTGCTGCCAAGCAGCGATCGGTTCGCCGAAGCGCTCGTCTCGACCGGGGTAACCCGGTTCTGCATCGACGACTTCTTTATGGGCGACGGCAGTTTGGGCAAGCGCACCGAGCGTCTTGGCATACGCCGTATTCACGATCAGCTTGGCGCCCAAGAGTGGTACGACCGATCCGCTTATTTGCAAGTAGCGGAGCAGTTGAAGCGACTTGTTCCCGAAGAGCGCGTCTTTATTAGTCAATCCGGCTTCCTGCCCTGATCGGCTACGGCTCTACCCGCAAGAAGGAGACGGGGTCGACTTTTTTGCCGGACCGATACTCGCTTGGTGTCGCCCCGACGAGCGTCCGAAATACTTTAATGAAATAATTGGCATACTCAAACCCGCACTCCGCGGCAATCATTTGTACCGTTTTACCCGTATGCCGCAGCATCCAGGCTGCCTGCTCCACCCGGATTTTCCGCAAGTATTGACTTGGCGTCAAGCCTGTCTTCTTATGAAACTGGCGGCAAAAATGATATTTCGTCAGCCCTGCCGCCGACGCCATATCGTCTACGGACAAATCGTTTCGATAGCTGCCCTTCATCAGCTTCACCGCAGCCCGGATCGGTCCAGGCAGCTCCTCCGTCGCACGCACGATATCCCGTCCTTCCGCCAACCGATGGAGCCCCATCATCCACTCGTACAGCCGCGCCGAAATCGTAAATTTATCGAGCTGCGGGTTGTCGTATATTTCTTTGTACAATCGGCTGAGCACGGCGACGGGTTCCAGATGCTCGCGGAAGCTCAGCACAGGCCCCATCTGACGTATAATTTCCGTGCAATGGTTCACCGCATCGATCCCATTGATCACAACGTACAGAAACTCCCATTCCGCTGCGTCTTCGGGCAAATAATACTCCTGATCCCCCGGTACGACCGTCAAAAATCCCGTATCCTTCGTAAGCGTATAGAATGCTTCACCGTCCCGAAGCATTCCGCGTCCGGCGAGCGTGTACTGAAACACGGCATAGCCGCCTCCCCGCCGCTCGCCATGCCATCGATACGCCGGCGAGCTGACCCGATCCCATCCAATATTGATCAACCGGATCGGCAAACCAGCCCCGCTCCAATATTTGAACCCGAAACTCGACCGGCTGCAAGCTTCATGAGGATAGAGCAATATCGTCGCATCCTTTCGATAATATGTTATCATTGTAAGCCCTTACCGATTTCCTTTATTATGAAATTGCCTTGGACGTCATGTCAATGAAAAATCCATATATCGTAATCATGGAGGGGAATGCATTATGTTGCAAATTGCTATGATCGGTGCGGGAAGCATCGGCTTCACCCGCAGGCTTGTGATGGATCTCTTGGCGGTGGAAGCATTTCGGGATGCGCAATTTCGTTTCATGGATATCAACGAAGAGAATTTGAAGATGGCCGTAGACTTGTGCCGGCACATGATCGAGCACAATCAGTTGCCCGCAACCATTACCGCCACTACGAACCAGCGTGAGGCGATTGCCGGGGCGGACTACGTCTTTTGCACCGCACGCGTCGGCGGGCTGGAAGCGTTCCGTCATGACATCGAGATTCCGCTGCGATACGGCGTAGATCAATGCGTCGGGGATACGCTTGGACCCGGCGGCATTTTTTTCGCGCTGCGCACCATTCCGGTTGTGCTCGATATCGCCCGCGATATGCGGGAAGTTGCGCCGGAAGCACTGCTGTTAAACTACTCCAATCCGATGGCTATGAATACGTGGGCATTGCGCCGTGCCGGCGGGGTGCGCAGCGTCGGGCTGTGCCACGGCGTGCAGCACAGTCACGCCCTGATATCCAAAGCGCTAGGCCTCCCAAAGGAAGAGGTCGACTACACCGCAGCAGGCATTAATCACCAGACCTGGTTCGTGCGCGTATCGCACGAAGGGCGCGACCTGCTGCCGGAAATCCTTCCCGCTATGGAGCGTCATCCCGAGATTGCAGAGCGGGAACCTTGCCGCATTGACGTACTGCGCCGCTTCGGCTACTTCTCGACCGAATCAAACGGCCATCTCAGCGAATATTTGCCGTGGTACCGCAAACGGAGCCGGGAAGAAACCGCAAAGTGGATTTACGATAAAACCTGGATCGGCGGCAAAACCGGAGGTTATTTGCACCACTGCCTTAGCCGCGGGGATGAATACAAGGAAAATTATCCGAGGTGGCTCAGCGGAGAAAAAGAGTTTATTCGGCTCGGCGACCGCTCGGAGGAACACGGCTCCTACATTGTGGAGGCGCTCGAAACCGGCAAAACGTATCGCGGCCATTTCAACATCGCCAACAACGGCTTGATCACCAATCTGCCCGACGGCTGCACGATCGAAATTCCGTGCTACGTCGACCGGAACGGCATTCAGCCCACCTTTGTCGGTGACCTGCCGCTAGCCTGCGCCGCCACGTGCCGCGCCAGTATTAGCGTCCAGGAAATGGCCGTCGAAGCGGCGCTGACGGGAGACCGGACGCTCGTCAAGCAGGCCGTGCTGCACGACCCGCTGACCGCCGCGGTATGTACGACGGATGAGGTGTGGCGCATGTGCGATGAGATGTTCGATGCGCTCGCGCCTTGGCTGCCGCAGTTCAACGGCGAGGGACGCACATGGCAAGACATCCCGCTGCCGAGCGGCGGCCGGCTGTAACGATGAAAGCAAGTATAAAAAAGCTCCTATATCGCGGTGAAATCCATTCACCGCGATATAGGAGCTTTTCCTTGATCGGACTTCTCAGGACGGATTAGCGGAAATCCGGCGGAATACGGCGTGCCACACCGGTTAGTATTGCCGCTTCGATAATCGCGTGCCGAACTTTCGTTACAACTTGCTCATTGAATATACTCGGAATAATGTAATGCTCGTTCAATTCCGCACTCGTTACGACCGAGGCGATGGCGCGCGCGGCGGCGAGCTTCATCGGCTCGTTGATGGAGCGGGCCCGGCAATCGAGCGCTCCCCGGAATATGCCCGGAAAGCAAAGTACGTTATTAATCTGATTCGGATAATCACTTCTTCCGGTAGCCAATACGCGCACATGCGATTGGGCTTCGTCCGGGTCGATCTCCGGCTTCGGATTGGCGAGCGCAAATACGATACGGTCCGGAGCCATCGTGCAAACGTCCTCTGCGCTGAGCAGTCCGCCGCGGGATACGCCGATGAACACATCTGCTCCGCGAAGCACTTCCTTCAGGCTGCCTTCGGTCTCTTCGACCTGAGGCTGCTCCGCCAGCCATTGCCACATCGGGTACTCGTAGCTGTTGCCCCGTACGATGGCGCCATGCCTGTCCACTGGAACAAGACGCGTAACGCCGGCGGCGAGCAGCATTTTGCAGATCGAAACGCCGGCGGCGCCGATCCCGTTTACAACGACTCTTACGTTTTCAATCCGTTTGCCGACAACCTTCAGCGCATTCAGAAAACCGGCGAGCAGCACAACCGCCGTTCCATGCTGATCGTCATGGAATACGGGAATATCGAGCTCCTCCGACAGCCGTCTTTCGATTTCGAAGCAACGCGGAGAGCTGATATCCTCCAGGTTGATGCCGCCGAAGATCGGGCTCATCGCTTTAATCGTCCGGATGATTTCTTCCGTATCTTTCGTATCGAGACAAATCGGGAAAGCGTCCACGCCCGCTAATTGCTTGAACAGCATGGCCTTCCCTTCCATGACCGGCGCCGCCGCATGCGGACCGATATCGCCGAGGCCGAGAACGGCGGTTCCATCGGTGACGACAGCGACGGTATTTCGTTTAATCGTCAAGGAGTAGGCTTTATCCGGATTTTCATGAATCGCCGTACATACCCGCGCAACCCCCGGCGTATATACACGGGACAAGTCATCCCGGTTTTTGATCGGCACATTGGGCTGTACCGATATTTTGCCGCCCAGATGAACGAGGAACGTTCGGTCGGAAACGTTAATGATTTTGATGCCGTCATACGCTTTTAACGCATCAACTACTGACGTCTCCGCCGACTCCGCCACATCCACGGTAATATCGCGTACGGAAGATTCTTTGCCAGGCCGAATGACGTCAATCGAAGTAATGTCGCCCCCGGCTTTGCTGATCGCAGCCGCTACATCGCCAAAACTGATCTTATCGTGATCCAGTTCCACCCGAAGAATAATGCTCGTTTGCGCCATGACTACCCTTCCTTTTATGTATATTATTATTATCGGGCCTACAGTTGGCTGCCAGCATCCAATAATCATTACACTGAAATCGTATCATGACATTCTATTATTACGCAATGCATCCCTTTACAGCACCACATTAGTATATCATAAATAGAAAACGAGTACTCCCTGCACCTTTTTACAATAATTGTTGCATCAGCCTAGCGAATGTAACCAACCCATGCACGAACTGCCGGTAACGCAATAGGTTATTTACCAGGCTTAGCCTTGCCCGCCGCATTTTTGAGCATCTCCGCGTTCATCGGGCCGGGGTGCTTATCGCGAATGATCCCTTCCGCATCGATAACATACGTTGCAGGATAGGCGTTCACCCGATACTGCTTGCTGACGTCTCCCTGCTTGTCGAGCGGGATCGGAAACGTAATCGCCCACTCTTCAATCCAGGCTTTCACGACCGGTACGCTCACTTCCGTCGAAGTCGCATTGACGCCGAGAATGACGGTCCCTTCGGCCTGATGCGCGTCATAAAACTGTTGCATCTCCGGCATCTCCGCACGGCACGGCGGGCACCATGTCGCCCAAAAATTCAAAATAACCGTCTTCCCCCGATAATCGGACAGCTTCACTTGCTGTCCGCTCAGCAGCGTTAATTCAAAATCCGGAGCCTGCTGCCCTACCTTTAGCCCGGTCGCGTCTCCCGCTTGGATCGCTGCTCCCGGCTTGTCCCATAAATTGACGGCAAGCGATTGAACGAGTGCGTAGCTGATGAGCAGCATCACGGCCCATTGTGCCGGCGGCCTGAACTGAGCCGAAGGTTTCGTACGCAGCCACAGCACGATCATTACAGCCTGCACAATGGCCGTAACCCCATGCGTTAGTCGGTGATCCTCCCCAATAATTGTAAGCAAAGCCAAATAAACCGTGTACCCCCCAAAAATGGAGACAAGCACCGAATCGATATAATCGGGTACATTCATTTTTAGCTTGCGCGCGGAAAACAAGATGTACAGAGCGGCCACCAGCGCCGCTATCCAAGCGCCGCGTACGCCTCCGCTAAAATAGAGCAGCAACATGGGATTGCGAAGCACGCCGAGTCCTCCGAACAAGAGCAGACTCAGCTTCCAGCTTATGACCCACAGCAGCACGGCATTCACGATAACGGACCGAAAAGCCGATCCAAGTGCCGCCTGCTCCGACCGAATCCTCAATATGCCATAACCGGCTAGCGCCGCCACCACCGCGAATACGATATTTTTTTGCAATACCAGCGGTCCCCATATCCACGTGTCCATTCCGAATCGTTCACCGCTCTCTGTAAAAGTTATATTCCCATTGTGGGGCGACAGGAATTGTTTTGTCAAATGATGTCCTTGCTTGAGGGTTCCCGGTTGATCCCAATCGCAAAGCGCTCAGGCTTGTACATAAATACAACAAGAACTGCAGGAGGGATTCACTTGAAAAAACAGCTCGTTGCTTTGTTGCTCGCCGCTACCGTAACCGCAGGATTCACAGGTCTTCCGGCCGGGCAAGCCTATGCCGCCACGCCTACTGCCATCATTGTCAGCGGGGTCAACTTACGTGTACAGCCGGATGTCAATTCCCGCAGCTACGGTTTGCTGAAAACCGGTGAAAAGGTTACGATATTAAGCCAAGCGAACAGTTATTGGTATCAGGTTCGCGACAGCCAAGGCCGGACAGGTTATGTTTCGACCAACAGCAAATATATTAAAACGTCCGGCAGTACAAACGGCGGCAATAACAGCGGAGTGACCGATTCCAGCAGCGTACGCGCCCGAATCATTAGCGCCGGCAAAAAATATTTGGGGACCCCGTACGAATTCGGCTCTGACCGTTCGAATACGCGCACCTTCGACTGCTCCGATTTTGTAAGACAAGCATTCAAAGACGGCGCCGGCATTACGCTGCCGAGCGATTCCAGAGGTCAAGGCGCTTATGTCAAATCGATCGGCCGAACGACGACCAACTGGCGCAATTTGCAGCCCGGCGATCTGATGTTCTTCATGGCTTACAAAGGAACGAGCGCATCCGCTTATCCATCCAACACATCTGGACAAACAATTGCTCATGTCGGCATTTATTTAGGCAACGGCCAAATTTTGCATACGTATTCGAAAGACTCCGGCGGCGTCCGCATCGACAATATTGCCGGCAAGCATTGGGAAAGCCGCTTTATTTTCGGCGGAAGCGCTATAAAATAATCGTTACCCCTCGACGCATACCGCCTCTTCGGCTTCGAAGGGGCGGTTTTGATTTTTACATAAAGGGACGTGACCGGCTGAATGCGACATCGTGACGGCCGCAAATATGGTATGATGGACATGGTGCCTTTGATTACATACATATTGCATGGATGATACAAACCAATAGGGGGCGTTGCTTATGCTGATCGAATTGCTTGGGCGTATCGAAGAGGAGCCGGTGCTGGAACTTCTGTCGTGCGCCGTATTTCCCGATCCGGAGGCGATAGCGCGAACGGTCCAGCTTTATAAAACGGACGAGGCGATGGAACTGCTAGGCCTGGAAAAGGACGGCGCGCTTCTTGGCATCGCCGGATTTCAGACAGATCCGAACAACCGTCTCCGCCTGCAGCACATCGCCGTGCATCCGGAATACCGCGGACAAGGCTACGGAAGAGGTTTGCTGCTTGAGCTTATCGCTTTGAAACAGCCCGCTGCGATTGTCGCGGAAACCGACGAGGAAGCGGTCGACTTTTACCGCAATGTCGGTTTTGTCGTTACCAGCTTGGGCGAGAAGTATCCGGGCGTCGAACGATTTCACTGCATCTATGAAGCGGAGCCTGCCCAGGAAGCGGATGACCTGTAAACCATCCTGGGTGGCCAGCGCAAGTCAAAACCATTTATAGATTGGAAGGATCGCATGAATCGACCGTCAACGAACATTATGAACGTTCCGTTCTCCAAATTGACTTTTGTAGAGACGCTGGATCATTTGTCGGAGATGTTGGAGCAAAAAAACAGCGGCTCGCGGCCATATCATCTTATCACGGCAAATCCGGAAATCGTTATGAAATACCAGACGGACTCCGAACTGCGGACGATTATGGACGAGGCCGATCTGATTACGCCGGACGGCAGCGGTATCGTGCTCGCTTCCAGATGGCAGGGAGATCCGATCGCCGAGCGCGTGACAGGTTGCGATCTGCTGACGGGATTGCTGGAAGAAGGAAATGGGCGGGGCTGGTCGTTCTATTTCCTTGGCGCCGACGAGAACACAAGCCGGCTTGCCGTGGACAAAATCACAACGCAATACAGCCGGGTACGTATCGCCGGACGGCATCACGGTTTCTTTCCAGCGGATGAAGAAAAGGCTATCGTCGCCGAGATCTCGGCGGCTCGGCCGGATGTACTGGTGGTAGCATTGGGAGCGCCGGCAGCGGAAAAATGGATCTATCGGAATAAACAACAGCTGAACGCGAAGTTAGCTCTAGGCGTCGGAGGAAGCTTGGACATTATCGCCGGCAAGGTCAAACGTGCGCCGTTGATATGGCAGCATCTGCATCTGGAATGGCTGCACCGGTTATTATCGCAACCGTCGAGATGGAGAAGGCAGCTTATTTTGCCTGTATTCGCCATGAAGACGTTAATGGAGGGACGCCGTCGCGCCCGTTCCTAGCACGAGCATACAAAAAAGCCTTTCCCGAAGGAAAGGCTGAAAGATCGCTCAATAAGTGCCTAATATCGCATCGATCACCGGCTTTGTTTCACCGCCGGGATATAAAATATAGAGTAGGACGTACACGACCACACCGGTCGGCGCCGTCAGCAACCAGATTACGGCCGTGATACGGCCGATTTTTTTATGCTTGGCGAAACGCTTATTGAATGCATGAAGCAGCGTTACGATGCCGAAGACGGCAGCGACGGTCGCCAGCGTAATATGGAAAATCAAAAAGATATGATATGCCAGCTTCAAACTGTCCGGTCCGCCGAATGTCGTGTTGCCCACAAACAATGTACGGCTCATGTAAATCACGAAAAACGCCAGAGCAAAGCCTGCCCCCCACAGCATCAACTTCTGATGCGTGTCCCGATGTCCTTTAACAATATGATACCAGCCGAATGCGACGAATATCGCACTGATGACGATAAAGCTGGTACTGATCGTAGGTAATATCGTCACGATTAACACACCCATTCTTCATTTCGTTATTGGTTCTATCAAACTCCTATTAAACTACGCTCCATTGACATTGCCTGCCGCTTGCAAAAACGCCAAATCTTCCTCTTCTTCTTTTTGACGCTCTCTGTTGTACCAGCGGTAGAAGCAAAAGGCCAGCGCCACCCCGTATACGATCTCTTGAACGATCTTCATAATAACGCCGCCAAGCTGTTGATCGTCCAGCATCGGAAGCAGCAAGTACTGCTCGGAAACGGAAGCGTACATTTCGTACATTGGGTGTGAGGCAAAAATAATCAACGCGCAAGCAGGAGTCAGCAATATGCCATTAACGAAGATATACCCTATCTTCTTCAAATCGGACAACCGGTTATACTCCGGAAGCGGGCAAAAAATAAGGAACCACATTTGAAATGCGGCGAACAGGAAGACCGCTTTGTACAGCCACAGCATCAGTTCGCGAGCCATCAGCCAATCCATTACCATAGGAATATGGTACATGGAAAAAATAAAGTTAAAGAAGAAAAGCGCAAAGAGCGGATGAGTCAGCGCGCGCATCACACGTTTGCTGCCTTCGCTTTTCAACCCGGCCCGAAGCAGCCATCCCGGAAGACCGACAAGGAAAAACGGCGGCATGATCAGATACAAAATCGATTGTTGAAACATATGGACGCTGAAGAGATAGTGCATCCCATAAAAAGCAACCGGCGTTCCTTCCGCTATATACCATAGCGCAAGCCCGGTCCAAAAGTACAGCTTCTTCTTAAGTAGAACCGGTTCGCTCTCCGGAAACCGATCCCTCCACCGACCCACCGCAAATGTATATAAGACACCGACTACAACCAACAAGAGCAACAGACCCGGACTCCACAGCTGTGTGAACGTCGGAACGGCCTCATGGCCCGTATGTGAGACGTGTGAATTCATTGTTCATTGCGGCTCCTCTCTGTCAACCGGTATGGCTACCGGAAAGGTTTGTGTCGAATTCGTGAAAACTTTCGCAATCTTATGCAAAAGAGAGGGGCTTTCCTGATGAAAAGCCGCCTCTCCCCCTATAACTGCCCGCTGAGTCTTATCTCAGAAGAACAAACGTATATTACCACCATAGCCAGAAAACGGCCATCGCTACCGCGGTTAATGCGACAAAAGCTCCGAAACAAAGACCCAATATCGGAAAGAAATGCCCGCGGTCTTTCATATGCATCCAGTATGCCAATTGGAAAATGATTTGCACAATGGCCAGGCCAACCAGAAACATGATAATGAATGAACGATCCAATCCACCGTACAGTACGATGGCGAATGCCAGCATGGTCAGTACGATCGAAATGATGTAGGACAAATAGTGGTTTTTCGGTCCTTCTTGGCGGTGACGCTCATGCCCCACTGTTGTATGGTGTTGGCTGCTCATTTACGGACCCACCTTCCCCATCAGGTAAACTACTGTGAAGATAAACACCCACACGACGTCGATAAAGTGCCAGTACAGGCCGGCTACGTAAAACTTGGGCGCCGTTACAACCGTCAAGCCCTTTTTCATACTGGAGATGATCAATAGCGTAATCCACAAGACACCGAAAGCAACGTGCGCTCCGTGGAATCCGACGAGCGTATAAAAGGATGTTGCAAATGCGCTCTTACTGAAAGTATGCCCTTCATGGACGTATTCCATGAATTCATAAATTTCAAGACCAAGGAACCCCAGGCCAAGCAACACAGTGATGGCGAGCCAAAGCTGCACTTGTTTCAAGTTGTTGCGGTGCAGTGCCATTGTGGCAAATACGCTGGTCAAAGAACTCGTTAACAAGATAAAGGTGGACAGTGCTACAGTGCTCAGTACGAACAAATGCTGCGCCGTCGGGCCGTCCGGCACCTGGTTGCGAAGCGCGATGAACGATGCAAACAGCGTACCGAACAATACGCACTCGCCGCCGAGGAAGAGCCAGAAGCCCATTACTTTGTTCTTGCCTTCCAAAGTAGCCGTTTCCGCGTGAGGTGGCAGGGCGCCGCCTACTTCATGATGTGCTGCACTCATGCCTTAACCCCCTTATCATTCAACTCTTCAGGTTCGATATGGAAGCCGTGATCATCATATACCGAACGAAGGAACATGCAAATGAGTGTAATACCTATACCGATAATGCTGACGATATAGTTGTGATACATGAACCCGTAGCCCGAGATAAACAGGCCGACGGACATAACAAACGGAAGAATGGACGGCGAAGGCATATGAATCGAACCGATCGGCTCGGCCGGCGTCATTTCTTTGTTGCCTGCCATTTTCTCTTTCCAGAAAGCATCCAACCCGCGAACAAGCGGCGTTTGTTTGAAGTTGTATTCCGGAGGCGGCGAAGGAATCGTCCACTCCAGCGTACGTCCATCCCACGGATCGGCAGGCGCGTTCATCGGCTTGCTGTTCGTTGCGATCGCGTTGATCAGGAAGACGATCGTACCGATACCCATCAAGATGGCACCGATCGTACTGATAAAGTTACCTTGTTCCAGCCCTACGCCAGGCTGATACGTAAACACGCGGCGCGGCATCCCCATAAGTCCCAGGAAGTGCTGCGGGAAAAACGTCATATGGAAACCGATAAAGAAGGTCCAGAAGTGAATCTTGCCAAGCGTTTCGTTCAGCATGCGGCCGAACATTTTAGGCCACCAATAGTACATCGCCGAGAACAAGCTGAGCACTAACCCGCCGACGATAACGTAGTGAAAGTGAGCTACCACGAAATATGTATCGTGATATTGGAAGTCTGCCGCAGGAACCGCGAGCATAACCCCGGTAACGCCACCCATAACGAAAGTCGGAATAAAGGATGTTGCGAAAATGTTTGCCGTTGTGAAACGGATCTGCCCGCCCCACAGGGTGAACAGCCAGTTAAAGATTTTAACACCCGTCGGTACGGCAATCGCCATCGTCGCAACCCCGAAGATCGCATCCCCGACGGCTCCGATCCCTGTCGTAAACATATGGTGAGCCCATACCATGAAGCCCAGAAATCCGATCAGCGCCATTGCAAATACCATCGAACTATAACCGAACAGGCGCTTTCTGGAGAAGGTCGATACGACTTCGGAAACGACGCCGAATGCCGGTACGATCAAGATGTACACTTCGGGGTGACCGAAGATCCAGAAGATATGTTCCCACAATACCGGGTTACCGCCCTTCGATACATCGAAGAAGGCTCCCTCGAAAATACGGTCGAACATCAGCTCGACAAGACCTACGGTAATTGCAGGGAAAGCGAACAAAATCAGAAACGATGTAATAAAGGCCGCCCATGTGAACATCGGCATTCTCATGTAAGTCATTCCCGGCGCACGCATATTGATGATCGTTACCAGGAAGTTGATGCCCCCGATCAGCGTACCGATACCGGCAATCTGAAGACCGAGCACGTAGAAGTCCAAGCCTTTAAAAAGACCGGAGCTATCCACGATGCCGGACAGCGGCGGGTATGCCGTCCATCCCGCATTCGGTGCGCCACCCAGAAACCAGGAAGTGTTCATGAGCAAAGCTCCGAAGAAGAACAACCAGAAGCCCAGTGCGTTTACGAAAGGAAACGCAACGTCGCGCGCTCCGATCTGCAGCGGAATAACGGCGTTCATGAAGGCGAATATAACCGGCATCGCTGCGAAGAAGATCATGGTCGTACCATGCATCGTGGTCAGCTGATTAAATGTATCGCCGATAAATATTTTTTGATCCGGATACAGCAGCTGAAGCCGAATCAAAATCGCTTCGATCCCGCCCAACAAGAAGAACAGGCCGCCTGCGATAAGATAAAGTATGCCGATTTTTTTATGGTCCACCGTGGTTAGCCAATCCATTAGCCCGGTGTATCGTTTGACCTTGTGTTCGTGAGCCACCTTAGTTTAACCTCCTTTTTCCCTGATGCTCGTTACTTCAACTTCAGCGAGTTCAAGTATTTGACCAAATCGTTGAGCTGTTGATCCTGAAGCGGCTTCGGTCCAGTCGGGCCGAAGGCCGGCATCTGAGCGCCAGGCTTAACGGATTGCGGATCGGTAATCCACTCTTTCAACTTCGCATCGTTATGCGGAAGTATACCTGCAACCAGTTCGCGGGATGCAAAACCGTTCAAGTTCGGGCCAGCACCGAGCCCCTGTGCATTCACCGCATGACAGGATAAGCAGTTGTCTTTAAATACTTGCTCGCCGGCCCTGGCATCCGCCGGGATAACGGCAGGCGTTTTCATCTTGGCGACCCACTGATCGAATGCAGCCGAATCCATCGATTTCACTTTAAAATCCATCAACGAGTGGGACGCGCCGCAAAGTTCCGCACATTTTCCTTTGAACGTGTCCACTTCGTCCGCTTGTAAATAAAAAACGTTCGTGAGGCCCGGGTTTGTATCCATCTTACCGCCGAGCGAAGGCACCCAGAAGGAGTGCTTTACGTCTGCGGCAGTCAGTTCGAACGCGATTTTTTTATTCGTCGGAATGACTAGATCTTGCGCCGTCGAAATGCCGAGGCTCGGATATTCAAACTGCCACCAGAACGCATGCGCCGTTACCTTTACATGAAGTGCATCCTTGTTCTCGCGATGATCTTCGAGCGCCTTAAAGGTATACTGTACGGTTGGCACCGCCAAAATCAGCAAGAGGATAATCGGAATAACCGTCCAAATGATCTCGAGCGTATGGTTGCCTTCCACCTGCTTCGGAACGATATCTTTGTCGCCTTTTTTCTTTCTGAAGCGAACCAAGACATAGATGTAAATTAAAAATACGACCACGACGACCAGAAGCATGATCCCGAAGCTTAATTTCATCAGGAACAGCTGATCTCTGGCCACGGGACCTCTTGGCTTCAAGGCGGATATCGTCTCGTCTCCACACCCCGTTAATAGCATCATCATCAACCCGAAAAGCGGGATGAAGCGCCATAGATTTTGCCATCGATTCATCTTATCAATCCCACCTTAAAAGCTTTTTTTCGTACAAAAAAGGTCATTTCCTGTCAATGAACCTAATCACCATATTAACTATAAATTCGTGTCCGTTTTTTGTCAATGAATCTAGGGAAGTTCACAAAACGTTCGGAACTCCCGATTTCTCTAGGGTTTGCAGCCTCACGCCTCTACTTGTTTATTTCCATTAAGCGGGGTATTTATGCATGTTTTGCCCTCGTTCCATGCACCTGCATAAATCGCTTTTTGGGGCCCATCCTAAGACAAGAGTACACCAAGAAGGAGGTTACCACTGTGCGAACCATTCGTTATTTGCTTATCGCCGTCATGACAGGGGCTTCCATGCTCACAGCCGGCTGCTTCAGCTGGTACGATTACAACAGCGCGAGCAATTACGGCAGCAAAAGAGATTATCCGCGGCAAGATACATCCCGCGCTTATCAGACTCAGCAGCAGTATTCCCCGGTTTCCCACAAAGTAACCAAGCTGGAAATGAATCAAATGTTATCGGATCAGGTGGCCGCCATGAACGGCGTTAGCAGCGCCATCGTCATGATGGGCGACAATACCGCCTATACCGCGATTACGTTCGACAGCAGCGCTTTCGGAACGAGCGGCAGAAACGGCGTCTCCGGCAGAAGCACGGAAACCAACAATTACGGCCTCGTCAGAGGCTTGTACAATCCGGGCGACCCGCTGAACGATTACGCTAACCCGGACGATCTGATTTCCGGCGTCAGCGGCGCGCAGACGCAAATGCACCATGAACGTCTGTCCCACATGTTCAAGCAAAAGATCGCCGAGAAAATCCGTTCGCTCGATCCTTCCGTCAAGGACGTCTATATTACGGCAAATCGCGTCGTCGTCAACGAGTTTAACCGTTTCGCTCAGGAAAGCTGGCACGGCCGTTCGCTGGAACCTTATCGCGAGCAATTTATACAGCTGATGACCTTGACGTTCGGCACGAATCCGACTATACCGAATCAATCGGAAGCAAACGGTAGAGAATATTAGGAAATGATCCTCTGCACAAGGCGGCCGCCGCGTGCAGTTTCTTTTTGCTTGGGATTAAGGTAGAATGCAACTATTAAGTAGAAGGAATACATCTGAATAATGGTTCCAACAAGGAGATAATATAATATGAAGAAAAACGACTTTACCGCTCTCGGCGTCAGCGAACCGGTGGCGGAAACGCTGCGTGCGCTCGGGATTACCGAACCTACTCCGATTCAAAAGGAAGCGATTCCTGCCGTGTTCGCCGGCAATGATATTGTTGCACAGGCACAAACAGGTACCGGAAAGACGCTGGCTTTCGTGCTGCCGATGCTGGAGCAGATTAATCCGGAACTGCCGCACGTACAAGCATTGATCGTTACGCCCACTCGGGAGCTGGCCATTCAGATCGCCGAAGAGGTCAAACGGCTTGCGCCAATCAAGAAGCTTCGCGTCTTGTCGGCATACGGCGGCCAAGACGTCGAAAGGCAAATCCGGAAGCTCGAAGGAAACATACATATAATAGTAGCGACACCGGGTAGACTGCTGGATCATGTGCGCCGGGAAACGGTGCATTTGCACAAGCTTTCCATGCTCGTCCTCGACGAAGCGGATCAAATGCTGCATATGGGCTTTCTCCCCGAAGTGGAGCAAATCATTTCCGTAACGCCAAGCCGCAGGCAAACGCTGCTCTTCTCGGCCACGATGCCGCCGCGTATTCGCGATTTGGCCAAAGCTTATATGAAGCCGGCCGTCGAAATCGAAGTAAAAGCGAAGCGGATCACGCTGGATGAAATCGAACAGGTCATCGTCCAGACGACGGACCGCGGCAAGCTGGATGCGTTATGCAAAGCGATGGAAGAAGACCCGCCGTATTTGGCGATGATTTTTTGCCGTACGAAGCTGCGCGCGAGCAAACTGAATGACGAGTTGCTTGAGCGGGGCTATTCCTGCGATGAGCTTCACGGCGATTTGACCCAGGCGAAGCGCGAGCAGGTTATGAAGCGGTTCCGCGAAGCGAAAATCCAATTCTTGGTTGCGACGGACATTGCGGCCAGAGGGTTGGATGTGGAAGGCATAACTCATGTATACAACTACGACATTCCGCATGATGCGGAAAGCTACATTCACCGGATCGGGCGGACCGGACGGGCGGGGCAGACCGGCAAAGCGATCACGTTCGCCGCACCGCGGGACGCGCAATATCTAGAGCTGATCGAACGCGGGATCAAGATGACGCTGTCGAAGCGACCGGGACGCGGCCAGAGCGAACGCGAAGCGGAAGGCGCGGGGCAGGCATCCCGACGGACCGATGCAAGATCCGGCAAGCCAGCGCAAGGCGGCGGCAGACGCGGGCGCGGAGCAGCAGGCGCAGGTCCAGCGCGCGGGACAAGAGGCAAGACCGCCGCACCCGCATGGCAAGCGGCGGAGCAGGAGGGCGATGCATGGCGCGAGAACGCGCGAGCGAGCGCCGGGCGCGGCACGCGAAGCCGCGACGCGGCAGCGGGACGCGGGCGCAGCGCAGAGCAGCGAGGCGGACGACGCCCAGCCGGCACAGGCGCGGCTGAGCGCGAGGTACGGGGCAACGGCGCGGAGCCTGCGTGGAAGACGGAGCGAGGCGGCAGCGGGCAGCGCCGCAACGCCCACGCGGGCGGCGCTCGCGGCAACGGCGCCGTGTCGGAACGCGGCACCGGAAGGGTGCCGAGGGCAACGCAAGACGCCGATTGGTCTAATGCGTCGCCCGGCCGGCGGACTGACGGCGGCGAACGCAAGTCCGGCGGCGGCCGAGCGGCCGCCGGTCGTGGCGGTGCCCCACGCGGGCGCAGCGGCGAAACGTTCCGAGCCACCGAGCGAGGCGGTGCCCCACACGGCGGCAGCGAGACAGCCCGAGCAGCCGAGCGAGGCGGACGGGCGGGAAGCGCGGCGCGTACAGATCGCGGCAAGAGCCCGCGCGGGCAAAGCCGCGGCAGCGCAAAACCCGGCGGGCAAGGTTCCCGCGGAGCGACGAACAAGAGCGGCGGCAGACGCAAAAGATAAACCGCCGCTTCTCAAAGCGCTTTACCTCCTCTGCCAAAGCATGTAAAATAAAGGCAGGTTCATCGGCAAGGAACTGCACTTTCCCAAACGAAGGAGGTTTCCTATGTACGAGCTGAATGAGAAGGAACTTATTTTTGTTTTTACAGGCCCGAACGGCGCCGGTCGAAGGACGGTCGCGCAAATGTCGGGCAGTACGCTGGGGATCAAGCAGGTCATCTCGTACACGACGCGTCCTCCCCGCTCTTCCGAGGTGGACGGGCAAGATTACCATTTCATTACCGCTGAGCAATTTTCGGATGCCGAAGCGAATAATGCGTTTATCGAGGTTATTGAATTTGGCGGGAACCGTTACGGAATCAAGGAGCAAGACGTCGCCGACATGATCCAAAAGTTCGGCGCAGTGTATTTGGTTCTGAACCGGCATGGTGCCGAGCAGCTCAAGTCCACATACGGCGAACGCGTCGTGCGCATCTTCATCTACGCCGACCGGGAAACGGTCCGCCAGCGCGAAGAAGCCCGCGGCGATTCACCTCAGCTCATCGAACGCTATATGTCCCATTACGAAGAAGAAATGGCCTATAAAGATGCCTGTGAGCATGTTTTTGAGAATATCGATTTGGCTCATACCGTATTCGATCTGACCAAGACGCTGGACGATACGTACTTGCATCGCAATTTGCTCGATCTGGATTAACGCTCCGTACGACGACAACGCACAAAGGACCGACAGGCTCTGTAAGGAGCTGCGGTCCTTTTGTTTAAACTTACGCAGGAGGCGATTGCTATGCCTATCATATCCATTGAACCGACACCGAGCCCGAATACGATGAAAATCAATCTCACCAGCCGCCTGCCTGACGGCGTTAGACAAACGTTCACGCGGGAGCATGCCGGTCTCGCTCCGGAACCTGAGCTTCAAAAGCTTCTGGCGATTCCCGGAGTCAAAGGGCTGTACAGAGCCGCCGACTTTATCGCATTGGACCGGACAGCGAAGGGAGACTGGGAGCACATATTGGCGGAGGCGCGCGACATTTTAGGCGAATCGCAGGCAAGCACCTCCGCCCCTGGCAATGTGGCGGAGACTGCCGCTCCCTCCCCGGATGCCGGTTTCGGCGAAGTGAAAGTGCTGCTCCAGCATTTCCGCGGCATCCCGCTTCAAATTCGCGTATCGAACGGGGCCGCGGAGCAGCGGGCCGCGCTGCCGGCCCGTTTCAGCGATGCTGCGATCCGCGCCGCTTCCGCGTCTCCGAATCTCATCAAGGAGCGGACGCTGGACGATTGGGACATCCGTTACGGCGAGCTGAATGATGTGCTTGATGAGGTGCTGCAAGAGCTGGATGCTTCCTACAGCGACGAGCAGCTCGAACAATTGATCGTTCAAGCCGAGGCCGGGCCCGCAGCCGGAGATGCCAAAGAGCTCGCGGTCGCCGGACGCACCGAGCTCACTTACGAGCAAACGGAGCGCCAATTGGACGCTCCCGACTGGAAACAGCGTTACGCCGCGCTGCAGCAAATCAAACCTTCCGACGAGACGCTTCCGTTATTGCTAAAGGCGCTGGACGATGAACAATCGACCGTCCGCCGTTTGGCGGCTGTCTACATCGGCGATTTGAAAGATCCCGCAGTGCTGCCCTACCTGTACCGTGCGCTGCGCGACAGCTCCGCTTCGGTCCGCCGCACGGCGGGCGACACGCTGTCCGATCTGGGCGATCCCGCGGCACAGGAAGCGATGATCGGCGCATTAAGCGATTCGAACAAGCTTGTCCGTTGGCGGGCGGCGCGGTTTCTGTATGAAGTCGGTGACGCGCAAGCGCTCCCTGCGCTTCGCGCGGCGCAGGACGATCCGGAATTCGAAGTCCGGATGCAAATCCGAATGGCGCTGGAGCGAATCGAAGGCGGGCAGGAAGCGGAAGGCTCCGTGTGGCAGCAGATGACGCGACGCAACCGTACGAACAAAGAGTAACCGCGAAATGGTTTCGAATCCGTCGCCCCCGTTATCCATATGAACCCGGTCATTGCGATTATATCAACGTCTCCCCATGATTCAGCAAGTAAAGCCGCTCTGGCGCAAGACCGCGTCTCGACCATTCTGCAAGCAGCCGGTCAAGAGCCTCCCGCGGCGTATCGTTGGATAACCGGAATGCGCCGTAATGCATGGGGATAAACCGTTCTGCGCCGCAGTCGAGAAACCCCTGTACGGCCATTTCCGGATTTACGTGCTGCGGTGACATGAACCATTCCGGTTCATAGGCACCGATCGGCATGAGCGCCGTACGGATCGCGAATCGTTCTCCTACCATTTGAAATCCGGAAAAGTAGCCCGTATCTCCAACAAAATAGATGGCACACCGCCCTTCCCTTTGCAGCGCCGGCTGTATAACCCAGCCGCCCCAGTGCGACGTATTCGTATCGAACAGCGATCTACGGGTCCAGTGCTGCGCCGGTACAAAGTTGAGCTCCACGGCTTCCAGACGCACGCTTTCCCACCAATGAAGCTCGGTCACCGAATGAAATCCCTCCAAGCGCAGCTTCGCGCCAAGTCCGTGCGGCACATACAGCCGCAATCCTCTGTTCATCCTTTCAATCGCCCGCAAAGAAGGCAGGTGCATATGATCGTAATGACTGTGCGACAACAGCACCGCATGAATGCGAGGCAGCTCCGCAAGGTGCAGACCCGGTTCGGAAAGACGTGTGCCAAGCCCCATTCGCTTGGCCCATACCGGATCAGTAAGCAAGTTCAACCCGCCCATTTGGATGAGAAATGTGGAATGGCCGATCCAGGTGACGGAAGTCTCCGACCGGTTGGAGCGCAGCCAATCGACATTTTTAGCCGCATGCTGCGGAATGCGGAACGAATAATCCTTCACCTTGGCCCGCTTTTCCACATTCCATTTGGAGAGCTGTAGCAGCGTCTTTTTGTTGCGGAACCCGCCCAAATTTTCATAGCGCTTACGTCTTCCCTTCATTGACGCTCCTCCTCCCTCTCCATATAAACTGTGCTGTTTCCTCCATTATACCTTAACCACGGGAAAGCGCTCCGATGCGCAAAGTTGCACTCTTTTTTCATAAAAGCTGATATAATAACTTTAATACATAATGAAGACTGGAGAGAACGCTTTGTGTTGAACAAGAGGGCTTTTCTTACGATCGCCTGCACAGCTGCCGCCTTCCTGGCAATCCCCTGGAGTTCTCTGGCCGAAGAGTCCGCTGCCGCCCAAGCGAATACCGCTTATTCCGCCGCGGCTGTCGTTCCCAAGCTGGTCATCAACGGCGTCGTGTTTCGTCCGACTCCGGACATTCACGAGGAGCAACCGATCTATTTGGGCGGGCGCGACGGCCAAACGTTGTTCGTTCCGATCCGCAGTGTTCTGGAACGACTAGGATATACCGTATTTTGGGACGAGTCCGCGCAAGAACTCGATGCTTCCAAAGCAACCCAAACAATTCGGCACAAAATAGGAACAACCCTTTGGCGTATTCAAGAGAATACATTCCATCTGGACGATGTCTCCGTCATTCATAACGGCGCGTCATGGATGCCCGCGGAAGCGGTCGCCTCCTCCATTGGCTACCGTACCGCATGGAATCCGCTATCGCAAACGTTGTATTTGAAACCGAGTTTATCGGCATCGATCTCCGATACGCTAAACGGCTTGAACGGCCCGCTTACGTTGAACCTGTCCAAATCGAACGGTTCGCCTCAGCAAACAGGCGAGCTTCTGCTGAACGGCAGCGAGCTATGGTATGAAGGCGATCTGGCTGCCGCCAAGCCGGATGGCTTCGGGAAACTGTTCGAGGATGGAAGACTGGTGTATGAAGGGCGTTTCCGCAGCGGCCAGCCCGATGGGAGCGGTACTTATTATTACCCTGACGGGAGCCGGTATATCGGCCAGTGGACCAACGGTCTGCAGACCGGCGAAGGTAAACTGCTGTCCGGCAGCGGAGCATGGATTTATTCCGGCGACTGGATCAACGGAATCAAGCAAGGCTTCGGCCGTTTTTACCAAAGCAACAGCAAGCTCAACTATGAAGGCGGCGTCTCGCAAAACAAGCGAAACGGACGCGGCGTAGCCTTCGATGCCTCCGGCGTGAAAACATATGACGGCGATTGGCGAAACGGCGTTCGTGCCGGGCAGGGCAAAGCCTACGATGCCAGCGGCAAAATCGTGTATGACGGCGAATGGAGCGATGATGTGCGCAGCGGCTCCGGACGTTCGTTCCGCGTGGAAAGCCTGGAATGGATTTATACGGACGCGCAGAAAAGGGAAGTCAAGAAAAACGAACCCACTACTATGATAACGCAAGAAACGTATTATCAAGGCAAGCTGCTTACCCAAGGGACCACTTACGCCTATACCGGAGAAGTTCTGGAAGACGGCACTCCGAACGGAAAAGGCACACTGCGCGTGAAAACCGGGGATCGGTTTTCTTCTGTTTTCGGTATTAAAGATGCATTTCGCGACGCCTTCGAAGGTGAATACCAATCCGGCAAGCAGACGGGCTACGGCAAGCTGTACGATGACCAAAATCGGGTCATTTATCAAGGGGAACTCGTGGACGGCAAACGAAATGGACTCGGAAACGCGTTTGACAAAGGGATGCTGGTGTTCGAAGGCTACTGGGAGGACGACCGGGAAACGGGGATCGGTCGCCGGTATACTTACAACACTGGCATGACTGCCGCGTCGCTCGCGGGGCGATCGGAAGCGACAGTCGAGGAAGGCCGGTACCAAGATGGCAGACTGGCGGAGAAGCTCGGTCGGTACATCTACTCCGGTTCTTTTGCCGGGGGCATGCCGAACGGTTACGGCACGATGACGCTCATGCACGACTATGTGCACAATGACGGCCCCAAGTCGCTTACGCGCAGCAACGAAACGGGATGGATCGAATATGAAGGCGATTTCGTGAACGCGCTGCGTGAGGGGAAAGGCAAGCTGTTCGAAAAAAATAAGCTCGTCTACGAAGGAGATTTCGTGAAAGGGCGACGCGAAGGCATAGGAAAAGCATATCACTTAAGCAGCAATACGGTTTATGAAGGTGCTTTTCAAAGCGATTTGAAAAACGGCTACGGCCGCATATACGACAGCCTTAGATCTTCCCGTACGCTTTTGTTCGAAGGAAGTTTTCGCGGCGACCGGAAGAACGGCCAAGGCAAGCTGTATTATTCCGATAACGGCAATCTCCAGTATGAAGGGTCGTTCAAGGACGACTTGAAGGACGGATTCGGCAAGCTGTATTATGCCGACGGCATTACCACGTATTACGAAGGCGAATTCCGGGATGATATGACAATAGAAGAATTCCGCATGAAAAACAAATAAGGACGGGGGCAATCGGGCTATGTTGCGGAAACGGATCGTGATATTTTCCGGCGGCACGCTCGGCGAGTGGGCCGTTCAAGAAATTCGCGAGGGCGACGTGCTGGTCGGCGCGGACCGCGGCGCGCTCTACTTGATACGGCACGGCTATGCGCCGGATATGGCGCTCGGCGACTTCGACTCGGTAACGGACAGCGAAGTCGAGCAAATCCGCCATGCCAGCAGGCAGTTCGTCTCCTGCGATCCGGTGATGAAAGACTGGACGGACACGGAAATGGCCTTTACCTGGGCGCTGGAACAGGGCGTGGAGGAGCTTGTGCTATGCGGCGCGCTCGGCACGCGATGGGATCATTCGCTGGCCAACGTTCACTTGCTGCGAAGATCGCTTGATCGCGGCGTCGCTTGCCGTATTGTAGACGCCTGCAACGAGCTGATGCTAACGGACAATCGCACCGTGTTGACGGTAAGGCGGGGCCGCTTCGATCATGTCTCGCTTCTCCCGCTCAGTCTGAACGTCACCGGCATCACGCTTAGCGGATTTCGATATCCGCTTCATGAAGCAACGTTAACGATAGGTCAATCTTTGGGCATCAGCAATGTGCTGCTCGGCGAACACGGCTCCATCGCCGTCCGGGAAGGCTTGCTGCTTGTCATTCAAAGCACGGATCGGACATGGTCCTGATCTTGCTCAGCGCCCGGCATATACAAAGAAAGGCACCTTCCTTTATTTTCGGATGATGCCTTCTTTTATTTTGATAATCTACTATGAATGTTAGAGTTGAGGAGCATTTAAAGCGGTTTTTATCGTTTGCAAGTCGAACTGAATTTGCTCTTTCACGTCCCACGGATGGTAGCAAGGCTTGGTTTTCGACCAACAATTAAAAGCATTAATGCAAAAAGACGTGCAGCAGACGATGCAAGACATCGTCGATTTGCAGGCTTTATATAGTTATGCTTGATCGCCGACGCGATGACGACGGCGTGTTGGAGCGTCGATAATGCCGGAGTGAAAGACGGGGTTTTCGAGCGACTCGTGCGCCGCCAAATGTTCGTTGTTCATCATTCACTCACCTCCGAATCATACGGCAGTTGTATTTTTCAGTATTTTTGGCGAGCTTATACATGGTGTTGTTTTCATATACGCAACTCGCAGCGGGTGGATTTTATGAGGGAGAGCAGTATAATTGTTTTATGGACGATAGCATATTTTGCTAATGATCATATACTATCCCGACAACGAACTACGGAGGTCCCATGAATACTTTTCATTTTATCGGCATTAAAGGCAGCGGAATGAGTGCGCTCGCTCAAATTCTCTCGGATCTTGGACATCAGGTGCAGGGGGAAGATATCGAGTCGTTTCTGTATACGCAGGCGCCGCTGGAAGCCCGTAACATTCCGCTCTATCCGTTCGGAGAGGCGCCCTTGTCGTCCACGATGCAGGTCATTGCCTCTAACGCTTTTGACGACAACCATCCGTCCATCATCCGCTGCCAACAACTGGGCATGGCGGTTCACCGGTATCACCATTTTCTCGGCGAACGGATTAAAGGCTATACCAGCGTTGCGATCACGGGAGCTCACGGCAAAACGACGACGACCGGCATGATCACGCATGCGCTTCATGGGTGCGAGCCCGTATGCAGCCTCATTGGAGACGGAACCGGGACCGGGGTGTCGGGCGCCCGCTTATTTGTGTTCGAAAGCTGCGAGTACAAGCGTCATTTTCTGGCGTATCAGCCCGATATTGCGGTGATTACGAATATTGATTTTGACCACCCTGACTATTTCAAGGATATTGACGATGTTCGCAGCGCTTTTGAAGCCATGGCTGCTTTAACGGGCAAACAGTTGGTCGTATGCGGGGACGATCCGCAGATTCGCATGCTGCAAACGGATACGAACATTTTGTACTATGGGTTCGGTGCGGACAACGATCTCAGGGCAACTAATCTCATCGTTACGAACAACGGAACGGCCTTCGATGTTAGCTATAAAGATAAGCGCATTCATCAGTTCGACATCCCTTCGTTCGGAAAACATAATGTACTGAATGCATTGGCGGTCATTGGAGTGGCGTTGGTATTGGACCAAGATATGGATATGGTCAAATCCCGCTTGGCTACGTTTACAGGAGTGCAGCGGAGGTTTACCGAAAAGCCGTGGGGCACGAACATCGTTATTGACGATTACGCCCACCACCCGTCCGAGATTCGAGCGACGCTCGAAGCGGTAAGAAGCAAATATCCTCAGAAAAAAGTCGTCGGCATATTCCAGCCGCATACGTTCAGCCGGTTGGAAAAATTAATGGACGATTTTGCTCTCTCGCTACAAGACGCCGATGACGTGTTCCTTTGTCAAATCTTCGGATCAGCCAGGGAATCCGCCGGCACGGTCTCGATCGACGACCTGCGAACGCGAATTCCTAACGCCCGTCTCGTTTCCGATAACATCACGTCCGACATGTCCGCCTATAACGATTCCATCCTTGTGTTTATGGGGGCCGGCGACATCCAGAAATATCAAGATGTGCTGTTCCGGTCTTGATCTGCATTACTTAAGGCCATCGGGCGAAGAAGTTTTACTTCTGCCGCTAGATGGCCTTACTGCTCGTACAATGGGTTTTATTGAACCATTCGCGTTTGGACATGAAACCTGTAATATTACAGCTTATGTATGGTGTCCCGTTTCCCTTCCGACCATGAAGCCGGGTCCGACATCCATTGCACCAATAAATGGGCAACAGACTCAGGCGTTCGAAGCAGGCCGTTGTCCCGGCTTTGGCGAAAGAACGCGCTTGACGGAAATTGTTCCTCCCTCGCTTCCCGTGCCGCGGTCTGCATCGGGGTATCCATCATGCCCGGATCGACGGCGGCGACCTGCACGCCGTAAGGCAAGCCGCGCTGTTCCATGTGCAAACAACGGACTAGCATATTGAGGCCGGCTTTGGCGCTGCAGTATAAACTCATGCCTGCCATCGGGTATTCGGCGGATCCTGAAGAAATGAAAATGAGCTTTTTCGGAACGTGCAGCGGCTGAACTCGCTTTATCCAGAGCGAAGAAAACAGGACAGGCGATAGTAGATTCAGGTTCAAGCTTGCGCTGATTTCGTCCAGCGTATGACGGTCCAGATGCTTAAAGGGGGCCGCGTTCGCAGCATTATGAATCAGGCAAACGGACGTCGGTTGCACACTGCTCTTTGCGATGACTTCCATCAGCCGATCAATGCAGCCCGGCAGCTCGTCCGTTTTGGACAAATCTTGTCCAATATGCGTAAATAGACCACCGGTTTGTTCGGCTTGTCTAACAAGCGATATCGGCGATGTACGAGAAATGGACACCACGTGTTGATCCGGCCGCAGCAGCAGCCGCGCCGTTTCTATACCGAGGCCGGACGATGCGCCTGTAATGATGTAATAATGCACGAATACACTCCTCCCTATTCATATATCTTTCTAAATGCTACCACGTAAATGGCTCGCTGTCTCTCTCTTAACCGATTCTTCCTAATCGCTCATTCAATGAATGCTGCGCTTCCATTGACAAAGCTTCCCGTCACTTTGTTGTTCATACTCACCGCTCCGGCGGGCATACTAACGTGCGAATCGATCTTGAAGGAGGGTTGTGGCACTTATGTCAGAAGACAAACGCATGCAGCCGGCATCCGGTGAAGAAGTCGAAACCGACGGCGTATACGAAAATGAATGGGGCCGCGAGGAAACGTTAAAACGAGGCGATGAATTCCCCTATGACCCGGTCATGGGGCAAACGGAGTGGGAGCTCGTCAGCCTTCCTCTTGAAAGCCAGGAAGACGATATGTATAAGGATACGAAGCCGAATACGAAGAAACGGATGCACCGCGACTTCGGCACCCGCAGTCCCAAAAAATAAGCACACGATCCATATAAAGATCAGAAACGCTGTAGAAAAAGCGCCTGCTCCCATGCAATCGGAGAAGGCGCTTTGTATTGGACTTCGGCTGTTATACGTAGTCGATCTTAATGAAGTTGGTCGTTCCGGACTTGCCCGCAGGCACGCCGGCGGTGACGACTACAAGATCGCCCCGTTCCAGCAGCCCAAGACGCGAACCGCTGTGCACCGCGGAATGAAACATCTCGTCCGTTGTATCGACGCGCTCACCTTGGACCGGAATGACGCCCCAGACCAGGCACAGCCGCCGCAGCACTTCTTCATGAGGAGTTACCGCGATGATCGGTGCTTTCGGGCGGTATTTCGACACCATTCGCGCCGTAAAGCCGGTTTCGGTCGGGGTAATGATCGCCTTCGCTCCAAGTTCCAGGGACGCGCCCACCGCGGACTGACTGACGACCTCCGTAATGTCGGTCTTCTGCAAGGCGCTTTTTTGCGCCAACAGCTCGGCATATGGAATGGTCGATTCCGCTTTTTCCGCGATCGCCGCCATCGTCTGAACGGATTCCACCGGGTATTTCCCCGCAGCCGTCTCGCCCGATAGCATGATGACGTCGGTTCCGTCCAGCACGGCATTGGCTACGTCGCTCGCCTCGGCACGGGTCGGACGCGGGTTAACCTGCATTGAATCAAGCATATGCGTAGCGGTGATGACCGGCTTTCCGGCCAAATTGCATTTGTGGATCATCTGCTTCTGAATGAGCGGCACATCCTCGACCGGGATCTCTACGCCAAGATCGCCCCGCGCCACCATCAATCCGTCCGAAGCGGCCAAAATCGCATCAAGCGCTTCGACGCCCTCCTCGTTCTCGATCTTCGAGATGAGCTGAATATACCCCGCCTCGCGGCTTTCCAGCATTTCGCGAATATACAAAATATCTTCCGCTCTGCGCACAAACGACACCGCGATCATATCGATCCGCTCCTCAATGCCGAACAATATATGCTGTTCGTCCCGCTCCGTTACGCCCGGCAGCGAAGTGCGAATGCCCGGCAAATTGACGCCTTTTCGCGACTTGATGGTGCCGCCGTTTACGATACGGCAGTGGATTTCCGTTCCTGCGATTCGCTCCACCTTCAGTTCGATCAAGCCGTCGTCCAGCAAAATACTGTTGCCGACCGTCACGTCGTTCGGCAGCTCCGCGTAAGAAACGGAAATCCGGCTCGCATCCCCTTCGATACGTTCGGTTGTAAGCGTCAGCGAATCCCCGGTCTGAAGCTCGTATGCTTTTTCCTTCAGCAGGCCGATTCGAATTTCCGGTCCTTTGATGTCGAGCATAATGGCTACAGGAATACCGGTTTCGCGCGACGCCTGCCGGATGTTGCGTATTCTTGCCCGCTGCTCCTCGATTTCGCCGTGCGCGAGATTCAGCCTTGCCACGTTCATTCCTGCTTCAATCAGCTGCTTGAGTACCTCCACCGAATCGCATGACGGGCCCATCGTGCAAATGATTTTTGTTTTACGCATGTCCTGATCGCCTTCCCTGTCCCATGATCTGATTTGAATGTGCTCATTGTAACGCTGGAGGCGAAAAGTGACTATGAACTATAGTATGGCTATTGTATAATAGTATGATCATTGGAAGGGAGGGAATCGTATGCGGCTGCAGATCGATAACGTTCGGCATGATGCGGGCCCGGTGAAGTGGTATGAGGAGGCGGAGAGAGAAAGTCCGGTCTGGACACTCATTCTCGTCGGCTACGGCAAATGTCTGTATTGGGTTGAAGGAGAAAAGCTGCTGCTGGAAAAAGGCGACCTCGCCCTTATTCCGGATCATACCGTTTTTTACGGCAAAACGATTCCTTCCATATCGCACGAAAAATACGTCGTCACCTTCTCGCACGAGGATGGCGCTTCCATGCTTCCGCTGCTCGGCGCGCACCGCTACATTCGGCTGCGCACCGGCAAATACGAGCTGCTGCTGAGCCGCATGCAGTCGATGAAGGAGCAGTGGATCGAGCGTCATCCGTATTACCAGACGATGTGCCAGGCACTGCTGCTTGAGACGTTGACGCATATGAACCGGGAAGTCGACGAAGGCGAACACTCCTCCATCAAGTACCGGCATACCGAGCTGATGAAAACGTATATTCAGAACCATTACCGGGAAAAGGTGACAAAAGAACATCTGGCCGCCGTCATCGAAAAAAGCCCCAACCACGCCGCGGTCTTATTCCGCGAGGTGACGGGGCAAACGATCAGCGATTATGTCAATGCGCTGCGAATCAAAACCGCAGTGTACTTGCTGCGGCATTCGCAACGAGCGATCGCCGATATCGCCGATTATTTGGGCTATTGCGACGCGTCGTACTTTCACCGGGTATTCAAACGCGAGACGGGACGAGCGCCGTCGGCTTATGTGATGGACAGGGAACCGGCGCAGCTCTAACCCTTAAGGCCGGCTTGCCGGTCTTCTGTTTCCCTAGAAAACCTTTTGTCTTACTTTCGTCCGTAATCCGCCTTGATCTCGCCCCACGCTTTCGTGTCCCATTTTAATATCGGATTCGAGTAGCTGTTTTGCCGCAGCCAGGCTTCCGCCCGGTCCACAAGCGCCCATATTTCCTGCGTGGAGGCGTCCCTCGGCAAATTGGAAGCGACCCGTTTATTGCGCACCCAACTGAGCGCCGTCACGGAATCGCTGTAAATGGTCATATTGCTCCCTTTTTTCTTCAGGAAGGCGAGCGCATGAACGATCGCGAGAAACTCGCCCATGTTGTTCGTCCCTTTGGAGATAGGCGGATGCTCAAATATGACTTCGCCCGTCCGCGTATCCACGCCCTTGTACTCGACGATGCCGGGATTGCCGCTGCACCCGACGTCGACGGACAGGCTGTCGAGATTGGCTTCCGCCTTGGGCCTGCCGGCAGCGCTTGCCGAGGCGCGCCCGCTCGTCTTCGCGCCGCTGCCGGACGATCCGGCCGCTGTTTTCGCCGCAGCGCTGAACGCCTTCTTCCAGCCGGAGGTGAAAGCCGCTTTCGCCTCCGCTTCGCTCTCATACGCTTTGAACTTCGCCTGCGGGAACCCGTTCGTCTGCGCTTGACAATCCGCCCACGTCTTGTACACGCCGGGCTGACGCCCTTCCCATACTACATAAAACTTCGACTTCGCCACGCCGTTCCTCCTCTTGCGCTTCTATGCTTCAGCCCGCGGAAAGCTGCTTGAAAAAATCGATAAAATAGGCGCCGTACTTGAAAAACTTTGCTTCCCCGATGCCTTTGATCTTGAGCATCGCCGCCGGATTCGTCGGCTTCACCCCGCACATTTCGCGCAGCGTGCTGTCGGGAAACACGATATACGGCGGGATGCCTTCGCGCTTCGCAATTTCAGAACGCAGCTTCCGCAGCGCATCGAACAGCTCTGCTTCGACGTCCTGGACGACCGTTTCCACAGGCTTAACGCGCACCCGCTGCTCCACCCGTTCCGTTCCGGCCAACACCGCTCCGGCCTTCGGCGTAAGCCTCAGTACCGGGTACTTGCCCTCGGTCAGCTGCAGATAGCCTTCCGCGACGAGCAGCTGCATCAGATCGACGATGTCTTTCTCCGTCCGCTGCTTCATGAGGCCATACGTGCTCAGCTCGTCAAAGCCGAGCTCCAGCACCTTCTTGTTCCTTGAGCCCTTGAGCACCGAGGCGACGAGCGTCATCCCGAACCGCTCCCGCATGCGCCGGACACAGGAGAATATTTGCTGCGCCTCCAGCGTGATGTCCGTCAGCTGCAAGTCGGGACTGGAGCAGTTGCTGCACTGCCCGCAGTCGCTTCCCGTCTCGCCGCCGAAGTAGCGTACAATATACCGCTGCAAGCATTGCGGCGTATGACAGTAGTCCGCCATCTGCTGCAGCCGGCGGTATTCCTGCGCTTGGCGCTCGGGATCGGAGACCGACTGCTCGATCAGAAACTTCTGGATATGAATATCCTGCGGGGAGAACAGCAGCGTGCATTCGCTCGGTTCGCCGTCCCGCCCCGCACGGCCCGCTTCCTGGTAATAAGCTTCCATATTTTTCGGCATATTGTAGTGGATGACATACCGCACGTTCGATTTGTCGATGCCCATGCCGAACGCATTGCTCGCGACCATCACGCGCACTTCGTCGTACAGAAACTGCTCCTGCGCCTCGGCCCGCTCTTTATCGGTCATCCCGGCGTGATACTTGCCGGCGGACGTGCCTTGGCGCCGCAAATATTCGCACAGCTGGTCGACTTCCTTGCGCGTCGCCGCATAGACGATGCCTGCATCCCCGTGGTGCTCCCGAATGATGCCGGTCAGCACATCGCGCTTGTTCTCGCCTTTGACGACCGAGAACGACAAGTTTTCCCGCGCGAAACCGGTAACGTACACTCCCGGCTCGCGCAGCCGCAAATGCTTGACGATATCGTCCCGCACCTGATCCGTTGCCGTCGCCGTAAAGGCAGCGAGCAGCGGACGCTGCGGCAAATGGTCGACCAATTGGCTGACCCGCATATAGCTCGGCCGGAAGTCATGCCCCCACTGCGACACGCAATGCGCCTCATCGACGGCGATCATCGGTACAATCAGTTCCGACAGCAGGTCTAGGAATCGTTCCGATTCCAGCCGTTCCGGCGCCACGTAGAGCAGCTTGTACTCGCCGCGGGCCGCTTTGCGGATCCGCGTCTCAACCTGCGCGTACGACAGCGAGCTGTTGATGTATGTAGCCGGTACGCCGATGCTGTCGAGCCCGTCCACCTGATCCTTCATTAGGGAGATGAGCGGCGATACGACAATCGTCGTACCGCTCATCAACAAGGAAGGAATCTGGTAGCAGATCGATTTGCCTCCGCCCGTCGGCATAATGCCGAGCGTATCCCGGCCTTCCAGAATACTGGCGATGACTTTCTTCTGTCCGTCGCGGAAATCCGGGTACCCGTAATATTTTTTGAGCAGCTCTCTTGCTTCCCCCATCGTCGTTGTCAACTTCAGCTGCCTCCTTTTGCTGCAAGCCTTGATCGTATCGGCTGTCCGTCCCATAAAATTTCCGTCGGCGCTCGCCGTCCCTTCACTTCGGGTTCTTCCAGAAGAAGAAAAAAGTTTTTGGTCGGCAGCTCCCCTAACCCGTGCTTGGCGGAAAGCTTGTCGAGATAAGGCCGCATATTTTCCAAATTGCCCGACATGTTATCGCCTGCCTGGGAGAATGCATACAGCGCGCTCGCCACGGGCACCCGCTTCACCCGGCAAACGTCCGCCGCCCGCAGGAAGAAATCCCAATCCCAATAATGATACATCTCCGCGTCGAATTCGCCGAGCGGTTCA
The DNA here is from genome assembly GCF_910594985.1 of Paenibacillus allorhizosphaerae. Taxonomy (GTDB): domain Bacteria; phylum Bacillota; class Bacilli; order Paenibacillales; family NBRC-103111; genus Paenibacillus_G; species Paenibacillus_G allorhizosphaerae. Next base: position 82,252 of record NZ_CAJVCE010000014.1, read on the forward strand.
TGCAACTCCCGCCGGTACAAGCAGCCGGACGCCACGAACGTGGAAAATTTCCGCATCGCGGCCACATCGTATTCATATGCGAAGACGAACCGGCTCGTCGGATGCCGCGTGCCCGCCTCGTCAAGAGCGTAGTCGAAAATTTCAACGTCGGAATACACCATGTCATAGCCTTCGACTTCCTGCAGCATCCGTTCGACATGCGAAGGCAGCAGCAGATCGTCATCGTCGCACAGCATGATATAATCCCCGCGAACGTGCTGCAGCCCCCGGTTGCGCGCATGCACGTGCTTCCGGTTGCTTTCCATGTTGACAATCGTCAAATCCAGCTCCCTGTACCATTCTCGCAGGTGGTCGACCGGTTCGCCGGCGTCGTTCACAATAATGATGTGCAAATTCCGATATGTTTGCCGCGAAAGCGACTCCAGCAGTTCAGCTAAAAAATCCGGCCGATTGTACGTTGGAATAATAACCGATACGAGCGGCTTTCCCATCGTTCATCATCGCTCCCCATTCCATCTTCTATTTCCCACTATACAAAAAAAACGGCAAAAGCGAAACCATTCCGCCGAACTAACAAAAGGAGCGAGGTTCGAGTGGAACCCGCTCCTTGCCGGCCCGCTTAAATCGGAAGCAGTTGCACCGTTTCCCGTCCTTTCAGCGATTCGACCATATCGTACCAAGCCCCCGGCTTCTGCGGCAATACGGCGTAATACCGCTCCAGAAACGCACGCACCAGCGCTGCCGGGACCGATGCCAGCTCTTCATCCGCTACAGGCATGAAGCACAAGTCGAGACCGTGCACCGCCTCCCCGTCGATTTGCCAGGACGGATGTACGTAATCAAGGTCAAGCTTCTTGTATCCCAAATGCGCGAGCACTTCGCGGCGGACATATGGATTCATCGGCTTCACGCCGCCGAACCCGAGGTCGCCAGCCAAGTACGGATTGTAAATTTCGGCAAACATGCCAAGCCATGGTCCGCCGGATTGCTTCACCACGGAACGCAGATCGCGCAGCCGCTGCTTGGCCAGAAACGGGCCGATGCCGAGCCCTTCACGGCCGATGATGGTGAAATCGGTCATCGCTACGTGCATATCGGTGTAATAGCGATACTCCGTCGCACCGACCACTTCGCCGTCATGAACGGCAACGAATACCCGAATGCCCGGGTCTTGAAGCGGTTCCGCCCACAACTCGAATTCCAGCACTTCTTCCGGCGGAAAAATCGTCTGCATCATCTCATGCATTTGACGAAAATACGGATCTTGAATATCGGTTATCCGGTGGTATAACATGCTTTATCCTCCTGTTAACAGGCGCTTGTGCCGCCCTTTATATCAATCTAATTTCAATCTGTTGCGTTGCTCCGAGCAAATACCGCTTCTCCATTATACCAGTACGCCTCGTCCGCCACCACAACGGGGGTAACTTGCGTCGATAACTATTCTACCATTTTTTACATTAATTCCCTTTGCATAAAGAACTCTTAATAGACTTGTTACATAGTTCGACAGACCCGCGAAATCCGCTCCTTTATAATTAGTTCATAAGTACTAATACTATCGAGGAGTGACGTATTGTGATGAATAAAGCAAGTTCGCTGCCGCTGACTCAAGAACTAGACGTACTGAAAATTATCGATGAGCTCGGTCTCGATCCTGACCGATTGATCGACTACTTTGCGGCAATCGAGTTCGAAGGGCTTGAATTTTTCATTTGAGCTACGGCACAGTTTCCTACATTTCTACACGACTGCCTTTCCACCCTGATGCGAACGCCGCGGCCAAGCTCCAAAGCGTTACCGTCCGGCCCCGCCTCTTCCAACGACTGCGGCATGATCCGCTCCAAACCATGCTTCCATTCCAATCGTCCGCCTCTATGGGGACTCCACATACCAAAGCAAGCCGACCTTACTCGCGGCTTCTTTGTCATATTTGCTTTGACGCAAACGGCAGCCATTATGTGAAGATGCTCGTGCATCTTCCAGCCAACCACGGTATGAACGTTTATTGCACCCCAAAAAAGCGCTTACATTTTAAGCCGTTTTCCAGTATAGTTGGAGTATCACGAACAGAGGGAGTGATCGTTATGCTGATGCGTTCCAGCGATTTTTATGAATCCCTGCCCCCGAGATGCTGTGATACTTGCGGCGAGCCGATGGAAGAATTGGCGGATTGCTATATCTGCACCTGTACCGCATGCCAGGGCATTACATTTTACCCGTTAAGCCCTGCGGTAAGCTACACACCCGGTTCTCCGCCGACAGCCGGTCCACCGGCCGCGCCGTCCGGCAACTATCCTTAGACGCTAAACCATAAACTCGATTGCAAACGAAAAACCCTCCAAAACGCCTGCCTTCCTGCGTTTATGGAGGGTTTTGTTCATCACAGCGCTTCCCGTACCTTCAAGCCGAACGAGCGTCCCGCCCGTGCCGGCATTCTCGGCTGCAGCTTCATGATCGCATCCCACGCCAGCGCGGATGACTGCTCGCAGCGAAACCGCCCGGCCTGCTCCTGCATCCGGCGAAGCCTCTCGCTGTTGAAAGCGAGTTCGAGCAGCTGGTCCCGCAGCGCCCGGTTCTCTTCCGCCCGGACCGCTACCCCGGCCCGCTCCAGCACTCCGGCGTTGTCCTCTTCCTGACCCGGGATCGGCTTGTACAACAGCATCGGCAGCTCCATCGCTACCGCCTCGGCCGTCGTCAAACCGCCCGGTTTGGTCACGAGCAAATCGGCGACAGCCATCCACTCGTGGATTTCCTCCACGAATCCTTTGACGATCACATGTCCCGCTCCGCAGCGGCGCGCTTCTTCTTCCAGCTCTCGCCGCACCTCGGCATTGTTGCCGCAAACAATAACCGTTTGCAGCTTCTCTCTAACCGCAGACGAGCGAATCAGCATCCGGATTTCGTCGCCGAACATCCCGCCGCCGCCCCCCATGACTAGCACCGTAGGCCGTTCGGGCGACAGACCGAGCGAGTTGTACAGCGAGCCGCGATCCGGCGTATCGAAAAATCGCTGCCGCACCGGAATGCCGGTCACGCACAGCCGGCTGGACACGATGCCGCGCCGGCCCAATGCTTCCGCCACCGCCTCCGAACCGATCAAATACAAATCGGTGTGCGGATGCAGCCATAAGCTGTGATCGGTATGATCGGTGATCACGGTCACGAGCGGCACGCGCAGCAGCCCTTTTTCCTTCAGCAGCGATACGGCCGCGGCGGCAAGCGGGAAGGTGCAGACGATCACGTCCGGGCGCGTCGAAGCGATCAGTTCCGTCAGCTTGCCGAGGCCGATGCTGAGGAACGAGCGAAACGAGATCGACATCCGGTCAAGCTCCCGCGTTTTTTTATATAAATAACCGTATAGCAATGGCGCCTTCTCCACGCCTCTCAGAAAAAAATATTTGATGATCGGATGAAGACCCGGATATACCTGGCGCATAAAATTAACGACTTCCGTCTGAATTCTCAGCCGCGGCAAGCCGCATGCTTCCGCCAGTGCCCGCGCAGCCTGATTATGGCCCTCTCCCAAATCTCCTGACAGCAGCAGCACACGCATTGGACGCTGATCCGCTTCGAATCGATTCATCATTCATGACTCCCTTGCTTCCGTATTCCTGCGATTCTCTATCTGTATATTAAACTATATTGTATATAAAATCTCTTGCGAAAACCTTAACAGTTCCTTAAGTATACCAATATCTCAAAAATGAAGCGGCCCGCACCCAAAAAACAATGGCATCGCTCCTTCTGGGCGAATACACTATCCCATCGTTACTATTATACGCAAGGAGGTTGTCATTGGAATATGGAACGTTATCCAAAATATACTTACTATTCCAAGGAAACGAAGTGCGAAACGCTGCCGGTCCCTTTTCCTCCCCAGCATCAGCCGCAGCAGCCGGGACTGGAGTACATGATGACGCCCCGTCCGATCTATGAGAACCCGAATTACACGGGCAGCGGGAAGCTGAAAGACAAAGTGGCGTTCATCACCGGGGGCGACAGCGGCATCGGGCGGGCGACCGCCATCGCCTTTGCCAAGGAAGGCGCGGACATTGCATTTACTTATTTGTACGAACAGCCTGACGCGGACGAGACGCAGCAGCGCATCGAAGAGCTCGGAAGGCGCTGTCTTGCCTTGAAAGTCGACATGCGCAGCAAAGCGAACTGTACGGCCGCCGTTCTGCAAGCCGTGCAGACGTTCGGGAAGCTGAATATCGTCGTCAACAACCAAGGCGTCCAGTATCCTCAGAACAGCGTGCTTCATATTACGGAAGAGCAGCTCGAACAAACGTTCCGCACGAATATTTTCGCTTTTTTCTTCGTGACGCAGGCGGCGCTGCCGCATTTGAAAGAAGGCGACGCCATCATCAATACGGCTTCCATTACCGCTTATCAAGGCGAGCCGACGCTTATCGACTATTCGTCCACGAAGGGCGCCATCGTCACCTTTACGCGGTCGCTGGCCTTGTCCATCGTAGACCAAGGCATCCGCGTCAACGCGGTCGCACCGGGGCCGATCTGGACCCCGCTTATCGTATCGAGCTATTCCGCGGAGAAAGTGAGCGTCTTCGGCCGTGAAACGCCGATGAAGCGGGCCGGACAGCCGTTTGAGCTGGCGCCGGCATTCGTCTACTTGGCGAGCGACGACTCCCGCTATGTCACCGGGGAAACGCTCCACGTCAACGGCGGCGATTTCATCACTTCTTGAGCCCGCTCGACGCCCCCGCCTCCAGCAATCCAAGGACGCTGCGAATCCGGCTGTTCAGGGCGGCCGGATCGGCCTGCGGGATCTGGTTGTCCGTCAGCCGGTAACGCTGCTTCAGCGTCAATATGCGATAGACGCTCTCTTCGATGCGCTGCATCGGCAGCGTACCTGCCTGCGCTGCATCCTTGACCGCGCGGAACACCGACAGCTCCTGCTCGCGCCCATGTCCTACGAGCAGCACGTCGCTCCCGGCGGCGATCGATTGCACCGCCGCTTTCGCGAGGTCGTAATGCTGGACGACCGCGCCCATCGTCAAGTCGTCGGTAATAACAACGCCTTCGAAGCCCATTTCTTTGCGCAGCAGGTCGGTGACGACGGCTTTGGAGAACGAAGCGGGCGCCGCCGAATCCAATTTCGGCAGCAAGATATGAGCAACCATGACGGCATCCGCACCGGCTCTTACAGCCTCGCCGAACGGCTTAAGCTCCAGCGAGCGCAGCCGGTCCAGATCGTGATTGACGATTGGCAAGCCGACATGCGAGTCGACCGAAGTGTCGCCATGGCCCGGAAAATGCTTCACGACCGGGATTACGTTCCGCGACTGAAGTCCTTTCATCGTCTGCATACCGAGCTTGCCGACCAGCTCGGCGTTATTGCCGAAGGAACGGTCGCCGATGACGGGATTGTTCGGGTTGCTGTTTACGTCAAGCACGGGGGCGAAATCCATATTCAACCCGTAGGCAGACAGCATGTCTCCCAGCGTCTGCCCGATTTGCAGCGAGACTTCCGGCTTGTTCGCCTTGCCGATCTTCTGTGCGGACGGTATTTTTACAAGCTCGTCCGGCATTCGGGTGACGCGGCCGCCTTCTTCGTCCACGCTCATCCAGAGCGGAATCCCGCTTACCGCCCGGTTCGCTTCCTTCAGCGCGCCCGTAAGCTGCTGAAGCTGGCGGCCGTCTTTGACATTGTTTTTATATAAAATAAATCCGCCGACGTGATACGTCACGATCAGTTCCTTGACAGGCTCGCTCAGCTCATCGCCGTCCAGCCCGACAAGCAGCAGCTGGCCGATCTTCTCATCCAATGTCATCTTTGCGATTTGTGCCTTGATCGAATCCTCCGGTTGCGGCGTATGAATGGTTGCGCCGCTTCCTTCGGGCGCGGGAGGCTTGTCTTTGCCGCAACCCGAGACTGCGGTCAGAACCGCCATAAGCACAACCGATAACAAGTAGGTGTTGCGGCGATTTCCGGTTCGATGGTTTGACATCGTTCACGGCTCCTTTCCAATAGGTCTGCCTACATGTTATTTTCCCCTCATAGCCCAAGCTCGTATACGGTTTAACATGTAAGCGTACACTCCCCCTTCATTACCAAACGGCGCAACAACCCGCTAAGTTGCAGGTGGAGCATGCGAAATGACCTTTAGATAAAGAAACCTCCGCTACCGCAGATCCTGTTCTGCGACATACTAAAGCCTCGCATTGCGCTGCGAAGTCCGGGGACTCATCTCGTCTAAATCCCCGGGCTTCCTGGCTTTGCCGTCCATAAACGACGACCTCGCGATATCGTTTCTTGATGACTAAAAAAGCACGAACCGCGGATCTCCGCCGACATTCGTGCATCGCCTTGCGCTGCCGTTTAGGGCAAATGATACAGCATCGTGCGCAAGCCGATCCGCGCCACAACCCCGTGTCCCGCGGCGATCGGCAGTTCCGCATGCTCCGATTCCGCTCGGGTCATCCTGCCTCCGGCTGCCTGCTGCAAGTAGAAAAAGTTCGGGTATGTCGATTCGTCGAGCATATAGGCCGATACGGTGCTGCCCGGCTTGCGGTGCCGGTTCAGCTTCGCGATGATTTTATCCGCATTTCCTATGCCGATGCCATGGCCGAAAAAAAGCTGGCCCGGCATCCGGATGACATTTTCCCCTTGCCATTCCATGACTTTCGGGTTCACATCCGGATTTTTGAAATATTGCACGTCGCCGGGGTACGATTCCGATTTGTTATATTCCGTAATGAGCCTCAAATCGCTGTCATGCTGCCATGCAAACAAATACAAATCGCCGAACAACCGATTGAAGCTGTCCGATCCGATCGTCTCCAGCACGCCTTTGTACAAAACGATGATGATCGCCGTTGCGCATTCAAACCCGTACAGTTGGCCGTTCGTATAAATGTCGCGTATCGCATCGGACGGTCGTACATTGTCGCGCAGCCGAAAGCCGCCCTCGGACGTGCGAGTCCAATAGGCGGGGTTGCAGCGCGATTTGCGGAACGTTTCGAACGCCGCGGCACTTTTGTCGAGCCCCCTGGACGCTTCGACGATCGCCTCGCGCAGCTTGAGCTCGAACCGGAGCGCCTCCAAGGAGTCGTAATTGTAAGACTTGGAGCTAGCTTGCTTCTGAGCGTAAATTTCCCTCTCTAGCGCCGTCCAACCGGAAGGGTCGACCATGACGCTTCCTCCTGCCACAATGATCATATTCGCGGTCCTCCTCAGCCTGATAGCTATATATATGCTGAAGAGGAGGAGGAACAGACCGACAAGTTAATCCATTTCGTATATTGAGCCCGACTTGCTAGCGAACAGCTCCACGTATACTTTCTCCGCATAGGCGTCGGTCATGCCGGATATATAATCCGCGATCAAGCGCGGCCACGTCCATTTGTCCTGATGCTGTTCGTAATTTTCCACCCAGTCCGGCGGCAGGATGAGCTTGCCCTGATCGGGCACTTTAAAGCTGTCCCATAAATGCCGAAGCATGATTTCGCTCCGTTTTTGCAGCCGCTGTACGCGAAAATCTTTGATCATCGTCACCCAGGCGAGCTTCTTCAATATTTCCATCGTCCGCAGCAAGTCCAGATCCTGCTTTCCGTCGCGAACGAAAGTGACGCGTTTCCACCCTTTCTTCGGGTCGTCAATGATGCCGACCTTGCCTGCGAAGTCGCTCACCCATCTTGCTTTCATTTCGCGGCGCGTCCGCGACGCTTCCTTGCCGCAATCATTATAAATTTTTTCCCACTGGCTGAGATAGGAATCGAGCACCCGCTCCACCATCGCGCGAATGTTGACCTGATCCCATCCGACTTCCAGATTCCCCTGATCGCTGACGATTTCCTGAATCAAATGTTCCACCAAGCGGTCGTCCTCGAAGAAAGTCCGGTTCATTTGAATTTTACCGGCCCGGATGCCGTCTTCGATATCGTGGGTGGAATAGGCGATGTCATCGCACAAATCCATCAGCTGCGCCTCCAGCGTGGAGCAGCCGTCCTTCATCCCCCAGCGTGTACGGAGTTCGCCGATCCCTCCGTCCCATTCCATCGTGTAAGCCCCTTTCAATCGTCCCGGGTCATCGATGCAATAAGGGTATTTGTTAATCGCGAGCAATACGGCGGCCGTCAAATCCAGCCCGCTGCCGCTGCCGGCCCGTTTCTCAAGAAACATCAGAATGCGAAAATTTTGCGCGTTGCCCTCGTACTTGAGTCCATGCTCTTCGCTGAGCAGCCGGTTCAATACTTCTTCTCCCTTATGTCCGAAGGGAGGGTGTCCCAAGTCGTGGGCCAGCGATGCGCATTCGACTACCGCCGGGTCCAGCATGAGCCCGGGGTGCTCCTTGCGCGATAAAAATTTGTACTGCTTCCCCATGCGCCGGGCGACTTCCCGGGCGATCTGCGACACTTCAATCGAATGCGTCAAGCGCGTACGGTAATAATCGCCCGATCCCGCGCCGAACACCTGCGATTTGCCCTGCAATCTGCGGAACGCCGGCGATTGGATCAGCCGCGCGTAATCGCGCTCATATTCATCCCGTTCCTCGCTGAAAGTGCCGAGCGACGGCTCGTCAAGTCGAAGTTTTCTTAAGTCCATACCCGTCTCCCCGCATCATGAATGTTATCTTATGATTTCGTCCAGCTTGCCGCCGGCTATTGTATTTTGCATTGTTTGTGTGAAATTATATCACATTCATCCTCCGAAAAGAAAAAGAAAGACGGCAAGGTCGGCGTATTCCGGCCTTGCCGTCTTTCCGGTTATTCCACTCGCTACTGCGCCTCTTTCCCGCTGGCGTTTACGATCTCGCCGTCTTCTTCTCCCGGGGGAGCTTGCGTATATACGTTAGAGCCGCTGTACTTGGCAAAGTACTGCTTGCCGAACAAATCGTCGTATTGCAGCTCCCGGTACTTCTCAACGGAATCGGCCTGCGCCGGCGGAACTTCCGTATACAGCTTATGATCGGCATCGACGACCAGACCGCGCAGCAGCCCCGGCGTCCGCTTCATCTGCTCGGCATTGTACGCCCAAGCGGCGGGCAGTTCCATCTGCAGCCGGTTCAGCACGTAAGTTCCAAGGAACGAATCGCTCAGCACTGGCACCTGTTCTTTCGGCAAATCCATATTGGACCACATGACAAACGGTACGCTGTGCATCCGCTGCTGCTCTTCCAGCGACCACTGTTCGCTTTGACCGGTATGAATGAACCCGGCTTGTGCATATACATCATAATTGTAACCAAGCATCGGCAAATGGTCTCCGTAAAAGACGATGACCGTCGGTTCATTCGATTTCTTGAAATGATCGATTAACTTCTGCAAGCTTTCGTCCGCATCGCGTGCCCCCTGGGTATAAGTTTCCAGCGTATCCCGGGCATCGTCCGTAAGCGGCCCTTCGGCACGGATCGAATTACCTCCGTCACCGTAACGGTGATCGTCGTACGGCCCGTGGTTTTGCATCGTGACCGCGTAAATGAACGTCGGTTCTTCATTATTGTCGACTTGTTCGATAATCCGGTTCGATACTTCTTCATCCGCAATAAACTGGCCTTTGAGCTTTGGACTGTCAAATTGATCCTTGCTAATGAAATTATCGAAGTTCATCTGCTTATATACGTTCTCCCGGTTCCAGAACCAACCCTCGTAGGAGTGAATGGCCGTACTTCTATAGTCCTGTGTTTTAAAATAACTGGCCAGACTTAGAATCGGTTTGCTGATATATTGCTGGTACGGAACCGAACCGGCCGGCAGGAAGCTCATCGAGTTGCCTGTCAGCACCTCATATTCGACATTGCTCGTTCCTCCTCCGAACTGGGGTGACAGCAAATAGCCGGATGTCGATTCCTTCTGAAGCCGGTGCACCGTAGGCAGCGGATCTTGCGAGAACTTCACGTTAGGCAGCAAAGTAGGGTCCCAGAACGCCTCGTTCATAATAAAGATAACGTTGGGCTTTTGCTGCATATTTGCGCTTGATGCCGTTTTGACCTGCGCAAGCTCGCTCATTTCCTGCGCCAGACCGGCCATGGAAGGCTCGCTGTAGCCAGGCGGCTTCGGCACAATCGTATTTTTCACATTCATGGTGAAGGCTAGAGATAGACCGTTATCCCCATAGTTTTGCTGCTGGTTCCATACGATCTCGGTGAAACCGGCATTGTCTGTCAATTGATTGGTCCAAGGCAATCGCACCGCAAAAGAATACAGTACGAATACGGACACAAGTCCGAGCACCGCCCGGGACGAAAGGCGCAACCCCAACCGCGGAATCCACAGTCTGCTCACGAAAATGACGATCAGCAGCGCCAGCACGATCCCAAGTCGGATTAAAGCTTCACGGCTCGTCACGAGCGGCAGGATATTCATCGTCTCCTTGTTCAGGAAAATATCCCAGGGAAAGAAGGGCTCGCCAATAAGTCGCACTTTGAAGAAACTGATCAGCGACACCAGAGACAGCAGCAGTACGCTGACACCGGTCGCCAAAACCAAAGATCCAAAGACGCAATACAGCAATAAATATACAAAGAAAGCAAGCAGGGCATTCAGGCCGAACAGCTTCGGCTGCCCTGCAATCCATTCCCAAGTATGGTCGACCGTGCCGCGTTGAATAAACTCGATGCCGAATACGAGCAGCAAAGGAATTATAATCAGTGCACTAATGATTGTAGTGTAATGAGCCGCGCTAACCTGTTTCGGCGGTGTTGATGTCGATTGTCCTTTCGTAAAAGGGCGCATCGTTCCCACACTCCTATCTGCCCGTCACCTATTATTCTCTCCATTGTTTTTGTTCTTGAAACGGGCCGTATCTATTTTTAAGCAATTGTAAATGCTAAACATTAAAAAAACATGAAAATCGTGTGAAAAGGCTAAAATTGCTACTTTTGGCTCAGTTTTTCTCACTATTTCCCGTCAAATCTACATATTTCAAAGGAGGAATTTCGAATGTATTTTTCCAAAAAAGTGATGGAACCCGTTGAACAAGAAGAAACGCCGATCTGGGCTTGCAGTCAAAATGAATGCACCTGCTGGATGCGAACGAACTTCGCCTTTGACGAAGAAAGCCCCGCTTGTCCGATGTGTCAGTCGACGATGGTGAAAGACACTCGCCTTCTCCCTTTGCTCAGCAACAATACGCGGAGAGCGTAGAGCTCCCGGTATCTGCATCCGGCCGGTTCCATCCGCCGTACACCGCTTGCCGCAAAATAAAAAAAGGCCCTGCCGCCGGTTGAATCTGCCTTCCCGGTACGCAGGGCAATTTATTGTGACCACAACCTGCCGCCGCTGGCCGGCGTCAGACGATGCTGTTCTTCGCGGCATTGCTGTCGGTCGCATCGGTATCGACGATCGCATTGAGAGGAACAAATATGACGCCGAGGTCCCCGTTCGATTCGCCGAAGCCCATATTCCGCTTAATGGACAGAAACGTATCCGTTTGCTGAACAGGACCGAAGCTGACCAAACTGCTGTGATCGATCACGTTTACCTTGAAGCCGAGCATATTGATGGCCATCGGTGCGAAAATCATCGGCAATCCCCTCCCGGTAAGAGCAATGCAGAGCGATTCAATGTAGGGGAATCGATCTGATCTTTATCGTCCACCATCATCCGGTTGCCGACAAAATCGCTGCGATCCCCGTAATTTTGACCATAACCTTGCGTACGCTTATCCGAATTCGTCCATTCCGCCAAAAAATTTTGTCCGACATTGAGCGCCGATGCATTTTCAAAGGAATTAATTTTCAAAATGAAAATATTATTAATTACAGTGGTATGTCCCAACCGTTACTCACCCCGCCGTATTCAATTTGAATAAATTCCGTTCGAGTCATTATACGTTTCTCCGGTTTATAAAAGACCTTGGCGCGGAGTTAAAGGGAGGCGAAGATGGAGCCGGATAAACTGAACAAATGGTTGGAAGTCGCCAAACAGTTTGCGGGGGGAGACTTTTGGAACGATATTTTCGAGAAGCCGGGCCTGGACCAGGTCATGGGCAAGCATCCTTATTTTCGAGGGGAGTCCGAGAGCAAGCCACCGGACGTTCGTGTCGATATTTTGAAACAGGCCGGTTACTTGATTGTGCTGCTCGATATTCCGGGAATGTCCAAAAGCGATATCGAGCTCGCGCTGGCAGGCGACCATCTGGTGATCAAAGGAACCGCGAAGCCTCTCTTTCCCCATGCCGAGGTGTTATCGACGGAGCGGTTGCAGGGAGGCTTCGAGCGGAAAATTCCGCTTCCGGAACGGGTGACGGAGCGAATGGACAGCATTCGCGCCGCCTGTCACGAAGGGCTGCTGATCGTACAAATTCCGATCCTGTCCGTTCCGCTGAAGCCGATCAAAATCGAATAATTTGTATCACGCGGTTGCCGGAAGGAAAATCCACCACGTCGGCGTCGTCTACTTTCGAAACCGGCATGACGACGGACGAGCCGTCCGAATACTCCTGCCCGAAACCTTGCTCTTTCTTGGCAGAGTTCATATTGCCAACCCGTACCGTGCTTCCGAATCGGATGCTTGACAGATGATCCGCCTGCCGTACAAGCACATATCCGAAATTTGCTTCCGACGATGCAAATTTCATTGCCGCTATTCCCCCTCCGCGCATCATCATCAGTACGCTATGACTACATTATGAGTAAGGAGTCGTTCATATGAGTTCCTTATCCGAATGGCTTCGGCAGCTGCGAACGAGGAGGCCTTCCTCATTGGAAGCACGCATTGTCCGGTTAGAGGCACAGCTTCAGGATTTAGCCAAAGAAGATCGAAGCAAGCCTGAGCCGGGCTCCGCTGTCGTCATTGAGCATGTGAACATCGAGCATCTGCACATTGCCAAGCTCGAGCACAGCAATAATTTCGGTGCATTAGGGATCAAAGAACTGGGAGGCCGATTGAATATTGGAGTCAATTATTCCGGCCCGATCACGGGAGAGGGTTGGGAGGACATGAGCGAAGCAGCGAAAAAAGCTTCGGACAGCAAGGCTGACAAAAAGGAAACGCAGCCGCACACCGCCCCTGGACAAGAAAAACAGCCCGTCTGCCATATTCGCTCCAAGCCGCTGTAACTTGGCGCGCGAACGATAGAGGCATCCGGGCCGGCAGTTGCATCGTTATAACGCCGCTCGAAGCTGAGCCATGATTTCTTCGTATTCCGCATCGCCCAGCTGCTTGTTGTCGGCAGGATTCATCTCGAACATTTTCCCCCAGGTGTAGCCGTCCTTATATTTAGGAACGATATGGAAGTGAACATGCGGCATCGTGTCCCCGAAGGCGCCGTAATTGATTTTATCCGGCGAAAACGCGGTGTGAACCGCTTTCGCCGCCTGAGCGATATCGCGCAAATACGCTTCCTGCATTTCGGGAGACAGTTCGAACAGCTCCCGTTCATGGTCGTTGAGCGCAACGATACAGCGGCCGCGGTACGTTTGCTCTCGGAACAAATACAGTGTAGACACTCGCAACGAGGCGACTTCGATCATCAGTTTGGACAATCGCTCGTCACGGGTGCAGTAAATACAGTCTTGGGACATTTGGATTCCCCTGCCTTTACATATCATTTTATGTTAACGTGTGCAAATCCCTCTATTTACCATACTAAAGCTCTCCCGGCGTTTTGTCCACTGCTGTTTGAGAGACCGCGCCGAACATTTCGAAACTTTTCTCCGGCCATTCCGTATTGATAGTCATCCCGCAAAGGAGGAATGATGATGTTCAAGCATTTGCTCCGAAAATGGTTTGGGTCCGCACTCTATCCCAAGCAGAAGCATCGCCGATATGGCAGCAGCACGACGCATCGTCCGTATGCCCCGCGACACTCTTCAAGCCATCGCTCCGGGTATGGACACAGACAGCAAGGCCACGGCTATTACAAACAGAAACATCACTCCAGTTCATAATGATCGCCAGTGAAAGCCGCCTTCTTAGCGGCTTTTTATTTTGTCAATCCTGGCTGCGGCGCCGCATCCAAATCCCGCAGCAGCGCTGCTGCGTCCGGATACGGCGCGTCGAGCTGAAGCAGCTTGCGTATGATGCGTTTGGTGCCCGGCGTGACCGCAAGTTCCTGCTCCCAGCCGGGAAGGCTCCCCGCGAATTCGCCGGACGTTCGTGCCTCGGAGGAAACCGGATAGCCCGAATACAGAAGAAACAACAAGAAGTGGCCCATCGCGTATAAGTCGCTGGCGGGCTCTGTCGATCGCCTCCGCCAGGCTTCCTCGTCCGCCTCCGGCTCCACGCGGGCCGGTTCACCGATTCGTGCGGCTAACCCGAAGTCGATCAGATGCAGCCGGTCCCCCTGCATGATGACGTTCGGCGGCCGGATATCCAAATGGACATGCTCCTGATCGTGGATAGAGCGCGCAATGGCGGTCAGACGGTGTACGATGCTTAGCGATTCCGTTTCCGAAAACACGGCCTTCCGCTCAAACAACAGCTCCTCTACCGTTTTCCCTTGTACATGACTGATGACCAGATACGGTCGTTTGTTGTGCGTGAAAGTCTCGATAAGCTGCGGAATATCGGGATGCTCCAGCTTCCCCAGAATGTTCGCCTCTCGCTGCAGCAGCTCGATCCCCAGCTCGCCTTTGCTCGGCTTATGCTGCTTGATTACGACCGTCCGCCCGGTCGAGAGCTCCCGGCACAAATACGTCAAGCCATAGCTGCCGGCGCCAAGAAACTTCTCGATGCGATACTTGCCGGCGAGCTGCTTGCCTTCCCTCAGAGGGTAATCGATCCACGCCTGATATACTTCTTTCATATAGTTCAGCAAGGCCCACCGCCCCTTCCTATCAGGAAATACGAAACTGCCGTTCCCCCGGTTGCCGATGGGCGCAAAAAACGCCGAACCTTCTCGGTCCGGCGTGTTCCATCTATCTATTTTAGGATTGCAGGATGGAATCGATCCGATCCAGCTCTTCCTTGCTGAAATCCGATTGCGCCAAAGCTTGCACGGCGTCGTCGATTTGGCTGACCTTGCTGGCTCCGATCAACGCCGAAGTGACACGGCCGCCTCGGAGCACCCAGGCAACAGCCATTTGCGACAGCTTCTGGCCCCGCTGCAGTGCGATCTCGTTCAGCTTCCGCACTTTCCCCATCACTTCATCGGTAAGCTCTTCCGGCTTCAAAAAGACGCTTTGACCGCCGGCGCGGGAATCTGCCGGAATGCCGTTCAAATATCGGTCGGTCAACATCCCTTTGGCGAGCGGCGAATAGGCGATCGAGCCGATGCCCTCTTCCTCCAGTACGCCGAATAACCGTTCCTCGGGCTGGCGCACGAACATCGAGTACCTTGGCTGGTGAATCAGACAAGGCGTGCCGAGCGACTTCAAGATCGCCGATGCCGCCTTCGCTTGCTCCGCATTGTAGTTCGAAATGCCGACATAAAGCGCCTTCCCCTGGCGTACGATCAAATCGAGCGCACCCATCGTTTCTTCAAGCGGCGTATCCGCATCCGGACGATGATGGTAAAAAATATCTACGTAATCCAGTCCCATCCGCTTCAAGCTCTGATCGAGACTCGATACCAAATACTTTTTCGACCCGCGATCGCCGTAAGGCCCCGGCCACATGTAAAAGCCCGCTTTGGTGGATATGACCATCTCGTCGCGATAAGCGGAAAAATCGTCGCGCAGCATCTTTCCGAAGTTTTCTTCCGCACTCCCCGGAGGCGGACCGTAGTTATTAGCCAAATCAAAGTGCGTGATGCCCAGATCGAATGCGCGGCGAACGAGCGCCCGTCCATTCTCGTACGCGTCCACTCCACCGAAATTGTGCCATAACCCAAGCGATATCGCCGGGAGCTTTAATCCGCTTTTCCCGCATGCATTGTACTTCATGGTACCGTATCTTTCGCTATTTGGTGAATACGCCATTGTCCCCATCCTCCCCAATCTGTATTGTTGTCCGTTTGTCCTTCTCTATTGTATCGCTTCTTTCTAGCAAAACATATGTCAGTATGGGTATAAAACATAGCATAATGTCAGATGATTAACCGATACCGTTCCAACCATATCGCCTCAAGACGACCTTTATCCGCATACGAGAATGTGCCGGGTAAACGTTCCTTTGCGGACGACACAGCGATCGCGAATCGTAAAACCGGACTGTTCGACCAGTTGGTCGATCGTATCCGTAGCAATGAGCACGGCTCGATCCGCAAGGGCGCGTGCGCTTCGCAGCATCGAAAGGAGTTCCTCCTGCGAAATGACGGAGCATAGATTATAAGGCAAATCCAGCACGGCCGCATCGTAATGCCCGGTCAATTCGTTTATGTCTTTGACGGCAACGACGTCAGGCATGCCAAAATGCGCCAGATTG
Organism: Paenibacillus allorhizosphaerae; assembly: GCF_910594985.1. Taxonomy (GTDB): domain Bacteria; phylum Bacillota; class Bacilli; order Paenibacillales; family NBRC-103111; genus Paenibacillus_G; species Paenibacillus_G allorhizosphaerae. Next base: position 98,527 of record NZ_CAJVCE010000014.1, read on the forward strand.
GCACGCGCTCCGCGCACGGCGAGCGGGTTCAGATCGAAGCCGGCCATATCGATGCCCATCGAACGGGCTTCGATCACCACCGTGCCGATCCCGCAGCAAGGATCGACCGCCTTGATCCCTTCCGGCCTCGGCACGGCGATGTTGGCGACGGCGCGGGCGACGCGGGTGCCGAGCGCCGTCGAATACTGCTGCGGCTTCGCTTTGTGCCGCAGCCATACCGCTTCGTTCGCTGCGCATGCGCCGAACAGCCAGCGGCCGCCGGCCTGCGCCACGCCGAACAGCTGCTGCGGGCGGCGCATCTCCGCCGTGCCGCGAATGTGTGCGCCGATGGCCCGTTCGGCCTGGCGCTGCCCATCGTAATCGACCGTCGTCTCCGCTCCGGTCTCGACGAACACGACTTTGAACGTCGCTTCCGCCACGGTCACGCCGTTGACCTCCTCCGCCAGCTCGGACAGCGTCGCCGCTTCATGCGATACGGCAATGCGCTGTTTGATAAACGGGCTGCGGCTTGCATCCAGATCGACATCGCTGAGCACATAGGCCTCCTCCGGCTCGGAACCGAACAATGTCCGCAGCTCCAACCGGCAAAGCGGGCGTTCATCCTCATGACAGGCGTATGTATATAAGTAAAGCGGGCTCCCGATTCTCCCCACCTCCGATTCAAACTTCTGCTTTCCTGTAATTTTAAAAAAGCCTGACTTCCCTTATCAGGAATGTCAGGCCGTTCGGCAGCGAAAGCATAAGGCTCAATCGCTTTGCCGTTCAATGATTTCGTCCAATTCCGATTCATTGCGGTTCGCTGCCGCCAATACTTCCTGATCCGTTTCATTCGTCCCTTGAATCGCTTCAGCCGCTTCCGCCTGCTGATTCAGCTGTTCTTCCGCCTGTCCGATGCCGTGCGCGCCTTGATGATTTCTACTGGATGTCATAACCATTCCTCCGTAATTCATAGTCAAATGCTTGCCCTTGAGACAAAGGTTACTATGCTCCGGAAGTTTCCATATTATGCAAAGCGGCTTGCTGGAACCGCACGACTTTCCCTTGGTCGTTAAAGTAACATTCAAACTCGTAGCAGCCCTGCCGTTCCAGTACGCATCGCAAATATAGGTGAAGGTGGCTGATCAGTCCTTTGTTCTGTTCATCAAGCAGCCAACCTGTTTCCTTCCACGAAAGCAGCCCCTCCTCCGTTTCTTTGGGCGCATCGTACGCCAAATGTTCCGGAAGTTCCGCGACGAACAGATGGGCGCCGCTCATCGCGCCCTGCGCGGAAAACCACTTCACCCGTCCGGCGTAGTACAGTTCCCCCGCCTCGATGCCGGTCTCTTCGCGGATTTCCCGGATTGCGCCTTGCTCCGGGGTTTCACCCGGCTCGATTTTGCCGCCGACGCCGTTCCAGCACCCCATCCCGGGAGGCTTATTGCGATTGAGCATCAGCACCTGACTTCCTCTGACCAGAAAACAGATCGTATATTTCAGCATCAGCAGCGGTTCCTCCTTATCCGGCTTGAAACGCCGGTACGGCTATCATCCTTCATTCCTTCCATCGCGGTCCCGGCTCATACGGTAATCGTAATTGTTTTTGCACAACTCGAGCAAGTCCCGCTTGAGACCCCGCTTCGGCAGCGTAATCTTGACGGGCTTGCTACCCCCGACGCGCAGGGCGGCGCGCACTTTCCGCGGATCGGCGATTTTGTTCACGATGAGCTCGTCCGGCCGCTGCTCCCCGTAATGCGCGATAAGAAATGAATCGCAAGCCAGTTCGGCATAAGCGCTGACCAGTTCGTGCATCTGGAAATCCCGCAGCATCCCTTCCTGCACTTTGGCGACGAGCACCCGGTCTTCGCCGAAATACAAGACATCCTGGTCTGCGGCGCTTTCCCGGTCGACAATTTGCTTGTCCTGCTTTCGCTCCAGCAGACGGATATACCGGAGCATCCGCTGTGCCTTCTCGAATTCCAGGCGCTCCGCATAAGCTTCCATCTTCGCATACATGGCCCCGATCAGCTCTTGTCCGCGGTTCGCCAGCAATTCGGCAGCCTGCTCCGCCCGCTCCCGGTAGTCCGCTTCACTGATGTTGCCTTCGCAGATTCCGCTGCATTTGCCGATATGAAGCAGCAGGCACGCTCGCTTCGGCATCGGCTCGCAGGTGCGCAGCCCGTAATGCTCCGTAACGAATTCAAGCAGCACATCCCGGAACCTCGTGTTCTGATAAGGACCGAATCTCCGTTCCGGCCCTACCTCCGGCGCGGTCTTCCTTTCGGCCGTACGCCTTCGATCCCGGTAATATACGCTAAGCCGCGGCAGCCGTTCATTCGTCAGCTGCAAATACGCATAGCCGCTATTATCCCGTTTCAGCGCCCGATTATAGGGAGGCTTATGGATTTTGATCAAATTATTTTCGAGCAGCAGGCTCTCCGCCTCGTTATTGACCAGCACCGCTTCAATGGCGGCGATTTCGCCGACCAACTGTCGAATTCTACGGCGCGAGTGGTTTTTTGTAAAATAGGAACGCAGCCGGCTGCGCAAGTTTTTGGATTTGCCGACATACAGAATGCGACCCGCCGCATCTTTCATGATATAGCATCCGGGGCTTGCGGGATAATCGGCGGCTTGAAACACGAAGGACACGAGCGGGACCTCCTCCGAAACCGGGTATTCTATGAAACTATTGTAATATGATACAGAAGAAAAGAAAATGAGGAAACAAAAAGGACCTCCCTCCATCATGTATCCATGACTTGCGGGTTGGTCCTTTCAAAGACGCCGAGCATGCTCCTTCGCTTACTTTTTCTGCGTCGTCAACGTCTCGATTTCTTTGTTGGCCGCCTCGTTCGCATCTCTCAGGGCGGTAACGATGTCTTTCTTGTTCGTGATGATATCGGTAAACGCAGCGGCGAATTTGGCCGATGCAATCGATTCCTCCGGCGCGTACGTCCCGAGCTCGGCACGTTTCTGCGGGAACATGGCGGCAATGTTTTTCCCTTTGAACTTCGTCATCGACTCGCCGTAATGCTTCAATATTTCGCGGTTGTTGAGTACCGTCGCTCGGCCCAGCTTCGTATTTTCCAGCTGGTACTCCTCCGAAACGAGGTAAGCGACGATATCGAACGCGAGCGGTTTGTTTTTGCTCAAGTTCGTTACCGACAAATATGCGGGATACGATTGCGGCCCGATTCCCGGCGCCTGCTCATAGGAAGGTACGGTTACCGCGTCCCAGTTCATATCGTCCGGCGGCGTTCCGCCGCTGTAGTTCGTGTACATCGCGACGGTGCGATCTTTTTCGAACATGGCCCGCATCGCCGCCACCGTACTGTTCTGGTCGGTCCACTGCATCCCCGAGAACTGGAAAAACTGAACGATGCTCTGCATAAACTTCCGCCAATCCTCGTTGTCGATCTGCGCCTTTCCGGTTTTGGGATCGACGAATTTCAAGCCGAGCTGATTCGTATTCGCTTGCGAGCCGGCCGCCGTAACATAGCCGACATACTGCACCCCGCCCTCGGAGCGGGTTAGCTTTTTCGCCAAATCGTATATCTCGCTCCAGGTCATGTTATCCTTCGGGTAAGGGACTCCGAATTTATCGAAAATGTCTTTGTTATAATACAGCGCCGCCGTCGCGGTCCAAACCGGCAAAGAGTAGATCGCTCCGTTGCCTACTCTGCGCTGGAATTCAATAGTGGACGGCTCGAATTTGCTGAGGTCGATGTTTTTGGCTTTGATCAACGGGGTCATATCGTACTGGAGGCCGAAGTTTCGGAAATTGTAGGCATATCCGATCGAGTCGAACACGATGTCGATCGTCGTTCCGGCGGATAGAAGTTCCTGGAGTGTCGAGCCTTTGCCGCTCGGAATGTATTTCAGCGTAACGTCGGGAAACTTTTTGCGGATGGCGTTGCCGTACATGTCGTTGAACGCTTTCTCGTCGATCGTCCCGCCGGCCGTGTACATCGTAATTTCCTTCGGCCCGGTATTGGCCGGAGGCTCCGGCGGCTTGCTTGCAGCCGGGTCCTTCCCCTCGGATGGCGTGCCAACCGTCGCTCCGCCGTTTCCGCCGGGAACGCCGCTCCCTGCGCATGCCGTCATGAGTGAAGCCATCAAAGCCGCCGTAAGCAGCAAGCTCCATCGTTTTGTTTCCATCCTCCAGCCCCCCTATAAAATTCGCCCCATATTAAAGTAGATTCATCATTTTACTATGCGGCAAAGAATGAAAATTTGCAATTTTCCGACAATTAAAAGACAGGTTGCCTGTCCCGGACCGCATCCGGACAGTAACCTGTCTTTCCTTGCGACGGCGGCGAAGCCGCCGGTACGCATCATTTATTTGCCGGTGTACGGATATGCCGCATTCGGCCCGGTATGCATCGGATAAGCCGCCGTCGGCCCGGCGTTCGGCGCGGGGTACTGCGGGATTTGCATTGGATACGGGGCTGCCTGCATCGGTGAAGTATACATGGGAGCAGCATTCTCGGCACCGGCTGTCTCTTGCTCTAAGTACATTTTATGGCAGTACATTTTGTTCAGTCTCGGAATGTACACGATATGGCCCGGAGATAAAGCTTGCGGATGCTCGATATGCGGGTTCATCGTTTCAAGAATCGGCTGTGGGACGTTATACATGTCCGCCAGCCTTTCGTAAGAATCGCCTTCCTGGCAATGATGCTGCGCATAGTAAGTGCCGTCCCGGTCCTCTTCTCCCCGGAAAAACGGAAAAAAGAACGGAGATAAAGTGAAAAACGGAAAAAAGCTGCGGCCGGGAAAAAAGAAAGGCGCTCCGAACCCGCCAAACGGTCCGAAACCAAAGGGCCCGAAGCCGCCAAAAGGGAAAAATGCACGATCCATGTAATGCAACCTCCTGTGAACGTAGTAGGGTCATTCGACTATGTATTGTATGGGCGGCCGCCCCCATGGGTTCCATGCTTGCATTGTTATTTCCAAAAAAGAAAACTGCGGTTGTACGATGAGTCAGGCTCATGACATATGAGCCTTAATCACCATCCAACCGCAGGGTATGCCTTGCTTGATTATTGATTAAGCCCCGACTTCACCGCTTGAGCTACGGCAACGGTGCGTTTGGCTTGATGCTTCACTGCGTTCTGCACATCTTCGACCATTTTGCCGGACTGATCGATCGTCACGCTGGTGCCGTATGGATTTCCGCCGGATGCGAATATAACGGGATCCGTATAGCCTGGCGCAGCAACAATAGCGCCCCAATGATACATCGACGTATACAATTGAAGAATCGTTTGCTCCTGTCCGCCGTGCGCATTTTGCGCCGAGCTCATTGCGCTTACGACCTTATTCGCAAGCTTCCCGTGGAACCAGAGTCCGCCTGTCGTATCGAGAAATTGCTTCATTTGACCGGGCATATTCCCGAAGCGCGTCGGGACGCTAAAGATAATGGCGTCCGCCCACTCTAGATCATTCAAGGACACGGTCGGCACGTTTTGCGTCGCTTCCACATGGGCTTTCCAAGCAGGGTTCGATTCGATCGCGGCTTGTGGAGCAAGCTCGGGTACCTTTAATACTTTTACTTCCGCGCCTGCTTCTTTCCCCCCATCCGCTGCCCATTGGGAGAGCTGGTAATTCGTTCCGGTAGAGCTGTAGTAAATAATCGCGAGATTCACATTTGCCATGGATTGCACACTCCTGTTCATAATAGGTGCCGAAATTTCATCGTGGAAATCCGCTTTACACACCGGATTTATTATTACCTTCGGTGAAGGACCGCATTCTTGGAAGCCGTATCCGGCCTCCAACCGTGAAGGTGACTCAACTCTTGAAATGCATTTGAAACCAGGAAGCCGCTGCGTCCACTTCCGTATACGTCAGCTGATGACCGAAGTGCTCCCATCTTACGTCAACGGAGGCGCCGGCTGTGCCAAGAAGCTGCTGCAGCTCTTCGGTTTCCCCGGCCGAACAAATCGGATCGTTCGTACCCGCTCCGATAAACACCGGGACCCCGGTCAAATCAGGAAGAGGAATGCCTCTGCGCGGAACCATGGGATGATGAAGGATGGCGCCTTTTAACGCTTGCGTATAGTGAAACAGCAGGCTGCCGATCATATTGGCTCCGTTGGAGTAACCGACCGCCACCACGTTGCCCCGGTCAAACCCGTATTCGCTTGCAGCCTGATCAAGAAATTCATAAACTTCCTTCGTTCGGACGACCAAGTCCTCCTCGTCGAACACGCCCTCCGCGAGACGTCGGAAGAAGCGCGGCATCCCGTTCTCCAGCACATTGCCTCGAAGGCTGAGAACGGACGATACCGGAGAAATTTTGCGGGCGAGCGGCAGCAGATCGCGCTCCGTTCCTCCCGTGCCATGGAAAAGTACTAACGTCGGAGCTTCCTGGCGGGTGCCCTGCTCAAAAATATGCTTCATACCGATTTCCCCTCCAGTGCTCTCACTTCGATCGGGAGCAGGTTCGCCTCGATTTGCGTGCGGTGCGGCTCAAACCAATCGGGCAGCATCAGACGCGATCCTAGCTGATCGGCAGGTTCGTCACGGGCAAATCCCGGCGGATCGGTAGCGATCTCGAACAAGATGCCGCCGGCTTCCCGGAAATACAGCGCATTGAAATATTGCCGGTCCACGATCGGCGTCGGATGATAGCCGTACGTTTCCACGGTGCTTCTCCAATCCGCATGCTGCGGGAAATCCGAGGCGCGCCACGCAATGTGGTGCACGGTTCCCGCGCCGTCGCTGCCCCGGCTCATCGCGGCCAGTGGCACATCGATCACGTTGCCGATGTCCCCTTGGGAACGGAAGCGGGCATAGGCCGTGTCTTCCGCAACCTTTTCCAGCCCGAGCAACTGCTCCAGCGCATTCATGGTCCGCTGCGGATTGACGCTGAACAGCACAGCTCCTCCAAACCCTTTGATCGCTTGATCGGAAGTTATGCCGCCGAAAGTCCATTGGCTTTGGGCTCCTTCGGCACGTTCGACCAGCTCGAGGCGCAAGCCTTCGTTGTCGGTAAATTGAAGATATTGTTCTGCAAACCGGCTTACTTTTGCCGTCTCGATGCCGAAGCTTGCCAGCCGCTGCTCCCAGAACGGAAGCGATCCGACGGGCACCGCATATGAAGTGATGCCGACCTGGCCGCCTCCGATCGTTCCCTTACGCGAATTCGGCCAAGGGAAGAAGGTAATGATCGTTCCCGGGCTTCCCGCCTGGTCGCCGAAGTAAAGATGGTATACTTCGGGCGCATCAAAGTTGATTGTTTTTTTAACGAGGCGAAGCCCCAAAACCCCCGCGTAGAAATCGACATTCGCCTGCGGATCGCGTGCGAAAGCGGTAATATGATGAATTCCTGCCGTTTGCAGTGTCATATAAATTCCTCCCTTAAGGCATTGCGTCAAGCAATGCCGTTTATTGTAATTAGATAGCCGTTCGATTATTGAATCAGGGCATCCAGCGAATAAGAACCGGCCCCGGTCAAAGCGATCCCGACAACGACGGCGATCAGCACCAGATGGTATTCAATGCCGTTCGCGTCCGCCCATAACCCGTTTTTGCCATGCACTTTGACGATGGCGCCCAGCATGGCTGCCGCGATGAGCACCGCGGCCAGCGGAGTCACGAAGCCGGCGGCGAAGAGCACCCCTCCGACCAATTCCATGAATCCCGCGACAACTGCCATTATTATTCCTGGCTTAATGCCCACCGATTCCATCCATCCGCCCGTTCCTTTCGGACCGTAACCGCCGAACCAGCCGAACAGTTTTTGGGCACCGTGCCCGATAAACAACAAACCGACAACCAAACGAATAAGCAATAACCCTAACGCCATCATGAAAATCATCCTCCAATTATTATAATTTTAAGTATCTTTAATTTGAGACATTTGACAAAAAATCATCGCTTCTATCTATACTTCGCCCATTTACCGGCTCGTTTGATCATTACGATGATCTTCCGTCTTTCTACTGTGTTCAGCATGGACACCATCTCCTCGATATCTCAAATTCATTTATCTTGATTTAAAGATATATTATTTTTCGAATCCTGTCAACAGGTTAATCAAAAAAATGTATCCCGCAATGTCCTATTTATTTAAGAAGGGCTATGCGGCGTATGAAAGCTTCATACGGCCGCATAACTTAGCTACCTTCTCGCTCTGCGTATGATTTGAAACATGACGATGCCCGTAAATATTCCAATAAATGCAAAGAGCATGGGCAACCACACCGGACCGAATAGAACGCCGAACAGCTTCAGCTTTGCCGAATAAATGATTCCGACGGTGCCGAAGAAAGCGCCTAATACGAACGGGAGATACGCGTATGGTGCGGTCGTCCCCGCATCTTTGTAGGCATCCCACATGCCAAACATATATAGACACGGGTAAAACATGAGCCAGTGGTAATCCGTAGCATGGATGGCCCCGGCGATATCGCCGTGAAAACTGTATATAATGATAAGGTTCAAATGAGCCTGCGTGTTGATCACGAATTCCAATATGATTAAGGTAATCCCTTTTACATACTTTTTGTTCAAAAATTGGCCGAAACCGGGAAGAGCGATAGCCCACAGCAGCTTTTCGATTTTATTGGATGTGGTCATAGCGGCTTCACGGGCATTAATGAATCAAATCGGCAGATTCGGAATCTATCGACGGCTCCTGAACGGGACGAAGCGGAATGTTCATTTTTGCGGCAGACGGCTGCATCACGATATTTTTGATGCGGGATGGCATCGTTAATCGATTGGACCGGTACATGTCCAATTTTTCCCGGGTCGGCTTATTTTTTTTCGTAAGCTTACGTACGCCTCCTGCAAGAGCTCGGATAGCAAATAACGTGAAGTTGATATATGCAAAAGTTTGCAGAACGGACCATGATCTCCATTTAAACAACTTTGTCCTCTTCTCCATGATCCATTGGGCAACGGACATCGGGACGCTAAAGCATAAGCTCTTCAGGATCATTCCCAAAGGCTTCGAACGATCGGTCCATCGGACCCAGACGACGCTAAGCAGCGGATAAAACAACAGGTCATACAAAATATTGGTGTCAAAAATTTTCGGGAATGGCCGGACCGGATATTCGATTTTATTTCTTTTGATGAAAATCGAATCGACAGCGCTTGATAAAATGCCTTTGGCAAAAAATATGGTTAAATACATAGGCAAGTTTTTACGCTTCAATATAAAGGGAGCCGCCGCCAAACAAGAAACAAACAGCATTCTTATCAAGATCCGTTCCAAATTGAATTCCTCCCTGCATTGAATGGTTAACATTAGTATTCAATAGGGAAACGAATATATGTCTTGAAAAATTTACTAAGATCTACATGCCGTTCGCGGCGGACTGTATACGCGAAAGAGCACTTCCGCCGCTGACATGCGGTTGGAAGTGCTCTTCATTCTCATACTTGACGTTGCTTCATTCGGCAACAGCGTCGTTAAGGACAGGCTCAGGCTGCAAAGGAAGTATAACGGTGACAACCGTCCCTTCGTTCGGACTGCTCTTGATTTCGATTTCGCCGTCAAAGTAATCGACCAGCTTTTTCACCATAAACAAGCCGATGCCTTGACCGCCCTTCTCTTCATTGAATTTCTCATATTTGCGGAATAACAGCCCGAGCTGCTCTTTCCCGATGCCTACACCGTAGTCTCTTACAACAATATGGAGCCGCAAGTTGTCGGTATATACATGGAGAAACACGGAGCCGCCCTCATAGCTGTACTTTACCGCATTGCTAAGTATATTCGAGACGATCAGCTTAAAACCGATCGCATTGCTGAGCAATTGATCTCCATCCGAAAGCGAAATTTCGCTGACCAGTTTCATTCCTTGCGTCCGCGCCTTCACTTCCATCATCTCGGTAACTTCAGCCAGCAGCGCCTTCGGCACCACTTGCTTGCGCAGCCATAACGACTCGGTCGTAAGCAACTGCTCCGTATTGATAATATGGCTGATTTCATTATCGATCAGCATCACGTAGTCGCAAATCGCCTTTAATTTTTCGCGGTCCGCCTCGTCCTCGGCCTTCTGCATCAACAGCATGGAATACGCCTTAATCACCGTTAACGGATTGCGAACCTCATGCGATACGGCATGAACGAAATCCAGCTTTTGCTTATAAAAGTCCATTTCCGTCTCGATTTCGTACTGCGCGGAGTGTGACGGAAGCAGTTGTTTGTTGCGGTGACTGCGATACATATTGGAATGGATCATATTCTGATCCGTCATTAAGTATTCGTGGGTTTTCAGTTTCTCGTTCTGGGCCGAGGCGGGAATGGCGTTTCCATCATAGCAGCATACGGTGAAATACCCGAACTCGTCCGTTACGATCACGCGTTTGGCCGCATTCGGCGCAGCTTTTACCTGTTCCAGCGTCCAGTCCGCATGACCCCATATCCTCACCGAAAGCTCTTCTTTCCACTTGGATGGCTCTATGATTCTTTTCACGTCCGTCAGCACTTTCTCAAACTGAAAATCGTCATGTCTCCGGAAAAAATCGCCGTTGTCCACAAAATGGACGTACGTAAAATCGTTCCGAGGCCTATCCGACTTCAACCGTGCGGCAATCGACTCGAAGCGTTCCATACTGTCTATGAATATGACATGCTGACCGAAGTCCACGGCGCTCTGTATAAACGACATGGCATTGCGCAAATACCCTTCTACGGAATCATAGCTATACAGAATGCGCGCTCCGTTCTCAACATTCACCTTATGGCTCAGTTGAACCGTTTTGAAAATAGACATTATGGCCTCCGAAATCGATGGATTACTACTGTATCACTATATCAAACTATGCCTATTTTTGATATACCCTACTACATATTGTGAAAAATTGCTCATGACAAGTATGGTAATTTTTTTGAAAAAGGGTTTTGTCGATCCATGACGAATACAAACAGTTGGAACAAATCCACTCAAAACGGATAGAGAAACGAGGAGGAGAATGATGAAACATACGAATCGTCTGACCAAATTCGTCGCGATGTTTTGTTTGGCGTTGATGCTCGGATGCGCGAATCTCGCCTTTTTCGCACACGAGGTTCGAGCGGATTCCACATACAGTTACAGAACCGCTCCGAACGATACGATCGGCGTCACCCGTCCCACAATTACGTACTACTTCACGACAGACCTGGGCATGCAGCCTGTAGCTTATTCGATGTATGTGAACGGCAAAAGCGTAACGGTTGCGTATGACGGCAAAGGAACGTTAAGCTACACGCCAACCCAAGACCTCGCGCCGGGCGAATACAAGGTGGACATCTCGATTACTTATGCAGGCTATATGCCGATGGAACAATCGTGGAAGTTTACGGTTGCTGCCAACGCGCTAAAGCAGTTTCAGGCTGCTACTTCCGAGCAGCAGGACGGCTTGTCCGCGCTGAACGACTATCGGACGATCTACGGACTAAGCCCCGTCAAGTTCAACGATATGCTCAATGCCGGCGCTACCGCACACGCCAAATATTTGGAAGATAACAAGGTCAATCAAACGAAAGAGAACCGGATCAGCTTGCATGACGAGGAGCCGGGAAAACCCGGGTTTACCGGTAAAAAGCCAATCGACCGCGCCAAATATTTCGGCTATTCTGTAGGCGGCATCGGCGAGGACGCCGCCCTGCTCAAAGGAGCGGTCAAAGAGGCGATCGATGCGTTATTCGACGCACCGTACCATAGAAGCCCGCTTCTGGACCCGTCCATTCAAGAAGTCGGCGTCGGAAGAGTAGGCAATTATACCGTTATTTTATTCGGCCTGACACCGGCCAGCAGCTCGCAGCTTGTCGTTTCGCCGGCTCCCGGCGACCGGTTTGTACCTACCGATTTTGACGGGTATGAGGCGCCGGACCCGCTGCGCATGCATAGCGGAGCCACGTATCCCGCCGGTTACCCGATTATGGCGCAATATTTCGGAACCGGGATCGACAAGGTCAAACTGGTCAGCGCCGAGCTGCTGGACAGCAGCAACAAGCCGGTCGACTTTCTGGCCAATTCGCCGGACAATGACGATAGCCTGACGAATGCCATCATTTTGATTCCGCGCAAGCCGCTGGAAGCGGATGCCCGTTATCATGTGAAGCTGAAGCTGGAGGCCGTGAAAACGGACGGCACCAGCACCGCAGAGACGAAGGAATGGGATTTTACGACAGAGCCGGTCGCCTCGCTTGGCAAACAGAAGCTGCATCAAAATGCGGCAGACTATAAAAAGTATTATGTCACCGCAGCGCCGGTGGAGCGGGTAGCCGCCTTCGGCCTGGACGACACAAACTACAAGGTGGACGGCATCCCATTCCCGATGAAGAGACCGCCGCTCATTGTCGACGGCTTCTCGTATTTGTACATCCGCGATCTGGCGGCAGCGCTTGGAGCGAATGTGGAATGGGACAATGCGAAGCGCGCGGCCGTCTATACGAAGGGCGCATTGAAAGTTACGCTTTATACGAACACCAATCAGTATGAAATCAACGGCACGGTGAAAACAACAGACACGCCTGCCCGGTTAATCGACGAAAACACGATGGTGCCGGTCCGGCTGCTCGCCGAAGTGCTGGGCGCGAAAGTCGATTACGTTGAAGCGACCCGCACCGTAAAGATCGCCTATTAAGGATTCGACCGTCAAGGAGCTTTTGGCCCAGGAGCCAAAGCTCCTTTTTGTTGTTTGCCGTAAGGCCGGTATCCTGTGTTCAAGCGGCCGATGCCTCCATTCCGCACTATCGCTCCTCGAGAACAACCTCCGCTCAGCTTTATGATGTGGATATATCAACTTGTGGATATGTTGACAGCTGCTTGTCGGTTTATGCACAGCAAGCGGTTGCAAGCTGTGAATATTGTGTATAATTTTGTGGATATTCTTACAATTCAATGTTTTTGCACAAATTATGAAGACCGCGGCTCTGCTTTTCCATCGACATCTCCCCAGCGGCCAGACAGCTAGATTCGATAGTTATGCCGGAACAACGAGGGAGCCATTCCGGTCTTGGCGCTGAACACGCGGCTCAAATAAGACCCGTTCTCGAACCCGCAGCGGCAGGCAATGCCGTCAAGCGTCTCGTCGGTTTCCAGCAGCAGCCGCTTCACTTCTTCGAGGCGCAGCCTCGTTACATATTCCACGGGGGTAGCTCCGTATGCCGCGCAAAAACGCCGGGTCAGCTGTGACTGGCCGATCCCCAGCTTCTCGGCGATTTGCTTCATGCTCATGTCCTCGAACAAATGCCGATGCATATACCCGGCCGCAAGCTGCATGAGCGGGTCGCTCGAATCTTTACCCGTGACGGCGAATTCCCGCTCCATCTCTCCGGCTTACGCTACGCCTTATACCCGTATCATTCAACGATGGATGATGCGGCTCTTGGAGGAACAACGGAAGCAAAAGCGCCTATATCCAGCGCAACTTCTTGCATAACATGCTCATGCAACTTGAAGCTTCCTACCGACACGATGGCTTATAAAAGAAAAAGGAACTCAGCGGATGTGCTGAGCTCCTTTTTCTTGTGTAGAGTAGTCCTACCGTACTTTTATAACGAACAGCTACCCACATCTTCATAGCAGAACACAGCCGCAACTTCCGGCGATTCTGGACGAAGACATATAGCTAGGATTGGTTCGAAACGGATGGCTTCGATTTTTGTGCGGCGGTCACCATGAGCAAAATGCCTGTAATCAAGTGCAAGATCCAGCCCAGCAGCGGAATCCAGGCTAATACCGAGGTGATAATCCCTAAGATGGAGCCATAAAACGGTTCTTTATTTTTGGCGGAGAGAATTAACGTAATCACGTGCAGAATGAACATCACTCCTAAAGCGGTGTAAGCGCTCCCCAACACTACGGCAGCGCCAACAACAGGAATTGCTAGGAACACCTCGAATGCCCCGGTGATCCATTTCAGGACTCTGGAACCAGTCATTTTTCCAACGCCTCCCTAACTCATATTTTCCATATAATATATTAACGACTTAAGAAATATATGGATGTTTATAGCTTGGCAAGCTAAAAAATGTTACGGCTCGCCGAAAGCGGCCCGCTTCATCGTCCATTGGATGGCTGGAGAGGCGGCTTGAAAAAACACAGATCCGAAGGCAGAGAAGAAGACTACTGTTGCTGCGCATGCTCAAGTATGACGCCTTTTCTTTGCCGCAATGCTTCCTTCCAATAATAAGCGGCTACGCCAATATCGAATATGGCCAGACCCATCGGATTGAAATATACGGGTTCCTCCCTTTCGAATGCTTCCAACCCGTTGCGGCATACGATGTCCGCCATCGTGAGGACGTTCGATTCGTTCAGACCGTATTCGTTATGAAGCAGTTCCACATCGGTATTCTCACGGCATACCTCCACCCAGTCGTCAACGACAACGGCTTTCACTTTCGCTACGCTTTCCGGCTTGTAATCCCGCAAAGAGATGTTAAGCAGCAGCATTCCATCCGCAGGCGCCTCGTCGATATATCTGTGATCGGAAACCGTACAGGTGGCAAAAATATCGGAGTTGCGATACACCGACATCCAGTCGTCTGCAATTTCCGTTATCTCTCGAACGGATTCCGGCACCGTAACCGGGTCGATCCCTCTGAGATCATATAACGTTACACGCTCCAACTTCTCGCCTAATAACCTGACGCACATGTCCAGATGAAGACGGCCGACTGGCCCCCATCCGATGATGCCCACTCGCAGCTTTGCTTGCTGCCGTGCGGCAAGGTACGCTTTCAGCATAAGCCCGCTTACTGCCGCCGTGCGCAACCCGTTCAGCAAACCGCTGTGAAAAAAAGCGGCCGGCGCTCCCGTCGCCGGATCATTGAGAATAATCGTATTATGCGCTCTAGGAAGCCCGACCCGACTGTTCTCAGGAAAGCTGGCCACCCATTTGATCCCCGCCATATGGAAGCTCCCGCCGACGAAAGCCGGCATGGCAATAATCCGATTCACCGGTTCACGAAACCGCAAATACGGCTTCAGCGGATGAACGCAGTCTCCTCCTTCCTTGATTTCGATAATGTCTTCGATGATGTCCGTTAACTTTCGCCAATCGATTCCGATTTCACGAATATGGCCGTCGTGTAAATAAATCATGTTCTATCCTCCATACGTTATCGACGGGTCGAAGCCAAGCTCCCGCCGCACCCAATCGTCGTTATATACCGTGTCCAAATACCTTTCGCCGCGATCCGGCAATATCGCCGCACATACCGAACCCGCGGGAATGCTATCCGCCATTCGTCGTATGGCGGAAATGATGCCGCCGGATGATGCACCGGCCAATATCGATTCGTACCGGATGAGCTCGCGGCACCCCCGAATACAATCCATGTCCGACACATGCACGACGAGTTCCGCCACGTCTTGCCGGTACAGACCGGGCGCTATCCCCGCCCCCAGACCCGGAAACTTGCGCGGGCCTTTCTCCCCGCCAAAAATAACGCTCCCCACCGCATCGACGGCTACGATCTTGGTAGACCATTGCTGCCTGTCGATGTATTCCCTACAGCCACGTATCGTGCCGCATGAGCTGACACCGCAAAATAAGTAGTCGATCTCTCCGAGCTGCTCCCCGATTTCCTTCATCGTCGTTTCCGCGTGAGCAAGGTAGTTATCCGGGTTGCCGTATTGGTTGGTCCAATAAGCGTTCGGTATGTGCTGAACCAACTCGCCCACCCTCCGGATCCGCGCCGGTAAAAACTCCCCTGTCTCCGGGTCGGGCTCGGAAACCAGATCAATCTCTCCGCGAAAGCCGCGAATAATTTGCTTATGCTGCTCAGTTGTACGAGGGTCTACGACGCAAATAAACCGGAGCCCCAAGTAACAGCATAATTGCGCGAGGCTGATCGCCAAATTGCCCGAGCTTGATTCAATCACGACAGTATCGCTTGTGATTTCTCCGCGACGTATCGCCTCGCGAAGCATATACAGCGCAGGTCTGTCTTTGGAGCTCCCCCCGGGGTTCATTCCCTCCAGCTTTCCGTTTACTTGAAACGACTCGCCGCCGAATAAACGATTGAGCCGAATTAACGGCGTACCGCCGATCGTATCGGCTATTCCACCCTCCAGCTTCAAGCTCATCCCTTCTCACTCATAAAATATTTTTTTGTTCTTGACTGCACTGCCATATAACGTATCTTCCAGAGCGCCTTGCTCCACGCGAATATCGCCGAGAAGGCGGGCCCGAATCATCATGCCGATCTCCGGAATGCGGCTCTCCACATCGTCCCGGATTCGCTCCATCACCGCTGCCGTCGCTGCCGGGCTGTATACATACACGACTAGCGCATTGCCAGCTACTTTCACGCGCACACTCGCATCGCTTAGATGATGAAATACAACTTCTTCAATATCGTAAATGCTAATCTTTTCGCCGTGCTTCAAGTCGGGACCGATCCTTTTCACGATGCCCTTGAAGCTTTGCCGCAACACGCCGGCCACCCAGATCGGGCGCAGATCGCGCACGATATCGTAAGTGACGTAACGCAGCGCAGGGAAAGCTTCTCTCACGGCTGAGGACAACACGAGCACCTGCTCATCGCCGGCTCCAAGCGGCTCCAGTCCTTCTTCCAACCGCTCCGGGCCGATCCCTTCGGCAACGATTCCTTCCGCTAATACATACCGTCCGTGCTCGTGAGAAAAATAAGCAATCGTACCGATCTCAATCGATCCGTACGTATCCGTGATTTGCCTCGCGTCGAGGCCGAGCCGTTTGGCCGCTTGCCGGATCCAGACCGGCGAAGCGATTTCCCCCACCAGGATAACATGGCGAATGCCGTAATCCGCCGGGTTCGCCGATGCCTGCAAAATGCGATCCAAAATCGACGGCATCGTATATAGCACTTCGGGCCTACATTCAGCCAGCCGCTCGATATGCCGTTCAATCGGCAGACGGAAGGAAATCGATTCGACCTCCATCCCGAGCTGGCGAAACACTTCAACGGCCGTCGCTTCGGCATGCCCCGTACCCATGTCGGCCATCGCTGTCCGAAAAGAGTTCGTCCCCAGGATCGCCCGAAAGACGTCGAGTTTGATGCGTATATACGCCTCTTCGTCCGCATTCGAGTAATAAATCGCTTTGCGCCGGCCGGAGCTCGTTCCTGACGTGCGGTAGCAGTGTATATCGTCACGCTTCGCCAAAGGATTGCTCTCCGAGTAATAATGGGTCTCCAGCACGGAAGACGTTATCAAAGGCAGCGATTCCAAAGCCGTATCCTCTGAGTCGCTCTCTTTCCCTACGCCGAGTTTCTGCAAGTACCAGGGACAATACTGCGACATGCGTCCCATCGTTTGCTTGAGACTTGTTGGCAAACGCATTCGCTTCTTCGCCTCCCTACATTTTCTTCCGATCTATTCCATTTCAACCTTCTATAACATATGCGGGCTGCTTGAACCTGTTCTTTTCCCAACTCAAAAAAATGCACTATCACCTATAGAAGTAGAGCTCCGTATGATGTGGGGAAGAACTAATCGGAAATGAGGAAGGCAAGATGAAAAACAGTCGGAATTCCGTTGCCAGCAAGCTGTTGAAAGCTCGAATGCTTCTCCAGCATCCGGAGCTGGCAAAGCATGTACCCGTTACTCGTCCATTTACACAGAGCCAACTGCTTGAAATGCTGGGGCGATACGGAATGGTATATGTGAAGCCGGATAGCGGTTCGCAAGGAATTGGCGTAGTGCGGGTAGAGAAACGTAGGAGCGCCTATCGTTATCAAAGCGGCATGAACATATATACATTCGGTACGTTTCAAGGAATGGTCCAATCTTTAAAACAACGCATCGGCAGCAAACGCTACCTTATCCAAAAAGGGATTCATTTGTTGCGATACCAGGGGCGCCCTTTTGACTTTCGCATCATGATCCAAAAAAGTCCTGCCCGCAGGTGGGAACCTACGGGGACCGCCGCACGGCTGGCCCACCCGCAAAAAGCAGTGACGAACGGAAGTCAGGGCGGCACGATCTATGCGGCCAAGGATCTGTTAAAACCGTTCGCGGGCAGCGATCAGACCGCCGAGCTTTTGCGCAAAATGAACCGTCTTGCCCGCCTGACTGCCGCCCGCATCGGCCGTACGTATCCCGCAATGAACGAGCTCGGAATCGATATCGGCATTGACCGCCGCTTGACGCCGTGGATATTGGAAGTCAATACCCGCCCCGACCCTTGTCCGTTCACCAAGCTGGATGACAAGGAAGCTATTCGCAAAATAATCACCTACGCCAAAGCCTACGGCAAACGGTACCCTTTGGTTTGCAACAAATCGAAAAAGGCCCCATCATGCGTACGGTAATAAGGTTGGTTATGAAATGAAAGCGGCAGTCCCATAATCGTTGTGTCACATACGCCGGTTCCAATGGGACGCAAAGAGCCTCCAACATCACGGTTGCCGTGGAAGCTGGAGGCTTTATTTTCATATTTATTCGAACGTTCTAGCACTTGTTCCATCTCGTTTGTCAATCAATGGCTGACGCAAAGCACAGTGTATCCCTATGCTAGATCAGCGGTTACTCGTCCGCAGGTAGGTTTAGTTTTTTCTCCAAATACGCTTTATTGAGCTGCACCCTTTCGTCATACGGGACGAGCTTGCGGGCCTCTTCATTATGAAAATACGACTTTTCATAATCGCCTAACCGGTCATAGCAGACGCATAGCTGCAAATGGGGGAGCCACGTCCAGCATTCGTGTTGAAATCGGCCCAAGGAAAGGTCCGGTTTCTCCAACCGGGTCGCCGCTTTATACCAAAAAACAGCTCTGGCCGGCTCGTTGCGGAGCAGCAAATAAAATCCCAGCTTGCAGCATGCCTCGGCACGCGGTGCATCGTAAAGAAGGGAGCGGCAAACCGCGTCCCACGCTTGCTCTTGCTGTCCCAAGTTCATGTAGCAATCGCCCAGTTTGAGGCAAGCATTGATATTGTCCTCAACCCAGCCTTCTCCCGTATCCAGAAAACGGATGTACGCTTCCGCCGCTCTCGCGTACTCCCGGTGATCGGACAGTTCATTGGCATAGTAGTACAAATCCCGTGGTGAGAACGGCTCGCCTTGCGCCAAACGCTTCTCATAAATGCGCAGATTCCGGTCGGAATCATGATCATTGCCCTTATGCGTAACCGCGATTTCACTGTGTATAATGCGGCCGTATACCTCCAAGTATTCATGAACGGCACCAATCCACCGGAAATGCTTCTCTCTTTTGACAAGCCGGTTGCGCCGCAAGCTGTACATGACATTGCCGCCGGCATCTAAAGCAAGGTTATAGTGCATGGTTACCGAATCGACTTCCGTAGGGAGACCGGTTTTTAACTCCAGAAATCGGCCGCGGTCTTCCTCCAGCAAAACATCATCCGCATCAAGCCAAAAAATATAATCGCAAGTCGCCTGCTGAAAAGCATAATTTCGCGCCGCGGCGAAATCGTCGATCCATGCAAAATCAAAGCATCAGTCCGTGTAGGCGCTAACGATCTCCTTCGTTCTGTCGTCGGAGCCCGTGTCCACAATGTTGATCTCATCCACAAGCCCAGCCACGGAGTCCAGACATCGGGCGATGACGTCCTCCTCGTTTTTCACGATCATACATAAGCTGACGGTTGCCATAACACACCTCGGTTAGCGTAATGCCGGCGGGTAAAGCTCTATATCCTTGCCGCTTCGTTTTGAACTTTTTTCAACATACGCGGAATAAAGCTTTTATATATTATGCATAAGCGATTCTAGCGTTACTGACGCTGCCTAGCTATAAATAAAGAAAAGCAGCTATTGCAGAGAATCTGCGATAACCGCCTCATCGAAACCGATTTCTTGCATCGTAAAATTGCGCCTACGCTTCGCTGTTAAGCGCCAAAGCTTCTTCCGTTATCCGTTTGATGTCAACGGACGAAATATGTTCGTCATTGATCATGTCCGGCAAAATGTGATTCAGAAAATATTCAACACAGTATAGTCTCATATTTTTAATTTTGATTAAGGCATTCCGGTACATCGTAACGAACTCTTTCTCCGTATTCCCTTTTTGCAGCTCGGCGAACGCTTCATACACTTGGTCCATTTTATCGGCTACCTCTAAAATCAATCCTTCGATAGAGCCGTCTTTGCCCTCGCGCAGCTGATTATGGAAAATAGGCTTGTACTCTTGCGGGATGTGTTCCTCAATAAAGTTGTACACCATGCCTTCTTCTACTTTTTGTATGAGCAGGCGAAGTTCGGGCGAAGCATGCTTGACCGGCGTTTTGATGTCTCCAATGAAGATTTCGCCGTAGTCGTGGCTGCTCGTGATTTCGTAAAGCTTTTTCCAGTCGATGCTCGCGCCGTTTTGTTCCTCAATATCAGCAAGCGTTTTGGCATATTGAACGACTTTCCATGAATGGGCCGCAACACTATGTTCTTCAAATTTAAATTTCCCCGGGCAGCGAATGATTCGTTCCAGTTCATTTAAAGAGCGAAAATATGCATGGATTCCCATACTGTGATCCCTCCTATATCAATGTAATAACCTTGGTCATATTTGGGGACTACATTCAGTATAGTGGTCGCCTGTGAAATAGGGATAAAATCTGGTCCGTGATATTGTTAAATGTAACAATCAATCGAATAGGGCTCGCCTTGCAGGATCAGAGCAACCTATGGCAGGACGGAATAGACGGGCAGCTGCGTATTAACTTTTCAAGATTAATTAACGTTCCTCAAAAAGTGCTCCGTTCCCCGCGCGATCTGAACCCCCAGGGCTTCGCTTCACCTTTTGTTTCTGCAACAAAAAAAGACACCCACTCAGGTGTCTTTTTTCTGTATGGAGACGAGGGGAGTCGAACCCCTGTCCGAAGATAACGCCACACAGGCTTCTACGGGTGATGTTATAGTTTTGATGTTACCCGATCGTCGTCCAATATCTATACTCAAGAAAATAAATAAGATCAGCACAATT
Organism: Paenibacillus allorhizosphaerae; assembly: GCF_910594985.1. Classification (GTDB taxonomy): domain Bacteria; phylum Bacillota; class Bacilli; order Paenibacillales; family NBRC-103111; genus Paenibacillus_G; species Paenibacillus_G allorhizosphaerae. The sequence continues at coordinate 119,383 of NZ_CAJVCE010000014.1, forward strand.
CATTAATCTAAAGTGAAAAACCTCATGCGTTCGGCTTTCATACTTGTGGAGCGAGGGGACTTAAATCCCTGTCCCAAAATTACTCCATTCGATTTTCTAAGAGTGTAACCGCAGTTTTGAGATCACTTAGGGAAGTCCTTGAATCATCTTTCTTCAGAATGTTCATTCAAAATACGAGCGATAGTATCCGACGAATGCAAACCTTTTGCAATATCTACGATAAACTCCACTGCATATTCCCTTTCCATTTGCAGATGATATCCATTCAGCATCAAGAAAGATTTGGTAACCAGATAGGCTGTCCGCTTATTACCATTATAAAAGCAATGATTCTTCACCAGAGATTCCAGCAAGGCTGCGGCCTTATCAAATAAAGTTGGATAAGCGTCTTCTCCAAAAACACTTTGCTGGGGCCTATGTACCGCAGATTCCAGCAGACCATGATCTTTCACGCCTGCTTGCTCTGCGTCATTCATTTTTTTCATCATAAAATAGTGTGCTGAAATAACCTCTTCTTTGGTAAGAAAGTTTATCATTTCTTTCATCGATCCCTTAAGTCCTCAAGAATGCCTCTATCTTCTTCAAATACATCAAAGAACGCTTCAAGAACTTCAGATCGGACATTATCAGGCAGTTGGCCTTGCCGAGCTTTTTTCAACACCACTTCACCGCTATCATTTTCAATAAATTCGATTTCATCCCCTAGCGAAACATTCAACTTTGCAGCTAAGCTTTTAGGCAAGCTTACTCCCAGGCTATTTCCCATTCGTCCTATTTTGCGGGAATAACGAGTCACATTCCGTTTATCAATTGTCACTTTGACCACACCATTCATGTTCATTTTCCTTCTCTATAGTATGACAGCACTCAATAAGTTATACCTTATAACAGTAATAACTTTTATAACATATGTACATTATATCAAATCTCTCTACATAGCAAAAGGGCCTCAGCTGTATACTGAGGCCCTCTTACTGAGTATGAAGACGAGGGGAGTATCGAATTCCTCCATCTCCCTGCTCACGACGCCCACTCGACGAGGACAACCTTAGCAGTACATGTCCATGTCGTGCTCAATCCGCTTTGCTCCGTTCCGCGTTCTGAACCCCTAGGGCTTCGCTTCCCCTTTCGTTTCTCCAACAAAAAAAGACACCCTCTCAGAGAGCCCTGCAAAAGCCCTGCTTTTAAGAAAAGTGGTTATCTAGAATTGGAAAAGTGAATAAGAAAATGAAAAAAGCAGCTCGTCCCTCATCCAAGGGCGGGCTGCTTCTGTTCTATTAACTTAACCATTCGTTTTGCATTGACGACGAATGCAGTGAGATAAGCTTGTATTCGCATGCGAAATAGACCTCGGTATTTGGCTGTGGCCATTCCGTGGAATCTCTTCATCTCTGCGTTCTTGTGCTCAATTATGGGTCTGCGCCTGATCCGTTCTTTGAACGTATCGCTAAGTTCAAATTCGATTTGATCCTGGAAGTGCTCAGCAATAATCCGGATCGAGTAGGTCTTACTCTTGGCCTCTGGCTTGTAACAACCGTCGCGCAGTGGACAAGTTTTGCATTTCTCCACGTCAAAATAGTAGACTAACGAACGGCTCTTTCCGCTTTTCTTGCTGCCTTGAACCGCTTTGCGAAGGCTATGTTTGCCAGCGGGACAAACCACAAAGTCTGCATCTTTGTTGTACTCGAAACCTTCTTGGCGCTCGCCTCCCTCGTGGACGACGGGGTTTAGAGGGACAATAGGTAGTATGGATTCCTTTTTCATTTCAGCTAAATTATCTTTACCTGAATAGGCCGTATCTGCGATGATCTCCTTAACTTCAACGCCGTTTGATTTGGATTGTGCCAAAAGAGCAGTCAACTGCTTACCGTTATCGCTTGTTCCTGGCGTAACTTCCACAGCTGTGATAATCTCATTCTCGGTCTGGCTAGGTGTTCTTTGTATCCAAAAAATGACTTTGAGCTGCTCTTCCAGCTGAACCGTGCTTCTGGATCAATCGCCGAGCGAATACCTTTGTTTGCGAGCAGACGCTCATCTTCCACAATCTGTTTCGCGATATGTAATTTCTCGCTGATCGCGCCCTCATGGTCAGGCAACAAGTTCTCCACCTTTTCTCCGAGTCCAGCTAAATAACGTAACATGATACGCTCTGCTTCTGGCTCATTACTCTTCACTCTCGGCAATGCTGGCAATTTTTTTTCTAACTTAGGATGCCGCTTGACCACAACTCGAAAGAGTCGCTTGGCTGCATCGCGAAGTACGTCGAGCGGCTGCTGCTTTTGTGCCGCTGCTTGGGTGTGGGTCGCGTCCAGGATGATAATCTTGCCTTTGATGTGGCCGTGCTCGATACATTGCCTAACTACCTGCTTCAGTACATCATCTACATGAGTAGCGCCCAGGCGATGGTTGCGAAACCGTGAAAGCTGTGATGCATCTGGCAATGCATCTTCAGGATTTAAACCGACGAACCATTTGTAGGCCAAGTTACCTGTGTTTCCTGAACGACCCGCTCGTCTGAAAGATTGAAGAGGATCTGTAAAAACAGCAGACGAAACAGCAGTTCCGGTTCGTTAGCCGGTCTGCCGTAATACATACAGTATGATGCTTTCACTAAGTCGTAAATGAAACCGAAATCTACGATGCTTGTCTGGCTGAATGCAGCAACTACGCTCAACTCACTTTTCCTTTTTTTTCAGAATACAACAAACCCAGCACCTTTGCGGTACTGGGTCGCTTTTTACAAATACTGTATTCGTTTTGCAGGGCTCTCTCTCAGGTGTCTTTTTTCTGTATGGAGACGAATCGTGGCTTGGCAAATCCACAATCCGTCGCCGCGTGATGCTGAGGTTGGTTAAGCAGGAGCGGAATAAGTATATGCAGAAAATCATTTGTCATTACCCTAATACGTATCATTATCGCTAAATTATTCTGCACCAAAAGTTGGTTGGACCTAGACTGATTTCCCCGTCCCGTCATGTCAGCGGACATGGAGGAATATGAACAACGCACCCGCCGCTTCGGATCGATTCCGTCGCAGCACAGCCAACGGCCACGCTCATACGCCCGGCGAGCGGTGTAGCGACAGGCGGCTTGCCCTCCAGAATCATATCGACGAAATCTTTGCAGATCACCGGATCAGCCCCCCCGTGGGTACCCGAAGCCGATTTGATCTCGTATACCCGATCCGCCAATACGCGTTCGGAGTGGGATCGTTTTGTCTTGACGTATACTTTGCCTTCCGGTTCCGAATTTTCAAGCCGGCCTTCCGTCCCGATAAAAGTATAGTTCCGGTGATAGTCCGGAGTGAAGTGACATTGCAAATACGATGCCTTGATGCCGCCCTCCAACTCCATAATGACAACGTTGTTGTCCTCTACATCCACCTCCCTGCGAAAAGCACATTGCGTCCGTCTCGGAGCCGTATTGAATTCCACGCACGTATCACTGTCCGGGCAGTTGGAACAAGACAGATCATCCGGCCGCTCCCCGCCAAAATAGTCGAGCCCACCAAAAGCAGCTACCTTGACGGTATTCCGGCCAGTAATCCAATGGATGATATCGATGTCGTGAGACCCTTTTTGCAGCAACAAGGAAGTCGTATTCGCCGATTTGGCATGCCAATCGTGGTAATAGTAATCGCCGCCACGCCCGACGAAATGGCGGACCCACACCGCCTTGATTTCCCCAATAACCCCCGAATCGACAATCTCTTTCATCGTCCGGAACATGTTCATATACCGCATATTGAAGCCGACCATTAGCTGCTTGCCCGATTGCTTCCAGGTTCGCAGTATACGGTCACAGCCTTCCACCGTAATGGCGAGCGGTTTCTCGCAGAATACGTGCTTTCCGGCTTGCAGCGCCGCAATCGCATGCTCCTCGTGACAATAATCGGGAGAAGTGATCACAATCGCATCAATGTCCTTTCTCTCCAGCATCTCACGATAATCCAGCGTCGTCATGACGTCGGAATTCAGCTCTTTCGCGAACCGGGAAAGCTCGGACTCTCTAATGTCTGCGCCGGCCACAATGATCGATCTTCCGCCCGGCTGATGCCAATATTTGCTTATTCCACTTCGTCCTCCAGTACCGATTACACCTATCCGAATAGGATCCATAATTTCGATCTCCTTTTTTTACGAAATATTTACGTCTACCGCGCTTGACAACACTTTCGACTGTTTTTATCTTATAGTACAAGAGACGAAATCCAAATAACGTTACGTGTCACGAAAGGATAGCAATATGTGTGTTTTATCCGTAGAAAGGCGGTAAAAAACATGAAGGAGCACGCTCTCGAATTCGTCGATGAAAGATTACGTACACCGACCCTGCTGGAACTGAACGGCGGTATATGGCCGATCCGGCTCGGTATTAACAAAGCAAAGCCGAACCATCACAGCGTCCCCCGCGTCATTCGGTATTACACCCTGCACTTTATAATGGAAGGCAGCGTTATATTGACGCATAAGGGAGAAGCTATCGATTTACGCAAGGGGGATTTGTTCTGTTTGTTTCCCGGCGAGGTATATCATTACAAAATCGCGAACCCGGAGCAGACGCTACGCATGTATTGGCTCGGCTTCGACGGGATGCAATCGGAAGGGTTGCTCGCCAAGATCGGCATAATGAGGGAAAATCCGTATACCCGAAGCAAAGTCACCGACGCCGCCTTAGCCACACTGCATTTGATTTCCAGCCTGTTCCTGTGCGTCGACGATCAGGACACGAATCTGCTCAGCTTGACGTACCGGCTGTTCCATCAAGTATCCGAGCAATCATCGGGGGCCGGGCATTCGCCACACGATTCGTCGTGGGTACAAAAAAGCATCGACTATATGAAGCTGCATTTTTCCGAAGGTATTCTTGTCGAGGATGTAGCAAGGCATGTCGCTAAGGAGCGGTCTCATTTCTCGAAAACATTTTTTCGGGTTACCGGGATCAATCCAGTCGTATACCTTCAATCCTTAAAAATGGAAAAGGGGGGCCAGATGCTTCTGAAGAGCTCCCATTCCATTACGGAAATCGCCTTGTCCGTCGGATATCCCGATCTGTATTCGTTTACCAGGGCATTTAAAAAGCATTTTGGTATATCTCCGACCCTATACAAGGAATGACACGCCTTCAATCCGATGGAATAAAAAGAACAACCGTCCGGGAATCGCCGGCGGTTGTTTCGTATGCAAACTGGGCTGATAATGAATGTGCAATGGTTTATTCTATTTTTGCTCATCGATGTATTGCTTTATTTTCTCCTCCGCGGTCCTGAACGTGGTATTGACATCCTGGCCGTTCTTAATATATTTATTGTACTCTGTTGTTAACAAACTGACCGCCTTGGCGTAATGGATCGAGAAGGCGGGAGCCGGCGCGGGCTTGCTCTTGAATATGCCGGCCAGGTTTTTCCCCTTCAGTTCAGGAATATCGGCACCGAAATTTTGCGTGTATTTAGGATCCTTCAACGTCGATACGCGGGCCGTTTTCCGAACCATAGTCATCTGCACCTCGTCGGAGAACAAAACCTCCATGACACGCATTTGGTCGTCACGCGCCTTGCTTGTCTTCAGGGGAATCATCAGATGGAGATCGTACATGCCGTATACGTTCGGTTTGTCGCTATAGCTCGGAAATTGAGCGACGTCCCAGTTCAGATCCGGTGTCTCCTTCAGGCGCAAAAATAAATTGACTGTAGCGGACATAGCGACATTCTTGTCCTTGATGAATCGGTTCCATGCGGCTGTACTGCTGTCGATGTAATTGTTACCCGGCACGGAAAATATTTGCTTCGCAACCTCGAAAGCCCGTTTATATGACTCGCTATTGACCAGCACTTTGTTCGTCTTGGCGTCGACGGGAACGAGCGACAACGGAAATGTCAGGCGCGAGAACGAATCAATTTCAAGCCCGCGGTACTTCGTCCCCCCATCTTCCCGCGATACTTGCCTGGCAAGTTCAATCGCATTCTCCCACGTCATGCCATCCTTCGGGTAAGGGACTCCGAATTTGTCGAAAATATCCTTATTATAATACAATGCGTTCAGGTTAAAGCTGTAGGGAAACGCATACAATTCGCCTTTGTCGGACACAGCCTTAACCGCGTTGAGCGACTCCGGATCGAAACGGCTTAAGTCGAAACCATGCTTCTTCGCTAACGGGGTCAAATCCTCGTACGCGTTCAAATCTTTATAATAGGCCAAGTTGCCGTTCCATGTTATAAAGAAATCGACCGGCTCCCCCGCCGCAACGAGCTGTGGCAAATCGGATTTCGTCGTAATATTCTCGACGGTAATATGAGGATATTTTTTCTTTACCGGATCGGCCACTAGATCTTTGAAATCTTGCTCGGTCATGTAATTTCCGCTCTGATAAAACTTCAACGTTACCGGTTCAAGCGGCTTCTCCAGCGATTTGGCGGTTTCACCGCCACCGGCAGCTTGGTTCCCGCATCCAGCTAGCAGAATGGAAGCCAGCACGCCACACGTCGAAGCTAATGCAATTTTCTTCATTGTAACCCTCCGTTATATAGGTTTGAATAATAAGCAACACGAGCGGCTGTCCGAATAGCTGCGTGTAAAGTTGGTCATTAAAGAACTTGAACCGGTGATCGTTTCGTTTCATTTCGTGTTCGTTGATGACCTCCTTCCCCACAAAACGCATTTCCTACGTCTGCCGCGCCGGACAACGCCTTCACTATTAGTATCTTAAAGTACAATTTACGAAATCCAAATAACGTTTCGTGTGACAATTGGATAGCAATATGTGTGATTCGAAGATGAGGAAACTACAAAAAAACTTTAGGGACATGTTCTCGAATGTGTAGATGAAATGGACATCATTTCATAAAGGAAAATAAAGAAGCAGAGGATTTTACTGTAGATATGGTTAACCACAAGTTTGGTTTTCCAGAGGTCTTTGAAACTATTCAGAGGCATTGCAGGCCGTTAGAATAAACAAGAGATACCAACCCACGAATAGGTCGATGTCTCTTGTTTACATATGGAGACAAGGGGAGTATGGACATGTACGATCTAACTTACTGCCGAAGCCTATTCGACGAGGACAACCTGAGAGGTTCATGTCCATGCCGTGCTCACTTCGCTATGCTGCGTTCCGCGCGGTCTGAACCCCCAGGGCTTCGACTCCCCTTTCGTTTCTCCAACAAAAAAAGACACCCTCTCAGGTGTCTTTTTTCTGTATGGAGACGAGGGGAGTCGAACCCCTGTCCGAAGATAACGCCACACAGGCTTCTACGGGTGTAGTCACGGTTTTGATGTCACCCGAGCGCCGCGCCGTAACCCGCTGCGCGTTGGGTCAGCCTGGTTGTCTTCTTCAGCTAGCCGCAGGCGGAGACTAGACAGCGTATCCCACTATAGGTTGAGCCCCTATCCTGCCACATGGGCGATGGAAGGTAGAAGCGCTCCAGCAGTTTCTTAGGCTGCTAAAAGAGCAGGTTGTTGTTGTTTGCCATTTAATAGGCTTTAGCGTTGATAAAGCGGACGCGTCCCCACTACCCGCAACCCATGCTCGAACTATCCCCGTCGAATCCAAGAACGTCCCCGCATAGGCGGACCCCCGACAGAGGGTCCTTAATTGATTCCGTAAAAAGGTTATGGTAAAAAACTTACCTGCTGCATCTACCACGATACGATCCTCGCTAAATCGGTGTCGTGAACAACAGTGGTGTTTTTTCTTACATGATCTCGATGCCTTATTAGTATAACATACTTTCATTCAAAAAGATGCAGGACTTCATGGAAATCATGAAGCGAACTGCCAGTCGAGGCAGATCCTGCTTACCGGGCGACTTTTTGCTTCTCGCGCAGCACGCGCTGGATATCCCGTTGGGCATCCCGTTTGGCTGCCGTATCCCGCTTGTCGTACTGCTTTTTCCCTCTGCCCAAGCCAATAAGCAGCTTTGCAAAGCCATTGCGTATATAAATCTTCAGCGGTACCAAGGTGTAGCCTTCTTGCTTGGCCAAACCGAGCAGTTTGTGAATCTCGGTTTTCTTCAGAAGAAGCTTGCGCGCTCGCGTCGGATCGCTCGGATTGTACCGGTTGCCCTGTTCGAACGGACTAATATGCATATTATGAATGTACGCTTCGCCGTTACGAATCAGCGCGAACGCATCGCCTATATTGGCTCGACCGTTACGCAGAGACTTGATCTCCGTGCCGGTCAGCACAAGTCCGCATTCATACGTATCCTCGATAAAATAATCATGGGACGCTTTTTTATTTTGCGCCAATAGTTTGCCGTCACTCTTCTTTGTGCTCATCTTCCGCGGAACGCCTCCTTCCGGGCAGCATTATCCCACAATAAGGGATGGAGTCCATTGTACCAAACTCCATCCCCTGAAATCAAGAGCGTCCGCGCCGTATCAATCAATAAAACACACGAAGCCGAGAGCTTACCGCTTCACGATCTTTTTACGCTTCTTCTTCGGCCGTGCACCGCCGCCGAAGCTAATGCCGGTTCCACCGACCTCGCCGGTGGGCCGAGCCGCCTCCATGGCGCGCGACTTGGCTGCGCCCGGTCCTTTGCCGCGGGCGGCGCTACTACCGGCAGCACTACCGCCGACAGCGCGGCCTTTCCCAGCACGTTCGCCACGGCCGGGGCGACTGCCTGCGGCGGCTGGGCGCCTGGCGGCGGCCCCGCCTTCGCGGGGACCCCGACCGCCAGGCCGAGCCGCTTGCTTGTTCTTCCGCACGGCGTTCAGCGCGTCGACCAAGCTGACCTTTTGCTGGCGCGGCTTCATGTCCACCATCTCAAAATCGATGGTGCGTTCATCCATATTTACGCGCGCGACCCGTACCTTGACCTCATCGCCTAGACGGTATATACGTGAGGTGCGTTCGCCGATCAGAGCGTGCTGCGCTTCGTGGAAGTGATAATAATCGTCCGTCAAGTCGGACAGCCTGATCAGCCCTTCCACCGTGTTATCCAGCTCTACGAAGACGCCGAAGCTCGTCACGCTGCTGATGATGCCGTCGAACTCCTCTCCGACTTTGTCGAGCATGAATTCGGCTTTTTTCAGCGCCTCTGTCTCCCGTTCCGCATCCACCGCTACGCGCTCCCGGTCCGATGACTGCTTGGCGATGTCGTCCATCCGCGAAGCCAAATATTCATGCCTCGCCTCGCTTAACACGCCGCTTTCGAGTACTTCGCGGATGACGCGGTGGATGATCAGGTCAGGGTACCGTCGAATCGGCGACGTAAAATGCGAGTAGTATTCGGCCGCGAGCCCATAATGACCCAGGCTCTGCGAATCGTACATCGCTTTTTTCATCGAACGCAGCATCACGGTGCTGATGACGGTCTCCTCTTTTTTACCGCGAATTTCCTCCAGAAGCGTCTGCAGTGCCCGCGGGTGTACAGTATTGCCCTTTCCTCGCACCACATAACCGAAGTTCGTAATAAACTCCATGAAGTGCTGCAGCTTTTCGGCATCCGGATCCTCGTGCACCCGATAGAGAAACGGCACTTTAAGCCAATAAAAATGTTCGGCAACCGTCTCGTTGGCCGCGAGCATAAACTCTTCGATAATTATCTCGGCGATCGTCCGGTCCCGCTTCACAATGTCGGTCGGCTTCCCGTCTTCGTCGACCAATATTTTTGACTCGATAAAATCAAAATCGATCGCCCCGCGGTTCATCCGCTTGCTGCGCAGTTTCATGGCGAGCTCTTCCATCAGGCGGAAGTCGTCCAACAAATAAGCGTACTTTTCCACGATATCCGGCTCCGCCTCGCCGGCTAACAGCAGACGCACATTTTTATACGTCATCCGTTCACTTGTCTTGATGACGGATGTAAAAATATCGTGCCGCACCACGTTCATTTGCGGGTCGAATTCCATCTCGCAGGACATTGTCAGCCGGTCCACTTGCGGATTTAGCGAGCATATGCCGTTGGACAGCCTGTGCGGCAGCATCGGTATGACCCGATCGACCAAATAAACGCTGCAGCCGCGATTATACGCTTCCTGATCCAATGCGGAGCTTTCGCGCACGTAATAGCTGACGTCGGCGATATGAACCCCTAGCACATAATTCCCGTTAGGCAGCCGTTCTACGTTGACCGCATCATCCAAGTCTTTGGCATCCTCACCGTCAATCGTGACGATCCGTTTGCCGCGCAAGTCCCGCCGCCCTTTCAATTCCTCCGGGCTGATCTTGTCCGGTGCTGCCGTCGCTTCATCCATTACCTCGTCGGGAAACGCCTCGGGCAGCCCATGCTTGCGGATAATCGACAGAATATCGACGCCCGGGTCATTTTTGTGCCCCAATATTTCAATGACTTCCCCTTGAGCCGCAGCTCTTCCTTCGGGATAGGAAACGATTTTAACGACGACTTTATGTCCGTCCATCGCTCCATTGAATGCATCCTTCGGGATAAAAATATCGCGCACAACCCGCTTATCATCAGGAATGACGAATGCATACTCGTCATGGGCTTGGAATAATCCCACGATCTCGGTATTCCCCCGGCTAACGACGCGAACGACTTCCCCTTCCATCCGCCCGCCGCCTGTACTCTTGGAATTGATACGAACGAGGATAATATCTCCATTCATGGCCGTTGCCATATCGTTGGCATGAATATATACATCAGGGTGATCCCGGTCCTCGGGTATGAGGAACCCGAACCCTTTGGCATGCGCCTGCAGCTTGCCCCGGATCAAATTCATCCGCTCCGGAACGCCGTATCGTTCATTGCGCGTGCGCAAAACGAGCCCCTCGTTTTCCAACTCATTGAGCAGCTTCAAAAATACCTTAAACTCCTGGGCATCGGAAATACCGAACTGTTTCTCCAGTTCCTGGTACGTCATCGGCTTGTATGCCGTCTCTTTCATAAAATCAATTAACTCTTCACGTGTGATCATCAATGCTCACCTGCCTCTTCTTCTATAACGTATGGCGATTATCGCTGCCGCGGTCTAGTCCCCTGTCCCCATCCCAACCTTCAATTATAGTGGCGAAAAAGACACTGTTTTATCATTGTACCCGTTTTCGCCGATTTTGAATAACGACCCGCGAAAATCAGCCGTTAAATTTTTAAAAAAATAGAGCAATATTCCTGTTTCGTCACTGAAAATAGGAATCGCCCCCTTATTTTCCTTTTAAAAAAATAATTCTGCATTGAGGCATCCAATTGCTTTCTCACGCGTTCACCATGCAAGCAGAAGATTTTACAAGCAAGCGCATTCTTCGCCTTTATGAAAGCTAACAAACTAACAATAGCATTTGTCAGCGGTGTTAGCCCAAGTGGGTAATGTCCTTGTACTATTAAAAAAAGCTTCTGATCGAAGCTCTTTGTAAAGATACATTCGCGATTTAATGAAGTTTTAGTTCATCTCGTATTATCGTTCTTCTCAGATTGCATGCATTGTAAAATAGCTTCCCTGAAGTAAAGATAGAAACATGGGACCCCTGTTTTCTAAGCCATGCCGGGTCAGACGGCCAACCGGAATCATCTATTCTCTGTAACATGCAGCCTATGGACTACCGCGATTCATGTAACCGCGCACAAATGAACATAAACATTTATGTAACATTAAAAAACAGCAGGAGTACCGTTCCCCTGCTGTCTTCCTTATATGTTTTAAACTGACTTCACAAAGTAAGCTACAACGAGAGACAAAACAAAGAATACTACAGCCAGCCCCATCGTCAGACGAGACAGGAACAATTCCAGCCCTCGTGCCTTCTGCTTTCCGAACAGATGCTCCGCACCCCCGGAGATGGCACCGGATAAACCCGCGCTCTTACCTGGCTGCAGCAACACAGCTGCAATCAAACCAAGCGAAGCGATGACCAATATGATCTTCAGTGCGATTTCCATATTTCCACCTCCCGCAAGCTTGAAACAATCTTGTCCGAAAATAGACAGTATGAGTATTATAGCATAAAAAGAATGGGCTGACAAATCATAACTTGATTTATCAGCCCTTACGATTATCGTTTATGCAATGCCGATGGACTTCAAATATTCGATGCTCATCCGAACCGATTCCAGCGCCGGTCTTTGACAGCGATCCTGCTCTACGATGTAGTATTCGACGCCCGCTTCTTCCGCGATTGCAAAAATCGGCTTGTAGTCGATGATGCCGTAACCAACTTCAGCAAACGTCCCATCCGCATCGTCCGCCATGTCCTTGACATGAATGAGCGGTGCCCTGCCTTTGTAGGAGAGCAAGTAGGTTCTCGGGTCGTAGCCGCCTTTTTTAACCCAATATAGATCGAGTTCCGCCTTCATCAGATCGCTGCTGACCGACTGGTACATACGGTCGAGAATCGGTTGTCCGGAAGCGGCCGGCTGAAATTCAAAAGCATGATTGTGATAAGCGAACTGCAGTCCGCTGCGTGTCACTTCCTCACCGATACGCGCGAATTGCTCCATTAACCGGTGAAAGCTGTCCTCGTCTTTCAGCAGCTTCTCATCGAGCCACGGACAAATAATGTACTTGGCACCGATCTCCAAACTGTATTCGATCTGCTGCTGAAGTTCGTTTTCAAGCAGCTGGAGCCCGACATGACTCGAGGGTGCGGCGAGTCCCAGATCCCCCAGTACCTTCTTCATCTCACTGGCCGGAATACCCCCATAACCCGCAAATTCCACGGCTCGATACCCTAGATCCGCTACTTTGCGCAGCGTACCGATAAAATCATTCTTCGTTTCTTCCCGAAGCGTATAAAGCTGCAACCCTACCGGAATGTTCGCCATATTGTTATCTCCTTAGGGTATTGCGTCAGCAATACCAGCATCGTAAGCATAAGCCCGCGCATTGCGTCAGCAATGCCAGCATCGTAAGCATTAGCTTTGTCGTACTTCAGCAATGCCACATCGTACGTACACTATTCTTCATATTGCGGCTGATATCGTTGAGATCGATTGGATGGCTTCTTTCCACCCACAAAGTGGCCGATCGCCCGGATCGCACACCACAATGAAAAGAGTGTGAAGATCAAAGCCCACCCGATCGCCGGAATCGGCGTCACGAGGCTGAGATTCGTCGCATCCCCGGCTTTGGCCGGATCGTCCCATGCATACAAGATCAGTGAGAACGGCCCGAAGACGGACTCCTCGAGCGTTAAAAACGCAAGTAGCAAGTAGTAGATGTCCATCAGCCACTTCGGCATAAACGCGAGCATCAGCACGTTGAGAATGACGAAACCAAGAAGCCACATGACGCCGAATTCGTTGCGTACAAAAAAAACGAGCGCTAATATGGCGATCACCGTAATGACCTGCAAGCCAAGCCTTTGCCTGCCGCGAGACCGCTGCTTAAACAGGAAAAGAGCAAACAAAGAAGCGGTCGTATACCCCGCCAGCGCAATCGGAATGAGACTCCATCGAGACGTCACCTGCGAGTAGGTTACCCCACTGTGATTGGCGAACAGCTCGATCTTCATCACATTGCCGGACAGCAGCAAGGTTACCACCGCATGGCCAAACTCATGAATCGTCGTGTCGAGATTGCGAAAAAAATCGCTGAAGGGAATCAAATGGGTTAAAAAAGCCGATACCACGAGAAACAGTATTGTCTTTATCATATGATCCCCTCCGGGAGGAGTCAGGTTTTTTAAGCGATTCAATAATTGCGGGCGTCTTCCGGGTCACTGCTATCTGCCTCCGGCCGCTCTTGAAATTGGATTGTATTGAACTTATTTAAAGGTAACGATCCAATTTCAAAGGCGGCACGTAAACTCTACGACAGATACAGTGCCCTCCAATTAACGTTTATTGAAAGCTATAAAACCTGACAAAATATTATTTATAAAAACCGTACTTACATTGTAAACCTATTTGAAGTTTTTCAAGTTGTAAAATGCCGTTTTGCCGCCGTATTGCGCAACGCCGGCCAATTGATCTTCGATGCGGAGCAATTGGTTGTACTTCGCTACGCGGTCCGTACGGGACGGAGCGCCAGTTTTGATTTGTCCGGCATTCGTCGCTACTGCGATATCGGCAATGGAGCTGTCTTCGCTTTCGCCGGAACGGTGGGAGATGACTGCCGTGTATCCTGCGCGCTTCGCCATTTCGATCGCGTCGAACGTTTCGGTCAATGTACCGATTTGGTTTACTTTGACGAGGATGGAGTTGCCGATGCCGCCCTCGATCCCTTGAGACAAGCGGGTCGTGTTCGTTACGAACAAGTCGTCGCCTACGAGCTGCACTTTACCGCCGAGCTTATCGGTAAGCAGCTTCCAGCCTTCCCAATCGTCTTCGGAGCAACCGTCTTCGATCGTAATAATTGGGTATTTCTCCACCCAGGAAGCGAGGAAGTCAACGAATTCAGCGGATGTGAACGATTTGCCTTCGCCTTCGAGATGATATTTGCCGTCTTTGTAAAATTCTGTGGAAGCTACGTCCATGCCGAGGAATATGTCTACGCCCGGCTTATAGCCTGCACGCTCGATTGCCGTAATGATCGTTTGGATCGCTTCTTCGTTGGAGCCCAGGTTCGGTGCGAAACCGCCTTCGTCGCCTACAGCGGTGTTCAAGCCTTTTTCCTTCAGTACGGCTTTGAGGCTGTGGAAAATTTCCGTGCCTGTACGAAGTGCTTCTTTGAACGTTGGAGCGCCTACCGGCAATACCATGAACTCTTGCACGTCTACGTTGTTGTCCGCATGCGCGCCGCCGTTAATGATGTTCATCATCGGAACCGGAAGCGTTTTGGAGTTGAAGCCGCCAAGGTACACATAAAGCGGAACGTCCAGCGCTTCAGCCGCTGCGCGTGCAACCGCCATGGAAACGGCCAAAATCGCGTTAGCGCCCAGTTTGGCTTTGTTCGGCGTGCCGTCGAGCTCGATCATGCGCTTGTCGATGCCGACTTGATCCAGCGCGTTCATGCCGATAATTTCCGGAGAGATGATGTCATTCACGTTCTCAACGGCTTTCAGTACGCCTTTGCCCAAGTAACGGGATTTGTCGCCGTCACGAAGCTCAACCGCCTCGTAAGCGCCGGTGGAAGCGCCGGAAGGAACGATAGCGCGGCCGCGTGCGCCGGATTCCAAATAAACTTCTACTTCTACCGTCGGATTTCCGCGGGAGTCGAGTACTTCGCGAGCGTAAACGTTAGAGATTACAGTCATTGTCAGATACACTCCTTATTTGTTTTTTATCGAGTTCTGGTATGTGAATTACTTGCTTGCAAGCAGCGACTTGCCGCTCATTTCCTCCGGCTGGGCAACGCCGAGCAGTTCCAGCATCGTAGGGGCAATATCTGCCAAAATGCCATCGTTTCTTAGTGTAACATGTTTGCTGGTCAATATAAATGGCACCGGGTTCGTCGTGTGCGCTGTGTTGCGGGTCCCGTCCGGGTTGGTCACGACGTCCGCGTTTCCGTGGTCGGCTGTAATCAGCGCAACCCCGCCTTTGGCGAGAACGGCATCCACCACTTTGCCGAGGCAATCATCCGTTGCTTCCACCGCTTTGATCGTTGGCTCGAGCAAGCCGGAATGACCGACCATATCCGGGTTGGCAAAATTCAGGATGATGACATCCTGGCGCTCCGCTTCGATTTCCTTCACAGCCGCTTCCGCTACTTCATAGGCGCTCATTTCCGGCTGCAGGTCATACGTTGCCACTTTCGGAGAACTGATAAGGATGCGGGTTTCGCCCGGCAGCTCCACATCGCGTCCGCCGCTGAAAAAGAACGTGACATGCGGGTATTTTTCAGTCTCGGCAATACGAAGCTGCTTCAGATTGTTCTGAACAAGCACCTCGCCGAGCGTATTATCGAGGTTTTTCGGTTTATACGCAACGTAGCCGCCCACGGTTTCGCTGAACAGCGTCAAGCAAACGTAGTGCAAGTCATGCGGCGCCTTATCACCTCGGTCAAAGCCGCGGAAATCGCTGTTCGTAAACACTTGCGACAGTTGAATCGCACGATCCGGACGGAAGTTGAAGAAGACGACCGAATCGCCGGATTCCACCAAGCCTACAGGGGTACCGTCCGCTTTCGTAATGACGGTCGGCATAACGAATTCGTCGAACACCGAACGCTCATACGATTCTTTGATCGCAGCCATCGGGTCCTGGTACTGCGGCCCTTCGCCATAAACCATAGCCCGGTACGATTTTTCTGTACGTTCCCAGCGCTTGTCGCGGTCCATCGCATAATAACGGCCTTGAACGGTTGCAATCCGGCCTGTCCCGATCTCTGCGATTTTCGCTTGCAGCTGCTCCATATATTTCACGGCACTGTCCGGCGCAACGTCGCGGCCGTCCAGGAACGCATGAATATACACTTCTTCGAACCGCTCCCGCTTGCACACTTCCAATAGCGCGAACAAATGCGCGATATGGCTATGTACGCCGCCATCGGACAGCAGTCCGTACAAGTGAAGCTTCTTGCCGTTTTCCTTCGCATGGCGAATGGCTCCGAGAATCGTTTCATTGTCGAAAAACTCGCCATCGCGGATCGATTTGGAGATCCGGGTTAAATCTTGATATACCGTACGTCCCGCGCCGATATTCAGGTGGCCTACTTCCGAGTTGCCCATTTGCCCTTCCGGCAGCCCTACAGCTTCGCCGCAAGCGGTCAGCGTCGTGTTCGGATATTCCGCCCAGTACCGGTCATAGTTCGGCTTCTTCGCCTGCGCCACTGCATTGCCTTGGATATCGCCGCGAAGGCCGAAGCCGTCAAGAATAATCAGTGCTACCGGTTTCGGTCTGGACATCTTACTTTGCCCCCTCAACCAGCGCGATGTAAGATGCAGGTTCCAGGCTGGCGCCGCCTACAAGCGCGCCGTCGATGTCCGGCTGCTGCATGTATTCGCCAATATTGTTCGGCTTCACACTGCCGCCGTATTGAATGCGGATCGCTTCCGCCGTACCGGCTCCGTACAGACCGGCAATCAGCTCGCGAATGTAGCTGATGACTTCGTTGGCGTCGTCCGCCGTAGAGGATTTGCCCGTTCCGATCGCCCAGATCGGCTCGTAAGCGATGACCACTTGCGCCGCCTGCTCAGCGCTCAGACCGGCAAAAGCCGCTTCTGTCTGCACTTTGCACACGTTTTTCGTCTGTCCCGCTTCTCTCTCTTCCAGCTTCTCGCCTACGCACAGAATCGGAGTCAAGCCATGCTTGAACGCCGCATGCACTTTCTTATTCACGATTTCGTCGGTTTCCAGGAAATAGGCACGGCGCTCGGAGTGGCCGATAATGACATACTCTACGCCGAGATCCTTCAACATCACGCCGCTGATTTCTCCGGTGAAAGCACCGCTGTCTTCGAAGTGAAGATTTTGTGCTCCGACTTTCAGTGCCGTTCCTTTTACCGCTTCGACAAGTGCAGGGAGATTCGTATAAGGCGCGCAAATGACGCTGTCTACACCTTCTACTTCCGCCTTGCCTTTGACCTCATTAACAAAAGCCACCGCTTCCTGCACGGTTTTGAACATTTTCCAGTTGCCAGCAATAATCGGTTTGCGCATATCCGTTCGCCTCCTTATTTATCGTTCAGTGCAACGACGCCCGGAAGCGCCTTGCCTTCCATAAACTCAAGAGATGCTCCGCCGCCCGTGGAAATGTGGTCCATTTTGTCGGCCAGATGGAACTTCTCAACTGCTGCCGCCGAATCCCCGCCGCCGATGACAGTGTAGCCCGACGTTGCCGCGCATGCTTCCGCTACCGCTTTCGTCCCGTTCGAATACGGCTCGAGTTCGAATACGCCCATCGGTCCGTTCCATACGATCAACTTGGAGTTTCGGATCGTTTCCGCATACATCTCGCGCGTCTTCGGCCCAATGTCGAACGCTTCCCAATCCGCTGGAATGGCATCGATCGGCACAATTTTCGTATTGGCTGTTGCGCTAAACGCATCGCCGACAACGACGTCAACCGGCAAAAGGAAGTTGACTCCTTTTTCCTGCGCCTGACGCTCGAACTGCTGTACAAGCTCCAGACGATCATTATCCACAAGCGATTTGCCGATTTCCAGTCCTCTGGACTTAAAGAATGTGTACGACAAGCCGCCGCCGATAATAATGTTATCCGCGATTTCGATCAGCTTCTCGATCACCGCGATTTTGTCTTTTACTTTCGCGCCGCCGACAATCGCCGTAAATGGACGGTCCGGGTTGTTCAAGGCTTTGCCGAGTACTTCCAGTTCTTTCTCCATCAGCAGACCGGATACTGCCGGCAGGTGGTGTGCGATCCCTTCCGTCGAAGCATGCGCACGGTGAGCCGCGCCGAACGCATCGTTCACGTACAGGTCAGCGAGCTCGGCAAAAGCTTTTGCCAGCGCCGGATCGTTCTTCTCTTCACCCTCGTAAAAACGGACATTCTCAAGAAGCAGCACATCGCCGTCTTTCAGCTCCGCCACTTTCGCTTTTGCGGTATCGCCGATCGCTTCGTCCGCTTTGGCTACCGGTTTGCCGAGCAGCTCGGACAACCGCGCAGCCGCTGGCGTCAGGCGCAGCTCTTCGACCACTTGCCCTTTCGGACGTCCCAAGTGGCTGGCCAAGATGACTTTCGCGCCGCGCTCCGTCAAATACTTGATCGTCGGAACCGTCTCGCGAATCCGCGTATCGTCGGTAATTGCGCCATTCTCGAGCGGTACATTGAAATCCACGCGGACAAACACTCTTTTGCCGCTTACTTCTACGTCACGAACGCTTTTTTTGTTCATCGATCGTCGCCTCCTGAATGGTTCTCTCTCCTTGTTTCTATCCGAACACAACAAAAATTGTGGGCACAAGCATGTTTGATGCTGAAATGCACCTCGCATGCCGCTTGCGCTTACCCGGCCTCCATGCGATCGGTTTACTACCGATGCCCATTGTCGACTACTTGAGTAAACGCATAGCGAAGTGTCGCGAGGTGCGTTTCAACAATTACAAGCTCATTTCCACAATTTCAATTACAGACCTTTTTTAGCGATGAAAGCGGCGAGGTTTACAACACGGTTGGAATAGCCCCACTCGTTGTCGTACCAGGAAACGACTTTCACCATGTTATCGCCGACCACCATCGTGGACAGTGCATCGATTGTGGAAGAAGCCGGATCGCCGTTGAAGTCGCTGGATACGAGCGGCTCTTCGGTGTAGTTCAGGATGCCTTTCAGCGGGCCGTTCGCCGCTTCTCTCAGCGCAGCGTTAATTTCGTCAACGGTTACGTTCACTTTCAACTCAGCCACGAGGTCCGTTACGGAAACGTTCGGCGTAGGCACGCGGAAAGACATACCGTTCAGTTTGCCCTTCAGTTCAGGCAAAACGAGGGAAACGGCTTTAGCGGCACCCGTCGTGGACGGAATGATGTTTTCTGCAGCGGCACGGGCACGACGCAAGTCTTTATGCGGCAAGTCGAGAACGGATTGGTCGTTCGTGTAGGAGTGAACGGTCGTCATCATCCCTTTAACGATACCGAACTTGTCGTTGAGCACTTTAGCGAAAGGAGCCAAACAGTTCGTTGTGCAAGAAGCGTTCGAAATAATAGTATGAGCAGCAGGATCGTATTTGTCTTCGTTTACGCCCATAACGATCGTGATGTCTTCGTTCGTAGCCGGAGCGGAGATGATTACTTTCTTCGCGCCGCCTTTCAGGTGAAGCTCGGCTTTTTCTTTCGCCGTGAAGATCCCTGTGGATTCTACGACGATTTCAACGCCGTTTGCGCCCCAAGGCAAGTTTTCCGGGTTGCGCTCAGCAAATACTTTTACCGTTTTGCCGTTAACGATCAGCGCGCCTTCGGTATACTCTACCGTTGCGTCAAGCTTGCCATGCGTCGTGTCATATTTGAGCAAATGAGCAAGTGTGCTTACATCCGTCAGGTCATTGATCGCTACTACTTCTACTTCCGAGTTATTCAGCGCTGCCCGGAATACGTTACGACCGATACGTCCAAAACCGTTAATACCAATTTTCGTTGCCATGATTGATTTCCTCCCAAAAATATAATTTTGTCTGCTAGGTCCGATGAGGGTTCACCGTCTGCTGCAGCTTGTTGGCTAGGTTCGTGCGCTGGCATATGCCAGCGCCAAAGGGCACCAACTTATGTCAAGACAGGCAAATGGCCCGTCATGATGACAATCTTTGAACAATCTCTTGCGCAGCCGCTTCGTCCGTAACGAGCACGTTCTCGTGACCGTGACGCAGCACCGAAGTGATAGCCTCGCCCTTGCTCTTGCCGCCGGCAATGCCGATGACCATGTCCATTTCGTGAATGTCTTCGATGCGAAGACCTACGGTCGGCATTTTCTGCAGAATGTTTCCTTGCCGGTCAAAATAATACCCGAACGCTTCCGCGAGCGCTCCGTCGCGCCGCAAGCTTTCCGTCGTCTCCGGGTCCACCTTGCGCCGTCTGGCCATCACCATAGCTTCTCCGATCCCGTGAACGACCATCCGAGCCTTACGGATAAACTGGATAATCTCGGCAATGCTTTGATCCTGCATCAGCGACTGGTATGCTTCTTCGCCAAGATAATACGGGACGTGCAGCAGCCGATAACTCGCACCGGTTTTTTTGGCCATCGTAGATGCGATGGTGTTCGCCTCCAGCTCCACGCTTTCTCCGAGCCCGCCTCGCGCAGGCACGAACCAGCAGCCTTTGAGCGGCGTGGTTGCGGTCAGATGGTATGCGACTTCGGCCAGCGTCGATCCCCCGGTTACAGCGATGACTTCATCCTCTGTAACGAGCTTGCGCAGCACGGCGGCGCCGGCCCGGCCAAGCTCTTTCTTCGTATGGGGAGAGACGTCCGAATCTCCGGGTACGATAACGACCTGCTTCAGCCCATAATGCGATCGGATCCGCTCTTCCAGCTCGGTAAGACCGAACAAATCTTTCACCAGCGGTTCGATGGATTCCAGCAGCTGCCGACCGGCCGGACTGATCCGCATGCCGGATGCCTCAACTTCGACAAGGCCCTGCTCTTTCAAAAAATCCACTTCCGCGCGAAGAATGCGTTCCGTCGTGTTCAGCGAAACAGCTAGCGTCCGCCTTCCTACCGATCCGGACACGAAAATATAGTGCAGGATCGTATAACGTTTCTTCATCGTGTCCATCAAATCCGGAAGAAGCTGTTTTTGAATATCGAGAATTTCTCTCATGAGCTCACTCCTCCCTGAATCATGGACGTTTTTTGTCCCGGTATAACATTTTAAGTCCCACAAACTCCAAAAAAAGCGCTAAGCTGTTCACTTAGCTGTCACTTATTATAAACCAATTTTCGCCATGCTTCAAGTATTCGACATCCAAATTGTTATATTTTCGGTATGGAAATGTTTGCTTGAAAAAAATGATGCCAAGCTGTTGCAATCCGCCGGTAATTCGATTATAATAATTTTTGCTGTCACCGTTAAGTGAATTATGCTGTACGATGACGTAAACAATAATATGCGCCCGTGGTCCAATGGATATGACGTAGGCCTCCGGAGCCTGAGATTAAGGTTCGATTCCTTACGGGCGCGCCATTTATAAACGAACCGAATCAGTGAATGCACTGATTTTTTTTACGTTTCCGTTTGACCTTTCTTGACCTTTGTTTGTTTTTCCGATATGATGGTTATAGTTTAAAATAAAGGAGGCTGCAGCAATGAGTTTTATTCCAATGGTAGTCGAACCGGACGCAAGAGGGGAACGCGCCTACGATATTTACTCGCGTCTGCTTAAGGACCGCATTATTTTTCTGGGAAGTCCAATCAACGATGTTGTAGCCAATACGATCATCGCGCAACTGTTGTTCCTGGCCGCACAGGACCCGGACAAGGACATTAGCTTGTATATCAACAGTCCCGGGGGCTCCATTACTTCGGGCATGGCGATCTACGACACGATGCAGTTCATTAAACCGGACGTGTCGACGATCTGCGTAGGGATGGCCGCTTCCATGGGTGCTTTCCTGCTCGCTGCGGGCGCCAAAGGCAAACGTTTCGCGCTTCCGAACAGTGAAGTCATGATTCATCAGCCGCTTGGCGGCGCGGAAGGACAGGCAAGCGACATTGAAATTCGCGCCAAACGGATTTTGAAGTTGCGCGACAAGCTGAACACGATTCTTGCCGAGCGCACCGGACAATCGTTCGAGCGTATCGAGAAGGATACGGACCGCGACAACTTCATGACCGCCGAAGAAGCGCGTCAATACGGCTTGATCGATAATGTAATCGAGCGTATTTAACAGAATAAGCAGCGCAAAGCCCTGCAGCGGTATCTACAAGCCGATGCAGAGCTTTTTTGCGTACTTTTTACATCAAAACACTCCTCTTCAGCAGCCCGTGCCGGGCCGTTCCGAAGAAGAGTGTTTGTTGTGCTTATGTTTTACTCCGCCCGGTCATCCAGCGGATAAAAGATCAATTCGATCGGGAATGCCGAGCCGGCCGGAGGGCTGAACTCGATGTCGAGCGATTCTTCCTTGCCCGTCGTTTTCGCGAGAATTTGCATCCCGTCAAACGCCGTAATAACGCCGGATTCCGGAACCAGCCGGATGTCTCCGTTGATTTTGAACGGACCTTTGAAGACGCCGCCCTTCGCCAAAATCATCACCGCCATCTTCCGCGGTTTGTCGGCATGTATTTTATAAATTACGCCATAATTGCCGTCATTTTTCACTTCCATCTTGCGCAGCGGGTCATACCCCGGCTGGAACGGATCGGTTTTGCCGTCACCGATAATCAGGCGGCTCGGCGTCGTGAACGAGCTGGCGTCGATCTGCCAATTGACCTGCGATACCGGGAACGATCCGCGCACATGCCCGGTGAACGGCAGCAGCGGCAGCGACAAGGAGCTTTGGCTCACTTCGTTCGTAGCAACAAACGAGAACTGTACTTTCCCGCTCGTCTCAACGTCATAGAATAAATTGACGCCCTGTCCAGGGTAAAAGTCCGGAAACTGCTTATAAATAAACGTCTGGTTCGGCGGAACCGTCAGCGTCTCGTTCAGCGGATCGCCGAGCAGAAAATCGACGGTCGCTTCGCTGCCGATCAAATTCGCATACACCGACGGCCATACTTCGCCTTTGTTCGTCGTCTTGATCGTGATCGGCTGGTTCGTCGTATTTTTCGCCAAGATCGCCAGCGTCACTTTTTCTTTCGTTCCGTTAATATGGTCGGCGTACAGCCGTCCCTTACCTTCCACGTCGTCCTGATACAAAATCCCTTTCTCCGTAAACTCCTCCGGGCTGTCGCTTACGAGAAGCTTGCGAGAGCGATCTTCCGTCGCTGTCTTAGGAAGCTGCGGAAGCTCCCAGAAATTGCCCCAGAGCGTGCTCCAATCGGTTGTAATGAACGATCCGACCGGCTTCATAAAGATCGGGTATTCAACGGCGCTCAAGTAAGGCTCGTCGACGATCACGAGATTGCGCGTGTAAGACTCGCTCTTATTACCGTGAATATCTTGGACGGTCAATGTGATCGGGTACGTCCCCGGCACAAAGTACGCTTCCTGCCTGCCTGTCCACTCATACTTGATCGTACCCTCCGCATCCGGATCGTAGCTGAGGTCCACATATTTGATGGGTTCGCCGGTTTTGTAGGTCGACTTGGCGAAGGTGAACTTCGCTACCGGCTTCGAGTTGCCGCTCTTCGGGTTGTAAATGCCAGAAGGCGTCTTCGTATAAAGGACATCCACGCGCCGCAACTCGTTATTGTATGTGTATTTCGCCCCCATATAGTCCGCGAGCCATGTCAGTTTGATCATCAAACGGCCGTTTACGATTGCGGCGACATCGTCAAATTTTTGCCAGTAGCCGTTGATCCATACGGATTTGTTGTCGCTGTCGAGCAATATGTTGTTCGTCGGCGTCACCATCTCGATCATCCGCGTCTTTTCGTTCCATTCCACTTTCATTCCGAAAGCGTCGCCCAAAAACTTCGCCGGCACGAATGTCTTATCTTTCAGGATCGTCGCCGGTGCGTCCAATGTCACCTGCTGGCCGTTTAAGAAAGCATCGGGCTTATCGATATACAACAGCACATAGGTTGTCCCGGAGGACATTGGCGCTTCCTGTTTGGCCGCCGTAACGATCGGGGTCGTACCGAACGTTAGCAGCAAACTCAAGACCACTAACAACGCCAGTTCTTTCTTCATCGATTTCATCTCACTGCTCCTCTTCCATTCTGCGGCTCTCTAGGTGTACCCGCTAACAGAAAAAACCTTTTATCCGCTTAACGCATACGTCATAATAGACGCGCCGCACGATAAAAGGTTGCGCATTTCCTGTCTAAGCAAATCGTTCCAGAGCAAAGGAAAAAGCTTCCTTGCGGAAGCCGTCCGAAGTGATTATTGATTCTCCAATTCCTCTTTGCTGACCAGTGCGACTAAAGCGTTTACAGCCTGCTCGGCATCCGATCCTTCCGCACTAATGTGTACTTCCGTGCCTGTGCTGATCGCAAGGCTCATGATCCCCATGATGCTTTTGGCGTTCACTTTCTTCTCGTCTTTCTCCACGAAAATTTCGGAAGAAAACTTGTTCGCTTCTTGTACGAAAAGTGCAGCCGGTCTGGCATGAAGGCCTGTTTTCAACTTGACGACTACTGGGCGTCTCGACATGCAACCAATACCCCCTAAAATCTTTGAATTGATCCAATCATAGTGACAGGCTTATGCGCCCAATTGTAAATGAACCACCGCGGATAGACTTACTTGGACTTGCACAACAAATATAAAAGCGATTTATCATCCATTATATCATTTTTCGGCGCATTCCACTAGAATTATTGAGAATTTACACAAAAAATCTATATATTCGCTGCGAAGCCTAGGATTTCCGGATCTTCTCCGCCATTTCATCGATTTTACGAAGCCGATGATTGACGCCGGATTTGCTGACGCTTCCTTTCAGCATTTCGCCGACCTCGCTCAAATTCATATCCGGATGCTGGAGACGGATTTCCGCGACCTCCCGCAGTTTGTCGGGCAAATTATCCAATCCGATCTCTTTTTGCAAAAGCCGAATATTATCGATTTGGCGTACCGCCGCCCCGATCGTCTTGTTCAGGTTGGCCGTTTCGCAATTGACGAGCCGGTTGACGGAATTGCGCATATCTTTCATGATCCGGACGTCCTCGAATCGAAGCAGTGCCTGATGCGCGCCGATCAAGTTGAGAAACTCGATGATTTTCTCGCCTTCTTTGATATACAGCACGAAGCCCTTCTTCCGCTCGATGCAGCGTGCATTCAAATCAAACTCGTTGGCCAGCCGGCAAAGCGACTGGCAATGCTCCTCGTACATCGAGTAAATTTCCAGATGATACGAGGACCCTTCCGGGTTGTTGACGGAACCCCCGGCCAGAAAAGCGCCCCTCAAATAGGCGCGTTTGCAACAGCTTTTGCCGATGATGGCCGGATCGATTCCCGGGGTAAACAAAAAGCCTTCCGAAACAATGTGGAGCTCCGATAAAATCGGCTGCACTTGATTCGGTACGCGAACAATATAGACGTTGTTTTTTTTCAGCCGCATTTTTTTTCGGACAAGCAGCTCGGTATGCACTTGAAACGTCTTTTTCAAAAGCGAATAAATGCGTCTGGCAATGGCCGCATTCTCGGTCGATATATCGAGCACAATTTTTTGACTGCTCAGCTGCACGGCGCCATTCATGCGAATGAGCGAAGATAGCTCCGCCTTTTCGCAGCAGCTGTCCGTATCGACCATCGTAAGTTCCTTTTTCGTCTGGGCGGCGAAGGACATCGGCAATCACCTCTTCTTCATCCAACTCTCCACCAGCTTGTAAATGTGCTGACTTAACTTCTCCGCATCATGACGAAGGTACGTGCGGAACAAAATCAATTGGTCGGCGATGACCTGGCACCCGAACTTCGTCACTTCATCCAGATCCAGCTGCACGACCTCGGCGCCTTTCTCGGCGTATTTGTGCTGTACCGGCTCCGGTATGTCGCCGTTATTGACAATGACGTAGTCGAATAAATGTTCGCCGATATGGTCTCGAACCGCTTTTAAGTGGTCGCTGACCTTGTAATCGTCCGTTTCGCCGGGCTGCGTCATGACGTTGCAGACAAACATCTTGAGCGCGTCCGATTCGCGGATCGCCTGCGCGATTTCGGGTACGAGCAGATTCGGCATAATGCTCGTATACAAGCTGCCCGGGCCTACAAGAATCGCATCCGCCTCCCGTATCGCATCCAACGCCTCCGGCAGCGCATGTACCGCGGCCGGTTCGATGGAAACGCGGCGAATCACGCCACCCGCTTCAGGGATTTTGGATTCGCCCACAACGATAGTGCCGTCCGCCATTTCGGCCTTCAGCACAATCGCGTGATCCGACGCCGGAAGCACCCGTCCGCGGACAGCCAGCACGCGGCTCAGCTCGCGCACGCCGGTTACAAAATCACCGGTAATATCCCGCATCGCTGCCAACATTAGGTTACCCAAACTGTGTCCTGCCAATCCATTGCCTTTTTCGAAGCGGTATTCCAGCATTTTGCCGAGCAGCGGCTCTACGTCGGCAAGGGCGGCGAGCACGTTGCGGATATCGCCGGGAGGCACCATCTCCAGCTCGGAACGCAGGATGCCGGAGCTGCCTCCGTCATCCGCTACGGTGACGATAGCCGTAATGTCCATCGGCTTCCGCTTCAGACCTCGGAGCATGACCGACAAGCCGGTGCCACCGCCGATGACGACGATTTGCGGGCGTTTCTTCTCCCCGCCGCGAGGGGTCATTTCTTCACCTCGACGCGGTCGCGCTCCGAGTCACGATGACTGACCCGTGCGAAAACCGTCTCGCTGTTGTGCAGCATTTTACCCAAATATTCTGCGATCGCAACCGAACGATGTTTGCCCCCGGTGCAGCCGATCCCCACCACGACCTGGCTCTTGCCTTCCTTCTTGTACTGGGGAACCAGGAAATGAAGCATGTCTAGCAGCTTCGACAGAAACTCCTGCGTCTCGGTCCATTTCATGACATACTCATACACTTCCGGGTCCTGGCCGGTATTCGGACGAAGATGCTCCACATAGTGAGGATTCGGCAAAAACCGGACGTCAAAAATGAGATCCGCATCGATTGGAATGCCGTATTTGAATCCAAACGAGATGACATTAATCGAGATGCTGCCGCTCTCCAAATCCGTAAAGCGCGAGACGATTCTTTCCTTCAGCGCATTCGGCTTGATGCTGCTCGTATCGATCACTTGCGTGGCCAAACCTTTTAACTCTTCCAGCAGCTTACGCTCTTGCTGTATCCCTTCGAGCGGCACGCCTTCCGGCGCAAGCGGATGTTTCCGTCTGCTTTCCTTATAGCGTTGCACCAGCACCGAATCGGTCGCATCGAGAAATAAAATTTCGTAGGTCAGCGTATGATTTTCCTTCAGGAAACGCAGCGATTCGGTTAGCGAAGTGAAAAACTCGCGGCCGCGCAAGTCAATGACGAGTGCAACTTTGGCGATCCGGCCTTTGGACTGCTCAATCAGCTCGGCAAATTTCGGGATCAGGACGGGGGGCAAGTTGTCTACGCAAAAATACCCCAAGTCCTCCAAACTTTGCACGGCAATCGTTTTGCCGGCTCCGGACATGCCGGTAATGATAACCAGCTTCCCGAGCGTTTGCATCTCTTCCATGGTTTCTCCTCCCCAGCTGCGCTATCCCTCCCACTCGGACACACGCAGGTTTAAGCGTTTTGCGAAAATAAGTTCAAGCCCGCTGCGCCGACGACGCCCGCATCGTTGCCGAGTACGGCCGGTACGATATCTACGCCTTCCTGCGCCGTTTCTTGTGCGAACTCGCGGTAATACTTGCGGATCGCGTCAAACAAAATTTCGCCGGCTTTGGAAACGCCGCCGCCTATGATGAATCGCTGCGGATTGAGGACGACGGAAATCGTCGCCATCGATTTGCCCAAATAGAGGGCCGCCCGGTTAATAATCCGGAGGGCGACTTCATCGCCGGTCTTGGCCGCATCGAATACGTCCTTGGCCGTAATGTTTTGGACGAGCGCAAGCGATGTATGCTCCCCGCGTTCCGTCGCTTCTTTCGCCATGCGAATAATGCCCGTCGCCGAAGAAACCGTCTCCAGACAGCCTTTTTTGCCGCAGCCGCATTCGATCGCTTCCAAATCCGGCACGACGGTCATATGTCCCAGTTCGCCGGCCATGCCGTTAAAGCCTTGGTATATGCTGCTGTGAACGATGATCCCGCCGCCGACGCCCGTTCCCAGCGTATAACAAACGACGTTCGGGATGCCCGCGCCTGCCCCGCTCCACGCTTCCCCCAAGGCGGCGACGTTGGCGTCATTATCTATTTTTACATTCTTCCCGAGCTTTTCTTCCAAAATTTTCTTGACGGGTACATTGCGCCAGCCCAAATTAGGAGACAGCTTAATGAAGCCTTCCGGAATGTTCATGAAACCGGCGATTCCCGCTCCGATTCCGGCTACCTGATCCCATGTGTACGGAGATTCCGATACGAGTTTGCGTACGTATTGCGCAATGTTTTCCAGGACCACATCGGCGCCGTGTTCGGTTCCCGTCGGGCCTTCATAAGTTTGCAGCAGCTTCCCCTGCGCATCGCATAATCCGACCTTGATGGCGGTTCCTCCCAAATCGACTCCTACATAAACTTGTTCTCCCATACTGCTGATCACCTCATAAATGATATCCGAAAACATAACCCGTGCGGGTTTGTTACACTCCTGTTCCAACTATAAGCCAACCCCATGGGGCCGTCAAGATGACGCGAGGATAAACGGCTTTGCCGTCTTTATGACGGCATCCGTTTGTCAGTTGACAACCGACATCAATAAAATGATGTAATCCGTTGCAACGCAGTTGACAACTGACTCCTTGCTTCACTCAGGAGTAACAGTTGCAACGTAGTTGACAACTGACTCCTTGCTCCGCTAGGAGTAACAGTTGCAACGTAGTTGACAACTGACTCCTTGCTCCGCTAGGAGTAACAGTTGCAACGTAGGTCATGCGAAGCGTATAGAGCCATGTCGCAACTGGTACAGCGAGGTTTGCCGCTGACAGTTGTCGACTAGCGATATACTGTCTCTATGACCAAATGAAAAACGTGGAACATGATCTGTCCCACGCCCCCAGGTAAGTTGCCTTGCCTTAGACCGATACGCTCCAGTCATGGACCATATGGCCTTCCAGAAACTTCTCGCAATCAAGCGCCGCCATGCAGCCGCTGCCGGCGGCCGTAATCGCTTGACGGTATTTGCTGTCCTGCACGTCGCCGCAGGCGAATACGCCTTCGACATTCGTCATGGAAGTTCCCGGCTTCACCAGAATATAACCGAGTTCATCCGTTTTAATTTGCCCGGCAAGGAATCCGGTGTTCGGTTGGTGTCCGATCGCAACGAAAATGCCGTCGGTTTCCAAAATTTCATCTTCGCCGGTCTCGTTGTTTTTCACTTTCAGCCCCGTCACGCCTTTGTCGCCGGAAAGGACCTCAAGCGGTGCACGATCGAGACTCCATACGATTTTTTCATTCTGACGCGCGCGATCCTGCATGATTTTCGAGGCGCGCAGCTCTTTGCGGCGATGCACGAGACGCACTTCGGAAGCAAACCGGGTCAAGAAATTCGCTTCTTCCATCGCGGAATCTCCGCCGCCTACAACGATAATCTTCTTGCCGCGGAAGAAAAATCCGTCGCAAGTCGCACAGGTGCTTACCCCGCGTCCGATCGATTCCTTCTCGTTCGTAATGCCGAGCAGCTTAGCCGATGCGCCGGTCGAAATAATAAGCGACTCCGCTTCGATATCGCCGATTCCTTCCACATTCAGCTTGAAAGGACGCTTCGACATATCTACCTGGTTTACCCATCCGGTTTTGAACTCGGCGCCGAAGCGCTCCGCTTGTTTCCGCATATTCGCCATCAGCTCAGGTCCCATGATCCCTTCGGGAAAGCCAGGGAAGTTTTCCACTTCCGTCGTTGTAGTCAATTGGCCGCCAGGCTCCGGTCCTTCGATCACGAGTGGATTCAAATTGGCGCGGGCCAAGTAAATGGCTGCAGTCAGTCCGGCAGGGCCGGTTCCGATAACGATTGTTTTGTACATATAGAAGCTTCCTCCTTGGCGGATTCTATCAACATTCAGAAAAAAGTCGTTGCATCCGGGCCACCCGGCCTAGCGTTTTCTGAAGTTTTTACGAAATTAGGGATTGTGAGGTTCCATGCCCGTAAATTTGTGAAAGATCGCATCCATCTTTTCTTTGATTCCGCAAACGATGTCGATCTGCTTGGCATTCTTGCTCACAGTCGCCACCGATACGCCATACCGGTCCGCAGCGTCCTGATAAGTAATCGGACGACGGTGCATTTTGGCGGTCAAATATTCGAGCGCGGCGGCCCAAGCCTCCGGCTTTGTGATTTTCGGCACATTTGGGAAAACCCTCGTTAAATATTCTACCCAAAGCGTCTGCAAATCGTATTGCTGCACCATGTCGTACCTACGTGCCATCTGTTTCAAGGCCGTTTCCATGACGGTCTGCCATTTCCGATCCCAGAGCGGCAAGCTCGAAGAGAACGGACCCGGCGCGACCGTCGTCTTGCGGCCTTCCAGTACGGCGTTTAGCGGCTCTTTCACTCCGATACTGCGCAGTACGAAGATCGCGATCTTCTTCAAGTAATCGTCTTCTTCGGCCTGCCCGATAAACTCCAACAGCGCGTCTTTGACTTCATCGTCGGCGATCAAACCGAACGCCTGAATGACTTGCAGCTTCGTGTCAGTATCGCCATGCCGCAAAGCCCAGAAAAACGACGAACGCACGAGCGGATCCCGTTTCAGATGATCAGGGAGACCGTCGGCGCCGCGTTCAAGTCCGCGGAATTGTTCTTCGAAAGGCAGGTGATAATGGTAATTCACAGACGGCTTCGTCGTTTCCGAACGGCTCTTTTTCAGCAAGGTCAAATAAAACTTCGGAATTTCCGAGCCGGGATCGAACTTCTCCGCTTGCTTCCACTGCCGTTCCGCTTCTTCAAAGCGATCCGTATTGTAAGCCGCAACGGCGGTATAATGAAACAGACACGGGTCGAGACCCGCTTCGCCCGTCTTGAGCAATCGTTTGAACAGACGATACGCTTTGTCGTGTTCACCCAAAATCCCCATCGTCGTCGCCAGCTTGAACACATGATCCTGATGGAACGGATAAGTCTTGCGAAGCACCTCAAGCAGACCTGATAAACTTTCCCGGTCGCCGAAATGCTGGTAAAATATTGCCAGGTTGCACAAGGCATGCAAATTGCCGGGCTCCATCTCGAGCACTTGCCGGATCATTTGCACCGACTTGTCGAAATGCCCCATATAGTAGTACGCCAGCGCCAAATTGTTGCGCGCGGCCATGAAATCCGGATGCTTCTTAATCATTTTCTCGAGCAGTCGAACCGCCTCGGAAAACCGCCCTTCCTCGAGCATCGAGCGGGCTTTGTCATGTTCGAATAAACCTTCGCGGCTCTTGATCGTCGTCAGTTTCGTCGGACGGTCGAGTTCGAAGCTAAGCAGCTCCATCATTTCCTCGGACTCCTCCAGAAACTGTCCCGTCGGATCGTTCTCCAAGTAATGGATGATCGCATGTTCCGCCGACTCGTAATTTTCCATGTTGGCGAAATTGTTCGCCATATAGAAATAACATTCGGTCATGGCAGGGTCGATCTGATCGAGCACATGCTGCAAAATGCGGTTGGATTCTTCATAGTTACCCATTTCGGATAAAAGACCGGCCAAATTGCAATGGTTCACCGGATTTTCCGGTTCGAACTCCGCAGCGCGACGAAAATATTTAAGTGCCTTATCATAATGATATCGGTCCAGGGACTGAACGGCTTTTTCGAAAAAGAATGTGGCATCCATCTTCATCGGTACGACTTTGGTGCTTGGCCCCGGCGACATACGTTTTTTCTTCTCCATGAGTAAGGCACCTCCGTAATCCGTCCGGACATGATAAGAAAAGCTTCCGATCGAAGCATCCTCATTGAAGATACGTTCGAAGCTTTTCTTGGAACACTGCTTCTTTACTGTACCGGATGATCCTGTTTCATTTCATCATACAAAAAGTCTTGCTTCTATATTAACATACTCCGGCCCAAAACCATAAGGTTTCGATGCCGGAGTTGTCTGGTAAACTTATACGCCGCCGTATTTGAACAATGAACTGATCGAACCGCCGCTCTTAATGATGCGGATGGCGTCGGAAAGCAGCCCGGCAATCGACAGCACGTTGAACCGGGAGGAATGCTCTTCCGGAATGGCGATAGAATCGGTAATGACGACTTCCTTAATGTTCGGATGATCCAGGCGCTGCAGTGCAGGACCGGAGAATACGGGATGTGTGGCCAAAATATAGGCGTCGTTCGCGCCTCTTTCCTTGAGTCCTTCCACCACGTTCACGATCGTGGTTCCCGTATCGATCAAATCTTCGATGATGACCGGCGTTTTGCCCTCAACTTCGCCGATGACGTGCGTCACGACCGCTTCGTTATGCGCATAACGCTTCTTGAACATCATCGCGATCGGCGCTTCCAGGACGTTGGCCAAGTTTTCTGCACGGGTTACGCCGCCCGCATCCGGCGAAACGACGATGAGATCGTCGATTTTCAGCTGCTTGATATGATTGCTGAGCAGGTCAAGCGCGGTCAAATGGTCGACAGGGATGTTGAAGAAACCTTGGATCGCCGGCGCGTGCAGGTCGATCGTAATGACGCGGTCCGCTCCGGCGGAGTCCAGCAGATCGGCGACCAGCTTTGCCGAAATCGGCTCGCGCGGCGCCGCTTTCCGTTCTTGGCGGGAATAACCATAGTACGGTACGACAAGATTGATTGTCCGGGCCGAAGCACGCTTGGCCGCATCCATCATGACGAGAAGCTCCATGAAATGCTCGTTGATCGGGTGAGAAAACGTCTGCACCAAAAAAACATCACAGTTTCGAATACTTTCCTCGTAGAGGCAATAAATTTCCCCGCTCTTGAAACGGGAAAGCTTAATTTTGCCCATCGGAACATCTAGCTCCTTGCAAATCCGTTCCGCAAGCTTCGGATTGGACGATCCCGAAAATATTTTCAATTTGTCGCTGTACATGGTTACCTCCGCTTTATGCATATGTTCCTCATTTAATGTTTACATAAAATTAAAAGAAAAGCCGCTACTCTCCCATTATACACAAAAACGTTACAAACCAATAGGCACCATAAGCCGTTTCCGCTGCTTAAATGTGGCTAATTCGTTAAAACCGACCGCTTTCAGCTCCTCAGCTGCCAAATCAAGGTATTGCGCAAGGCGTTCCGGCTGATGGGCGTCCGATCCGACCGTAACGGGAATATTCAGTTCATGCGCATACTCAAGCACCCGCCGGCTCGGGAACATTTCGTTCACCGGCATACGAAGCCCGGATGCGTTGAGTTCAATGGCGATTCCCGCCGCCTTGACGGCTTCCAAAGCTTGGCGCTCCAGATGCTCCACGCTGCGGTCCGGTTTAAAGCCGAAACGCTTAATCACATCAATATGGCCGATGTAATCGTAAAACCCGGTTTGCGCCGCCTTGATCACCGCATCATAATATTGCCGGTACACTTCATAGGCGTCGCGTTCTTTCCAGCCGTCCGTTTGCCGGTAA
The DNA here is from genome assembly GCF_910594985.1 of Paenibacillus allorhizosphaerae. Lineage (GTDB taxonomy): Bacteria > Bacillota > Bacilli > Paenibacillales > NBRC-103111 > Paenibacillus_G > Paenibacillus_G allorhizosphaerae. The sequence goes on from NZ_CAJVCE010000014.1 coordinate 152,881, forward strand.
TCGGTAATATCCCATTCCCCGAGAAAATGAACGGACCCGATAACGTAATCCCAAGGGTATGCATCTATGATGCGCTTGATTTCGGATTCATAGCCTTCGATATAATCGCCTTCCAGCCCGACGCGAATGTCGATGTGCTCCTTGTACTTTTCTTGAAGCCGGAACGCTTCTTCGACATAGCGCGGCAATTCTTCCATCGGCATAGCCATGCCCGGCAAATAAGTCGCCGGGTCTACATGCAGCAAGGGCATGTGATCGGACAGCCCCAACTGGGTCAGACCGATCTCGATGCCCTTCTGCACATATTCCTCCAGCTCTCCCGACGCATGTCCGCACCGTACATGATGCGTGTGATAATCGATGCGCATAGAGCGTTTTCTCCTTCGCGGTTTGCGGCGGCATCGCCCGGGTTGTTCCGTATGGACAGCCCGGGCCATCCCGCACCGTACCGGTATTATTTTTTCTTGTTATGACGCTGATCGAGCTCGGCTAATACGTCGTCAAGCGGAAGCTTTCTCTCGCGCAGCAGCACCATCAGATGGAAGATCAGATCGCTCGTTTCGCAGCGAAGCTCGTCATTGTCGCGATTTTTGGCGGCGATGATCACTTCGGCCGTTTCTTCGCCGACTTTTTTCAAAATTTTATCGACGCCTTTTTCAAACAGGTACGTCGTATAAGCGCCTTCCGGCCGCTCCGCGTCACGCTGGGCGATCACCGATTCCAGTTTCCCGAGCATCGCAAAACGGTCTGCCGAAACGGCAGCTTCGGAGGAGGTTTCCGCTAAAAAGCCTGCTCGCACATCGTTCGTGAAGCAGCTATAGCTGCCGGTATGACAGGCCGGTCCGGTTTGGTCGACCGATACAAGCAGCGTATCGCCGTCGCAATCATACCGCAGCGCCTTCACCTTTTGAATGTGTCCGGAGGTTGCGCCTTTATGCCATAGCTCCCCGCGGGAACGGCTCCAGAACCATGTTTCACCCGACTCCACCGTCCGCTTCAGCGACTCCTCGTTCATGTACGCCAGCATCAAAACTTCTTTGCTCGCCGCATCCTGCACGACCGTCGGCACCAAGCCTTGCGCGTCAAAACGCAGCGCCGCCAGCAGCGCATCCACACTTTCCACTACCGCTTGTTGTTCGCTCACCGTACTTCCACTCCTTTTTGCCGAAGGTCTTCTTTAACTTCCTCAATCGATATTTCTTTATAGTGAAAAATCGTCGCGGCCAGCCCCGCGTCCGCTTTCGCCTGCGCAAACACGTCGTAGAAATGCTCCTTCTTCCCCGCGCCGCCCGATGCGATCACCGGGATCGTTACGAGTTCCGACACCGCTTTGGTGAGCGGAAGATCGAAGCCATCCTTCGTTCCGTCCGCATCCATGCTGGTCAGCAATATTTCGCCCGCGCCAAGCGCCTCGATCCGTTTCACCCATTCGAGCGCCTTGATCCCGGTTCCGTTGCGGCCGCCGTGCGTGAACACTTCCCATTCGCCCCACTCGGCGTTATACCTGGCGTCCACGGCGACTACGATGCACTGAGAGCCGAACTTGCGCGCCCCGTCGGAGACAAGCTGCGGGTTTTTGACCGCGGCCGTATTGATCCCGATCTTATCCGCGCCTGCGCGCAGCAGCCGCTTCATGTCGTCCACGCTCGCGATGCCGCCGCCAACGGTGAACGGAATCGTGATTTCGCCCGCCGTCTTTTGGACGACCTCGACCATGGTAGCCCGCCCTTCATGCGAAGCGGATATATCCAAAAACACGAGCTCGTCGGCACCTTCGCGGTCATAGATCGAAGCGAGTTCCACCGGATCGCCGGCGTCCCGCAAATTGACGAAGTTGACTCCTTTGACCACCCGTCCGTCTTTTACATCGAGACAAGGTATGATTCGTTTGGCCAGCATCTTCTGTTGCTCCCCTTTCCCATACGCCTTCCTACAGGCGAAAAAGCGACATCCCCGGCTTCCCGGGGTTGTGCGCTTACGATTGAACGGCCTGCCCGCTCTTGCACAAGCTCAGGAAGTTGCCGAGCAGCTTCATGCCGATATTGCCGCTCTTCTCCGGGTGAAACTGCATACCAAACACATTGCCGCGTCCGACAATAGCCGTAACCGGTCCATAATAATCGGTCGTAGCGAGCAAATCGTCCTGCCGCTCCGGCAGCGCATGGAACGAGTGAACGAAATATACATGCCCCTCTTCCAGATCGCGGAATAACGGACTCGGCTGATGGAACGCAAGCTTGTTCCACCCCATATGCGGCACCTTGAAGTCCCCCTGGAAACGGACGACTTCGCCGGGCAGCAGCCCGAGCCCTTCATGCGATCCGTACTCCTGACTGCGGTCGAACAGCAGCTGCATGCCGAGGCAAATGCCGAGCAGCGGCTTGCCGCCTTGCGCATAATGCAATACCGCTTCGCCCAGCTTCGTCTCCCGCAACTGGTCCATTGCATCACCAAAGGCGCCGACGCCGGGAAGAATCGCGCCTCCGGCTTCCAACAGCTCGCGTTCGTCCGAGGTAACGACAGCCTCATAGCCAAGGCGCTCCACCGCCGAACGGACGCTGTGCAAGTTGCCCATGCCGTAATCGATGATCGCGATCATTTACAGCACTCCCTTCGTCGAAGGAACACCTTTCACGCGCGGATCGATGCTCGTCGCTTCGTCGAGCGCACGGCCGAGCGCCTTGAACACCGCTTCCACCATATGGTGCGTATTGTGGCCGTAATGCACGATCACATGAAGCGTGATGCGCGCTTCGAGCGCAAATTTCCATAAAAATTCGTGCACGAGCTCCGTCGTAAAGCTGCCTACGGTAGCGGACGGGAATTGGGCCCGGTATTCCAGATGCGGACGGTTGCTGATGTCGATCGCCACCTGGGCCAGCGCTTCGTCCATCGGTACGAAAACGTTGGCGTAACGCTTGATGCCCTTCTTGTCGCCGAGCGCCTCGCGAAGCGTCTGCCCAAGGCAAATGCCGATATCCTCGACCGTATGATGGTCGTCGATCTCTATGTCGCCCTTGGCGTCTACGCGCAGATCGAATAGGCCGTGCTTCGTGAACAAATCGAGCATATGGTTGAAGAACGGCACATCGGTTTCAATCTCGGAGATGCCCTCTCCATCCACGTTAAATGCCAAACGGATGTCCGTCTCGTTCGTTTTGCGCGCGATCTCGGCCCGGCGCCCGCCCATCTGAATGTCCTGCTCAGCCACGGATAGTCCCCTCTTTCTCCAAACGAATTTGTATCGCACGCGCATGCGCGTCCAGCCCTTCGTGGCGCGCAAGCGCGATAATTTGTTCTCCATCCCGCAGCAGCGCTTCTTTGCTGTAGTAAATGACGCTCGATTTCTTCATGAAATCGTCCACGTTTAGCGGCGAAGAGAAGCGCGCCGTCCCATTGGTCGGCAGCACATGGTTCGGTCCGGCAAAATAATCGCCTACCGGCTCCGAGCTGTATGGGCCAAGGAAGATCGCGCCGGCATTCTCAATTTTGCCGAGATACTGGAAAGGCTCGCGCACAATGATCTCCAAATGCTCCGGCGCCAACCGATTCACTGCGTCGATGCCCTCCTCGAGGCTCGCTACCGTCAAGATCGCGCCGTAGTCTCGGATCGACTGCGCCGCGATCTCGCGCCTCGGCAGCTCGTTCAGTTGGCGGTCGACCTCGCGGGCGACCGCCTCGGCCAGCTCCTGCGACGGCGTGATCAAGATCGCCGAAGCCATTTCGTCGTGCTCCGCCTGCGACAGCAGATCCGCCGCCACATAGGCGGCATCCGCCGTCTCGTCCGCCAGCACGACGATTTCGCTCGGGCCGGCGATGCTGTCGATGTCGACCGCGCCGAACACGTACCGCTTGGCAAGCGCGACGTAAATGTTACCCGGCCCGACGATTTTATCCGCCGCGGGGATCGATTCCGTCCCGTAGGCAAGCGCCGCTACTGCCTGAGCCCCGCCGGCGCGGTAAATCTCTTTCACGCCCGCTTCCGCCGCCGCCACCAGAATATGCGGGTTAATGCCCTCGATCCCGGCCGTCGCCGGCGGCGTCACCATTACAATTTCCGGCACGCCTGCCACTTGCGCCGGAATCGCGTTCATGAGCACCGACGAAGGGTACGCCGCCTTGCCGCCCGGCACGTAAAGCCCGACCCGGCGCAGCGGTCGAATGACCTGGCCGAGGATGCTTCCGTCGGCCTGCAAATCCATCCACGAGGAGCGCAGCTGCTTCTCGTGGAAGCGGCGCACATTCGCCGCTGCCGCGCGAATGGCGGCGAGAAAGAGTTCGTCCACCTGCGCATAGGCAGCCTCGATCTCTTCCTTCGTGACGCGAAGATCGCCCACGCGCACGCCGTCAAACCGCTCCGCGAAGCGGCGCAGTGCCGCATCGCCGTCCCGGCGCACTTCTTCGATGATGCTTTTCACCGCCTCATTTTGCTGCGCGGAGCCGTATTCCACTTCCCGCTTCAAAGCAAATTCCGATGCCGGTACAATCCGCATGGTCCGCTCCCCCTTTATTTCGACGCCGACGCCACGGCGGCAATGACCGGCTGCAGCCGGTCGCAGAGCGCCTGAATCGCTTCGCTCTTCATCCGGTAGCTCACCCGATTGGCGATAAGACGGCTCGTAATCGCAAAGATTTGTTCATGCTCCATCAGTCCGTTCTCGCGGATCGTACTGCCGGTTTCGACCATATCGACAATCCGGTCGGCAAGTCCAATGAGCGGTGCAAGCTCGATCGATCCATTCAATTTGATCACTTCGACCTGCTGCCCTTGTTCGCGAAAATATTGCGACGCCACGTTCGGATACTTCGTCGCCACCCGCGGATTCAGCACCGGCTTCCAGTCCGGCAAGCCGATAACCGACATGCGGCAGCGCGCAATACCGAGATCGAGCAGCTCATACACGTCGCGGTTTTCCTCCATTAGCAAGTCTTTCCCCGCAATACCGATATCCGCCACGCCGTATTCCACATAGGTCGCTACATCGACCGGTTTGGCCATGATGAACTCCATCCGCGCCTCCGGCACCGGAATGATCAGCTTGCGGGAATCTTCCATGTCCTCCGGAATCGCCAGACCCGCTTCGCGAAACAGCTTCGAGGCCGGTTTGTAAATGCGTCCTTTGGGCATCGCCACTTTTAAAATATCCTGCATGCGAACGCCGCTCCTTTATTGTACAAACTTAAATATTTCGTCAAAGCGCAAAGCATCTTCCCGATGGCCGAAGCCGTCGTTCCCGCTTTTGCCGAGAAGCTGCGTTTCTACCGCCACTCCATTTCGGCTCCGAAGCTCGCCGGCCTTGGCCAGCGCCTCCGCCCGGCGATCAGCCGAATAAACAATCAGCATGCGGCGAAGAGACGCATCCGTCTCATCGCCCGCTACTTCAAGAATTCTGTTCGTCTTGAGCGCAAAGCCTGTCGCCGGCGCCGGACGTCCGAACTGCGCGAGCAAGTTATCGTAACGGCCTCCACTGCAAACCGGAAAGCCCAGCTCCGCAGCATAGCCTTCAAACGTCATCCCTGTATAATAAGAGAAGTCTCCGATCATCGTCAAATCAATCAGCACGTGCTCGCTCACGCCGTATGCGCTAAGCACATCCCAAATTTCGCACAAATGCTCGATCGCTTGCTTCGCTATCGGATTGCGCGTAGCTTCTCCAGCCTGCCGGCACACTTCCTGTCCCCCGCGCAGGCGCAATATCCCCTCAAGCTCCTGCTGCACATCAGGCGCCAGGCTGAGTGAACGGATCGTTTCGCGGTACCCGACATAATCGCGGCTCAACAAGCATTCCTTGAGCAACGTTTGGGCTTCCTGACGATCTTGAAGCCGTTCCTCGAGCAGCCCGTTCAAGAAGCCGACATGTCCGACGGCGATTTTAAACTCCTTTACTCCCGCCGCCTGCAGGCAAGCAATCGCGATCGCAATCACTTCCGCATCCGATTCGGATGACGCATCTCCCACCAGCTCCACGCCGGTTTGAAAAAACTCCGCGTCCCGCCCCGCTTCCGCCTCAATTGCGCGAAATACGTTCGCCCGGTACGATAAACGCAACGGAAACGATTGTTCCTTCAACACCGACGATACGACGCGCGCAATCGGCGACGTAATATCGGAACGAAGCACCAGCGTAGTTCCTTTGCGATCGAGCAGCTTGAACAGCTTTTTGTCCTCGGTCGAGCTGGCAACGCCGACCGTATCGTAATACTCGAGCGTCGGGGTTATAATTTCCCGGTAACCCCACCGCTCCACGCACTGCATCACTTTCGATTCGATGCTGCGCAGCTTGGCGGCTGCTTCGGGGACGTAATCTTTTACACCTGTCGGTTTCTCAAATACTTTCGGTTTCGACAACGGCTTCACCCTGCTATTCGTTTGAATTGTATTGCATGTATGAAAAGAAATGCTTTAGTCCGCTAATATGCTACCATACTACCAAGATAAAGAATGTATTCGTAAGTTTATCATGGAAGTCCGTGATTCGTCAATCATTTCCACATGTTTTAACACCCGTCAAGCATTCGCTCCGTACCCGCTGTCGACCCTCTATTGTACATCCGTTCCTTCTCGCACCAGCGTCACCTATTGATAGCTCTATGGCTTGTATAAGTAAAGCTTCAGATCGAAGCTTTCAATGAAGATACTGTGTGTTTTAGACGAAGCTTTCCCTTGAAAGATTCCGATGTTATAACAAAAAAGGCCCTATGCGGACCTGCTACTCTTTCTTTGCCTACTCTTCACTGGCGCGAACATCCTCGCGAATGACACGCAGCGGATTCCCCGCCACAAAGCTGTACGGCGCAACATCCTTATGTACCACCGAGCCCGCTCCGATGACGGCGTGATCCCCTATCGTCACACCTGGTAATACCGTCGTATTTGCCCCGATCATCACGTTGGAGCCGATGCGCACTTTGCCGATTCGATACTCTTTGATCAAATATTCGTGTGTCAAAATCGTCGAGTTGTAGCCGATGATCGAATTATCGCCAACCTCGATTTTTTCCGGAAAGAACACATCCACCATGACCATTAAAGCAAAAGAGGTATGCTCTCCCACCTTCATTCCTAAAATACGGCGATAAATCCACCGCTTCATCGGCAAGGAGGGAGTATACCTGGACAGCTGGATAAACATAAAATTGCGCACTGCTTTCCATGGGCTGATGGTATTGTACATTTGCCATAGTGAGTTCGGTCCATCCACAGGAAAACGGTCGGTTTGTCTCAATGCGCTATCCCCTCACACCCCGACGATCGGCAATAAATCGCGAATATCTTTGATTAAATGCGTCGGTGCGTACTGTTTCAAGTAATCTTCGCCCTTCAGCGACCATGCGACGGCTACGGAACGAACGTCGGCGTTTTTGGCCGCCTCCAGGTCATAGTGGCTGTCGCCGACCATAAGCGCAGATTCCGCATCCCCTCCGAGCTCCCGGAGCGCCTTCAAGATTCCTTCCGGATCGGGCTTCGCTTTCTCCACTTCATCAACCGTTACGATCGTGCCGAAATAGTCGAACATCCCGGTCAGCTTCAGGCCCATCTCCGTCGTCAGCCGAATTTTGCTTGTCACAACGCCTAGCTTGACGCCTGCTGCATGCAGCTTCGCCAGCGTTTCCTTCACATGCGGGAATTGTTTGACCAGTTCATCATGCTTCTCCACATTGAACTTGCGGTATTTCATTACCAGGTCGTCCACTTGTTGTCGCCCTGAAAAGTAAACCATCTGCTCAACTAGCGGCCGGCCCATATTCGGAATAATATGCTCCCGCGTGACGGGCTCCGGCGTAACGCCTTCAAACGTATGCAAAAACGATTGTATAATCAGTTCATTCGTATCAAGAATCGTTCCGTCCAAATCAAACAGTACCGTTCGGATCATGCTGTTTCTGCTCCTTTAACTTGCTGTCGGTTGTTTCTTCTTTATTTTCTTGGCTTGTGCCGGCTTCTGCATCTTCCGCCCCAGCCTTATGCTCGTCTTTGGATTGCGCTACAGCGGTTTCGCCCGTTTCAGTTGTACCGGCCGTTTCGATTGTTTTTTCTGCCTTCACGTTTGTCTCGCCCGTTTCGGCAGCAGCCGGCTCCTCACCGATCCGACGAATCGGGTCCGAATAATATTCGGATGCCGCGCCCGTACGTCTGCGGACGATGATCAATATAATCGCCGCGATCACTATGAGTACTGCAAGCAGCTGCGAAATCCGTACATTGCCGCCATATGTCATCGTGCCGGCCTCAAAGCCGAATAGATGCATCGGGGACCATAGTCCGTTCATAAGCCCGGCCAGCCAAGCGGGACCCGTAAAGTCCAGGCTGTCTGTCCGAAGGCCTTCCACGAAAAATCGGCCGATCGAATACCAAATGAAATAACTGAAAAAAAGTTCACCCGCACGCAGAAACGATTGTCTCCGCAGCACGAAAAGCAACAATAAGCCCAGCACATTCCAAAGCGATTCGTACAAAAACGTCGGATGATAATATTGCCCTTCGATGAGCATTTGATTTACGATCCAATCAGGAAGATGCAAATTGCCGCGCAAGAACGACTCGGACACGGGTCCGCCATGCGCTTCCTGATTCATAAAGTTGCCCCAGCGTCCGATAGCTTGTCCCACAATCAATCCTGGCGCGCAAATATCCGCGATTCGCCAGAACGAGTATTTTTTGCGCCTCACGTAAATGACCGCAGCTATGATGGCTCCGATTAAAGCGCCGTATATTGCGATCCCGCCATGCCATACTTTGATAATTTCGATCCAATTGTCTTTATAATCTTCCCATTTGAAAGCGACATAATAAATCCGCGCACCGACGATCGCCGAAGGAACGCCGATCAGCACCAAATCCATAAAAAAGTCCGGGATAATCCCGTACCGCTTCCCTTCTTGTATAGCCAGCAATAAACCGACCAATGCCGCGGTGCCGAGAATAATGCCATACCAATGCACACTTAACGACCCTATAGAAAAAGCAACCGGATTGATTGCCAGGAACTTGCCTAACATTCATAACCCCTTCTCTCGCGCGAAAATGTTTCGTTTGCTACCTATTCCAAATCGTCCATATCTTCCGCAAGCGATTCGGTCAGTTTATTCGTAAACTGCAGAGCAGCGTTGTAGCCCATTCGCTTCAACCGGTAATTCATCGCCGCCACTTCAATAATAACCGCCAAATTTCGTCCCGGGCGCACAGGGATGGTCACAACCGGAATATCGGTTTCGATGATTTTCGTCGTTTCCTCATCCAGTCCTAGACGGTCATATTGCCTTTCTTGCTGCCATGTTTCCAAACGACAGACGACGGAAATTTTTTTCGAGCTTCTCACGGCGCCGGCTCCGAACAACGTCATGACGTTGATGATCCCGATACCTCGAATTTCAAGCAGATGCTGAATCAGCTCGGGTGGGTTCCCTATCAATTGATAATCGGCGGTTTGACGAATCTCCACCGCGTCGTCGGCAATCAGACGGTGTCCTCGCTTGACGAGTTCGAGCGCGGTTTCGCTTTTGCCGATGCCGCTGGAACCGGTAATTAGCATGCCAATCCCGTATATCTCTACAAGAACGCCGTGAATTGTCGTTGTCGGTGCGAGCCGGTTTTCCAAAAAGCCGGTCAGCCGGCTCGTAAAGATCGTCGTGGCTACGCCGGTTCTCGCCACGGTAATCCCACGATCATTGGCCGCAGCAAGCAATTCGATCGGCGGCTCCAAGCCGCGGCTTATAATGATGCACGGCGTGTCCTCGTGTGCACAAAGGCGCACCATCCGATCGGTTCGTTCTTCGGAGGAAAGTCCATCGAAAAACGTCAGCTCCGTCTTCCCTAATATTTGAACCCGTTCGCTCGGGTGAAACTCGAAATAACCGGCCATTTCGAGCCCTGGCCTGTATAGGTCGGCTACCGTAATCGGTCGCTTCAGTCCCTCTTCGCCGCAAATGACCTCCAGATGGAACTCTTTCACTAAATCCGACACTTTCACTTTTTTCGGCATGGTGACCTTCTCCTTTATGTTCCCAATAATCCCATCCTATATAATTTATCTAGTGAAATCAACCTTTCCATGACCAATTACGGCATATTATGCTTCATCGGGGTTCGAATGTTCGCAGTCATGGATCTTCATTTCCGTACAGCATCTTTCCAATTCTGGCCTTGCCCAATGCTCGGCCCATTTCCTGATCTCGTCCAATACCGGTTTAAATGCCCTTCCTTTTTCCGTAAGCGCATACTCGATTCGTACCGGCATTTCCGGATATATCGTTCGTTGAACAAGGCCCGCCGATTCGAGTTCTTTTAATCGTTCGGAAAGAAGTCTGCCGCTAATCGATAATTGGCAACCGATTTTGGAAAACCGCTGAGGTCCCGTCAACAGTTGTTCGAGCAAAAAAATGGTCCAGCGTTTGCTCAGCAATTGAATCGTTTGCGTCATTTCGCACTCCTGCTGTTCGATCATAACCGCACCCCGACTTTCGTAAGATCAAATCCCTTTACGAATCTTTCGCCGCACCCTCCAAGCAGCAAAAAAGGCCAGCCTGGATAGGACTGACCTTTGTTTTCAATCAACTATTATGCATTTACCAAGATGGACAAGGTTGTCTCTTTGTCAAAGAAATGAACTTTGTTCATGTCGACCGCAAGCTTCACGTTCGTGCCTTCTTTCATGCCAGAGCGGCCGTCTACGCGCGCAACTACGCTTTGCGTACCAAGTCCGTTCAGGTACAGGAACATTTCGTGACCCAGGTTCTCGGCAACCTCGATGTGTGCGTTCACGATCGTGTTCGGGGATGCTTCCATAAAGATCGCTTCTTCGTGGAAATCCTCCGGACGAATGCCGATGATCACTTCTTTGCCGACATAGCCTTTTTCACGCAATACTTTTGCTTTGCCCTCCGGAATTTCCACATTCAATCCTGGAGCCTTGAAGTACAAGCTTCCGCCTTGCTCTACAAATCCACCCGTAATGAAGTTCATGGAAGGAGAACCGATGAAGCCGGCAACGAACATGTTCACAGGGAAGTTATAAATCTCTTCCGGTGTAGCCGCTTGTTGAATAATGCCTTTATCCATAACGACGATCCGATCGCCCATCGTCATGGCTTCTGTCTGGTCATGTGTTACGTAGATAACGGTCGTTTCAAGACGCTTGTGAAGCTTGTTGATTTCCGCGCGCATCTGTACGCGCAGCTTTGCGTCCAAGTTGGAAAGCGGTTCGTCCATCAGGAACACTTGCGGTTCACGAACGATCGCACGACCCAAGGCAACGCGCTGACGCTGACCACCGGAGAGCGCCTTAGGCTTGCGTTCCAGCAAATGCTCGATATCGAGAATTCTAGCCGCTTCGCGAACGCGGGCATCGATGTCGGCTTTCTTGAATTTACGGAGTTTCAAACCGAAAGCCATGTTTTGGTACACGCTCATGTGCGGATACAAAGCGTAGGACTGGAATACCATCGCGATATCGCGGTCCTTCGGAGCTACGTCATTCACCAGACGGTCGCCGATGTACAGTTCGCCTTCCGTAATTTCTTCAAGACCGGCGATCATACGAAGTGTAGTAGACTTACCACAGCCGGAAGCTCCTACCAATACGAGGAACTCCTTGTCCTTGATATCCAAGTGGAAGTCTTTAACCGTTGCTTCTTCTGCCCCCGGATATCTCTTAACGATGTGGTTCAAACGTACACCTGCCATGATTTATTCCCCCTACGAGATAGTATCGTGTTATGACTTCATCTTACCCTACCTGCTCGTAAATGACTATGCACAATCTTCACAAAAAAATCACTTTCTTTTCGTTACTTTGTACAATAGTATGGCGATCTTCACAATGACGGCATCGTTGAACGTGCGAACGTCAAGTCCCGTCTCCTGTTTGAATTTATCCAACCGGTAAAGAAGCGTGTTGCGGTGAATATACAGTTTTTTCGCCGTTTCGCTGACATTGCAATCAAGCTGAAAAAACTGCTCCAGCGTCGTTAGCGTCTCCGCATCCAGCGCCACATCCAGACGCTTCAGCACGCGTTCGAGGAAGCTCGCTTTCTCATTTTCCGGAATCAGATGCACCAGCTTCTCCAATTGCAATTCCCATGGCAAGTGCATATTGTTGCCGATATGATATGTACGCCCGAGCATGATCGTTTCTCTCAGCTGCAGCACGACGGCATAGAGCGATTTTGCAGGCATAATCGGGTAATGAACGGCCAGATGGCTCTCCCCCACCCATTCGCTCTCCAGCATCTCGTGCAATCCGTAGCCTATGGCCGCAAGTTTGTCTTCCAGCGTCTCGTCCTGCTGGTCATCGCGCTCATCACCTGCATCCATGGACAATATTTTTTCCGGAGCCAAAATGAGCCACTCTTTATCCGTTAATGGAATTAATGTAAGCTCACTGTCAAAAAACGTTTCGAGCAGCTTCTTCAGGTCCGCATAATATACCCGCCGCGATGTAGTATAGTCGCCGAACAGCAGTAATGGGATTTTTGTCGAATATAACGACAATTGGGATACGAGCGAATCGGGCATTTCCGCCTGCGTCATGCCGAGCTCCTGCTGTCCGCGAAACCATTCCCGAACGAGCCCCGCCTTGCGTTCTTCTTCGCTGCCAGAATATGATGATTTGTGATCCTGGTTGCTTTTCAGGTCCAACATCAGCTCGACCAGCTGCCGCTCCACCGGCTTTACGCCAGCAGCCTCCATTTGCAGCAATACGGCCGTCTGTCCTTCCCGATGTACGAAAAAAAACACGCTGCCTTCTCTCACGACGCTTCGAGGCTGCTGTGTCGGTTCATCGGCATTGTGTTCCTCCTGCGCGATCCGACGCCAATCTTCCCAAGGCCATAAGACGGTTTTTACCGGAAGGCCCAGTGCATGCTCCAACTGCTGTCTCACCCGTTCCCAGTCCATCCTTCAGGCTCCCCACCTATTTATCTTTAGTTGCTTTTATTGTAACACATCATCGCCCTTCATGCTTTTTCATAAAAAAGGAGCAAGCGCATCCGCCCGCTCCATGCCGTCTTTATAAGGTAGAGTCAGTTGATCACTCTGCGAGCTGTCACGTAGTGATCTTTCCACCAGCCCGATTCGATCGTGCTGTATTTCACTCCTCCTTCCCCGTACGTATGTATCATCATGCCGTCGCCGATATACATCCCGACATGTCCGATCTTGCCTTTGGAGTTTACCGTTGTAAAAAAAACCAAATCCCCTGTATCCAAATTCGCTTTGCTCACAAATGTCCCTTCCTTCGCCTGGTTGCGAGACACGCGCGGCAGCGTAATGTCGTGCTTGGCGAAAATCCACTTCATGAACGAGGAGCAATCGAATGTATTCGTCTGTCCGTATTTCGCGCCGAAGACGTACGGTGTACCCAAATATTTTTGCGCGGTAAGTACAAGGCTAACGCGTTTTTGGTCCTGTGCCGATAAAACCCGTCTTGCTCCGATGAATTGGCTCTTATAGTCGTTTACACTTCTGGTTACGACTTCGCCGCTGGACTTTGAACTGCTTATCATTTTATTGTTGCCGATATAAACGCCAGTGAAGTCCGGGCTGCTGCCTTTACCGAAAAACAGCACGTCGCCTGCTTTCGCGCTGCTAAGCGATTTGATAAGCGGTTTGTTCATCTTGAACTGATCGTCCAGCGCACGGGGCATGGAATAATCGAGCAGCCTGTAGATATAGTAGTTGAGGCCGGCAGCGTCAAAACCTTTGCTCGGGGATTCCGCTCCCCATGCATAGTCTTTTCCTGTCATTTTTTTAGCGATGGAAACCGCATCCATATCGTCGTAAGCAGCCATTGCGGGCCCGGCCAGCACACCCGTCAATAGGATCGTCATGGCCACAGTTATACCGGTCGTACGAATTACAGCGCGTTTGAACATGAATTCTTCCTCCCAAGTTGTCTATTATTCCCCATGTTTGGGCATTATCGTTCCTGTACTCACAGATTACCATGGGAGAAAAAACCGACGCATTACGCAATTGTTGCCTCTATTCGTATCCTTCTGGGAGGCCGACCAACAATAGCCATCCCCCGCCGAACAGACCTTGTCTCCGATCAGCTTGGAGTCATTTTCGTTGCCGTAAACAAAAGGCTGGAAAGCCTTGATATTTCCTCGCTTTGCGAGTTCGATCTCTTGCAGAGTGCAAGCGAAACGGCTCCCTTGGCGGATCAGAACGGTCTGCCTGAAGTACCATTTTCCTTCGTTGGTAATTATGTGTGATCGCCATAAATGGGCTGGCTAAATGAGGATAATTTATCGTGTTGTGGAAATAATTCAAATGTTCATGCATTCGGCTGCAAAGGAGGAACCGTCCATCCCTGTCCTTCGTTACGGTAAAAACGCGCTTTCTGTAGCTATCCCTAAAGCGTACGATACGATTACATACGTCCAGCATGATACTGTAGATTTGGATGAACGGAGCTCCCTGTTGCGCATTCGTCAAGCATTGGAAGCACCCATCGGAACCCCGCCTCTGCGGGAGCTTGCCGCCGGAAAAGGGCGCGCCGTCATCCTCGTCAGCGACGGAACTCGCCTGTGCCCCACATCGCTGCTGCTCGGTCCGCTCTTGGAGGAGCTCAACATCGCCGGCATCGCAGATCAGGCGATCGACATCGTCGTCGCACTCGGGCTTCACCGTAAGCATACGGCTGATGAGCTGGAGCGATTGGTCGGAAAAGAGGCGTATAACCGGGTCCGGGTGCATAATCATTCGCCCATTGCCGAAGATTGCGTGCATGTCGGTACAACTTCGCTCGGAACCCCGGTGGAAATCAACCGGACGGTTGCCGAAGCCCCCTTGCGCATTGTGACCGGCAATATTGAGCCCCATTCCCTTGTCGGCGTTTCAGGCGGCGTAAAGGCGATGATCCCCGGCGTAGCCTCTCATCGCTGTATTGAAGCGAATCACAGCTTGTCCCTTAAAGTAAAAGCTGCACCAGGTGATCCGGATAATGACATCCATCGCGACTTGGAACAATCGCTGTCCTTTCTTCCAATTGATTTCCTGCTGAACGTCATCGTGAATCACGACCGGCAAGTCATTCATGCGGTAGCAGGTCATATTATCGACGCCCATCGTGCCGGCGTATCTTATGCCGCCGATCTTTTTGTCGTCCCGGTAGAGAAGCGATATGACATCGTTATCGTTTCACCGGGCGGCTCGCCGAAAGATCTGCAATTGTACCAATCGCTCAAAGCGCTTCGCAATGCGGCATCCTTCGCAAAACCGGGGGGAGCGCTTATTCTTGTCGCGGAATGCCCGGAAATGCTCGGCAACGGCATATTTCAATTTTGGATCGAAACGATGCCGAATCGGGAGCGAATGGTGGCCAGGCTGCAGCAAAATTTCGTGGTAGGAGCACATAAAATACTGCACATCGACGAAGTGCTTCGCAGCTACAAAGTCTACTTGCATTCTTCCCTGCCCACGCATGTAACGGAGCTTCTCGGGTTTATTCCAGCCCCGGATTTAAACGGGGCCATCGCTTCCGAAACTTGCCACCCGGACACTACGGTGGCCGTTATGCCGTTCGGCGCTCTGACGTATCCAAGAAATGGTTAGCGTTGTACCCTTTTAGAAAGCTTCTGCAAGTTTTTACCATATGTAAAGTTCATCCTACTCCGGGAGGCGGTTTGTTTATGAATTGGGGCCATTGGCCAATGGAACGGGTTGTATTTGCGTTTGTCGGTATCGCTTTTTTGGCTCTCTGGGTGCAAGTCACGCTGTCCCACTATCGGCAAAATTTTCATCACAAAGCGATGTGGGTCCCGGTTATTTCCGCTCCGGTGTTTAGTCTGACGGCGTTTGTGCTTGCTCTGGCAAGACTGGAATGGCTTCTGTCGCTGTTTTTGTATTTGATGTGGTTCGGGGTATTGGCCGGGGGTGTTGGTTTCTATTACCACTTTCACGGCGTCGGAATCCGTGTCGGCGGTTATACGATGCGAAATTTTCTCGTCGGTCCTCCCGTGGTGCTGCCGGTTATGTTCAGCGCGCTTAGCGTACTCGGTCTGATTGCATATTATTGGAGGTAGGCTATGAAGCGTACGTCCCGATATCCTTTTTACGATGTGATGAACGAACAACGGGCCTGGGATGACCATACCCGCCATATCGTCAATTCCCGTGTTCATACGGAGGGCGAATATGTCTTCCTTATGACTGTGGAAGCCGAAATGCTGCGTTCCTGGTGCTCGCTGTTAATGGATGATAATCGACCTGAAGTGATACAGTATGTCATTGATCATTTCGACCAATCGCTCGGTTCCGGCAAAGAAAGCCAGCGAAAACCCGGGGAGCCCCCGTTAAGTCAGCTTGTACGAGGCGGTCTCCATGCACTGGATCAAGCCTGCCAATCGATGTTTACGGAACATTTTTTTCATCTGGAAGCCGCACGCCAAAAACAAATTATGACCGATATTAGCGAAGGTCAGGCGCTTCCGGCGGAAATTTGGAAGCCCGTGCCTCAAACCGCTTTCTTTCAAAAAATGCTGTCGCTCACGATTGACGCCTATTATTCTCATCCGAAAATATGGTCGGATATCGGCTATGCCGGGCCCGCCTATCCGCGCGGTTATGTACGGATGGATCTCGGACAACTCGATCCTTGGGAGCCGAAGGAGGATACGAAAAAAAATGAAGCGTAAATATGGAGACGAAACGGTCGACGTCGTCATTGTCGGAGCAGGCGCCGCAGGCGGCGTACTGGCTAAGGAACTCAGCGAATTCGGCATGAAGGTCATGGTTCTTGATGCCGGACCGCTTCGCGATGCACAACACGATTTTGCCAGCGACGAGCTGTCCATGCAAAGCCTCGGTTGGCAGGACACCCGCATTGTCGACGGCAGCGATCCTTTGCAGATGGGACACAACAATTCCGGATATGGAATCGGCGGCGGTACGGTACATTTTACCGGCGTGTTCCTGCGGTTTCACGAGTCCGATTTTCAAACCCGCACGATCGACGGCGTCGGGGAAGATTGGCCGATCACCTACGATGATTTGGAACCGTACTACACGAAGGTAGAAAAGGAAATTGCGGTTTCCGGTCCCAAACATTTCCCATGGGGACGATTTCACGGCCCTTATCCGTACCCGGAACGGGATCCGATCAGCCCCAATGCGCAAATCTTTTCCATAGGCTGCGAAAAACTCGGTATTCCATGGGTCGTTACGCCGCTCGCGATTTTATCGGCACCTTTCGAAGATCGCCCGCCTTGCATTAATCGCGGCTTTTGCAATCAGGGATGCATGCCCAATGCAAAATTCAGTACGTTGATCGTCCATATTCCCAAAGCGATCCGTGCAGGCGCTGAGGTGCTCGCGGACTGTATGGTAACGCAAGTGAATATGGGCAGTGATGGACGCGCAAGCGGCGTTACCTTCGTACATGAAGGCCAAACGTATGAGCAGCGTGCCAAACTAGTCATATTAAGCGCGTTTGTTGTGGAAACCCCGCGCTTGCTTATGAACTCGGCCAACTCGATGTTTCCTGAAGGACTGGCCAACAGCAGCGGCTGGGTCGGAAAAGCGTTCATGACCCACAGCAGTCACGACGTATACGCGCGATTTGATAAGGAAATACGTCTTTATAAGGGCACGCCGGTCCTAGCTACGACGCAGCATTTTTACGATACGTCGTCTGACCGTGATTTTGTAAGAGGATATACCCTCCATGCTCACGGCGTAAGACCGCTCGGCTTCGCTCAGGGCATTGCCCAGTCGGGCGGCGGCCAGCTGGTGTGGGGATCGCGTTTGCGCGAAGCGATGCTCGATTACAACTATTACGGCCGCATAACGCTTGTGGGCGAAGTATTGCCCGATCCAGCGAACGCGATTACGCTGAGTGATGAGAAGGACCAGCACGGCTTGCCTCGAGCAAAGGTCACGTTCAGTTACGGCAACAACGATCTTCGCCTCATCCAGCACGCGATCGGGAAAATGAGCGATATTTTGGAAGCTGCGGGAGGTAAAAGCGAATTTGTCGTCCCTGACACAGCTCATTTGATGGGCGGCTGCCGTATGGGAAATGACCCTTCTCATTCGGTTGTTAATTCTTATGGACAAACTCATGATATTTCGAATCTGTTTATTTGCGACGCGAGCATCTTCGTCACTTCGGGTGGCGGAAACCCGACTAATACCGTGATGGCACTTGCCTCCAGAACGGCACAATATATAAAGGAAAAAGCGTCTAGGCTGGAACTGTAACTTTCGTCACGAAGGATCATCTCTCTTGTTGAGGTGGTCCTCGTTTACTTTTTGCATGAGATACCTGTAAAATGAAAGGAAAAGGAGTGAATGGTTGTGGCTATAGTGGAAGTTACCGTAATTCCGATCGGTACCGCAACGACCAGTTTGAGCGGGTACGTGGCCGATCTTCATCGACTGCTTGAGGAAGCCCCGGAAGCGATCCGTTTTGAAATGACATCGATGAGCACGATAATTGACGGTGAACTTGACGATTTGCTGCAGGTCATTCGTCGTTTGCATGAAGCGCCGTTCAGTCAAGGCGCCTCACGGGTATCCACCTCGATTAAAATCGATGATCGCCGCGACAAAGCAGCCTCTATGGAACAGAAGCTTCGTTCCGTGCAAGAGAAGTTGGACAATCGCTCGCTTTAAATGCAGGGCGCCCAGCTAGCGCTATATGTTTGATTTGGTCCCGACTTCCGTCGTGTATCTTTACACTACTCATCGCACTTGTTGTTGCAGCGGCGGCTGTCACCCAGGATGGAAGGACGCTTATTAAGCTCAACAATACAAATGCAAAAAAGAGACCGTTAAGGTCTCTTCTTATTTTCACCTAATGGTGAGCCATGTAGGACTCGAACCTACGACACCCTGATTAAAAGTCAGGTGCTCTACCAACTGAGCTAATGGCTCGAAAATAATGGTGGAGGCTGATGGATTCGAACCACCGAACTCGTCAGAGAACAGATTTACAGTCTGCTGCGTTTGGCCACTTCGCTAAGCCTCCATATTATAAAAAGCAATGGTGGCTCGGGACGGAATCGAACCGCCGACACGAGGATTTTCAGTCCTCTGCTCTACCGACTGAGCTACCGAGCCATGCTATGTATTATGTTGTTCTAACTGCACTTCCTATGCAGGAAATTAATGGCGGAGCCGACGGGATACTCTTCGTTACACTCCGAGACTGCGTAGTTAGACTTACGAAGCATAAGCTTCGACGAACCTTATAGGTTCTCATCCCTTACAGGGAAGTAAATCAATGGCGGAGCCGACGGGATTCGAACCCGCGGTCTCCTGCGTGACAGGCAGGCATGTTAGGCCTCTACACCACGGCTCCACACTATGGATAAAAACTGGTGCCGCCGAGAGGACTTGAACCCCCAACCTACTGATTACAAGTCAGTTGCTCTACCAATTGAGCTACAGCGGCATATTGAGTTGTTACATGGTGGAGGCTGACGGGATCGAACCGCCGACCCTCTGCTTGTAAGGCAGATGCTCTCCCAGCTGAGCTAAGCCTCCATAAATATAAAATTGGTAGCGGCAGAGGGGATCGAACCCCCGACCTTACGGGTATGAACCGTACGCTCTAGCCAGCTGAGCTACGCCGCCATGATATACTACGGAGAGAGAGGGATTCGAACCCTCGCACCACTTACGCAGTCTAACCCCTTAGCAGAGGGTCCCCTTGAGCCACTTGGGTATCTCTCCAAGCTCAATCAGTACAGGATTTGTACCCTGAAAACTGGATCGAAACGAGGCTCCGATTTATCTTTTATCGTTCCGTTGTGCTTCGCACAAAGGTCACTTCAAAAAGATAAATCTTCGCTGCAACAAAATGCTTAATGCTGAATCTTTTAGCTAATGCTTCCGAAGCTAGCTTTTCTTCGAAAAGCTCTTAGGATAAGCCCTCGACCGATTAGTATTCGTCAGCTGCACGCGTTACCGCGCTTCCACCCCGAACCTATCTACCTCGTCGTCTACAAGGGGTCTTACATACTGGGAAATCTCATCTTGAGGGGGGCTTCACGCTTAGATGCTTTCAGCGCTTATCCCGTCCGTACTTGGCTATCCAGCCGTGCTCCTGGCGGAACAACTGGTACACCAGCGGTACGTCCATC
>NZ_CAJVCE010000015.1 GCF_910594985.1 Paenibacillus allorhizosphaerae
GAATAAGCAGATGCTCAAAACGATATAAAGTAACACAGGCTACGGATACAAACAAAAACTGCACCACCAAAATAATGTTCATTTTCTTTTTAAATTTAATATCCATAATATCCAATCGTTTCTGCCGGGGGATAAATGTGAATCCTATTCGTGTCTTATTTAGTATGTAAGCAACGGCAAAATTGATAAGCGAGACGGCAACCGCCGGGAGTATGACTCCATTTTGCTGAGCTTCAAGAAACGCATCCCATTTAAAATTTGTTATCAATCCGTTAAAACAAATTTCTGTAACCGCACCGACAAAATATGTACTAAGCGCCATTATCGTGGAGTAAAAAAGCTTGAATTTGAATATAAAACTCAAACAAAAAATATAAAAAATAGGTTGAACCAATGTGATTGCGATTTGTAAGGGGTATAATTGCAGTAACAAAGCGATATGTCCCATAAGTATCGAACTGATGATCAGAGGTTTCACATGATCGTGTACTTTTTGTCTAAATAGAACTAAAGACATGATGAAAAATGAAGGCCAAGCTAAAAACATACCGCATATTAGTATCCAAAAATATTGCATAAATCCTCCTATTGATTTAAATTAAATACTCATTCTTCGATCTCACGAGTATAAAAATGATGGAATAATAGAATCATAAACGTGCTTACTGAAGTTAAACCAAACAATACGATTGTATGTAAGAAAAATAGAGTGGATGTCCCAAAGGTTACGATGAATAAACCTGATAATACCATGAAAGCAGTATTGCGTTTAATGTGAGATAGCTTAAAATTTGATATTTTTCGAAACGGAACAAATGTAAACCCAATTCTGAACTTATATAAAGCAATTGAAAGCAGGACATTGACTATCAAAAGATAAAAAAGAGGCAATATTTCATCTGCTTGAGCTAGTTCCAAAAATTTTTCTAAATGGAATCGGGTGTAAATCAAGTAGAGAGACGATTCTGCAATAAAATTAACCATATAAACAGCCAAGGTAACTGTTATTGTATGAAGGAATTGAATTCTGAAAATATAGTAATAAAAAATGATAAAACATATCGGCTGAAACAGAATCATATAATTAGGCAGTTTTAAGGATTGTAATGTAAAAGATATTATCGAAACGTGCGTCATTAAAAGCGAGCACATGATAATTTTGTATGTATGGTCCTTCATTTTTTGTCTAAACAGAATAAGCGTAAATATAAGCATTGAAACCCAGAACATAAAGAATGATACTAACAAAAACAAATAGTTAACCATGTTGCCCCCTAAGACTTAATTTGTCTAATCAAATGTACCGAGCTGTACTCCGCTAAGCTACCGATTCGTTCAAAAGTCGATCCCCAACGTATCAAGTTCATCTCCCAGATACACATAGATTGCATGCGAATTACTCTCTCATCTCCTTCTTAGTATAACGAATGAAATGTAAGGACCATTCGTAAAAAATTCTCTCCCAACAAATTTCCAAAACTGGATAAAGCGATGGTTGAAACCGAAAAAAAACCAGCCGTATCCCCATACTGGCTGTTACAAACGCTATTTCTATGATGTTTTTTTGTAGGATGTTCGAAACAGGCAGAAATGATCCTTATCGCCGGTTATCTTTCGTTCTTAAACGTTTTTCTCAGACGCTGTATACGAGATTTGCGTGCCGGATTTCCCAAACGAGAATTCGAGGCTCTTGCTCGTGTTGACTGCAACATTGCGGAGAATGAGGTCGTGATACTTGCGCTGCTTGATCGCCGATATCGTGACGCCCCGGCCGTTTCCGTCTTCATCGAAAAATAACATGCCGCGGCGTTCGTCGTAATAACGAATTTGATTGAAATTCACGTAAAGATCGGCATCCAGTTTCTTGAAATTGTGCTCCTCCAGCTTGTCCAAAAATGCGCTGAAATCCAGCAAGGATTCGATGCTGTGCACCAGCTTCTCTTGACTCGTATAATACGTCGCATCTTTATTCCCGATCTCGATGTAATGGACATGTTTCAGATCGAGATTCATTTCCGCTTCCGAGTCTTTGGTCGGATTAGGAGCAAGGTCTCCGTTGACAAGATGACCTGCTTTGATCATTAGATCCATATATGGATAACCGTATGCTACCGACAGTTTCTGAAGCGTGTCGGGCGAAGGGGTGATACGGTCATTGGTTGAACGGTTGCGCTCCAGCTCCAGGTCTCGGATATACGCATGAGACAGGCCGCTTTTTCTGGCTGCTTCTCGTAAAGACATGGAACCCCGCAGACTTTCCAGAAATTTTCCAAAATTAACAATAGGTTGTCCCACCAAAATCGACTCCTCTCATCATCTTCTATTGTACTGAACGGAAGGCGGAAAAGAAACAGCAAATCAAAAAGATTATTAATCTGACTAACCATCTATTGACTCCCCGTAATATAGATACTACATTAAAAGTAATATCTTTCAGAAAGTAGATAGAGGGGGGAGAACCGTTGAGAGACAAAAATATGAGCCGATTCAGCACCTATGAATCTTTTCACGTCGAATTGAATGGTTTTAAGATTGCAGATATCGTCCTCACAAGTCATGCCTTAAGCCGGTGGGACGAGCGCGTCGAAACGGATCAAGGCGGTGTCGAGCAGATTTGCGGCTATCTCTGGGACAAATTGAAGCTGAGCCGGGTCCAGCCGTATTATCCGAATGAAAACGACGTATTTTTGATCGATAACGACCTGGTCATGGTCGCCGAGTTCAAGGAACTGAAAGATGAAACGGACATCGCAGGCAATCCGCTTCATAAAATGATTGTAATTACGTTTCTTGGCCGCATATCCGAAGATATCGAACTTAGGGATTTGAAATCTTATTACGCCTGGCTCCGCCATACGCGGAGAATGACGCTGGTTAAGAATGCGCGCAAACGAAAATAACGGGATAAGGGTTCGTCTTTCCGGGCTGGCCCATGCCGGTCTTTTTGCCGTTCTCCAGTTTACCAAAATCATAATGCATAAATTGCTTCCACACGTGGGGAAATTAGGAAGAGCGAGGAAGGAGTTGAGCATTATGGCAAGGGATTTGCCCATTGGTAACGGAGAGGTGCTGATCAATTTTGACACGCACTATAATGTTCGGGATATTTACTATCCTTTTGTGGGTCAAGAAAATCAAGCGCTCGACCATTTGTCCCATTTTGGGGTGTGGACGGCAGAGGACTTTTTCTGGATTGATCATCCCGAGTTGAAAAAGCAAGGCGGATACTTGAACGATTCCATGGTGACGCATGTCGACTGCAAGCATGAGCGGTTAGGACTGACGCTTACGCTGCGCGACGGCGTAGATGTGCAGGAAAACGCATTCATTCGCAAAGTTGTGATCGACAATCATTGGGACCGCGAGCGAACGGTGAAGCTGTACTTCCATCTGGATTTGCACTTGTATGGAAACGGTGTGGGCGACACCGTCTACTTCGAGCCGGAGCTCCAATCGCTTGTGTTTTATAAGGGGCACCGGTATTTGTCGTTATCGTGTCTTTCGCCGGACAAGCCGGGAGCGGCGATATCCTCTTACGCGATCGGTCAAAAGGAAATGAACCGCTTGGAAGGCACGTGGCGCGACGCGGAGGACGGGCAGCTCGGACGCAACCCGATTGCGCAAGGCTCGGTCGACGGAACCGTCGAGCTGGAACTGAACGTCCCGGCGAACGGGTCGAAAGTGGCGTGGTTCTGGATTTGCTTCGGCAAATCGCTTCCTGACATCAGGAAACTCGAACAGAAGGTGCGGAGCGCAGGTCCGCATGCATTTTTGCAGCGTACGTACAACTACTGGCTGCAGTGGCTCGGGCAAGAGCGTCATGATCTGAACCTGCTGGATGAGGAGATGGCTTCCTTCTATAAGCGAAGCTTGCTGATCATTCGAACGAATATGGATAACCGCGGAGCGATCATCGCGGCCAACGACTCGGACATTATGAAATTCGCAAAAGATACGTATTCGTACATGTGGCCGAGAGACGGCGCCTTGATTGCGCACGCGCTGGACCGATCCGGGTACCATGCGCTAACCCGACGTTTCTTTCAATTTTGCAAGCGGGGGATTTCGGAAGAAGGTTTTTTGCAGCACAAATATAATCCCGACGGGTCGGCCGGCTCCAGCTGGCATCCGAGGATCAATGCGAAAGGCGAGAAGCAGCTCCCGATCCAGGAGGATGAAACGGCCCTTGTGCTGTATACGCTGTGGCACCATCATCAGCTGGCGCGTACGTTGGACGAGGCGCGCGAAGATTATGAGCAGCTGGTCGTTCCAGCGGCCGATTTCATATCGTCTTATGTGGACGCCTCCGGATTGCCGCTTCCTTCCTACGATTTGTGGGAGGAGCGTTACGGGGTGCATTTGTTTACGGCAGCGAGCGTATATGCGGGACTTCTGGCGGCGTCCGGATTCGCGAAGGCTTTCAGGGACAAACAGCGCTCCGGACGTTATAAAGAGCAGGCGGAGCGCGTGAAAAAAGCGGTAGAGGAGCAAATGTTCTTCGAAGCGGAAAACCGGTTCGTTCGGTCGCTGTATTGGAACGAGGAGAAGCAAGCGAATGATCAGGATTTGACGCTCGATGCGAGCATGTATGCGGTGTTCGATTTTGAGCTGCTTCCTGCGGAAGACCCGCGCGTCGTATCGACGATGAAGGCGATTCGGGAGCGGTTGTGGGTTCAGACGGACGTAGGCGGGCTGGCCCGCTACACGAAT
Organism: Paenibacillus allorhizosphaerae; assembly: GCF_910594985.1. Classification (GTDB taxonomy): domain Bacteria; phylum Bacillota; class Bacilli; order Paenibacillales; family NBRC-103111; genus Paenibacillus_G; species Paenibacillus_G allorhizosphaerae. The sequence continues at coordinate 4,711 of NZ_CAJVCE010000015.1, forward strand.
GATTACTACCATCAGGTGACGAAAGATACGGCGAAAGTGCCGGGCAATCCTTGGTTTATTTGCACGCTCTGGTATGCGGAATGGGTAATTGCCGTAGCAAAGAGCGAGGCGGAGATGAAAGAAGCGGCTGACCTTCTGAAATGGACGATACGGCATTCGCTCTATTCCGGCATCCTTGCGGAGCAGGTGAATCCGTTCACAGGCGAGCCGTTATCTGTATCGCCGCTGACGTGGTCGCACGCTTCGTTCATAAAGGTGGCGCAGGAATATATGGCCAAGCTGAAGCTGTTCCGGTATCAGGCGCGCGGCAAAGAGGACCAGAGCGATGCGAAACTGCTGCAAAAAGCGGGTGAGCGGAATTGAAGGCGGTGCGTGTAACCGGGCTGGCTGCGGAAGGCGCGGAGTCGGCCCCCGGGGCAAAGCGGCTCGAGCTGTGTGATGTGGCGCGGCCGGAGCGGCGCACGCCTTCGGACGTCTTGGTGCGCGTCCTGTGTGTTGGCCTGGACGGGACGGACCGCGAGATTGTAACGGAAAAGTACGGCGTTCCTCCGGCAGGGGAAACCGCGCTTACGATCGGGCATGAGTCGCTCGGAGTTGTCGTGGAAGCCGCCACGGACAGCTTCTTGAAGCCGGGGGATGCGGTTTGCGCCTTGGTACGCAGGCCGTGCTCCGATCCGGACTGTACGGCTTGCCGCAACGGCCAGCAAGATTTTTGCGAGAGCGGCAATTACGTGGAACGCGGAATCAAAGGCGCGAACGGCTATTTGTCGGAATATTACGTCGAAGACGCAAGATTCCTTGTTAAAGTGCCGGTCTCAGCGATGGCATACGGTGTGCTTGCCGAGCCGCAAAGCATTGTGGAAAAAGTGTGGGATGAGGTGCAGCGGATCCAGCAGCGTCTCGTATGGCAGCCCCAAACGGCGGTCGTGCTCGGTTCCGGGCCGCTAGGCTTGCTCGCGGCGTTCACTTGCCGGTGCCTGGGGCTGGAAACGATCGTCTGGTCGAAATCGCCGCAGGATTCGGCGGGAGCCGCGCTGGTTCGGGACTGCGGTGTGGTGTACAAGGAGGCGGAAAGCAACAGTGGCAGCGAATCGGCATCGCTGAACGACTACTTGCGCCAAGCGGGCAAGCGCGCAGATCTCATCTTCGAATGCACGGGCTACAGCCCGCTCGCCTTCGAGGCGATGACGGCGCTCGGGCCGAACGGCGTGCTCGCTTTGCTCGGCGTTACGCCGGGCAACCGAAGCATCCAGCTCCCCGCCGATCGGGTCAATCAGGGACTAGTGCTCGAGAACAAGTGCGTGCTCGGTTCAGTGAACGCGTCGCGCAAAGATTTCGAGACCGGACTGTTCCGTCTGCAGCAGATCGAAGCGAAGTTTCCGGGCCTGCTCCGGCGACTTGTGACGGACCGGTTGAAGCTGGAGGATGTATCCGGGCTGGACTTCAGCCGGATCGGCATCAAAGCGGTCATAGATCTTGTACCGCAGGAACAGTGGACGGAGCTCGTCAATCAAGCCGGCGGTGAAGCGGTTTACAGTTTTTCTGTCTAATTCCATTTGAACAAGCCCATTCCGATAGCGGATGGGCTTTTGTGTGTGCGATTTTTTAAAGGCAGCGCGATATGCCGGTTTGGAAAAAACAACGACGGCTAGGGGCGGCGATTCCGGGCATACCGAATATATAAGCCGGCGCCAATGCCGCTCAAGGTTACTACGGAAGCGAACAATGGGATGCCCCAGTGCAGTTCGGGATAGCGGGGCGGCGCCGGGAACGTGCTGCCGTTCGGGAACGAAGCGACATCCAGCTTACTCTTCTCCCAAAGGTCCGTTCTTCCGCACAAATTAGCGGTAAGCTTGCCTGATTGATCCGTGGCGTACACCAAGTACTCTTGGCCTCGTTGCATCGGAATCCAAATCGTGCTTACCTGTACTTGAATCCAGGAGCCGACAACACCTTTCCAGCTTTCCCGAACCTGAAACGTAAGCTTGTCGTTATTCTCTTTCACTACGGTGCCGCGAAACACGACCGTGCTCCGCTCGAATTCTTCAGCCACTGTCGGTCCTTTGGAGCATGAGAGCGCATGCACTCCGCGCGGCGAATAAGCCATAAGCAGCAAAAGAAGCGTCAGGAAGGCGGTCGTCCTTCTGGAAAAGAAATACGGTTTCTGACGCATAAGTGGTATCTCCCCCGGTCATGTCATGATTGTGCTACTCTTCAGACGGGGAGGTTTGACATAAAGTTGCACGCTTTACATACAGTCGTACGGATTATACCCCTGATCGTGACGATAATCGGTGGGCGACTTGCCGAACCACTTTTTGAACTGTTTCGAGAAGTATAGCGCATCGACGAAACCGACAGAGGATGCGACTTGTTCGACGGTCAGCGGTTCCTGCAGCAGCAGCTTGGCACGCTCCATGCGAATTTTGAGCAAATATTGCATGGGCGACAAGCCGGTGTGCTGCTTGAACATTTTGGATAAATGCGTTCGATGGTAGCCGAGAGACTGCGCCATCTGTTCGATTGAGATCGGCTGGTAATACTGCAACGTAAGCCAGCGAATCGCTTGTTCCACCTGCTGGCCGATCGCGGACGCTTCCTCGTTCGGCACGTCTTCCTCCGCCTGATCCTGGGCGTACTCAGCGAATAGCAGCCGCAAATAGCCTCCGGCTTGCATATCGGCGCCGGCAACGCCCGTCTGGAGCGTTCTCTCGATCCGGTGAAACAGCGCCGCCATCCTGCGCTGATGTCTAGACACAGTGACCGGCTGCTGCGGAGTTACGCCGAACTGCTGCACGAATTCATCCGCACGGGAACCTTTAAAGCCGATCCAGCGGTAACTCCAAGGCTCCGTCTCATCGGATGCGTAGCTGACAAGCTCTCCTGGCGAAATGAAGAAGCTGTGCCCCTTCTCCAGCCGATAATCCCGGCCCAGGCAGCGAAAGACGCCTTTGCCCGACATAACCAAATGTACCAAATGATAATCGAGCACCTGCGGCCCCACTTTGTGGGAAGGTTTGGTTTGGGCGTGTCCGCTGAATAAAACCGTCAGCTCTCCCCGATCCGGCTGTGGATTAAACGCGGAAAAATGATGAACATGTACCATATGGATCACCTCGCACAGTTCTGATATGATGGAAGAAGAAGGGAGAATCCTACATATGAATTGGAAAACATTTGTCCGGGAGAACGGACTGCATCTATCGTGGGTCGTAGCGCTTACGGCAACGCTCGGAAGTCTTTATTTTTCGGAAATCATGCATTACACGCCCTGCAAGCTATGTTGGTATCAGCGCATTTTAATGTATCCTCTCGTGATTATACTGGGCATCGCCGCTGTGCGCAAGGAACGACATATGTACTTGTACATTTTGCCGATGACGGTATGGGGGGCCGGCATTTCGCTCTATCACTATCTGATGCAAAAGACGGATTGGTTTAAAAGCGGCGCAGCCGCCTGCGGCCCGGTCCCGTGCGATGTCGATTTCATCAATTGGTTCGGATTCGTGACGATTCCATTCCTCGCTTTGACTGCCTTTGTGATCATTACGGTGCTGCAAATTTTGACTTGGGTAGCCAATCGGAAATAATCTAGCAGATGTAACGCACTACATTTGTCCATACATAAATGGTTTGTGTCCATATGCATTCCCGCGGAGTAGGAGTATAGTCAAATCGTGGCTTGATACTTACAATAACCCAAAAAACCGGGAGGCTAGGGACGAATGTCAAAAATTACTTTTTTAGGTGCGGGAAGCACGGTTTTCGCAAAAAATGTGCTGGGTGACGTGATGATGACCCCGTCGCTGCAAGAATTCGAGCTTGCTTTGTTCGATATCGATCCGGTGCGCCTGAAAGACTCGGAAAATATGCTGAACAACCTCAAATTATCGCTCGGCAGCGGCTGCAAAGTAAAAGCATACTCCGACCGTAAGGAAGCACTGCGCGGCGCGAAGTATGTCGTTAATGCGATTCAGGTCGGCGGCTACGATCCGTGCACGATTACCGATTTCGAGATTCCGAAAAAATACGGCTTGCGCCAGACGATTGCGGACACCCTCGGCATCGGCGGCATTTTCCGCAACCTGCGCACGATCCCGGTCATGCTCGATTTTGCCAAAGACATTCAGGAAGTTTGTCCGGATGCCTGGTTCCTCAACTATACAAACCCGATGGCTGTACTGACGAACGCCATGATTACATACGGCGGGGTGAAAACCGTCGGACTGTGTCACAGTGTGCAGGTGTGCATGCCGCATCTGTTCAAGACGCTGGGGATCGATACGGCCGGCGTACAGACGAAAATCGCCGGCATCAACCATATGGCCTGGCTGCTTGAAGTTACTAAGGACGGCGTCGATCTGTATCCGGAAATCAAACGTCTCGCCAAGGAAAAGCAGAAGGAAATTCACAAGGACATGGTTCGCTTCGAGCTCATGTTCCGCTTTGGATACTATGTAACGGAATCTTCAGAGCATAATGCCGAGTACCATCCGTATTTCATCAAGAAAAATTACCCGGAATTGATCGAGCGGTTCAACATTCCGCTGGACGAATATCCGAGACGCTGTATCCGTCAAATCGAAAAATGGAAGACGATGCGTGAAGAGCTTGTCAACAACAAAAATTTGGAGCACAACCGTTCGAAGGAGTACGCATCCTTTATCTTCGATGCGATGGAAACGAACGTGCCGTACAAAATCGGCGGCAACGTCATGAACACTGGTCTGATCACGAACTTGCCGAAGGAAGCTTGCGTGGAAGTTCCATGCCTGGTCGATTCCAGCGGGGTAACTCCGACCTACGTCGGCGATTTGCCGCCGCAGCTCGCCGCGCTGAACCGCACCAACATCAATACGCAGCTGCTTACGCTGGAAGCGGCGATTACGAAGAAGAAAGAGCATATTTACCACGCCGCGCTGCTGGATCCGCATACTGCAGCGGAGCTGTCGATCGACGATATCGTTGCACTTTGCGACGATTTGATCGAAGCGCATGGCGACTGGCTGCCGAAATTTCACTAAGAGGATGATATCGAAGAGAACCGCTGCCGCGGTTCTTTTCGGCGTTTATGCAATCATGCGACCGGACGGCAGCGTATGATGCTTAACGGTTTGTCGCGCTTTTTTTTAAAAGGAAGCGCTTTCATTTGGAATGGATGCATAGTAACTCCTAATGCTTTGGTATATAATAGATAATATAATATATATCCATCTCGTTCCAGTTTATACATCATCCGTGCAACCGCCGCCAGGGTACGATTTTAAATTCGAAGTTGATATCCTGCCGTCCCACGGCAGGATTGTACTATGTTATCCGCTGTTTTTAGTTCCGTTTCATGAAGCGACTTCAAATTACAACGGATGGAAGATCGGCAATGGTGGTCGCGCGCTTGGCGATCGCCTTGCTATGGCATGAGGATGAGGGCTTGGTGCCCAAGGCAATCCGTTAACGGACGAGACGCTTATCGAATCTTCAATGAAAGGAGCGATGACATGCAACGAAACGATACGTCTGACGAACAAAACAATCATTTAACGCGGCTTGCGTCGGTCGGGCAAATTGCGGCGGGAATCGCCCATGAAGTTCGCAATCCGCTCACGGCGGTTAAAGGGTTCCTGCAGCTGCTGCAGGAACAATCTCCTCATACATACTTAGATATAGCCCATCAGGAATTGGATAACGCCATTTCCACCTTGCAAGATTTGCTTAACGTCTCCAAACCGGACCTGGATGACGAACCGTATCAAAGGATGAGTCTGTGCGTGGAGCTGGACGCTTTGTTGAACTTATTTCAAGACAAAATGTATAAGATCCGGGTCGAACGGAAGTACGAGGATGTTGAGCTGGAAATTATGGGGAGGAAAAATCAGCTTAAACGTGCCATTTTCAATGTTATAAAAAATGCATTCGAGTCGATTCAAGATAAAGGGACCGTTGTCGTCCGTCATCGTTTGGATGTAGACGGGAAGCACGTCCAGATCGTGATCTCCGATACGGGGAGCGGCATTCCGAAAGAGAAGCTGATGCTGCTGGGGACGCCGTTTTTTTCAACGAAATCGGAAGGTACGGGTATGGGTCTCGTGCAAGTGTTCTCAACCATTTATCAGCATGGCGGGACGATTGATGTAGACAGCGTCGAGTCCCAAGGAACCACTTTTCGAATTAGAGTTCCGATTGAAATATCGAGGGTAACGGGAGTGGTTGAATTGGACTTGGTATATCATTCGGAGATGAGCCTGGAAGAATTCATGCTCCACAACAAAGAAGTGTTCGAAGAATCATTGCTGGACGAGGCCGTTAATCTTCGAGAACTGCTTGTCGATATCAAAACCATCGGCAACATCGACCTTTTGCAAAATGCCCATAAACTGGTCATCTATCTGATTCGCAACCAGCATTACGAAATTATGAATTTCGCCAAAGAAGAAGGGGAGTTATGGGCCAAACAGCCGTCGCTCAATCTGTCCGTCAAATTGGAATGGTTTCAATCGATTCGTCAGGTGCTCTGGAGCTTCCTGTACAATTTTGACCGATTGAGCGGGGCCGCCGTTACAAGGGAGAGCTATTATTCGCAGGAAAGGCAGATCAACAGCATGCTGGATATATTTCTACGGCAATTTGTCGTCAGCTATACGACCATCAAAGATGAGTTGATCCAAGCCCACAAGGAGATGATTGACGATCTCTCCGTACCGATCATCCCGCTGTCTTCTTCCATTTCCATCTTGCCTTTGCTGGGGGCGGTGGATGCGCACCGGGCAAAGATGATCCGTGAGAAAGTGCTGGAGCAAATCGGGAAGCTGCAAATCCAGACGTTATTGATCGACATGTCAGGCGTAGCGTTCCTGGATGCGACCGTTGCCGATCATTTGTTTAAAATATTGAACGGAATCGGCTTTATGGGATGCAACGCCGTCATTACAGGGATACGTCCCGAGATTGCAAATACGATGGTTGAGCTCGGCATTCAATTCAATGACAGAATCAAAACGAAGGCAACGCTGCAGCAGGCCTTTGAAGAAATCAACTCATCTGCCATGCTATAGGTCCCAGGATCGGCTTGTGAGTCTGTCTTGATGCAGCCCATCTCCTGGGCAGCCGGCAGTTTTCGTTGCCAGAACATGCGTCGTTTGGTAAAATTATAGATACGAACAGGAATTCGCTTTGCGCACAGGCTAAGCTTACTGACCTTCAGTGGACGGTAAAGCGCTGAATCGTTGGCAGGATGGACAAGCGATGAAGCTTGCAGCCGCACCGGCGAGGTTGCGCGATTGTCGGAAGGGGACATACGATGAAGAAAACGGCCAGAAGCTTCATATTGACAGCGACGATTGCCGCGCTGCTCGTTTCCTGCAGTTCGAACCGGGAACAAGCCGCTCAAGTTTCGAAGGATACGCCAGGCCATTCGGTGAACAACCAAGTTCATCCGCCGGATCCGGTCATTCCCTCGCCTCCGGCAACTTCGATCAATACGGAGACGCCGAAGGATGACAAGGCGAAGGAACCGCCGATGAAGGAACCGGTGCAAGAACCGGCCAAAGAGCCAAGCAAAGAGCCGGTAAAGACGGCCCCTGCGCAGACGGCGACGAGCTCCGTATACGGGGGCTCGAAGGAATCGTCGAAATCCGATCCCGGCAACCGGAAAGAACTTTCCTGGTACTATATGAAGAAGAAGAAGGGACAAGTTCCCGATTTTCCGCACGAAACGAAATCGTTTACCAAAGATATGAAGGCATTGTGGGTAGGGACCGGGAAGAAAGTATATTTGACGATCGATACGGGCGGTCCGCTCGGAGACACCGCTACGCTGGTGAAGTCGCTCAAGGATAACGACGCCAAAGCCAACTTTTTCATTGCCGGATACAACGTGAAGAAAGATCCGGATTTCGTTCGCACGTTAGTGGCGGACGGCCATTTGGTGGCGAATCATACGATGACGCATACCGATATGAATCTGCAAACGGACGAGCAGATTCGCAAAGAGATTCAAGATTACGAGAAGCTGTACAAAGAAGTGACAGGCAAAGACATTCAGCCTTATTTCCGTTTTCCTTACGGAAAATATAATACGCATATATTAAAGCTGGTTTCGGACATGGGATACTCCTCGGTCTTCTGGTCGACTGCGATGCGCGACTGGGAACCGCGCAAGAACGGAGCTGAAGATCCGTATAACGATATTATGAATAATTTGCATGACGGCAATATTATTTTGATGCACCAGGGTTCTCCCGAAAATATTGAGGCGCTTGATCGGATTATTAAAGCCGTAAAAAAGGCCGGTTACGAATTCGCGCTGTTAACCGACATCGATCCGCCCAAATAATCGATTGTGCACTCATTTGAAAATACATCATCCGCTGCTGCAACAGCGGGTTTTATTTTTTACCCGGTTTTGATAATATGATAAGATTCGGGCATGTCTACCGTCCCGATCGTCATGGTACCTTTCGTTTCAATCGTTCATAACTTATAACTATAATGGTTTCATTACTTCTAAGACAAAGGAAGCGAATATGTCGTGCAGCAAGCCATTGCCATACTGGATTCAGGAGTCGGCGGATTGACCGTGGCCAAAGAGGTCATGAGACAACTGCCGCAGGAAAAAATCATATATTTCGGCGATACAGCGCGGACGCCGTACGGGCCTAGACCGGCTGAGGAAATTTCCCGTTTCACCCATCAAATCGTAGATTACTTGCTGCAATTTCATCCGAAAATGATCGTAATCGCCTGCAACACGGCTACGGCCATCGCGATCGAAGAAATCCGGGCCAGGCTCACCATCCCGGTGGTCGGGGTCATTCATCCCGGAGCGAGAGCGGCGATCAAGTCGACAAGAAATCAGCAGATCGGTGTCATCGGGACCGAAGGGACGATCAAGAGCAGTGCATATGAAATGGCATTGCGCCAAATCTCCCCGCAAATTCAGGTCGTCAGCCTTGCCTGCCCGTCCTTTGTGCCGCTTGTGGAACGCGGGATGTTCCGCACGGATGAGACAACAAGAGTCGTGGAAGAATCGCTGTCGGAGCTGCGAAATTATCCGATCGATTCTTTAATATTGGGCTGCACGCATTATCCGTTCCTGGCCGATATTATCGGATCGGTGATGGGATCGCATGTGACGCTGATCAGCTCGGCGGACGAGACGGCAAGGGAAATCAGTACGATTTTGTACCATAAAGGCATGCTGGCTACCTCAAACGCAGTGCCAGTGCATCAGTTTTTTTGCAGCGGCGACCCGCGCCTGTTCAAATCGATTGCGCAAACATGGTTAAACGAGCAAATTAAAGTAACACCGGTCGTCTGGCAAGTCCCGAATATTATATAATGGTCCGGCATACACATAAGCACACCTGAGGGCATAAGCCCAAGGTGCTTGCTGCAGCCGGTTGATCTATCGCGTTTAGGTTCCCTGCAGCGAATATGTTCGGGAGGGTTGTCATGAACCGTTACCCTATTCAAGCAGGAGACAGCTTCGCACAACTTGCAGGTCGCTTCGGCATATCCATTGCGGATCTTATGACGGCTAACCCCGGCATAGATCCGCGAAGGCTACGTATCGGACAAACCGTCATGATCCCGGCAGGCCCTCATGCTTCCATTATCGATACGACCAAGGCGTACGGATACTGCGACTTGACGAGGGATTTGGCGGCCTTGGGCACCGCATATCCTTTCCTGCAAATCGGCTCGATCGGTTACAGTACACTGGGAAGGACGATTCCTGTGGTCCGGATCGGATCGGGGACGAAGGAAGTGCATTACAACGGGGCGTTTCACGCCAATGAATGGATCACGAGCTTGCTGCTCGTCAAGTTTGTGGAAGATTGCGCCAACGCGTGCTGTAATTCAGGTCAACTTCGAACATGCAATGTGAAAGAGCTTTTCGGGCACGTCTCGTTATTCGTCGTACCCATGGTAAACCCTGACGGTGTGGAATTGGTGCATGGGACGCTTTGTGCGGATGAAGCACTCTATGAGCGTCTGCTGCATTGGAACAGGGGGAGCCGAGATTTTTCCGGATGGAAAGCCAATGTTCGCGGGGTGGACTTGAATGACCAGTTTCCCGCATTCTGGGATGCGGAACGCGACCGCCGGGATGTTCCAGGCCCGGGTCCGCGGGATTACACGGGAGAAGCGCCGCTAACGGAGCCGGAAGCGCAAGCGATGGAAGCTTTTACCCGCAGCCGGGACTTTCATCTGGTGATGGCCCTCCATACGCAGGGGCAGGAAATTTACTGGAACTACCGGGACATGGAACCGGAAGGGGCGGAAAAGGCTGCAATCCGATTAGGCGAAGCAAGCGGCTACCGGCCGGTCAAGTTGTTCTGCAGCGACGCGGGGTACAAGGACTGGTTCATTCAGGAGTACCGGCGTTATGGCTTTACGGTCGAGGCCGGCATCGGGGTCAACCCGCTCCCGATCGAGCAGTTCGATGCCATCTACGAAGATATGATCGGCTTGCTGTTGGAAGGACTTCAAATATAAAGCGGGAACGATAAAGGCGGCGGTTCTTCGGGGATTTCTCCCGGAGGATACCGCTTTTTTGTTATCTGCTTTGATCTTACGATAAGCGACATTTCGCATATCGTTCCATCACTCCATCGCTCGATACCCCCGGATCACATTCATGTTAGCCGGTTTTCGTATTTCAAGATGTCATAGTATAATACGAATAAGCTGTAATCAAGCTGTTACTATAACGGATGGAAGGGAAGCGAGGCGTTATGTGGTATCGCTTGTTGTCGCTGCGCCGCTGGGGTCACGTTTTCAGCCGAATTGTACCGCTCTTGCGTTCGCCGAAGGTGCCGCTGGGGGAGAAGCTTTTGTTTGCCGTTCCGGCGCTCGTATACATTGTTATGCCGGATGTGCTGCCCTATTTGCCGATTGACGATGTGGCCGTCACGCTGCTGCTGATGAACTGGTTTACGAGCCGGGCGGAGCGAAAGTACGGCGCTTGACCGGCCATGGTGCCGCAACAACCATAAGCAAAAGGACCTGACGGTTGAACAATCCACCGTGCAGGTCCTTTTTACAATTTATATCGTTCGTTCCGGTTCGTATTCCTCTGCCGGCATGCGAATCCATTTTTTCAAGTAGCCTTGCTCGTACAGCGCTTTGATTAAAATGATCAAAATAGGGGATAGAATCAATCCCGCAACGCCGAACAGCGATAAAGAGATAATCATGAACGACAGCATCGTAAATGCGGATACGCCCAGCGAATCTCCCGTAATTTTGGGCTCCAATATTTGTCTGACGGTGACGACTACAGCCAGCAGGACGGCAAGCCAAATGGCGAGCGCCGTTTGCCCGACGATGAGCAAGTAAATGATCCATGGAATAAACAGCGTCGAGACGCCTAGCAGTGGAAGCACATCGAACACCGCTGACAGCAGGGCGATCGAGAACGCGTTTTTCACGTCGAGCGCGAGCAGCGCGATGAAGACGACGACGAACGTCAAACTGATCAGCTTCGCTTGCGCTTTTACGTACGTGACGATACCGGCCAAAACGTTCTCGCGTAAAAACTGAAACGCGGTTTTGAACGTACGGGGCGTCTTCTCGTTCGCCGTCTTCTTCCATGATTCGATCTCGGCGCTGAGGAAGTAAGCGAGCACAACGCCGATGACAAAGTTAACGACGATGGTCGAGATGGACGTGATTGCATTGAAGGTAGCTGTCAGGAAGTCGCGGACGATTTCCGTCGCTTTCTTGGTAATTTCGGCCGAATATTCTTTGAGCTTGTCCAGCAGCTCCAGCTGTGTAGGCAGTGAACCGAACCGGTCGTTCAACTGGTCGGTACGCTGCACGATCTGCTTTTCGAGCACGGCGGCATAATCCGGCAGCTTATCCTTCAAGCTGATAATTTGCGTCGTAAAGATGGCGCCCGCTCCCGTAATGAGGCCAAGGATGACTAGAATGAACACAATCGTAGCGACTGCCGAGGCGATCGATTTTTTCAGCCCCCTCCGGTGCAGGAAACGGGCAAGCGGCTCGATAATCATATAGATGATGAACGCCCAGAAGATCGGCGTCGCGATCCGGTACAGGTGACTGAATAAAAACATGAACAGATATACCGTCACAACGAGCAGCGCGATATCGAAGATCGTTTTGTAATATTTTTTATAAAAGGAGAGCATCCTTCCACCTCGGCATCTTAGTACCGGAGCACCTTGAAGGCACCCTCAGTTTGATTTATTGCAGCATGAACGCTCTGGACAGGGCCTGTCTCATTGCAGGAGAAGGCGCATACCCGCTGAAGCGGGCGTGTCGGTCAAGCGTTCCGATAACGGACGCCGGTTTCTTGCAGTGGCCAGCCGTGCGGCTCGTACCTTCCATTTTATAGGATTGAGAGCCCGATAGCAACAAGCTCCGCCGCAGCAGAGCGGCATCAGGTATTGCTTTCATGCGCAGCTTTCTATACAATGGATTAAAACACAAGCGGTAGGAGATGTACCCGATGAACTGTAAAATTTCGCGCAATGCGGCAAAAAAAATTTTGGAAGAGCTGGAGCAAGAAGAGGACAAGTCTCTCAAACTCCGCGTCTATATTACGCATCAGCATGGAGATCATGCCCACTATGGGATGAGTCTCGACACGCCGACGGACAAAGATGAGATCGTATCGACCGATAAAAACATCGATGTCATTCTGGAGAAGGATCAACCGCTGCTTGACGGCATCCGCATCGATTATTTTTATGTCCCGGAAGAAGGCTTTGCGATTACCAATCCGAGCAAGGGCAACCACGGCGACCACTAAGAGCCGATCGGCTAGCTCTTCAAGGAAAGGAACATACGCATGGCCAACGATATTCGTGTTTGCGACAAGTGCAAGCACATGAAAATGAAAACGACGCTGCCTAAGCTGCAAAAGATGGCGCCCGACGCCGAGATCAAAGTCGGCTGCAAATCGTACTGCGGTCCGTGCTCGCGATTCGCATTCATCTTTATTAACGGACGGTATGTCACCGCACCGACGGAAGATGAAGTCATCGAGAAAGTGCAGAAATACGTAAAAAAATAACCAATACCGGTTTGCCGGCCGTGCAGGACTGTTTGACCCGAATAGGGGTCAAACAGTCCTGTTTTTGTGTGGATCAAAATGGTTGAAACGAAGCGGAGGCAATATTGCATCCATCTATGGGCAAGAGCGGTTTCATCTTGTATAATATAATTCTATTTAATTAACCATTGGTATAATAAGGGGATTTGCTCCGTGCTGGCACAACTTAGAAATTACGGCTCCGGACGTCTGATGCCGTTTCTGAAGCAATACCATCCGATCGTTCATCTGCTGTTGGTCGGTACGGTTATGGCCCGGATGGCCTCATCGATGAGCATGCCCTTCCTTGCGATCTATTTGTCCCGCGAATCCCAATTAAGTCCGCTGCTGATCGGCGCGTTTATCGGGCTCGGCTCGCTGGCGGGTACGGTTGGCGGATTCGTGGGCGGCGCCTTGTCGGACCGGGTAGGGCGCAAAGCGATCATGATGACCGCATTGCTCGGCTGGGTCGTTGTGTTCACCGGATTTGCTTTTGCGAAGGCGACGTTGGCGTTCATGCTGCTCAATATGCTGAACGGGCTATGCCGATCGCTCTATGAACCGGTATCCCAGGCGCTCATGGCGGATGTGACGGAAAAGGAAAAGCGGCTCAAAGTATTTTCGATGCGCTATATCGCTATTAATGTCGGGGTAGCCGTAGGCCCGCTGCTCGGCGCCTATGTAGGCGTGTTCGAAGCATGGCTCCCGTTTCTCGTGACCGGCTTTATTTATTTCATCTATTCGGCGATATTGTACACTTTCCTTCGTAAATTCGGGATACGCACGATTGAAGGCGAACAGCGCAAGAACGTGACGGTCCGTTCGGCGTGGCGGATTATCGTCAGCGATCGCGTATTCCGCTTGTACATTGGTGGGGGGATCATCGGGGCAATCGGCTACTCGCAGATGACGGTCACGCTGTCGCAATACGTAGAGCAAAGCGTGGCGAAAGGAGCAGCCCTGTTCGCGCTGCTTATGAGTTTGAACGCCGTTATCGTCGTGCTGCTGCAGGCGCCGATCTCCAGGTGGTCGGAACGCAGAGCGCCGATCGTTGCGATCGTAACAGGAAACGTCATGTTCGCGCTCGGCGATATCGGGTACGCTCTGTCGCACAGTTGGACGGCTTTCATGATTTCGATGTTTCTGTTTACGCTCGGCGAGATCTTAAATTATCCGGCGGCGAACGTGTTGATCGACCGGCTCGCGCCTGAAGGGATGCGGGGGACTTATTTCGGTGCGCAATCATTTTCTAATATCGGGCACTTTATCGGACCGCTGATCGGCGGCTACCTTTTGTCGAATTGGGGCGGAAACCGGCTGTTTTTCTTGCTTGCCGTCGTGACCGTATTCGGTACTTTCTTTTACTGGAAAGGCCACCGTCTCCATGAAATAGTTCGAAAGACCTGTTAAATTCGGTTGAAATGAGAATAAAGGATCATGTTATCCCTAGGTCTAATCTTTTATTCTTTATATGTAAGAAGAATCATAATGAGACAAATTTCGATTTCGGTCTCGATAAGGGCAACCCGGACGAAAGTCCGAGGACGCAAAACTACAGGGGCTAAAGCGATGATTGAAGCCATGCCAGCCAGTTGTCGAAGGAACGGTGATGACGTAACCATAGACGGACTCCCGTTACTGCAGTCCTGCGACGGAAGAGTCTTTTTTGTTTCAGAGAGGAGCGTTTGACAAGGATGTCGGAAAAGGGCTGGAATATTATGACCCGGAAAGGCTTTTACACGAAGATCGGCTCCGATTTGATCGGTGTGTACTCGTCATCCGAAGGGCCGAAGCTGTTCATTAACCGCGAAGTGTATGAGCTCATGTCGTCATGCTGGGATGTGGAAATGGTAGCGGGACGTCATCAGCACATCATTAATTTTTATTGGTGCGGCGAAGTGAAGCTTTCCTTACGGTGCGAAGCGGACAGCAACGTGTTTATGTCGCTGTACGACTATTTGGGTTGCCGGACGATGGCCGTCCGCAACGCCTAAACTTGAATGGAAATCGTGGATGGAGTAGGCACCTGTTTGGGCTCCTGTGCATACGATGCTTTTGTCAAAGTATGGGGAATCGCCAAACAAGGAGGGATCATTCGTGACCTACCATCCCGATTTCGTGCAATCCGCTCTGTTCGAGCACCGGTTTTGGCTGCAAATATTGGGGGATCATTCCCGTTTTATCAAAGACGGGCTTTCACCGGAGGAACGGGAAGAAATCGCGCGGGCCGGCAGCTTCGTTCAAGCGTTCGATCAGTTGCTGATGCGGGTGCGGGAAGAGGAACAGGTCGAGAAAGTAAGCGAGCTTACGCGCGATGCGGCTTCATGGACGCAGCAGCTCCGAGCGTTCAAGCTTTATCTGCTGCACCGTCATTTGACAGGTAAGATCAGGCTTCATCTGTCACCGTCGTTTCTCAGCCATATGGTAAATGAACTAGAAGAATACATGCGGGTGTTGGGAAGCTTGCTATCCGGGCAGCCGGCGCCCGTCTACGAGGATATTCATCATCATTTGCTGTGGCTCCAGGACGCTTTCGGCCATGCCGCTTCGATTGCGGGCGAGCTCGATATGGCGGAAAGCCGGCTTATGAAGACGGCTCGGACGTTTGACCGCGAATTTCGCGAATTTTATGTGAAGGCGGTCGAGCTCGCCGGCTATATGAGAGCGAATATTCGCAAGTTTCCTGCGCTGTCCCGTTTCAATAAGGAAGTGGAGCTGGAGATGGCTTTGTTCCAGCAATTTTTACGGGAGCTGGAAGAGCTCCGTTTGACGCGGGAAGCGCTCGGTACGCTGACGCCGCTGATGGCGGACCACATGGCCCGGGAAGAATGCTACTATTTAACGAAGCTGTCGCAGGTCACGGAGCTGAACTCGCCGAATTGCGACCCGACAAAGCCGCGTACGGAATAAATTTTGAAACGATTCAAGAAGCGAAAAAGCCGACTGCTGCAGTGAACTGCACCTCCAATTGCTAAGGTGTGTCTAACAATTGGGGTACTGTTCACAGCAGCGTTTTTTTTCATGCGCGTATATCACGGTAAAAGTATTGTCTTTACTTCATGTATTCATAAATTATATGATTACTATAAGAACGAATGTATAGAAACTGGAAGGGACTGCCCTACATGTCACAAGTATTGTCTGTCAACATCGATGAATTGGCTGAAATTGCAAAAGCGCTCTCTTCCGAGCTGCGCATTGAAATTTTTAAAGCGATACAGAAAAAAAGGATTAACGTCAACGAAATTGCCGAAATGTTTGATTTACCGGCTTCCACCGCGACAGTCAATGTGAAAAAGCTGGAGGAGGCGAAGCTGATCCGCACGGAATTGATCCCGGGCATCCGCGGGTCGCAAAAAGTATGCTCGGCGCTGTACGACCGCATGATTGTCGATTTCGGGAAAACGGAAAAAGTGGACCCGGCGAATTATCAATATATTAGCATGCCGATCGGCCACTACGTCGACTGCGATATTATCCCGACCTGCGGTCTTGCTTCCGAAACGGGACTGATCGGTTTTTACGACGATCCGCGGAGCTTTTACGAGCCGGACAAAGTGAACGCGCAAATCTTATGGTTCCGGCAAGGTTTTGTGGAGTACCGGTTCCCGAACAAAATCCCTTTCAACAGCCGGCTCACCGGAATTGAGGTGTCCATGGAGCTGTGCTCGGAAGCGCCGCTGCACAACAAAGATTATCCTTCCGATATAACGGTATGGATTAACGGGATCGAGCTCGGCACCTGGATGAGTCCGGGCGATTTCGGCGGGGAGCGGGGCCTCTTGACTCCGGCTTGGTGGGAGACGCACGTAACGCAGTACGGCGTGTTGAAGAAGTGGAAAGTCACGACGGAAGGCACGTTCATCGACGGCAGCCAGGTATCGAACCTTACGGTGGGCGATTTGGACATCGACGGGAAGCATTCTTTCTCCTTATGCATCGGGATTAAGCCGGACGCGGTCAATCAAGGGGGAATCAATTTGTTCGGCCGCAGATTCGGCAACTACGATCAAGATATTTTGCTTCGCATGGATTATGAACCGAAAAAAAGAGAGTCCTATTCCTCGTGAGGATTAGGTTTTTTTCACTTTATTAGTTTAACATTTGTTGAAATTAAACGAATATTGTTGAATGGTGGGGTTCAGGGTGAACATGACTGCAAAAGCTAGGGCAAGCCGCTTGTTTAGTGTCATTGTGTCCATTCCGCTCTTATGGATGGGAGGCTGCAGCTTGACGGAGCCTGCTCCGCCCGTTCAGGAGGTCAAGGGATCGCCAGCGCCGGCTTATTATCAAAATCCGCTGCTCAAAAACGCGCCGGACCCAAGCATTTTAAAGGCTTCGGACGGAACGTATTATGCTTATCCGACCGGCGGCAGCAAGTTCGAGGCGTATTCCTCGCGCGATCTTGTCCACTGGAATAAGGAAGGCGTTGCCCTTAGCGGCAAGGAGCTGAAATGGGCGAGCACGAAGTTTTGGGCGCCGGAGGTGATCGAACGGGACGGCAAGTATTATATGTTTTTTTCGGCAGCCGCTTCGGACGGCATCCCCAAATTATCGGTTGCGGTTAGCGATTCCCCGAAAAGGCCGTTCAAGCATCCTTCCGAGAAGCCGCTGTTCGACTTTGGATTCGGCACCATCGATCCGTTCATTTTCAAGGACGATGACGGCAAAATCTTTATGTATTTCACGAAAACGCTCTTCGATGTCGGAGACCGCAAAGAGAGCCATATTTATGTGGCGGAACTCGCATCTGATCTGCTTTCGGTCAAAGGGGAGCCGAAGCTGCTGTTGAAACCGGAGCAGTCCTGGGAGGTCCAGAGCGGCAAAATGCGTTGGAACGAAGGAAGCTACGTCCTCAAACGAAACGGGACGTATTATTTGATGTATTCGGCCAATTGCTATTGCGGTAAAGCGTACGCCGTCGGTTATGCCACGTCCAGGCAGGCGACGGGTCCTTTTACGAAGTATGCGAATAACCCGATTTTAAGCGCGTCTTATAAAGAAGTGTCGGGCACGGGACATCATAGCGTAACGACTTCGCCTGACGGGAAAGAATGGTTCATCGTCTACCATTCGCATATCGATCCGGCCAAAGGCGGGGCGCCGAGGCAAATGAACATGGACCGAATGGGATTCGGGCCAGACGGGACGTTATATGTGAACGGACCGACGATGACGAAGCAGCCGATGCCGTCCGGTACGACGGATTGGAGCAATATCGCGGCGGAGGCGAGGGTAACGGCCAGCTCCGGGAAGAAGGCGTTTCCGGCCGATAACATCAAAGACGGCATGTATGCGATGGCGGTCAAGGACGGAACGGGCGAATGGGTAACCGAAGGGGAGACGGACGGCGCTTGGGTCATGCTGGAATGGAGCAAAGCTAAGGAAATTTCCGATGTGCTGCTGTATGACAGTTCGGAAGTGCGCAGAGGCCTGATGTCGGGAAAATTATACGTAGATCATGACAAATCGCCCATCCCGGTCACGTTTCCCAAAGAACCCGGTGCTGCCGCGATCGTTACCGTCGACAGGAAAAAGGTGAACACCATCAAGCTGATCATCGATCAAACGCTGCTGGACGGTACGGAAACCGGAATGTCTGAGATTATCGTTATGGGAAAATAAAAATAAGTTGTTTTAGTGCGATAATAATTGAAAAAAATGATTGATGTGCAATAACGGGAAACGATAAAATTTTTATAGACGAGATCAAGTCATAAACGATTACACCCCGTATATATCGCTGCAATCAAGCTCACGAGGCATAAAAAATTACCGGTGGGAGGCAGTTGTCATGAAGGAGAAGGACATGGGCACATTTGCCAATCCGATCAAAGATGGCGGAGCGGACCCTTGGATGATATTCAAGGACGGAACGTATTACTACACGCAAACGACGGGAAAAGATATTTCGGTGTGGCAGACGCATTCCATCGAAGCGATCGGCACCGCGGAACGGCGGGTCGTGTGGACGCCGCCTCAGGAAGGTCCGATGAGCAGAAGCATATGGGCGCCGGAGCTGCATGCGCTGCAGGGGAAGTGGTACATCTATTTTGCGGCGGACGACGGAAAAAACGAAAATCACCGGATGTACGTGCTGGAGTCGGAAGGCGAAGACCCGTTCGGACCTTACCGTGTCAAAGGGAACATCGGAGATCGCACGAACAAGTGGGCGATCGACGGGACGGTATTGCAAAAGGAAGACGGCTCGCTCTATTTCATATGGTCCGGTTGGGAAGGCGACGTAAATGTCAGTCAAAAGCTGTACATTGCCCGAATGAGCAATCCTTGGACAATTGAAGGGGAACGGGTGGAAATCGCTTGTCCCGAATACGATTGGGAAACGATCGGCGATCCGAAGGTACTCGAAGGTCCGCAGGTGCTGTTGCATGAAGATCGCATCCATATCGTCTATTCCGCCAGCGGCAGCTGGACGGACGATTACTGCTTAGGCTTGTTGTCTGCGCGCAAAGACACGGACGTGTTGGATCCGGCATCCTGGAGCAAATGGCCCGAGCCCGTATTCCGGCGGACATCGGATGTGTTCGGTCCTGGCCACTGCTCGTTTGCCCGTTCCCCGGACGGCAGCGAGCATTGGATCGTGTACCATGCGGCCAAGCACCAAGGAGCAGGCTGGAAGCGCAATGTAAGAGCGCAGCGGTTCGATTGGACGGCGGACGGCAGGCCCGTTTTTGGCGAGCCGGTCTCCCCCGGGACCCCGCTGCAGAAGCCAAGCGGCGCAATGGTGGAACACCGATGAACGAACTGTCGAAGCCTACCACTTACCCGGATGCAGCGGTCTCCGGATGCAGGCAAGCAAGGCGATCTGCGAAAGACAATCCGGCCGTTTCAACCGAACCGGTTACGCTGTCCATGTGCAAGCATCAAATGAATATGAGCGCGTTGGAGCCGGTTACCATCAATACGGCGCTTCGAGAAGCGGAAGAACGAGTGAATCAAGCGATTGACGCTTTTAAACAAGCAAAAAGTAACCCGTCTTACTTGAACGAAATCTATCTTTGGGAGGGCACATATGAGCAGCAGCAGGCCGAACATTTTATGGATTTGCACGGACCAGCAGCGGTTCGACACTTTGCAGTGCTATGGCAATCCGTATGTCAGCACGCCGAATATTGACCGTCTGGCAACAAGAGGAGTGCTGTTTGAGAACGCGTATTGCAACTCAACGGTATGCGCGCCAAGCCGGGGGAGCTTTTTGACGGGACGTTATCCGCGAACCGTCGGTTTGCGCAAGAACGGGCAAAACATTCCGGATCGGGAAGTGCTGGTGACCAAAATTTTGCATGATGCGGGATATACGTGCGGGCTGTCCGGCAAACTGCACTTGAGCACTTGTTTTCCAAAAGTATGCCACGGCTCGGAGCGCCGGATCGACGACGGCTACGATATGTTCCATTGGTCTCATCATCCGGGGGAAGACTGGCCGACGAACGAATACAGCCAATGGCTCCGGGCCAAAGGAAAAGCGTTCGCGCCAAGGCCTATAGACGGATGCGAATACGTCGTTCACGGTCCGGATGCCGAGGACCATCAGGCGGCGTGGTGCGCCGAGAAGGCGATTCAGTTCATCGAAGCGCATGAGGGGAAGCCGCAGCCGTGGCTGTTTTCGGTTAATATCTTTGCGCCGCATCATCCGTTTGATCCGCCGGAAAGCCATTTGCGAAAGTATCTCGATAAGCTGGACGAAATTCCGCTTCCCAAGTATACCGAAGGGGAATTGGATACGAAAACCGAGTTTCAGCGCAAAGATCATCAGGGAGCATATGGCAATCCGAATCTATATCCGTTCAGCCGTATGAAGGATTCCGATCACCGCTATTTGACCGCAGCTTATTGGGCTATGGTAGGCCTGATTGACGAGCAGGTCGGGAAAATGCTCGATGCTTTGGAGCGCACCGGCCAATCGGATAACACGATCGTCATCTTCATGTCCGATCACGGGGAGCTGCTCGGCGATCACGGCATCTACTTGAAAGGGCCTCATTTTTACGAACCTTCCGTTCATGTACCTTTGATCCTCTCCTGGCCGGGACAATTCAAAGAAGGAATACGCGTTCCCGCTCTCGTGGAGCTCGTCGATCTCGCGCCGACGCTTCTGGAGGGGGCAGGACTCGAACCTCGCCCCGGCATACAGGGAAGGTCGCTCATGCGGCTCTTGAAAGGCGAGACCGACACGCACCGGGACGACGTATACTGTGAAGCCTATGAAACGATGCGAGGCAAATTTGCGCCCGGATACAGCATCATGGTGCGGGATTCGACGTATAAAATCATCGTCTACCATACGCGGCACGAAGGCGAGCTGTACGATCTTGCAGCGGATCCCGGCGAAACCGTCAATTTGTGGAACTCGCCCGAGCATGTGCCGCAAAAGCTCCGCATGATGGAGCGCTTATGCCACCGTATGGCCCAGACCGTCGACCCGCTGCCGGAACGATTGGCGCCGTGGTAATAGAGCATGAGTAAACGAAAGGCTGGAGCTCCCGTGCCAGCAACGGGCGGCGACAGCCTTTTCTGCAGCACATTTCTAATTCAATGGAAGGAAAAAAGGAATTTTTTGAAGAATTTAACATATGTATTCCGAACTTTCAGGAGGTGTAACGGTGAGCTTACAGTGGAAAACCGGTAACGAACCCCAAACCAAACCGTTCGAATGGGCGGGGCTGGCCTGCGTCTATATTCCGACCCGAGACGTAGCGAAAGCTTCCGAATGGTACAACCGCGTGCTGGGAATGAAGGTGACGCTTGTTGAGCCGGGAAGTCACGCCATGCTGTCGATGCCGGGCATGGGATTGTTTTTGGTACAGACGGACATCGAATCGACCGTCAATTACTATAAGCAGGATGGCGGCCAGCCGCAGGCGGCGTGGTGTTTCAAGGTGAAAAACATCGAGGATTTGCACGGCCGGCTGGCCGCAAGCGATGTTCGGGTATCGGAACTGACAGACCGCGACGAATGTGGAATCAACTTCCAATTTTACGATCCGGACGGAAATTTCTTTGATGTGAACGATGATTACCGGATTTTTGTGCCGCTGCAAAAGGCGGAACATGAGGAAGCTTTATTCACGCTGTTAAAACGGAAAATCGGGTCCAAGGAGCCTGTTGCCGACTGGGAAGCCGTTTCCGCGACCCTGCTAAGCAGCAGCCGGCTGCCTGGTCGTATCGTGCTTAACGAGTGGGAGACGTTCCGTTCCCGCCTGCCGGAAAGCGCAGACCGGCTGCTGTGGGTATTGGATCAGCATAATATGCTTCATCCCGAAAAACGGGCGGAAATCATCGTCATGTAAAATTCGTAACCTCAGCAAAGCGGAAGCCGGGTTAAAACAAGCCGGGTCCGCTTTTTTTTTGCGTCCGATTGGCATGAAGCATTATTATAAAAAGCATGAAAGAGTTGGAAACCATGAAGTTCTTGCGAAATCGTTTGAACGAGCGGGTAACCTTTTGGAACGATAACGGCACTTCTATACAGCAAGACAGAAAGGAACTGAGACAACGTGCTGCAATGGATAGAAGAGGCAAGGAAGGGAGACCGGGAAGCGTTTGAGCATCTCGTGCGGCAATTTTCGGCAATGGCCTACGCCGTGGCTTATGATAAGCTGCGTGATGCACATTTGGCCGAGGACGCGGTACAGGAGGCGTTCGCGGAAGCGTTCGTTCATTTGCGTAAGCTTCGGGAGCCGGAGGCGTTTCCGGGGTGGTTCAAAGCCATCGTGATTCGCCAATGCAACAGGCTCATCCGCAAGAAGCGGTACTTGACGGCACCGCTGTATGAAATGGACAACAATGCCGGATCGCAGCCCAGCGTATCGGACATCGCCGAACGAAAAGAAATGCAAAGCTTGCTTCATGACTCCATCGCGCATTTGTCCTCTAACCTGCGGATCGCCGTTCAGCTATTTTATTTTCACGGCTATTCCCTTCGGGAGATTTCGGATTATGTGGGAACTAGTGTTCCTGTGTTGAAGAAAAGGCTGCACGATGCCCGCAAGAAGCTGAAAGGAATGCTGCCCGTCGCCGATGTTGTCTCGGTGTTTCATGATTTGTACGAAGGAGGAGAGCACGCGATGCTTCATATTGTCAATGGCGATTCCGTCGCAGAGAAGCTGCGGCAAGGCGTCGTCCAAGGCGACATTCTGGTATGGAGAGAAATATACCCGGAAGGACCCGTGACAGCAGGTCCGGTACGGCCTGCAGAACGGCAGGCTCGGGCGAGCTACTTGGAAAAAGCGATGGGTATTCCAACTACGGAGTACATTCGCCTCAGCGAAGCGCAAGAAAAGGAATTGAACGAATTCGGAAAATATAAAGAAGTGGTGCTCTGGTTCGAACACGATTTGTTCGATCAGACGATGCTCTGTTATTTGCTCCACTGGTTCGCCCGTCAAACGTTAGGGAAAACGACATTGAGCTTGCTTAGCATCGGAACCTTTCCGGGAATCGAACTGTTTCGCGGACTAGGTCAGCTGTCGGTGAGCCAATTGAAGACTTTGTCGGGCACCTGGCAGACTATAGGACAGTCGGAGCTGGCATTGGGCAGCACGGTGTGGGAAGCGTATTGTTCCCCCGATCCCGGGGAGCTTGCACAGCTGATTAACGAGGAAAATACCACTGCGCTGCCGTTTGTGCATGACGCGTTTCAGCTTCATTTATCGCGGTTTCCGTCCACGTTTAACGGACTTGGGGTCGTGGAGCAGACGACGCTGGAGCTTGTACAATGCGGCTTGGACCGGCCGACGGACTTATTTGAGCAGGCAGGCAATAAGCTGCACTGGCTCGGCATGGGCGATCTTCAATATTGGCGCAGCCTGGCGAATATGTCGCAAGGCGCGTCACCGCTGCTCAAGCTCGAAGGCCAGGAAATGTTCCCGAGCTATTCGACGCCTTCACCGTCCTTTCGCCAGTGCAAGGTTGCGATGACCGAGCTAGGCAAGCGCGTGATGGAAGGAAAGGAAGACTGGGTCGCCGTGAACGGTATCGACGAATGGTACGGCGGCGTTCATCTGCAGGGACGGTCCGCAGCGTGGCGATGGGATCGCACGCGGAATACCGTCGTTAAGAAGCAGCAGTAGGAAAGGGGATGACACCGGATCATTCGCGCACAGAGAGTAAGAAGAAACCTCCAGCTCTGCTTTCATTCAAGCGGAGCTGGAGGTTCGTTGTCGGGACGGTTACAAGTCCTGTAGTTTAGCGATCCAGGCAATCCCGACATCGCGGATCGGGCCAGGCGACTTGGCTTTCAGCGAGGCTACTTCTCCGATTTGCGCCAGCCGTACAGCCCACCGGGAGCGAAATACTGATACAGCGCGCATTCGATGCGCCCGTTGAACAGCTTCCGCTTCTTGTCGGCGGTACGGCCCATATAATGCTCGAGCCGCTTACTCGGGCTCAAAATAAAATTCGACCAGGTCGGCAGCAGCGCATAGACCGACCCGAGCTGACGCAGCGCCTTCTCTACGTCGCTCGGATCGCCGAGCCGCTCGCCGTACGGCGGGTTCGTGATGATGCAGCCGTACTCGCCCGCCGGCCGTGCTTTCGCCACCGGCAGCACCGAGAGGCGAAGCTCCTTCGCGAGCCCGGCCGCCTTGGCCGCGGCCAAGGCCACATCGATTGCCGCCGGATCGATGTCCGACCCCGCGATCTCGAGCGGCACGTCGTCGCGCACGAGATCGAATGCTTCTTCGCGGGCTTGCTGCCACAGCTTCTCCGGGACGAGCGGCCACGCTTCGGCGTTGAAGCTGCGCCGCAGTCCCGGCGCCAAGTTCCAACCGATCATCGCGGCCTCGATCGGAATCGTGCCCGACCCGCAGAACGGGTCGTACAGCGGCCGCTCCGGCTGCCAGCGGCTTAGCAGCACGAGGGCGGCGGCCATCGTCTCCTTCAGCGGCGCTTCCGTCACGAGCTTGCGGTAGCCGCGCTTGTGCAGCCCGGGGCCGGTCGTGTCGAGCGTGAGCGTCGCCACATCGTTCAGCAGCGCCACCTCGATCACGAAGCGTCCGCCCGTCTCGCGGAACCATTCGGTGCCGTACCGCTGCTTCATTTTTTCCACGACCGCTTTCTTCACGATGCCTTGGCAGGCGGGGACGCTGGACAGCTGCGATTTATGCGAACGGCCTTCCACCGGAAATTCGGCATCCTCTGGGATCCAGTCCGGCCACGGCAGTGCTTTGGTGCCTTCAAACAGCTCGTCGAACGTTCGCGCTTCGAACTGGCCCATCTTGACAAGGATGCGGTCGGCGGTTCTTAACCACAAATTGGCGCGGCAGATGGCCAGCGCGTCGCCGATAAAGGTGACGCGGCCGTTCTCGACCGTCACCTGGCCATAACCGAGATCGCGGACCTCGCGAGCCACGACCGCTTCAAGCCCCATCGGGGCGGTAGCTATCAATTCTAGCGTAGGGGAAGCTTGGGGCATAACGAATTTCCTTTCATTTCATCGAATCGTCGGTAGTTGAAGTCTTTTTGGAAAAGCCATACAATAACCTAGTATAGGCGATTGGACTCGAATACACAACGACCGCAAGCGCCGGCAGGCGCATAAATCGCAAGGAGGATGATGGAGGATGGAGCAGCTGACGGGCGAGCAGTATGTGGAATCTTTATTTGCGCGGGATGAACAATTGGAGCGGGTGAAAGAAGGCATCCGCGCGAACCAAATGCGGGACATTTCCATTGCGCCAGGCTACGGCCGATTGCTGACGCTGCTGGTGAAGATGATCGGCGCGGGGCAGGTGCTGGAGATCGGGGCGCTGGGCGGCTACAGCGGCATTTGCCTTGCCCGCGGTTTGGGCGCGGACGGCAAGCTCGTGTCGCTGGAGCTGATCCGGGAATACGCCGATGTGGCTCACGGGCATTTGCAGCAGGCGGGGCTCGGCGACAAAGTGGAATACCGCGTAGGCGAGGCGCTTGACAGCCTCGAAGCGCTTGCGCAGGAAGGGCGTACGTTCGATTTGTTTTTCATCGATGCGGACAAAGGGAACTACCCGAATTACCTCGAATGGGCGATCAAGCTCGCTAACCCCGGGGCGATCATTGTTGGAGACAACACGCTGATGCACGGTGAAACGATGGATCCGAACGTTCAAGGCAACCGCGTGCTCAAAATGCGGGAGTTCAACGAGCGAATCGCGCGCGATCCGCGGCTGGAAAGCGTGATCTTACCTGCATATGACGGGCTGGCGATCGCAAGAGTGAAGTGACGGGTTTTGGCCCACGCCGAAAACAGCCTGTTGTATGTCATAAAGAAGGGAGCGGCCGAACATGGACTCGGCGGCTCCCATTCAGCGTTTTAGGCAGCGTTATCGAAAGAGCTTTGATCGGCAGCTTTCTTGTCAATCGAACATGAAATCGTACGAGTCGTAGTCTTTGCGCAGCCGGCCCGGCGGGATGCCGAGCGACTTGCGGAATACTTTGCTGAAATAGTTGACGTCCGCATAGCCGATCTCCTGCGATATTTGTTCGAGCGACCATGTGGTCGTCCGCAGCAGCTCCACCGCTTTTTCCATGCGTTTACGGGTCAAGTATTCGACCGGTGTTTTGCCCATCGACCGGTTGAACAGCTTGATCAGATGATATTTGGAAACTCCGAGACGGTGGGCCAGCTCGTCCAAACTTTTCATTTCATGATAATGCTCGTCTATGAGCTGGACGGCTTGCGTTACGATCTCCGGCCATACTTTGGGCATACCTAACCCTTTGCCGTACCGGTATAGTTCCATCAGAAACTGATAGGCGAACGCAGAGAGCTTGTAAGCGTCGCTTATTTTTTTTGCGCTGGCTTCCTGGTAAATGTGATTCGCGAGCCGGATCGGAGAAGAGTGCTCGGAGAAATGGTGGACGCTGCCGAGCTGGCTGACGAAAAAGGACCAGCATTTGGCCGCTTCATTCCCGTCAAACGAAAGAAACAAGCACTCGTAGTCGCAGCTTTCCTCCGGTATGTAATAATGATAATCGCTGTGAAACGGAACGAGGAATCCTGTTCCGGCATCCAGCCGAAACACCTGATCGTTGATCCGGATTGCCGCTTGGCCGGCCACGGTATACTGGAACAAATACGCGCCACTGCGGTCTTTGCGAGTCATCCCCGCGTGACTGTAATCCGACGTTTTTCTTTCTCTTCCCACCGCATACAGACTGACAGGCAGCGGCAATGCCGTATCTTGAAAACGAAAGATGTAGCTGGATATTTGGTTCGCTTGCAGCATAGGCACGGCTCCCCTTCGCGCAACGAGTCAATCGCAATATTTTACCCTTTTCTACCAATTTAGTTCATTGTGCTGCATGTAAACCCTTTCTTATACTACAAGTATACCACATGAAGCAAGGCACAGAGCGGCAAACTTCTCCCCTATAAGCAGCATATCACTCCCGCGGACGAAGAAGGAGAACCTCAATATGAACATCGACTTGAACGATTTCGGTTTGACGGCAGGCCGGGAACACGATGCGACACTCGCCGTGTATCGTGCCTTGAAGCATTGCAAAGAAGTCGAAAGGCCGACATTGGTTTTCCCGGCCGGTACGTATCAATTTCATCCCGAGAAGGCGGTGGAAGGGTATTACCACATTACGAACCATGATCAAGGAGGGACAAGAAAGATCGCCTTCCCCTTGATTGGGCCCGAGGGGCTGACGATTGACGGACAAGGCTCGGAATTTATATTTCACGGCCGCATCATTCCTTTTGTGCTGGAGCATGCACGCAACATTACGCTGCGAAATTTCTCCGTCGATTGGGAACGGCCCATGTTCGAGCAAGGTACGGTTGCAGAGACTGGGGAACAATCGTTTGTAATTCGGCTGCGCGAGGAAGCAAAGTACAAAGTGGACGCCGGGCGGCTGTACTTTACGTTCGGAGGCAGAGAAGAGCCCGTCTGGGGGCTGCATGATATCGACCCGAACACAATGGCGCACGCCTATCAGAGCGGGGACCGGATTAGCTGGAGCTCGTTTAAGAAGCTGCGGATGGAAGAAATCGGGCCGGGTCTGATCCGGGTTGCCGGAGGGCCGAGGCATATGCCGAAAGCGGGAAACATCATCGTCATGCGCATAGGCCGGCGTGAACACCCGGGCCTGTTCCTCAAGGACAGCGCGAACGTGCAGATCGACAATGTAACGGTCCATCATGCGCCGGGGATGGGGCTCGTCGCGCAGCGCTGTACCGATATCCGCCTGCACCGGTTCGACGTCAGGCTGAAGCCCGGTTCCGGCCGAGCGGTTACGGCAACCGCGGACGCGACGCACTTCACGAACTGCAAAGGCGCTATCGTGCTGGAAGATTGCCTCTTCGAGAATCAGCTGGACGACCCGCTCAACGTGCACGGCATTTACGCAAAAATTGCCGAGCGCCTATCGGATCGTTCCATCCTTGTACAATTAATTCACGGCATGCAAAAGGGCGTCGTCATCGCCGAGCCCCACGATGAGATGAACTTTATCCGCAGCGACAGTTTGACTTCCTACTCGTCGGCGGAAGTCGTAAGCGCAGACCGGTTAAACGCCGATTTTACCGCAATCACCTTTGATCGTCCGCTTCCGGAAACGATGCGGATTGGCGATGCCGTAGAAAACAAGACGTGGAATGCGGATCTCACTGTGCGCGGATGCACCGTCCGGGCAAACCGGGCAAGAGGCTTCCTGATTACGACGCCGGGAAAGGTGCTGCTGGAGCATAACACGATCAGCGCACCGGGGGCGGGCATCAAAATTTCCGGCGACGCCAATCTATGGTACGAATCAGGGGCTGTCGGCGATGTGACCATCCGGCACAATCGCTTCCTCGCCTGCAATTACTGCTTCCCGGATTGGGGGCGTGCCGTGATCGACATTGATCCGGAAATCGCGGAGCCGGAAGCGTATGCCGAAAGCTACCACCGAAACATCCGTATCGAACATAACGTTTTTGAAACGTTCGATATCGGTATCGTATACGGTCACTCCGTGAACGGATTCGTGTTTCGGGACAACGTCATTAGGCGGACTTCGGATTACCCCATGCACAAAGGGATGCCGTTTACGATTCAGCTCAAGGCCGTCAAAAACAGCTGCATATCCGGCAACGAATGTCCAGAGGATGCGCGTACGGCATTTATTGGTACGGAGAAGGTCGATATTTCGGCCGATCATTCGGCTAAGGTCGACGGAACGAATCGAATCATCATTTAATGGAGGGATTCGCATGAGGTTGGTAAAAAGCGGTTTGCTGCCGCTGCTGTCTATCGGGATCGCATCATCGATGCTGTCGGCCTGCAGCAGCTCAGGCACGCCTGGCGCGCCTGAGGCTAACGTAGAAACGAAGCCGGAAGCGTCTGCGCCGGCTAAAGTGGTCGCCTATTCGTACTGGCAGGAATTTTCCGACGATTACTGGAATAAATTGTTGATCGAACCGGTGAAAAAGCGGTATCCTCATATTGATCTGGAAATCGTCAAGCCCGGCACGAACGGGACGAAGCGGCTGGAAGAAATGATCGTTGCCGGCCAAGTACCCGATATCGTCATCAGCGACATCGGCACGGCCAAAGGCATCGGCGACCTCGGATTCAACTACGACATGACGCCGATGATTCAAAAGTACAAACTCGATTTGAGCAAGTATGATCAAAGCACGATCAATTACGTCAAGACGTTCAGTTCAACCGGCGGCGTCATTTCGCTTCCTTATTCGACCAATTTTATCGCCTTGTTTTATAACAAAGACATCTTCGATAAATTCGGCGTCCCTTATCCGAAAGACGGCGTTACCTTCGACGAAGTATTGACAAAGGCCAAGCAGCTTACCCGGTCCGATAACGGCACGCAGTACATCGGATTCGACCATAACAGCATTCACTTTTTGGCCGGGGGCATCACGCGGGATTATTTCGACCCGAAAACCGGCAAAGTCAATCTTTCCACCAAAGAATGGCGGATGGCCTACGATTTGTTAGCCCAGCTGATTGCCATACCGAACAACCGTTTTCCGCAGGACAAAACGAATATTACGAGGTGGCACAACGAAGACTTTTACAAAACGCAAATCGTCGCCATGTCCGGCGTGCCCAATCTAGTCTCGGCGGGTCTTCAGACGGTGCCGGATATGAACTGGGATATGACCTCGTACCCGGTGTTCAAAGAATATCCGAAAACGGCGCAAGCGGCGGGCGGTTATTCTTTGTTCATGAACCCGAACAGCAAAGTGCTCGATGACGCGTTCAAAGTCGTCTTGACGGCCTTATCCGAAGAAACGCAGCTGAGGGTTTCGCGGAACGGAGCCGGCCCGGTGCTGCTGACCAAAGATACGATGGATGCGTTTGCTGCGGATTTGCCGTATACGAAAGGGAAAAACGTGAAGGCCGCCTTCTACAATAAGCAGTACTGGCCGAAAAACCCGACGATCTACGACGCAACCGCTTTAGGCATCGCCTATAACCGCTCATTGGATTTGTACAACGGAAAAGATATTAACACCGTCATTCGCGAAACCGAGGAAGAAATTACGAAAAAAGTGGAAGAGATGAAGCTGGGAACGAAGTAATGCCCGCCTGGCGGACAACGGGGCGGGATCGTGCTGCAAACGCGCGTCTAACACGGAAACGGCAGGCTGAACAAGAGAGGAGCTTTTCAAGCAGTGTCCATTCAACCATCGAATGTCAAAGGGTATCAAAAGCACAGGCAATTCGGAAGAACCATGCGGCTGGCCGCGTGGTTATTGACTGCGGCGCTTGCGGTTGCTTTGTCATCCTGTTCCAGCCTGTTGCCGAAGGACGAGACGAAACCCGCCGCCGGCTCCGCTCCCATCGAGCTCCAACTGCTCTCGCTTACCGATTTTCACGGCTACTTGCAGCCTACCGCTGACAAAAACAACGGTCAACTCGTCACGCCGGAAGGCCAGCTTCGGGTCGGCGGGGCGACGTACGTTGCGGCGCATCTGAAGAAGCTCAAAGCCGAACGGGGGCAGGGGCATTCGATGCTGCTGTCGGTCGGCGACAACTTCAGCGGCTGGCCATTCGAAGTCGAAGCGTTCAAGAACGAGCCGACGATCGAGTTTTTGAACAAAATCGGCGTCGAGGCGTCTGTAGCCGGCAACCATGAATTCGATATATCCGCCGATTTTTTGACCCAGCATATGATGAAGGGACAATGCTTCGACACGGCGGACGCAGACAGCTGCTACAAGAACTCCGCCGGTAAGCCGTTCAGCGGCGCCGCCTTCGAATATCTCAGCGCGAATATCCGCGATGTCCTTACGAACCAGCTCGTGCTGAAGCCATACGTCATCAAGAACGTGCCCGACGGGCGCGGGGGGACGATTCCCGTCGGCATCATCGGTCTGACGGAAGCCGCCGCCTTGACCAAAGAACCGCTGTCGGTTCAGATAGGCGTTCTTGCGGCGGACGCCGCGCCCGAGCTGAAAGCGGGCATGCCGTCGGACCCTGCGGCGAGAGCGCTTGTGGAGCCGGCTAACCGTTATGCCAAGGAACTGCAGGATCAGGGCGTTCAGTCGATCATCCTGCTGCTGCATGAAGGCGCAAAGCAGAGCGGACCT
Organism: Paenibacillus allorhizosphaerae; assembly: GCF_910594985.1. Taxonomy (GTDB): domain Bacteria; phylum Bacillota; class Bacilli; order Paenibacillales; family NBRC-103111; genus Paenibacillus_G; species Paenibacillus_G allorhizosphaerae. Next base: position 36,312 of record NZ_CAJVCE010000015.1, read on the forward strand.
TATAACGGCTGCCTTAACCCGACCGGACCGGCCATCGACTTTGCCAAATATGCGTCGCCGGCCATTGACGTCATTCTGACGGGGCACTGGCATGAGGCGTTTAACTGCATGATTAACGATCCTGCCGGCAACCCGCGGCCTGTCATGGAAGGCGGCTTTCACGGCAAGCTGATTACCGAAGTGAATTTGAAGATCGATGCGGCGTCCAAAGACGTCATCCGGGAACAAACGATAGCCAACAATCGACCTGTCACGCGGGATTTAACGCCCGATCCGGAAATCGCAAATCTCGTTTCGTACTGGGTGCAACGCGCGAAAGAAAAATGGGCGGAGCCACTGGCCAAACTGTCCGGCGATTTGCCCCGGACGCGCAATGCCTCAGGCGAAAGCGCGCTATCCGATGTCATCGCCGATGCTTTTTATGCCTCCGGCCAAGCCGACAGGCCGAATCCGGCCGACCTTGCGCTTACTTCCGGCGACCCGAAGCGGGATTTGACCTACGCTAAAGGTCAAAATGCGGGCGACCGTGACGGAATGATTACGTTCGGGGAGCTGTTCGATGCCTATGGAACGCAAATTTCGCAAGTCAACGTCAGTTTTACCGGCGAGCAGATCGTTCGCATTCTGGAGGAACAATGGAAGAAGAAGCCGGACGGAACGGAAGCGTTCAATCCGCTGAACGTTTCGCATAACGTCCGGTATGTGTACGACCGGACGAAGCCGATCGGGCAGCGTATTGATCCGTCCCGGCTGTTCGTTAACGATAAGCCCGTCGATCCGAAGAAATCATACCGGGTAGCTACAACGGGGCTGCTGGTCGTCTCCGGTGCCGCGACGTATCCGACATTCGCCGGCTACGCTAGCGCAAAGCGAGTCGCTTCGTGGCCGGTTGCCGACTACTTGAAAAAGCAAGGTCTCGTGAACATACCTGAACTCAACCGGATTCGTCCGGTCAATCCGTAAGCATGAACAAAGGAGCCCTGAAATTGTTCAGGGCTCCTTTGTTATGAGTGGTGCGCTCCCCTCCGCAGCGGTTCGGGGAATCGCGTTCCGATTGCCTATTGCCGCAGCCGAATAGCTCAGGAAGCTTTTTTTAATTCGGGTTCCGGCTGCTGCGTTGGGAGTTCCGGCTTCTTCGGCTGGCCTTTATCGTGCAGCACGACGGACCGGGGCGGTTCGCGAAGCTCCATACTTCCGTAATACCAAATCATTAATTCCGCGCAGACCAGGATGAACAATACTTTTTTAACATTAATTTTCATACCAAGCACCTCCTGCGGAAAATGAGCAAAGCAACACGCTATGGACGATCTAGCTCTCGGAAGTTGTATTTGAAGTACGCCGGTAAAGCGTCAGGCGCACCCAAAGCATATTCAGCAACAGCATCACTGTCGCAACCATAAAAATACCGCGGATGCCGATCCATCCGGAAATGGCGCCGCCGATGACCGGCCCGAGCATGTTGCCCAAGCTGAGGGCGCTTGTATTAAAAGCGTAGGAGCGGCTTTCCATCCCGTTCGGCGTATACTGCCGGATTAGCGTTTGCACCGAAGGCAGAAGACCGCCCATAAATACGCCGAGCATGAAGCGGGCGGCGAATAGCTGCCATATGTTCGTGACGAGCGCCTGCGGAATGAAAGCGAGCCCTGCGCCGATCAGCGCGATCGCGAGCACTTTGACCGAACCGATCCGGTCTCCGATTTTGCCGAGAAGGGGAGAGGCAATCATGTTGGAGAAGCCCGTGATTGACCCGACCAGCCCGGCGTAAAAAGCAAGAAGCTGTCCGCTTCCGTGCAGCTCCTGCACGAATAGCGGGATCAGCGGCATCGAGCTGAGAATCGAGAACTGGATAACGAACGTAACGGAGTACAGCGCCGGCAGTTCTTTGATTTTGCTCAACTCTTTGAGACCGACCAGAATCGATTGCTTCGGGCGCTTTTTCGCCTGTGCCGAATCGAACGATTCTTTCACAAGGAAAGTTGCCAGAAGCGAAGCGGCGAACAACAGCCCGCCGGTGATGTAAAAGATCGGCCGAAACCCGATCCATTCGGCAAGTAATCCGCCGAACAATGGACCGAGTATCGTGCCGGCCACCCCGCCGGACTGCAGCGTTCCCATGGCCATCCCCATCTTCTCGCGGGGGGTATTCGTCGACAACAGCGAAACCGCTGCCGGGACAAAGCCCGAGATCACGCCGTTGAGCATGCGCAGCAGCAGCAAATGCCACGGCGTGAGCGCAAATCCCATCAACGTCATGACGACCGCCATACCGAAGCCGGAACGAAGAAGCATGACCTTTCTACCATACCGATCGGCTAGACCGCCCCATATCGGCTGAAAAATAAACGAGGTAACAAAGTTGCCGGCAAAGATGATTCCTGCCCACATGGCGACCTCGTGCGCATCGTGAATACCCATTTCCTGGATATAGAGCGGCAGAAACGGGACAATCATCGTCATGCCGCCCATGACGAGGAAGTTGCCGAACCACAGTACGATCAGATTGATTTTCCAGTTTGCCAAAACGGTATCCTTCTTTCTTGTTGCTGCAAATAACACATGCTAGCGTCGGTTTACCATTCTCGGATAATTATTCCTTTGTATTATAGCACAAATTGATGCGTTCCTTGCATCGCCTGGCCTGGTCGCGGAAATCATCTGCATCGTACCCAGTCCATCCCGCTGCTATTGCGGTACTTGCGCGTACCGTCATGCCGAAACGGAAATAGGGATCCGATTTGACCGCCTGTCTTACAGCACCGCAACGCGCGCAGAAGAGAGCGGTGTGAACGGCCTACTGTTGCTCCAGGCCGGCGCGCATCTCATAGCAAAAACGGTCCAACTGCGGCATGCCCGCCCGTTCGGCAATGGCAATCACCCGCTCGACGTCGTACGGAACGCGTACGAGCCGAACGGAGAACGGGGCTGGCCTTGTTTCGTTGGCGATCCCCTCCAATATGGCGTAGCTGGCTTGCGCCAGTCCGTCGTAAGGCGCTCCTACGCTGCCGGTATTGAACAGCATGAGCCCTTGCCGCTCTTTCGATTCAAGCGTATGTACAAATGGAACATGAATATCTCCATAGCCGACGACATCGGGAGCTAGCCCAGATATGCCGTCAAAATCGCCCGTCAACTCCGTATTCGCGAACATGGCGAGCTGTTCCTCTTTGTTCGCTTCACGGTGAACCCGGTGGTAGACGCTCTTGGCGGAGGCATGCACCAGCCGGATGCGCCTGCCGCTCATCGTCAGCTCCGCGCAAAACGGCAGCTGCGCCAAGTAGTTCAATCGGCTTGCACTGAGCTGCTGCAGCTGCCATTTGCCTGCTTCGAGCACCTGGGGGCGGCCGATGCCCAAATCCCAGTTGCCGAGCACCGTCATTTCGCAAAGTTCGCGGATCCGTTCGACCGCTTCTGCAGGTTGAGGTCCTTTGCCGACAAGGTCTCCAAGACAAATGATGCGGCGTATGCCCCGGTTGCGAATATCGCTGGCAACCGCCTCAAGGGCAGGAATATTTCCGTGAATGTCGGAGATGATGGCGATGTTGTCCACGAATGCGTTCCTCTCGTTGGTTGGTAAACGATTCCAGTTTGGATGTGCCACCATTATACCACACAGTGGGAACCGCCCGAAACGGTTTATCCCTGGGAGCACGTATATGAAACGCGAGTCAATACACTTTGTGGATCACGTCTTCGAAATCCGGTTCTTCCATATGCATGTCGACTACCGCTCCGAACTGTTCCAGCCGACGAAGCACTTCCATGGCTTGCATCTCATGCCGGTTGAAGTGCACCGTCAGCTCCGTGCCGCCGTTTCCGTCGCCGACGCTGAAACCGTGCTGCGCGTTATCCGGGACGGCGACGGACTCACGGAACGTGACGCGCAAAATCGTCGGCAGCCCGATGCGTTCGCGAAGCTCTTGCGTGGTGCCGTCGTAAGCAAGCGCGCCGTGGTTAATCACCATGACGCGGCTGCACAGCTCCTCGATATCGTCCATATCGTGCGTCGTCAGCAGCACAGTTTTCCCGAACTCCCGGTTGACAGAGGCCAGCAGCTTCCGAATGTTGCGCTTCGCCACGACATCGAGACCGATCGTCGGTTCGTCCAAAAATAAAATGTCCGGCTCATGCAGCATGGCGGCGGCAAGGTCCGCGCGCATCCGTTGACCGAGCGACAGCTTGCGAACCGGCGTATCCATAAATTCGTGCAGCGTCAGCAGGTCGTCGAGCTCTGCCAGCATCCGCTTTTTATGCTGCTCATCCGTACGGTACATGGCGGCGAGAATGTCGAAGGAGTCGCGGACCGGCAAATCCCACCATAGCTGGCTGCGCTGCCCGAATACGACGCCCAGCCGCCTGACGACCTTGCGTCTTTCCTTGTGCGGGCTCAGGCCGTCGATCAGCACCTCGCCGGAAGTCGGGTGAAGAATACCGGTCAGCATCTTGATCGTCGTCGATTTGCCGGCGCCGTTCGGACCGATGTAGCCGACAAATTCGCCTTTCGTAATCGTAAAGCTGATGTCGCGCACGGCATCCTTTGCCGGTTCGCGGCCGGTCGCCCATGCCTTCAGACGCTTCCAGCGGCTCTTGTCTTTGGAAGGCATCCGAAAGCTTTTATGCAGATGATTCACTTCAATCATATCCGGTTTCTCCTTTCTAACTGCCGGTGCTTTGGTAACGGGACAGGCCGAGCCGCCAGAAACGGAACATCAGCCACAGGAACAAAGCGGCGAACGCCATGACGCCGGGAAGCAGCCAAGGGCCGAAAGCGTGGCGCAGGATGTACAGCGCCGGCACATAGTTGGCCATGCCGACGGGCACTGCCGTGAGCAGCAGCGTCCGCAGCCAGACGGGATATAGCTCCATCGGGTACTGCACCGCAGTACGAGCCGCATCCTCCGTCAAATTTTGCAAATCGCTAATCCGCGTGATCCAGAATCCGAACGTCGCCGTTCCGAGGCCGATGGCGAACAAAATAAAGGCGCCGGTCACAATGACGAGTGCGGTTAGCGGAATAGCGATCCAGCCGATTTGCCCGGTTCCTAACATCTGGATAATGCACACCGTCAATATAATGGTTCCTTGCGTCCATTCGCCGAGCATCGGCCGGAAGTTTTGCGACATCAGCGCGAGCAGCACCGGAATCGGCCGGATCAGCAGGCCGTCGAGATCGCCGGATACCAAATATTTTTCCAGGTGATGAACATCGTTGGCGAACATGCGGTACAGTGCCTTGGACAGCATCACGGTAGCATACAAAAAGCCGATCTCGTATAAGCTCCATCCTTGAATCCGGTCGAACTTCCATAATATGATCGAGATCAGCAGAAAATCGGTTGCGTTCACGACAGCAGCAAGCACGGTCGACAGCCAGAAGTTGAATTTATATTGCATGCGGCTCCGGACGCTGGCTTTAACGAGCAGCGCGAACAACCGGATCATGTTCATCCGCCCTGCACCTCCACCTTATGCCGGACGACGGCTGTCGCCGCAAAGCATAGCAAAGTGAAGGACGCACACCACAATAGACCGCCGAACATGGTGTCCGGGGAAGAGAGGCCCAAATATATTTTGCTCGGAACGTGCTGCATGTAAGGATACGGGGTTACGGTTGAAATGCGCTGCAGCCAGCTGGGAAGCCATTCGATAGGAATGAGGAACCCCGATAATATGCTGGAAACGGAAAAATGCACCCAGTACAGCCAGGCGGATTCGGTAGTCCAAAGTGCCGTTACGCCGATAAGATAGTTGATGCAGATGTTGAGATAGGCAGCGGATGCAAGCGCAGCGATCGTCCAGAACCACGTCTTGGCATCGCGGGGAACCGGCAAGGAGATCGTCCATACGTAAATCAGATAAATTGGGAGCGTCTTGTACAACAGCTGGTAGCCGATTTGGCCCCATTCCCGGCACGTCAACTGATAAAACAGATGAACCGGGCGCATCAAGTCAAGCGAAATTTGTCCGGTCCGCACGGATTGCTGAATTCCAAGCCCGTTCGTGAGGAATAGCGTAATCCATAACACCGCTTGATTGAACGCGACGTAATGAATCACGTTGTCCAGCGTATACTCGCTTCCTCCTCCGGTACTTCCGATGCCCTTCCAAATGGACACGTAAATAAGCCCGAACACCGCACTGGCGACCGTATTGATCGCGTGCGAGGCCCGGTACTGCAAGTTGCGGGCAAACGCCTTTTTAGCTAGTACGGCAAAAAGCATACACACCTCCGAACAAGTAGTATCGTTGCCAAGTGAAATTGGATTGCAGCATGCGAACGACTGCGTGACGGCCGGCCTTGCGACGCGCTGGTAACGGCAGCGGAAGCAGGAAACAGCCAGTTGATCTTGGGAGTTAGGCGAGCAGCCAAATAAAGAGAGGAAGTTCATCATACCAAAACTTTACAGGAGTTGGCAATTGTTTTTTTGTTCTACGTTATACCTGCCGTCCTGGAGCGGAAAGCTTCCCCGAAGCCGGCGGCATGCCCGGTTTATTGGAACTTTGGCCCATGACCGCGGCGGCATGATTTGGTATAATGGAGCAATGAGAACATTTGCGCTCGTTTATGGAAGGCAGCCGCGAAAAGGAGTAGGTTACAATTACATCGCGTTCTGAGAAGCATAAAAAACATAAGGAAACGAAATTTAAAAAAACGCTGTTCCTGAAGATCGGCGTGCTGACCGTGCTGACGATCGGCGCATTTGCTTACCTCGTTCATTGGCTTGATCAGCCGTCCGATTCGGGGCCGGGACAAGTCGCGGCGGAATCGCCGGGAATAACGGGCAAGCCGAACGATAGCGGCGGATCGAATTCTGCCGCAGGCACAGCTCCGAATGAGAAGCCGCCGCCGGATTCATCCGGGGGAACTGTCCAGCCGGTCCAGGAAGAACGCGTGAATCTTACGTTTATCGGCGATGTGATGTTTGCGGATAAAGTGAACGATTTGATTCGCGAGAAAGGCAAGGAGTATCCGTTCAAATATGTGAACTCGTATCTGGAAAAGGCGGACATTACGGTAGCGAATCTCGAAACGCCGATTACTTTGCGCGGCTCGGCGCAGACGAAGGAGTATGTGTACCGTTCCAGTCCGGAGATGCTGCCGGTAATGAAGAAGGCCGGGATCGATCTGGTTAATTTGGCCAATAATCATAGTATGGATTACGGCCAGGACGGGCTGGTCGATACGCTCGATTATTTGGATCAGTACGGTATACTGCGCGTCGGCGCGGGCCGAAACACGGAGGAAGCTTACCGTTCTGTCATTATGAATCATCAGGGGATCAAAATTGCGTTCCTGGGCTTCAGCCGGGTAATTCCGGAGACGAGCTGGTATGCGGGCAAATCGAAACCGGGTCTGGCGGAAACGTACAGTACGAAGCTTCCGCTCGAAGCGATCGCCAAGGCGAGGGAACAGGCCGATCTGGTCGTCGTGATCGCGCATTGGGGAGAAGAACGGAACGACCTGCAGGTGAAGCACCAGACCGACCTGGCACATCTGTATATCGACAACGGCGCCGATCTTGTCATCGCGAGCCACCCGCACGTGCTTCAAGGTTTCGAGCAGTATAAAGGCAAATGGATCGCCTACAGTCTCGGCAATTTTATATTCACGACCAACAACATCCCGATGACCTGGGAAAGCATGATATTGGAAGCATCCTGTACGAAAGCTCGCACCTGCGAATTAAGCATGGTGCCGATCATTACAAAATGGGCCCAGCCGATCCAAATGCCGGAGGAAGACGGCTTGAAGCTGTTCGAACGGTTGACGGGAATATCCGTCAATGCGAAAATCGATAAGGAAGGGAAAATAACGCCCGGTCCGGTCCGGACGCCCAAATCTTCCATAGTCAAGCCGCAGGATAGCGTGAAGAAGCCGGAGACGCAGAAGCCGGCCGAGACGGGTAAAAATACGGATTCGGCGAAGACGCCGGCTGCGACCCAGCCTTCCGGGACCGGAAACGGGAATGGCGCGAAGCAAGGGGAGACGAAGCCGGGAACCGCGAAGACTGGCGAAACGAAACCCGGTGACGTGAAGCAATCCGATCCGAAGCAAAACGGGGCGAAAACGCCCGATCCGAAATCATCCGATCCGAAGAAGAGCGACCCGAAGAAATCGGAGACCAAACCGGGCGACGTTAAACAAGGCGGTGATCCGAAGCAGTCCGACGCGAAGAAATCCGGCACTTCGCAGCCGGGATCGAAGACGACCGAGACTGACATACCGGCGGGAGCAAAGAAACCGTCGGAGTCATCGCCGTAACGGACTTTGCCGGTGTTTAGTTCTGGATGACGACTGGTCGCACGAGTCACAGTACGGGGCTACTATGCCGCTCCACGCATGGGGAACGTGCGAAACTAACATGAGATAAAGGATGAGTGACGAAGATGAGCGAGACGATTCGTAATATTTATTGCGTCGGCCGAAATTACGGCCTGCATGCTGCGGAACTTGGGAATGATGTGCCTGAAGAACCGATGATCTTCACGAAGCCGACCCATGCGCTCGCTGCAATTGACGGCGGAGAGATCGTGCTGCCCGGCAGCCGGGGGGAAGTGCACTTCGAGGCCGAGCTGGTGCTGCGGATCGGACGAAACTACGAGCACGGCCTAACCGTGAACGAACTGGTCGACGGGATGGCGCTCGGAATCGATTTTACGCTGCGCGACGTGCAGTCCGTGCTGAAAAAGAAGGGCCACCCGTGGCTCCCGGCCAAAGGCTTCCTGAATTCGGCTGCGCTCACACCGTTCCGCAGCTTTCCCGGATTCGAGGAAGCGAAACAAGTGGAGTATACGCTTGTGAAGAACGGGATGGAGGTGCAGCGGGGGAACTTGAACGACATGATTTTCGATTTCCAGACGGTCATCGATTACATCGCGCGGCATTACGGGCTGGGTGCGGGAGATATCATTTATACGGGTACGCCCGCAGGCGTAGCCGCGGTGAAAGACGGGGATCGCTACATATTGTACTGGGGAACGGAAGCGTTCGGCGCTTTTACCGCACGGCTCGAACAATAACGGCAGGACACGAGGAAACGGATCGACTCAAACGATATATCGAGATAAAAGCATCGACGCAAAGGCTGCCTTGGGTAGCCTTTGTTGTGCTTTGTTCTGAATAATCCATAACCAAGGGAGGGTAACGGATGATCAACGTATTGATCGGTCTTGCCGGCAGTGCGGCCATAGCCGGAGCGGCGTATGCGAAGCGGTCGCTTTCCATCTCGGGCTTTGCCGCTGCCGTCGTGCTCGGAACGCTGATGTATGCCGCCGGCAGCGCGGCTTGGTTCGGAACGCTGATCGCGTTCTTTATGTCATCCACACTGCTGTCAAAGTGGAAAAGCCGCAAGAAAGCGGCGGCCGAGAGCGTTTACGCCAAGTCGGGGCGGCGGGATGCCGGGCAAGTGGCGGCAAACGGAGGCCTTGGCCTGCTGCTGTGCCTCGGCCATGCGCTGCTGCCGCATCCGGCATGGTGGGCCGCGTTCATAGGCGTGATGGCGACGGTCAACGCCGATACGTGGGCCACCGAAATCGGAGGTCTCAGCCGCACGATGCCGCGCTCGATCGTCAGCGGCCGCAAGGTTCCGGCGGGCACGTCGGGCGGCATTACGCCGCTTGGACTGGCCGCATCGGCGGCTGGGGGACTGTTCATCGGCGCTGTCGGCTGGCTGTTGTTGGCACAAGCGAATGGGCCGGAGGCGAATTACGGCATCGCTTCATCCGCCTGGGGCCTCGTGATGATGGGCCTCGCCGGAGGGCTGGCCGGGTCGTTGGCGGACTCATGGCTCGGCGCCGTCCTGCAAGCGATGTACCGCTGCCGGGTATGCGGGAAAGAAATCGAAAAAAACCGCCACTGCGATGCAGCGGCGGTGCGGGTTCGGGGGGCATCGTGGATGACCAACGATGCCGTCAATGCGATCAGTTCCGCCTTCGGCGGTCTGGTCAGCTGGCTTCTGGCGTGGTCCCTCTAATCGTCCTTGCGTGAATACGCTTTGTTCGTAACATATATGGCCATAGCCGAAATGACGAGTGCAATAATAACACAGACTACAATAATGCCGGTAACCATGCTGCGAACGGCCTCCATCCGGGTTCATTCTTGTGCCCATTGTACCTTAAGGAGGCGGAAATGCCAAGCTTTACGGCTTTTTCGGCGTCCAAGGTGGCAGCGTCAAAGCGCCGATCTCGTGCAAATCTTTCAAATCGTTCGCTTTGATCATGCTTTGCGACGAAGTGTACAGCGTATCGCCGATGTACAGCAGCCGCTCGATATTTTTATCGCTGCCGTACCAAGAGCGGCCTGCTTTTTTGATATCGCCGTCGGACAGGTGCGTAATTTTGCCGCGCAGCTGGAACCCTTTCGTCAAGTCGAGCTGATACACATAGGCTCCTTGGAACGTAAACTCCCCGTATCGCATAATCTCCCTGGAAGGGTCGGTCGAAGGCGAGGGCGACTTCATTTCCGCAACGCTTACCGGGAAGGCGAGCAAGTTTTTCTCCTTGGAGAAGAGCAGCGCCTTGTGATTTCGCAGCAGCTCCGAGTCCGTGCCTCGGTCGCCGATCGTTTCTTTGAACAGCTCCTTCGGATTCGCTACATCGGTCACATCGAACATTGCGAGTTTCATGCCTTGATAATAGGCGGTCGTCTCCGCACCCGGCGTGCTGCTCTTGCTCGTTACCTCCACCGTATCTTTGCCGAAGCCGATAATATGATTCTCGTCATAAGGGTGCAAGTAGTCGCTGTAGCCCGGAATTTTCAATTGCCCGAGGATGCTTGGGGCAGCCGGGTCCTTCAAATCGATAACGAACAGCGGGTCCACATTTTTAAACGTGACCATATAAGCGCGGTTTCCGGCGTAACGGACCGAATAAATGCGTTCGCCCGGCGCAATATTTTCAATTTTGCCCGTAATGCTCATCGCATCGTTCAGCACATACAAATTATTTTTGGACGTATATTCGTCATTGCGCCATATTTCACCGCTCGTGGTGGCTATTCGAAAATTTCCGTTCGATTCGTCCATGGAAAATTGATTGAGCGGATGTCCGGGAACTTTGCCGCGGCCTGCGTATTGTACCAATCCGTTATTCATGGCGAACTTGTATATCACGCTGTTCGAATCCATCGGCGTCGGCCTTGGCAGCATAATCTTTCCTACGGCATCGCGTCCTTGGCCTGAAGCCGGTTCGGCGGCATCAGCCGGCGGAACAGCGGGTTCGTACTCGTTCACGGTTACATACAGATTGTTCTGAGACGCGTAGACGAATTGTCCGGAACCGAGGTAGCTCGTGACCTGCATTTTCTGATCCGGCTGGCTGAGGCTTATACCGCCGACCAGCAAGTAATTCGGCTCAACCGACTTCGGGAAATAGCGGATATCCTCAAAACCGATCTTGATGTAAGCGTCGCCCGCAGCCGAATCGCGGTACGACGGTGTTTCGATGGACGCCGGGTCGGGCTGGGATTTGCCGTTCAGCGGCATGATCCGGTAATTGATGCCTTTGTTCGCTACGATATATAGCGAATCGCCGACTTTGCGGGAAGAAATGTAGCTTCCTTCCAATTCCGCTTCTCTGACAGGCTTCAGGTTGGTACGGTCGCCAAGCTCGTATACGATCGCTTTGGTCGCCGATCGGCCGCGCGGTCCGGGCCAGATGGCGATTTTGCTGCTAACCGCCGTATCGGGCCCCATCGGCTGGACCGCGGGAGCAGGCTGCACCGATTGTCCCTTTTCCGAATAATACGTATTGCCGATGACGACAAGCTGCTTCTCATCCACGTAAATTTCACGCGGATTGAAGTTCGGATCCGCCCAATACACGGTGCTTACTACGCTCATGCTTTCCGCCGGATACGCTTGTGAGACGATGACGCGATCCCGGTTCACTTGATAAATGTACGTTCCGTCCGTTTTGATGACGTCGGCTTCGTCGACGCCTTCCACCTGCACGTTCGTTCCGGAGTAGGAAGGGGCGCCGGCTCCGGCACCATTGGCTCCGGCTCCCGAAGAACCCGCTGCTGCTGGAACCGAAGCAACCGCTTTCGATTCTGTCGCTGCGGAATCCATCGTCACCATCGTTTTGGCCATCGACCGGTAGGAACTTGCCGCCGGCGAATCCCTCAGCAGTTCCTGCATCCGTTCGAGCGAACCGACGGTCGGCAAGCTTTTGTCCGCGTCCACGATCGATACCGTCTGATTCAAGCCGTCCCAATACACGTTGAAATCGTACGACTCGCTAAAGAAACGAAGCGGGACGAGCAGCGTGCCGTTCTCAAGCAGCGGACCTTCCTCCAACTGGACGGCGGCATTGCCGCGAAGCGCCTCTTTGCTGCCGACGGTTAGCCGGATCGTGCGGTCTCCTTTCGCGGCGGTCACCGTTTGCCGCCCGTCATCCCACGAAATCGACACGCCAAGCGATTCGGAAATATCGCGAAGCGGGATCATGAGCGTGCTGCCGACCAGACGCGGAGCGACGGCAAGCCGGATGGGATTCCCGTTGAGCTGTACCGCGATGCCTTTTTCGGCGTTCGCTGCATTGGACGGCTGCACAGGCGCAGCCGATGTCAGCAAGGCCAGCGCAAGCAAAGTTGCGACAAGCGTACTTTTTCTCACCTAAAACTCCCCCCAAAGGATAGATTTACCTTTCAGACGCAGGATGGAGCCAAGATGTTTCACTCGCCATGATGCCCGTCCCTGTTTTTTTGAAAAATAAGACCGAAGCGGCGTTGGCCGGCCTCAGTCTTCACTTCACGCTGCTTATTTTGCCAGTGCTTCCATCTGTCCAAGCAGATCCTTGAATACGCTCATCGCCTGTTTGATCGGCTCCGGCGTAGACATATCCACACCTGCGCGCTTCAGGATATTGATCGAGTAGTCGCTTCCTCCGCTTTTCAGGAAACCGAGGTACCGATCGACCGCCGGCGCCCCTTCGTCCAAAATTTGCTTTGCGAAGCTGGTCGCCGCCGAGAAGCCGGTCGCGTATTTGTACACGTAGAAGCTGTTGTAGAAATGGGGAATGCGCGCCCATTCCATCTCGATGTCCTGATCCACCACCATGTCCTTGCCGTAGTACAGCACGTTCAGGTCGTAGTAAACTTTACTGAGTAGTTGCGGTGTCAACGATTCGCCTTGCTCGGCCTTTTCATGAATGATTTTTTCGAACTCCGCGAACATCGTTTGACGGAACACCGTCGTGCGGAATTGATCCATGTAATAGGTGAGGAGGTACATTTTCTCCTTCGGATCCGTCGTTCTCTTCAGCAAGTAATCCATCAAAAGCGCTTCGTTCAGCGTGGAAGCCACTTCAGCCAGAAAAATGGTGTACTGCGCATAACGGTACGGCTGGTTTTCATCCGACAAGTACGAATGAAGCGCGTGACCCATTTCATGTGCCAGCGTGAACATGCTGTTCAAGTTGTCCTTATGGTTCAGCAGCACGTAAGGATGCGTGCCGAACGCTCCCCAGCTGTAGGCCCCGTTTCGTTTGCCTTCGTTCTCGTAGGTGTCGATCCAGCCGTTGTCGAACCCTTGCTGCAGCGTGTTCAAATAAGCGTCGCCAAGCGGCTTCAAGCTTTCTTTGACCGTCTGCTTCGCCTGGTCATACGTAATGTCCATATCGAATTCGTCCACGAGCGGCGCGAACAAATCGTACATATGCAGCTCGTCAACCTTCAGCAGCTTTTTGCGGAGCTCCATATAACGGTACATGAGCGGCAGCGCTTCGTGTACGGCATCGATGAGATTCGTGTACACTTCCTTGTCGATGTTGTCGCCGAACAGCGACATTTCGAGAACGGAAGGATACTTGCGCGCCTTCGCGTAAAATATGTTTTTGGACACGTTGGCCGATAAGGTGGCGGCTATCGTGTTTTTCTGCTTCGCGTAGGTCGCGTACATCGTTTCGAACGCTTGTTTGCGGACACTTCGGTTGCGGCTTTCGAGAAATTGAATGTAACGGCCGTGGGTCAGTTCCACTTCTTCGCCTTTTTCGTTTTTCACTTTCGGAAATTTGAGATCGGCATTGTTCAGCATGCCGAAGATCGTGCTTGGCGCCTGCGACATATTGCCGACCTGCGCGAGCAGCACTTCCTCCGCTTTGCTGAGCACGTGCTGCTTCTGGCGGATCATTTCCTCCAGCGTCCGTTTGTAGAATGAAAGCTCCGGCGCGCTGACGAGCTTCTGAAGCCTCTCGTCGGTCAGGCTCAATATTTCCGGCGAGATGAACGAAGTCGCTTCGCCCGTTTGCACGCTTAGTTTGGTCGCTTTATCCGATAAAGCTTGATATGTAGGATCCGCCATGTCTTCGTGATGCTTCATGTTGGCGTATACGTATAAACGTTCCGTTTTCAGCGAAATTTGATCCTCGAGATCGAAGCATTGCTTAATGGCAGAAGCGTCGTTCAGCTTGCCTTGAAAACGAGCGACTTCCTTCAGCTCCTTTAGAACCTCTTGATACTCCTGATCCCAGGCTTCCTGGCTCTTGAACATGTCCTCCAAATTCCAACGATGCTCTTCGGGAACCTCGCTTCGCTTCAGTACTTGATTCATGGGAGCCCTCCTTGACAAATGATTTGGTTTCGTCATGCCGTCCGCCCGGGTCGCGGGAACAACAAGCGTACCGGAAAGCAGCATCACGGTTAACAATAGGGGAACAAGTCGCATAACCGCTCACGCTCCATGGATAAGATGTCCATCAGGAAAGCTTTGTATAGTATGGACGGAGCGCGGCTCAAATATTAGTATATGGAATTCCCAGGAAGAAGTCTAATGGCCAGACCGCTACATCGGAGCGGCCAAAAAGCTGTATACGATCAGCACGAACGAGAACGCGACCATCACGAGCGCCAGCAGCGCCAGCGGTCGCTTCACTCCGGAAGGCAAGCTATCCTTCTTCATAATAAGAACCAGCGCGAGTGAAAAAGAAACGATCAAAAACGTAATAATCGACGCAGCATTATTCATTCATTGTCACCTCTTGTTCCTGTTGGTTACTATATGTTCGCCAAGTCCTGGTGATTTCCTTCAGCCGCCCCGGAGTGTTTCTCGGGCAGAAGGGCAGACTATGCTCGAAAAAAGGAAAGGAGAAACTACTTCCATGAGTGAAACAGCGACTTTATCTCCCGCAGCTCCGCAGCAAGCTCCGGTCAATGCAGGGCAGCCCAAACCCGGTACGCAGCGGACCGTAGCGCAGTTTGTTCTTGAACAGCTTCGTCTCTGGAATGTGGAACGCATCTACGGCGTCATCGGAGACGCCAATTTAAGCTTATTGGATGAGCTTGGAAAACAGAACGACATCCGATATATTCCGTGCCGTCACGAAGGCGGAGCTGCGCTCATGGCTTCAGCGGAAGCGAAGCTGACGGGGCGGCTTGCGGTATGCCTTGCCACCAGCGGTCCCGGGATCGCGAACCTGCTGAACGGGCTGGCCGATGCCGCGATGGACCGAAGCCCGGTGCTTGCGCTCGCGGGACAAGTCGAAACGTCAAAGTACGGAACGCACTCAAAGCAGTATATCGACCAGCAAAAGCTGAGCGCCGCGGTTAGCGACCGTTCCGAGCTGCTTGCCCATCCGGATGCGCTGCCGCAGCTGATGGAGCAATTGCTGGTCCATTCGCTCACGCAAGGACAGGTGACGCTCCTGTCCATCCCGAAGGACCTGTATGCGGGTCAGGTGCGAGGAGAGCCGGCGCCCTGCGGCAGCCACTTGTACCAGCCATTATACGCTTCGGATACGGAAACGGAGGAACTCGTGCAGCTGATAGAGGCGGCTCAGCGGCCGGTGCTGCTTATCGGACGCGGCTCCGCTTCGGTGCGGGAACAGGTGAAGACGGTGGCCGAGAAGCTGAACGCGGCGGTCGTGACGACGCTGCCGGCGCGGCCGTTGTTCCCGAACGATCACGTGCTGTATGCTGGCGGCTTGGGGCAAGCGGGCAGCGAAGCGTCCAGCGTGCTGCTCTCGGAGGCGGATTTGATTGTGATGCTCGGCGCCACGTGGTGGCCGGACGATTATGTGCCGATGCAGGCGCGGATCGTGCAGATTGATCAAAACCGCGAGGCGATCGGCATCGGTCACCCGCTGCATAAAGGGATCGTGGGCGATTTATCGCAGTTCGTGCCGAAGCTGAGCGACAGGTTGGCTGCCGCTGCAAGCAAAGATCGCAGCCCGTGGCTTGCGCGTGTGAAAGAAACGACCGCCGGCTGGAAGCGGCGGATCGAGGCGGAGGCCAGCAGCGACGGGACGCCAATTCCGCCGCAGCGCATCATGAAGCTGATTGCCGAGCACGCCTCGGAGGATGCGGTGCTCGCCGTCGATACAGGCGACTTGACCTTATGGTTCAACCGCATCTTCCAGGCGAAGCCGTCTCAGGAAATATTGGTCTCCGGCCGCTGGCGGACGCTTGGTTTCGCGCTGCCGGCGGCCATCGCGGCGCAGCTCGCCTATCCGAACCGGCAGGTGATCGCGATTGCGGGGGACGGCGGGGCCGTGCAGACGATCATGGAATTCCAGACCGCGGTCGAACAGCAGCTGCCGATCGTATGGATCGTCTGCAACAACGGCGCCTACGCGATGGAAAAGCACTGGATGGAAGCTGCGGGGATGAACAAACTGGGCAGCGAAATCCGCAATCCCGATTTCGCTTTGCTTGCTCAAGCTTGCGGCGGTGCCGGTACGAAAGCTGCGACGGCGGCCGAGTTTGCGCAGCAGCTGCAGCAGGCGCTGGCCTCCCGTAAGCCGACGCTGATCGAGGCGACGACCGCCTGCATTCCGGTGCCGCATACGAAGATTTGAAATGAAAAAGCGGATCGGCCTGCAAGGGGAAGAGAAACACGAGGTTTCCCGGCTTGCTGCCGCTCCGCTTATTTCAATGGGATATCAAGTCAACCGTTCCGCTTCCAGCTTCACGAGGACGATTCGTCCTTTCTCGTCCCGGCTTGCCCGGAAACTGTCGTCCGGCTGAATATTCGCTTCCGTTTCCAGTTCGTGCGGAATCGTGAGCTGCCCCCGTTCGTTGACCGAAATCAAGAAGCCAAGCATTTTTTTCCATAAGCCTGCTAGCATGACACCGACCACAATAACGGCGATAATGACCCATTTC
This sequence comes from Paenibacillus allorhizosphaerae, assembly GCF_910594985.1. GTDB lineage: Bacteria > Bacillota > Bacilli > Paenibacillales > NBRC-103111 > Paenibacillus_G > Paenibacillus_G allorhizosphaerae. Next base: position 53,413 of record NZ_CAJVCE010000015.1, read on the forward strand.
AAGATGACGTTTTCTTCAAAATATGCTTTTACGAACAGATCGCCCGTAATCATTTTTCCTGCTGTAAAGGCTAACACGCCCGAACCGATATAAATGATCCAAGGGTATTTCTCCACCCACCGGATGAAGAGCGTACTCCCCCAAACCATGATCGGCACACTGATCAATAGACCGATAATGACGAGGATGAAATCGCCGTGAGCCGCTCCCGCGACGGCCATGACGTTGTCGAAGCCCATCACCGCATCCGCGATAATAATGGTACGGATCGCCGGCCATAGTTGAGGCTTCGCTTCGATGGCGTGATCTTTATTGTCGACGAGCAGTTTGTAAGCGATCCAGATGAGGATGAATCCCCCGATAAGCAGCAGCGCCGGGAGTCCCAGCAGCCAAACGACGGCCAGCGTCGCAGCAGCGCGTATGACGACCGCGCCTACCGTCCCCCAGATGATGGCGCGTTTTTGATGTGTCTTCGGAAGATTCCGGGCGGCAAGTCCGATGACAATCGCATTGTCACCTGCCAACACAAGGTCGATCAGAATAATGCTGAGCAATGCGGCAAAAAATTCAGCGGACAAAAGTTCCATGCTGAGCCACTCCTTTTTGTATAATTTACACAAAAATGACCTCTACCATACGGTAAAGGTCATTTCATACGCAGAAAAAGACCCTTACCGTTATAGGCAAAGGTCTTGCTAACAACATGATCGTTGCCAATAAAGCCGGGGCTCTTGCAGGAACCCGAACTGACGACTTTACTGTAACAGCTACTCCCCTTTGGAGGACATCCTTATGTAATTGCCCTCATTATAACGAATGGACAAGGTGGGAGTCAAGCCTTTTTCAGCGGCAGGCTTTCCTTTTTTCGTCATACTTGGCGGAATGCTTCCATCATACTTTCATATTCTTCCTCGCTGCCCTCGAACGATTGCTTGGGAAATCGCTCGTTCACCCAATGCATCATCTCCGGCCGGCTGAGAAACGTATGGCAGTCTTCGCCCCATTGATCGGAAATTTCGCGCAAAATAAGCTGCTTGCCGTTGACTTCGACGGTGAGCATGTTCCACTTGTCTTTCTTGTATATGATATGTTTTTTGATCATGACGTTCGCGGGCTCCGTTTCGTGAAAAATGATAGTCCATGCGCGAAAATGATACCTTAACGGGCGTGGAAATGCAAGAGACCCGCATTCCAATCGGGCAGCCGTAAGGGGATCCGGCCGAATCTGCCGCGATTTTCGAAAAAAGCGGAAGGAAGCTATTGCCAACGGGACGATCCGAATGCTACAATGTGCCATAAGCTTCAGCACCGAGGCCGGAGGGCGGGTGGAGGCTTATTTATAGCAAGTAGCTGAGCAGAGGAGAGCTGAGTAAGATGAGCGAACAACAGAAACAAAAGTATGAACAAACGGGCGTAGCCATGACATGCAGGTCGCATGAAGAGTACGTGAGGATGTTTGCGCTGAAGATGGATATGGCGGCGGTAGGTCCCGTATTGGACGTTTCCGGAGGAGCCTCGTCTTTTGTCGCGGGACTATCCGATCAAGGAATTCAAGCCGTGGCGGCCGATCCGCTGTATGCGAAGCCGCCCGAAGACATATACGCGCACGGTGCGCGGGAGATCGAAGTTTCGACAAAGAAGCTGTCGAAGTTGCAGGAGCAGTTTGACTGGAGTTTTTACGGAAGTTTGGAGCAGCACCGCGCCATGCGGGAGCAAGCGCTCGAACGATTCATCGCCGATTACCGGAGAGATGCGGTTAAAAGCAAATATATCGCGGCCGAGCTGCCGAGACTTCCTTTTGTAGACGATACGTTCGGAGTCGTGCTGTGCAGTCACTTCCTGTTTCTGTACCACGAGCAATTTGATTATACGTTTCATTCGGAAGCCGTTCGCGAGCTGCTGCGGGTATGCAAGCCGGGCGGCGAGGTGCGGATTTATCCGGTTTATACGCTGGGATGGGATCGTTATCCGCATATGGATCGTCTCATCCATGAGCTTCACGAGCGCGGTGCGAAAGCGGAATTTGTACGTTCGGAACTGCCGTTTATTCCAGGATCTTCCGAGCTTTTATGCGTCATTAAGCACGCTCCGGAGCGCTGACGCATATTTTTAAGCGAGTTGATTTATCCTTATAACGGTGATATAATTTACACATTCGCCCATGATGGCGATACATCTAGGAGGTTGTTTTCATTGAAAGGTACAGTAAAATGGTTTAACGCAGAAAAAGGCTACGGCTTCATCCAAGTAGAAGGCGGCGACGATGTATTCGTTCACTTCTCCGCAATCCAAGGCGAAGGCTTCAAAACATTGGAAGAAGGCCAATCGGTTGAATTCGAAATCGTTCAAGGCAACCGCGGACCACAAGCAGCTAACGTTCACAAACTGTAAGATTGAAAACTAACTAATCCAACCTGTTCTGTACTGGACAATGGTTGAATCGATATAAGTTTTTTCAAGAAATCAAAACGATTTACTTCTTGAACTTCGCTTCTTGATTTCGTAAGAAAACTTACCGCATCCCGTGCGGTCGCTCGCCCGAGTCACATCGATCAGATAGTTTTCTTTTCACAATTGAGCAGTTGTGTTCTATCTTGCGACAAAAAACAAATGAAAACCGTTTTCGAATGATTCATTCGGAAACGGTTTTTTAAATTTATGCGCAAAATCCCCCGAAAAAGAGTTAGAAGCGACGTTTGCTGCCTCAAGGCCCTTTCGATCCAAAATGCTTAAGGAAAGTATTGACATTATCATTGAGAACGATTATCATTTTCAAATGTGAAATGATAATTATTCTCAATGATCGACAAGGGAAATTGCAGCACAATTTTCGCCTTCGTATGCGAATTAGGGGGAATCGGTATGATTTGCAGGAAGAAGAGTACGCCGCTTGTTATTGTTTTAGGACTTATTTTGATGTTTTTGACAACCGCTTGCGGCGCGCCCGGCGAATCGGCTAAAGGGACCGCGCAGCCGGCTGCAAGCACGGGCCAGGACGCATCGGCAGGCACCAGGTCGGTTAAGCATGCGCTCGGAACGACAGAGATTAAAGGGACGGCGAAACGCGTCGTTGCACTGGACTGGTCGTACGTCGAGTTTTTTCTGGCGGTTGGCGTACAGCCTGCGGGGGTAGCGGATATTAAAGGCTACAAAACATGGGTCAACATTCCTCCACAGCTTGACGCTAGCGTCGTCGATGTCGGCGTGCGTACGGAGCCGAGCCTGGAAGCCATTGCCGCATTAAAACCCGATCTGATCGTCGCGCCCGACTTCCGGATCAAATCGAGCTATGAAACGTTGAGCAAAATTGCGCCTACCGTCGCTTTCAACCCGTATCCTCCGGAGGGGTCGGGGAATCAGTTTGAGGAAATGGAGAAAACCTTTCTGACGGTGGCCGATTTGGTCGGCAAGAAATCGGAGGCCGAAAAGGTGATGGGCGATTTGCAAAAATCGTTCGAGGAAGCGAAAGGCAAGCTGAACGCTAAGGGCAAGGAAGGCGCGGAAGTGGCCGTAACGCAGGCGTTTTCCCAGCAAAATGCAGCAGTACTGCGCATGTTCACCGACAACTCGATGCTGATCCAAATTATGAATCGGATCGGGCTCAAAAATGTTTTTAAATCGGCGAAATTCGAGACCAACGGTTTCTCCACAACAAGCGTCGAGGCGCTGCCGGCTGTTCAGAACGCGAACTTCATTTATATCGTGCAGGATAACGACAACATTTTCGAGAAGCAGCTGAAAGATAATACCGTATGGACCGGGCTGACGTTCGTGAAAGAAAAACGTACATATAAATTGCCGGGCAATACATGGACGTTCGGCGGCCCGTTATCGGCCAAATCTATCGTCGATCTTGTGACGAACGCGCTTGCTAAATGACGAATATGGCCATGAACGCCGCTACAAGCACCGCTGCCCGTTCCATTGGTTGGAGAATACCGCTATTGTTCGGAGGCGGTCTGATTGTCCTCGCCGTTCTCCTTTTTATCAGCCTGATGTATGGCGAGGCGGATATTACGCTCGGGCAAGTCATCGGTGCCCTGACGAATCCCCAGGACTACGCGGCTCATCATATGATCCGCAGCATTCGGCTCCCGAGGGCACTGATGGGATTGCTTGCAGGAGCGGCACTTGCCGCGTGCGGCGCGCTGCTCCAGACGGTTACGCGCAATCCGCTCGCATCCGCGTCCACCTTCGGCTTGAATGCCGGTGCGTACTTTGTCATTATGGCCGCCGCCGTGTTTGTGCCGGGGCTGAAAGCAAGCGCGCCACTGCTGCTTGGATTGGCGGGGGCGCTGGGCGCTGCGGCCATGACGTACTGGATTGCCGGAGGCAAACGGAGCACGCCGGTACGGATGGCTGTCGCCGGGATGATCGTCGGCCTTGTACTCTCTGCCTTTACGAGCGCGCTGCAGCTGCTGTTCGAGACGCAAGCGTCGCAGCTGCTCGCCTGGGGAGCGGGATCGCTGATCCAGAACGATTGGAGCGGCGTGCAGTATGCGTGGCCGTGGATCGCGGCCGGTCTCATCTACGCGATGGTGTTTGCCCGCGCTTTCGATTTGCTGGAGATCGGGGAAGAGACGGCCCGCTCGCTCGGCCAAAAGGTTGAGCTTGCACGGTTCTCCGGCATGGCAGCCGCCGTGCTGCTGGCCGGCGTAACGGTCAGCGTTGTCGGCCCGATCGGATTTGTCGGGCTCATTGCGCCCCACCTGATGCGGCTGATGGGGCTGCGGCGCCATGCGAGCCTGCTGCCGGCTAGCGCTCTCTGGGGCGGGATCATTTTGGTCGGAGCGGATACGATCGCCCGCATGTTTCGCAGCTCTGTCGGCGAACTCCCGGCAGGCGCGGTAACGGCGGCAATCGGCGCGCATTGGCTCATATGGCTCGTCGTTAAAACGATGAAAGGACGGCAGTCTCAGGAGGGTGGAACGTCCATGAGCGTGGGCGCGATCGGTAGACGCCTTCCGTATCCCGTGCTTGTGATCGGGCTCCTGACCTCTCTGATTGCATTCATGGCAGCCGGGCTCATGGCAGGAACGCTGCACCTCTCTGTGAACGAGGTTTGGCTGGCGTTGATCGGCAGCGGCGAGGCATTTGCGCGGAACGTCGTTATGGACCTGCGGCTGCCGCGCATTCTGGTCGCGGCTTTTGCCGGCGGGGCTCTTGCAATTGCCGGCTCGATGATGCAGGGGGCTTTGCGAAATCCGCTTGCCGATCCATCTGTCCTGGGAGTTACATCGGGAGCGGGCTGCGGCGCGCTGGCCGTTCTTGTGCTGTGGCCGCAAGGTCCGGCCATGATGCTGCCTCTGGGGGCGATTGCTGGCGCCGCGGCTGCCGCGGTATGCGTCTACGCATTTACTTGGAGGAAAGGCTTCCATCCCGCCGCGCTCATATTGATTGGGATCGGCGTATCGGCGATCGGTACGGCGGGCATTCAGTTTTTCGTGATCAAGTCCGGCATTGCCGCGGCTCCGGCGCTGGCTTGGCTTGCCGGCAGCACGTATGCGCGCGGCTATGCGGAATGGCTCCGGATTGCCGTCGTTACGGCGATATTGGGACCGATCGCTTGGTCGCTCGGTCGAAAAATCGACCTGCTTGCCTTCGGCGATCAGGTTTCAACGGGGCTAGGGCTGAAGCTTCAGCATACCCGGCTTATTGCGACCGTCATCGGCGTCGCCCTAGCGGCGACGGCGGCTTCGAGTGTCGGCTCGATCGGCTTCATCGGGCTGCTCGCGCCGCATGCGGTCCGACTGATGATCGGTCACCACTACCGCAGGTCTGTCGTGCTTTCCGCGCTGCTAGGCGCCGTTCTGCTTGTCGCGGCCGATTTGATTGGCAAAACGGTCATCGCGCCGAAGGAAATTCCAGCGGGGATTATTGTTGCTTTGCTGGGCACACCCTATTTGCTTATGCTGATGTACCGCAGCGCGGTGCGAAAATAACGGCAAAGGGAATGTATCATGCTGCAGCGCCGGTCTTCCGACCGGTGCTTTTTTGAGGTCGCTTTTGACCGGTGCCGGGGACAGGTGGTAAACTAAAAGGGACATTTTCAAACAGGGAGCGTTAAGAAATGAAGTTTAAGTTGTTTAAAGAACGTAAAGGAAAAGCGGATCAAGCCAAAAACAATCAGTTTGTCAAGATCGGCCGAGAAATTTTTATGGCGGCGCGCCAGGGAGGTCCGAATCCGGAAGCCAACTTTGCGCTCAAAGTTGCAATGGAGAATGCACGACGCCTTAACATGCCGAAGGATAATGTGGAACGAGCGATCAAGAAAGCGACGGGCGACGGGGACAACATTGAATACGAGGAAATTATGTATGAAGGCTACGGTCCGGGCGGTATCGCCATTATGGTCAAATGCTTGACGGACAACCGGAACCGTTCGGCTGCGGATGTGCGTGCGGTCTTCAACAAAAGAGGCGGCAACATGGGCGAATCCGGCTGCGTCTATTATATGTTCGATCAGAAGGGGATTTTGCGCATCGATCGGGAAGAGCATGTGCTGGATGAGGACGAGCTAATGATGCAGGCGCTGGAAGCCGGGGCCGAGGATGTCGCTGCGGAAGAGGGAAGCTTTGAGATCGTAACCCACCCGCACGACTTCGAGCAGGTGAAGACGGCGCTCGAATCGCAGGGACTGCAGTTCACGGAAGCGGCGGTCACTTGGGTTCCGCAAAACACCATCAAGGTTGAAGGGGAAAATGCGGAAAAGCTGATGAAAATGATGGATGCGTTCGACGATTTGGACGATGTGCAGGACGTGTACTCCAACTATGAGGTAGACGAGGAAGAATTGGCCAAGATCGGCTGAGTAGAGGGAAGAAACGCTTCAGGCCTTTGGCGGCTTATGCAGAGGTGGTATCCGGCGGGAGCCATCGCCTGAGACGAAGTTCTGCAGGACAAGTTTCGCCGAAAGCCGGTAAGTTATATAAAAGGATGGACCCGAGACAGCCGAGGCGGCGCTCAGGTTCATCCTTTTATTCATCACACCAAAAATAATAAGGTTTATCGAAGCTTATCAGGTTACGATCCGCAGGATGTCGTCCACTTCTTTGCGCGCAAGGCGGGCGGGACGTTCTGCCGGATGACCGAGCGCGATGACCATATTGATTTGGCATTCCGGCCGAATATCAAGGTAAGTACGCAGCTGTTCCTGCGCGAGCAGTACCGGTCCGGTCATCGGGCAAGTCGCGAGGCCCCGGGCATGCGCGGCGAGCATCAAGTTTTGCGCGGCAAGGCAGCTGCTCTTGATGCCTTCCTCGGCCCAGACCGCGTCGTCCACCAGTTGCACGGGATCGAAGATGCGCTCGCGGAATTTGGAATTGTAAGGGGTGGCCAGGCAAACGATCAGCACCGGAGCTTCCGAGAAAGCGGTAGCGTATGGGCCGAACGATTTGGTCAGCAGCCGGGCTTCTCTGGAAAGACCGCGCTCTTCCGCTTCGGCGGCTCTCTTGTGCAGCTGTTCCCAAGTAAGTCTTTCGATTTCTTTGATCATATCGCGGTTTTTGACCGCGATAAATTCCCAAGTTTGCGAATTCGTATCGCTCGGGGCGTATCGGGCGCAGTCTACGATCTCGCGAATATCTTCATTCGAAATGTCCTGTTCCGTATACTTTCGGATGCTTCGACGGTCGAGCACGATCGTTTTGAAATCTTCATAAGATGCGGGCAAAGTGTTGTTCATTCTGGATCATCCTCTCCACGGTGTACCCTATAGCTTAGTACTTGGTACTAAGAGCTAACGTCCATTATAACGCGGTTTGCATAGAATAACAACAAGATGACCGAAAATGTGTGATTTGTCTTACAAGCTGCCGAGGGCATGGACGATTGCTTATTGCAGTACGACCGTCTCGCCTTCCTGCAGCCCGCTTACGATTTCGGTTTTCTCCGGCGTTTCCACTCCGACTTGTACCACGCGGCGCTCCAATGCCCCCGAGGCATTCATCACCATGACGAACGACTCTTCTTTTTCCCGCTGCACGACAAGCGTAGGGATGACGAGCGCGCCTGCTTTTTTGTCCGTTTCGATAGAGGCCGTTAAGCTGAGGCCTGCGATCAGCCGCTCATCCGGCTCGAGGGAAATGACGACCTCGAATTGCGCGGCCGTGGTGACGGCGGCTTCATCCGCATCCGAATCGTTTTTGGCAAACTTGGACAGGCGCTCGACTTTCCCTTGCAGTTTGACACCTTTGAGCGCGTCCACTTTTACTTCGGCGTCCATCCCTTCTTTGATGCGGAACAAGTCATACTCGCCTACGATAGCTAGCAGCTGGAGCTTTTTGAGATCGACGATTTTGCCGACCCGTTCGTTTTCTTTCAGCGATTGCGGTTCTTTGGTCGACTCGAATAGGAAAATGCCGTCCTCCGGCGCGCTGAATTGCGCCGACTGAAGCTTCTCCGTCATCTCCGTCAATTGGACGCGGGAATGCTCCAGATTCAGACGGGAAATGTCCTCTTGCATTTTGCGGCTCTCCGATTTCGCAAAGCGCTGCTTGGCGTCCGTTTCCGAAATGCCTGTATCGGCGGACGAATCGCTGTCTATCGTCTCTTGAAACTGTCCGAGCCGGATGTCCATTTCCATTTTTTTGGCGTCCGCCTGCAGCTTGGCGATTTCGTTGCGAAGCGACGCGTCGTCGAGCTGGAACAGCTTGTCGCCTTTGAGAACCTGGGCTCCGTCGGTCACGAACCACGATTTGATATCGGCCGAAAAAGGCGCATTAATATACGTTTGCTTTTGATACGACGATTTGCCTTTCACTTCTACGGTGCTGGTCAAGTCCTCCCGGGCAACTTTGAATTGCAGTGCGTTCGCCGGTTTTTGCATGGACTGCGCAGCCTGCTTCGATGGCTGGCTTTGCCAATACAACAAGCCGGTTATGCCGAGAACGAGAATCGCTGCGCCGGCGGTCATCCATTTTTTCTTATTCATAGCATCAAGGTCTCCTACGCATTAGTCTCGTTTGATAGCGGTCAGCGCGTCGGTGCGCGAAGCTTTGACAGCCGGATATATTCCCGACAGAACCCCCGTCATGATGGCGAAAAACAAACCGATCGGCAGGATCCACGGGCTGATAAACAATATTTCCTGCTGTGCTCCCGGACGGGCGGGAGCCAGCTTCATGACAGCGATGTTGATCCCCCAGATGACCCAGTACGATAATAAAATGCCGGTCATTCCTCCCAATAGTCCGAGCAGCGCCGACTCGACCATGAACATGTTGCGAATTTGTCTCAAATTCGCGCCGAGCACCTTCATGATGCCGATCTGCCGGCGGCGTTGGTAGGTGGACATCGTCATCGCAACGATGATCGAGATCGAAGCGACGAACAGGATAAATACACCGACCCCGCCGAAGATTAACCGGATGATCACAAGCTCGCTCTGCATGCGCTCCTCCCGGAACAGATTCGTTTCCACCGACAGCTTCAGTTTTTTGATCCATTGCTCCAACTCCTTGACGTTGGAGCTGTCGTCGACCTTAATTTTCACTTCGTTGAACGTGCCGCTGCTTGTACTTTTGGCTGCCGAGCCGGCGGAAGATTTACCATTCTTCTGTTCAATGGCATCCAGCAGCTTTTGGCCGAGCGCCGGGGACACAAAGGCGGTTTTCTGGTTCATTACGACATCGTCGGGCACGCCTTCGGGCTTTTTCAGGATACCGACAACCCGCAGCGGGAAAGGGGTTCCGCTCTCCTCCATACCGAGGTTCGGTTTATAAATTTGCGGCGTAAGTATGATTTGCTTCTGATACATCGGATACGCTATGTACATTTGATCTTCGAGGCGTTTCGCGGCCTGCGGGCTGTCGTTACCGCCAGGAGATTGAATCTGCCGCGCCTGGCGCATCTGCTGATCGAATAAGCCCATCGTTGCGCCGTAGCTGAGAATAATCGTGTTCTCCTGTTCGGACGGGCCTCCCTGATGCAGCTCGTAGCCGAAATCCGGCAGCGTCTCCAGTTCGGTGGCATACAAGCTGTTGATGTAACCCCGTTTGTTATCGACTTGGAATTGAAAGTTGTTCAGCGTTTGATAGGTGCCGAGCGCTTTGACGTTCGGGAAGGTGCGGATCAGATCAATCTTGGCCTTCGTGAGCTCGTACGGCTTTGCCGCATTCGGGTCGCCCGAGTCGCTCTCCGACCCGCCATGTCCGCTGCGCACCGTGATTTCGTCTGATTTTAAATAATAGCTCATCTGCATTCGGCTGTAATGATTGATCGATTCGCCAAATGACAGCGCGACGACGATCGAGGCGGAGCCAATGGCGATCCCCATAATGCATAGCGCTGTTACGACCACGCGGCGCTTGAGCTGATCCCAGCCCAGCCGCATGTAATCACTCCATCTCAATCGTCTTCACCTGCCCACACCGCGTCTTCGACTAAACGGCCGTCGCGCAGCTGGATGACGCGCCGCGTTCGTTTGGCGACTTCCAGCTCATGGGTCACGATGACAAACGTGATGTCGAGCGTGCGATTCAGTTCGATCAGCAGATCGATGATTTCCTTCTCGGTCTTCGTATCGAGATTCCCTGTCGGTTCGTCGGCAAATACGATGGCCGGTTCCGTCACGAGCGAGCGGGCAATGCTCACACGCTGCTGCTGACCGCCGGACAGTTGGGAAGGGAACATCTCCGTCTTCTCCCCGAGTCCGACTTTTGCGAGCAGCGACACGGCTTTGTCGCGGCGCAGCTTCGCTTTCATGCCTTGAAACACAAGTGGCAGCTCGACGTTTTCCCGGACAGTGAGATGGGGGATCAATTCGTAGGATTGAAAAATGAAACCGATTTGCGAGCGGCGAAATTCGGCCAGCCGGTTCTCGTTCATCGTCTCAATGCCGATGCCGCCTATCAGAATCCTTCCCGATGTCGGCTTCATCAGCCCAGCCATCAGGTTGAGCAGCGTCGATTTACCGGAGCCGGAGCTGCCGAGCAGGGCGACCATTTCGCCTTTGTCCACACTGAAGTCGATATGGTGCAGGACTGGCGTGATCTCGCCGCCGTTGCTGAAACTGTGAGAAAGCTTTTCTACTGCAAGCACATAACCCCTCCGTTGTTACGATAAGATACATACGATAAGACGGGGAGTTCACAGCGAAGTTGCAAAAATCAATGCGAATTAAGAAAATGTTAAGTTTTGCATAAAACAAAAAAACGCCGGAACACCCTCTATAAGAATAGACGGCGTTCCGGCGGAAAACCTTGCACTATGACGCACAATTTATGTTGTTGTTCAAATCTTCCTTGCTTCGGGCATTGAGCAGCAGGAAGCCGATCATAGCCAATGCCGATAAGGCCGAGCCGGTGGCATACATCGCATGAGGGCTCCAGTGGTTGAAAATCCAGCCGCCCAGCGTACCGCTCACCAATCCGGCAAGGCCCGACCAGGTGACGGCATACAGCGCTTGCCCGCTTGATCGGAATTGATCCGGCACAATCCGCTGAATATAACGGATCGCTGTAAACAAGAAAATGCCGAAGGACAGCGAGTGCATCGTCTGGATCGCGACGACCCACATCGGATTGTCGACCAAGCTCATCAGCAGGAACCGAAGAGCATAGACGAAGGAACAGACGGCGAGCAGTGGCAGTTCCTTGTATTTGTGCCCGTGCTTGCTGAGAAAAATGAACACGGGAATCTCGCTGAGCGCCGACGCCATCCACGAGTAGCCGACAATCGTCTGATCCGCGCCGAGACGCTGCAGGAATAATGCCAGAAAACCGTCGTTCATCCGCGTCGCGAGGGCCGCCGTGAAAATAATCAGCAAAAAGGCGAGAAACGACTTGGACGTAACGATCGGGACAAGTCCGGCAAAATCCGGCTTCGTATAGGTCGCGTCCCGCGCATCGGTGAGAAGCAGAGAGAGCAGCAATGAAATGGCGATGGTGGTCAGGCTAATAGCGGGCACAAGCCCGGTGCCGAACCCTTTCAGCACCATGCCGAAAACGAGTGCGCCTAACGCGAAGCCGATCGAGCCCCATACGCGGAAGGACGCATAGCTTTTTTTCGTACCGCTGATCGAGAGCAGCGTCATGCTGTCGTTCAGCGAGCTCATCGGTGATTGAAAGAAAAAGAAGATCGCCATAAACACCATCAGCAGCCAAAATGTGACGGTATGGAACAAGAGAAATGCAACTATGAGCTGACAGATCAATATGAGTATCATGATCTTTTTCACCGTACGGTATTTATCGCTCGTGAACCCCCAAAACAAGTTCGAAACGATGCCGATCATCGGTCCGACGGAGTAGAGCAGTCCGATCTGTATGGTTGAAAAGCCTTTGTACTGAAAATATAGCGGAAAATATGATACAATGACGGACATTGTCATGTAAAATGAAAAGGTAAAACCCCGCAGCGTGATGTCGCTTGAGGCCCCCGTTCGGCTGCTCATAACGTTTCACTCGATTCGTTGTTTTTTCTGGTTGCGGCATGAACTCGTGCAACAGGACGGCCTTCGGACCTTGCGAACTCTCGCAGCATGTACAAGACGACGAGCGCTTCGGCAACCATTCCGAGCGATTGGGCGAGCGCTCCGATCATCCCGTTCCATCCGGGATTCGAATAAATGCAAATGACCAGCGTAACCAGCAGCGTCAGGACGTTGGCGGCTTGCGACCATACCATTACTTTCGTTTGACTGCGCAGCATCAGCAGCCCGTTGCCGAAATCAAGCCATGGAAAAATGAACGTCATGATCATAAACACTTTCAGCGTCGACAAGCTTGCCTGCATCAGCCTCTCGTTCACGCCCATTATATGCTCCATGAACCACGGACCCGCGGGCGTGTAGGCGAGCAGCGCGATAAGGCAGCTTGGAATTAGCGACAGCATCAGGGTAAACCGGCGGACGGCCGCCGCATCTTTGCGGTAAAAATTCAGTACGATCTGGTGAATATAAGAAAAAAAGCTTTGCACCAGCTGCGTCAAGCTGCCGGCAATGGCGAATGCTGCAATGGAAAGCTCCAACTGCGTCGTCTTGCCGAGAAATGCATTGATCGCCGGGCCGGCGATGACCGCAATCGCGGAAGAATACAGCAGCGGCTTGTAAAACTGGAATATTTGTTTCGTACTTTCGACTTCGTGATCCGGCTTTTTCTCGGGAATTTTGCGCAGTAGCGCTCGTCCTTCCCAGAAGCTAACGGCCGCTTCGATGATCATGCCGGTCAGGAAGATGATGGCGCCGACCGCACCGCTGGTTACTCCGGTTTTGATAAAATAGAGCGATAGCGCATACATGCCCGCGAGACGGATCAGCATCCCGATCGTAAGCCATTTCGTACGCATGTTGAAAATGATGATCCCGTGAAAAATACAGCGGATGCCGGAAAAAATGCTGACGAACATCAGTACGCGGTACACGTTCACCATCGGACCGACCAACTGTTCGTCCGCGCCGAACAAATGCAAAAACACCCACGGGCCTACAGGGGTGTAGCTGATCAAACCGCCTATGAGAAATATAGAGCCCAGCACGTATACGCCGACGAGCGACATCGCGCGGAATGAGCGCCGGTCGCGGACCAGCGCCGAGCATGTCTGGCGAAGCAGCACGGCGGGACGCTCGGTGATGCCGAGGATGCTCATCGGCAGGGCATAGCTCGCAATGATAAGCTCCGGATGTGCGGAACGCGCTAGCGTACTGTTAATGATGACATGCGAAATGGTAACAAGGCTCGCCGATATTCCGAGAGGAATGAAGAAAGCGAGAAGCTGCCGGAATGAAATTCGGACTTGGTCTGGTTGATTCATTGTTGCTCTCCCTCTTTCAATGTCACCCATTATAACACGGATCCGGAACGAAAGGAGATAAAATTTACTTTTTCACTGGAAGCTATCCCATCGTTCGTGTTACATTAATATAGATAAACTGTCAGCGCCTTTTTCGTCATCTTGAAATGAAAGGTGGAGCAGGCATGAATGACTTTTTTGCGCTTGACGAGCGGCTCGGGATACCGCTGCCGCAGCTGCAAAAAGATTTTGACGAGTATACGAAATCGGAGCAGACGGAAATGCTTTTGCGCTGGGAGGAAATACGAGGTACGATTCCCGAGAGGATCAAACAGATCGAGCGCGTAATTATAGCGAAGCAGGATGAATTGAACGTGGAAAATAATTTTGCGAAGTCGTGCCGGTTAAACAGCGAAATTGCGGATCTCGCAAGCGCAATCAACGATTTGCACTTATGGTTCCGCGTCAATCAGGATATAACGGCGGAACGGGTTCATCGTTAACCGATTCGAAGTTCGCGCCTACGTTGCAACTGTTACAACGTCAGATCGTTGTCAGTTGTCAACAAACGTTGCAACTGTTACAACGTCAGATCGTTGTCAGTTGTCAACAAACGTTGCAACCGTTACAACGCAGCATCGTTGTCGGTTGTCAACAAACGTTGCAACCGTTACAACGCAGCGTCGTTGTCGGTTGTCAGCTAAATGATAACGAGGAGGTTGGAGGCTTTGACTTGGACCGATAGCTTGCGCAGGCTTGCCGCACAGCTTACCGACCACAAGCCTTCGCTGTACCCGACGGAGGAGCTTGACGATTTGACGGACATCAAGATCGCCAAGCTGTCGACGAACGGTTTTGAAGGAGAACGGTTGACTTTTGCGTTGGCCTTGAAATCCGGGCTGCATTTGTTCAATGAAAGCCTGGACCCGTCGCACGATATATCGCAGGAAATTCATACGCCTACCGGCAGCTATTGGCATGGCATCATGCACCGGATGGAGGGCGATTACGGCAATGCGAAATATTGGTTTCGCATGGTCGGGCATCATCCTGTCTATGATGCACTCGCCGATCAAGTCCGCGGACTGCTGAAGGAAACCGATCTGCAGCGAATCGGCAGCGCATTGCTTCGAGAGCCGCTTGAGAAACTGTCGAACGCGGGCAGATGGGATCCCTATCTGTTCGTCGATCTGGTGGAACGGCAAGTAACCCAGGTGCGCGATGATGCCGGAGAAGAGCTGCTGAAGGAAATGCAGCATCTCGAGATGAAGCTTCTGCTGGAGTACTGCTATGCCCAAAGCGGCGGGGGAGGCACGCTCCTTGAGCCCCGTTAAGCCGAGCCGCAGCGAACAAGTGCCCCGAGGCCCGGTTGGCTTAATGCTGCGCGTGTACCGCTACGTGCTTCCTGAAGTGCGGGAGCAGCTCCGTTACTGGCGCGGGAAGGCGGAGACGATACCCGATCCCGAGCTGCGAAAACAAGCGATCGCCAGCATGACGAGCAAGCAGTTTCATTGCGAGGGAGGCGCCGTGTATGCTGCGGCGCATTTGTCGATGCGCCATATATTGATTCCGCTCATTGTAGCGTTCCAGACGATCAGCGATTATTTGGATAATTTGTGCGACCGCAGCACTTCACTCGACCCCGAAGATTTTCGCCGGCTGCACCAGTCGATGCTCGATGCGGTCGATCCGGCCGAGCCGCTGCACGATTATTACGAATTTCGCGAAGAGCGGGAGGATGGCGGTTATCTCGGCGATCTGGTGAAGACATGCCAGGCGAGCATCCGGATGCTGCCCTCGTTTCCAACCGCAGCCGAGTCTGTCCGGGAACTGGTCGGGCTGTACTGCGATTTGCAGGTGTACAAGCATATTCGCAAAGATTTGCGCGAGGAAGCGCTGCTCGAGTGGTGGCAGCGGCATCAAGCCAAGTATCCGTCGATCAGCTGGAACGAATTCGCTGCAGCGACCGGCTCGACGCTTGGGGTCTTTATGCTGTTCCTCGCAGCTTCGGGCACCGAGCTTAGGCCTGCCGCCGTCAAGGCGATTCATGACGCATACTTTCCGTATATTTGCGGTTTGCACATTCTTCTTGACTATTTGATTGATCAGGAGGAGGATCGCGCCGGAGGCGACTTGAATTTTTGCAGCTATTACGACAGTGTGGATGTGACGGTGGAACGGCTCGCGCTCATTGTGTCCGAGGCGCGGTCCAAGTCGCAGCGACTCGATCATCCGCCGTTTCACCGGATGATCATAGAGGGCCTGCTCGCGCTTTATTTATCCGATCCGAAAGTGAGCAAACAACAGGATGTGAAGCGAATTTCCCGGGTGCTCATGAAGAACAGCCCTATGATGCGGATGTTCTTCTTCGTGAACAGCATCTGGATTCGCAGAACTTCTTAGCATATATCTTCTATAAATTATGGATAGAAGCAAGTGAACCCAAGGAGGAACCATCATGTCAGTTAAAAAAATTGCGGTGCTTACGAGCGGCGGCGATTCGCAAGGGATGAATGCGGCAGTTCGCGCGGTCGTGCGAAGCGGCCTTTATCACGGACTTGAAGTATTTGCCGTCCAACGCGGCTATGCAGGTCTGATCAACGACGATATTCGCGAAATGGACTTGCGCAGCGTGGGAGATATTATACAGCGCGGCGGCACGATTTTGCAGTCGGCCCGCTGCAAGGAGTTTATGACGCCGGAAGGGCAGCAGCTTGGGGCGGACAATTTGCGCAAGCGCGACATCGACGGTATTGTGGTCATCGGCGGCGACGGCTCGTATCAAGGGGCAAATAAATTGAGCAAGCTCGGCATCAAAACGATGGGGCTGCCGGGTACGATCGATAACGATATTCCGTATACCGATATCACCATCGGTTTCGATACGGCCGTTAGCATCGTGGTGGATGCGATCAACAAGCTTCGCGATACGATGAGCTCCCATGAAAGATCGTCTGTCGTCGAAGTCATGGGCCGTCATTGCGGAGATATCGCTCTGTATGCGGGGCTTGCCAGCGGAGCGGAGACGATTCTCGTGCCGGAAGTTCCGTTCGACCTCGACGAAATCGCGTCGCGGATGGCCGGCAACTTCTCGCAAGGGAAACGCCACAGTATCATCGTCGTCGCCGAAGGCGTAGGCAAGGGCGAGGATATCGCGGCGGAAATTATGCGCCGCAACGGCATCGAAGCGCGCGTGACCGTACTCGGCCACATTCAGCGCGGCGGAGCGCCGACGCATAACGACCGGGTGCTCGCCAGCAGCCTTGGCGATTTTGCCGTTCGTAAGCTGATCGAAGGCGATTCCGGAAAGTCGTGCGGCATCATTAAAGGCGAACTCGTCGCAACGGATATCGATAAGGTCGTGAATTCGAAGAAGCAGTTCAACATGGAGCTTTATGAGCTCGCGAAACGGTTGTCTCAATAAAATACGACCGGGGAAAAAAAGAAGACGCCAGCGTTTTATTCGCTTCGCGTCTTTTGTGCTTGTTGCAATGGCAATGGTGCGGCAGCTCGGCCTCCGGAGGGCGGCGGTTGGATGCTAAGAGCACTTATTCGCCCGCTTAGTCTGAACGATTCAGCCCGGCCGCGAGTGCCTCAACAATTTCGCGGGTCGGCCGGTTTCCTTTTTTGGCGTAAACGATCGTGGCGCTCTGATCGATGACGTAGACGATGCGCTGCTGGCCCAGCAGGCCGAACAGCGTATGCCCTACATCATACAGTCCGCGAATGCGCTCGCCTTCATCGGCGACAAGCGGAAAATCGTACGTAAACTTTTCGGCGAAATTACGGTGTTCCGCCATCGTACCGGGATTGACGCCGATCACGAGAGCGTCGTATTCCGCGTATTGGGCTTTGGAGTCTCGAACGGCGCACAACTGCTTCGTACAGATCGGCGTCTCGTCTTTCGGGTAAAAGATGAGTACGACAGGCCGTTTTCCAAGCACATCTTCCAGGCGCACGGTTCCTTGCGTGCTCTCGGCCGTGAACGCGGGAGCAGGCGTCCCTATGGCTAACATTGCGGTACCTCCCCATGGTCATAGATACATTCATTGTAGCGAATGGTCTTATACGCAGCAAGTGAAGACGCGGGGCGCCTCGGTCTCAAGAATCATTTGTTGCGCTTCATCGTTGACTTTACTTAATTTTCTATATTACGATGTATGTAAAGTCAGCGAGAGGAGATTGTTATTATGAAATTCATGATTGTTGCCGGCAGCAACCGGAACCATGCGACAAGCACGCAATTGTGCCGTTATATCGAACGGCTGCTTCGGGAGAAAGGCTACGAGGCAACATTATTCGACTTGCATGAAAAGCCGCTGCCCTTTTACAGCAAGGACTCGGAGCTGCAGGACGCCAATGTGAACGCACTGAAGCAAGGATTGCTCGAAGCCGACGGTATTGTGCTCGCAACGCCGGAATATCACGGAAGCATGTCGGGCGTGTTGAAGAATGCGCTTGATTTCGCAGGCTTCGACCACTTTGACGGCAAGATCGTCTTGTCCGTCAGCTCTGCCGGCGGAGCGGTCGGCGTAAGTTCGCTGCAGCAGCTGCAGACGATCGTCCGTAACGTTCACGGCATCAACTGCCCGGAATGGATTTCGATCGGCGGGGCACAACGCAACTTTTCGCCAGATGGCGTCCCGGAGGATGAGAAGACGCGGGAACGGGTGCAGCGTACGTTGAATTATTTTACACAGATGGTCCGAACGTTTCGTATGAAATAATCGAACGGTTCGAAGGAAAGGGGGAAGCATCGCGATCGTGGCTGCGATATTGCGTAACGATTGGGCGCCTCTGCTCGAGGAGGAATTTCAGAAGCCGTATTACTTGCAATTGAGGCAATACTTGAAGCAGGAATATGCCGCATATACGATATACCCGGACATGCATGATATTTTCAACGCGCTTCAATATACGTCTTACGAACAAACGAAAGTGGTCATTCTCGGTCAAGATCCATATCATGGTCCGGGGCAGGCGCATGGTCTCAGCTTCTCGGTGAAGCCGGGCATTCCGGCGCCGCCGTCGCTGCAAAACATGTTCAAGGAGCTGAACGGCGACCTCGGCTGCCGTATCCCTGACAACGGGCATTTGGTTCATTGGGCCGAGCAGGGGGTACTGCTGTTGAACACGGTTCTGACTGTGCGAGACGGACAAGCCGCCTCGCACAAGGGGAACGGATGGGAGACGTTCACCGACCGCGTCATTTCACTTCTGAACGAGAGGGAAAGGCCGATCGTCTTCATCCTGTGGGGCAATCACGCCGGACAAAAAAGCCAGCTCATTACGAACAGCCGCCATCATATTTTGCGATCGGTACATCCGAGTCCGCTGTCGGCGCATCGCGGATTTTTCGGCAGCAAGCCTTTTTCGAGCGCCAATGCATTTCTGCAAAGCATCGGAAGCGAGCCGATTGACTGGCAGATTGCGGATATCGGACGGAGTGCCAATTAATACCGGATCATCAACAAGACAGCCCGATACCCAGCGAATGGGAATCGGGCTGTCATCGTATCATTTAGTTGTAGTCGACATTCGGCGTATACGTATTGACGGCGTTCCAAAGCAAAAATTCGTCGACGCCGTTATCTTTCAGCGCCCGGATTTGTTCTTCCACTTCTTTTTTGCCGTACTTGATATGTCCGGGTACCCAAGTGGCGGTAAAGTCCTGAATCCAGGGCCGTATAATCGGCTTGAGGCTTTGCAGCGGCTCCAGTTTCTTGTGCGAATCTTTCGTCGCGCCGTTAATGGTAGCGTAGGGCTGCGCATCCGGTATGTTCGAGCCGAACCAACCGGTGGAGTAATGGCTAGGATAAATCATCGGACAAATGACGTCTACCTGCTGCGCAATTTTCTCAAAATCTTGACCGATACCTTCCGCCGCCGGAACGGACGCGGCATACCCGAATATATCGACCGATACGCGTACGCCGAGCGGGGTCAATTGCTCTCGCGCATATTTGATGAATTGCGCTATCACATCGATCCGTGCGCGGTCGTCTTTCGTATATTGGAGGGTGTCAGCCCGTTTCTCGAATCCTTCGGGAAAACGGACGTAATCGAATTGAACTTCTTTGAACCCGGCTTTAGCCGCTTCCTTAGCGATCGCGATGTTGTAGTCCCATACTTCTTTCATATACGGATTGACGAAACTGTCGGGCGGATTTTTGCCGTTGCCCCACAAGGAGCCGTCTTCGTTGAGAAAAGAGAGATCAGGCCTTTTTTTGGCAAGCACGGTATCCTTGAACACGACAACCCGGGCAATGGGATACACGTCATGCTCCTTTAACGTATTCATCAGCTTTGGCATGTCGGTAATAATTTTTTGCGTCGTCTCCATGGCTTGCAATTCGGGGTTGCCCGTATCGTAAGTGATGTAACCCCAGTCGTCCTTCACGTCGACCACCACCGCGTTTAGCTCGGTATCGTCCATCAGCTTGAGCAGCGTGTTCATTCTTGCTCCGCCGGCACTGTGGGCCGTGGCATAAACGCCCTTCACCTTCGGGGCGTTTTGCTGCGGATCGATTTTATTGTCCGGCTTCAGGCTGTCCATCGAAGGAGCTTGCTGCGCAGCGGTATTGCCTGAATCGATCGCCGCCTGCGCAACCTGTTCAAAGGTCATGTCGGGATGATCGGCGCTGACGCCGCCCCAAGCGAGCAAAAAAGCCGCTAGTAAAAGTTCCATTTCCATCCGTCTCCTTGCTAGTTTGCTATAATTCATTATAATAGAGTAGGCTGTCAAACGAACAGAGAATAAGGATGCATTTTGACGAAAAATATGGTCAATTCGACAAAGGATCGATATGATGAATAAACAAATATGGACGCTGCGTGGACTGAACTTCTCGTACTATGCCACCACGGCGGTTCTCATGCCTTTTCTGCCAATCTACTTCGAGAGCCGGGGATACTCTTCCTCGCAGATCGGGCTTTTAATGATGATCGGTCCTTTCGTCACGTTGTTCGCTCAGCCGTTCTGGGGTTATTTGAGCGACCGCTACCATACGCTGAAGCTGCTCATCTTCGGTTTGTGGGTCATGACGGTGCTGTCCAGCGTGGGCATTTTTCAAACGACGGGATATACGTTTGCTCTCCTGTTTATGCTGCTGCTCTACTTTTTCATGCAGTCGTCGGTGCCGCTCTTGGATACGATGGCGATCAAATCTACGGCCAAAGCGAAAGTGAACTACGGGACGGTGCGCATGTTCGGTTCGCTTGGCTTCACCTTACTGGCGATGTCAACGGGACCTCTGCTGCAGGCGCTCGGAGGACTGGATCATATACCGTATTTGTATTGGACGATCTGGATACTGCCGCTGGGGCTGCTCCTGCTGCTTAAAGACGACAAAGGGGCGGGAGGACGGCGCGCATCGCTGACGGACTTCGGCAAACTGCTCGGGAACAAACATTTCTTATGGTTTTTACTGCTGGTCTTCGTGCTTACGGTTCCTCACCGGATGAACGACGTTTTACTCGGACTGTACTTGAAAGACCTCAAAGCGACCGACACGATGGTAGGGTTGGCTTGGGCGCTGGCGGCGGCGAGCGAAGTTCCGACCTTCGCCTTGCTAGGCCGCTATATGCATAAATTCAACGAACTGGCGCTGCTTGGGGTCATTGGTTTGCTTTATACCGTCCGCTGGCTGCTATACGGATATGTGACAGATCCATTCGTCTTGCTGCTGCTTCAGGCGTCGCATTGCATCACGTTTGCGGCCTTCTGGATTACGGCTGTCCATTATGCCGTTAGGCTCGTACCGATGGAACTGCAATCCACGGGACAATCGATGCTGTCGATGGTGTTTCTCGGATTGGCGGGAATTACGGGAGGCCTCGCCGGCGGCTGGGTCAAGGATCATATGGGCGGGGCTGCCATGTATCAACTCGGTGCCGGGATGGCACTCGTTGCTGCCGTTCTGCTGCTGGGCACCCATGCGTATTACCGCAAAAAAAACCATCCGCAGTAACTGCAGCGGATGGTCGGATTATAAGCAAGCATTAGAATGTATAAGTTTTCAGCGGCACTGAACCATTCTGATGGTTCAAGAAAAGCTTCGACTAAAACACACGAATGTATCTTGATCGATAAGGCTTCGGTCAAATGCTTATCTTATTTGCCGGAGGTCGGGTGAGTCTGGGGAGCTTCGACTTGTACGGGAGCGGCCGCCAATTCCTTCTTGGGTGCTTCCGGTTCGCGCGGCAGCTCATCGGACGAGCTTCCGCTGTTTCCGCTGGTCGCGTCCTTGAATTCGCGGAACATTTTGCCGAATCCACGTCCAAGCTCAGGCAGTTTGCTTGGGCCGAACAAAAGCAGCGCGACGACGACGATTAATATTATATGCATGGGAGTCAACGCGTTAAACATAGTTTGGACACCTCCGAAATGGTTCAGCTACATCATAGCATGAATCTAATGGTACTGTAACATAAATTTATTACGAATCCATAACATTTTGTTTTAACGGTACCGTATCTTTCAAAAATGTATGCTATGTAATAGATGATTCAAAGCTTTTCTTGTTTAAAAAAAACGCCTCCTTCATTAATGAAGGAAGGCGTCTTTCTGATGTTCGGAAATGCTGTACTGAATAATTTCCATCGCATCCTCTGCCATTAACGATGCAAGACCGTTACGAAGGACGATTTCGGATTCCAGCTCAATCTTCGTAAGCGTAGGATACAAATCTGGGGTTAATTTCATTACAATCGTCGCTAACCTTACTGTTTCCACAAGCATCACCCTTCCCGTCGTCATCTGGTGCACAAGGTTCCGGAGCGAATTACGAGTAACAGAGGTAAAGCCATAGGAATCGAAATGAAATTGTAAGCTTTATGCTTCTCTCATTATACCATAAAAGCAATGCTTATGTATGGTCTCTTATACACATTTATGGATCGTTCTGCCAAAATATGCATTAGGTGCGCCGAAATAAGCCCATGACCCCCAACGTTTGAGTTACGTTCACAAACGCTTGCGGATCCCACTGCCGTACCAACTGTTGCAGGTCGTTCAGCTCATAACGGGTCGTGACGGTCATCAGCATATGCTGAGGCTCTTTCATATAGCCGCCTTCCGTCTCGATGACGGTGACGCCGCGATGCAGCTTATGCATTTTGCGCAGCAGCAAATCTTTTTTTCTCGTTACGATAAAGACGGTCACTTTCAAATGCCGGATATGGATCGTATCCATCACTTTGCCCGTTATAAACATCGAAAGCATGGAATAAAGCGCCAAATCCCAGTTTTGCTTGTAGTAGCCGAGGGACAGAATAACAAAGCCGTTAATGACAAACAAGAACGTGCCCAGCGAAAAATCGCGCTTCCGCGTCAGGATGGACCCGATAATGTCGAACCCGCCGGTCGAGCCGCCCGCTCGCATGGATAAACCGGCCCCGATCCCTATCAGTACGCCGCCGGTTACCGCAGATATGATCAAATCCTGGCCTACCGAACGAATCGGAATCAACTGCAAGAACCAAGTCGTCAATAAAACCGAAATAACGCTTAAAATGATAAACTTGCGGCCGATGGAGAGCATGCCCCAGACGAGTACCGGCAAATTGAGAATGAAATAGAGCAGCGAAATGTTAACGTCGGTAAAATAACCGACGATCATGGCGATGCCCGATATTCCGCCGCTGAGCAGCTGATGCGGGATCAGAAACAAATTAAAGCTTGCCGCTACGAGCGCGGAACCGATTACGGTGAACAAGACCGCCCCGGTCAAGGAGCGCTGAACCATGGCCAGCATACGTCACACCTCCCGTTACTAGTATGAGTCTTTTGTGGCTCTAGCAATTCAAATGCCGGGCAAAAGGGGAGAGGTATGGGCCAAACACCGGTTAAACGAAAAACAAGCTTTCCGGTATGGCCGAAAAGCTTGCTTTATGTCGATCGTTATTTGCGTTTAAAAGAACCGGAACGGCTGCTTGTGCTTGGTTTGCTGCCGGAAGGCGCTTTGTAGGTCGGTTTGGAGCCGTCGTTGCCGCGAATATTCGAAGACGATGAGGAGCTCGATTTAGGCGGCGTCGTCACCGAAGAGCTTGACTTCGGCGGCGTAGTCGAGGTCGAGCCGGAACTGGCAGGCGGTGTCGTCGTCGTACCTGACTTGGGCGGCGTTGTGGTAAAGCTGCCTTTTCGTTCCGAGGTGGTTGGCTGCTGAGTTTGCGCCGGTGTTTTGGACGATGTGCCGCTTGAACCCGCCGGGTACGGGGCAGCCTGGTATTTTCCGTAGTCTTCGTAACGCTTGCTGGACGTATATCCGCGATAATCGTAACCACGGCTGGAGTTAAACCACCCTCCGCCGAGCACCGACTGAAGAATGGAGGCCGTTAAGTAGCCTTGCAAAAAGGATGAATCGTAATTTTCCTTGGCATATTGAATGGAGTCGAGCTCTACCAGTGTATTCGCTTCGTTGCTCGGATCCTTTTGCACATTGATGATTTTGTTGTCGTAGACGAGAAACATACTGTCGAGCGATTCTTTGCTCACCTCTGACGGCTTCTCTTTGTCCGCCAATTCTTTCGCGACGGTAGGCACGTCTTTGCCTTCCACGACGTATACTTTTGCCGTACTTTTGCCTTGACCCTGGACATCGATTAACGAATAGTTGTCCTTGACGTAGTTGCCGGCGTCGCCGCATCCCGCCAAAAGCGCGAAAGCGAGCAATAAGGCTAGCCATTTATATGCTTTGTTCATGATGCGAAGGTCACCTCCTGTACACGCACCTGAAGCGATATATTCGGTATGAATAAGATAAATCCGGTACCATAATCGTCGTTAGCTCTGCGAGCCTTTGATAAATTTAATTTGTCCTGCAGGCGTGCGGCAGCCTTCCATCGCCACATATTTGCCGTCCTGCCACTGCAGGAAAAAATATTGATCTTCTCTGCCGAAATAACGCCAGAACAGCACCTGGTCGTTCGCGCGAAAGTCCGTATTCCCGTCGGAGCGAACCGTATCGCTTCGGTTATGCTCGAGCTCGTAGGTGAAATCGCCGCCAACGTCGAGCGAAGACGGGACATCGTTCGGATCGTCCAGCGACCCTTCGACAAATTCGCAAAGGAAGCATTCGTACGTGCGGCCTTTTTCCACCACCAGACAAGAAATATGCTTGCCATTCTGCAAATAGTACGCGAAACGGTGGGGGGCAAAGCCTCGGTCGAAATAAGTTAACTTGCCGGATACTACATATTCCTCGAGATCAACGGTAATAATATCGCCGAGTTGCGAATCCTCAAGCGGATTCGACGGTTTAGCTTCCGGTTCCTGCTTGTTGCTCTTCAGGATGGAACCTACTCTTTTCCATATCGACATGGATTTTCACTCCTTCTATTGTACTACCTGTATGTGAATGATGGTATCCATATTGTTATCCAATTGCAATTATATACGATCTGAAATGATTTAGGGTTTCAATTTGATCGATTATGGAATATGGATAACGATTATGGTATAATACTAAAGATATTCTTAAGTACGGCCTTTACTGTTCATTTTTAAACACGGCTCGGGAAGTGTTTATGAAGAGAAGAAATATATGGAGATAGGAGTCGCACTTAAGGGTATAGATATAATGAGAACCCTAAAAGACAAAGGAGACTGAAAACATTTGAAAACATTTAGTGAATTCGGCTTGGAGCCAAAGGTACTGCGCGCTATTACTGAGATGGGCTTTGAAGAATCAACCCCGATTCAGGATAAAGCCATTCCGGTAGCAATGGAAGGCCGCGACCTGATCGGCCAGGCACAGACAGGAACAGGGAAAACCGCCGCCTTCGGGATTCCGTTGATCAATAAGATCGATATTAAAGAAGAACGGATCGTGGCGCTCATCATGTGTCCGACGCGGGAGCTTGCCATACAAGTAGCTGAAGAGATCGAGAAGCTCGGGCGGTTCAAAGGCATCCGATCCCTTCCAATTTACGGCGGACAAGATATCGTGAAACAAATCCGCGGGCTCCGCAAAAAGCCGCAAATTATTATCGGTACGCCGGGTCGTTTACTCGATCACATTAACCGCAAAACGATCAAGCTGGACGACGTTCAAACCGTTATTTTGGATGAAGCCGACGAAATGCTCGACATGGGCTTCATGGACGATATTCAAGCGATCCTGAAGCTTGTACCTGAAGAGCGCCAGACGATGCTGTTCTCCGCTACGATGCCGATCAATATTCAGAAGCTGGCGCAGCAGTTCCTGCGCAATCCGGAGCATGTGTCCGTTATTCCGAAGCAAGTGAGCGCGCCGCTGATCGACCAGTCGTACATCGAGCTTCACGAGCGTCAAAAATTCGAAGCGTTGTGCCGATTGATCGATATGGAATCGCCGGATTTGGCCATCATCTTCGGACGGACCAAACGCCGTGTCGACGAGCTTGCCGAAGCGCTGCAAAAGCGAGGCTACACCGCCGAAGGCTTGCACGGGGACTTGTCCCAAAATCAGCGCGATAACGTAATGCGCAAATTCCGCGACGGAAGCATCGACGTGCTTGTTGCTACCGACGTTGCGGCGCGCGGCCTTGACGTTTCGGGCGTAACGCACGTCATTAACTTTGACCTGCCGCAGGATCCGGAAAGCTACGTACACCGGATCGGCCGTACCGGCCGTGCAGGGAAAGAAGGCGCGGCTTATACGTTCGTTACTCCGCGTGAGATCGACCATCTGCACTTCATCGAGAAAATTACGCGCCACCGCATCACGCGCAAGCCGATGCCGAGCCTCGCGGAGGCGATCGAAGGCAAGCAAAAGGTGACCGCGGAACGCGTGCTCGAAATTTTGCAAAATGACGAGCATAACGAATATAAAGGTTTGGCGATTTCTTTGCTGGAGCAGCATGATTCGGTTCATTTGCTGGCCGCTGCGCTCAAGCTGCTGACAGGCGATAAGAAGGAAATCGAAATCGAGCTGACGCCGGAAGATCCGATCCGCGCCAAGAAAAGAAGACCTGACGTTCGCAGCAGCGGACGCCGTCCTTCCGGTCCTTTCGGTACTGCCGGAGGCGCACGTCGCAACGATCGTCCGTATGACCGCGACCGCGGCGGTTACCGTGGCGGTGGCGGCGGAGACCGTTCGCGCCGTGACGGAGGTCGTGATAACCGCGATACCCGAGGCCGCTCGGATAACCGTGATCGTGGCGGCTATTCCCGTCCATCCAACCGGACCAACGAGGAAACGCTCGTATAAAAAGTCATGCACGGAGGCAAGCGCGCTCAGTTCGTTACGGCGTGCTTGCCTTTTTTGTACATAAAAAAACGGCAGACACCGCTTCCGCTAAACGGACGGAGGCGTCTGCCGATTTGCCAATCGCCTTCGGCTCTTAGTACAACAGACCGCGGCTCACAATCACAAGCAGTATAAACAATACGAGGATCGTACCTGTAGAAGTCCAGAAACCGCCATACGCTATGTGACTCATTGAACATGCCCTCCTTGACTCAGTTGTGGTTTGAGTGGGTACTATACTATCAACATATGCCCACCACGGGCGAATGGTATAGACGGGTACCTAGATCGCCATAAATAAGCTATAATGGATAATATATCGGATTTAGGAGGTCAAACGATTGGAATTTCGTGGACTAATGGGTGGACTATACCGCATTACGGAATGGATCATGCGGCTTTCCGTCATCAACTTGCTTTGGGTGCTTTGCTCCCTTCCGTTTTTTTTACTCGGCTTGATCCTGCTGCAAGCGCAAACCTCTGATCAAGTATTTCAAATGTTCTTTTTAATGTGCGTCGTATCGCCTTTTACGCTGTTTCCATCCACGACCGCGATGTTTAGCGTTGCCCGCAAGTGGCTAACGGGCGAAGAGGACGCGCCGCTGCTCAAAACCTTTTTCCGCGGTTACAAAAGCAACTTTTTGCAAAGCATGCTGGGAGGATTAATTTACATCATCCTGGGCGTTATTTTATATACCAACTACCGGTTTTACGGGGGCCAGTCCAATACGTTCGGCATATTGCGCTTTCTGGTGCTTTCGCTTTCCGTCATTTTGGCGATATCGCTGTTTCACTTTTTCTCGATATTATCGCATTTGCATATGAAGCTGCTGCAAATAATAAAAAATGCGCTCTTGATTACGATCGGCAGTCCGATTCGCTCGTTGTCGCTCATCGTGTTGATCAGTGTCATTGTGTATATCAGCTTCTTTAAATTCACCTTTTTAATTCCGTTTTTTATGGGAAGCTTGATCGCTATCGTTTCTTTCTGGCATTTCAATCTCATTTTCGGCAAGCTGCAGATGAAGCAGCAGGAATTGCTCGAGAAGGAAGCGGAAACTGCAGAGGCAGACCCGGAATCGGAGAAGAAACAAGACGGCAGCGAGGACGAGCACGAAACCTCAACCGAACCGAAAGCGCTGCGGTCGGAAGAAACACCGGCGGATTTGCGAGGGGAAGCGACGTCATCACCGGGGAATGATCAACGGGAATCGGAGCATACTAAGAAAGAGCAGCCGTGATTTTCCGCTTATTCCATAACAAATATGGCGTCATGAGGTTTACTTTCATTAGTGAAACCACTATAATGTAAATACAACAAAATCCTGCGATGTGCGTTTCGGTTTTCAGTTGTTTTGAACCAATGACTGTTTCACGGGAGACCTATATTGAATCGCGGCTGACATGCCCTCGAAAAGGGACTTCAAAACCGATTCTGCGGACACCCACCTGCGAGAGCGGGTTTGAAACACGAAATCGGACGGCATATGCGGGTTTTTTTTGTGCTTAAATGGTCGTATACATAGGAGAAAGGGTGTTAGAAATGAAGCTGTTCATCGATACAGCGAACGTGGATGAGATCCGCATGGCGCATGAGCTTGGTGTCATTGCCGGCGTTACAACGAATCCGTCGCTGATTGCGAAAGAAGGCAAAGATTTTTTTGCAACGGTTAAAGAAATCGTGTCCATCGTAGGCAATATGCCGATTAGCGCGGAAGTCATTAGCTTGAAAGCCGATGAAATGGTGGAACAGGGCAAGAAGCTCGCTGCACTCGGCGAAGGCATTGTCGTCAAAGTTCCGATGACCGAGGAAGGCTTGAAGGCGACGAACCAGTTCGCGAAGCTTGGGATCAAAACCAATGTCACGCTCATTTTCAGCTCTCCGCAAGCGCTGCTTGCCGCACGGGCGGGTGCAACTTACGTATCGCCGTTTGTCGGCCGTTTGGACGACATTAATCAAATCGGTATGAAACTGATCGAGGAGATCAGCCAAATCTTTAAAATGCACAGCATTACTTCGGAAATTATTACTGCTAGCGTACGCACGACAACGCATGTTATTGAGGCGGCGCTGCTCGGAGCGGATATCGCTACGGTTCCTTATAAGGTAATCCAGCAAATGACGAAGCATCCGCTTACGGATGTGGGCATTGAACGTTTTCTGGCCGATTGGAAGGGCGCAAACCTCTCGTCTTTCTAAGCGAATCATTGGGGTTTGCAGTTCCTATACAAATGAGAAGAGCAGTGCTCGCATTCCCGAAACAGGGAGCGCAGGCGCTGCTCTTCTTATTTATTATAGCATCAGAGCTTACAGTTTTCAGCGAAAAGGGTTCGATCAGAAAATTTTCATATGAACACTAAGCTAGGGTGTTTTATACCAGATCGTGAAGCCGGTGGAACGTGTCTTTCAATGTCCCGTAAAGCGAACGGTACACCGAATAGTACGCTTCATACCGCTCTTGATTCGCCGGGTTCGGCTCCACCCGGTCTACAACGCGAATCCACTGCTCGCAGAGCGTCGGGATGTCTTTCTGCATAACGCCGGAAGCTGCCATGACGGCGGCGCCGTAGGCCGGGCCGTCCGTTGAATTGACCGTGACGACCGGATATCCAAAGATGTCGGCGATCATTTGGCGCCAGAACAAGCTTCTGGCCCCGCCGCCGTTTACCCGCAGCTCCGTAATTTCGATGCCGGATTGCTTCACAAGCTCAAGCGAATCGCGCAGTCCGAACGTGATGCCTTCCAGCACGGCGCGGGTCAGATGCGCTTTCGTATGCCTCAGGTTGAGCCCGATAAAGCCGCCGCGCGCTTTCGGATCCGGGTGCGGCGTTCGTTCCCCGGTCAAATAGGGGAGGAACAGCAGTCCTTCGCTTCCGAGCGGGGCCGTTTGTGCGAGCGCCGTCAAATATTCGTACACGTCGCGGCCTTCGGTCGCGGCCTGCTGCAGTTCTTCATACGCGAAATGGTTTTTCCACCACTGGAACGAGCCGCCGGCCGCGAGCATGACGCCCATGCGATGCCATTTGCCCGGGACGCCATGGCAAAACGAATGCAGGCGGCATTCGGGATCGGCCTCATACGCGTCGTCGTGGACGAACACAACGCCGGAGGTGCCGAGCGCGACGGAGGCGATGCCGCGGGAGACGACGCCGACGCCGACAGCGCCGCACGCCTGATCCCCGCCGCCGGCGACGACCGGCGTACCGGCGATCAGGCCGGTGCGGTTCGCCGCTTCCGGCAGCACGCGGCCGGCCACGGCGTTGCTCTCGTACAGCGGCGGCAGCCATTCCGCTGGAATGTCCAGCCGCCCCAACACTTCCTGCGACCAGTGGCGGCCGGCCACATCAAGCAGCAGCGTGCCGCTGGCGTCCGCGAGATCCATACCGAAAGCGCCGGTCAGCCGGAGGCGGACGTAATCCTTCGGCAGCATCAAATGCGCCGTCCGCTTATAATGATCCGGCTCGTGATTGCGCAGCCATACGACCTTCGGCGCGGTAAACCCGGTGAGCGCCCGATTGCCGGTCAACAGGCCGAGCGTTTCTTTGCCGATCGTCCGTTCGATCCAGTCGCATTCCGCGGCTGTGCGCTGATCGCACCATAGCAAAGCCGGACGAACGACGGCCAGCTGCGAATCCAAAAACACGGAGCCGTGCATTTGTCCCGATAAGCCGATTCCTGCAACTTCTTCTCCGTTCACGCCGGACTGGGCAAGGAGAGCGCGAATGCAATCCGCGGTTCCGTTCCACCAGTCTTCGGGATGCTGCTCCGCCCAGCCCGGCTCGGGCTGAAGCAGCGGGTATTCGACGCTGTGACCGGCTTTCACCGAACCGGCTTCGTCAACCAGTATGCATTTCACGGCGGATGTGCCCAAGTCAATGCCTAAAAAATATGCCATTGCGATCACCTCATACAACTTTATTTTTGATTCATGCTTACCAAAGAACTTAGTTTATCGATTAAACAAATGCTGCATTTATTATATTCGCATCCCAATACCGAATTCCTGCCGAACCTATCATTTTTGTTAAGATTTCAGGAATTTTAACTTCGATATGCGCAAAGCGCGTAAAAAACTTTCTCCTCGCAAAAAAAGATCCTTTTCATCACGAATGTATCTTCATCGAAAATGCTTCGTTCCGCAGCGTTTGTTACAAAAATCGTAACAAATTGCCCATTTCCTCTTTCTCTTCTTAGCAAACAATGTTATCATAAGAAATAGTGTTAGCCCGGGTTTATACAACCTCATAGACCATGCTTACGAAGCAGTTTTGCTGAAAGCGCAGAACATATAGGAGGGAAGGCTTTGTTAAAGCGAACCTTAATCGGACTCATACGAAGCGCTGAAACAACAGGAGAAAAAGCAAAAGACCCGGCATTGAAAACCCGGTACTATAAAATCTCCATGGATCAGGCTTGGGATGAAATCATCAACATGTTTAAAAAATTGAACGGGTACAAATTGCTTCACGAAGTAAGAAACGTGGGGGAGATTGTCGTAGAGAAACGAACGATTACCGGAAGAACGCAAGATATTACGGTAACGTTGTTTTCGATTAATCCGCTGAAGACGGCGGTCGATATTTATTCGGCATCACGTGGTTCTTTGGGCGATTTAGGCTCCAATTACCGGACGATTCTTGATATTTACAAGCATATCGATAAGAAGCTCGCTGCTCATAAAATAAATAATTAGCAACAAAAAAACAGCGTGGGAGCTTTGGCGGCTCCCCGCTGTTTTTGCATGCACGTCGTGATTAAACCAGTTTCTTAACGGCTTCGACGGCGGCTTCGTAGTTCGGATGCTCCGTCATTTCCTTCAAGTATTCTACGTATTGAATCGTGTCGTTCGCATCGATGACGAAGATCGATCTCATGTCGAGTTGGAACTCTTCGATCAGAACGCCGTATGTTTTACCGAAGGAACGATCCTTGTAGTCGGACAGCGTTACAACTTTGTCGATGCCGGCAGCGCCGCACCAGCGGGATTGAGCGAACGGCAAGTCCACGCTGATCGTAAGCACGACCACATTGTCGCCGAGTTTCGCAGCTTCTTCGTTGAAACGGCGAGTTTGCGCATCGCATACGCCCGTATCGAGAGAAGGCACTACGCTGATCAACTTCACTTTTCCTGCATAGTCGGAAAGGGAAGCCGTTTCAAGCAAGTTTTTGCTGATGGTAAAGCTCGGAGCTTTGTCTCCGACTTTCAATTCCGGTCCGATCAATGTAATCGGATTGCCTTTGAATGTAGCTTGTGCCATATGTACATGGACCTCCTTCAAATGTATAGGAATGATTGGTATTCCACCGATTTTTATTATAAGCTTTTCATAAGGAACTTGTCCAATGGATGATACGAAAGGAAGTAGCGCTCTTGGAACTTAGACAGCTGCAATATTTTGTGAAAGTAGCGCGTAAACAACACGTCACCCAGGCGGCCGAGGAGCTTCACGTCGCCCAATCCGCGGTAAGCAGACAAATTCACCAGCTCGAAGAAGAGCTCGGAGTACAGCTTTTTGTGCAAAAAGGCCGTAATTTGCAGCTGACCTCCGTCGGCAAACTGTTCTTAAGCCGCGTGGAAGGCATTCTCACCGATTTGGAGCGGGCGGTAAACGAGATACACGAATATTTGGATCCGGAGCATGGCGAAATTCGCATCGGATTTCCGCACAGCCTCGGCATTTATTTACTGCCGACCGTCGTGGCGCACTTCCGCAAATCGCATCCCGGCGTAAAGTTCCGTCTGCGGCAGGGGACTTATAACAGCTTGATTCGCGATGTGCTGAAAGGCGAAATTGATTTGGCGTTCATTTCACCTTTTCCCGAGAAGCATGAACGCGTGTGCGGGGAACTGCTGCTGCAGGAAGAGCTGTATGCGATTTTACCGCAGGGGCATCTGCTGGCGGAATACAAGCAAATTCGGCTTGAGCAGTTGAAGGACGATTCTTTCGTCATGTTCAGCGAAGAGTATTCGCTGCGCTCGATTGTGCTTGACGCGTGCGCCCAGGCCGGCTTTACGCCTCAGATTGGGTTCGAAGGGGAAGAGACGGATACGATACGCGGTCTGGTCGCGGCGGGAATGGGCGTCAGTTTGCTGCCTGAGATGGCGCTTACGGAAATTAGTGAGCTGCAGCCGGTGAAAGTTCGGGTCGTCGATCCGCAAGTAACGCGGAGCGTAGGCCTCATTCATCGAAGCGGCGAGAAGCTGCCGCTCGTTGCCGGCGTGTTTCAGCGGTTTTTGATTGATTTTTTTCGCGATAAATGAGCTATGCATTCCGGCAGGAGCATTTCGAGTACGTTCAAAAGAAAAACCGGAGAGTTGGCTTCTCCGGCATTTTATAATATAAACATCAGGCTGGCAGCTGCGGTACCGAGCAGCCAATCCATCAGCGGCACCTGCGCGTAAAAGGTGCTTTTTGTTTTTTTATCGGCTTGTTGGATGTTTTCTTTCATTTGCATTTCAAGTTCGAATAAATTCATCATGGTTTGTCTCCTCCTGTTGATGCGGCTTTGAGTGGAACGGTTCATACTCCGTTAACTCTCGCTGCATTTGGTATACTTTTATTATAGCTTGATAAAGATGAACAAAAAGTGTAGCATAATATTTATTACTTTCATCTTTTATGGGGGGATCGCGAAAATGGATCAGTACTACATGAAATTACGTAAGCGCTATCCTCAGATGATCGAAGGCGATGAGATTGAAATTACGATGGGCGAGCTGACGGAGTTGTTTCAGTGCACCGGGCGCAATGTGAATCTTGTGCTTCGGCGCATGGGGGAATCCGGATGGATTGAGTGGATTCCCGGACGTGGGAGAGGCCATCGCTCCAAACTCGTGTTTTTGGCCAAAAGCGAAACCGTCGTACTCGAGAGCGCCCAGGCGTTTGTGGAACGAGGCGACATTCAGCAGGCATTTGCGCATCTCGACGAGCACTCGTACCTTCCTGCCATTAAAGACCAGTTCGTGTATTGGCTTGACACGCATTTTGGATTCAGTCCCGAGATGAAGAACGAGCAAAAAACCGACACTTTGCGACTTCCTTACAGCAAACCTATTGAAACGCTGGACCCGGCTTTTATTACCTATGTCGTGGAATGCCATATGGTACAGCAAATTTTCGAAGTGCTTGTAAAATACAACGAGAAGACGGACACGATCGAGGGCAATTTGGCGCATTACTGGACCAGTTCGAACAAAGAGATGGAATGGACGTTTTTTTTGCGAAAAGGCGTATATTTCCACCATGGCAAAGAAATGACGTCCGCGGATGTGAAGTTTACGTTGGAACGAATCAAGAACGAAGAGATGGGTTCTCCGTTTCACTGGCTGTTCGACGACGTGGAGCGAATTGAAATATTGGATAAATACGCGCTGCGGATTTACCTCAGCAAAGCGAATCCGCTGTTTTTGCACCATTTGAGTCTGGACCGGGCTTCCATCGTGCCGGAGGACGCCGCCAAAGAAATGGGGAGCCGGTTTCGGCGAATGCCGGTCGGAACGGGCCCGTTCAAGGTGGTCCGAAACGACGACAGCATGCTTGTGCTGGAGGCGTTCCCGCGTTATTTTGACCGGAGAGCTCACCTGGACCGGATCGAAATTTGGTTTACGCCGGAGCTCGAGCGCAAGGCCAGCCATTTGTCCGCGCCATCGTACCAAATGCATTATCAGTGCCATATCGACGGCGAAGTTCCAAACGATTGGCAGGCGATCGAGACGATCGGGCGCGATTGCAGCTTTGTTACGTTCAACATGGATTTGCCCGGTCCGCAGCAAAATTTGTACTTTCGGAAAGCGTTTCTGCACGGACTCGACCGGAAGCAGTTGAATGTCGCGGGGCTGGGGGAAGTATCACTGGCCAAATGGTTCCATGAACTGTCCCGGGAGCATAGCGACACGGATGACCAGTATGATCCGATGACGGCGAAACAATGTTTGACTCAGAGCGGGTACAAAGGGGAGACGCTGCTCCTGACGTATTCATCCAACTTCCGAAACATTGCCGAGAGCATTCGGGATCAGCTAGACGAGCTTGGCATTCGAATGGAATTGCGGCAGATGGATTCGTCCAAAAATGTGGAGCATCGTATGCGGCAAATCCATCAATCGCATTTTTGCTTATGCCGCAATGTGGTGGAACAGGACTTGGAGCTTTCGGTGATTGAGCTTTTTTTGGCGGCGACTTGCCATGTAAGGGCGCATCTCGGAACGGAAATGCAGCAGCAGACCGATTGGCTGATCCGCCGGTTGTATCAGGAAGGCTCGTCCGTCATTCGCAGCAGCTATTTGAACCGGTTGCGCAGTTTGGTTACGGACCAGGTGTATGTGTTGTTTTTGTTCCAGCACACGCAGCGAACGGTATTTCATCCGTCTTTGAAAAACGTATCGCTTAACGCGATCGGATGGGTGCAGTTTCGCGAATTATGGTTTGAGCCGACAGTAGGTCAGGTTGCGGCTGTCGCGGAATGAGCCGGGGAACCGGCTGTATCCAAGTCAAATTCATATTTTTTTCAATCCCTGACTGTATTTGTCAGGGATGTTTTTATATAATGCAGGCAAGGGGAGATGAGGATGAATAAAAAGGTTGGCGAGCTTCCGATTTTATTTTGCCGCGACCAGGCGGATTTTGAGAACTGGCTTGCGCAGCAACATGACGTTTCTCCAGGCGTACGGTTAAGGATGGCTAAAAAAAATTCGGGATTGGCCTCGGTCACTTATGACGAAGCATTGGAATGCGCTTTGTGCTATGGATGGATCGACAGCCAAAAGGAAGCGTACGACGACGAGACCTGGATTCAACGTTTTACTCCGCGCGGGCCAAAGAGCATTTGGTCGAAAGTAAACAAGGACAAAGCGGAACGGCTTATCGCTAGCGGCCGAATGATGCCGTCCGGGCTTGAAGCGATTGAATCCGCGAAGCGGAACGGTTTATGGGACAAGGCTTACGAATCGCAAAGCGTTGCTTCGGTACCGGACGATTTGGCGGCTGCGCTGGAAGCAAGTCCCGCGGCGAAGGCGTTCTACGACCGTCTGGACAAGCAGAATCAGTATGCGATCAAATTCCGCATTCACCAAGCCAAGAAGCCGGAGACAAGAGAACGTCGCATCCGGCAATTTATCGAAATGCTGGAAAAAGGCGAAAAAATTTATCCTACGAAATCCTAGCATACGAACCTCAAAATCTCGTTTCTTCGGACAAGGGCCCAACTGGCTGGTATTTGTAATTGTGGAATTGGACAAACAACGATGTGTGAATAGAAGGAGGATGACCATGCGTAAATTTGCGATGTATGGAAAATTTAAGGCACATCCGGGGAAAGGCGAGGCTTTGGCCGAAATACTGCTTGAAGCGGCGGAGCAATGCAAATCCGTGGAAGGCTGCGATCTCTACATCATCAACGTGTCTGAGGATGACCCGGATACGATCTGGGTAACGGAACTGTGGAACGATTTGGAAGCGCATGACGCTTCTCTGCGCAACGAAGACGCGATTGCTATGATTCAGCGCGCCAAACCGCTGATTGCCGGTGTCGAACCGATTAAGCTCAAGCCGCTCGGGGGCAAAGGGTTTTAAACGGTGAACCTACCAAGGAAGCTTCTTGAAATACATTCGCAAAAAAAAGACCGCCATGTGGCGGTCTTTTTTTTATGATCATCCATTAATCGTCGCTGCGGTTTGTAAAGATCATAATGTACTTGACGAGTTCCAGCAAAGAGATGAGCGCTGCGGCAACATAAGTAAGTGCGGCCGCATTCAGCACTTTGGCAACACCGCGCTCTTCATCGTTAGTGATAAAGCCTTCCGCGATCATCAAATCGCGGGCACGGTTGCTGGCGTTGAACTCGACCGGCAGCGTAACGAGCTGGAACGCCACCGCTGCGGAGAAAAATATAATCCCGAGGCCAAGCAGGAAGTTAAACTGCTGGAAAATCAAGCCGGCGATAATAAGCAGCGGCGCGACGCCGGAAGTGAAATTAACCGCCGGGAACATGCGGTGGCGCAGTACGAGCATAGGATAGTGTACTTTATGCTGTATGGCATGGCCGACCTCATGGCACGCAACGGATACGGCCGATATCGAGTTTTCATAGTATACCGGCTCCGACAGCCTTACCGCACGTGCCATCGGGTCGTAATGGTCCGTCAAAGCGCCTGGTACGGGTTCGACAGGCACGTCGTACAGTCCGTTCGCATCAAGCATGCGGCGTGCCGCTTCGTATCCTGTTATTCCGGATGCGACCGGAATGTCGGACCATTTGTTGAATGTCCCCTTCACGCGGAACTGAGCCCAGATCGACAGTCCGAAGGCGATGAAGATCAAGTAATCCATCGGATGAAACCACATAGAATCCATTCCTCCATATATTTATTTATTAGGAAAGGGGTCCTTTACCTAGCAGTAACAGAAGCGCTTCAATGCAGGCCGCTGCAGGCGGCGTCAACATCTTGTGCAGATTTTTCATCTGCGACGGCTTAAGCTTATCGAGCAGCGGTCCTACTTCCTTCGCTTCTTTTTCAAGCTGGTTCAGCAGCAGCTGCAATGATGTAAGCTTATCTGTCACGATTTCATCTCGGCTTACCTTATTTAAACGCGATAGGCTCGCCTTGATTTCCTCCAAGGTATACTTCTCCCTTTTCATATTTTCAATACGTTTCAGACGCGTTAAAGTTTCATCGCTGTACAGACGATAGTTTGTTTCCGATCTGGATTCCGGTTCGATCAGCCCGAGCTTCGTGTAATAGTCGATTGTTCTGGGACTGACTTCCGATAAGCGGGCCAGCTCACCGATTTTATACAGTCTCATATCCCCATCTCCCATCACCTCTTTACCCATTAATATGTGGCAACCCGTTTCGTTAGTATTAATGATACCTGAATCCAAACCATACAGTCAAACGTTATGCTTTCCATAAGGTGGTGCGCAGGCTTGGGGTGGCGGGAAATGTGAATATTCCTGGGCGTTCGCCCTTTAAAGAAAGCTGTGAAAACGGTAAAGCTCAAGTGTTACTGCCAAAACCCGAATTTTGTCATATATATGTGAGCTTATTTTTCGCATTTCACGAATAATTTTTCAGAAAACGTATTGCAAATTGAAATATCTATATTATAATGACATTAAGATTTTCAGTAAATGTTATAAAAACTAACATTAATGAGGAAGTGGTCAACATGGTTAAAAAATTATTATTATCCATGGGCTTTATGTCAGCATTCATGCCGGCAATGGCATTCGCTGCTGATGATGCAACACCCGCTCAGCTGCAAGGCGCTATTGATGCGGTATGGGTTATGTTAGCGGCCATACTCGTCATCTTCATGCAAGCCGGTTTCGCATTGCTTGAAGCAGGCTCCACCCGGATGAAAAATGCCGGTCACGTAGCCGGAAAAACCGTATTGACTTTCGGCTTGTGCGCCATTGCGTTCTGGGCGATCGGCTTCGGCTTTGCGTTCGGCGACGGTAACGGTTTTTTCGGAACAACAGGCTTTTTCGTCGACGGAACGGAAGAGCAGGCGCAAGCGGCATTCAACTCCTTGGCGTTTTCGGATGTGCCGATCGCGATTAAATTTTTGTTCCAGCTCGCCTTTGCTGGCGTATCGCTTGCGATTGCGTGGGGCGGCTTTGCCGAACGCGGCAAGCTTCCGGTTTACTTCATCTTCGGTATTTTATACACTGTACTCGTATATCCGATCGTTGCGCACTGGGTATGGGGCGGTGGCTGGCTGTCCAAAATCGGCATGCAGGATTTCGCCGGCTCGACGGTCGTTCATCTGCAAGGCGCGACGGCAGCGCTTGTCGCTACGCTGCTGCTCAAACCGCGGATCGGCAAATACAATAAAGACAATACGCCGAACCTGATTCCGGGTCACAACCAAGTATTGTCCGTCCTCGGCGTCATCATTCTCTGGATCGGCTGGTTCGGCTTCAATCCGGGCTCGACGCTCAGCGCAATGAACGACGGGTTCTTCGGGTACATTGCGCTTACGACGAATTTGGCCGCTTCGGCCGGTGCAGTAGCCGCGTTAGTCGTATCGTGGCTGTACTTCGGCAAAGCGGATATTCCAAGCATGCTG
The DNA here is from genome assembly GCF_910594985.1 of Paenibacillus allorhizosphaerae. Lineage (GTDB taxonomy): Bacteria > Bacillota > Bacilli > Paenibacillales > NBRC-103111 > Paenibacillus_G > Paenibacillus_G allorhizosphaerae. The sequence goes on from NZ_CAJVCE010000015.1 coordinate 92,446, forward strand.
AACGGCGTCCTGGCCGCACTGGTGGCGATCACCGCATCCTGCGCCTTCGTGACGCCGCGAGATGCAGTCATTATCGGGGCTATTTCCGGCATTCTTACATTTTTCACGGCGCAATGGTTTGAGAAAGCCGGCGTCGACGATCCGATCTACGCTTTCTCCGTACATGGGATCGCCGGGGTTTGGGGTACGCTGTCGACAGGCATATTCGCAACGCCGGAGCTCGCAGAGAAGGTTGGCGTCGGCAAAGCGGGTTTACTGTACGGCGGCGGATTGGAGCAATTGGGCGTGCAGGCGCTGGGCGTTTTCGGCGCGTTCCTGTTCGTGCTTATCCTTTCCTACATTATATTGTATGTCATCAAACTGACGATCGGTCTGCGCGTCACCGAGGAAGAAGAAATAACCGGTTTGGACTTGTCCGAACATGGCACTTACGGGTATCCCGAACAAATGAGAAAAACGACCGACAGCGTCTCGCATACGGTCTAATTGACGGGCCTCTTCGACACTTGATTACAAACAAAGGAGATACTTTATGGAACGTCTCTCGTCGGAATGGATTCTTCAGGAAATCGCCAAGGCCCGTAATGTAACGGAGCTGCGCGCGTTCCGGGATCAGGCGCATGAGGAGTTTCAGCGGCGTCTCCTTTTCTCTCCCCCGCTCGATTGGAGCCGGGAAACGAATGCGTTCCATGATGCCGTGATCCGGCGTGCCGTGGAATGGGCGGAGCAGGAACTGAAAGACGAAGGAGCGGGCACGGCCCCGCTGCCCTATGCTTTTTTGCTCTTCGGCAGTGGCGGGCGGAGCGAACAGACGCTCTGGAGCGATCAGGATAACGGATTGGTATATGCCGACCCGGCGACGGAAGAAGAAAGGTTGGCCGCGGAACATTATTTTCCAAAGCTGGCGGCAAAAATTTACGCGATGCTCCTATCGGCCGGGTATCCGCCATGCAGCGGCGGGGTCATATGCACGAATGAGCGATGGCTGAAACCGTTAACGGCTTATCGCTCCATGCTGCTCGATTGGTTCGGCGAACCGGATTGGGAGCATGTGAGATATTTGCTGATCACGGCCGATCTGCGGGCGATTTACGGCGATACTTCGCTAGGCGATCAAATTATGGATGTGTTTCATCAATATTTGATCGACCGGCCCGAAATGATTGAGTATTTGCTGCGCAACACGCTTCATCATAAAGTTTCGATCGGACTGTTCGGGCAATTGATCAAGGAACGGTACGGGGAAGATGCCGGCGGCGTGGACATCAAGTACGGCGCATATATTCCGATTGTGAACGGCGTCCGGCTGCTTGCCCTTGAAGCCGGCGTTCGCAGCAGTTCTACGGAGGAGCGAATCCGTCAGCTGATCGCGGCTCGCGTGCTCGAGGAGGAGTTGGGAGACGACTTTCTGGAGGCGCTCGCGATCGCCATGAAGCTGAGGTCCATGACCCCGTTCCAAATCGAAAACGGTCACTACATGACGCGCGGCAAGCTGACGGCCGAACAACTGACGAAGGAACGGGCGTCGGAGCTAAAGCTTTGCTTGCGGATCGGAAACGATTTGCAAAAGTACGTTAAAAAGAAAGTACACCGGGAGTTGTGAGAAAAAGGTTAGGTGATCGGTAATGAAAGATAGGAAACCTGCTGGCGGAATGTGGAGTTTATATAAAATGGGAGGGCTGACGCCGGCCATCACTTCGATGTTCGATGTGCGGAGCGCCCAACAAATGGCTTTCATTCGATCCATGATGAAGGAGCAGCGCAAAAACTCGCTCTACGAAATTTCGTTGGACTCGGTGGAACTGGTTGTTTTCGATTTGGAAACTACCGGTTTTTCGCCGTATAACGGGGATGAGATCATTTCCTTCGGCGCCGTCTCGGTAACGGGGAGCGTCATCACGGAAGACACGTTTTACAGTCTCGTCAACCCGAAGCGGAACATCCCGAAAGAGATTGAAGAGCTTACGGGCATATCGAACGAAATGGTTCTGGAAGCGCCGGATGTACTGCACGCATTGAAAGGATTTCTAGAATTCGTCCAGTCCAAAATATTGATTGCGCACGGCTCGGGTCACGATAAGCACTTCCTCAATTCCGCCTTATGGAAAACGTCGAAAGTCAATTTATCGCATCGCCTGCTGGATACGATGATCATCGCCAAATGGCTGAATCCGAAGCTTCCTTCGTATGATCTGGATTCGATGCTGGACTTATATGGCGTGGAAACGACGATTCGCCACCATGCGCTGGAAGATGCGGTCATGACAGCCCGGCTGTGGGGGAAATTGCTGCAGGAAATCAGATCCCGCGACGTTCATACTCTGGGTGATTTATATTTGCAGCTAAGCCATCATTAATAAAGAGTCTTCAAGCATGCCGCGCTAGCGGCAAAGCCGGAGGCTCTTTTTGTTATAGGCTCCAAACGGAACTCGGATTGCGCTCAGCCATGTCATCGAATTTAGGACAAACCTGTGGTACACTGCTACTAAAGTGTTAAAGAACAAGTATGGAAAATTCGAAAGTAATTTCGTTATAATCGGAAGACGATTTGCATCAAGCGTAAAATCTCCGGCCGTCGGGTTCGAATTGAGAGAGAAGGAGACCAACACCCATGCGATCATTTTCCTTTTTGGATTACAAGCACATGCGGATCCGCAACAAGCTGTTTTTACTGATCGCATTCATAATCGCGCTGTCGCTGACGTTTACGATTTTGGTGCAGCAATATGCATTCTCGATCTACGACGGGCAAATTTACGACAAATCGTCGCGGGTGCTTAATTTGTCTTCTTCCGCGATTGAAACGGAGCTGAAGCGGCTTCGGCAGCTTTCGTACAATCTCGCTACGGATGTGTCCATTCAAGGGTGGCTGACTTCGTTGTCTGAAAGCGCTTCCGATAATGACAGGCTCATTATTCGCCAACACTTGGTCGATCGGCTGTTCAGCTACACGGGATCGGAGAAATATTTATACTTGGAGATGGGATGATTTCATTAACCCGCTGCTGTACTTGAACAAACCGGAATTGTATCCTGTATCGCTTGCTCTTAAGCTGTTTCTGGACGGGGAATCGCTTAATAACTGGGGCGGCATGTTCGCCATGGCGACGCTGTCGTTAGTGCCGATCTTCGTCGTGTTTCTGTTTTTCCAGCGATATATCGTAGAAGGTATCAGCACAAGCGGAATGAAAGGATAAGCCTGGTAAATCGCTAGGAGTTAAGGAGTGATCACGATCGGAAGTTCAGACCAAGTGAGCGTACCGTCATCTAGTTTCGAATACGCGTATGCTTTTGTGCTCGCGACATCGCCGTGAAGCGACACGATCCAATGACTTATCGCTTGGCGCCATGGGGTAAGCATGTCTTCGGCGGAAGGAACGGGGGGAGCTTGAGGATGGGAGTGAACGATACCGAGCAAAACGAGGTCGTCCGCCTCCATTTCGTAAAGGGCGCGCACCACCTCATGCGGTTCCATGTCAAAATGCAGTTCCGGCCGCGGCGACCGGTTTGCCACCGGGATAAAACGGCCGATCCGATTCGGACCGGAACAATCGCCTCGATAACCTGACAAAAAGCCGCATGCTTCATGCGGCCGTTGTTTCATGCAATAGTCGATCATATCGCGGTAAGCTCGATTGTTAATAAGAAGCATGACGTTTCTTCCTTTGCCGCTTTTACATCTCATTATAACCGCAGCAGTGATTAACCTCCAACTTTACCTTTCGGTTTGACGAGGAAGAAAACAAGCCCCAGTGTAATAAAGGCCATCGTAGAGACGGTAATGAACACCATCTGGTGCGATTTCTCCATCATCCACCCGAATAAAGGAGGACCGGCGGCTACGCCCAAAAAGCGCAAGCTGTTATATATGGAAGTAATCATCCCGCGCTGCTCTCGTTTGACCGAGCCTGTAATCATCGTATTCAAGCAGGGAAGAAGCAGACCGGTTCCGATACTGCTCAGCGTCAGCAGGCCGATGAACAAATAAATGTTTTTATTGTAAAGGAAGATGCATAATCCGAGAGCGACCGTCATGATCATGAGCCCGATATTAATAAGCCAGCGCATCACCGTGCCGTTCTTCTTAATCAGCGAGCCTGTCGTATACGAGGTGGCGACCAGTCCGAGCAGCGGAATGGCAAGCACTAACCCTTTCATCACGCCATCAATATTGTAAGGAGCTACCTCCAATATATCCGATAAGTAAAAGAGCACGCCGAACAAAACAAAGAGGGAGACCGAACCGGCAATGAATGATGTAATCAGCCATCGGCCCTTTTCCTTCAACACTTTGCCGATACTTCGCAAATATTCGCCAAGCTTCATCGGTTCTTTCGTTTTCTCGGGTTCTTTAATTAAGAACATGATCGCCAATAGGGATAACGCGCAAAAAATGGGAAAAGCAAAAAAAGCGGCGTACCATACGATGAGAGCGAGCAAAGACCCTATAATCGGACTGACGACTTTGCCCGTGCCGTTCGACGCCTCCGTTAAACCGAGCGCTTTACTTTCCGTTCCTTCCTTATATAAATCGCCGGCGAGAGCCATCGCAATCGGTGCCGTCCCGGCGGCACCAAGTCCTTGAATTGCCCGGGCAATTATGATCGTTGTATAAGAGTTCCAAACGGCGCCGAATCCTGCCAATACGCCGGCTGCCCCGTAAATGATAAGCGACGGAATCATGATGCCCTTTCTTGAAAATCGGTCGGATAAATAACCAGAGATCGGGATGACTAAACCGGCCGTTACGGAGAACAAGGTGATGACCAAGCTGCTTTGGAATTGGCTGATGCCTAGACGCTCCTGCATATCGGGCAAAATAGGGACCAGCATTGAATTGCCGAGCACAAGAACGAGCGGAACGGAAGCGATCGCAATGAATTCCCAAATTCTCCCTTTTGATTCTCCGCCTTTTTTCTCTTTGTTCTCCTCTTGCCCGCGGGACCGCCCCTTCGGTTTCCAGCTTACGTCGCTTTCAAACGTAATATCGAGTCTTCTTTGCTTCGTTTTTTCCATTACGTCATCCTGCTCCTCTATTTACCTAAGATGAACATAATGTACCCGAATCAATAACTTACCATGCTTTTTGCTTATACCTAATGAAGGAAAACAAGAGCAGCGTAACGTTTGCCGATGTTTTGGAGATACTGGAAAAAGAAGCGGGTTCAATCCGATGAGTGACAACAAGGAGAGAGTAGATGAAAAAAATCGCATTATTGACAGCCTTAGCGGTTGTATTGGTTGTGCTGGGCGTGTACCAAAGCAATGCAGGGGACGGAACGGCCGCAATAGCGCAGGCATCCGCTTCCAGGCCGGAGCTGAAGCATGGTCTGGCCGTACCTTCGTTTTCTTTAAAAGCGATGGACGGGGCCGACTATCATGTAGGCGGTCCGCGGGACAAACCGCTTATCGTCAATTTTTGGGCTTCCTGGTGCGGACCTTGCCACGAGGAAGCTCCCGACTTGGCGCAGCTGTACGAGCGTTACAAAGGGGAAATCGATCTGTACGCCGTTAATGTAACGAAAGGGGACAGCTTGAAAGACGCGCGAAGCTTCGTCAAGCAATACGGGTATCGTTTTCCGGTCCTGCTTGATTCGCAAGGGGAAGCGGCGGCCGCATACCGGATCTTATTTGTCCCGACCAGTTTCTTGATCGATAAGCACGGGAATTTAAGAGAAATCATCCATGTGCTCCCACGCGAGGAACTCGAGAAGCGTATTCAGTCCTTAATCGAAGCCTAGTACAAATAAAAGCTGCGGCATCTCCGTCTATAGTACGGAAAGCCCAGCTTTTATTTGGAAAGGAAAAGTTTTCGGTTACATGCAATAATCAATGGTTGACGAGTCCGACACGCTCGCGCTGTTCTTCTGGTTGATGATCGGTGCGCGATTGCGAGAGCAGCGCGTAGCGCATGCTGTCGACCAAGGCTTGCCAGCTCGCTTCGATAATATTTTCCGAAACGCCGACCGTGCTCCACGAATTTTTGAAATCGGACGATTCGATCAGCACTCTCACTTTGCCGGCCGTCGCATTTTTATCGTCCAGAACGCGTACTTTGTAGTCGGCCAGATGCATATTTTGAATGCCGGGATAACATTTCTCCAAACATTTGCGCAGCGCATTGTCCAGCGCGTTGACCGGCCCGTTGCCTTCCGCCGCATTGTACACGGTTTCCCCGTGCACTTTCACCTTGACGATCGCTTCGGATAGAACAGGGTGGCCCACCGATTTGGTAACCATGATCTTGAACGATTCGAGCGTAAAAATTTCTTCCAACAAGCCGTACGCGTTGCGCATCAACAGCTCCAGCGTCGCATCCGCCCCTTCGAACTTGTAGCCTTGATGTTCCATTTCCTTGATTTGCTCGATGAGCTGCTTGGTTTGTTGATTGTTCGTATCGAAATCGAGGCCCAATTCCTGCGCCTTGAATACCAGATTGCTTTGCCCGGCCAGTTCGGATACGAGTACGCGCTGCTTGTTGCCCACAAGCTCAGGCGTAATGTGTTCGTACGTACTGGAATCCCGCAATATGGCAGAAACGTGAATGCCGCCTTTGTGGGCGAATGCTGCCGAGCCGACGTACGGCTGGTTGATTGGCATATGCATATTGGCGATTTCGCTCACATAACGGGCAATGCTGCTCAGGCTTGCCAACTGCTCGGAGGAGATCACGTCGTAGTTCAGCTTCAGCTGCAAATTCGGGATAATGGACACCAGATTGGCGTTGCCGCATCGTTCGCCGTAGCCGTTAATCGTGCCTTGAACCTGCCTAGCGCCGGCCATCACGGCAGCGATGCTGTTGGCTACGCCCAGCTCGCAATCGTTATGCGCATGAATGCCGATCGGGGTACGAATGTTTTGACATACGGTCTTCACGATTTCCGATATTTCATGAGGGAGCGTCCCACCGTTCGTGTCGCACAGGGCGATCCAATCTGCGCCTGCCGCTTCCGCTTGCTTGATCGTGGCCAGCGCATATTCGGGATTGGTCTTATAGCCGTCGAAGAAATGCTCGGCGTCGTAAATGACTTCCAGACCGTTGGTTTTCAGAAAGTGGACGGAATCGTAAATCATCGCCAAATTTTCTTCAAGCGTCGTCTGAATCGCCGTATGCACCTGGAAATCCCAGGACTTGCCGAAGATCGCCGCGGCGGCTACGCCGACTTCAAGAATCCGGTTCAAGTTCGGGTCGTTCTCAGCCCTTGTGCCTTTGCGGCGCGTGCTGCCGAAAGCCGTTACTTTTGCCTGCTTGAAGGAGAGTTCTTTCACTCGAATGAAAAACTCAATGTCTTTGTTGTTGCTGCCCGGCCAGCCGCCTTCAATATAAGAAACACCCAGCGCGTCGAGCTTCTGGGCGATTTTCAATTTGTCTTCGACGGAAAGGCTGATTCCTTCGCCTTGGGTGCCGTCCCTGAGTGTCGTATCGAATATTTTGATCGTGGTGTTCATAAACTGGCCTCCTGATCCATCAACCTCTGTTGCGCTGATACGGGGTATTGAATCGCATTTTTGATTGAATTTCCGTTCTCAACCGCAAAGTATATTACATAATTATAGCACAATTTTCCCGGGGGAGTGTACTCTTTTTCGGTCAATGGTCCCTCGTTCTTCTTGACCTTGATTAGGGGTGTAGGTATGCTGAGAGAAGATGATATTCGCCGGAGGTGTTCCGAATCATGGCGAACCCGGGTTCAAGCGGTTATCCCGTCAATGGAAGAGTAATCTTGCATATCGATATGAACGCGTTCTACTGCTCGGTTCACGAAGCGGTAGAGCCGGAATTATATAAAGGCAAGCCGCTTGCCGTAGCTGGAAGCGTGGAGCTTCGCAAAGGCATAGTCGTGACTTGTTCTTACAAAGCGCGTGCCGTCGGCGTCAAAACGGGCATGCTGGTGAATCAAGCACTCCGATTATGTCCGGATTTGGTTCTGATCAAACCGGATTTCGACTTGTACAGGCAGTTTTCTCGCCGGTTTATGAAAATCGCATACGAGTACTCGCCGCTAGTCGAACCCGTTTCGATCGACGAGTGTTATGTCGATATCACCGGCTCCAAAATATTCGGTGCGCCGCTCGATATCGCACACATGATTCAGGTTCGCATTCGCGAGGAGCTGGGGCTTCCTTGCTCGATCGGCGTTGCGCCCAACAAGCTGCTTGCCAAGATGGCATCGGACATGAAAAAGCCGAACGGCATTTCCGTGCTGCGGAAGCGGGATGTTCCGCATGTATTGTGGCCGCGGCCGTGCAACGAATTGTTCGGCATCGGACGAAAGACGGCCGAGAAGCTGAAGAAGCTGCAAATTCATACGTTAGGCCAGCTGGCCAAAGCGGACGAACGGCTGCTTACCGATCGCTTCGGCGTCTATGGAGCCCACTTGCTGCTTGCGGCTAACGGGGAGGATGACTCGCCCGTCAATCCCGAGCGGGAGCAAAGCAAATCGATCGGGCATACGACGACACTGCCGGTCAATATGAAGGACAAGCATGATATCCATCGCGTATTTCTGAATTTGGCCGATCAGGTCGGGCGCCGTTTGCGAAAGCAAGGGCTTCTGGCTCATACGGTGCAAATTACGATCCGCGATCCGGACATGAAGACGATTACCAGAGCGTCCAAGCTGCCGCGCGCCTCCGAGAACGCCGATGAATTCTACAGAGCGGCGTGCAAGCTGTTCGATTCGCAGTGGAAAACCGGAGAGCCTGTGCGTTTGCTCGGGATTACGCTGCAAAATTTGGAGGCAAAGCGTGAGGCCGCCGTGCAGCTCGATCTGTTCGATTACGAGAAGCAGCCGCTCAAGGAGAAGCTGAACAAGGCGATGGATGCGCTGCGCGACAAATACGGCGAAAGCGTCATTCTTACAGCCGGCATGCTGAGCGACGATCCGTCCGCATTGATACGTAACAGTAAAGTGCGCGGGACTTCACTGCAAATGGACCACTTGAAGCTGAAAGGGCTGGATGAAGAATGACGAAGGTGATCGGCTTTGCCGGTTTTTCCGGCAGCGGGAAGACGACGCTAATCGAAAGGCTCGTTCCGCGGCTCGAAGCAGGCGGCCTGTCGGTTGCTGTGATAAAGCACGACGGCCACGGGCACTATAAGGAAGTCGCGGGTGCGGATTCAACGCGCTTCATTGATGCCGGCGCTTCGGCCGTCGCCGTCGTATCGCCGCACGCGCTCCATCTGTACGAACGCTCCGTCTCAACGCTGCACAGCCTGATCGAGCAGTGGAACGGAAGGTACGACCTTGTCCTGGTTGAAGGGTTCAAGCGGGAACCGTTTCCGAAAATAGCCGTATTCCGTTCCGCCCAGCAAGCGGAAGTGCTAGCGCAGCTGTCTGAAAGGCCTCTGGCTTTGGTCGCGAAAGACGCAGGCCACGCTCCGGAACCACCGGTCGATATTCCCGTCTATGATCCCGACGATATTGAAGGGATCGCCTGTTTCATTGAGCGTCGTTTCTTATACGATTGACGGTAGCTGCGTTCCATAGCAAGAAGTTATCATATCGTTCTCTACTTTCTATTTGAACTTTCAAGGCATTTATATTATATTTTAGGATGAGGCTGCACATTTAAGGAGGAATATGAGTCATGGCTAAATACACATGGGTGGAGAAAGACACCTGTATCGCCTGCGGCGCTTGCGGCGCAACCGCCCCTGACATCTACGATTACGACGATGAGGGTCTGGCAGAAGTTATTTTCGACGGCGACAGCAACACAGGTAACACAGAAATTCCGGAAGATCTTTACGATGATCTGCAAGATGCGCAAGACGGCTGCCCTACCGATTCCATTAAAGTAGCGGATGCTCCTTTTAATAAATAATCGGTTTTTGCGACGATGGAAAGAGCCTGTCCCTTTGTGAAAAGGGGATAGGCTCTTTTGATTATGTAGACCCCGCGGTCGTGGAAACTTTTACGGAAATGAAGCGGAAGCGTTAGCTGGAAGAGTAAACGCATCACTGGCAGTATGATGCCAGGCTAACCGTCCTGCGAATTTGAATAGAGCAATTAAGGCTGAATAACCTTTCCGATGGCGTTTCCCGCTTTCGGGAAGGTTTTTTTCTCAATGATCGCTTAACAAAAACCGATATAGAAAAGGAGAAGCCGGAAAGAGAGGGTTCGCTTGTCGTGAAAACGAAACCATCGGATGAACAATTGGAGCTGTTTTTCAAGCAGGACCCGATGTATTTGAAAAAATACGTCAAGGCACATCCGGAAAATAAAATGGCATGGTACCTGCTGGGCCGGGAATACGAGTCGCAAGGGAAACAGGGAAAAGCTCTCTACTGCTATGCACAGGCCGGGGAGATTTACGAAGCCTACGAGAATCAAAAGATAAGTTTGCCGGCGGAAGAGCTGGAAACGATCGAACGCTGGAGTACAAGCCGGAAACGGACGCGGAAGCGGAGCTTGCTGCGCATCGCGGTCATGCTGCTTTTCGCCATAGCGTCTGTATTGATCGCACCAGGTTCATGGCGGCAGGAACAACTAGACCGGGAAATGCCGCTTCCGCAAGGAGTGAGCAGCGCCCAGGTGCAGGAAACGAAAGTATATTATTTATCCAAAGGCAAAAGCAAGGAAACAGTTGGCGCCGCGCTTCAGGAAATGCTGCTCAAGGAGCGGGTCAGCAGCTTCGCGCTGCTGGCGCGAGGACTTCCGCTGGGCGGAACTTCGTGGATCGGCTGGCAGAAGAAGCCGCAGCTCATCCTTTCGGTCGAAGCGAAGCAGGATGCCTCGCAGCAGCAAATATATTATCATGACGCACAGAGCTGCGAGTGCGAGCCGAGCGACCCGGCGAAGGCGGAAGCGATTGTGAATGCTTGGATGACGACGCAGGAACAGGAGCTTGTATTGAAGTCCGCGTTGGCGGCTTACATCGGGCGGAACGGCCGGATGCCGAAGCAGAGCGCCGAGTTGACCGCGGCATACCCTAATAATATACTGCCGGGATTAACGCCGTACATGCAGGAACGGTTTGATCGGCAAAAGGAAGAGTTTGGCACAGAACTCACTGCTGCGGCAAAGCAAACCGCGGCAACCGCCGTCAGCGCGCTGCCCGAAGCGGGTAACGGCGGCTTGACCAAGCCGTTGAACGAACCGATGCGCATTATCGTGGACAAGACGGCGCATCGTCTCGCCGTGGTGAGCGGCAACATCATCGTGCGCAATTATGCCGTCGGCTTGGGCGGTTCCCGCACGCCGGAAGGAAGCTTCAACATTTCGGAGAAAGTGCGCAACCCGAACGGCAAATCGGACGGCGAGTTCGGCAGCCGCGGCATGACATTGTCCGATACGAATTACGCCATTCACGGAACGAATAAACCGTCCAGTATCGGAAAAGACCAATCACTAGGATGTATAAGAATGCGCAAGGAAGATATAGAAGAGCTATTCGATCTCGTGCCGCTCGGTACACAGGTGACGATCGGAAAAGGGCTGCTTCCGCTGGAAGAAGTGCGTTCAAGCAAGCCGTTCCTGCTGCCTGTGGCAAGCGAAGATACGAATCCGGGTAAAGTGTACCGTTGGCTGAATTAAGGCGTTACGTATTGCTGCTTGCACAGTTGAGGCGACTGCGATTCGTCCGATGATGCAGGGGACTTCCGTGGATCGGCATTTACGGGTTCAAGATGAGCAGCACGGTCATCGCGATAATAATGAGCGCGAATATGGAGCTGATCCAGATGATCAGCTTCTTGTTCGGCTCGTCTTTTTGTTTGCGCTGGGCATAAGAGGATTTCTTTTTAGGCATGCGGATCAGTCCTGCCTTTTCTAGGTTTTAAGCCTATTTTAGCATAATCGGGCCTGTTTCGCTGATGCAGTTTTCACATATGCCTACTTTATTTTTAAGCGATAAAACGATAAACTGTCAAAAGAAGGGTTGCACTAGGATACGCGGCTTTAGAGGGAGAGAACATACAGATGCTTTACAAGAAAATAGCAAAACCGGTGCTGTTTCGGATGGATCCGGAAAAAGCGCACCACCTTACGATCGACGGACTCCATACGATCGGAAATGTGCCGGGCGGCCGCAGGCTGCTCCGCGCCATGTATGGAGTGAGGCTGAGTCCGGAACTGCAGACGGAGCTGTGGGGGATTCGCTTCGACAATCCGGTCGGGCTCGCCGCAGGTCTCGATAAGAACGCGAAGGCGGTTCCGGGCTTCTCGAATATCGGATTCGGCTTTATGGAAGTCGGGACGGTAACGCCCAAGCCGCAGGAAGGCAACGAGCAGCCGCGATTGTTTCGGCTTCCGCAGGATGCGGCGCTCATCAATCGGATGGGCTTCAATAATGTAGGGATTGAAGGCATGAAGCGGAATCTCCGTAACCAGGGACACCGTTCCATCCCGCTTGCGATCAACATCGGCAAAAACAAAATGACGCCGAACGAACAGGCGGAAGACGATTATCGCGCTTGCATTCAGGCGCTGTATGGTTACGGCGATTTTTTCGTGGTCAATATCAGCTCGCCGAACACTCCGGATTTGCGTAATCTTCAGCATGGCGACGACTTATCCAGACTGCTTGCAGCGGTAACTAGCGAAATTCGTGCGCAGCATGCCAAGTTCGGAGGAAGGCAAAAGCCGGTGCTCGTGAAAATCGCGCCTGATTTGACGCCGGAGGAAGTAGAGTATACCGTGGCGACCATCGAAAGGAGCGGCGTGTCCGGGATCATCGCTTCGAACACGACGCTATCCCGCGACGGCTTGTCCCACGAGAACCGGAAGGAAGCCGGAGGACTTAGCGGAAGACCGCTTACCGAACGTTCTACTGAGCTCATACGGACGATTTACCGGCTAACGGACGGGAAGCTGCCGATCATCGGATCGGGCGGCATTTTCTCAGCGGAGGACGCCTACGAAAAAATACGGGCCGGGGCCAGTCTGGTCGAAGTATATACGGCACTTATTTATGAGGGTCCGGGGCTTCTGCGCAAGCTGAACGACGGGCTCCGAACGCTGCTGCGCAAAGACGGGTTCACCCGAATCGCGGAAGCGGTCGGATCGGCGCATCGGACGAAGTAGCGCAGTGGGCGGCCGATCTATCGATTCGAGGAAAGTTGCCATTGTTGGCAATTTTTCCTCTAAAGCGTATTGGAGGAAGTTGCAATTGTTGACAACTTCCCTCTAAAAGATTATTAGAGGAAGTTGCAACGTAGGAGGTTGACAACAATGGAAGGCTGGGACTGGAAAAAATTTCTTTTGCCCTATGAGCAAGCGATTGAAGAACTGAAAGTGAAATTTAAGACGCTCCGTACCGAGCTGAAAAGCCGGGAAGAATATTCACCCATCGAATTTGTTACCGGCCGCGTGAAAAAGGTATCCAGCATTCTGGAAAAAGCGAAGCGGCTCAATGTGCCGATGGAGCAGCTGGAAACCGGTATCGAAGATATCGCCGGCATTCGAATTATGTGCCAATTCGTTGAAGACATCGACCGGCTGGCGGAGTTGATCCGGCAGCGCGAAGATATGACGCTCCTCTATGTAAAAGATTACATTAAAAATAAAAAGCCAAGCGGTTACCGAAGCTATCATATTATTGTAGAATACCCGGTTCAAACCGCGCTCGGAATGAAGCGAGTGCTTGCGGAAATCCAGTTGCGTACGCTGGCGATGAATTTCTGGGCGACGATCGAGCATTCGCTGAACTATAAATACCGCGAAAGCTTGCCGCAGGAAGTGGTGAACCGGCTGAGTAAAGCGGCCGAGGCGGCGTTCCTGCTCGATCAGGAGATGAGCAGCATCCGCGAGGAAATTATGGAAGCGCAAAAGCTGTTCGAGGATAAGTCGAACATTATATCCAAAGTATTGAATGGCATCCATGAGCTGTACTTTTTCCATCGCGTGAGAGAGGCGGCGCAGTTCCAAATGCGGTTTAACGAGCTGTGGGATACCGATGACGTATGGCTGCTGAAGGAGCTGCTCGGCCAGGTAGAGGAAGCGATCGTCCGCGCGAAAAAGGGCAACGCCTCCAAATGACGCTCATGCGAACGAGGGAGATTCGGCGACATGCAGACGTATGACCGATTGTATGTTCAATTTATATATTACTTTAATATCGCCCGGGATTATTTTGAATGCCATGAGGTACTGGAGGAGCTGTGGCTGGAAGAAGGCCGCGACCCGCTGTATCAAGGGCTGCTGCAGGTGGCCGTCGGACTGTATCATCATCAGAACGGCAATGTGAGCGGCTCGATCAAGCTGTTCACGGCGGCGCTGGAGAAGCTGGAGGGTCATCCCGCGGAGACGCTTGGGATCGATCTCGAGTCGCTCCGGGAGCAAAGCCGTCTTTATTTGCAAAAGCTGCATCGTTTGCAGCAAGAACCGTTCGCTTTTTACGACTTGGACATTCGCATTGTCGATCCGATGCTCGAAGAAGGCGTGGAGGCGCTTCGATTGCATCCGCCGGGTGAGTACGAGACGGGACAGGACCATTAACCGTTAAGCTAATGAAGAATCACTGATCGAAACGGCACATGATATAAATGCAAAAAGTACTGGATCATTAAGATTCCAGTACTTTTTGCATTGGACGAATAGCGCTTTATGACTTGTGCTTGGAAATGAAATTTTTGAACGTGTCGGCCGTTTGCTCGCCTTCGATGCGTTCGACTTCCTTGCCTTCTTTATAATAAATCAGGGTCGGCGTTGCTTGAATTTTGTATCTGTCCCAGCCGTTTTTGAATTCTTCCAGATTAAACTGCTTGATGTCCGCATTCAAGGATTTGGCAACCGGTACGAGAACCGGAGTGGTTGCTTTGCAATGGACACAGGTGGAGGCAAAGTAATACAGGAAAAAGCTTTCTTTTGCCGCAATCTTTTTGTCCAGGGCGTCGGGTAAAATAATGTTCTGGTAATTCGGATCGTCGAGCTGCTTGATTGTCTCCGGATGGAGCTTATCCGGCGCAATTCCATATACATTGTTGGCATATTTGCCCAGCTTCGCCTCGGTGGATTGTTGGTTGACAATATACATTGCGCCAAAGAGTACAACAATGATCGATAAATAAATAGCCAGTTTCTTCATCTTGCTCCTACTTTCTTTTGGAAATGTAAAAAACAATACGTTTACCTGAAAAACATACGTTACTAAACAAATGTTCCTAACCTGATCATACACCAAACAGGAAGGAATTTCGACTGCCTTGTGGAATTAAAATTAAACAGATTTGCGAACATGAGCCGCAATCATGGATATAAACGACTAGGGAGGCGCAGGGGGATCCATGATCAGAAACATATCGGTGTATCTATGGTACTTGTTCGGCTTCAGTTTGTCGCTCTTGCTGTTTCTCGGCTTGTACTTGATCAGCGGTTCCTCCACGACGACAGGGTCCGCCATGCGGCCTGAGAACGCCGCGGACATGGTCACCATATTAACGGGTGCTCAAAGCTATCATGTCATCGATGCATTTAAGGTTGAGAACGCCACGGCGCCGGTATATGAGTTTCCTGCGCTGGCGGCATCCAAATCGAAAATTACGAAAGGGACGCTTTTCACCTTAAAAGACAAGGCACATGTTGTTGAGCAGTACGGCGTGCCGGATCACAATAAAATCGTTTATTTTGTTATGCGAACGGAAGAGCAGGACGGCGGGGTATGGAATCAAACGGACGCGGTGACGATCGATCCGAAAATGCAAACGATGCAGAGCGATCCGATCGGATATTCATACGGCAGTTCCCCCGAAGAAGTCGCGCAGGTTACGAAACTGCTCGGGTTTGTCAATAACGATGAATTTCTATACATTACGCTGAAAAACGAAGGCAGTGAACGGGTGCTCCGCGTGAACCGGTTTTCGGTTGCGAAGCGGACGGTTACGCCGGTGCTCGATCTGTATCGCTTCAAGGACGGAGACGGCGCACTTTCGTCGATAACCATTGCGGAGTCGGCCGTATCGCCGGACGGTCGGCGGCTGCTCGTGAAAGACAGCCGTAAAGGCATTGTCAGCTATGATATGAATACGGGCGCCGCGAAAGTGATTGCGCCGCCGGCGGAGCTTGGAGTCAGGGACAAGCTGTTCGTGTCCCGGGAGGCAGGGGTTGCATTGTATGAAGCCGGTTTATTCCGGAACGATGTCCGGTGGATCGATCTGAATTCGTCGGAGGCGAAGCTTCCTTTTGCATCGGAAACGGGGCTGCTGGAGGCTGGTATGGACGCGAGCCGCAAGCTGCTGTATTACAACTTCACGTACGACCGCGAGGTGAGGAACTTTAGTCTGAACGATAAAAAAGCGATGCTCTATTCTTACGGTGTGCAAATGACGGATTTGAAGGGCGTGCCGATCCAACGTTTCAGTTTGCCGAAGGAATCGCAGGAGCGTTTGGAATACGGGGGATGCTACAGCGAAGACAAGAAGATCGTACTGCTTCACCGATTCACGGTGGAAACGAACAGCAAAGGAATGCCTTATAAAAAAACGACAGGCTGGCTTACCGGCGACCTGGCGACGGGAACGATGACGGTGCTGCAAAAAATCGACGTACCCGACAGCTGGGAACGGAAAGATATGTTGTTCGGCAGCGTCTTCACTGATGTGAACAACGACACGGCTGCCGAGCAAGTGTTTGTGAACACGCTCGAACGTACGTACTATACCTCCCGGTGGAGGACGAAAGAAGCGGTGCTGCTTCCCGAAGAAGATGCGATCATGTTCGCGGATGAAACGAGCAAGCGTATATTCGTCAGTTCTTTTACCCGGCCGGACCTGATCGTTGCAGTGAACAATTATAAGAAGTACAATTGGGATAATCGCGATTTTGTTTGGCTGAGCGGGCACTGGTTATCCAGATATCATACGCAGCCGGAGGGCGACAAAATTTATTTCTTCCAGATACCTACGGAAACGAGTTGAATGTTGATGACAGGGCCGGTTGCGCCTGATGCGTTTTTAGAGCGAATGAAAGCAATGCTTGGGGCCGAGTATTCGGCCTTCTTGGCGTCTTACGAGGAAGACAGACTGTACGGGCTGCGGGTGAATACGCTCAAGGCTGCCGTTCCCCGCCTGCTGGAATTAACGGAGCTCAAGCTTGACCCGGTGCCATGGACGGAAACGGGCTTTTATTATAATGAGACGGCTCGTCCCGGCAAACACCCCCATTACCATGCCGGTTTGTATTATATTCAAGAGCCGAGCGCCATGGCGCCGGCAGAGCTGCTCGGCATAGAGCCCGGAGACTATGTGCTTGATCTTTGCGCCGCACCGGGCGGCAAAACGACGCAGCTCGCGGCGAAGCTGCAAGGAACGGGATTGATCGTAGCCAACGACGTGCACCCGGACCGGGTCAAGGCGCTCGTTAAAAATATCGAGCTCAGCGGGGTGACCAATGCGGTCGTACTCAATGAGGACCCGGAACGAATGGTTCGTCCGTTTGCCGGCTATTTCGATAAAATTCTCGTCGACGCGCCGTGTTCGGGAGAAGGGATGTTCCGCAAGGAAGAAGATATGGCCAAAGCTTGGCAGCCTGGGTGGGTGGATAAGTACGCGGGCATGCAGCGGACGCTGCTGCGTCAAGCGGCGCAAATGCTGCGGATGGGCGGACGGCTCGTCTATTCGACCTGCACGTTCTCGCCGGAGGAGAACGAAGCGATCATCGCCGAATTTCTCGACGAGCATCCGGCGTTCGAGGTGGTGCCCGCGATCGCCGGGCACGCAGGCTTTGCCCCCGGACGGCCGGACTGGCTGGCCTCGGGCCGTTACGCCCGAGCCGGCGAAGTGGCCGGCACGGCGCGCTTGTGGCCCCACCGCCTGCGGGGCGAGGGCCACTACGCGGCCGTGCTGCGCCACCGCGGCGAGGCCGATGCGCCGCGGGCTGCGACAGCGCCGCCGCGCGAGGCGTCGCCCGCGCGTGCACAGCGCGGCGGCGGCGGCTCCGCTCGCGCAGGCCGTGCGGCCGCGGCGGCAGCCGACCCGCGCGAGGCGCTGGCCCGCTTCGCGCGCGAGCATTTGGCCGCGGCGCTGCCCGCGGCCCTGGAACTGCGCGGCGAGCATGTATATGCCGCGCCGGAAGGGCTGCCGCCGCTGGACGGCATCCGGGTCATCCGACCCGGATGGTATCTCGGCGGCGCGGTCAAGCAGCGCTTCGTGCCTTCGCACGCGCTGGCAATGGGGCTGCGCGCGGAGGATGCGCTACGCCGCATTATGCTGACGGCTCAAGATCCGCGGGCCGTACGCTATCTCAAGGGCGAGACGCTGGAGCTCGCCCCGGGAGACCTGCACGCCGCGCATGACAGCGTGGAACCGAAAGGCTACTGCCTCGTCTGTGTCGACGGTTATCCCGTCGGCTGGGGCAAATGGCTGGACGGCCTGCTCAAGAACGAATATCCCCCCGGCTGGAGGTGGACATAAAGATGAAAGCAACGATGCGTCTGGACAAGCTGCTCGCGCATACCGGATTCGGCACGCGTAGCGAAATCAAGCAGCTCGTGAAACGCGGCGCTGTAACCGTCAACGACAAGCCGGCCAAAGACAGCGGCATGCAGGTGCAGCCGGATCGCGACCGCATTGCTGTCGAGGGAGAGCCGGTTGCGTACCGCCAGTTCGTATATTTGATGCTCAACAAACCGCAGGGCGTTGTTTCGGCCACGGAAGATACAAGAGACCGAACGGTGCTTGACCTGCTGGACGAAGAATACGCGCACTTCGAAGTGTTTCCTGTCGGGAGGCTGGACAAAGATACGGAGGGGCTGCTGCTGCTGACCAACGACGGGAAACTTGCGCACAACCTGCTGTCTCCCCGGAAGCACGTACCCAAAACGTATTACGCCGAAGTGGACGGCGCCGTCGGTCCGGATGATGCGGAAGCGTTCGCGCAAGGTGTGACGCTCGACGACGGCTATGTGACGATGCCGGCCAAGCTTAACATATTGCAAAAGGGAAGCCCGGACAGGGGAGAGAGGTCCGTCATCGAGCTGACGATTATGGAAGGGAAGTTCCATCAAGTAAAAAGAATGTTTCAAGCCGTCGGCAAAAAAGTCGTTTTCCTGAAGCGCCTCTCCATGGGCCCGCTTGTTCTAGACCCTGCTCTACCCACCGGACAAAGCCGCGAGCTGACGGCGTACGAGCTGGAACGGCTCGTCAAAGCGCATGAGACGCTTGAAGGATAAACTGGTTGCGTAGCCGTCTTGTACGATTGCCAAAGAAGGGTTCGGACTTAGGTCCCAACCCTTTTCGTGTTATAGGGAGACTGAAGGATAGCGGCGGGGAATTAATAAATACCTGCACGTAGGATGATCACCAGCAAAATAAACAATACAAGAATCGTACCTGTCGACGTGAAAAAGCCGTGAACATGAGACATGGAGAAATCATTCCTTTCGATGTTGTGACCCATGAGAACCCAGGTCATCAGTTTACTTTAGGTTATGGCCGAACGCCCGAGTCGGATCTGGTCGAATGTCCCGGCGAATAAATATTGGGCTCGACTGGACATCATATACAAGGGCGGCCGAAAACTAACTTGTCTTCCATTATCGCCTAACTTGGAGGGAACCGAATGGCTAATGTGATGCTTAGGCCGGACTTGAAAACGGCCGGCGGCGAAGTCAACGATATTTTATTCAATCATCGTTCTGTAGGCACATTATCGCTGGTATACCGGGAAAACGATCGCATAGCGGGAGCGCTTCAGTTGGAGCAAGAGGTTCTTTCGGAATCGGAAAAGGAAGCGGTTTTCGAAAGCGTGCACGCCTATGTACAGGCTTTGGCCGGAGCGGTTCAGGCGAAGAGCTGCGAAGTGATGGCTACATATGGCAGCTACGACCATATCATCGCGACGGAAAGTGTGGACGAAGCGTATCCGCAAATAACCGATACCGATGAAGACTTTGATTTCGATTCGGATTGGGTCGATACGGATACCCGGCTTGAAGACGACGGTCCATTGGAACGGGGAGATTACACGATGGCCGACTTCGAACTGGTCGTTGTGGGAGAAGCGGATGATGCGATTGAATATCATGTATACGACAAAGATGAAGATTGGGTGGCCGAGGCATTCCTTCAGATCGAAGACCGCGAAGTGAGCGGAACGGTGAATTGGCTGATGGAGCCGACGGAAGAAGAACTGGACATAGTGGCCGATTTGCTTGTCCTTGATTTTGACGACGACCAAGTGGACAGCTTTGTGATCGATATGAAGTTTAATCATGAAGTGATAGAAACGATCGAGTTGACCCACGAGGACATACTGGACGAAGCGGAAGCGGAAGCGGAGAGCGAGCATGTCTGGTACAAGCGCAGCGATAAGGACGACTATTCCGTGCTGCTTGCGCGGGACGACGGAGATGTGTTGACCTATGAGCTTTATCAATCGACCTACGGCGGACTGCCGATCGGTACGGCGACCATCGATATAAGCCAGCGGCAGCTGACCGGATTTATCGATTTTCGCGAGGCCGGCAGCAGCGATGACCGCGAATTGATCGCGATGATGCTGATGCAGGAGCTGGATAAAGAAAAAGATTTCGATACGATCAATTTAAGCATGATGCACAAAAACCGGCTGATCGAGGAAGTACGGCTCGAAACGGAACAGGTGCATTAAAAAGCAGTGCATGACAGTAAACCGTCCGGGCGGATTTTTATCGCCGGACGGTTTTGTACGTTTCACGATTTCCTGAGTCCTTTCGGGTAATGATTTTTCACCTGACCGTCCGATTGCTTACCCCAGCCTAACGGATAATCATCGACAGCGACAACGACCCAGCCCTGATACGGCAATGCAGCCGGCAGCGTCTCACCCTTCAAATAACGCAGAACTTGTTCGTCGTCGGCTTTGAAGTTGATCGTTTGGCGGGCCGCACCAGCCTGATCGCCGCGAGGTATAGCAAGTGCCAGGGCATGAGAAGGCTCGACGCGTCCTTTACGGATTTCGGCCAAATGCAGCCCGGGACGCAATATTTTGAGTCCCGGCAGCCAGGTGCTGTCGAACGGGCAATTGTCCGCGGAAGGCAGCCAGTAGAGCTGTTCTCCGAATAATACGGTTTCACCCGGAGGCAGAGGGAAGCGTTCCCCGTTCAGCGAATCCGCGGCCCAGCGGCGAAACTGCTCCATTGCCTCCTCCTCCGGCCGCCGTGTGCCGCGCTTTCCTTTGGAACGGCGTACGGCTTCCGTTCTTTCTTGCCCTTGCCGGTATGCCGGCTCCGCCTCCTGAGCCGCATCGGCGCTTAACCGGAGCACGGCGACGAAATGCCCCTCGCCGCGCTGACGGTGAGGCCAAATGCGTTCCGTGCGTTCGAGCGTCAGCTCTGGAAACCGCCGGGTAAGTTGTTCAACCGTCCGTTCATTCTCAAGCTCGTTAAACGTACAGGTCGAATAAGCGATTCGGCCGCCCGGCTTCAGCATCGCGATAGCCGATTCCAATATATCAAGCTGCCGCGCCGCGCACATTTCGACATGCGCCGGTGACCACTCCGCAACCGCATCCGGGTCTTTGCGGAACATTCCTTCTCCGGAGCACGGCGCATCGACCATCATTTTATCGAAGAACCGGGGAAACCGCGCGGCCAGCTGCTGCGGCGAGGCGCTTACGACGACGGCATTGCGGACGCCCATGCGCTCGATGTTTTCGGACAACGCTTTGGCGCGCACCCCGTGAATTTCATTGGAAATAAGCAAGCCTTCCCCGCCCAGCTTACCGGCGATTTGCGTCGACTTGCCCCCAGGCGCCGCCGCGAGATCCAGCACGATGTCCCCGGGCTGCGGATCGAGCAGCTCCACAGCGGACATGGCCGAAGGTTCTTGAATATAATAAAGCCCGGCGGCGTGATAAGGATGTCTGCCGGGTCTGGTCTCTTCCTCGTAATAAAACCCTGTTCCGCACCACGGTACTTGCTCCAACGAAAATAAACCGCGCAGCAGGTTCATTGCCGCATCATCGGCAACGTTCACTTTGGAAGGGTTCACGCGCAGCCCTTGCGTTCGGGGCATCGTGTAGCTATGAAAGAAGGCGTCCGCTTCGGCATCGTTGCCTAGCTGTTCCTTCATTTGTATTATATAGGCTTCCGGTAATTCAATCATCTCGGTTGTCAAAACTCCTTTTTCCGTATACATACGTTTCTGCGAGCAGATTCTCGTTTCATTATACAAGTTTCACCATATTGTAGGAAGCGAATCCCTCATGATATAATGGTGTGTGTTTTTTGGTAGAGAGGTGAACAGCGATGGAATACGAAATTCCTAGAAAAATACAAACCTTAGGTCAAGATATACAAGAAAGCGAGCTCAAATATCATGATAAAGAAGTGCTCGTTTCCAAAGAATTCACGTTCGACAGCGCTCACCACCTGCACTGCTATGACGGGAAATGCAAAAGCCTTCACGGCCACACATACAAGCTGCAGGTGATCATGCGCGGCAAGGTGGATCGCCGGGGCATTGCCATCGATTTTGCCGATATCAAAAGGATCGCCAAAGAACGGATTATCGACCGGCTGGACCACCGGTACTTGAACGAGGCATTGCCCCTCATGAACACGACGGCGGAAAACATGGTCGTCTGGATGTACGAGCAGCTGTATGCGGCACTTCGGGAAGAAGGATGGTTTCCGAGCGTGCGCGTGGAAGAAGTTCGTTTATGGGAGACACCGACGAGCTATGCAGCGGTGACGGCGCAAATGATGGGAGATGATCGCCAATGAGGCAGCCGGAATCTGCGGTGTACGACGTGAAGCTTCCCATGGTCGAAATATTCGAAACGGTCGAAGGCGAAGGAACGCGGGCGGGGTTTCCGACAGTGTTCGTTCGTCTCTTCGGCTGTAACCTGCGCTGCACCTGGTGCGATACGAAATACAGCTATCCGCCCGCGGAAGCGGAGCATGTGCTTACGATCGGACAAATTGTAGAGCAAGCGACGAGCTATCGGTCCACCCACGTATGTTTGACCGGAGGAGAACCGCTGCTGTACGGCGACAAGTCCGCAGCGCTCATCGAAGCGCTGGTCGCAACGGGCCGGTTTACCGATTTGCACATCGAAACGAATGGCGCGATTGATCTCGGCATGTTCCTGGATCGAATCACTGCACCGGAAGTGCGCTATATTATGGACTACAAACTCCCCGACTCGGGAGAGACGGATAAGATGATTACAGCCAACTTGGCGAAGCTGCGGCCCCAGGATGAGCTGAAATTCGTGATCGGCAGCGAGCGCGATTTCATGGCAGCCAAGGAAGTGCTGGCGGCGTATCCGACGGCTGCGCTTCCTTTGTTCAGTCCGGTCTGGGAAACGATGCCGCCGGTTCGCCTCGTGTCCTTGATGCTGGAGCATGGGTTATCTCGCGTGAAGCTGAACATGCAGCTGCACAAAATCATTTGGGACCCTGCGGCGCGGGGTGTGTAAAACGGAGAAATAGAAAAGAAGGTGCAATGGAAATGAGTATGAAAAAAGCGGTCGTCATTCTTAGCGGCGGTCTGGACAGTACGACATGCATGGGGATCGCGCGCGATCAAGGGTACGATATATACCCGATCACATTCGATTACGGACAGCGTCAAAAAAGAGAAATCGAAAATGCGCGCCAAGTGGCGGCATATTATCATACGGCTGGTCGGCACAAAGTCATATCGCTTGGCTTCTTGAAAGAGTTCGGCGGCAGCGCGTTGACCGACGAATCGATCGATGTGCCGGAAGCAGGCCACATGGGACCGGTCGACTCGGATATTCCGATAACGTATGTTCCCGGCCGAAACTTGCTCTTCTTGTCCATCGCGACATCCTATGCCGAAGTGATCGGAGCGGAAGCGATTTATATCGGCGTCAATGCGCTCGACTACAGCGGTTATCCGGACTGCCGGCCGGAATTTATCCGTAAAGTGGAGGAAGTGATGGCGCTGGCTACCCGCGTCGGCGTGGAAGGCGGCCCAATCCGCATTGAGACGCCGCTCATCCATTGGACCAAGGCGGAAATTATCCGTGAAGGAAACCGGCTTGAGGTTCCGTATCATTTGACGACCTCATGTTACAACGGGCAGGAAAAAGCATGCGGCGTATGCGATAGCTGCCGCCTGCGGTTGAAAGGTTTTGAAGAGAACGGTTCGAAGGACCCCATTCCTTACCGCGTATAGCTTAGCTTAATGAACAAAAGTCCGACTCTTCCAATGCGGCAAGCGACTGGAAGGGCCGGACTTTTTATTGTTAAAATCATTACTTATTTCTCGTATGTGAACGACTGATCTCCGGTCGGCTCCTTCTGCTTCTTTTCTTTCCAGAACAACACCGTCAGCATCCGTTCGATCCATTCTTTATCGTTCTCCGTCAGCTCGATGCCATCGAACGTCAGGTCGTTTTCCCGCAAAAACCGCCGCAAATTGATGCGCGGCTTGCGATAAGCGCCTTCTTCCCGGGCTTGCGGCGATTTCTCCAAATAGCCGGCAATCTGCATCAACTCCGTATAAGGCATGTTCAGCCCTTCCGACAGCTTCATCAGCACATCCGGGGACGGAATTCCGCGGTTTCCGTTCTCGAGCTGCGAAATATATGCTGCGGACACACCGGATCGGTCAGCCAGCTCCCGGATTGTAAACCCTTTCATTTTGCGCATATCTTTCAATTGCTCATAGAAATCCATTGCGACACCTTCAATTCTAGTAAATGGAAAGTTAACGTTATTATAATAACAGTAAGCAGAGGCCAGCACAAATATATTTTGTATCATCCTCGAAATCGCTTTGATTAGTAGTTTTCATATAAACTAAAGTAAATTTTATAGATTGCTAGTGCGAAATAACATGGTATAATTAAGGGGGAAGATACAAATATTGGAGGTCGTCCTGTGAAGATCAGAGCAAGAACGAATGCCATCGTACGAGCGAGAATTGTGAAAGGCTTGACGCAGCGGGATTTAGCCAAGCTCTCGGGACTAAGCTTCGCCTATATCAGTCTGCTTGAGCGCGCGGTGAAGCCGGTCGGACCGGCGACGGCCAAAAAAATAAGCGAGCTGCTGGAACAGCCGATCGATAATCTGTTTACGATCGAGTAGCGGGAAGCGGATTCGGTGTTGAAATATTGCATCTCATCCGGTATTCTGGATAAAGGAAAATCGTTCAAAACAAGGAAGGGTGATGGTTTTGCGGACGGATCGGGTCGTTCATATGCAATCTATCCTCTTTCGTATTTCGAAACTAAGGCGTTCGACGCTTTAGTTTTTTTTGTGTACACTTTTCACCCCACATGAAGGAGGCAGTTATGGATGGTTCATTATAAACGCGTATTGGTAAAGCTCAGCGGCGGCGCCGTGGCAGGCGACGAGGAGTTCGGTTTTGCGCCCGACCGGCTCGAGCACATCGCAGGTGAAATTTTATCGGTTGTGAACATGGGGGTCGAAGTATCGATCGTGATCGGCGGCGGCAATATTTTTCGCGGGCATATGGGAGAGGCGTGGGGGATCGAGCGTGCGGAAGCGGACAATATCGGAACGCTTGCCACCGTCATCAACAGCCTGATGCTGCGGGGCGTGCTGAAATCAAAGACGGATAAGGAGGTGCGCGTCATGTCCGCCATGCCGATCAACGCCGTGGCGGAGCCATATATTCGTCTCCGGGCTGTGCATCATCTTGAAAAAGGATATATTGTCATCTTCGCGGGCGGAAACGGGCAGCCGTACGTTACAACAGACTACCCTTCCGTGCAGCGGGCGCTGGAAGTGAACAGCGGGGCGATCCTGGTGGCCAAGCAAGGCGTGGACGGTGTATATGACGGCGATCCGCGAATCGTCCGTTCGGCACGGAAATATACATCGCTCCCGTACGACGAGGTGCTCGCCAAAAACTTGAAGGTGATGGATCAATCCGCTTTTATACTGGCCCGAGACTACTCGCTCCCTATCCATGTGTTCAACTTCGATCAGGCCGGATCGATGAAAGCCGTCTGCGAAGGCAAGCATGTGGGGACGAGCATTTATCGCGGCGCGCCTGTCGCTTACGGGAATTAAAACCCGACCACCTTGTTTTTTCCGCTTGTCTTCGCTTCATACATCGCTTCGTCCGCTTGCTTGATCAGCTCGTCGGCGGTTATTCCTTTCTTGGAACGGCTGTAGCCCATGCTGATCGTTACAATGGACTCGGTCTCCACCCTGGAGCGAATCCGCTCCGCCAGTTCAGCGGGGTCGGTCTCCGGGTCCGTCACCAACACGACCATTTCCTCGCCGCCGTACCTGCCGCATAGACCGGTATCGGCGGTTTCTTCCATCATGATCTGCGCTACCTGTTTCAGCATCGCATCGCCCGTTTGATGCCCTTTCGTATCGTTCAGTTTCTTGAAATTGTCGATGTCGCTGAAGATGACGGACACGGGCACGCGGCCCTCCACATACTGCGCGACCCGGCCAAGAAAATATTTACGGTTATACAGTTTCGTGAGCCCGTCCGTTATGGAAGAATTGTAAATCGCCTGCATAATCTCGATGACGCGTTCGAAAATGAACAAAAAGAGTACGACATGGAATAAAAATGGAATGATTTGCTCGCATAGCTTAAGATAAGGCTGCTTGTCGTCGAATAAATATACATTAGCCATATGCAGCGTATGCGCCGCAAAATAAACCGTCAGCATGATCTGGTACTTGCCGTTCTGACCGATCCGGGGGCCAACGAGCAAAAAACTGAGAAAAAGAAGCAGGAACAAATAAAGCTCCATGAAAAGCGGCTGCAGCAGCGCCGTCTGCTCCATGTTTTCCTGCAGCCAGACCGGAATGCTCCAATACGTAACGGATATGGCGACGGTACCCGCAATGAACAGTACGAACACGAGCAAGTCGCGTTTGCGCGTTGCATTGTACAGCTGATATATCCCGATGTTGAGCAGCACAAAGGCGAGCAGCTTGAGAAGCAGCGCCAGGAACATCCCGGTTTCGCTTTGGCTTTGCGTGACCGCGCGGGCAACCAACTGGCCGTATTGGACGATCAAAATGACAAGCGCGATAACCATGGAAAAATACCCGACTTTTCGCCGGGTGATGAGCAGACGCAGCGAGACGAGCAGCGTCATCGCAATGATCACGATCAGCATGGAATACATAAATAACGAACCGGCCGGTCCGAACAGCAGCTCTGTAAACGTGGCATTGTTCATGAAAACAAGGGATCCTCCCGATCAGGCCGCTTCTTCCGCGAAACAGGCACGTAGCGATTCGCGGTCGTCAAAGGGCGCAATATGCATATTATACCAAACATACATTCGTTTCGGGAAGTCTTGTCGCCGCGTTTTTTACCTGTTACGATATAATGGAGCCATCATTTTTTAGTTGTAAAATATTTATGCGACAGCGTTTGAGAGGATCGGACTGAAGGAGGATATCATGCGTATACTTCAAGCGTTGTTTTTTCCCCCGGAACAGCCGGGAGGCGTATCATCCATGGTGCCTTTTATGCTCGACCGGTTCAACAAGAGAGGCTGGGAAACGGAATTGTTCTCGCTGCCCAAAAGGGTGCGCGGCAAAGGGGCGGAGGAAGTTCGTTTCGTTACCTTCGATTGGAAGGCATATGCGGGCAACCCGGTAGTCGATAAATATATTCAAACGATCAAGGATTACATCTGGTGGACGAAGATGCGCATCAAATCCTCTTATGACATTATTCATGCGCATCATCCGATCGCTTGCCTGGTCATGAAGCGGCTGTTTCCGGACACGCCGGTGCTGATGACCGTGCATTCCAGCTATGAGCGCGAGCTTATGCTGAACGGCAAAATCGATAAGAACGGTCCGGAGTACGCGTTCCTGACCTCGATATACAGGGAGCTGGAAGAACAGGCGGATCAGCTCATTACCGTCTCGAACTCGTTCAAACAATATTTGTCCGAATTCGTGCAGGAGCCGGAGCGGATCGGCGTCATTCCGAACGGGTTCGACGAGAAGCGGTTCCGGCCGGTTCATCATGAAAATCAGGTGCCGCAGCTCATCACCGTCTGCCGCCTTGTGCCCGCGAAAGGGCTGGATACGCTGCTGTACGCATGCGCGGAGCTGAAGCGTAAAGGTCACCCCTTCGTGCTTCACCTGATCGGCGACGGCCCGATCCGCCCCGAACTGGAAGCATTGGCTCAGGAGATAGGCATATATGACGATACGATTTTTTACGGTTACATGCTGCATCCGGAAGATTTCATGCCGTTCTTCGACGTGTTCGTGCTGCCTTCGCGGGCGGAAGCGTTCGGATCGGTATTCGCGGAAGCGGCGCTATGCGGACTGGCGGTCGTCGGAACGGATGTAGGCGGCATCGCGGAGCAAATCGAGCATGGGGTCAACGGTTTACTCGTACCGGTAGATGACGTGCAGGCGCTGGCTGTCGCTTTGGAGAAGATGACCAGCGATCCGATGTACCGTTACCAGCTCGCACGAGTCGCGCTAGACAAGGCGCTCAATACGTATTCGATGTCGCGGGTCGTCCGGCAGCTGCGCAGCGTGTACCGCACGTATAGGAAAGAATCTTGACATACAGCGGCAATGAAACAAGGGCGGAATATCCGTATGCTCCCAAATGGGAAGGGTGCGGATCTCCGCTTTTCTTATGCTAAGGGAGTTGGTGAGGGTATGGTATTATTTCGGTTTATTCATGCGGCGGATCTCCATTTGGACAGCCCGTTTCGGGGACTGTCCAAGCTTCCCGAGCCGCTGCGGGAACAGGTGAGGGAGTCGACGTTTCGCGCACTGGACCGTCTGGTGGAGCTTGCGGTGCAGGAACAGGTCGATTTCCTGCTGATCAGCGGAGACGTTTACGATGCGAAAGATCGCTCGCTGCGCGCGCAGCTCCGTTTTCAACAGGCGCTCGAAGCGTTGGCTGGACACGAAATCCCCGTGTTCGTTATTCACGGCAATCACGATCCGATGAAAGACGGGTATGCCGCCAAGCTGAATCTGCCGGAAACCGTATGCGTTTTCGGCTGCGATGCAGTGGAAAGCAGGGTGATTAGAAATAAGGAAGGGACGGCCTTGTGCCGCATTTCCGGGATCTCGTTCGCTCACGCGGCAGTGACGGAAAACTTGTCGTACGGCTTTCGTCCGTGGGAAGACGGGCTGTATCATGTCGGTATGCTGCACACCAATGTCGACGGCGATCCGCAGCATGACAATTATGCACCGTGCAGCCTGCAGGATTTGACGGTTCGCGGCGTCGATTATTGGGCGCTCGGTCACGTACATACACGTCAAGTCATGCGTGAGCAGCCTTGGGTCGTCTACCCGGGCAACGCGCAGGGGAGACATATTCGCGAGACCGGTGCGCGCGGCTGTTACCTGGTGCAAGTATCGGATACCGGCGATACGGACTTGACTTTTCATTCGCTTGATGCGGTGCGATGGCTTGCGCAAGCGGTATCGATCGCGGGCATGGAAACCGAACAGCAATTGAAGGATGCGCTTGAAGAAGCGGTCGAAGCGGCGCGAGAGGCGGCGGAAGGCAGAACGGCGATCGTACGCCTCGTCTTGACGGGACGCGGTCCGCTGCATACCGTCTTGCAAAGGGCGGGCTCCAAGACGGAGCTTGCCTCCGGGCTGCGGGAGTCGGAGCAGCGGCTTGGCGGAAGCCGGATCGTATGGGTCGAGGCGATCGATGACCGGACCGGCATCGCGGCAGACCGCGGGGAGCTGGCGGCAAAGCCCGGTTTTCTGGGCGATTTACTGCGTTTTGCGGAGGAAGCGGGGGAAGACCGCGTACGATTGCTATCTTTTGCGTCCGAAGCGCTCGTTCCAATGGAAAGTCACCCCCAGCTTGCCCCGCTGCTTCGCGGCATCCCTGCCGAAGAGCTAGCGGAATGGTTGAGAGAAGCGGAGGAGCTTGCGCTCGAAGCGCTGGCGGACGGCTTGACGAAAACGGAGACGGGGTGGAAGGAATGAACATCGAGCGGCTGCAAGTTCACGGATTCGGAGTGCTCCGCGATATGGAGCTGGAGCTGGCCCCTGGTTCCACTTTACTGTACGGTCCGAATGAGGCCGGCAAAAGCACGCTGCTTGCGTTTATTCGCGGCATTTTGTTCGGTTTTTCCGCCCGCAGCGCGGCCGAGCGCTACGCGCCGCCCGGAGGAGGGCCCTACGGCGGCGCGGTAACCCTGGTGGACGAACAGGGAAGACGCGTTCGCGTCGAACGGTCGGATAGCCCGTCGACCGGAAAGGGGCGGGTTCCGGCCGCGGGCAGCGTGCGGGTGGTGTTCGAAGACGGGAGCACTGGCGGCGAACGCGAGTTGTCCGCAATGCTAGCTGGCATGACGCCGGAGCTGTTTCGCAGCTTGTTCGCTTTCGGGCTCACGGAACTGCAGGAGCTGGGCACGCTGCAGAGCGACGAAGTCAGCGGCTTTCTATACAGCGCCGGCCTCGGCACTAGCGCTTCCGCGTTCCGGACGGCGGAGCGGAGGCTCTCGCAGGAGCTGGAGCAGCTGTACCGGCCTCGGGGGCGGACGCCGCTGATCAACCGGGCGCTGCTGGAGCTGTCGGAAGCGGAGCGGGAGCTTGCCCGCAGCCGAAGCGAGGCCGAACGCTACGAATCGCTTCGTGCGGAGGCGGAACGGCTCGGGCGGCAGCAGGAGGAGCAGGAACGCCAGCTTGCCGCATTCGAGCGGCAGGCCGATTGGCTGCGGCATTGCATTAGGGCGCGTCCGCATTGGCTTCGCCGCCGCGAATTGCTGCGCGATGCAGCGGCGCTGCCGGAGCTGATCGGATTTCCGGAAGACGGCGTGGCCCGTCTGGAGGCGATCGAAGCGGAGCAGGAGCGGCTTGCCGCGCTGCAGGATGCGGCGGAACTTGCCTCGGCGGAGCTTTCCCGCGAACTGAGCGGGCTGGAAGCGCAGGCGGCGGACGGTGAGGATGTCATGCTTCATCGGGAAGAACTGGAGCGGCTTTTCGAAGAGCGAGCGGAGTACGAGGAAACGCAGCGCGGGGCCGCACGCGCAGCCTTCGAAGAAGAGCAAACCGCGGACGAGCTGGAACGGACGCTGCGGCAAATTCATCCGCAGTGGAGCGCAGAGCGGCTTGATGAGCTGCCGTCGATCGTTATGCTTCGCGAGCAGGCTGCCGCCTTCCGAGAAGAGTGGAACGCCCGTCGTCAGGAAGATGCCGCGCTGGCGGCGGAGGCAGATCGGCTGGAGCTGGAACTTGAACAATCGGACGGGTCCGGAGATGCAGAGAGCGACGCTGCTTTTGTTGAGCAATCACTCGATCAGATCGCATCGGCACGCCGCATGTTTTACGAGTGGAAGGAAGCGAAGCAGGCGGCGCGGCATGCCGAAGAACGGCAGCGGGATTGGGAGCGGCTGCAACCGTTCGGCGGCGGGCGGGGCGCGGAACGACGGTCGCCAAAGGGTGCTCCGCCTCTGCCGGCGTATACCCTTTACGCCTTAACCGTCCTGCTGCCCGCACTGCTCGCGGTGGCGCTGCGGGAGTATGTCGCCGCCGGCGTCGCCTTCGTGCTGCTGCTCGCGTTCAGCGCCGGCTTCACGCTGCTGCGCCGCCGCGAAGCCGGACGCAGCGGCACACCGCGCACCGGCGGCGGCGAAGCGCCTTCGGCTGCGCGCGAGCAGGCGCATGCGGCCGAGCGCGAAGCCGCGCTGATGGCGGCGCTGCGCCGCCTGCCGCGGCTAGGCGACGCCGTCGCCGAAGCTGCGGCCGCTCGCGAAGCGGCGCCGCCGCTTGAGGGCATCGAGCCGGGGCTCGACGCCCTCGAGCGGCAGCTGCGCGCGCGCGAAGCGCAGCACGGTGAGCGCCGCCGCGCCGCCGAGCGGCTGGCCGCGCTGCGCGCGCAGCGCGATCGCCACGCGACGGCCGGGGAGCCGCTGCGCCGCCGCTGGGCCGCGTGGCTGCGCGAGCTGGCGCTGCCGGACGCGGCGAGCCCCGACGCGGCGCTTGCGCTGCTGCAGATGGCCGAGCAGGCGCAGCGGCAGCTGCAGCAGCTGCGCCGCCAGCGCGCGGCCCGCGAGGCGCTGCAGCGTGCGGCCGGCGGCTTCGAGGCTGCGGTGGCCGCAAAGCTCGGCGCCGCCGCCGGCCGGGAGCCGGCCGCCGCGCTGAAGGCGTGGCAGGCGGCGCTGGGCCGCCAGCTGGCGCTGCGGGAGCGGCTCGCGCAGGGGCGCCGGCAGCTCGCGGAGCACGCGCGCCAGGCCGCGCTCGTGCAGCAGCAGCAGGAGCGGCAGCGCGAGCGGCTTGAGACGCTGCTGCAAGCGGCCGGCGCGGACGACGCGGAGTCGCTGCGGCGGCTGCAGCGGCAGGCGGAGCAGCGGAAGACGCTGCTCGGCGAGCTGCGCCAGGACGAGCTGGCGCTGGTCACGCTGGTCGGCGAAGCGCAGCTGGCGCGCTTGGACGAACAATTGCAGCAGGCGGACGAAGAAAAGCTGCAAGCGGAACTAACGCATACGGAGAGAGAAATCACAGAGCTTCAAGCGAAGCTTGAAGCATGCCGGGAACAAAAGAGCCGGCGCAAGTTTGAGCTCGAACGTCTGGAGGCGGGCGGCGACCATGCGGAGAAGCTGCAGCGGGTGGAGGAGCGCAAAGCGGAGCTGATGCAGCTCGTGAAGCGGTGGGGGGTGCTCGCCATGTGCGGCACGCTGTTTGACCGGACCAAACGGCTGTACGAGCATGAAAAACAGCCCTCCGTCATGAGGAGGGCTTCCGAATATTTTGCGATGGTAACCGGCGGACGCTTCTCTCGCATGGTCGCTCCGCTTGGCGAGCAGCGGGTGCTTGCGGAGAAGGCGAGCGGAGCGCTTATGTCTGCGGAACAGCTGAGCCGGGGAACGGCCGAGCAAATGTACCTGTGCATCCGATTTGCGCTTGCCGACGAATATGCGGCATCCGGCATCCGGCTCCCGCTCGTCATCGACGACCTGTTCGTCAATTTCGACGACGAACGGCTGGAGCGCGGAATGGAGCTGCTTCAGACGATAAGCGAGCGGCATCAATTGCTGCTTTTTACATGCCATCATCACGTGCTTGAAGCGTACCGCCGTCGTTTTTCAGATCAGTCGGTCATTCGGATCGGTTAGAGGCGGGGTACGGCACTACGCCGCCAACCGCAAAATCAAGATGCCGATGATGGCGCACATCAGGCCGCCCGTTTCGAGGCGGCTGAATTTTTCTTTCAGCACAAATCGCGCGTAGAGCAGCACGATGATGACATTCATGGCGATAACCGCGGAGACAAGGCCCGTCACGCCGAGCTTGAACGCGGGTAATATCAGCATCATGCCGCATATGTTCGAAATGCCGACGAACAAGCCCCACAGGAATGTTTTTTTGACGGACCAGCGGGGAGCAGCGACTTCGCCTGGAATGCCGGACGCTGATTCACTTCGCGGTACGCCACTCTGCGTATCGACGGATGCGGCCGGTTCCGCCGCGCCTGCCGCTGTTTCCTGCACTGCTTGCCGCAGTATTGCTCTTGCCTGGCGCTCGCGCGCCGAATCCATCGCCCACGATAGGCCGAACAGCAGCGTGCCGGTCGCGTACATGACCACGAGCGTAGGCAAAGGCGGAGCGCCCAGCATGGTCGAAGCTTTGGAGGACAAGTCGGTGAAGCCGAAAAACAGCATCGTCAGCACTCCCCAACCCGCGCCTTGCAGATGGCGTAACGAAATGTCGCTTGAATAGCGGATCATGAGAATGCCGCCCATGATGACGACGAACGCCCCGAACTGCCATATATTCAGCTTTTCTTCCCATAAAAAATATGCCAGCACGGCGACGACGACCGGCGGCAGCGCCGTGAACATCGCCACAAGCGAAGCTTTGCCGACGGCAAAGCCTTTATACATGGCGGCGTTGGACACGAAGGAGAACAAGCCCATAAGTGTTCCGATCCATACGGAGGATGTCCAAGCTTGTCCGGCGGCGAAACCGGCCACGGCGGCGATGACCATCCCGGAAAAATAAACGCCGAACAGCAGCAAATTGCGCTGGATCGGCCGCTGTGACGTCCATTGATATAAAATGCCTCTAAGACCGAAGCACACTGCTGCTGCTGCGGCAAATACAAACCACATGATGCATATCCCCTTGCTGCATTGTAATCGTTATTCCTCGTATATCATTTTCACGGTCATGCCCCCGTCAATGACCCAGTTTTGTCCTGTGATGAAGCCTGCACGGCTTCCCGCCAAGTACAGGCAGGCGGAGGCGATATCATGCGGCGTGCCGACGCGGCCTACCGGATGCTGCAAGCGGTCCTGCTCGGAATGAATCGGCTTTAGCCGCTTTGATGCTTTCTGCCAGTCCCGCGTCTCGATCCAGCCGGGACTGATCGCATTGACACGGATCCCGTATGGACCCAGACTTACCGCCATAGCGTGGGTAAGGGCGACGATCCCGCCTTTGCTTGCGGCGTATGCTTCCGTATCCGCTTCCGACATCAGCGCGCGGGTCGAAGCGATGTTGATGATCGAACCTCCGCCTTGCGGCGTCATGGCTCTGGCGGCCAGCTGCGAGCATTGGAACGTGCCGCGCAGATTGACGTTCAGCACTTCCTCGAATCGCTCGAGCGGCAATTCCAGCATGGAGCCGCCGCGTCCGATGCCTGCATTATTGACAAGCACGTCGATGCGTCCGAAATCTTCCAGCGTCAGCTTGAAGAAACGTTCCACTTCTTCGGCTTTTCCGATATGACACGGCACGAACAGTCCTGTTCCGCCTATATCCCGAATGTCCCGAGTCAGCTCGCTCCCGGCTTCTATATCCGTGTCGGCTGCGGCTACCGCGTAGCCGGCCTTGATGAACTCCAGCACAATGGCTTTGCCGATGCCTTGTGCTCCGCCCGTAACGACGGCCACTTTTTGCATAAGCCTTACCTCCCGCGATGGATTCGTAAGTTTTTCTTCCTCGTTATGTTACCATAACATTCAAAAATCAACTACTGCGCGTGAATTATGTATGGAAGTTATGCTAGAATAGGAAATCATGTCCTGTGAGACGAGAGAGGAGGCCGCACCATGGACCCCGAACAACGTACACCTCGCGAAATGACGTACAAGGTCGGCTGGAAACGGAGCAAGATCGTCTCCGCTCCGAATAAGACGGAGGCGTTGCCAGAGGCGACCGGACAGCCCGACCCGTATCGCACGGTTCCCGAACCGCTGCGTCCCGCCGTCCGATTCAACGATAACGTGCTTTGGAAGCAAACGCCGATCCCGCCCGTCAAGCTGATGAAGGTTGTCCTGATTCTTTTGCCGGCCGCCGTTTTTGTCTTGTTCGTTTGGATGGTCTACTGGCTGTCCCACTATTCATAAAGATCCGCTCCGGCACCGATTCGCCTAAGCGGCTTCGACATCAGATTCATTCGATCTTACATTTACCGAACGATTGAGGTGCTGTTCATCATGATGACATTTCTAGCCGTTATCGGCGGTTTGGTCGGCTTGACGGTTA
This sequence comes from Paenibacillus allorhizosphaerae, assembly GCF_910594985.1. Lineage (GTDB taxonomy): Bacteria > Bacillota > Bacilli > Paenibacillales > NBRC-103111 > Paenibacillus_G > Paenibacillus_G allorhizosphaerae. The sequence continues at coordinate 127,780 of NZ_CAJVCE010000015.1, forward strand.
CAGGTTCCGCCGTGCTGTTGGGATGGACTCTTTACTCGCAGCTGAAAGCTTCGCATCCTGCGAATGCGGAGAAGGACGACGCGCACGCATCTTTTTACTTGAACGCAGCGCCGCATTTAATCAAATGGACTTTTTTCGATTACGCGCTGTTTGCTTTGTTTGTGATCGGCGGTTTGTTCCTGTTTACGGATTTGATCGCCGTGTTTCGTGACCGGGAAGCGTTTCCCCCTTACCACTACGGATATTTGTTGTGCGGCTTTATTTTTACGTTGGCCGGCATGCTGATGATGGCGGTGCGGCTTGTGCTTACCGTTTCGCTAAGTCGGACGCTCCGGTCCGCGTCTATGCCAGATCATCATCACCATCCAGGCCATGCTGAGCATGCCGAATAAAGGATAAAGCGAAGCCAGCAGCGTCTTGAAACCGATTTGGCTCACGCCGTAAGCAACTACCAAAATAATGGGGACGATGAAATTGTACTTTACCTTCGTCCGCTGCTCCATTTGCAGCGCCAGCCCGTAGACGTCGGATAGCAGCGTCGTGAAAATTTCTCCGTAGATGACGAGAATGAACGCCATTTGAAGGACCGGACCGAGCCTGTGCACGATTTGAGCCATCGGGATCTCGAATCGTGCAATGTCCGGCATTTGCGCCGCGAGCGCAAAATGGCCGGCCAGCAGCATGCCTCCGATCCATACGCCCCCCAGAATGCCGCCCCATCGCAGGACGAACCGGTCTTTAATCTGTGCTCCAAGCGGTACAAGCACGCCTTGCGCCATCGTCAAATTGAATGCGGCATACAGTAGAGGGGCAAACCAGACGCGCTGGGGGGAAACGTTGGATTCCATCTCAATCCAATTGAAGGAACCCGGGGCGTTCCATGTGTCCCAGACGATCAATACGCTGAAAAACGCCATCAGCGGAACGACGACCGAGTTTGCGGCCATGATGGCATCCATTCCTTTTGTCAGCAGCAAATAAGCGAGAAGCAGCGTGATCAGCAGTCCCGCCTGATACGGAAGATGAAGCTGTTCTCTGAATACCGATCCGGCTCCGGCCAACATGACGGTACACACGCCGAACAACGTGACGAGCGTAAACAGACTGACCCAGTTGCCGATTCGGCGTCCGAACAGCAAATTGTTCAGGTCCTCGTACGATTTTGCTCCCAAATCGCTGGCAATCAGCATTAATTTGATGCCGAGCCATACGAACAAAGCGGTCGCAAGGCCGATCGTCAGCGTGGCCATACCCCCGTACCGGGTAAAAAACTGCAGGATTTCCTGACCCGTAGCAAAGCCCGCCCCGACGACCGTGCCGACGTATGTAAAGCTGACCTGCAGTATGTTTCCCCATTTTTTCATGAGTCCGAGCGTCTCCCTTCCAACGGCTGTATAGTACAACCTATGAGATTCGTCCAAGCCTCATGCCTTATTATGGAGAAACGATGTTAAAGTTTCGTCAAAACGGGCCATCGCTTCTCTTTCTCCCTTGGGAAATGTCAAATATTCTGCTACAATAGAAGATACTTGTCTGTTAGAACATACTTTCGAATATCGCTTGGAGCGTGTCACGGTGGAGCAACTTATTGGGCTCATTGATCAGTACGGTTATATCGCATTATACGGACTTTTGGCGTTGGGCATTATCGGTATACCGGTCCCGGATGAAATATTGATGACAACCGTCGGTTCATTAACTGCAGGCGAGGAGCCGTTGCTAAGCTATTGCATATCCCTGTTTGTCAGCTTTTGCGGCGCGATGACAGGAATGATGATCAGTTATTTGTTAGGCAAAAAAGTAGGCAAGCCCTTTTTGTACAAATTCGGCAAGTGGGTGAAATTGACGCCAGAGCGGTTGAATGTCGCCGAGGGTTGGTTCAAAAAATACGGTCTTTGGGCCGTTGCTTTCGGTTACTACGTCCCCGGCATCCGTCACTTTACGTGCTACCTCGCCGGTGTGAGCAACGTCGGGATATGGCGTTACTTGCTTTATGCCGGTTCAGGCGCGCTGATCTGGTGCTCCACATTTTTGACGCTCGGGCATGTGATCGGCATCAATGCTCCGGTCATTCTGGATATGATGCATCAATACATGGGACTTAGCGTTACGATTATCGTCTTGTTGATAGCCGTCGCCGCCTATATTTATTGGCGCATTCGCAAAAGGCCGCTGCTGTAGTATACAAGTTAAAAAAAACCTTGACCCGTTGATCGGTCAAGGTTTTTTTGGCGTAGTATGTCGGTCCGGCTATTCGGCAAAAAGCTTGATGGAGTTCACTTTTTGCGATTTGGGATCGATGTCGAGCTTCAAAATGGCACCAGGCGATTTGTAAGTCATCACGAGGCTTGTGTTGGAATCCGGTTTCCCCAGCGCCTTGCTGACGTCCGCCACCGGATCGCCGAGCTTCAGCCCGTTTAATCCCGGATCGATGCCGTCGCTGCGGATATCGATGAATTGCAGCTGATTTTTTTTGTTGAAACCAGCCATAAAGTCGGTATAGTCATAGACGGTAATCGGATCGGCATCGTCTTCCATCAAGAAGGTGTCCTTCGGTTTGCCGAGCTTTTCCGTAATCTCCTCCAGGCTCGTTTTGAGCGTCAATCCGAGAAGCGTCGGCTTTTCTTGCGTATATGGCGACTTGATCTCAATTTTCGGCTTGCTGCTCGTATTCGGTTTGGCCTCACCTTTCTGCGGCTCTTCCGGCTTGGGCTGGTCGCTGCTGACCAGCGCTACTTTGCTGTCCGGGTCGGCAGGAGAATTGGCCGGAGCTTGCGGCAGCGCCGTGACCTCGGCGAGCTTCTCTTGATCCGCTTCGGGAGCGGACGGCGGTGTCGCGGTTGGTTCCTGCTTCTGAACCGCAACGGGCTGGGCCGGAGCCGGTTTGTAGTTCTGGCAACCCGCGGCAAGCAGCAGAACAATTACGAGTGCGGACATATAGCCGACGGAGTTTCTTTTTCTCTTCATCTCGAACTCCCTTTCCCTGTAACTTCCTCGTTACAGCCTTACTAATCATACCTGTTTGCCGAACGCTACTCAAAGAGCAAAAAAGGCCAAATCTATTCAAATAACATAGTTATCGCCCGTTTTCATTTTCAAAACTTGCTTTTCACTTCATAGAATACCAGTTTCACGCGTTCTAACCTTTTATAACCATATAGACGAAGGATGAACCGTAAAAGTTGCATAAATTTTTTGAAGTTCCAGTAAGGGGTACTTGAAACCTTCTTTGGCATTATGATAAGTTTACGGAAAAGGTTTTGACCAGCGAAAGGCGAGGGTACGATATGGAGTTATTGAAACAAAAAATAAAAGAGGTCGGCGTTGTCGTTTCCGACGATGTCATTAAGCTCGATGCCATATTGAATCATGCGGTAGATCCGGTATTGACGACGGCGATGGGGAAAGAGTTCGCCAGGTTGTACCGCGAGGAGAACGTGACCAAGATTATGACGATCGAATCGTCGGGCATCCCGATTGCCTTCGCCGCGGCGCAGGAGCTGAACGTACCGATGGTATTCGCCCGCCGCAAGAAAACGCTCAATACGGATACCGAAACGTATTGCGAGCGCGTCCCTTCGTTTACGAAAGGGATGGTTACCGACATCATGGTTTCGAGGGAGTTTTTAAACGAGTCGGACCGCGTCGTGCTCATCGACGATTTCATTGCAAACGGAGACGCAGCCAGAGGACTGATTCGGATCATTCGCCGTTCCGGCGCTACGCTGCTTGGACTTGGCATAGCCGTGGAGAAATCGTTTCAAGCCGGTGGCAGAACGATACGGGAAGCCGGCATCCGCGTCGAATCGCTTGTCAAAATTGCATCGTTGACCGGCGGCGTTATCGAATTCGAATAGCAACATTTGCATCGGATATTTCGTAAGCGAAAGCCTTCCCATGGTCGGCGTTTTCCATTATAATTACTTTCAGAACACTTAGGTCGCGCTCAAGCAGCAGGTTGTTTGGCGTAAATTTCCAGGAGGTGTGCTGCTGTGGGGAAAGAAATTCCAACGGATTTTTTCGTAACCAAACTGAATGAGGCGAAAATTCATTTCGAACGTGCCCTTGATTGTAAGCATACGGAGTTTGACGACCTGTATCCCTATATGATTGAGCATCCTCAGTTTTTTTGGTACAAACGGTATGTTGCTTGGTCTGAGCTGCTGACGGTCGTGAAGCTTTGTAAAGAATTGGAGATCGACTGGCAAGGACAGTTCTCCGAACAGCAGGTCGACTATATCAATAAGCGAGTCATGTCCAGCAAAGTGCTCGATTATTGGTTTGAGACGAATGATTCCAAAGAGCATGTTGGTTAAGTAAGACGCACTTATCCAAGCATAATAGACAGAGCCTGTCTCCGGACGTTGTCCGGGGGACAGGCTCTTTTTGTCGGGCTTGACGGACCAGGCCGGAGCTTACTGCCCAAGAACGTTCATCTGTTCGATGTGCTTTTTGGTTTCCGGTGTCCCGAGCTGATGAAGCAGCTTGTAAATTTGGGAAAGCGACCTGTCGTACTCGTCGTTAGGCTCGTCGTGGTGGTATTCCCGGAAAGGGATATGTGCGCGAACGGCCGATGCCTCCTCAGACACAAGCCGATCGTCAAACAATTCCTCCAGCTGGTCGATCTCGTCTTCGGTCGCCACGATTTCCAATTCAAAGTTGCCGATCACGTCCTCCGGCTCCAATATTTCGGCTGAGCCGACCGTGACGTAGTATGTTTTTTTCTCTGCGGGGGTTTCGGCTTGCATTGCCATTCATCCTTTCTCTTCTCGTGTCGCACTCGTCTGTTTTATTGTATCCCCAAAATGTTGTAATCTTATGAGGAAGGAACCTGAAGAGGTAAGGGAGGCGCTACTTATGATTTCGGATGAACAGTTGGACCAATACCGGTTGAACGGAACGCTGCTGCGCGTCGTCCGGGACGCGGATCGCACGAATGACGTCAGAGGCTATGTCGTCGCTTGGGACGACAAGACGGTGCTAGTCCGGAAGCGGACCCGCAATGTGGTGAAGTTGGACCGGGGTTATATATACCAGCCTTATGAAGAGCCGCGTGCCCAGCTGTGGCCAGAAGGGGAGGACAAGCCGTGATCCCCGGTCTAAGCGACAGCTTTACGGATCAAGGCTGGGCCAGTTTCTTCATGATTCGCTCGGAAACGCCAATGCGTACGCTGAATTCATCCATATGGGGCGGAGGCTTCGGATCGCACCGGTATTTGATGAACCGTCAGGTGGACAAGCACTACCATTGCCACGACCCGCAGGCGGAGATGCATGCTTTTATGGCGGACCATGGGATCGATGCGTCTCAAACAGCCGCACTGCTCACCGCTGCGGATCTGAAGGACAGAGCGTATGAAACGCAGCGTCTGCCGAATGGAAATGAAGTGTGCTGCTGGGTTACGGCCGGATTCAGCAACAAAGCGAGAGCGGGACTGACGCAGGATGCGGGTGCCTTATATCCCGGCACGATCAATACGATCCTCGTCGTGGACGGCTTGTTGACCGACGCTGCGTTTGTGAATGCGGTTATTACCGCCACCGAAGCGAAAACCGCTGCATTGCAGGATTTGGGCGTTTTTGTCGACAATCGGGACGGCGGCGTCTCGGCTACAGGTACGACAACGGACGCCGTATTGATTGCTTCGATGCAGCGCGGCGCATCGTTCCGGTATGCAGGCACCGCGACGCAGCTCGGCTATGCCATCGGCTGCGTCGTATATGAAGCGACGATGAAATCGGGAGCTCGCTATCAGAGGCGGACAACGACGCATGATCCGGGAATTTCCGGGCAAGCTTAGCTTACGAGCTTTGCGGTGAACAAAGGAGGCGAAACCCATTGAAGAAACGGCAAGCGGAGCAAGAGAAAGACGATTACATTATGCTGGAGAAAGATTACATATTGCGGCTTAGGGAAGGAAGCAGCGGGGTAGAAGGAGACGTCATTATGCTTGACGCCAAAAAGCCGGGCCAGGGCACGCATTTGTTCGATGCGCCGGCGCAGGATACCCCCGAAGCACTGGCCGCGTGGGCCAGACAAGCTTTAAGAGCGTATAGGGAAGGCTAAAAAGGGGGAGCGGGGGTACACGGAAATCAGGTACGGAATGCCGAAAGCAGCACCAAGAGTCCGAGGGTAGCCAGAAGGCTCACCGTCACGAAGACGAGACCCCCGAGCAGAAGCAAAATCCCCGGAAAAATAAATGCGACGATCATAGCGATTCCGACAGCCCAAAGCGCTGCTTTCAGCGTCAACCTCAGCATAGCCCACAGCAGCAGCGCGAGCAGTGTTCCCCCTGCGATTTGCAGCAAAATCATTGTTATCATCGCTCCTTTCTCCTTCGTTCCATTTATATGGCCAAGGCTCCGAAAGGATGACTCCGAAATCTACGGACAGGCATAAACGATGAAGGACTTGCATATGATGGTATTCACTCTACATGCATGGAGGGAGTGTGCTGCGCATTGAAGGAAGGATCCGCTTTAAAAGGAACGGTCTACGGTATTTTGTTTACGCTTCCGATCTGGGCGCTCATCGTTTGGGGTGTATGCGAGTGGCTGAACGGCTGATTCGTTTCAATCCGGGGCGACGGATGGCGTGCTTTAAAACATGTTGACTTCATTTTCGAAGGATGATAAGATACTATTTGTCTCCTTAAGAGAGGCTCTCTGAAAGGGATGTTGGTTTGCGGTCATGGCGGAATTGGCAGACGCGCTAGATTCAGGTTCTAGTGGTGTAACAACCGTGGAGGTTCGAGTCCTCTTGACCGCATTATCCTAGCCTCTTATCAGCGACATCTAGCATGATGTGTGCGGTCGTGGCGGAATTGGCAGACGCGCTAGATTCAGGTTCTAGTGGTGTAACAGCCGTGGAGGTTCGAGTCCTCTCGACCGCATCCCTACATATGAAGCGCAACCTTTCAGCAGCCTGCTGAAAGGTTTTTTTAACAAATGACGATCTCTTGAACAAAGGAAGTTGACAACGATGCAGATCAGATTCGCCTTATCTTCGGATTTACCGCAAATTGTTGAAATTTATAACGACGCTGTGTTGCACACCGTTGCCACGTTCGATACCGTGCCGCGCACACTGGAGCAGCAGGAGCAATGGTTTGAGCAGCATGGCGCCGCATACCCCGTGTTGGTGGCTGAACGGGACGGCCGGATTGCAGGGTGGGCTTCCGCGAATCGATATTCCGACCGGCAAGCATACGCAAGAACCGCAGAGCTATCGCTGTATGTGCGGCAAGATCAACGCGGCCAAGGCATCGGCAAAGCGTTGTTCGAACGCCTTCTGGCGGAAGCGAAGGCTGCGGGGCTTCATACGGTATTGTCCCGCATCGTGGAGGGGAACGACAACAGCATTCATATTCATAACTTACACGGCTTCGATACGGTGGGCACGATGCGCGAGGTCGGTTACAAGTTCGACCGATTGCTCAACGTAGTTCTCATGCAAAAAATATTGTAGACAAAAAAAAGCAGCTCCCACGACCATCCAGGATGTGCGCCGGAGACTGCTTTTGTCGTTTATTAATCCAAATTAATGAAACTCTACGTTAATGCGGCGATGCTCTTCTTGTTTGACTTTTGGCATTTTGACTTCCAGTATCCCGTTTTTGTAGGAGGCGGTCGAGCCTTCCTCCAACACTTCTACGGGCAGCGAGATTGAACGGTGGAATTTTCCCGTATATCGTTCCTGGTGATGGAAGCGGTCTTCCGTTTTCTCCTGAGACCGGTGGATAGTCCCGGAAATCGTCAACGTCCGCGGCTGTACGTGAATATCGACGTCTTCCTTGCGTTCCAAGCCGGCGATTTCAAAATGAGCTACGACTTCGCTGTCCGTCTCGAACACATCCATGCGCGGCGTTCCGAATTCGGATTGAAAGCCGAAGGCTGCCGGAATACTCTCGTTGAAAATGCGGTCCATTTCTTTTTTCCAGCGGTCTACATGACGACGCGGCTCGAATGGCGTTAATGGCAAGTGGACGACCTCCTTAAATGTTATAAAAATACGTTCATAACACATTTTTAACACTAACGTCGCGTTCATTCATGGAGACTGCTGGAAGCGGGGAAGGAATGCGCCGGGAATGAACATACTGACGAATAGGATGCGATCATAAGCGCCTCCATCCGCTTGACTCGTTTTTCTCAGGCCGATATAATGTAAGTTATGTAAAGACTGGCAAACTAGCACCTATGCTGCATGAATAGAGGCACCCCGTACGGGGTGCTTTATTAACGATTTGAAGTGCTCCGACAAGGAGTTTTACTTACATCAGAAGGCAGTACTTGGGGCTTGGAGCGGTCGCAGGACGAAAGGGGTTCATCCGTAATGAATTACAAACAATGGCTGGCCGAGCAATTGGCGGGGCAGCTCGAAGGCGTCACGCTGGAAACGATTGAGGAGCTGATCGAATATCCGCCGAATCCGCAGATGGGCGATTTGTCGCTGCCCTGTTTCAAGCTCAGCAAGCAGCTTCGCAAGGCGCCGCAGGCGATCGCCGAAGAACTGAAGGCGAAATGGGTCGCTGGCGACTCCGTTCAGCGCGTCGACGCCGTGTCCGGTTATTTTAACGTTTTTTTGAATCCGGCGCAGTTCGCTTCCGAAGTGATAACGGAAGTGCTGAAGAAGGGTGAGCGGTACGGCTCGCAGGAGTTGGGCAAAGGCAAAAACATCGTGATCGATTTCTCGTCGCCGAATATTGCCAAGACGTTCCATATCGGTCATCTGCGTTCTACCGTCATCGGAAAGGCGCTGTACAATATATTCGAATTTATGGGCTACAACAGCGTCGGGGTCAATCATCTCGGAGACTGGGGAACCCAGTTCGGCAAGCTGATTGTCGCGTACAAGCTGTGGGGCGAGCAATCGAAGGTGGAAGCCGAGGGCATTGACGAGCTGCAGCGGCTCTACGTAAAGTTCCATGACGAGGCGGACACAAAACCGGAGCTTGAGGATGAAGCGCGGGCATGGTTCGTCAAGCTGGAGCAAGGCGACGCGGAGGCGGAGAAGCTGTGGCGTTGGTTCGTGGAAATCAGCCTGAAGGAATTCCATAAGATGTACGACCTGCTTGGCGTTACATTCGATTCTTATGCCGGCGAAAGCTTTTATAACGATAAAATGGCGGCCATTCTCGACGAACTGAAGGCGAAGAAACTGCTGGAGGAAGACGAGGGAGCGCTGCTCGTCCGTTTAGACGATTACAATATGCCTCCTGCTTTGATGGTGAAGAAAGACGGCGGTACGCTGTACCATACGCGCGACGTGACGGCGGCGATTTACCGTAAGAACACGTATGATTTTGAAAAAGCGATATATGTGACCGATGCGGGACAAAGCCTGCATTTCCAGCAGTGGTTTAAAGTCATCGAGCTGATGGGACATGATTGGGCGAAGCAGCTGCAGCACGTACCGTTCGGCAAAGTATCGTTGGAAGGCGCAAAGCTGTCTACCCGTAAAGGCAATGTGATCCACTTGGAGGAATTGCTCGCGAAGGCGATTGAGAAGACGCGGGAAATTATCGAAGAGAAAAATCCGAACATGGAGAACAAAGACGAAGTAGCCCGCAAAGTCGGCGTCGGCGCGATCATCTTTAACGATCTGAGCAACAACCGGATTAAGGATATTGTGTTCTCCTGGGACGAGGCGCTCAATTTCGAAGGGGAGACCGGTCCTTACGTTCAGTATACGCATGCGAGAGCTTGCAGCGTGCTGCGTAAAGCGGGAGTCGAAGGGGACAAACCCGAAGCCGCGGCAATCGATGCCGAGCTGTTGACGAATGCGGAAGCGCAAGGCGTCGTACGCGAGCTGTACTTGTTCAAGGAGCGCGTAGAGCAGGCAATGCACAAGCTCGAGCCTTCCATCGTCAGCCGTTACCTGGTCGATCTCGCCCAAAGCTTCAACCGGTTCTACCACGAATGTCCGATTCTCGTAGACGATCAAGCGGTTCGCGCCGCCCGCCTTGCTCTGGTGCAGAGCGTGCGGATTACGCTCAAAAACGGTTTGAGACTGATCGGTCTGGAAGCTCCAGAAAAAATTTAGTTGCTTATCATAAAAAACACCCGCAGAAGCGGAAGAATCCCTTATCCAGGTTCTTCAAGCTGCTGCGGGTGTTTTCATTTCAGCCAGACGTTATTTGCCGCGGAATTTTGCCGGGCGACCTCGCGGGCACGCCGTTTTGGATTCACCCGACTCCGTCTGGCTTGAGACCCGATCGAGCGCGGATTTCGTCTGCTCCAACAGCTTCAGCATGTGCGTACGCACAAATTCGAGCATCTCCGCATCATGCGGTTAGGGGATCGCGTTTGCTGTCGCATTCTGTTGACTATACTAAGATTAGGAGGTTGATAGAATAATGGCCAAAAGCGACGAGCTGGTGAAATATTTGACGGTGCAAGTCGTGAAATATATCGAGACGCCGAAGGACGTGCGCAAACAAGTACGCGCCGGACGCAAAGAAGTGCGGGAGCAATGGCAGTATCGCTGGTTCGGTCTGCTGCCGGTTACTTTGCGGGTATGGCGTGAACGATATTTTCGAAAACGGGATTAAGTGCAAAAAAAAGGAAAAGCTTTGCACCCCGAATCGGCGAAGGCCGGTTCGATGTGGCGAAAAGCTTTTCTATATAGGGAAGAGGAGAAAAACCGTTAGTTAAGGATAAAATCCGCCGGCGGAAGCCAGCGTTTCAAACGGCAGGTAACGATCGTCGTCCTGAAGTACTTTGACGTAGACGTCGCCGCCGGACCATACGTGATAACCGGACACGGATAACGGAAGGATGACGCTTCCCGAGTACAGCTCGGCCGAGAAGACCGGTTTGCGGGCGCTGCGAATCCACTCCTGCAGCTTACGCTCCGTCATGCCGGCTTCCGGTTTGCCTTGAACCCACGGCAGCCGCTGATTCGGTTCGGCGGGTGCCGTTTGCCCGGCTTCTATTATATTATGCGCGGGTTCGGTTTTCGTGAACGGCTTTGTTCCTGGGCTTGTGCCGGTTTCAACCTTCGGAAGCTTGCTGCCGTCTTGGAACGGAAGCTCCTCGCCGGTTTTCGCATCGAGATACCATTCCCTGTCCGCACCCTGCACGGTAATTTTCCATACTGCTTGCAGCGGGTTGTAATACAGACGTTCGGTTTTGTAGGAATAATCGAAAAGTTCCAGCTGCACCATACTGCGGTACAGCGTTTGCATACTGAATAGCGGATACTCGCCGTTGCCGTATTCGGCCAAGCGGTACTTATCCGGTCCTGCGTCATACAGCACCAAATACCCGATGTCTCGGCCGCTTGACGCGACCAGAATCACCCACCCGTGAGTGCCAGGGCCTAGCGGATAGCTTGTCCACGTGCTTTGCTTCCACTGCTCGAAGCCTTGCTGCGACGACAAAACGCCAATGAACCGGTTTGCCGCCTCCGATAAGGAAGAAGATCGAATTTCGTCCGGGATTCCGGGTGAAACGCTGCCTGTCGCGGCGAGCTTCGTTTCCGTCGGCAGGACGGGCTGCTGCAGCGCAGCGGAAGGGTAAGGCCGTGCCATCAGCAAGCTTGTACAAAGAAGGAACGCCGTCAGTCCGAACGTTCTTAATTTCATCAATTCACCTGCTTCGCTGGTAGGATAGGCGGCGGTCGCTTTAAGTCGTAACTACCGCTCAAAGCTTCCTGAGCCGAAGGCCATATGCGCCTGCCGGTGCGAATATGACTTTATTTTATAGTGTATGTGATAAAAAGTTTGTTAGAACCTGTAGCCCGCATCAAAAAAGTTTTCCCGTTAATGCGCTTTCGTTCGCGCCCGTTCGTCAGTACGCCCTCCCATTCGTCTGTGGAAAATGAAACAAACCGCAGTTGATGGCGGATATTTGGATGCGGGGGCGGTACTGCCAGTCGACTTCCTGAAGACGACCGGCATATTGGGCTTCGATCACCGGTTTTTTGTCCGGTTCGGCTGCTTGCAGCAGCGACTCATAATAATCTTTCACGCGAATTTGCTCATCCTCGAGCCGAAGCTGTGCCTGCTGCGCCCAGCTGTGGTCGTAGGCGGCAAGTTTCTGCTCCAGATGCTGCTCCAGAAACAGAACGGCGCGCGGCAGCGCGATGCGATCCGGCGTTACGTATACATGCGCGGGCAAGCGCGGCGTAAGCCGCCTCGGCAGCACCCAATCGTGAAACTGCTCGCGAATTTCGCCGGTTTGCAGCTGAATGCCGATGGAGTGAATTTCGCTTCGCTTCATGTCGCAAGCAAGCTCGACTTTATAGTTCACGCCGAGCCAGCTTTCGTACGGCACCGTCTGTGAATGCTTCGTCGTGTCCGGCGCGTACTGTTCGAACAAGCGCACGAATCGGCCTTTGGCACGGACAGCGCCGAAGATTTGCTCGAGCCGGCCGCTGCCGTACGTCAGCTCGTCGCGGGGAATGCGCGCGGTGAACGTCGTCGGCACGAATCCGAAATAGCGGCCGAGAATGCTGTCTCCTTGCGGCTGAGGGCTATCCGGCACCTTGGACGCCTGCTGCTTGTCTGCCGCCGGCTCAGCGGCCGGTTCTTCGGCTTGAGCGGGAGCGGGCGCGGGCGCAGGAGACATGCCCGGCGGTGCAGCCGTGCTGATGCCGGGTGCCGGCCCTCCCTGCGGACTGTGAGGCTGGAGTTCACGATACATGATCGGATCGAAGATGTACGTGCAGGTCATCGTTTCCGGCGTGACGCCCGTTCGCTCCACGAATCCCCAATAATACGGCCGGTGCGTCAAGTCTTTGTCCGCCGAAACGGACAGCTTGACCGTGACGTAGGCGGGGTGCTTTTCCAATATGTCGCATTTTTCCGCTTCCAAATACTTGAGCACAAACGAGCGGATTTCCTCGGTGGTCATCATGCTACGGCTGCACCTCCGTTTGAATCGTCTGGCCGACGGCATTCAGCATCCGCTGCAGCCCTGTGCCTTCTTCGTGCTCCTGCTCCACTTCGGATTTCAGCATCGTGAAGGAACGGCCCAAATCGTCCAACTGCCTGCGAATGTCCTCCTGGCTGGCCGAGGATAAAACAATTTTGGCCAGATGGGATTCGAGCGACGTCTTTTTCTCGAAACGTTCGAGGATCGTATCCAATTCCCCGATGACGAGCTCGAACATGTTGATTTTCTCGTGCAGCAGCGACAAAATATATTCTTCGATCGTTCCCTGCGTCGACAGGTTGAATATTTTGACGTCTTCCTTTTGTCCGAGACGGTGAACGCGACCGATCCGCTGCTCGACGCGCATTGGATTCCAGGGCAGATCGAAATTGATCATGTTATGGCAAAACTGCAGGTTGATTCCTTCGCCGCCGGCTTCCGTCGCGACGAGCACCTGCGCTTTGTTGCGGAACAGGTCCATCATCCAGTCTTTTTTGCCCCGGTTCATTCCGCCGCGGTACGGAACGGCCGTTATTTTGTGATCTTTCAAATATTGCAGCAAATATTCCTGCGATGCCCGGTACTCGGTGAAAATAATCACTTTGTCGTTAATTTCCTGGACAAGCTCCATCGTTTTTTCCGCTTTCGTATTCGCTTTAATGCCGCGAATCAACTCGACAAGCTCCCATATTTTGGGGCGCAAGGGCGAATCTTCGGCCGTTTTTTTGAACAGGTTGACGAGGGTGATGAACACGGCGTCGCGGCTGGAGCATACTTCGCGCTGCAATGTCACTAAGGATAACACGCTGCCGATATCGCCTCCGGCTTCCTCGTACCGTCCTTTGACGAAATCGGTGACGCCATTGTACAGCGCCTGCTCCTCGTCCGACAGTTGAAGCGGGATGTTGCGAACGATCCGTTTCGTAAAATTGACATTGCCGTCGCTGCGCCGGTTGCGGATCATGACCTTCGACAGCTCCTGCTGCAGCTGCTCTTCGTTTTTCGGTACGCGCTTGTCGACGACAAAGTTCGCCTGAAAGCTCGTTTGGCCGCCAAGCTGTCCCGGCTTGAGCAGCGTAATCAGGTTGTACAGCTCCTTCAAGTCGTTTTGCACCGGCGTCGCCGTCAGCAGCAGGCAATATTTTTTGCGAAGTTCGTTAATGAACTGGTAGTTGGTCGTTTTTTTGTTTTTCAGCTTATGCGCTTCGTCGACGATCAGCAAATCGTATTCGAGGCCGAGCACGATTTCGCGGTGCGGGTCGCGTTTGGCCGTATCCATGGAAGCGACGACGACGTCGTGTTGCACCCACATGTATTCTTTTTTTTGCGCCACCGCAGGAATCCCGAATTTTTGGTTCAGTTCGCGCACCCATTGCAGCACAAGCGAGGCGGGCACCAGAATGAGCGCTTTTTTCACCAGTCCGCGAATCATGTATTCCTTCAATATCAAACCGGCTTCGATCGTTTTTCCGAGACCTACCTCGTCGGCCAAAATGGCGCGTCCCCGCATATCGACTAGCACTTTCCTAGCCGTTTCGAGCTGATGCTCCATAGGGACAAGACCGGGCAAATGCGTCAAGCATTGAAGCTCGTCGAAGCTGTGTATCAGTCCGGATTGTTCGGCCTCGTACGCGAGCTTGTACATCGTCCAACCGTCCCAAGGCCCGTTGCCCAAAGCTCTGCCGTGCAGCTCCTCGAACCATTGGCGGTCAAAATGCATCTGCACATGATCATTTAGCTGCCGCACGTGTTCTTTGGATTCGTTCGTCGTTTGCATAGTTACGGCGCCCCTTTTCTATAGCGAAATGCATAGAGTTACCATTTATTATGCTCAAAATACGGGCTTTCAAACCGGCAAGGGATGCATTATGATGGGGAAGAGGCGCTTAGGACAAGTTCTCGTCCGGCTTGAAGAATGAGGGAAAGGTAGATGGGCGATGAAGAAGGTCATGCTCTGCGGTATGGTAGCAGTTCTGCTGTTCGTAGCGGGCGCCGGTTGCCGGTCTGCGGCGTCAACACCACAAGGGGGAACCTTGACTCCTACCGGAGGGACTGAGGTAAAGGCGGCTGCTCAAGCAGGCGATATGCTCGTTGCCGACGATCACCGGGTATTCAGCGTGGATAGCAATGCGGAGAGCGCACAGGAAGTATTGCAAACCGAGCAACCGATCAGTTCAATCAGCTATACGAAGGAGCATACGGTCGTAACGGTATTCGATCGGGACAATCCGAACGCTTTCCGGGGACTCTATCTTCGCGATAATAACAAGGACGGGTATGAACGGGTTGCCACGCCGTCCATGTCTCCAAAGTTCAGCTACGTGAGCGGGGACTTGATGTTTCTGGCATCCGCCGATCTTACGTCGCAGCCGGACGGAGATTATACGAAAGTCGGCATCTATCAGCTTAAGCAGCGCAAATGGGTCAAAGAATGGACGATGCCCGGCGGGATCGAGGACGTTCGGGGGAACGGCAATACCGTTTGGATCGTCACATCGAACAACGCTTCGACCAGTTCGAATGTGTACAAGTTGGACCTTGCGGCCGGCGAGTGGAGCAAATTGATTCAAGAGCCCAGGCGCTACCCGCTCGATGAGGTGGAGGTCGACACGAACGGCGAACTTTTCATGATGATCTCCCAGCGGCATAAGAACGAATGGTCCAATAAAATATTTCGCTATAATCCGCAGCAAACTCCATATGAGCTGACCGGGAATTTCGTTAGCAATACGCGTCCGTTTTCTTTCACAATGCGGGCATTGAACGGCAAGATGCTTATTGCCCGTCACGATATGACCGGCAACAATCCGGAGCTGGAAAAACCGCTGTCGCTGCTTGATCTGAAATCGCGGAAGCAAGTGCATCTCGTATGGGAGCATCAACCGATCGCGCTGGATCGGACCGCGGGCGAATTTGTGGCGCTGGCCGAGGACGGTTCGCTTGCCTTTATCGGGACGGACGCGACGGAGAAGCCGGAGCGGACGCTCGTTATCCCGGAGCTTCAGGCAGGTCGCTGGATCAGCGTGAAAAGATAAGGTATTGTTAAGGAAGCAAGACCTCTCAAGTTCCGATTTCTAAAAAAGAAGGTGCGTACTACATGACGGAACAGTGGCGTTTTATTCATTCGGGGCTTTGTTCTCCGGAATACAATATGGCGGTAGACGAAGCGATCCTGACGGCCCACGGCGAAGGGAAGGTGCCGCCGACGGTCCGGTTTTATGGCTGGAACCCTGCGACGTTATCCGTCGGATATTTTCAGAAGGCAAAAGACGAGGTTGATTTCGAAGCGATTGATCGCGAAGGGATCGGCTTTGTGCGCAGAGCGACCGGCGGGAGGGCTGTGCTCCATGACCAGGAGCTGACGTACAGCATCATCGTGTCCGAAAGCTACCCGGGCATTCCGCGCAGCGTGACGGAGGCCTATCGCGTGCTGAGCGAGGGACTGCTGCTGGGATTCCGTAAGCTGGGGCTTGCGGCGGACATGGTGCAGCTGGTGAATGAGGAAGAAAAGGCAAAGTACGCTTCGATGGGGTCGGCGGCATGCTTCGACTCTCCATCATGGTATGAGCTAGTGGTGGAAGGGCGAAAGGTCGCAGGGAGCGCGCAAACAAGGCAGAAGGGTGTCGTGCTGCAGCACGGTTCGATTTTGCTGGACCTTGATGCGGATCAGTTGTTCCGTCTGCTTCGTTTTTCAAACGAACGTGTGATGGAGCGGATGAAGCAGCAGTTTTTGAAAAAGGCGGTTGCGATCAATGACGTGCTTCGCAGCTTGAAGCAACCTGAGGTCGGACTTGTCGAAGTCGAGAAGGCGTTTCGGGAAGGCATTGCCGACGGATTGCATGTGGAACTCGTATCCGGCAGGCTGACCGATTACGAAGAGGAACTGGCGCAGCAGCTTGCGCGGGAGAAATACGGCAGCGAAGAATGGAACCTTCGGAGATGAGCGAGTAGCTCCTCCGAAGGTTTCTTTCATTGTGAGTAAGGGGGGGCTTTTGACGGTTGCCGTTCAGGCGGTCGGAATGGCGGCTTCAAACGCTTGCTGCAACTGGCGGGTGACGGCTCCAGGGCGTCCGTCGCCGATCGGCTTGCCGTCCACGCTCGTTACCGGGGTCACCTCCACCGTAGTACCGGTTATAAACGCTTCATCCGCCTGCAGCAGCTCTTCAACCGTAAACGGCGTCTCTTGCGTCGGGATGCCTTCCGATTGCGCCAGGCGCAGCACGACGGCCCTTGTGACGCCGTGCAATATCAAGTTGTCCGCCGGATGGGTCCGCACAACGCCGTTTTTTACAATCATCATGTTGGAGGCGCTGCATTCGGTCACGGTGCCGCTGCGGTGAAAGACGACGTCCCCGGTGCCGTGATCGACGGCGGTTTGCTTGGCCATGACGTTGGGCAGCAGATTGAGTGTCTTCAGATCGCAGCGCAGCCAGCGGATATCCTCGGTTGTGACGGCGGAGATGCCTTTTTCCATAGTAGCAACCGGACGCGCCAATGGCTGGGTATAAGCCATGAGCACCGGCTCGGCACCGGCCGGAAAAGCATGAACGCGCGGCGCCGTCCCTCTTGTAATCTGCATGTAAACGATGCCTTCCTGCAGCCGGTTCGCCCGTACCAGCTCTTCCAGCTGCCGAGTGAGGGCCGTATGGTCTGCCGGAAGTTTGATGCGAAGCGCGTCAACCGTTTTTTTCAAACGCGTGAAGTGAGCTTCCGTTTCGTACAATATCCCGTTGTATACCCGAAATACTTCATAGGCGCCGTCACCGAAATAATAACCCCGGTCCTCTGGTGAAATATGAACTTGCGTCAGCGGAATCAGCCGATTTTGGTACAAGTAGATTTGCTGCATGTATGCATCTTCCTCCGATCGATGAGTAAGTTTGGTTTCAAGCAAGTCGCAGATCGTCCCAATAAAGCGAACGTATGTTTGTGATTTATTTTGTTTTATGTTATCATGGATATAACAGTACCAATCGCAACGATGATTGTCAAAATCGTTTTGACCGTTCATTTCGTTGAGTTGGGCAATAGGTCTTCCGGGTAGAAGTCGTAGTACTTTCGAACCCTGGACAGATCGAATGATGTCGAATAAGATGAAGAATCGGTAAGATAAGAAAGAGAGATTGATAGAGCAAATAGAAGATTTCGGCCCTGTTGCCAGAATTTCAGGCTTAAAATCGCATTCGCTTCATTAGAAACACTATATATTGTATTGTATAATGAATTTCGCATACCAGATATTGTGATTTTTCAGAAAACGAGATAAGCGTCCATCGCTCGTCAGAAATGGCTCTATAACGCCTTTTTTGACGTTTTTGGTCTTAAAACTGTGTCGTTGCGCTGCCGTATTTCGCAGCTTAACTGCTTAGAGTCGCTTGTTTCCGTTTCACCGTATGTCGAATTTGAGGGCGCGTTACACCCTCGCATGAATAACATTATCCGGGAGGTTGTCGATTTGAAGATCATGCAGCAAACCAAATTGGAAGGCCTGAGCGAGAAAATATTTCTTGACCGTTACGCGATGAAAAATGCCGATACGAGCCATACGAAAGTTGGCGATACGGTACTCGTGCTTACGAAAGACGACCCGAAGTTCCCCGCCAAAGAAGTGGGCGAAGTGGTCGAACGTCAAGGGAGACAGGTCAAAGTCAAGCTTAGAAACGGCGATATCGTTGAATCCGCCGTCGAGAAGCTGACACTGACGCTGGAGAAAACACCCGGACAAATGTGGGATCGCCTGGCCGCTGCAATGGCTTCTGTGGAAGCATCGCCTGAGAAGAAAAAAGAATGGACGGAGAAATTCCGCTACATATTAGATGACTGGAAGCTTGTACCGGGCGGTCGGATCGCTGCCGGCGCGGATGCAAGCGATGAACTCACCCTGTTCAATTGCTACGTTATTCCGTCCCCTCATGACAGCCGGGGCGGCATTATGGCAACATTGTCGGAGATGACGGAGATTATGGCGCGCGGCGGCGGCGTAGGCATCAATCTGTCCTCGCTTCGTCCCCGCCGCTCCGTGGTGAAGGGCGTGAACGGTTCTTCGAGCGGCGCCGTATCCTGGGGCGGTCTGTTCAGCTATACAACCGGCCTGATCGAGCAGGGCGGCAGCCGGCGCGGCGCGCTGATGCTGATGATTAACGACTGGCATCCGGATGTCGTCGACTTCATTACCGTGAAGCAAACGATGGGGCAAATTACGAACGCCAACTTGTCCGTTTGCGTCAGCAACAGCTTCATGAAGGCGGTCAAGGAAGATCTCGATTGGGAGCTGGTATATCCCGACACCACCGATCCGGAGTATAACGACATCTGGGACGGCGATCTTGAGAAGTGGAGAAAGACCGGCAAAAACATTATCCACTACCGCACGGTCAAGGCGCGAGACGTATGGCACACGATCATCGAGTCCGCTTGGAAATCGGCCGAGCCGGGCGTGGTGTTTATGGAATATTACAACCAAATGTCTAACAGCTGGTATTTCAACCCGATCATCTGCACAAATCCGTGCGGAGAACAGGGCTTACCGGCGTGGGGCGTATGTAACTTGTCGGCCATTAACTTGTCCAAGTTCTATGACGAGGCGAATAACGACGTGGCGTGGGATGAGCTTTCGAAAGTTGTCCGTTATTCCACCCGTTTCCTGGACAATGTCATCGACAAGACGCCTTACCATTTTGAAGAGAACCGGATCAACCAACAGGGCGAGCGCCGCATAGGCCTCGGGTCCATGGGTCTTGCCGAGCTGATGATCAAGCTGGGCATTCGCTACGGCAGTCCGGAGTCGCTTGAATTCCTCGATAAGCTGTACGGCTTTATGGCGAAGGAGTCTTATCTTGCTTCCGCCGATATCGCCGAGGAAAAAGGCTCGTTTAAGCATTTTGATACTGAGAAGTTTCTGCAAAGCGGCTTTATGAAAAATATGGTTTCCGTATTTCCGGAAGTCGGCGCTGCCATCAAGAATAAAGGAATGCGCAACGTAACGGTCATCACCCAAGCCCCAACAGGCAGCACGGGAACGATGGTCGGCACGTCGACCGGCATAGAGCCTTACTTCGCTTTTGAATATTACCGTCAAAGCCGTCTGGGCTTCGACAAGCAATATGTGCCGATCGCACAAGAGTGGAAGGATCAGCACCCGGGGCAGGAGCTTCCGAGCTACTTCGTCACTGCGATGGATTTATCGGCAGAAGATCATATCCGAGCGCAAGCGGCCATTCAAAAATGGGTCGACAGCTCGATCTCCAAGACGGCGAACTGCCCGTCCGACTTTACGGTAGACGAAACGAAGCGGCTGTACGAGCTGGCTTTCGATTTGGGCTGCAAGGGTGTTACGATTTATCGCGATGGCAGCCGCGACGTGCAGGTATTAAGCACCGATAAGAAAGAAGAGAAGGCGACCGAGGCGAAACCGGCTGAAGCGACAGCTCAAGCAGCTCCAGCCGCCGAGGCGGCAAACCCATCGAATGAATCTTCGCTCACGAACTTGTCGCAGTCGCTCGCGGTGAAGATCGACGCGAAGACGGAGCGCTCCTTCGACAAGCAGTACAAACGCCGTCCGCAAATTTTACGCGGCGCAACGTATAAATTCAATACGCCTTTCGGCATGGCGTATATTACGATTAACGATATGAATGGCAGCCCGAGCGAAATTTTCCTCAACGTCGGCAAAGCCGGTTCCGATGTGTTCGCGATGTCCGAAGCGCTCGGCCGCGTCTGCTCCTTGTTCCTGCGCTATGGCGATCACGGCGACAAAGTGCAGCTGCTGACCAAGCATCTGAAGGGCATCGGCGGCTCCGGCGCCATCGGCTTCGGCGCCAACCGCGTCGAATCGATCGCAGATGCCGTAGCTAAAGCGCTTGAAATGCACGGCGAGTCCACGGACAGCGCGGACGATTATGTGACCGCCACCCAAGAGGTCATCATGGAGACGACGGCGCAATACGCCGTTACCCGCAACGCGGCGACCTCGCTGGACCTGTGTCCGTCCTGCGGTTCCGCCTCGCTGATCAACACGGAAGGCTGCAAAAATTGCAGCAACTGCGGCTACAGCCGCTGCAGCTAAAAAAGGCCCGAAAGGGCCTTTTTTGTTTTGTGTGATATTCTAGAATTAATTGGAATTGTTCCATAATTCGTTAGACGGTTTGTTGCAGAATTCTTTAGAAATTTATATTTATACAAAGAAATGAATAATAATTGTTTGGCGTCATAATTCTTGAGAAAATTTCCATATTTAATGAGAAAGTAATCGAGGTGAAGCAGGGCGAGCTATTCGCGAAGCTGCAGCAATGCTATACGCTGCTGGAGTTCAAGCAATTTTACGAGCAGCTGTTTACGGCGTGCGCAGGTTTCATCCGAAATCAGAAGCTGGAGAAGGTCATACGATTGAATTCGTGATGAAGTGCGTGGAGACCCGGTATGCCGAAGATATTTCTCTCGATATGCTGGCCGACAAGCTGAACATGTCCTCCACTTATTTGTCCGTATATATTAAAGAAAAAACCGGCGCCAACTTCAGCGAGCACATCAACTCCATTCGCATTCGCAGAGCGAAGCAATTGCTCTGGAAACAGATCTGAACATCCACGATATCGGCCAGCAGATCGGGTACCGGAATGTAACTTCGTTTAACCGGATGTTTAAGAAATTGACAGGGATGTCTCCCGGAGAGTTCCGGAAAAATCAGGCGGCTCATGAAATGATGGATGAACTGTCGGGATGAGATCGCAGCCATCCAGCGCAAAACGCCGGCAGGACAAATGTCCCGCCGGCGTTCTTCATGGAAGCGAATATCTTTTTACCGTCACCTGGATCCGCTCAATGCGTTGGTCAAAGGCTCCATAAATGTCGTATGCTTTACCTCGACCTTTATTTGAGGCCATTCTTTTTGCCAATCCGTTTTGTCCATCTTCCTATGAAACGCCCCTAAAGCGAAAGTTCCCAAGTTCAAAGGATCCACCTTCATCTCCTGCATTTTTTTTAAAAGCGATGTCGTTTGTTTATCCATATAGGCTCCAATGTTCCGGTTAAGCTCATTTACCTGCACAGGGTCCAGTAAATCTTTATTCCCGTGATACTCCTCGATTCTGCATCGGATTTCCATATTCATCGTTACACTTGAGTGCTTGAGGTCTACTTTCCATTCGGGCTTGGCATGGACATCGCTAACATTGACCGATAATTCGGGCAGAGTAAGCTCTTGAAGACGGTGATTACTGTACAGGAGCTGGAACATTTGTTCTTCGGTTCGGCCTAGTACCGAGACCAACTTATCTTTAGTGAATAGCCCCGTACCCTCATATGTTAAATTATCCTGATCTGCCCGGTATACGGGCATAACCGGATCCGCAAGCGGAGAATATAGCTTTTTCATGAATTGATGCAGATTGACGACCGTGATTTCCCCGCGGCTTCTTCTCTCATAATGCTTGAATTTGCGGTATAGAAAATAATCCGTAAGCGGCTCTTTTTTAATCTGCTTCTGCAAGTACCCCAGCAAATCTCCCCTGTAAACGGCCAGATAAAGGCGCATGGAGATTTCGGGATCCGCCAGTACGGTGTCGATAATTGGCCGTACACCATTCCTTGCGACCTCCTCGCTTATTAACAGCATCCGAAGTTGGCCGGATTTCAGCTCCCGGTAGTAGTTTTGGTTAAAAGCTTTTTTGCCCTGCTTCAAAAGATCGACATTTAGCGTAAGCATCTTCTTCTCTTCTTTGCTCAGAGGGGGTGTGAGCGTGCTGATTTTCAGCTTCCCTTCCGGACCTTGATCGATGGACCAGAATATGACAGGGGCGATTTCTTCAATGATATTGTTATCCGGCCAGGGTTCGCATCCTGCGGTGACAAACAATAAACCCGCCACTGTCCATAACACAGCTGTTGTACGCCAACTCACTGCTAAGCACGCCCTTTCACTCGGACAGCGGCTACGAAAAAGGCAGGTACCGCCAAGAAGGATACTGCGGCAAAAGAGGCCTGAAGCACAGGCCAAAAATACCCCTGCGTACCGGATTTCCAGAACCAGTGATAGACGACGATCAAGCACAGGAGCAGCACCATGCAGCTTGCACTGAAGCCGGCCCGAGTAGTCGGTTTCTTGACTTTCCCTGCAATGACCCGGAGAGAACCGTAGAACAGCAGGATGAACAGCGAAATGGCAAAGACATAATGAAAAATATGTATGCAAATCATCAGAATATCGACCCGCTCGAAGATTGGCGACTGTAAGTAACGAACCATGTTGATGACAGGGTAGCTGCTTTTTTTCAGATATTCCGGTCCAAAATACAAAGAAGATGCGACAAACAGCGCCAAATATTCCACAATCGTTAACCCGTTTCCAATCGCCATCGACCTCAGCAGCTTGTCCCGATGGCTGAACCAGGCACCGAAGCAGACAAGATATTCCGGTCCGGACAACGACGCCCAAATGAGCAGGATGCCCTGCCATTGCTCGGTACCCCATTCCGTCGGAATGATCGGGTACAGATCATGAATCAAGGCGATGGGCGGGAAGAAAAAGGGAATGTACAGCAGTATGAGCCAGAACGAGCATAAATAGGCGATGAAGATGAAACGGATCGCTTTCTCCATCCCTTTCACGGCCAGATAGCAGCCGACCGCAAATATGAATGCTAGCAGCCACTCTTTCTGGATGGATGGCAGAACAAACTGATGGACGATTTCGGTATAGCCGAGTGTAATCACCGTAATCTTGATAAAGATGAACAGCATTCCGAGGAAGCAGAACAACCGCAACTTTTGTTCGCCGAAAAGCTCCACAAAGCCGGGGTATCCTTTGGCCGCGTAGGGTGAAGCAAACCATTTGGCCAGCAGCGCCAGATTCAGGGCGGAGGCAAGTCCGACGGCAACGATCGCCCAGACCATATAGGGATGAACCAGGTATTGCGGCATAAGTAGCACAAAGTACAGCATTTGCAGGCGATTCACGATCAGAAAGATATACTTGCCGTCAAACGCGGATTCTTTCTCGAACAGCAATATTGCAGACACGCGATCATCTCCTTCTGCTGTATCTCCACTTTTTCAATGGATGTAAAAATAAAGGCCGGCTCTTTAAAGAAGGCAGTGGAGCCCGAATGAACAGATCCTTCCAGTCCTTCCCGAAAAACGGGGCAAGCGGCGCAAGATAAGGCTGTTTAAGGGAAGAAAGCCCGTTAAGGTGGATCAGCAGCAAAATGAGTCCCAAAACCATGCCCAGAAGGCCGAGGAAAGAGGCAAGGATAAGCAGGACGAATTGAACCATCGTATTGGCTTTGGTGATCATATAGTTGGGTACCAGGAACGATGCGATGGCCGAGATTCCGACCAGTACGATCAGCACCTTGCTGGCAAAGCCCGCCTCGACCGCGGCTTGGCCGATGACGATACCCCCAATGACCCCCAAGGTTTGGCCTGACTTGGTCGGCATCCGCAGGCTGGCTTCTTTCATGATTTCCAGCGTAATCAGCATAAGGCAGGCTTCCCAGAAAGGAGTGAAAGGAAGCTTGCTCCTGGACTCAAGCAGCACGAACAGATTCTGCAGCGGAATCATCTGATAATGGTGAGTCGTTAACGCCACATAAAGCGGAATTAACGTGATGGAAATCATGAAGCTTAGATAGCGGATCAGCCGCAGGAAGCTGGCCACGAGCCACCGGTTGATGTAATCTTCCGGAGACTGGAACAAATGAAAGAACGTAATGGGAGCGACCAGAACAAACGGAGTGCCGCCCACCAGGATGACAAGCTTGCCCGTACCGAGGAAGTATGCTGACGCATCCGGCCTGTCGGTCTGCATAAACTGCGGAAACACGCTATGGACATGGTCTTCAATAAAAAAACCGAGATGGGACGCTTCCAGAATCATATCGTAATCGATGGCAGTGATTTTCTCTCTGGCTGTAGCTACATGCTTCGGATTGGTGACTCCTTCCATGTACATGATCACGATCGTGGTTTTGCTGAGTGAACCGACCGTGAAAGATTCGGCTTTCAGATTGGGCGTCGGCAGCCGTCTGCGAATGAGATTAATGTTATCCTCGATTTTTTCGCTGAAGCTGTCTTTGGGCCCCAAAATAATCGTTTCCGTCTCGGAAGACTCGATGCTGCGGCCCAAAGGATTCGGTAAAGATACCGCCCACCACCGGTCAATCCTGCTGTCGTGCACAAGGACGGAGCCCTGCATAAGAAGCCGCTTGGCGTTCTGCAGCCCGGTGACTTCCGAAATGCCGGCCGCGGCGATACATTCATTAACCGTGTTATCCGAGAGGTGGTTTAGCGGCTCGATGACGGTTTCATTCAGACGTTCGAGATCGATTAACGATTTTATATACAGGAGCGTAATTTTTCGCTCGTCAAGCACCGGACGTTCAATGATCTCCGCATCGGACATGTTGGCCGTCGCCTGTATGAGGGCTTCCATCGTTAAAGGAATTTCAACCTTGTCGGGGGAAGCCTCATTGTCGGGGGCGAGTCCGTTCGTTACCTTTTTCCATACCATGGATTCCATCACCTGAAAAAATGTATTTAGCACAGCATTGTTATTATGAACCATTGCCGGCGATTTCAACCAGACGGTTTGATACCGACCGCTAGTATAAGTCAGCGAATATATGCAAAAATACCACTGTTGAACATTTCAGGAGGTGATAACCCGGTGAATCAACATTTGGCTCAACACGAGTCGCTTGAAATTCACGAAATGCTGAACTTTAAGACGCTATGTTTGGCAAAATCGAAATTAATGCAGCCAATGCGACAATTCTAACGAAAACGCGGATATGGGTGCTTATTTCGGCTATTCCGGCACGACCGGAGGATACCCGGGAGGACAAGCGGAATATTTGCGGGTGCCTTTTGCGAACTTCACCTCTTTCAAAATTCCGGAAAGCTGCGAAGAGCCCGACGAGAAGCTGTGTCTGATCGCTGACGCCATGACGACCGCATTCTGGAGCGTGGATAATGCCGGCGTGAAGGATGGAGACACGGTCATAGTATTGGGCTGCGGTCCGGTCGGGCTGCTGGCGCAAAAGTTTTGCTGGCTGAAAGGGGCAAAGCGCGTCATTGCAGTGGACTACGTAGACTACCGTCTGCAGCATGCGAAACGGACGAACAACGTGGAGATCGTCAATTTTGAGCAGCAGGAGAATATCGGAAACTACCTGAAGGAAATAACAAAAGGCGGAGCCGATGTGGTGATCGATGCTGTCGGAATGGACGGAAAAATGAGCGATCTGGAGTTCCTCGCCAGCGGATTAAAGCTGCAGGGCGGTACGCTAAGCGCGGTTGTTATCGCCACGCAAGCGGTCCGCAAAGGAGGTACCATACAGATCACCGGAGTATACGGGGGACGCTATAACGGTTTTCCTCTCGGCGACATTATGCAGAGGAACATCAACATTCGTTCGGGACAAGCTCCGGTTATCCATTACATGCCTTATATGTATGAATTGATTAAGACAGGCAAGGTCGATCCGGGCGACGTCGTCACTCATGTGATTCCGCTTAGCGAAGCGAAGCATGGGTACGAAGTATTCGATACGAAGACGGATCATTGTATTAAAGTCGTTCTGAAGCCTTAGAAAGATTTAGACAGGAGGGACAACGAACAATGGCCTACGCATTGCACGAAACGCTGGAAGTTCACGAAATTGTGGCCTTCAAGTCGTTGTGCTTAACAAAGTCCAAGACGATGCAAGCGCTCGTATCGGACGAAGCACTCAAACAAATTATGAAGCAGGACGTTGAAATCTCCACCCGTCAGCTGCAGGAGCTCGGCACGATTTTGTCCAAAGCGAATTCATAGGAGATGACAGGATGAATACCATTCTTGAGCGTTTAACCGGAATGCATACGCTGACCGATCAAGTAATTGCAATGGACTGCTTAATTGCGGCCAAAAGCGGCGTAAGAAATTATGCGATGGCGGTTACCGAAGCGGTCACCCCGGAGATTAAGACGATACTGACAAAGCAGTTGGAAGAAGCGATCGATATGCACGAGAAAATCACAATGTACATGATGGAGCGGGGGCTGTACCATCCGTGGAATGTGAACGAGCAGCTTCAGCTTGATCTGCAAAATATAAATACGGCTTTAAACGCCCCTGTATTATAAAGATCACACGCGAACAGGTATCTTTTCGTGGCTTAATCGCTTTGAACGAAAATGCCGGATCCAGATGGAACGAGAGAGTTCGGCATCTTCACGGTCACGGAAGGTACCTGCTATTAAGCATGTTATGTGATACGCAAAGGAGGTATTTCAATTGGCATGGATTGTTTGGCTGTACCTGATCAATACGCTCTTTATGTTCATCGTCGCGATTCGCGAAGTACGCAGGCCGGCTAAGGCTTTGAACTGGTTGGCCATTCTCCTTGTTTTTCCTGTGATCGGTTTCGGACTTTACCTCAGCATGACAAACCCCGTTATTCGTCGAGAAAAATTGACCTCTCCTCGCAATGACTCGGATACGTTGCCGGATTCTTTCAGTCACTCCGCCTTAGTTATTGCCCACTCTTTACGGCATTTAGCTATTCATGGCCTTCGAAAAGGCAAAGTTCAGATGCTGATAAACGGCATTGAAACCTATGAGAGACTCATGGAGTCCATAACAAAAGCGCAGAACACGATTGACCTGGAATATTATATTTACCGGGATGACCAGATTGGCAGACGGTTCACGGAACTATTGATAGAAAGGGCCAACGCCGGTGTACGCGTACGCTTTGTGAGAGACGGTTGGGGGAGCCGGAAATTTCCAAGGTCACAAATCGCTCGGATGATGGACGCAGGGATTGACTGCCGAACGTTTTTTCCCATGCGATTCCCTTGGGTGCTATCCTATTGGAACTACCGGGATCATTGCAAGATTGTTGTCGTCGATGGACAGGAGGCTTTTACCGGAGGGATCAACATCGGGTATGAGTATACCGGTTTAAAACCGAACAAAGGATTCTGGCGCGATACACATATGCGTGTCACAGGTGAAACTGCAGTGGATCTGCGCGATGTTTTCAAAGCCCATTGGAACATGGGTGCACCGGAACGGATAAACTTAATGACTCGCAAGCACCAAGAGAAAACGCTAAAACCGATTGAGCAATCAACATCGAATAGCATCGCACCACAAAGCATGACAGCCTCTGTTTCCGGACTATCCGCGGAATGGGCGGCTGAACTCGGCACTTTGGATGATGAAGGCTCCGGTTCAGAGTCTGAAAAGTTGTTCGATGCATATGTACAGTCGTTTGAAGGTAATCCGGGATTACCCACCCAGGTTGTCCGGGAGGTCTACTTCATATGCATAACTCAATGCAGACAGACCCTCGACATCACTACACCTTACTTTATACCCGATGCAGACATTATCATGGCTTTGAAGACAGCCGCGGCGCGCGGGGTGCGTGTGAGATTGTTGGTTCCTCGCCAATCGGATCAAAAAATCGTGGACCTTGCAAGCCGCACATATTTCGGAGAACTGCTGGAAGCCGGGGTCCAGATATATCAATACAACAATGGGATGCTGCATGCAAAAGTGATGATCATGGATGGGGAGATTGCCGAGGTAGGTGCAGCAAACTATGATATGAGAAGTTTTCGCCTGAATTACGAAGTATGCGAAGTCATTTACAGTACCGATATTGCATCGCAGCTCACAGCACAGTTCGAGCGCGATCTCATGGATTCGGTACCGCTGCACATCGAAAATTTGCTCCAGAGATCATTTCCGCAGCGCATCATGGAGCAAGGAGCGCGCCTGCTTTCGCCAATGATATAATCTGCAACAAATACGGCCATTTATGTCAGTTTTGGGTGTATTTAGATCATGGCTCCCCGTATAGAAATACGCTTACAATAAGAAAAGCGGAACCATCTATTCATTGGGAGGGGATGAAAATGCAGCCTACAAACCAGTTGTTGCAGGAGATGAAATTATATTATCACAAGCCGGCCAAACGCTGGCTTCATGCGCTTCCGCTCGGGAACGGGCGGATCGGTGCGATGGTCCACGGACAGGTTAATCGCGAAGTAATACAGCTTAATGAGGATACGATTTGGACGAGGGGACCGAAAAACCGGAATAAGCCGGATTCCTTAAGCTAATCTTCTCCTAGGTCGACATACATTTCTTTACGAGTTAAGAGATAGTACGCAATCCTTAGCATCGCATGGGCATCGATGGCTGCACGTTTTTTACCATTTCGAGCTGCTGTACGTCTATACATCGCGCCGAGACAATTCTTTGATGCTGCAACGAAATGGGCTGCTTCAACCAATGCCGATTTTAAATACTTGTTCCCGTTCGTGGTTTTGGCGGATGCCGGCGCTTTCGTTATGTCCAGGTACGATTCCAACCCAAGTGCATAGATGAGCTGCACTGGGAAACTGGCTCCCATTTTCATCATCTGTGGTGCGGCGCTTGCGCTGCATGTGTGGCTAACGGGGTACGTTAGTTCAATGATTTTAAACAACTTTAATTCTGACCCGGCCCGCATCTTAGGCCGGGTTTCAATATTGTTTGATTCTACTTGCTTATTCATCCGTATTGCGCACGCAAAGCTCCCGGAGATGGAGAATGACGATCCGTTCAATAGTCTCTGGTGTATATACCTCCGGGCGAAGCAATGCTAGGATCGTCAAGCCTTCGACGACTGCGGCCAGTCTAAGCGTTTCGAGTTCTATGTCTATCGACGGGGGAAGAAGCTCCGCACTAACCAGAAGGTCGAGGACAGTTTTAGTCATGTGGTGAAGTCCGTCCGTGAGCTCGTCTTTTTTAACCCGCAGCGTCGAACTTGTGAGGGAACGGATGGCGAATACCCACCAGACGCCGGTTGCAGTTCGTTTTTCCGAATCCATAGGGAGCAGCTCTAAAAGCACTTGCTTCGCGGCTTTCATCGGAATACGGCTTATATCCAGCCCCTCTGCCTTGTGAGTTCCCCTCGTCAAAAAGTAATCCACGATAAACAGCAACAGCTCGTCCTGCGTTGAAAAATAATGCCGCAAGGCACCCGGCGACAATCCCGCCGAAGCGGCGACGGCGCGGATAGACGCATGCTCGATCCCTTTTTCTTCGATAATACTCCATGCCGATTCGGCGATCAGTTTCCTTTTTTGTTCATGGTCTACGATTTTCGGCAACGATAACCCCCCTTGCCTTATTTAATACACTGTATTAAAATAAAAAAACACAATGTGTTATTTAGATACTTATTCGGTTATAACGCATTGCGGTTATTCCGTCAATAATACGGGAACTTGTCGTGATTGACGAGAGGGGGATTTCGGTGCAGGACCAATCCAACGGAGGATTTCGTTTGCATTCGACCTGTTATGTTTGTAAAAAAGCGTTTTATGTCCTCGAGGGGACTCAAGCTTACGGCCACGTGAAGCGAAACATGAAAGGAATGCATTGCTGCGAAGATTGCAAGTTTATGATCGAGCTTGAAGCACGCCTACAGTTCGGGAGACGACTGTTGACCGGTAAAGATTAGGTTTTATGACACCCCGGAAACCCATTTTATGCACAATTTTATTTCAAAATTGTTCCATTAGAGGAGAGGGACCAACATTTTCAATCCTTGATACTCAGGAAGGCTTGTTAATTAACAGGATAGATCGTATGGAGCTGCCGCAGGGTAAGCTCCACTTTTATATACTTAGAAGTAACGGGCAGCAGGATAGCCATAACAAGGTGCACTCCACTCCATGACATTTATACAGTAGACCGACCAATGTCTACTTCTGATTTCGAAAAGTATTAAAACAGTTTAATCGCTTGGGAGGGATTCACGTTCAAATGAAAAAAAAGTCATTTCTGCTATTCGCCACGTTCGTTATCAACTCCATTGCCGCCCATTCCACCTTTGCCGCAAGCTTTGTGGACGTACCGGAGACGAGCCCCTATCACGTATACATAGAAGACTTAAAAACGCTCGGAGTCACCGACGGGATTGCACCCGGTCAATATGGACCGGAACAAACGTTGACCCGCGCCCAGTTCGCCAAATTCGCAGCATCCGCATTCGGCCTGAAAGACTCGAGCGGTACAAGCACTTTTCCCGATATCCGTGGTCACTGGGCGGAGCCTTACATTCGCGCGGCAACCCATGCTGGGATCGTCGAAGGTACATCAACAGCAACCTTCTCCCCGGATCTGCCGGTCAAACGCGAAGAAGCCGCCTCCATGGTTTGGCGATATGCAAGAAATCACGGCCTGCCCGTAGGTCCGGAGGTCGCTTTCACCGACAAGCCGAAAGCTTGGGCACTAGAAGCAGTCAATACCGCCATCGGCCACCGTTGGTTTGGCCCAGACGTCAGCCAGACCGCCGGCGGATGGTCTTACAGGCCCCATGATACGATGACCCGGCAGGAAATGGCAGCGCTGCTCGATTCGGCATTGAAAGAGTTGACTGCCCCTAAAACCCCTGTTGCGGCAGCCACTCCTACAGACCGCGCGCAGAAAAAGGCCACTTTTGTATGGAATACCGGTAAATTTCTGCAGAACAAATCCGAGGTTTTGCAGTATCTGAAGCGTCATCAGATCAATCTCATTTTTTTACAAGTGGACATCGATGTCCCGGCCAGCCAATACGCCGACTTTATTCGGGAAGCGGGTATTATCGGCATGGATGTTCATGCCATGGGAGGAGCGCCGAATTGGATCCTGCCTGACAACCAGCTGAAAATGTACAAACTGATCGATTGGGTGAAAACGTACAATGCCGGTACCGGGGCTGATGCCCGCTTTAAGGGTATTCAGCTCGACATCGAGCCGTTCGCCATGCCGATCTGGGCCCAACAAAGCGATGCGTTGCTTGGGAACTGGCGGGATACGATTAGCGGCTTCGTGCAGCAAACCAAAGAAGGCACCCCTGATTTGATTGCCGGAGCGGCCCTGCCAAGCTGGCTCGAACAATTTAACGTGCCGGACGGAAAAGGCGGACGAACCACGTTGTCTGAATGGATGATCCGCCAGTTGGACCAAACGACCTTGATGGCCTATCGCGATACATCAGAGGAAATCCTCTCCAGCATTTTGACCGAGATGGATCAAGCGGACCGGGACGGCAAATCCGTCATTATCGCCGTCGAAACGAATCCTAGCAAAGAAGGCCCCATCTCATTCTATACCAAGGGACAAGCCGTCATGATGGAGGAGCTCGGGAATGTGACCAATATGCTTCACAAGCGTCCCTCCTTCTCCGGCTGGGCCATCCACGATTATGACAGCTGGATTCATTTAAAGGAATAAAGTGACATGCATGATCGTTTTGCGAAATTGAACTTCCATCAAAAATACTCTCGGTATAGAATTTGATCTTGTGGATGAGCGTGGATCATCCTCATTTGACCTAAGGGCAAACCTACTGGGGTATAAACGAAACCGAGATTGAAGAAATGAAGCTCTCAGCGGTTAGTGCCTTAGAAAGAAATCCTGCACTAACGGATACGAAAGCACCCTGAATACCAGGCTGCCGGCATTTGAAGTGACCCCCAAAAGTTAGACAGGTATATAGTTAGGCCGTTTGTTGGGCATGAGTCCGGTATTGTACTGGACTCATGCCTTTCAATTTTGCCTTAATTCGTTTGTGGTTGTAGTAGTGAATGTACTGTTTAAGTTCTGCTTTAAACTGATTAATACTCTCGAATTCTTGTGTATACAGAAACTCGGATTTTAACGTGCCGAAGAAGCTCTCAATAACAGCATTGTCGTAGCAGTTTCCTTTACGGGACATGCTTTGAGTGATGCCTCGTTTTAATAATTCCTGCTGGTACTGGGGCATTTGGTAATGCCACCCTTGATCGGAATGAATCAATAAGGTGTCCTCGTCTGTCTTATGTTCCAAGGCTTTATCCAGCATGCCGGAGACAAGTGCATAGACTGGTCGTGAACTTACCGTGTACGTAACGATCTCCCCGTTGAACAAGTCCAACATAGGTGATAAATATAGCTTCTCACCGAATAATTTGAATTCCGTAATATCCGTAACCCACTTCTGATTTGGCTTTGTAGCCTGGAAATCCCGCTCGAGGATGTTAGGGGCAATCTTTCCGACTCCGCCTTTATACGAGCGATACTTCTTCATACGGAGCACGCGCTGCCGATAGGCGGGACGGAAGAGGCTCCCTCTGCAGATCTGCTGATCGGACGTGTCGTTTGCTTCCACATCGACGAGGCGCTGTACGACGGCAACGGGCATATCGACATGCATGCGCTTCAGCCGGTCAGCCGACTGGCGGGAGCTATGTACTCCCGGCTGGGAGAGACGTTTGAGCTGCCTCGTCCTGACTAGCCGATAAGCATGCTGACGTTCGGAATGTCCGATTCCGGCGTCGGCTTATTTTTTGTCCTCGGCTATTGACAGCAAGGAGGAAAGCTGCAGTTCAACATGATATTGATACAGGCTATCAATATGGGAAACCAACTGTTGCCCCATCGTTACTCCCAGGGTACCAATTATATTGGATTTGGTGGGATTAATCCGTTAAACCTTATGCATGAGGCCGCCGCGGGATCGATCGGGCAGCCTCATTAAGCTAAATGGCAGGATAATGGATAAAAAAGGGGTTTAGAGCTATGTATGGAAATACTTCTACAGACACTTTCGATGGATCCGTAGTAAAATCGAATGCGTAGAGGTGTGAAAGGTGGTGCCGACATGCCCGCTCGACGAAAACTGTGGCCGATCGCTTGCGGGGGTCGTCTGGTCTTTGTTGTTCGCCTGCATGAGCTTTTATTGGGCGGGCGGTGGCAAGCTTGGGGTCGACACGCTCGGGCCAGAAATTTCGCGGCAAGCCGTCATGCGCGACGAAGGCTTCATTCTCGTAGTATGGATAACAGGGGCGGCCAACTCTGCCGGTGCGCTCGTATTGCTTGCTCTGACGATCCGTTGGAACAGCGGGCTCATCCGTACAGCGCTGATCTTCGCCGCCATGATCGGCGGAATTTTTCTTTTCCTTTACGGGCTGTTCAACTTCGCGGCGGTGCTGCTCGCGCTGGTTCGAGTGCTGAGCTTGCCGGTAGACCCTTACTCGGCTTGGTGGCGGCTCCTCTTCTGGGAGCCGTTCTGGATGGCGGGTGGGCTGTTATATTTCGTTTCCGGCCGGACGGCGAAAGCCGGGGACGTGATAAACGAGAAGTAGGAATGTTCGTGGATAACAACATCATTCCGCTAAGGGGTAACGATAGTTAACAAACAACTAAGAAGCGGCTGCCGGCCAGTGATTGGCAGCCGCGTTACGCAAACGGGCAGGAATGCTTAGATAGTTCCTAAATTAGGAAAAACGAAACTTGTGCAAGCTACTTAGCGTCAATATGTATGATGAAGGTTTTCATGGAGGTGCATCAATGCAATTTATTTTTGCTTATATAACACCAATTGTTGCCATTATGCTTTTTGTTAATTGTGTTGCTCTTGCAAAGAAAATTAAAAATGGGGATGCAAATACAGCTTATAATACAGGCTGGGGTGCAATAATGTTTGGCTTTATTATTTTTTCGATTATTTGGAGTAGTTTGGTATCTCAATAGCAAAGAGAGTAAAGTGAGTTGTTTGATGCACTAACGGAGAACTATAGCTTAATAAACAATCAAGACGCGGCTGCCGGCATGATAATAGTAATCTAATGTAAATATGTTGAACTAATCCAGGTTAGGAGTGAAGAAATGAATTTCAACAAAAAGCTAATGATTTTAGTGAAGATTTGCTTATTCATGTTCACTCTTCCGCTTATAAGTGCATGTAGTCAAACCGAGAAATATGAAACCATTGAGGTTTTTGCAATAGAAACACTTGATGATAATCAAAATGATAAAGGATTCTTTGAACGAACGGGTTACAAAATAGTGAATGCAATAACCACTATTGAGGAAGGGAAAACCCATATGAAATCGGATATTAAATCTATTGAGGATTTTTATGACATAAGGGGTAATTATTTACAAACAGAAATAATCCATTCCTATTCAAACAAATCTAAGTTGTTGCTCACTGAAGAAGGAAATACACTTAAAGAAACAATTCAAGAACCCTCGACAATCCTTATAGCCCCTGATTATGCAAAGAATATAAAATTAAACAATATGACCCAGGAAGAAAAAAACACAGGTGAAAGAACATTTGTTAGTTTTCATGGAAAAATTGTAAGAAACGAATCTTTTATGGGATTTAGCCATTGTCGGTTGTGTCAAAGGTATGGCTAAATTCCCCTGTCATTACGCTCCCTCAGAGATATCCATAACAGTCGTACACCAGGTTTAATTGCAAGCCTTAGCAATTAAATGTAAAAATTGTTATATGAGTTGATGAGTGAGTGTTGGTAATAGTTGGAGGAATGTATATGATAATAAAATTAGCCGTAAATCAGAATTGGGCAATAGTCACTCTCTGGATAGGCATTATTTCTGCGATTTTATTATTTACATTTTATAATCCATCACAGGCAATGTTCTGGGCATTGGTCAATATTCCACTTTATCTGTTCCATCAGACTGAAGAACATTACAAACCGGGAGGATTCAAAGATTATATAAATCATGTTATCAACAATTTGCCTAGAGGCGAAGAAAAACTGACTGATCTTAAGATTTTCTGGATTAATATAGGGCTTGTTTGGATAGCATTTGCAATTTTCGGCATACTTTCATTTTATAATATAGCGTTTGGGTTGTTTATAATTATTTTCAGTTTGATTAATTGTTCGACGCATATCCTCCAAGGGCTTATAAGGCACGAATGGAATCCAGGGCTTGTAGTAGCAAGTATACAATTTCTCCTATCCATATATGCGGCATATTTTATAACAATCAATGCTTTAAACAACCCATGGTTATGGTGGAGCAGTTCAGCAATCTTTTCAATTGTTGTGCATGCATTGCTAATCAAAAAGATGCTTAAATGAAGGTGCTGATCCGTGAGATCGGATTCTCGATATCGAAGACGTTTATAGAACAACTGGGAAAACAAGTCCGCTATTGATGGAGATATATTTAGGACGGACTATAGTGGTTTCTTGATATCCCTGAATCTCAGCTTCGAAATAATAACATGCGAATCGGACCAGAACGCGCTCCATCCACATGGTG
The DNA here is from genome assembly GCF_910594985.1 of Paenibacillus allorhizosphaerae. Taxonomy (GTDB): domain Bacteria; phylum Bacillota; class Bacilli; order Paenibacillales; family NBRC-103111; genus Paenibacillus_G; species Paenibacillus_G allorhizosphaerae. The sequence continues at coordinate 163,751 of NZ_CAJVCE010000015.1, forward strand.
TCGCGGAAGAAGCCGTTCTCCAGTCTCAGGTGCATCTCTTTCGTCATGAGCAAATAGACTCTTTGAAAAATGACCCGGTGATCCTGCCTTCCCTGCAGCTTATCAAGACGCCGGGTCATTTCGTCGATGACTTGTTGAATGGAGCTCGGCTGTTCGTTGGGATTTTGGGCAATGTCGTTCATGTATGGCCTCCCGAAATTATATTCCATGCCTATCATCACATACCGTTCGCATAGTGCCCAAGCGTCTTCAAGTCTAATTTTGGGGTGAAAGATCAACATACAGGAACGCTAGCGCTGCCGGTCAACTCCAATAATTCGACAGGATAAATCCGAGACGGTGACGTTGCGGTCCTTCAGATTTCTGACCAAGGTGTTCGGCAGCGAGCCGATTCGCGTGATGGGAGAGACGCGATGCGGCAGGGATAAGGCTCCTGTTGTAGACGTGATTCACGATTTTCGGCTAGTTTTTATGAACCCTGCCGCAGATACGAAGGCTGCCTCCGAAGCGTCCTGATTACCCAACAGATTGGGAGGGGCCTGATTATGGGTGGGACTCTTTTGTTTATGTTTCAGAGTGAATTAATTCATCGTTATATAATAATTAAAAGAAGGAAAGATCCGAATGAATACTTCGCAATTTATAAAGATATTCATGAACTCGACGATATAGAGGCCGGAAATGAAATTAATCGAAATGAAGAGTTATTTGTTAAAGAACTAGCCTCAGTGCTTTAAGCTACCCCGAAAATTTCTCATAGCATAGACCTAAAAATGGCAATGCGAAACTAGACGCAGCCCAACGTTTTTTTTAAAACTGCGCATCGTAGACTTTATTGTAATCTGGATGGCTAAGATGCCGCAGTAGTGGACAGAGCGACCTGAAACCCTAGGTTCTCGAGCCTTCGAACTGCTTGCTTAACAATTGCTTCCTGCTGTCGTTTTTCAAAATAGTTACCACCTAAATCTTTGTAATCCTCGCCGCGCGTGAGGAGTTGGTAAACAATAGTCATGATGGAATGGGCGACAGCTACAGTCGCTCGATGTCTGCCTTTGCGGGCTGCGATGCGTCGGTACTGAGCTCCAAGATAATTGTCGGATCTGCAAACGGAGTGGGCGACTTCTATGAGTGCCGGTCGGAGGTATTTGTTTCCTTTGCGAGTTTTCGTGGATTTTCGTTTGCCGGCACTTTCATTTTGCCCTGGAACCAGACCAACCCATGCCCACTGGCGACGACTACAACTACCTTATGAACTATATTGCACTTCTCGAAGTTCGGACTCCGACGAGAAGAGAAATCTTCTCCGATTTCATGGAGGAAATTGCAAAGAGGACGCTTTAGCAATAGCAGGAGCAGTTGCCGCAGCAACCCTTGTTTATCATTGAAGTAACTAGCATAGGATACTACCAAAATACGTAAAATGTGTTATCGGGTGAATCTGAAAAATGGTTCATAAATGGATTTATATGAGGAGTAATATGAGAAGATTCCGATGCCGCTATGATGGAAATGGAAGAACGCTGTGTCGTGCGCTATCGACGATAACCAAATACCCGAACGAAGTTTCCAGGTGATCTCGATCGTAACGGAGCAGCAACATCAATTAAACATGACGAAGCAGGGTAGATTGTCCTCGATGAACGACCCGGAGATGAAAAGAAGCTTCGCTGAGGCTCTTTTGGAACCCAAGCAGCTGTGGCTGCTAGATAAGGAGTGGTGAATATGAATGTTCTTGTTATAATCTGTGACCAGCTTCGATATGACGCTTTGGCGTGCCACGGAAATCCCTATGTGCAAACGCCTAATATCGATCGTTTGGCCGCCAGAAGCGTGAATTTTACTAACGCGTTTACCTCCGCGCCTGTTTGCTCACCTGCGAGACACAGCCTTATATCCGGGCTCTATCCGTTCGCTCATGGTGTTGTGGATAACGGGATGAAGCCTGTGAGATCACTGGAGACGGCCGCCGATAGGCTCAATGCCGCAGGATACCGCAGCGTTCACATCAGCTCGGTGCCGGGCAAAGCAAATCCCAATTACGGCTTCGAAGCGGCGCCTCCCAAGGATTTGGACAGCATACTGTCCGAGGAAAACAGGAGGATTATGGAGTGGGAGAAAACCAATCCGATCAGGCGACGTACGGCCGGGCCGAGCACGAGGACGAAAGAGGAGCATAAAGGGTATCAGTCTGCGGAACGTGCCATACAACTGATCGAGGAAGCCGCAGCGGCCAAAGAGACGTTCCATTTATGGGTAGGCATTCATGAGCCGCATCCGCCCTTTTATCCGCCGAAGCCGTTTTTCGAGAAATTCGATCAATCCAAATTTAAACTTCCGGAAAAGCCGTCTGAATCCGTACCGGCTCCTCATCCTTCCATCCTGAACAAACAGCGCGAATGGATAGATATGACAAATGCGCAGAAGCGTCAAATGTTCGCGGGCTACTACGGTTTGGTCGAGATGGCGGATCAATTCGTCGGCATGGTATTGGATACGGTAGTTCGGTTGAACCTTACGGACGATACGCTGATTGTGCTGACTGCCGACCATGGGGAGCAGATGGGCGATCACGGCCTGTATTTGAAATTCGTTCTGCGGGAACAGTCGGTGCACGTGCCGTTCATGATAGCCCATCCCAAGCTTGCGCCGGGAGTCCGGCATGAGCTCGTCGCGCATGTGGATCTTTATCCGACCCTATGTGATATGACTGGTACGGAGATTCCCGAGAATATCCACGGCCGTTCCATGAGGCCCCTGCTTGAGAACGGGGATACCTCGGATAATTGGCGTGAAGATGTCATCTCGCAAATCAACGGCCACATCATGATTCGTACGGGGGAATGGAAGCTGAACGTATATGACGGAGAGCCCGGGGAGCTGTTCCATCTGCCGAATGACCCGCAGGAGTTCTACAATCTTATCCGAGATTCTGAATATGCAGAAGTTGTCGATAGGCTGCTGAAGAAGCTGGAAGCAAATATGGCACAAGTGACACCGTAAACTGTAATCGGAAGGCCTAGTCGGGGGAAATTATAATGCTTGTCATGAATAGAGGCTTTACTTTGCCTTAAGCGAAAGCTTGCAGGCAAGGTGAAGCCTTTTGTGGCGGTTAGTTTCCGCAATCTTCAGGCAGTTCGTCATGACGGACTGCGTTAAACTAACGGTCAGGATAGCGCAGTTACAGATGATGGAAAAAAGGGGGATTTGAAAACCGGAGGACATACAGCAGCGAGAAGATATAAGCAGGTATTTTATGCTGGCTTAACTGCTAAAACGATGATTGTTAAAATATACATAACCGTGCTTTCTTTGTTAGGCTCATTGATAGGGACAGGAGGGAACTACATTGCAAGAAGATCGATCGGAAACATTGCAACACCGATTGCCTAGATCAGTTATCCGTCACATTGTTTTTGATTTGGGCGGTGTGTTTTTTATATGGCCGGAACCTCGGTATTTTGAAGAGTGGGCGCTTCGGCTCGGGATTGCCTCTGAGCTTTTTAACCGTCTTTTGTTGCATGGGCCGGACATTGAGGCGGCTAACGTCGGAATGATTACCGCCGAACAATATTATGGCCGCTGCGCCGAGCGACTGCAAGTTGACGAATCAGTAGTGCGCGAAATCATCTGCCATGCCTTTTATAGTTGCAATGTTGACGCCAAGCTGGTTGAATATGTCGGTCGGCTTCGAAAAAGATATCGCGTATCCGCTTTAACCAATACATGGTCATTTGGCCGCGCATTGATAGAGCAGCGTGGACTTGCTAAACTGTTTGATTGTATCGTAACATCGGCAGAAGAAGGAATCCGAAAACCGGATGCGCGCATTTACGATATTACACTTCAACGGCTTGACGCTGCGCCTGCGGAGGTCATATTCGTAGATGATACGGAGGAGAATGTACGGGCCGCGCAAGCTATTGGCATACATGGCGTTCATTTCAAGGGAACCGATTCGTTCATTTCGGAAATGGAACAACGGTTGGAGAGATTCAGTTGAGAAGACTTAGGCTGTTAACGTGCTGAGTATTATTGATTGTGCGATTTTTTGACTGGATGTGGTATCTGGTGGAAAAGGAGTATAGGTAGGTTCGTCGAACTAAAAGGGAACAATAGTATGGAGCTGCCGTAAGGACAGTTCCTCTTTGGTATTCGTTGAATTGGCAGATTACTCTAATATCTAGCAAATGCTATTCTTTAGAAAGTGGTGTTCGAAAAGCAGAGGTCCACTAATTTCACTTAAAAGTCTGTAATCCATCTTATCCCAGCCTGAGCTAACTTTCATATCTGCAGAAAATACTGGACTTATCGTTCCGGAAAAGTATATACTGTGCCTACGGAAACGGAGGGAGAACCATGGGACGCTACAAAGAGTTTGATAAAGAAGCGGTGCTTCATAAAGCGATGCTCGTTTTTTGGAAGAAGGGCTACGAAGCGGCAAGCATTCCCGATTTGCTGGAAGCTATGGATCTTAGCAGATCAAGTCTGTACGAAACGTTCGGGGACAAACAAACGCTTTATATCGAGGCGATCAACTGGTACAAGAAGTGGAAGCAAGCCAAACGGGACATCCTCGTCAATGCGACATCCGCAAAATCGGGAATCCGGCAGTACTTCGAGATACACATCGATTCCGCCTTGGACGGCGAGTCGCCGAAGGGCTGTCTCATTACTAATGCAGCAGTCGGCATGGATTCGCCAGATGAGCAACTGAATGCGTTGATCAGGGAGCGGTTTGACGAGTTGGAGAAATCCTTCTACGAGCTGCTGCGCAAAGGTCAGGAGACGGGAGAAATCATGCCTGAGAAAGATATCAAGACTTTATCTTATCTGCTCTCAAACCTGAATCATAGTATAAATATCGTTGCGAAGGTGCAGGGTGACCGCAGCAAGATGCAGCAGATGATAGACATGGTGATGGAAATGCTATAAAACATTTTTTTTTCACATTCCGGAACGAATGTTCCAGAAAATTTCTGGTGAGCAAGGGGGACTTTCTATGCATTCAGCTTCCATTCCAATGGAAAAATCGGTTTCGCCATCGCTGATTTTTATCCTGGCAGCCGCTTGCGGTATCATAGCGGCAAATCTTTATTATGCTCAACCATTGATAGGCTCGATCGGTTCGACCATCGGGCTCTCCTCCGGGGCTGCCGCACTCATCGTTACGTTGACTCAAGTCGGCTACGGGATCGGCTTGTTATTTATCGTACCGTTGGGAGACATCCTGGAAAATCGTAAGTTGATCCATTCATCATTGCTCCTTACAGCCGCCGTTTTGACAATTGCCGCTGTAATCAAAAGCGCCATCCTGTTCCTCACCGCTTCACTCGTGATCGGAGTAGGTTCCGTAGCAGCACAAATCCTTGTGCCGTATGCGGCTCATCTTTCGCCTGAAGCCGTGCGCGGTCGCAATGTGGGTAACGTCATGAGCGGGCTACTTCTGGGGATTATGCTCGCGCGTCCCATTTCAAGCTTGGTGGCGGAGTATATGGGCTGGCGCGCCATATATTTCATCTCCGCAGCATTGATTTTCGCGCTGGCTCTTGTATTGGCAAAGGCACTACCCTCAAGGAAGCCTTCGACCGCTACAGCTTACCCGGCGCTGCTGCACTCCATGCTGCATCTGCTGAAGGCGACACCGGCATTGCGCCGGAGGGCAATTTATCATGCTTGTGTATTCGGAACGTTCAGTTTGTTTTGGACTACAGTTCCGTTGGTATTGACAAGTCCGCCGTTCCATTTCACTCAGAAGGAGGTCGCTCTGTTCGCATTAGTCGGGGTAATGGGGGCAATTGTGGCGCCAGCGGCGGGCCGTATGGCAGACCGTGGATGGGTTCGCCCGGCTACGGGATGGGCATTGGCCATCGTCATCTTTTCCGGGCTGCTTCCCTTGCTGGTTCCATCAAGTTCTACACTCGCAGTCCCCATCCTCGTAGTTGCGGCGATTTTACTTGACATGGGGGTTTCCGCCAACATGGTTCTCGGGCAGCGGGTGATTTTCTCTTTAGGAGCGGAATTTCGCAGTAGGCTTAACGGTTTGTATATGGCCATTTTCTTTTTAGGGGGCGCTATCGGCTC
>NZ_CAJVCE010000016.1 GCF_910594985.1 Paenibacillus allorhizosphaerae
ATTAGTTTATCTATAGTTTAAACTAATAATAGTTTATATTAGTTTAATATTAGTTTAAACTATAGATAAACTATTATTCTCGTGGTATAATTGCCTTATGTTGCTTATTTAATCCAATTATTTATAGGGAGGCCGTCGAATGGCAGTGAAAAAATTCATTACAGGAATTGATCCGGGCAACACAAGTACTAAAGTTAGCTACATGAACGAAGAGGGAAATATTGAAAGCTTTGCAATATCAACAGTTTGCGCACCGGCCAGCGAAAAAAGTGACCCTTTCAGTGGCAACACCCAACAAAAAGAGTATGGTGACACAGAACGGCTGCAGGTACGAATTCATTCCAAGTCTTTAAACAGTACATATTATTTTGTTGGTGATTGGGCGCGAAATAAAGAAGGAATGATTCAGCCAGATGCAGAGTCCTCAGATAAACATAAAAGCGAATTACATACAGTAACTACATTGACTGGCCTTGCAATTGCTGCTCTTAAAACCGAAAAGACAGAGACAGATTTGGATTATTCGGGTGGTTTACCAATTGAGGAGCATAAAAGAATCGATCCGGCTCATGTCCTGGAGCGTTATGTTGGAACTCATACAATATCCTTTATGGACGGCAAATTTGCAGGTAAAACAGTCACATTAAATATCCAAGATGGACAGATTCATGTTGAAGGTGTTACAAGCTCATTAGGCTTAAAATATGATATTCGTAAGAGCAAATTGGTCGCTCGTCCGCGCGCAAATGAAATTGGAGAGGAATATGCCTTGGGTGACCTCGGAGCCGGCACAACCGACTTAGCTCTTTACGACGTAGACGGTTTAAATGGCTATGTAAGTACAAATCTTAACTTAGGAACGAACAAGTATATCGATGACATGGTTAAAGAAATCTTTGAACTTAAGGAGTTTGATAGTGTTAAAGAACTCATTAGAAACAATGGTAAAGATCCAGTAATGTATCGTAGTCGTGAAGAATTTCTTAATGATGTGATAATTCCTGGCGTTGATATCATCATTAAAGGTGATAAACCTTACTTCAAAGTTTCTTGGCAGCGGGCGAAGAATATAGATGTTACAGACATCGTGCTTAAGCACATGAAAAATTATTTCGACGCTGTTTATAATAAACTCGAATTATTCTGGGCCGAGAAAGCGCCAAAGATTGAGTCATTCCCATTGGTTGGTGGCGGAATTTTGTTTGCCTATAATTTCTTCAAAGATACAAAGGGCTACATCCTTCCAGAAGCGGAACTATTGAAGGAATCTCCATATATTACTTCACGGTCATATTTGATCGCGAACTATATCAAGCAACACAGCTAATCTCACCATGAAAATGTGAGGGGGGGTTAGATTGGCAAAGCACCCAAAAGCGGGTAACTCCGGATACGAGGCTGGACAAGGACGCACCTTTACTCCATCAATCGGCGCTGAATGGACCGATGAATTTAATTCATTAATGAATTCACTGAATAAAAGTCGCAATGAAATGACCGAAGACTTAATTCGTGAAGGGTTAAAGGCGCGAAAAGGCAAGGAGACAGGTCTAACAACCTTCTACAGCGAAGCGGAAATCGAATTTCTTAAAAATCCTGTCATTCAAAAGTTGATTAAAGACTATTACTTGCTTATGAATGGCGTGTCAGCTTCTGCCGTTTTATACGATCCTCCGGCGGAAAGGTCGGCTCCGGCCACTCCTTCTAATAAAGAGATGTCGCATGAACGGAACAAATCTAGTGCTGATAATTTATCGGTGGCGACCTCAGAGAAGACTGTTGATCGTTCATCCGAAGCTTCAAAACAACACGTGGATCTAATTAAGTCAGATGATACCGACGCTGACGATCAGATGGACTTACTTAAGCAGGCAGCTGCTGAATTGCAAAAAATGGGCTTGAAAAAGCCATAATCGTAAAAAGGTGCAGTAGGAGGATTCCCGCTCCGAACGGCACCTTTTTCGATATTAAAATCAAGAATTATAGCGATAAAATGGAAAGAAGGATCCAGTCCGGAAGAGAAGGGAGCGGGGGGCGGAGGACATCTGATTGAAAAAGAAGCAACAGATACCATATGAACGTTACAAGGTTTAATCAGAGGGGGGGGGAGCTAAACTAGAGATTGAAGAAATCCTTCAAATTTAGGCGATCTCAATTTTCCATCCTTGGTATAACATTGAAATTTTATCCTGCAAGTGATTGACGGGTCTAATAATATCCAATGTTTATTTTCTCCCCTAATGAGCTTTTTTGAGAATTTATAAAACTCACGTCTCACTTCCTCGGCTGGCGGAAATTCCATTACGCCAACATACGAACCATTTAACATCAAGCCCCAACCAAATTCACCTTTTCGAATGGATGCAATTTGACAGTCTGCATATTGATAATTCTTAATTTTTACGATTACATCCTTCGGCCGCTGATCAAGATAATAGGGGGAAGAGGGGTTATATTGGCATATTCCTTCAAATCCCATTGACCTAGCCTTTTCAAACAATGAGTTTCCATCCTCATACAAAGGAGTCACAGTCATCACATCCGAAGAGGGTACAATCGAAGATAGGATTGCTCTGCGCTCCATGAAACTTTTCTTTAAAAGAGGATTATTATCGAGGAAAAGAATATCCCATACAGGAAAGTGAGCCTTCAAGGTCTGTGAAATATGTTTAACTGCAGATTCCTTTTTTGTATTGAATCTGGCCATAGCATCATCCCACCAGATTTTTACTGGCGGTTCTTGCGATTGACTTAAATCAAAAGCAATACACTCCCCATCAAGGATTGCTGTATTTACTGGAAGTTTAATTTGATTTAACTCCGGAAATCTTGCCGTAACTTCCGTTCCGTGTCGGCTAAACGCTCGTACTTTACCATGATCATAATGAATGAGAATCCGAAATCCATCCCATTTGATAGCAGCGGGCCAGATCTTAATAGCCGATGGGGATAGTGGTTGCAGTAACATTGGTGATAATGGTTGATTTAGCATAGGCAACTCCTCCAAAAATAAACATATCATGGACGAGCTCCACGAGGAATATGGAATGACTGGTACAAATGAGAATTTTGAACAAAAATAAATTATGACACTGAATGTATTGTATTATTGGCCGCGGGAATAGAAACCGCTTATTATGGATTACCAGGATCGATCATTTTTATTCAAAATCATGAGAGTAGAAGCGATCGATAAGCGCATTGATTAACATTTTTTGATTCCCTCTTCTCAGTTGAGCTATAAAGTCCACAAACAGAATAGAAATCAACTCATCGAGCGACATTTCAAACTCCAGGAATTCGGATGCCGCATCATTCAAAAAGACTTCACCCCTTTGAGCTGCGTCCCGTCGCAGATGGATGTCGTAAATGTGCCATCTCTTCCGAACGAGGGAGATTTCACCTTCTTCATTACGTTTTGAACGGGGAAAGTAGGTGTTACGCTTAACAAGAAGGCTTTTGACGACTTCTTCCTGTGTTATACTATTTGCATCCCTTTTGATATCGGTCATATATTCTCGGACTGTCAATAAAAAGTCTTCATACAAGATATGTATCAAATGATCGACCGACAGATCGGCGAATGCACCTTTTGTAATTGCATTCAAATCACTGATGAACACCTCGGCTCGATCGATATCAATCTTTTCCGCACGTACCTTAATTTTTACAAATCGTTTGCCCCGATAGAAGAGATCCCCCCACGTAAATCCAGTAAGTTTTCTTAATCTCTCAGATACGACCCCATCACCGACCTTCTCGATACGCATTGCTATCGACCTCCCCTCGGTAAATGTAATTCATTATCAATCGGTAAACCGTTTTTCGAATCGATAAATTCAACTTTATGGCCAATTCTTCAATTATTACATAATCCCTTAACAGAGCTTCCGCATGCATATACTGTCCGGTATCACTATATACAAGCGGCGGGTACCTTTCTGGAAAGATGCTATATTGTTCCAATGCCTTCTTTAGGACAAGCGTATTCGAGATGGTTTCAAATTTTCTGGTGGGATCCATTTTTTCAATCCGTAGTTCTTTGGCCAGTTTACGCAGCTCTTCACGTTGTGCTGGCGTTACCGGGAATTTGATATCCTTTTTTTTATCAGAGCGTTCTTTCCGCGTACGTTGCTTAGGACGAGTAACATCTACAGCACTTGTAACAACTGGCTGCTTGGCTTGAGAAATGTTTGAATTGCCGTGTTCTTTCTTATCCGTGCCTGGTATCTTTTTCATAGACTCAGCTGGTCTCAAGATAGCATTAAGGCTTGTGTTCAATCTTATCCCCTCCTGTAATTCATGAATAAAAAGGTCCATTATGTTTACGGTCATAATTCCACAATTCCATTTTTCCTCTTTGAGACAAGTATATGAGGAGGAGGAAAGCAATAGAACACAACATGTTTAATTTCATAGAAAACGGGAATTAATAGATAGTACATCTTAATGCTAGGAGGTGCCTCTGATGGCAACAAATGAAATAACGAAAGAACAGGCCATGAAGCTCGCTGCTGCAATGCTAAAAAGTTCAGCAAGGGTAGGTGCACCAAAATTAGTGTCGCCCAAAAAATAAGCACAAGAGAATCAAAATAAATAAACTATCGATAGTTCATTATAAACTATTGATAGTTTATTTTTTACGCAGTATAACAGGGCATGGGGGACCGCAGCAAATCCACGATAATCATTCCAACTGCCGGTGACCTAATTTCACTCCTATAAACAAAGAAAAATGTTCAAATGCTATACGGCCACTCGTTATCGATCAATGATCCCCGTGATGAGTACATTAAAGGGCTAGGACTTACATACCTATTCGATGATTCAGCACAACTGAAATAAACTCTAAATATTAGGTTTAGTATTTAGGAATATATTTTAGGTTTGTACATTAGGTTTGAATGTTAGATCTTATTCCTAAACGAATTAATTCTAAAAAAATCGCAAAACTCTGCCCAATTATTTACCCACAGTTCCCTTTATTTTCAAGGGCTTTCGGGCGTCTTATCCACATCATTAATGCGTCGCTTTCAACACCGCGTGTGTCCGTGTGGAGCGGGCGACTAACTATGTGGTCATTTACACACATTTTTCTACATTATACCTTTAAGTTTTTCAGTTACGAACAGGTTACCTCTACTTCCAAAAAAAGCTACCTTCGGTCCCAAGTTTATGGTATCTTAGTACTAGTAAAACTGTCGAATTTTGCAAGAGAAGGGAGAGGCCGTAACTTGGCGGGAGGCCAACGTATTGATAAGGATTACGACGCAGATGTCATGTCTGGTGGCTGGGCCGATCCCTTTGTTGATGATCCCGATTTGCATGATCAAGCAGAAGTTTCTACAGAAAACATGAAGACAACTGAAGCGGGACCGGGCGATATAGGACATCAGACTCACGAACAAATGGAACCGACTGGTAGCGTATGGGATCCATCTTCGCAAGAAGATACCCCTAAAAATGAAGAATCCCTCTTTAATGCTAAAGGTAACCTAGAGAATCCAAAGGAAGCAGAGGGCCAATCCAAGCAAAAGAGATCTGAAGAAACTTCTTCCGAGGAGATGGATCCCTCATCTGAAGATGGCGATGCGGATGAGAAAGGGAGCGGGAAGAAACCGAAGCGGCGAAACAAACCTGTTGAGCGACGCGGTAAACCGTTGGATAGGACAGAAGCTGATCTTGTCCACCTTATTCTTAAAAACTCGGAAGCCGCCATGGTACTTCATTCACTATACGTTCACCGGCGACTAACCAGCAGCCAGATCCGCAGTTTGTTCTTCAGACATAAAAATGAGAAAGCCTTTGAATACCTTCTGAACAAACTGAATCACTACCGAGTATTTGAGAGGGAATACATCTTCAACTTAGCCAAGAAGAAGGGCGACTTCCCGATACATTATTCACTATCGCCATTTGGTATTCGATTGTATGCTAGAGCTGTGATGGATATCTCCTTGTATGATGAAGAAGTCTCCAGTACAGATAAGTTACCCAAGCAGCACTACCTTTACAAAGATCTCTTAGTTAGAGATCAAGACGTCCATCATTTTGTATTGCAAGCTTTCCTTAGCAATCTTTTGGGTTCCTTCTGGGAAAAAGAAATCTACCTTCCCAGTTCCGAGTGGCGCCGCTTCCTTTACACAGATCCGGCACCCATTGTACAAGAAGGAGAGAAGCCCGAAGTTCCTTATCGACCGGATTGGGTAGTCTTCAGTCCAAATAAGATTTACAGTGATCTTGTCCGGAGCGGGAGCATAGGGAAGGATATCCTAAACGTACCCGTTCATTCACGTAACGAAGAGGACAACCGAATTATAAAGGGAAATTATCGTCCATTACTATCCGTAGAGTCGGATACCGGAACGATGAGTTCGAACCAACTCGAAACAAAGTTCAAAAAAATACAGACTGTACTTTCAGCCCTGCCGAAAGGTATCGCCTTCGTCGTCGCCGAGGGGTCAATGGGGAAGGTCAAAGTCGATGAGGAAAAACGTGACCAGGCTAAAAGAAAAAGCCGGCAAAACAAAATCAGACTTCGAACCATCGCAGAGGCTGCGGAAAAGTCAATCAAAGACGAACTGCTTTCCGATCAGTTGCAACTTATGATTGGATGGGAGAGCACACTTACCCCTACGACAGAGAAATACATATCAAGTGAAGGAGAGCTTAAATCCTGTTTTCACCTGTCGGATATATCATACTTTTATATGATGGATGAAACTCGGGAATCGCTGTTCCCTTCTTATTCACTTATGTCGGAGCGGGACTGGGCTACTTACTCCATTACAACAGGTTTGCCAGATATCGGACTGATAGATCGTCAAGCAGGGAAAATCATCGCCATCTATTTTGCCTTACCGCATTGGGTGAATCCACAAATTAAAGTGAATCATCTCCTCGGATGCAAAATACCGGATTTGAAATGCGTACTGCTGTATCCGGATCGATGTGATATTGATACAGATGCACATATCGCAAACATGGAAGTCCTTTGCCTCACCATGCAGGATATTCAACAGAACAAACGTACTGCACATCAGCGGACATACGATCGTCGAACCGGAGTCAAATGGGGGGAGATGCAAACATGGCCGTTCTGACCAAACGTTTACCCGTCGTTGTGCTCTGGATCAGTTTTACAGTCATTTGGCTCATATTGATGTCGACGCTGGGAATGTGGTTAGGTTTTTTACTTGGACAAGGAGATTTGACGCATGAGCAAATGAGAAGAATATTATTTGTTTTCTCGCCCTTGATGCCATTTTATAAACCACCACTATCTGTACCGGTTGGTTTTCTAATATTTACCGGAATCCTGTGTAATGTCACTTGGTTATTCAGTACTCGCGTGAAATTAACAAACATCTCTGTTGTGAGACGAGCGATTGCGTTCATCTTTCCTTGGGGAACATTCACATTATTATCAATGCTTGTCGCAGCAGCTTATGTAAAACCGATCGGGTACGATCTCATCATGCAAATCGACGGTTGGGTGGAAACACCGGAATATCGGGAATATCTCCATCCGGGCGGACTCAAAATGATCGGTTGGGTTTTACTTTTACTACCGTCTTACGCAATTATTCGATATTGGATAAAAATCGTTGGTGAATATCGTTCCGATCCCGTATTACAAGAATGGTTCGAAAATTACAAATTCCAGTGGAAGTGGCTCGGCCGGTTTGGAGACGAACGTGCTAACGTCATGCCGGATATCGTACTTGCCTTGGAGGCAGATACAAAGACGCCGGTTGTGCTCACGGGTGACTCTAGACAGTTGGGTACGATGCTGATCGGTCCTCCCGGTTCCGGTAAAACGAGCTTAAAAATTATTAAAGCGTTCCGGCAAGATCTTGGCCATTTACAGAGAGCCATTAATGCATTTCCAGGATATGTGAAGAAGTACGGATACGGTACACCGGAATTTCAGAAGGCTTGGGGCAGCCATTTGATCGGAAGTATCATTGTTGAACCGGCAAAAGACCTTTGCGATTCAGCATATGAGCTCGCGCTCGACCATGGGATTCCCGAAGAGTTTATCGTATACCTTGACCCGTCTAATCCGAAAACACCTGGATTCAACTGCATGGTTGGCCCGCTTTCCCAAGTCGCCGAGACATTAACGGCCGTCTTGGATAGTATGAGCGAATCGAGCGATGACTTTTTCCGTCAATCCTGCCGTACCGTTTTGAAAGCGTATGTGTATCTACTGAAGTTCATTAAAAAGAACGAGTGCGCGCTGCTCGATCTTGACCAAATGTACCAGGACCCTCGTTATACAGCGGATCTTCTAGAGGAACTAGAGCAGCGACTTCCAGATCCAGCAATTATCGCCAATATGTCTACGGACCGGCAGATTTTTTGGATGCTTGCTCGACGTACTGTTCAATGGTTCAGAAATGACGGGATTGAGCCGGAAAAGACTCGCGAAGGTATGTTCGTTCGTTATAGCGACGGGCCACATAAGGGGAAAATCAAGTACACAGACAAACAGTTTGAGTTTACTCGTACTACCCGAAATCTGATTGCCGACTTACTGCAAAATCCTTATTGCGCTCGCGTCCTACTTGGCAAAAACAGTGTAGATCTCGATAAGTTGATGAGCCGCGGAGGTATACTGCTCTGCAATACGGCCAACGGAGAACTCGGAGATGTCAGCTCACCTTTCGGAAAATTGGTGTACATGTCTGTACAGAACGCGGTGTTCCGAAGAAAAGGAACGGAGAAGACAAGACCATTGGTTTCTTCCTATGCCGATGAATTCTTAGAGTATATGAACTCTAAGTTCCTGAGACTGACAAGCCAGGGGCGTAAATATAAGTATGCTCCTCTTGTTGCCACTCAAACGCTCTCCCAGTTCGATATTGAACTTGGGCGGGGTTTCGTCGACGGGATGATGGGAACCATACGTAATTACATCGTTTACGGTGGCGTCGGAAAATATGATGCTGAAAAGTTGTCGGAAATATTCGGTACGACGGTTGTCGATGAATTCTCCTTCAGAGAAAGCATAACACCGGAGAACATGAACAATCCGAATTATACTTTCGCGGAAACGACAACACGTAAAGAGATGGAACTCGTTACATCCGATAGCATCATGTATAACAAATTCAAATATTCCTTTATTCGACTTGTTGTCGAAGGCAGTACGCAAAAAGCGATTAAAGCGATGGGGGACTTTGTTGACTTTGGTTCAGCCGATAAGTGGAAAAAAGCTTTGAAAACGGACGCCCTCGACGCCTTCATGGAGCATTGGCGAATTCCCGTCAAAGAAGACGAGCACTTTGATATGGACTGGATCGATGATTCTGCCGAATCGAAGGATGACGCCGAAAAAGGAATTCAGTTTCCCGGTGAAAATCAAGGTCAAAGCGCTACTCGTACTTCCACCAGCTCAGGTCCTTCGAGTGAAGATGAAGTAGCAGCTGCAACAGAATCGGAAGAAGTTCATCGTAAAGCAGATTACATCGGACAAACGACATTTAAAAATATCCCAAAAGAAGATACTCCAAGGAGACGATTCGCTGATATTGAGCTTGTAGGTGGACCGCGGCAGACCAGTGCAGCGATTGTGTCACCTACGCCCGCTCCAGAATCAGAATCATCCTCCCACAGAGAGGTCGATATTCCGCCAGTTCCAAAAACTGAAGCGACCGAAGGGAAAGAAATCAAGCTTTCAGCAGCGACGAGTCCTCCCGAAATCGCGGAACCGAAAGTACTTCCTTCTTCCGAGCCAGGACCAATGCTTCAAGCTAGTGCTTTATTATTTGGTGCGCCGGCTCCGAAGAACGAAGAGAGTATGCATCGTTCAATACTACCGGATGAACAAGCTGAGAATGTACTGGCCGAACCGATTGTTCCTATGCCTTCTGAAGAAACAGAGAAAAAAGATTCGACAATGAAGAAAGAAGGCAGCCAGGGGATATCCAATTCCAACCGGGATGAAGAAATTAATGCAGCAAGACGAGGAAAGCCAAAAAATCAAGATCCTCCGCCTATGGAAAAATACAAGGTAGCGGAACCGCCGAAAAACTCACAATTTATGAAAATGCTCGAACAGCAGGCCAAGAAGAATAAATAATTTTAATGGGTAAAGGAGTTTACTTTCATGTTGATGAACAACGATGCTATTTTAGAAATTCTTCGTGAATCCATGATTCGCAAATACGTGCAAATGGGTACTGTAGCAGACGTCAAGCCGGTTACTCTCAAAGGAGTTAAAGATAGCGTAATCGTCATCAACTTCAACGGGGTTCCTGTATATTGCTCGCGTGAACAATTTACATCAAGAAAGCTTTCGAGTTTTACTGGCTTTATGGGTACTCCTGTACCATTCCTCGTTACTGATATCGACCGCGATACGGGCATTGCGATCGTTTCCCGCGTACAGGCAATTCCGATTATTCAACAACAATTCTTGAAAAATGTCAAAGAAGGGGATATCGTCCGCGGCACGGTAACAGGCGTGCGAAATGATGCAAAACTCGTTTTTGTTGAAGTGCAAGGTGTCCCATGTATGGTGCCGCCCGGAGAGTG
This sequence comes from Paenibacillus allorhizosphaerae, assembly GCF_910594985.1. GTDB lineage: Bacteria > Bacillota > Bacilli > Paenibacillales > NBRC-103111 > Paenibacillus_G > Paenibacillus_G allorhizosphaerae. Next base: position 10,543 of record NZ_CAJVCE010000016.1, read on the forward strand.
GGACTTGAACAGTATCACGGATCTGAGAGAAGTCGTCATGATTGGATCGGAAGTAGAAGTGAAGGTAACAAATGTCGATAAAATTAACAAAGAAGGGGATGACGCAGATAGCGATTTTGAGTATCGTATCCGCTTATCCAGAAAAGAAATTCAAAAAGAATACCGTGCTCAAAAGTGGGATCAAATCGAGCAATACCATTCGGTAGGGGATCACGCCTTGGCGAAAGTTGTGGCCAAGACTCAAAACGGCCCGAACACGTATTTGATTGAACTTCAGTCAACGGGCATTGTCATTCTCGGTAATCTTCAGTATCCGTTAAGCCAACAATTCAAATACGGGCTGCCACTTGGGCTCCGGATACAAGCACAGATCACCTCGTTAGATAAAGTGAAACGGGTAGGTAGAGCGCGGATTTACCGAATTGACCCTACGCTGCAAACCGCAGGCGCATTTGGCAGTGGCTTCTGAGATAACTAGCGGGGCCGCTTTCTCCTCGGCGTTGGAGTATTCTGATCTTTGGAGGGCCAGGGATGGCAACATCCCACCCTTAGATGATCCAACGCTTCAGTTTTCCGCGCAACGGAGTGAGAAGCCGTCCGTCCTACATTTACAAACAATCGTAAACCGAGTTTCTGCAGGCCAAATCGGGCCGCCGGACTTGATATTGACGAAGTTTTTCCAAGAATGGATTTGCTTAACCGAGCGTCAAATCCGCCGTCTTGCCGCGAATTCATTTGATAAGGCTCATCATATTGGCACTCGTTTAAGAATACTGCAGAAGCTAGATTGGTTCGATGGCTATTGGTTCAGTCGTCAAGGTGTATTAGAGAAAGAACACGTATGGATGTTAGGACAAGGTGCATTTATCTTTTATACGATGATGCATGGGATGCATCTCCTGGAGCCGTGGCAACTTCATAAATATAAGAGTTACTCACTTTCGATATGTGCCATCAATGAACTCCGGATGATCCTTGAGGAGCGGGGGAAATATGCCGAAGTGGTTTATGCCCCGAACTGGTCCAAGGGAGATCCGATTCGTCCGTTTAGCCAATTCTTTATACAGTCGGAAAAGGGGCCGCTTACCATGTATGTCGAGCGCTTAGCACAAAAATCTAATCCCCTCCGACTGATGCAGAAAAAGCAAGAAATGTACGAAAAAATGGTTGCAGACAACGCCGGTAAACTCCCGATGGTGCAGCCGGGTGCCGCGATGGTCGTTTGGAGTGTAGGTTCGCTGGAAGCGATTGAAGCACTTGTTGGATCCATCGATTATATGTCGGATGCTTTTGTTCAAATCTTTTTGCCCGACGAATGCTTGGATGAATTCCCCAGGTCCTTCTTTGTAGCAAAGAAAGGTAAACGAGAAGGGGAAGTAGAGCTGCAGCGGCTTAACATGGATATTCTGTAAAGGTCCGCCGAGCTTCCCCTCGGCGGTTTTTTCCTATTCGATGGAGGAGGTACATATGTCTAGAGAACAAATTATCGTGGTCGGTTTCGGTACCGACGGCATGAATGAAATCATCAAAGAGGCCGTTGAAGAAACCGGCGTAGGCCGGGTAGCCGGATTCGCGATGGTAAGAAAGAAGCTTGTCGATCGCGTGATCGAGCTAAACGCTAATATGGTCATTGTTGGAGAAGATCTGGTAGGGGAAAAAGAAACAGATGAGGAATGGCTTGATATTGTCGAGGAGCTCCGTCGCGTGGACATGTACATGCGTATTGTATTTGTATGTAAACGCACGGAAGAGGATCTATTTCTGGCAAAGCTTGCCCTCCAAGGCGTAACGGACATTTTCAACGAAGGTAAGCTTTCGGCCGGGTGGGAAGAGCAACTTTTGAATCCCCCGAAGTTTGACTCCACTGAACGTTTCCGTAAGCAGCAGGAGAAAGCTACAGAGCAGCTTCGAAAACGAAAACGAGAAGTTACATCGCCAGAGGAAATATTGGAGCAAGCGCATATTCCGCAGCAGGAGAAGAAATTGAATCCGGCGCCGGCGGAAACGAAAACCGAAGTCAAAACGGAAGTCAAAATCGTTGAAAAGCAAGTCGTCAAAAAAGAAGTGGTTATAGAGCAGGTACGTGTTCCGTCTCGAAGCGTAGTTGTCCTTTCCCTTTTCGATGGAGCGGGATCCTCGCTTCTAACCCGCATGCTAGCCGAGTACATTGCCGAGCTGCAGGTCGATGTCGGCATTCTTGAATCACCGATCAGCGCGCCGGCATGGTTTGAGATTATCAACGCTTGGGGCCTCTTTTCAGGTAATAGAGGCTATATGAGTCGCAAAGAAGCGACCTTCCGACAAAAGAACAAACAACCGGTCGATCTCCCGATTTGGGAGAGTTGGCATGAGACAGTGCTGCGAAATGAAGAGCTCCCCGCTTGGTCAGAAGTATTCACCCATGAGAAAGTGAAGTACATTATTCGTGGACCGAAGGACGAGCTGGATGATTGGACAGAAAACGATACCGCGCATCTGCTTGCGTACAGTCGCAATCTTTCCGTTTTATTCTGTGATGTCAGCACTTCTTATGATGATCCCAAAGTACAAATATTGCTGCGCAGCGCAGATCACATCGTAGCTGTAGGAGGTTATGATGTGGTACGGACGGGGCGGGAGCATGCAAAATTTAAAGAGCACCTTGAACGGTATTATGATAAGCTTCATGTTATCATAAATAAGAGTACCCCACGACTGGAACGATTACATTCCGGCGAGATAAAATCAATCTACAGTGTCAGCAAGCTTACCCACGTTCCTGCGATGACTGAATTATTTGAATTGTACATGGAAGGGGACTCCTTCTGGAAAGCAAGCTTTATTCGAGAAGAAAAACGTGTGGCCATGAAAGAGGTCATAGATGAATTGGCGGACCTGATCCTCGGTGAAGAGGTCATGAATAAGCTCCGGGCCAGGAAGAAAGGTAGCCTTTGGCAAAGAATGGGCGCTTGGTTTACACAGGATGATAAGGAAGTTGAAATTGACGAAGGAACTGCATAGGCGCAGGAGACATCCCGGCCCTCCTTGCACTGTATTAGGAGGAGAACTATGGTACATGAACGCTATCTGCAGGTAGACGAGGGAGTAGCACACTATTTTGCTACTCTTGACTCCGTCTCCGAAATGGGCATTTCTTTGAGAGCGATGGTCAATGAAGAAGAGGAACAAAAATCACTTCGAGCGAAGTTAGTTGCATATGCCTTACGGAATATCGGCGGCGAATATGACCCGCTCCTTTGCTCATGTACGGCCGGCTATTTGATCACCTTGGATGATAAGAAACTGTTTAGCGATATTGCTCGCGGCGCCGGCGTTAATATCCATGCGAAGCTGCTTAAGAAGTCGGATTGGAAAAATGTTCTTCTGGATAAGGTCCTTTTTCGAATTGCTAAGCCTGTCGTTCGGGAATATTTGACTCATTTAGCCGCTGGCGCAAGCGATAGACTCGTCAACCGTCTCGTTGGTGCATTTGGCAATATTAAGGGTTTCTTAGATAACCTGGGCAACGAAAGCAAGCTCGAGTTCTACGAAGTCCTCCGAAAGCAAGGGAACACTTCCCCGGAACATAAGCTCTATGCCCAGTCTGTCAATAAGGTGGCCGTCTATGAATCATGTGTCATCCTGGATCGGACGGAAGATGCCTCTCTTCTTATGCAGTCATTTACCCCGTTGGACTGGGCAGTCTATGAGACGGAGATTTTGAACGGTTACTATTACGTATACGGCGGCCGAATTATACAAGAAGGCGGTAAAGTTGAAGGACAGATCTCTCCTCTGATAGCTCTGCAGAAAGCGCAAGAATACCAGGAACGTTATGAGCTGGAACGTTTACAAAACGAGGAGCTGCAACAAAAACTGGAGCGAGTAAATCAAACTGCAGAAGAGCAATTAGAAGAGGCGCTGCACCGCATCAAAGAGCTGGAAGAGCATAACGATTTACTGCAGCGTGTGGTCTCGGAGCAGGAGCGGGTTATCGCGGAGTATAAGGCACAGCTGGCCGTACAGCCGAAGCCTCTTGCGGGCAAGCATGTGCTCGTTGTTGGGCATCGCGATCAGAAGCAGATGTACGAAGAGGAGATTGCAAAACGGGGTGGGTTTGGCGAATTTTTTCCCGCTACTGACGATGAAATCAATATCCATCTTCTTACCGGGCCCATCCGGCGAGCTGATCTTATTTTCTATATCCGTACGTACACGCAGCATCGCATACAAAAATATATCCAGAGTAAGAATCCCGATAACTTTGTCATTATTACCTGCAAAGGAAGAGACAGTTTTACACGAGAAATTGACAAATATTTAAATAAATAAGTATAACAATTATAGTTGAACCACTTTTTTTAAGATTCCTTATGTGGAAGAAGCAGCGCCCATCATACCATTTCGGGAGGCCCTATGGAGATCGCCAGGCTTTTTGATCAGGTGATTAATATCGCGGAAGAATGGTTTATTATTGCTTCAGATGGATCATCTAGGGAAAACATCGTCCGTACTTTAGAAGCCAAATACCGCATTCATTCCCAAAAAAAAGCATTCTCGTGTCTTTGCTGCACGCAACCGGTAAGCCTTGTTCTTCGTGAAGAATCCCCGCACTTTCGCCATGAAGGTGACCGGTGTCCGAGTGCGAATAACTATGATAAATATATCAGCCGAATTCGGAGTAGCGAGAACATTCTTACTCATCGGGTAGGCCGCGCGATTCTTCGTACTTATCTCGAGGGGCAATTGAAGCCTCATGGTATCATTGTTGAAGAGGGTTATATATATCGCGCAGCCCTTAAAATAGTTCCTGACTTCATATTGACGTTTCCGAATGGGAGTACCTGGTCGGTCGATTATGTGACCGGTTCTCGTGAGGACGAATCGTATAACAACTATATTTTGAAACGAACAATGACGTACCAGGCAGCCGGCTTCAAACCAATTTACTTTATAGATTCCTCTTGGATTGCTGATGTACCTGATCGTTCCATCGTATCGCTCTACTTGGCCGAAGCCCAAATGAAAATTCAGTCGACCGTTGACAAACAATGGAGCGCTTTTGTTCAGGATTTCTATGAAACGTTTGGTTCGTCCTTCGTATTCCGAGAATTGTTTGGTGTCCAAAGAGAGTCATTTGGCGTGCAAGCTTTCACTCCAGAAGAAAAGGAAGTATTTAGCTTAGCTTATGTCGACCCCGGTGAGGGTCAAGCATGGATCGAAAGGTTTATTCCTACGACAAGGAAATTTGGGTATCATATTCACCGGGCGACTATCACTTTGGAGAAAGCAACTTCCCTTTCTGAAACGAAGGACGAATTCCAGTGGTGGGGATTAAAGGAAACGGAAGAAATGAGGGCATGTCTTGAGCGGCTTACCCATCAGTACGAGACAGAACAGGCGGCTATTGCAGAGCGCGAGGCCGAATTACGGGAGGCTTTGAAACGAAAGCAGGAGGAAGAGGCGGAGCGGAAGGCGAGAAGGAATCGTCACCTGGGAATCGATGGAACCCTTTTATTCACCCCAGAAGATAATTCATATACCGGTACCTTTGAGTCTTTTAACTTGCCTGCATCGAATATCGATTCCCTGATCGAGCGAATCAATATGGGGATGTCGGCTGCCGAGGCTTGGCATATTCATTCAATCGTAAGCACAAAAAAATCCAGTATCTCATATTCAACACTTGAACGGCTTCGAGCTAAAGCTCGTACGGTGATGGGACCTATTCGAAACCCGAATCCAATCCCGTTTGATCTGCGGAAGGCTCTTATTGATTTGGCCATGCTTTAGGATTGACAAAAAATGCAACAATGAGAGAGTGGAGGTAGTAATTTGAAATGGATTAAGTCAATAATAGCCATACTGCTGGCAGCATCACTTGCCGGCTGCTCGGCGTCGTATGCAAAACAGCCTGAGAGTGTGCCAACGTCTAAATCTATCTCTGCTGATACAAAGCTCGAATGGGCTTTTACTAAAGCGGATCAGCATCCCGAAAAAGTCTTGATCGACGTAATCAACGGTACGAAAGAAACGCTGGATATCGCCATCTATAGCTTAACGCATCCCGATATCGTCAAAGCGATCAAAGAAGCAAAGAGCCGCGGTGTAGCCGTTCGAATCATCACGGATAAAATTCAATCGGGTGGAAAAACACAGGTTGAGGCAATGAAGATATTAGGCAGCGCCGGAATACCGATGAAAATAAACAGTCACTCCGGTCTAATGCATTTGAAGGTCACCATCTCCGATAAAACAGTGGTGACAACCGGTTCGTACAACTATTCCAAAGCCGCTTCAACGACAAATGATGAGATCTTAATGGTCATACGCGATCCGGAAGTTACGAAGTCTTTTTCCGAACAGTTTGAACGAATGTGGGCCGACAAAAAAGGCTTTGAAACGATAGAGAAGTTTATCGCCCAGCCGAATGCAGCAACAGAGTAAATATGTGGGTCTAGCTAACGGCTTTCAGGCATTGGATCTACCTGCCAATATAATGGTTCAAATTAGATCAATTTCATGTTAATGGAAGTGAAAATGCCCAAAGTATTTGATACGATAAGGTTTTTCGAGAATAATCGGGTGCCAATCTTCCAGATATGCATAAAAATGTTCCACGGAATCATGAAGAGATCATTGTTTATACAAAATTAGAAAAAACAGGTTTCCCATGGGTCCTGTTCCTCTTATAAATATATTCAATATTTATTGAAAGACCCGTACCGGTAGTGCTCGTGAACTGCAAGCATTGATCTTCACGAAATGCACGCCAGAGATGATGACTTACTCAGACTGCGGTTAATTCCGTGTCTTCTAATAAGATCTGTAATTTGGGATGAGGAGAGTTTGATTTTTGGATAATCTCTATTCTTTTTTGGTTGATGCAGCTTTTTATTCACTGCTATTCTTGTTTTTTATTGCAGGGCCGTTTATAGCTTATCGAAAGAATTATAGAAAGATTGCAAAGACTATGGCAATTGGTTTAGCTATTGGGTCGGTAATGTTTGCCATTGATAACCCATCAAAGTCCAGTCATACAGCAATTATTGACTTTCATGGATTGTTCTTTCTGATTACGCTCCTTTTTGTAGTAATGCCGATGTATGTAATCTCCTATATTTGTTGGTCGATTGCTTCCATCTCCAAGAGAAAGAAAACCGGAACTGAGTTAAGATGAAAGGATTGGGGAAGTAATCCGGCTCTTAAACATTTACTTGAAGACGGAATTCCTCCAGAACCAGGTTCAGGCAGCGTGAACGGTTCAGCCATTTGCCCCAATTGTGGCGAACGTCTCACTCAAGAAGAGTGGGACCAGCTCGGCAATATTATTCGCGCCCAAATCCTCTATTTTCTTTGTACACAGGGGGGGTTGCTAGAATCAGCTATATATGATAGAATACCTTTCAGTTAAGTATCAGTTGCTCAAGTCAAAGGTCCTATGGACTCTTATTTCAAAACGGGATAGCTATGCCCATTTGAAATGTAGAGTCAATAGGACCTTTTTTATTTATTTTAATTATTAGTATGGAGGGTGCGCATACCAAGCTTTCGGCTGATGATCCCTAAGTCATCATGAATTAAGGACAAATTTAGGGTTAGTGAGGAGAATTCAAATATATCAAACCGATTATCTTCCCAAAGCACGGACAGATTTAAGGTACCCACAACTTCACGAACAGATCCTTCTACACAAGACGGCCCAGCCTTTGTTTCTATTCATTAATTACGGACAGATTTAGGGTTGAAGCAGTCTTTTCTCTTATATTTGTTGTCCTTCTACGGACAAATGTAAGGCACAATCCTGATATTTACCAATTAATAATTTAAATGATCACCGATTAACCCTATATCTGTCCGTACTATTTTGAATTACGGACAAATTTAGGGCGTTTTGGCATGTACCAGGGCTCCTATCCAAGTAGATGCCTTAAATTTGTCCGTAGTGGCGCTTTCCCATGCCTCTCAAGTGTCCTCTCGACGTGATTTACCCTAAATTTGTCCGCCGCAATATTCCATTCACCCTATTTTTGTCCGTAATATCCTCTGTAATTCCATGATCCTCTATTAAAACGACCCTACTTTTGTCCGTATTAAGCCTTCAGATATTAAAAGAGACCCTATTTTCGTCCGTCATACCCTACTTTTGTCAGCATCAACCCTAAAATTGTCCGTATTCGACCCTATTTTTGTCAGTTTCCAACCCTAAATTTGTCATTTCTTATCCCTAAATACGTCCGTACCTCACCCTAAATCCGTCCGCATTTGACCCTATATCTGTCAGTAATTGACCCTATATCTGTCCGTATTAAAACCTGAGAGGCCTTGTTATATAAGGGATGTTGAGTCTCTAAAACTATTACAATATTTAAAATCATTAAAAAGATTTATAAAATAATTATAAAACATCTTTAAATCGTGGATGTCGAAAACGCCGTGATTTCATCGAACTTTTTCTATAAATTTGGTCTTATCCGCAGTATAATGTATAGTAAGATCTATATAAAACTATATGGAGCTAGATTATGAAAAATACCAGCTTGGTCGTAAAATCAAATGATCTTGTTGAGGCGTCCTATAAACTCAATCTAGTTGAATTAAGAATCGTATTTGCACTAATAGCTACAGTCTCTCCGGATGATACTAATTTTAAAAGATATCAGTTTAAGGTGAGCGACTTTGCGAAATTAATCGGTGTCAAAAATAAAAATATATATACACAAATTAAAGAGTATACCTATGGGCTGATGTCGAAACCTTTTTATATCGGCGAGAACCTTCAGGTTAACTGGCTTGCTTCTGCTGAATACCTGCCCAACGAAGGAATCATCGAATTGGAGTTTTCTGAGAAGTTAAAGCCGTTCCTCCTTCAACTCAAGGAGAAATTTACAGCCTTTAAGTTAAAGGATATTCTTAAATTGAAATCTGCGTACTCCATGCGTATCTACGAATTGATGAAGCAGTATGAGAAAATTGGGTACCGCCAATTCACTCTCGAAAAGTTAAAAAAAACAATCGGTCTGGATCTTGACGAATACCCCGTTTACTACGATTTTAAAAAACGCGTCATTCTGACTGCCCAGAAGGAAATTAATGAACTGACGGATATTAATATTGAATTTGAAGAAATTCGAGAATCAAAGAAAGTCACTAAGATCAAATTTAATATCTCCTCCAAGGATAATCCAAAGAAGGAGGCGATTGCCCCCCCTAGTGAAGAAAGTCTGGGAGGACGTATGCAGAAATTTGGCTTGAATGAAGCTCAGATTTCTGAAATATTAAATAAGTACGATGAACCATACATAGTGAGTAATTTAGATGTTGTTGAACAAGCTGTTAAGCTTGGTAAGGTAAGAAATGTCACGGCTTATACGTTATCTGCTTTACGCGATGATTACCGATCGCTAACACCTATTGAGCTGGAAAAGAGAGAAGAAGCTAAACGAGGCGCCTGGTTGAACGATATGAAGACGGAATATTACAAACTGAACTTTAACCTTACTGAGCAATTCATTCGGGAACTCAAAGATGATGAACTACAGATGGTTAAGGACAACTACTTAAGTTATATGGTTGGCAAAAAGCTCGAAGCAACTGAGGAACGATTCAAGATTTATCTAGAAAAATATATAGCGGAAACCCGGTTGAAAGAGTATACTCTTGAAGTATTCTTAGCCGAACAAGGGTTTTACGATCTAGAAAAAAAGGAAATCCTGTACCCAGAACTGTAGGGTCAGGATTTTTTTTAACGTTACAGAATTTTTAAGTTCACTGAAGAGTTAAAGTGAACTGAGAAATTCTGCACCAAGAAAAACTTCCGCTAAAAACGGTCTGGCTGCCTTGAAGGGACTCCGATAAGGAGTTTTTCTTACCTGCACTAAAGAAGCAAGCATTCTGTTTCCCTATGAAATTATTTGCCGTCCGCCCTCGTCTATTAGGAGGAACAGGGGAGGGGACACAGACGAATGAAAAGAATCGCCGCGCTTTCGTTATTGCTTTTCGTCGCAATGACGGGGAATGCCTTCGCTTACGACGTGCAGTTAAAACCGTTTCAGGACGTCAAACCGGCGGACTGGTTTTATGACAATGTATACTCGCTTGCCGCGCTAGATATTATAAACGGCGAATCCGCTGCGATGTTTAATCCGGACGGGGTGCTTTCGCGGGAAGCTTTCGTAAAGCTAGCCGTCGCCTCTTTACGGGCGGATGTTTCGAAGATATCCGGTCCGGCTCCGACGGATCTCTCTGCGGGCCGGTGGTCTTACCCGTATATCGCTTATGCGGCTCAGCGCCAATGGATCGATTTTATGACCGACGCTTCCGGCAAGTTTCACCCGGAGCAGCCGATCACTAGGGAAGAAGTGGCTGCGCTACTTGGAAAAATGCTGCTGAATTTGCAGGAAGAGCCGATTCGCGGTCTATGGATGCAGTCTGGCTGGGCCAATGAAAAGGCTGCCAAGCAATTCAAGGATGGCGCTCAATTCACCGAGGCGATCGCGCCTTACATGTATTATGCCGTTAACCGAGGCATCATGGAAGGCGATGAACGCGGCTTCAGGCCGGGCGATCCGCTATCCCGCAAAGAAGCGGCGGCCCTTATATACCGATACGTGGATCAGGAGACGGCGGGTCGGGCACTTAAGGTGACCGGATTTTATGCGATTCGTTCGTATCAGGCCGTCAACCGGATATCATCGTTGTCTAACGTAATATTCGGCTGGTCACATTTGCAATACGATGCCGCCGGTACGGCGAGCCTGCAAACCGGGACTACCGAATATCGCGTTCCAGAAGGCTGGGAGCAGGCGGCGGAAGCGGCGAAGACGGCGAATATCGGCAGCGAACTGATGGTTTATTACGGCAGCGGCAATTTGCGCGATTTTGTCAAAGATAACGCGGCACAAGCGGCGTTTGTGGACTCGCTGCTGCAAACGCTGGACAATCCGCGATATCCGTTTACGGGAGTGTGCATCGATTTCGAAGGCTTGAAGGAAGAAACGAGCGCAGCCGATTATGCGGACTTCTTATCCGGACTGAAAGCAAAGCTTGGGAACCTGTCGCTAACCGTTGCCGTTCCGCCTACTTATTACTACAAGGGATACGACTTGAACCAAATTGGCGGCATCGCCGACACGGTCATTTTGATGGCATACGATTTCACCGACCAAGGGAGCAAGCTGCCTTCCGCTCCGCTTCCGCTTGTGAACGATACGGTGCGGCAAGCGCTGGCCGCGATTCCGCAAGAAAAGATCGTCCTTGGCATTTCCAAGCAAGCGAACCAGTGGATCACCACGCAAGAGGGCACGTCCTATTACAAACCGGATATTGACGCGGTAGAGCGGCGAATGGCATCGCAGCCGGATGGGCAGACGTTGAGTTTGCCGTATCACTTGAAGAAGATCGAGTTCCAGGATGACCGCGGCAGCCATTTGATGTACTACGAAGATTCGGAAAGCATCGCCAAAAAGCTGTGGCTTGCCAAATACTACGGCCTGAAGGGCATATCCGTATGGCACATGGGCAATGTGACCGCAGCGGATTGGGACGTAATCGGCGCGGTTGCAAAGTAAACCAAAGAAAAGGCTGACCAGCGTATCCGGCGCAATTTGTCGGTACGCTTGACATTCAGGAACGGCATTGAAGGCCAAGCCGAGCCGCTACAACTCACGAACCCGATTCTCCGGTATGCGTCCGTCCTCGTATCGATCTGCGAACCAGCATCGTGCCGGACCGTGTGAATGCAGTTCACAGCTTGCGACTCTGGCAACAGTGGTAGATTTTACTTGTCTCTAAGAAAAGCATATGATAAGATTCCTATCAGAGTAGTAGTTTTCCTTTTCGCAAGCCTGAAGCCCTATGTGGCGGAATTTATGAGAAACGGGCGTATTATGCCTTTTCTAAAGATTCCTACCCGCATTAGGGCTTTTCGTGTTATCTACCACTTTTTCACAGAATGTGGCGAATAATTCGTATCCTACTCTATTGGCGGATGTAGCGACCCGTATCAATTAAAAGGCTCACACCTATTTGCATCGCTATAACTCGTGGTTCCAATGGGATCTCGATCGATGCATGGGTGTGTATTTTATTTTTAGGAGGTGAAGCCCCTAAAGCAAATGCATTAGGGGTGAAGTGATGAGCTCTATGACAGATTTGGTGTTACAACAAGAGGAAGGATCATCCACTATTGAAAAAAATGTAACTATCGTCAAAATCAAGGATAAGAAGCAATTCTTATCGATGGTGGAGGATGTCGCGAAAGCGGTTGCCACTTCGGATGCGATTCCGGTACTCCAAATGATCAAAATGGAGATCCAAAAGACCGTACCGAGAAGAAAAACCGATGGCAGCGGGGAAACGGAGAATGTCACTGGCAATGCTTTGACGCTTGTCGGAGGAGACGGAACGATAACTATTGTGAAAGCTGCAGCTACTGTCGAAGGGTCTGAACACAGCGTAATTGAAGCAGACAAAGAAATCAGCGTATTGATACCCGCTGAAGCTTTTTCTAAAATCTGCCGCAATCTTCCCGCTGGCGACTTTAGGTTAGAACTCGAAGATGAGCGACTAACCATAAAAGCGGGCAAAGCAAAGTACACCCTGGCAACTCAGGATGTTAGTATGTATCCGAACATCGAAACAGAAGAAGGTGCGGTTTCATTTGTTTCCCGCTCCAAAGACTTCTGCTCGGTCATCAAAGAAACCCTCTACGCGGTTTCCAAAGATGAAGCGAGACCTGCGATTTGCGGGGTGCAATTAAAGGGTTCGGAAAGTGGTGTATTGTTTCAGTCCAGCAATCTGAAGCTGGCCTCGATTCAACTTCTGACGGTTGAAGTGTCTTCTTTCGAAGCCATCATATCCGCCAAGACTGCGAAGCTGATCCTGGATATCTTCGATAAAATAGAAGGTCCTGTTCGAGTTTTAGTGGGAGCGAGTATGATTACGGTTGCTGGTATCGGCGTGATGATCGTGAGCAAACTGATTTCCGGAAAAGTGATGGATCTCGATACGCAACTTCCTAGATCATTTGCCTCCGAGTGTACTGTTAATCGTAAAGAACTCGAAGATGCATTTAAACGGGCGATGTCGATTACGGGAAAGGCACAACGAGCAGTCAACTTCAAGCTTACAAATGGCGAATTTCATCTTAAGTCTAAAGGTGAGCTAGGTAATGGGGAAGAATCCCTATTCGTCGCAGATGCCACCGGTGAAATGAAGGGATGCGTCGATGCTGAGGTTATGACGGACACGCTCAAATCGCTGGAAGCCTATGAACATATCCACTTTAGGTGGCTAGAGCCGTTGAAACCCTACATTTTGGCCCCGGTCCTGAAAGATGGCGAAACCTCCAATCGGCTTGCTGTCGTGGTCCCACTTCGTAGTCATGAGGTGTAACGTCATGATACGGCTAATTGAGAATATTAAGCTATCTTGCAGATGCTGTGGACGTGCTTTGTCTCTATTTGTAGATATAAAAGCGCCTGTAAAGGTACAATGCCCCAGATGCGGACAAGCGGAAGAAGCTCTTCTTCCGCTTTCTTCTTTCGAGAAGGTGGAGGGCCGACCGATTTACCGGGTCTTTGAAGCACAGCTAAAGGGCGAGGAGACAAGGGTTACATTCTGCTGCAGTAATGTACGACAACCGAGTCTTGTGCAGGACATCCGGAGCGGGAGATTACTCATTGACCCTGATACTGCAGTGTGTATCTTCGAGACGTTCGATCGTAACGAAGCGCGCAGTATGGCAACCGAGTTTTAATTTATGGACACTAAGGAGGCGGGGAGCCATGGTCATTAGCATGGGAATGGGAATATACGAAATTTGTCCGGACGCCTTAGAAAAGGGTAAGTTCGTCATTCTACGGGTCATTTGTCCGGATATTACCAAGGATTAGATTTTGATATGTGAGAAGAATGAGCTATGCAAACCTTGACAGAAAGATTACAGGTGCATGGCCGGCACATAACACTGAATCAATGCACGGTTGAAATCACCCGCAATGCTCGTGGCAGCGTCGCGATCCAACTCTATGATGCGGAAGATGGCACACCGTTTACCACGGCTACCATTTTTGTACCTGGCCTGGAGCTTCCTTCTGAACACCATGTAGTGATCAAGAACTATTCGGAAAATGAAGGAATCCTTGAGGCATTAGAGGAAGCGGGGGTCGTTAAGCGAACCGGAGTTTCTATCCGTACTGGATTTGCTTCGTGTCCTGTCGCGGAGCTGATCTTGGAACCGGACCAAATATGATAAAAGGACATGAGGGTGCTGCGGCATCCTCTATTTTATTTTTTTGAAGGAAGGTGTTCCTCTTCATGTATACTCAGCTCAACCTGTTGACGTATCAGTCTGATCTGGACAATGAAGCTTACGAATATTTTAGCGAGCTGCAGTCGGTTATCTTTAAACGAAGGAACGAGGCAGGCTATGCCGGCGATCGTCGAGGGGAAGCGGCAGTACGTAGGCTCTCTGCGGCCGGGGAAGATTTGTACGATGCCAGAAAAAAGGATCTTGTACCCCATGATGCCTTTATTCGGCAAACGCTAGAGCTCATAGTGCAGACCTACTGTCTTTCCATTAACGGGAGCGTGTTTAGAGATATTTACTTCGTACCACAAAAGCCGGTTGTCTATAGGCCACGATTCGCGCGGGATCTGAGAAAAAAAGTGCACGAGGGTTTAAGAGTACCTGCAGCCGCACTTCTTGTTTTCCTAGAGACGGGCGATAGGGAACAAAGTCGATATTTCACCGCGGTCTATGTCCATGAGGGACATTGGTATCAAGCACACCTTTGGGACCTCAAAGATAAGGACAAGTTGGAATACAGGGTCAGAAAATTATATGGTGGAACGTTTCGAGCGGACCGCGAAGGCCAATGGTGGTCGCGAGAAGGTTTCCAAAAGGCCAAGGATGAGAAACGTTTAGATCCGCAAATTGCTGGAGCTGTTTCTCTAAATTTTTGGCGTTTCTATGGACGTGATATGGCACTTAAGCGACTGGGGCTGCCTCCGTTGTCATCGATGCCAGAACGCGCAAAATGGAGGGATTATTTCGATGGAGTGGTTCAAGGAACGGAAAGTAGAAATCGGGAGCAAAGTTCAGGTGTACCGGAATCTGCATAAAGATTCCATCGTCATTCGTTGTGCAAAGACCGGATTGGTGGCCGGGTACTGTGATACGGTACGGCTAACCAATGCCCGCTTTTTCGTTTCGGCCATTGGAAGAGCTAAAGTATTGGAGAGGCGGGTTCGCTCGGTTCACGCTTGGATCTCCGGAACGCTCGATGCTTACGATTTCGAGCTGAAGCGGGAGGGCACAACTCCGATTTACTATCAGCCATATTTGACCGAGACGTTCATCAATGAGCGGACACGTGAGCCGATTTCTGCAGCACCTATGGTCGTGGTTTCCTACGATCGGGCATTTATTACTCCCCTTGAACAGAATGAACAACTGATTCTACGGGTGTAGGAAAACTCCATTGTCATAAACCAGTATTTCATGATACAATGGCATTAAGAATTTTTTGCCCCTTTAGTGGTGGCGTTTGTGTGAAGTCGAAGACCCTATGGGTTGAATTTATGTGCGAAGTGCGCATAAATCCGCTCATAGGGTCTCTTTTTTTGCGCTTTCATTATGGAACAAGGAGGACATGGTATGACCTTATTAAAGGAATTGCCTAGTTTGCTCAAAAAGAGCATTGCAGATGAAACGGTTGAAGAGATTCGGTCACTTGACTTAAAGGAATTCGCCATAGCTATGGGCGACGAGATTAGGCGGGTAGGAAAATGGTACATGACATACCGAAATGGTGGGGAGCGCACTCCTTCTGTCGGGATTAATCCATCGGAACGTATTTGGATGGACTTTACCCGTCAAGGTATTGGTGGAAAAGATGTATTATCCTATTATGCCTATCGTATGTATGACGATATCTCACTAAAAAATCGAGAACGGTTCGTAGAATCCTGTGTCCAAATCTGTAATATCGCAGGAATACCGTTGAAGTTCAAAGATGGCACCTCATTTGAACCTGATGGAGAACGGCGAGTATCGCATGCACCTATTGTTCACCGTGACGAACATGAGGATGCTAAAGGATACGATGCCTGGCTGGATTTTTATTACCGTCAGATGCTTGAACTTTTGAACCTCGGGGATAAGCACAGAGAGCACCTTTTGCAGGAACGGGGCTTTACTCCAAAGGAGATTCAAATTCGAGGCTATCGCTCGGTAACCGATAATTATCGAAGCAGGTATATGCTGACAAAGGAGCTCATTAATTCCTTGAAAGAGGACCCGGTTGGTGTCCCTGGCTTCGCCCTTATGGAAAAAGATCGTCTTCGGTATTGGACTCTGGTGGCTAGGAATGGATTCCTCATTCCTTTCCGGAACCTTTTGAACCAAATTTGCGGCTTTCAACTAAGGGTTGATGACCCCAGAATCATCAGACTACCTAAAGGTTATACAGCTAATCTGAATAACGGTGAAGTGGATATCATCGACAAACAAAGTGAGGCTGTAGTTTGGAAGGGGAAAAGGGACAATTTCCCAGTTACTCTTGAAAGAGGGACCGCTACACTGGAACCGGGAGCAAAGTATGTATGGCTTTCCACCAGTAGGGATGTTGAGAGAGGCGTTGCACAAGGCGCCCGCATTGGTCATCCAACCCCCGCTCCGTATCATGTTGCCGTACCATCCGCTGTTCTTGAGAAATGGGAAGCGGGTGATCTCATTAGCAATGTTTTCGACGTTACGGAGGTTTGGTGGGGTGAAGGGCCACTCAAAGGCGATATCGCGGCAGACTTGACCGACAAGATTCACATTCAGGCTGCCGGCGTAAAAAATTATCGTCAGCTGTTCGAACCGACTCTTCAGCTTAATCCGAAGCGAATCGTCATTGCTTTTGATTCCGATGCCCAGGAGAAGGTGGATGATGTTGGAAAGACGGTTCTCCAATGTATTGAGGAGGCTAAGAAGCTATTTCTTCCAAAAGGAATTGAACTTTATTTCGCGGCCTGGCATCCAGTTCAGAAGAATGGACTTTGCAAGGGAATAGATGATCTCTTGAGGCTCCAGCTCAGGCCCCATATGCATGCATTAGGGGGTGAGCAATACCCATATGAGTATCCGTACCACGAAAAAAATCGGTGAATATTATAAGTTCTTCTATATGGGCTTTATTATAGAAGGTGTACTCAGTATTGAGACTGGCATCCTCTATGTCCTTGAAGCAGCGACTTTAATGGTTGAACAGACTGAGAAAATGCTAAGGATATCGCTGCCGTCTGTGGAGATTGTGAAAGCTATGGCCGAAGAATTGTAACCAAATAAAAATTGAAGATGGCTGCCGGGGATTGCCCCAGGTAGCCTTTTATTTTCATCAGGAGGAATATAGAATATGATGCAAATGTTGCTCGAGTGTTTTTGGCTCTGTTAAAATTAGTTATTGATATTCCCAAAAAAACAAACCCACCATTTGTTGGTGGGATTATGCTTGGTTGTTGAGCTATCGTGCCCCACTTGCCTCACCGAGAACGTTTGAATTCATTTTTATGCACCATTCAATCAGTTCGTCTCGGTCGATTAGTCTAACATTGTTAGTCTTTGCGAGTGTAATTGCTGCTTTGGTATATCCACTGTTCGAGACTACCCACGCCTCTGACGCATTATAATATGAAATTGCACTATGTACTTCTTGTACTGCCTTTACTCCTATATTTTTACTGTAACGCTTTGCTTGTACAACGATCTTAATTCCATCCTTACTTAATACCAAATCTGCTCCAAAATCTCCTACTTCTTTTGTTACAATAACCGAATAACCGTAAAACTTGAAAAGTTGCCCGAGATATTCTTCAAATTCTCTTCCACTCATTTGGTCTATATCGTAAATTCCCGATTGCTCCAGTCTCTTCAATCTTCTATTTCTTATGATGGCAGCAACAATCCAGGACATTAAGATAATAATTATGCCCACAGCTCCAAGTGCAAAAATGAGATGCTTTGATTGAGTCAACTCATTAGAAAAATCATTAATTTGTTCCTGTGCCATTGATAGAGTTTCTCCTTGGAAAAATATCAGTACCCATAATTTTAATGAAATCAAACACAACCAGCAAAATCAACATTGAACTTTAACGGAGCCATTTTTTTAGAAAAAAATCCTCACAACATGAGTAGGTTCTTGATGATCGTATTCCGGCCGTATCTTCATCTCAGTCTGTATTCGCCACATCAAAAGCAAGTGATCAACATTTCGCGAAAGATTAATGCCTGCAGTTCTCGAGCATTACTGGTACTGGTTTTTCTATAAATATTGAATATGTGATTTTTTATTGTTTTCTCAGCAACTTTAAGTTTAATGCTGATCTCCAGATTGCTTGGGCCACGTAAGGTCAGCACCTTTAATATTTCGATTTCTCTACGGCTTAAACCAAATTTCTTCTGAATAAGTAAAAAGTAATTGGTAGCAACCGGATGTAATTCAATTATTTGTTCATTCATAATGAAACACTCCTAAAGTATACGTATACGTATACGTATACGTATATGTATACGTATATGTAAGTGTTGAAATCACACATCACCCATATATCCTGGCTTAATTTATTATAAGCTGCTTGCCATTGTTTGGAAACACAAGTGTCCTGATCGAATGCAGCAGCTTGCTCGTACACCTGAAGCAAAGGGAAAGGTCGAAAGGGATATATACGTATCTCCATGGGCCATCGAGTTAGAACTAGCCGAATGAGTTTGTATCAATGACTACCAGGAATACCCTTCGCTTATTATCTCCGTCGTAACCATCCTCATTTATGAACAACCCATTTACCCTCCCATCCGGTAAATGAATGTTAAATACATAAGTCTCCGCACGATTGCCTACCCTTCCGAAATACACCAACTTTCCGCGTTCCTCTAGATATGCCATTGCTTCTTCGTATGTAGCGAATCTAAGGTGTAATGTGCGGTCCATTATAAATCACCCCTGTGAAAATTATATGCGAACATAATAGGAACAGTCAAAGCAGGATGGCACCGTTCATAAAAAAAAGCCCACGGGTAGGCTTACTGCCATCGTATTCCCGGTGCTGCGGAGTTTCCGGCAACGTCCGGCACTCACCGGCAACGTATTAGTCAATACTCTAACCCAATTTATTATACACACATTGTGCAATGTTTAACAATAATCATTGCACATTATATTCAGTAGTGTTAATATTGTGGTACCCACATTTGGTATATAATGGTCGTTGACAGAAAGGAGCGGGATCTTTGGATTGGCAACAAACTCTTGTTTATGGACAAATGGTACCTATTATGGCCTCGGCTGCTTTCACAGATTGGAAATACAGAAAAGTTTTTAATATCGTTTCGATACCGGCGATAATCGCCATGATTATTACCCGGATTTTTATTCATCCGCAAGGATGGTTATTTTATACAGCTGCTCTAATACCAGCGCTGGTGTATTACATCTTTGCACTCTTCACAAATGAAGTAGGTGGTGGCGATATTTTGATAGTTGCTTATCTAGGAATAGCATCAGGAATCGTGGCCACATTGCTCTCAGTCATTAATGCGGGATTCGTAGGGTTAATTTTATACTATGTTGAGGCTTTTATCGGAAAAAAGAAGCCACATCTACAGCAACCGTGGGTGAGCTTATTATTTATAGGGTTTTGCATAGGCGCCGTACAAATCACATGTCTGAAGTTCGTATTTCCATTTATAAATCCTTGGGGGTGAAATGATGTTTCAACAGCATGAAGAAGTTTTTATTTTTGCCGGCCATCGGATCG
Organism: Paenibacillus allorhizosphaerae; assembly: GCF_910594985.1. Taxonomy (GTDB): domain Bacteria; phylum Bacillota; class Bacilli; order Paenibacillales; family NBRC-103111; genus Paenibacillus_G; species Paenibacillus_G allorhizosphaerae. The sequence continues at coordinate 30,331 of NZ_CAJVCE010000016.1, forward strand.
AAGTTAGAGATTCCATAATAGGTAGCCAATACATGGTTAGATTGAAAATTGGGGATAAAGCGGAAACGGTTGAACCGAAAGAAGCAGGATTCTTGACCGGCCCGAATTCTGAAATCTCGAAGATGTTAGGGAAGCGGGGATGTACTCTGATTTCAGCGAGCTGCGCAAGCTCTTTTATGAACCGGAAAAGCCGTTATCGACTTTCCCGAGAATCCTTACAGATCAAAAAATGGTTGACCCAAAACGGCGCGGCACAGGGTGGAATATTATACGGTGAGATTGAACCGGGACGAGCACGTGGATGGTATATTGTGTTGATGATGCAAGTGGACCGCTATGGAGGGTACGTAGATTATGTGGAACCAGGATATCATTTCCTTGGCGAGCATCCCATGTGCTATCAAATACGAACTGAACGAGGAGTCGACGGGATTTATAACAACGGCTGCGAGTTTTTCGTGACGACAGTAAGTGGGCAAGAAGTACGGGCACTTTTAAACGTCAACTAAAACTAATGATGAGGGGAAGAAATTTCGATATGTATCAAGTAGGTTATATTTCAAAACGAGTGAAAAAGGAAATTAATGAATTCTCAAAACAAGAGCAACGGGCTATAGAGGAGGCGATTGAAGAGTTATGCGTAAACCCACGGCCGTTAAGTAGAAAGTATGAACAGCTCTGGTGCTGCTCCGAAATTAAAAAAATCAAGGTCGGCCGAATTCGGGTGTTCTACCAGATCGACGAAAAGAATAGCCAAATATGGATCGGAAAGCTTGATAATCGGGATAGCCATACATACAAAACGGATCCCAAGAGTTGGTTTCAACGGACTGCATGATAATCTTAAAATGAGCAGGAGATATGACATGATTCATTATTTAAGCGTATGTGTAATTCCTCTACTTGTGGTGTTGCTCTATATAACCCAGTTGTTTGACCGGCTTCGCAAAAAGCGCGGCTATAGGTTTCTTACTGTTGGATCCGCGATCTTACTTTTATCTGCGCTTCTGGAAATACTCGTTTCAATGCCAATACTCCAGTCGCCAATGTTAGTTGACAATCTTCATCATCTTGTTCAAGCTCTATATTATATTGGTTGGTATGTGAGCGGAATTGCATTGTTTATGCTTCATCGAAACTTGGCCAAGCGAGGAAGGATTGTTCTTCTATGTGTTCTTCCTGTCCTTTTAATTATTAGCTTCTTGCCTGCGTATATCAGTATGTTCATTTGCGCTGTTACTGCGATCTTTGTAGCTATTCAAATTAAAAAATGGTTGCCAGGGGTTGCTTCAGGGTTTCGCTGGTTACTTATTTTTTTTGCAATCTCCGAGCTTTACGGTGGTACAGAGCGGCTGCTTCTTAATAATTTGAACTTCCATTACGCAGAACTCGTGCATGATATTTTCTTTATTGTTGGCTGCAGCCTGGTCCTTGTTCTCGTAACGACGAGAATCTCAGATGTATTGGAAAACTCTTACAAATCGTCGATAACAGATGGTCTCACAGGACTCTTTAACAGAAAATACTTTGTGAGTGCTGTGCAAAAATACGTGGAGCGGGCTGCGGATGTGGCAGTCATTTTTTTCGACCTCGATAATTTTAAAAAGCTGAATGATACCCAGGGACATAAGGCCGGGGATGATGCGCTTAAGCTGGTAGCTTCCATCCTTAAGGAAGAGATCGAGGGCCGCGGGATTGCTGGAAGGTACGGCGGCGAAGAGATGGTTGTATTAATGACTTCATTTGAAACGATTATGCTTATTGAAGACTTTTCGGAGAACGTGCGCAAACGTATTGAAAAGGAATGTGTTGTAACTGCAAGTATAGGCTTCGCTCAATACGCTAAAGGACTTTCTGCAGAAGAGCTCCTGAAACGTGCAGACGAGGCAATGTATCATAGCAAAACTAATGGAAAGAACAGGGTTACAGGTTACAGGCTTGGGTAAAATGTGACGTAGTCTCTATCTATAAATCCGATTAATTGACCCGGTTGATCCTGCGATAGTCGTTCAGGTCAAAGATGGGTAATATATTTTCCCGGACGAATGGGTCAAATTTAATTTAGGCTATTCGGATTTTGTGCAGTGTTGGGGGGATTGAATGAATAACGAAGAATGGATGATATTATTAATTGGATTAATTATTCCTCTTATCACAACGTTCCGTAAATATGTAATAACATCAATTGTTTTCTGGATTGGCTTCATATTCATACTCATAGCAAGACCATGGCATGAATACAAAAGCTTTGAAGGTATGCTTGAAGTGCTTATTCTATATTTTGTTGTCGTTCCTCTGTACAGTGTTGGAATAGTCATTTGGCTTATTGCATCTTGGAAGAGGAAACAAAGAATATAAGGATACGTCATGGTGGGAAAAAACGGAAAAATTATCTGGAAATTTAATTTTACTGTTTCCACCATAAAATTCGAGTACCCTTAATTTATAAATTAGCGTCTGCTGAGTTTTATAGCCATCGTGAGAACAAGGCACATCAGTTTGGAGGTACTAGCTTTGCTAACGATTGATGACGTGATTAAAGAGCTTAGTTTGTCTAGGCGAACGGTCTTTGATTGGATTAAGAAGGGCTTTTTGCACCCCACAAACTCACGGGGTGGATTACAATTTTCCTATGATGAGATTAAGAAGATTAAGGAATTTTTTAATGAGCATGTCACTATGAGAGAAGCTGCGATCACTTTGGAGGTACCCCTGCAATTCATTAAAAGCTGGATAGACAATAGAGTAGATCCTCCATTCCCTACACATCCTTACCAGCGTAATGCATCCTATGCGATCCCCAAGAAATGGATAGAAACCCACCGTGCAGAGATTTGCAGAGATTTTATTGGCCAAAAAAGTAGAAAAAGAAATACACCCAAAGAGATAAAGGGACGGGAGCTCAAACTCTTCTTTAATGGCTACCGTCTGTTTGACCACATAAATAAAGAAGGTGAAGAGTGGTGGGTAATTGATACAGATCCGATCACATTATTTTATAACGGTGAAACTCGAGTCCTGGCTAAAGCCGCTCCACTTGGAACAAGTGAACCGTGTCTCGATCTGCCATATGCTGCAAACAAAGGAGCTGTTCGATTTAAAGTTCCGTATGCCGCGTTGGATGAAATGACCTTACAAATGCTAGGAATCGTCGTCCATCAATTTGGAACAAAGAATATTCGTATTTTTTCGGAGCAAGAGTCTTATCTCATTGTTGTAAGAAATGGCATGATCTTACCTAGTCTGGAGTTTGAGGGGTTATTGAAAAGTTATGTCGTGGAAGGGGAGCTCTTTCCAACTGATGGTGGGATAATCTTAGGCGATTTTGTACATAGATTGACGATTTCATTATCGTATTCAGAGTTTCAAAAATTACAAAAAACATCCGATGGAAATGCGCAAGAATGGATTTTGAAAATCATAAGACAGCATTTGGAGTATCAATAAGTATCTGGAAATTAGACTTTGATTTTGGCTCATATTACCAATATTACATTATTTGTTACATTTTAAATCGAATTTTTGTATGCTAATATTAAAATCATGGCGAATGAGTACAAAATAGGACAATTTGCAAAACTGATCGGCAGAACCGTAAGTACTTTGCAGCGTTGGGACCGTGACGGAATTTTGGTGGCTCATCGGACTGAAGGAAATCGTCGCTTTTATACCCACGACCAGTACTTACAAGTGAAATTCAGAGATCTTCATGCGGCAGGAAAGGGGGCTGTTGTTGGATATTGCCGGGTTTTCAATAACGAAAGAAATGAACTCTTTGAGTACCAGCATAGAGTTATTCTTGAGTACGCGATTGAAAATAATCTTTCGGTTGATCATTGGTTTCATGATATCGGGGGGCTTCTTAACGAGCGGAAAGAATTTACCAAACTGTATCAAATGATTGCGGCTGGTGACGTACGTCTACTTATTGTTCCTGTAAAAGATAGATTAATTCGATATGGATATGATGCTTTTACCTTCCTTTGTAGTTTACATGGTACAACTGTGATCAGCGTAAGTGACTATCGTCCCGTGAATGAAATCTTGATTTCCCCAGCAGATGAAGAGACGGATGAATTATTGGAGCTGTTACCGCTATTTCGCCGAATAAACAAAAGCAAAGTTATTCAAAAAATCAAGGAACTGCCCTAAATCAAAATATATTGCATTTGAACGTGCACAGGATTATACTAAATCAAGTAAGTTTTTCTAGTGCAGCATTGAGAGCCGCTGCATTAATTGTTCAAGATAACGTGACTCTATGAGTCGCACCTTCCTTAGGGAAAGTGTGTCATCATAGAGTTTTTTTTTGTATTTTAACCGGGCGTAACCGGAATGTACATAGTTCCATATGTCTATTTGACGATGTAATAGGAAGATGTCTTCTAGATCATAGAAATAGAAAAATTTGTCGCTATTTTCATCCTATGTGTGTATAATAAACACGTACGAAACATATAAAGGAAGTAATTAACAAATATATTGTCGATATATGGGACTAATATCATAGTATATAATGCCCGAAAGACATAGGGATAGCTGGGGAGTGATCCGTTTTGCGGAAAGTGATTATTTGGGCTTCGGGAGTAGCGCTTATGGCGATATCTGTCGTAGGGAACCTCTATTTTTCAAAACTAACAGAGGTTAAATTCACCTCAACAGTCGCGATTAAACCAACGCGGTTGCTCAAAACTGGGGAAATTATTGAAGCCTCTATGCTGCGTCAAGTTTCAATACCCGAGTCCAGCCGTGCCAAAGATGCAATCATTAATTCAAATGAACTGATTGGCAAGGAAGTGCTCGTGCCTGTAGGGGAGAACGAAGAAATCGCATCTTGGAAAGTCGCTAAACCAGGTTATGTTCCGAAGGAAGACGAGCGTTACTATAGTTTTAAGACAGACGTCACGACAAACGTCAATAATATGGTGCGTCGGGGCGATTCGGTGGATGTATGGGTTGAGTTTGATACACCAAAGTTTATCCGGACTCCATCAGGGCAATTATCTATTGGTGCCGTGAAGATTATAGAAGGCCTTCGAGTTTCATCGATCAAGACAGGAGAAGGCGTTGAAGTTGGCGACGTTAATTCAATGGAAAACTTTGTTCAAAGTGATTCGGTTCAGCTCGCAAATGATCGAACAAGACCAAACGGAAAGCCGGAAACGAACACGTACATCATGAAGGATGATACCTATGCAGCATATGCCCTTGGTGCAATCGGTGGAAAAGTTAAACTTGCGCTGCCGAACCTGAATAGTCGAGACGGCACATCGGCCAAAGTTACGGATTCATTCTTGGAGTTACAAAGGGCGGATGCCTTCTCGAAGCAAAATAAGGGAGAGATTACGCTTAAGATTGACCTTAAAGATTCGGAAGTAAAAGGGAGCGATTCTAGCGCCCAGCAGGTCCCTTCAGTAAACCAGCCAGGAGCACCAACATCTACGGAGGTTCGTAAATGAGAGCACTAATCGGTATCAAGGAGCAAGTAGCAATAGAAAGACTTCTCGAATATCGAAAGGAAGGTATGGACTGTCAGATCGTTAATCAAAAAGACGAATTTTTTTTCCAACTACCTAACAATTTTGATGTTGTCTGTGTTGATTCCGGTCTATTCACCGATTTATATCCTTGGATATGGGTCGAAGAAATTAAGCGCGCTGCAACAACCGCTTTGGTATACATAGCCCTAGATACGGATACATATGATTCGACAATGTTATCTATTATCGAGAAGTTAGCTATGGATTATGATTTCAATATTATACCGGCACAAATTTCTACCGAAAAAACAGCATATGAATTTGTAAAAAATATACTTGGGTTTGAGCGAAGTCAGGCCCACCAAGTTGAGGGTAGCAAATTTATTACTGTATTACCCGCAGCTTCGGCGGACGGTGCCTCGACGGTTGCAATTAACACGGCTCTAGCTATTGCTTCAAAAACAAAATTGCGGGTGGGTTTGATTGATGGCAATCTGAAAAATCCCTCGTTACGATCGCACTTAAACATTGCAGACCGTTTAAAAAGTAATTTTCAAATTCGGGCCAAGCTACAAACAGGTACACTAGATCCTACTTCTTTAGAGGCTGCATCCGTAGTGCATAAAAAATTTCCCAACCTTTATGTATTACCTGGTAGTCACCGCAGGGAAACGGCATCAGATGTAACACCTGAGATGATTTATCATCTTATGGCCGTAGCGAGACAAACTTTTCACATTACGATCATGGATGTCGGTTCCTTTGCGGATAACGCAGCTACGGTATGCGGCGTCAGGTATGCCGATGAAAGATGGTTGGTTTCTCAACCGATATACGCATCATACCGCATCAGCTGGAAAGAATGGTTCGAATGTTATTGGCGTCTTTGCGGGTTAGGTTCAAAAGACTTTAAGCTTGTGATTAACCGGCTGCAAGAGAACGAAAAAATCGATGATATGATTAACTATCTGAATATGGACGTCGTTGGGAAGATACCGAACGTAGGTGGCGGATTGGGAGTAAAATCAGTTCACGATGGTATTCCACTTTATTTGCAAGCCGGCTCGCAGATCGATACTTTTACCCAAGCGATTAATCTTTTGGCTTCAACGATTGCAGAAAGTAATAGTGCGGAGTTTGTCGCTGCGGCTTCAGAACAAAAGCAGCCTGGTTTCTTACGTAAAATATTCCAAAGATAGAGGGTGGGTTCGTGACGGAAACAGTGGTGAAGATGAAGACTCGTATTGCCTTCGATTCGTATAAATATTTGCAAGATATTCGGCAGGCGAAGGCAAAAGAGCAAGCGAGTACTTCACTTCGTCTAATTTACGGCGGAGAGGGGCGCCGCATTCCTTTGTCCCAAGCTGCTGAGATTGTTCATAAACATTTGATGGATCGTCAGCAGAAAGATCAGGAACTGTATCGAGATATCCTCGCAGCGGGCCTCGGCAAACCAAATGCGAAAGAACGGATGAAGGCTGTTATCGACACTCTCATCATGGAATATCGGATTGAAATTGATCCGGATACTTTGATTGAGGGAATGAACGCAACTGAAAGTATTTTTGCTCAAACATGTGGTGCAAGTCTTATTGAAGATCTTAAAGACCTTCCTGGTGTTGAAGAAATACAAGTCATTGATAAAGATATTTTTCTACTTATTAAAGGGGAAACAATTCACTACACCAGGCGAAAGTTTAATTCCACCGAAGAAGTCCTTATCTTACAAGATCGACTTGCTTTGTGCGGGAAAAAACCGATTAATGAGAATACACCTTGGCTTCAGTCGTATTTATGGAACGGTTCACGACTTGTCATGTCAAGAGAACCATATTCGGATGTGCCGGCTATACATATTCGAAATTTTATTGTTCGTGACGTTACGCTAGATATGCTCGCATCGAAAGATTATCGAACGATCAATTCCAAGATGGTAAAATTGCTAAAACTTCTTGTTCGTTATCACGCATGCCTACTAATCGGCGGCTCCACAAATACAGGAAAGACAACTTTGTTATTTGGCTTGTGTCAAGAAATTCCGGAGCATGAACGAATTCGGACTCTGGAATCTGATTTTGAAATCGCCTTAAGGAGACGACTAAAGGGGATTCGAAGCATCCTAGGAGTACGTAAGGTTGATGATATCGGACTCTCCATGGAAGAAGCTTTTAAACCTTTGCTTGTCATGTCCCCTCACTGGGTTGTACTCGGTGAAGGGCGGGGAGCTGAAATTAATCAGGCAATACAAGGAGCCCTTCGCGGACATGATGTAATGGCGACTATGCATACTAAATATCGTGAGTCGTTTATAAGCGACGTTATCGACATGATGAAGCAGGACGGTCGTATACATGATACGGAAGATGCGAAAAAGCGTATTGCTCGAGCTTTCAACATTGTTATATTCCTTCGCTTAGTGAAAATAGATGGTCAGAATTTCCGAATCGCAACCGAAATCACGGAACTCTCGGTAGATGATGAGGAAAAGGTTCAGGTTCGACCTCTCATCGAATGGGATTTTCTTAAGCGGGATTGGAAGGTAACGGGACATAAAATAAGCCGACCTCTCATGGACCATATGATTGCTAACGGAGCGGACCCGAACGAGTTTAAAGAGCTAGGATTCTGGGAGTAGGATATGATGACTGATCAGATTGTATCTGGAATAGCTAAGGGGCTGTTCTTAGCCTTGTGGATTATTGGGACGGTTATGATTGCTGTTCCAGTTCTTCAAAAAATTGCTGTAATTTATCAGAGAAAAAGAAGGTTCAGGAGTCTTGGCGAGCCGGACAAGGAAATAAAAATATCACTTCGGAAAATACCAATCATCGATCAATTTGCTGTTGAAATGGAAATAGCAGAGATCAAATGGAGTGTAGAAGTGGTTCTCGCTATGATGCTTATGTTTTTGCTTGTTGGAGGGTTTGGATCAGCCGGTGCAATATACCTTCTGCAGCAGGCTTACGCGACAGGAGCTGATAGGATTGCTTCAACCAATCCATTGATCTTGAGTTTATGTACCGGTATCTTATTTGCTTCATTCCCTTATTTTTATATCCGATTTCGGCTACAGCGAAAAAGGCATCGCATTGCGTTACGAATGATTGCATTAGTGCAAAACTTGATCGGTCACTATCGCCCCCGTATTACAATGGCTGAACTTGCATCCAAGGCAGGTCCTACCATGCATACAGATGTTCGTTCTGAATGGAAGAGGCTGGAGCTCTCCCTTCGCATTAAACCCGTGAAGGATGCTCTATACGAATTTTCGGAACGATTAGACAACCATTGGGCGGACGATCTGGTAGACATCCTGCTTATCGGGATAACACGTGGTGTGAATGTGACGGGCGCTCTTCAAAAGTTGGTAAAGGACATGCTAACTTCAAAGAGAAATGAGGAGAAACGGCTCGCAATGGTTACGGTCTATCGTATTGGGACCGTGTTCCTGGTTCTTGCTGCGTTTGGAATCGTCCTTTTTAACATAATGGCCGATCCGCCTAATTTTAAGCATTATTTTTTAGATCCGTTTGGTCAATCCCTAATGGTTCTCACTCTAATCGTTCTGATGGGGTCCATGGTTATGGTCTTAAAGTCAGGACGGAAACGATTCTAGCAGGGGGTGAGTGATTGGATTTCTGGAATTATTTTTGGAATTACGGATTTAAAGCGATATTGGTTATATGCTTCGCCGCCGGCGCTTTATTTTTCTGGTTACCGATTGTTTCGAGTATTCGTTTTACTCGTAACAGTCGCCTTGCAAGATTGCTTGAAGAATTAAGAAGTAAGGAAGAAGCACAGTCTTTTTATCAGAGTTTAGCTGATCTTGATGATATGCCCGCAAAGGTCCGTCAGTACTATGAGAGGGCAAGACTTGCAGATCTTCCACACACCTTAACGTATACGTGGTTTCAGTTTATTCGCTGGATCTTGGCTTCTATATTTATGCTATTCGCATTTATGTCGCAAGTCAGAAGTCTAAACGATCTATTAAATCTTAATCTAGGAACGAACTTGTTCTTGCTTCTATTCCTCGTCTCTGCTGGATTACTTGGATATTGGCTTCCTATGGTAATCGTAGTGGTCTACGCGAATGGAAAGAAGACAGAGTATCTAATTGAGATTGCGAAGCTATCGCAACGATTACAGCTCTGTGTCAATGAAAAGTCGGATATAAGGGAAACATTCCTTATGGCAAGCAGGCCACTTAAGCTGCTTAAGCCACACATACAAGAAATGGCGGCAGCATGGGGCAATAATCAAAGGGCGGCCATTGAGCGATTTAAAGATTCCGTCGGCATTTCAGAAATTTATCCTCTCGTGAATGCATTAATATCGCTAAGTGAAACGGAAGCTAAGGAGATTGTTGAGGTCCTGAAAAGTGAGGCGGAGAACATTGACGCTACACTGGAATCCGATGTGAATCGTAGTATTGAGAATGCTCCTATATTTATAAGCTTCTATATCATGATCCCTTTTGGGATCGACGTGATTTTATTTCTATACCCGTGGCTTACTTCAATTAGCACTCAGATTATGACTAGTTTTACAATGCCATAGGAGGTCGTTATCCATGACAAAACTTGTCGTTATGCTGCTTGTATGTGTAATCCTTGCAGGTGCAACAATATATGCGCTAGGCAGACAGGTCATCCCTGCAACGGGTACAGCGGGAACTACGCAGCGAACAAATATTCAAACAGCATTTAACTGAGTTATCTTAGACACCGAAAGGAGTCTAGAGATAAAAGCACTCTAATGGAGGGATATACTAAATGACGAAGCTTGTAGTAACTCTACTGGTATGTGTGTTGTTGGCGGGAGCCGGCTTGTATGTAGGAGGGACGAAGATTGCTCCTGCAGCTGTGACGAAATCTACAAATGTGAATACTTCCGTAACAGGGGCTTCAGTAAATGAAGCAACTGGCGTGTTTACAGGAACAGCACCTTAATTGTATTGAAAAACTAGCATTATGGGATAGGAGGAATAATCTTGACAAAGCTTGTTGTAACGTTATTGGTATGTGTGTTGCTGGCGGGAGCCGGCCTGTATGTGGGGGGGACGAAGATTGCTCCTGCAGCTGTGACGAAATCTACAAATGTAAATACTTCTGTAACAGGGGCTTCAGTAAACGCAGCAACTGGAGCGTTTACGGGAACAGCACCTTAATATTATTATCCGTGTCTTAACTAATAATTTTAAATTTTCTAACTGGAGGAGTAATCTTTGACAAAGCTTGTCGTAACGTTATTGGTATGTGTGTTGCTGGCCGGAGCTGGCTTGTATGTGGGGGGAACGAAGATTGCCCCTGCGGCTGTTGACAAATCAGGAAAAATAAACACTTCTGTTACCGGAGCAAACGTAAACGAATCGACGGGTGCAGTCACGGTTACGTCCCCCTGAACTATGTCAAAACTCATTATTACTTTACTGTTGCTGACGTTTATTTTCGGAATTGGAGTTTTCGTTTTCCTTGGTAATGGCGGAATCGTAAAAGACCTCCAGAATGGCCATAACCGGGTTACCAATGCATCCCGAAGTTTTGATTATAGCACCAATTAGAAAACAGGACAGAAGTGATCGATATATGCTTAAGAGCCGATATATCCTTGTTCTTACTAATGAAAGGGGCATTGCAAACCTCCTAGTGACGTTGCTTGTAATGCCCCTCCTTTTATTCTTGTGCTTTGCGATCGTACCTTTTTTTGTTTACGCAATGCGACTCGATCATATGCATACGATTGCGAACCACGCTTTGAAAGAGGCCGAGGCGGTGGGGTATGTAAGTCCAACCGTCATATCGAATACAAATGCAAGGTTAACGGCATTGGGGCTCGGAGCAGTTGCCGTTGGAGGGACAAGTTACCCGTCATTTGCGGGCAGCACAACGACGAAAGTTTTTAAGGACGCTGCAGATCCTACAATCACGCTATCTATAAAATACCCCGCTCCGAATCTGACCAAAATGCTTGCTGCGATCCGTAGTTCGGGAAGCAGCTCAACTAACGAGGGTTATTATGTTATAACCATTTATGGTAGAAGTGAAGCTTTCAATTGATGAGGGGGAATTAAGGTGAACTGGCTAACTGCACTTCGCCGGCGAAACCATGATTTATTTCGCGAGCAGCGCGGTGGCGTGCATATCTTGTTATTTTCCCTCCTTGCTATATTAGCAATGATTTGGATGTGGGTGGTCGTTGTAAACTGGATGCTCCAAACTGTCGTTACGGATAAAACAAAGCCACTTCTGGATCATGCCACCCACGCTGCTTCGTTAGATATAGATCCGGTATTAGCTGCGAAAGGCTCTCTTGTCTGGAACACGGTAGCGGGTACAAACAGCTTTTATAAATACTTACGTCTTAATATGCGCCTCGATTCTACGAACACTCCTGTCAACGGGAGCTATTTAAGTCAGGCGCCGGTAGTTCACTATCTTGAATTTGTAACGAATCCGAGCTATCCGTTTATCATTCATCGCTCGATCGTTGCAAATGGTGGAACATCGATGCAGGTTACAAGAAACGTAGATGTCACGATCTATGGGCCTTCAATCGTTGCTATTGTTGAAATTCGTCAAAATTTAATTGGCTTTGGAAGGCAAGAACCCATAGTGATCAGTAGTGTTGCAAGCGTCCGGTTCCGATAACGACTTGTGTTTCATGTCCCAGGGAATAAAAATTTGGAGTTTGGGTGGGGTGAGAGTATGCCAGACTATCTCATATTGGAACGTTTAAGGAAACACCATGCGGAAACTTACTATCATTCCCTTCGTGTTTCCCAACTCTGCTTCCAGGTAGCCCTGCGGGTTGGAATGGAACATGATCAATGCATTACTGCGTTACGGTCCGGCTCGCTACACGATGTAGGAAAGTTGAAAATACCAAATCAGATTCTATCCAAGCAAGGTAAACTGACGGAATGCGAGTACCAATTTTTACAGAAACATGTTGAGTACGGTGTGCAGCTATTGATCGATAACGGCTATGGCCAAAACATCATATCCGCGGTTGAAGGCCATCATGAACGAGAAGATGGGTATGGTTATCCAAAACGGATGATCCCCGACGATGCTTTATCCAGGATCGTGGCTGTATGTGACGTATATGATGCCATGACGGAGAAACGTTCCTATAAAAAATCGCTACCCAAAGAGTTTGTGCTTGAACAAATGGAAAAAGGGAAAATCGGAGCCTTTTACTTACCATACGTAGAAGCCTTGAAATATACAGTCATGTCAGTTTCAAAAGCAAGCTCAGTATAATAACGAAGATAAAAAAAATATTCTGGAGTGAAAAAGATGAGGAAACCACTGATATTCCTAGCAATTGCTATTAGTTTGGCAGCATGTTCACCAAAGCAAACTCAGCAAACGGCAGAACAAACAAAAAACAACAATACAAACGTTACAGGTCAAAAAGCAGTAAATGAAGCACCTACTCAAGCATCTACTCAGCCAGCAGCTCCCTTCGTCCTCAAAGAGACAATCCGTCAAGTCGGTGTTGAAGGTTTTACAGACTTATCATTATCAAATGCTACTACAAATGTACATCTTTACGAAAAAAACGGGGTTATTTACACGCTCTTTTCAGCAAGTGATAAATTTTATGTTTCCGCTGCTAAGGATAACAAATGGATTTACAAGGATAAGGTTCTTGATGATGGATCTGCAAAAAGAGAGCGGAATCCAATCCCGGGCGGCTTCTTCTATTTTGACAAGAATGTCCTAAATATTAAACAAATAGACCAGGATCAGAGCATTAAAGAGATCTCACTAGGATCTCCGAATCTTGGACAGCCATGGGGTTTAGGAATCAAAGACGATTTATTAACTTCCGAGGGATATGCTTTTGTAGTTCGAGACGAAAAGGTATTTAAACTTTATTTATTAAAAGATATGTCGAATCCAATAACGATTCCAAATCTAAATAAAATGAATGCTTCTGAATTCCGCTTCGTGAATTTCGCTAATAATACCATAATTACCATGAGTAATGATAAGTTCAACTTATTTGATTTAAAGACCGGGGAGCCTCAGTATGATCAAGCAGGACAACCTATTCGTTATCCATTTTTAAAGGGAGATATTATAGGGATGTCAGAAAAGGGTCAATGGGTATATATTGAGCGTGAGGATGACAAAGTAAAACTCGGATATTTAAATGATCAATTTAAACCAACGAACCTTACAACAATAGATAATATTCCTCCTAGTATTTCTCTATATGAGCTATACAAAATTACTAAAAATGAATTAACAATTCATGGTTCATATGAATTTAAGGGAAAACCTTCCGCTTATACGGTTAAAATTCAAATGAATTAATTTGAATATAGGATATATTAGTTGGAGGAAACCTTTATGAATCCATATATAGGGAAGAAGCATCAAGAGACGGTTGATATTCTTCAGTCATTCATAGATGAATTTAATCAATTTTGTCAAACGGAATTCATTCCTACGGAAACTATTTTGGATGCGAGTTCCAGCGGAGCTGATGTGGAGTATATTAATCGGAAGGATAAAAACCAAAAGCTTTATGTGGAGCATAAGAGACTGCTTTTCAAATTTAGTAAAAAACAACGTAACTTACATTTTATTATTCATAAATTCTTGGATAGGGTTGCACGATGGGATCATTATTTGAGAGAACCTATTTGCTTTCATCTCTCGATTAAGCCTATGTCCGAAAAGGATATCGAATTATTTGCATCGGAATTTTTAGATGCCTTAAAAGATCATTTGCTTTATCATGAGCCGCACAGTTTTATTTATGAAAATGATTTTATTAAGGTAGCTTATTCTCGGGAAGGTAATGATTACTTAAAGAACATTAATAGTTCAAATAATGATGACGATCGTTATCAATATTTTCTTAAGGAGAATAACAGCGTAGATGTTTACGAACGCTCTGTTATTTACGAAACGGGCAATGATACCGGTATTGTATTCATTTTTGATCCACAAAGAATAACCTCCGATGAGTTATTTGCTTCTAAGCCATCATTAGATAATTACTATCTTTTAGCTGAAAATCTACTCAAACAGATTAAAGATAGTGAGAAGAAATTTGTTAGTTATACCGATGGAAAACGATATATTGTTTTCTCACTAGTCGCGGAACTTGGGGATCTTACCTTTGAAGCTGACGCCTTTATAATTAAAGATTTTGTAGAGTATTTTAAAGATTTCTACGAAGTGGCCGAGTCGAGAGTTGTTGATCAAATATTCCTTGACGTAACGATGTATAAGGATGAACACCGCTTCTATCAATTGTATTGAATGATAGGTAAATGAGAAGTATTTTGTTATAGCTGGATAATTGATCTAAACATTGACGGTAATTCATTTATTGACGTATAATGGGAACAAGACATTTCGGCACAACAGCCAGTTTACGCAAGCACGAGCTCCCTATGGGACGCTATTATCCCTTTTATCGGGAGAGGTGCGTGCGTAACTGGCTTTTTTTATTTTTACGCCGAAATTTATGTTTGGAAAAAGCGCTTGTTGAGCAGAAATACTGCTTCAGGCGTTTTTTTATACATTTCGCCTCCCACCAGGGCGAACAAATGTCGGTGGCACGAGCCTACAAACGATCGTGCCATTGGCACTTTCGTTTGCTCGTGGAAAAGGAGGTCCTTATGGAAATTATCAATGATGTGGGATTATGGAACGATGCTATTCCCGGAGGTAGGTTGACCGTTTTTTTAATAGCGGTCGTATTCATTTCGATCATGGCGGTTGTAGTTTATTTTGTTGAACGGCACCTCGAGGGTTCCGGAATTGTGAAACAATGGCAGGGTCAAAAGAAACAACAGCCTGCTTCGTATGAGGTGATCCGCGAATGGCAAGATTAGCATCGGAATCCAAAGCTGGTTACTACGCCACTCCACCTGAAGAAATGGAGCTGCTACTACGAGCACTGCATATTCCAGATGATGCAGGAGAGAAGCCGTTCTACACTTATGATCCTTGCTGCGGGGAAGGGGAAGCTCTCTCGATGCTTACACAAGCATTCCATGAGAAGGGGGCTGCCAAAACCCGCTCCTATGGAAGTGAAATCGAAGAGGGCCGGTATGAAGTGGCTGAGAAAGTTCTTGACCATGTTTTGCACGAAGGATATCAATTCATCCGGACGGAACCGAAGTTTAGCTTATTATGGCTGAACCCACCGTATCAAAACGGCTTTTCCGAACGAACGGAGTTGACTTTCCTACGCGCCCTTACCGGTTCGAAGCAAGGTGTTCTACAAAAAGGGGGCATCTTGCTTTTCTGCATTCCGCAGTACGTAGTCAAGGATACAGCCGGCGTCTTAAGTGGTCGCTTCCATGATCTGAAGGTGTTCCGGTTTACCGATGCGAACTATGACATCTTTAAACAAGTTGTCGTCGTAGGTCGTTTGGGTAAGGCGTCAACCGCGGATCAAAAGAAGGCATATAAAACGCTCGTCGCTATTGGCGAAGGGGAGCGGGATATGTTGCCCACCCTTGAGGATATGGAGCCGTTTGAGGTCCCTCCGTGTGAATCGGATGGGGAACTGATGTTTCGAGCAGGCCCGCTCCATCCGGAGGAAATGGCAAAGGATTTTGTAAGTTCGTCCGCTCTGGGAGATATCCGAAATCGTTTGGCGCAGCTTAGCAGCGCGGCAACCATGAAGCGTCCCATGCTTCCGCTGAAGCCGGGACACTTAGGGATCGCCATTGCTGCTGGAGCCGTAGGAGGTAATATGGGAAGCCATATTATAGCCGGCGTCACCAAAAAACGAACGGATGACGAAGCCATGCACGATGACGAAGGAAACTATGTAGGAACCCGCAGGATTCATCATTTCGCGAGCATTATACGGGCATATACCCCGGATGGTGTAATCGATTTGAAGTAATGCGTTTTCAAGGAAGCAGGTTGGAGCGTAAAGCTTCAGCTTGCTTTTTCTTATTATTTACAGGGAGGGAGCCCGATCGACAGGATGTACCTACAGGGCGAAGACACATGTCTATTCGATATAAGTGGAGAAGCATCGATCATGAGATGGGGAAAAAAGTGAGCATGGAAGAACTTCGGCAATATCTCAGTTGGGAGTTCGTGGGGCTCATTGAGTTTATAACCATCGGAGGTCGATCGTATGAAACGAAGTGAACAAGTCCTGCGCGTACAAGCTGTAGACCGATCGTTTAGTGTTGTTCCCCATATTTTAATATGGGATCATGGGCGCGGCCGCAATCGCGAATTATTGTTTGCTTCATACGTTGGTGTTCCCGAAGAAGTTAAAGCGGTAACAGCAAGCATTTTGGAAGGCAGAGAGGTCACGTATAACCAGCGTCCCTATGCCCGTAACATTATGGATGCGTACCGGAGAGTCGAGAAGGAAATCGGCAACGACGGTAGGTTAGCGCATGGTGTCGTCTATAACTCGCTTTTCGAGATTGCTGAGACCCAGCAGGACAGCGAAGAGGAGAAGAACAATCGGGCGTTCATCTTTGCGCCGGATGGTGATCTTCACGGAGCTATTGTGCAGCATGCGATGTCCCGCTTCGGCTTGCCGGAGGAGTGGAGAAAGGACTACATCCGAATATTGGATGACTTCTTCACTTCCCTACAAGTGGAAATAAATCCTGAGCTCCCTGAATGGCAAAATGCGAAGGCAGCCTTCTTTTATGGGACGGAGGAAAAAATTCTAAACGCACTCTCCGATGCACTTCAAGAGGGTAGGTTGCGAATACCCGAAAGCCCCATAGAAGGTGTATTCGATCCGACATGGAGCATGTCCGAGTATCTTCGTAATAATGCCTCGCAGCTTGCGAAGCAGCTTGAAGCCAAGCAGCCACGGCATACCTTTGATGATCGAGTTGACCCGGCTATAGCCGACTTGAAGCGGATACCTTTTCCGGTTCAAGCACATATGGCCCAGGCCATCGTTAATACGTTCGAGAATGAGGAAGTTTTCTGTGGGGGGGACATGGGCAGCGGAAAGTCAATCATTGCCTGTGCCGTTTCACACGTTTTGCACTCTCGAAAGCGTAGACGGAATGCTAACCATCAAGGTATGCCGGTCTTATTATCCGCACCAGGAATCACGCTGCCGAAATGGAAAGCTAAAGAAATTGAGGGCACCATCCCGGGAGCAAAAGTAAATATCATCCGGAGCGGGAATGAAGCGCTGCAACTGCTCAAGAAAGTACGGAGCGGGTATAGGCCGGCAGGATTAGAATTTACACTCGTAGGGATTGACCGGGCAAAGCTTGGATCGGAGACGTACTTTGGTGGCATATGGAAACCGATTTATGGTGAGAAGGAGCATGGTGAACCCGTATATGCATGGCATTGTGGGGATTGTGGCCAGCCGATCATGGTATATCTAGATGGAAAGGGGAAAGGAGATAAAGTACCCGCAACTTGGAACGTTTTTGCGGAAGGATTTGCTCCATTCCCGGATGCGATTCGTGAAGCCAAAGCGAAGCGAGAATTACTTCCAAATGGTATACCGAAAGATTTCCCGATAAAGTGGGTTCGTAAGGCGGGACTCCTTACAAGATGCGATAATGTTGTATCCCTTGTTGGGTGCCGTACCGATGATGGTATGGACGAAAAACAACGAAAGGCAGCATTAAAGGAGCGACAGCTGAACTTCCCCGATCGGGAGTGCGGCAATTGTTTCTACCGGCCCGCGCTGAAGTCGCGCGGTGAGACGAAGAACAAGCCTCGAGTAAATATATCCCAGGTCCTAAAGCGCACCAAGCGATACTTTGACCTGTATATCTGTGATGAAGCCCATCAGTGCAAGGCCGGGGACTCCGGACGCGGGGATGCTTTTGCTCAAATGGTAAAGGCAGCTCGTCGAACGCTCATGTTGACAGGAACTCCCACGAACGGGAAAAGTACTTCGATCAAGGAGCTTCTTTGGCGGACCGATCCGAAGTCACTGATTGATGCTGGCATTACCTTCGATTCTGGTGATGTGGATTGGGCAAAGCGTTATGGGAAGATCGAGGAAATTATCCATGATAACGAAGGTGATGAGGGCGTCGTTACGAGACGGAAGAAGAAATCCGTCACGACAAAGGAAGCTCCTGGCATAGCGCCGCAGCTGACCGCCCAATTTCTGCTTCATAAGGCAGCCTTCATTGAGTTACCGGATATGGGCCTTCCTTTGGTGGAATTGAAAGAAATTCCAGTATTTCTAGATATGGATGAGGAACATCGTGCCAGATATTCAGCATTTCATAACCATCTATACGATGTATGCGCCCAGGCATCCGCGGTAAGCGGTAACGCTGGCGTGTGGAGCAAGTTTAATCCCGCTACCCTCGTCTACGCAGACCGGCCGGATCTTGGGATGTCCGTAACGGTCGGGGAAGAAACCGTGTTTGCCGAGCCGATTGGTGATGGCAGCGAGCTTCATGCGAAGGAACGATGGCTCGTTGAAACGGTCAAGCAGGAGATTGCCGAAGGTAGGCGCGTGACGATTTACAACTCGTATACAGGCCGGTATGGAATGAATGAGAGGCTAAGGGACATTTTATCTCGAAACGGGATAAGGTGTCAGATCCTCGATGAGCCGAATACGGAGCTAAGGTCTGAACGGATCGCCGAATATGAAGAAGCAGGGATACCTGTAATAATATGTAATCAGAAGCTAGTGGAGGTTGGACTTGATCTCTTATTCTGGCCAACAATCATTTTTTACCAAATGTCGTATGAGGTGAGCACGGTTCGGCAAAGTTCTCGTCGGGCATGGCGCATAGGGCAAGATATGCTCTGTAAAGTATATTACCCTGTTTATCAGGGCAGCCAAGCCATGAAACAATTCATTCATATTATGAATGGACGCGGGCATGCCCTTCAGACGGAGGGCAGGATCGACAAGAGCGAGCTTGCACAGTACTCACGGGACTCGCAGTCATCCCTCGCTCGAGACTTGGCCTCCTGTTTCGCGTCTGCGGATGTGGCGCAGGCATGGCAGAAGATTGCGGCGAAGGAACTCGAAGGTGTAGAAATGATTGCCGAAGCCAACTTCAAGGATGTGCTGAAGCAGCGTATGAAGGAACTTGCGGATGCCACCATACGTCTTTGCGGGTTGGATCCGGAGGTATGGCGTGCAGCTCGTGAAAAGGAGCAGCAGGAAGAAGAACAAGTTCTTGCGCCGGCTGCGACTTATCAGAGCGAAGATGCGGTTATGGATGTCGATGTAGAGGTGTTGGATCTGTTCGATATTTTCGGCACCAAAACTGCAGAGACGGTCATTACCGAAGTGGCTACTCCGAAGCAGAAGCAGGAGGTCGAAACCATCCAGCTCCTTACGTTTGCGGAGCTCGCTGCTGCTTCTGGAAAGAAAAAAGTCAAGCGCCCGGCAAAGTTTATGGAAAATCAATTGCTGCTCTCGCTTGGTTAAATTCCCTATGTACAAAGAAGAGGCTTGGCACAATACGTGCGGCCTCTTTTCTATTTTTCAAAGGAGGCTTATACTATATGATAAAAGGAACCCAGAATTCTCCGGTAAAAATTGATCGTTTTCTGCCTTACCCCGAGGAAATGCCGCCATTGGAATCCTTCGATTGGATTGACGTAAATATATCCGGTGGAAACGATTCAACGGCAGCCCTACTCTATATGCTTTACGGATATAACGTTCCAAAGGAGAAGGTGACCCTATTTCACGCTCGCGTAGATGGTCCGCCCGAGAACGAAGTCTTCTTTGATTGGCCTTCCACCCAGTCGCACCTCGAATACCTAAGTCGCCATTTCGGCGATTTACCGCTTGTTGTTGCATGGGATGAGAAGGGTTTTGAGACTAGAATTAGGGAGCGGGGAATGTTTCCGGACAGCTCCGCGCGATATTGCACCTCGTACTTAAAACGCGACGTATACTTGAAGTATGCTCGGACCCGAAGCAAAGGGAATATTTTGTGTGTCACGGGCGAGAGGCACGAGGAGTCTTCTAGGCGAGCCGGGTATCCCTGCTGGCAAGTGAACAGCGCGACTGCAGAAACGAAGGGTAGGTACGTGTATAATTTCCGCCCGATCCTTCATCTTAAGAAATTTGAAGTCAGCGAATTGATACGATCAGCCGGCGTAAAAGAGCATGAGGCGTATCAATGGACTTCTAGGGTCAGTTGTCGGTGGTGTATCTTTGCCTCGTCGGAGGAGCTCTCGGCGGTCGCAAAACTGTTCCCTGACGCATGGGAGAGGCTCAAAAACCTAGAGACATCAATCGGCCACACTATGAAGTACCAGAAAGGGAAACGGATTCCCTTATGTGAATTTATACATGAGGATTCTGAATTTGAACAGCTTTTATTAAAGTGAATTAGTTGACAGAGGAGCGGGTGTTTCCGACTCCTCTGTTTTCTGGTTTCTAAGTTGGGAACAAGCTACCCAAAAAGTGGTGTAGATGATATGCTAAAAAGAGATTTACCACGGAGGATATAAATTGTGAAACGAATGGATGCAAAGGCTGAACAGATTATTGTTTATGGCGAGTCAATGGTCATTGAGGAGTCTGATATTGATTGGAACGAGCTGGATTTGGGTGAAATAGAACTGGATAAAGCTAGCGTCCAGAATATTCGTCGTAAGTCCGATCTGGTGGCTTATTTAATCAACAAGGATTCTAAAGTTTACTACAATTTCATCCCCAGGCAAAAACATGAGGTATTCGGCGGTTATAAGAAGTCATTGCAAAAAGGCGCGCGTCTTAACGAGTGCCAGGTTTACAATTTGTACTTTAGGTTCAAGAGTCCGTGGTTAGATGGGACAAGCATTGCATTGATGTGTCGTCCTCCCCATAGACGTGGAGAAGAGTGGGTCTTCTTGCTACCTGATGATACAATGGGGCGCATTAAGGCGGAAAGAAAAATGTATCTAAGAGATGCTCGGGAGCTAACACTTTATCGTCAACTTATGGATCCTGATGAACAAAATAAGTTGATTGAGAACTTGGCTCTGCTAGATCTGCATGAGCGCTGCGCACAAACCCTTATCCATGAGTATGGCCATGTGTTACATTACCGGATGTTCGATGAGTTGAACTTACATAATAATTCCGATCGTTATAAATGGTTTCTATACTCGGGGTATCTAGACCTTGTTGACTTACGATACAATGATTTTGCTAGTCTTGAACCGCTGGACAAGCTTACCGAACTGAAGGAATCGTTGGTTGAAGATTATCGAATATCATTGAATTTACAGGCGAATAATGGTATGTTTATATTACCAAATAAGGTTTGTTACTTTGGAGATTTTCAGTTACCAGAATTAATGTATAAAGGGGTTGAGGTCATGAAGGAGATGCTTAAAGGCGCAATAGGTGGTCAGGCAGGTAAGAGAGCTGGTGGGCAATCCGCTCATGAACTGGATACTCTTGCATATGGTAGAAAGCTGCGGAGACGAATGGCTGCTTCCGATTGGGCTGCGGGAAAACCGAGCATGACACCCGACGTTATTCAACGCGATTTAGCTATACTTGCTATGTTGGACACGGAGGAAGAGGCTGCCACTACACTGCAAGTCATGTAAAAGCAAACAAGTCAGTGCTTCTGAGCACTGGCTTTTTTTATTAACTGGAACTCATTTACAAGATACTAGGCACATGGTAAGATATTATTATTCTTCAATCATCACCTTGTTCCAAGTCTACCGCCCTATGGGTTGGATCTATGCTACTAGAATACGTCTATCCATTTTCGGATATTTGTTAATTCTAGCAGAAAGAAACCACCCTATGGGCGGTTTTTTGCATTTGCAAAATATGTTAGGAGGAAGGAAATGATCATTATGTTTAAGACGAAGAGGCCAAAAAAAGTTGCAATCATCCAGGAAGGTACCCTTTTGTATAAAGCTCACTGCTTATATACGAAAATCCTTCATATGGAAGCAACGACGGGCAAACGAATTATTCCAACCCTTCACAAGAACTTTATTGCAGCGCATCTCGATTATTTCTATGATGAGCATTACGCTGCAGCTGTTCTGAAAGTGCTGAGATGGAATAAGACGAAGGTCATTAATGAGATATTCCAGTTTCATTATGACGATCGTTTTAATAAAAGAATGTTTCAAATTATGCAATGAAAAGGTGTTCCCTTTATAACGGGTAACACCTTTTTCATTTGAAAGGAGGTGGTGCCATAGGTAGGTTCGGCGGAATCAACGACTGTGACATTCCATGGCAATCATACGAAGTATCAAACTATGTGTATTTAGTAGGAGGAGACGACCAATGATGGAAGTCAGCACGACTATGGAAACGGAAAGAAAATTGCCAGCAGAGGTTCAAGAGCTGTGCAACAAATTAAATATGAAGCCCGAAGAAACAATCTCTCATGCATTGTCGCTGCTTAATGTAAGCCTTCAACTGCAAGAGCAGGGCTACCAAATCCAGGCTTGCCGTAATAACGGATTCTGGAGGCGGGAGGTTAGAAACATTTTTTTGAGAGGGAGGTGAGTCCTTATGGCTGAAATCAAATGGGATGAAGTCAAGATTGACCAGTTGGACTCCGACCCAAAGGGTAAAATAAAAGTGGGTGATCAGGAGAAAATCGTCATTGATGAAGTCAAAACGGAACGTTCGTTTTTGCTCAAAACGATGATTATCTTTTTCGGCATCATGGTCACTTTTATCCTCATGGTCGTTATGTATCAGCTGCTTGTCAAAGGCGATGTTGATAAATCGATTGAAGTTCTGAAATTAATTTTCGGTGCTATCAGTCCTCTTCTCGGCACGCTGCTCGGATTTTACTTTGGAAAGCAAAGTAAGTAATCAAAACCGGCATTTAGAGAGTTTAGGCAAAATTTTGCCGCTCTCTTATGCCGGTTTTATTATTTCACAACGTTTTTTTACCCATTAAAGATTTTCAAAATAGCATTACCGTACTTCTCAACCTTTACCTTTCCAAAACCTTTTACCTCTAATAATTCATTTTAAGTTCGTGTTTGATAGGAAGCGCCGCGCCTGAAAATTCAACCAATTATTTATCTGTTCTTTTGTACGGTTTTTACTTCGACTCGATCGAGGTTACCTGTACCGTTATGCTACCTGTTTTATATCGGCAGCTCGCGTTCGATCAACTGCCGGCGCTCTGTGTATTCATCCCCACTAAAACGCAACGATCCCACACAAAACTCGCATCCGTGTTTATTTGCCTTCATTAGGCGAATTCTTGAGCTCTGCTATCCGGCGTTCATATTCGGCTTTCATAGTTGCCATTTGTGCTTGCAATGCCTCTACGCGCTTTTCGTGGTCTTTTCGCATATATTCGACAGCTTGGTCATGTTCACCTCTAAGGCGTTCAATCCGCTCGTACAAGCTGCGTATTTCGGCTGTCGACTGCTCCTGGAGCTCGGTACGCACCCGCAGGACTTCTCGCTCGCGTTCGACGTCTTTTTTATCTAGCTCGGTCTGCTGTCTCTCGGCCAAGCGTTGCTTCTGTTCTTCGTGGCGTTCTTCAAGCTGGCGTACCCTCTCGTTGCCTGCAGCAGCCATGACTTCCAGGCTTTCACGCTCGGATTGTAGCTCTTTGCTTAGTGCGGTAATAGACCGGTTCGCTTCGCCTAGCTGCAGCCGTAATGATTCAGCTTCCTCATGACCGGCTTTGTACTTCGTAACCAGGTCGGTAAGAGCCTCGTTCTTCTCTTTATACGACTCGGCCAACGCTTTGCTATTGTTCGCCGACTCTTTTACCTGCTCGGCATACTTTTCGGCATCGGCACGTAATTTCTGTTCTCGTACGACTTCTTCGTTTGCGGCCTTGACGTCCTTCTCAAGTTGAGCCTGGTATACATGCAAGTTTTCGATTTCTTGCCGTTTAGCCTCTAGCGCTTCTTCCATGTACCTGCGAATGTCGTCCTTCTCGAAGGCTGTACGTTGCGCCAGGTTTATAAGCACATTGCGAATCCGGTTTGTTAGCCCCTCGACTTCCTCAATCTCCTTGCGGAAATCCGGAATCTCGGTTTTCATCGCCTGCAGGTTCCATACCTCTGTCGCTGCAGCAATCCATTCCTTATCCGTAAGCCCTGACGCCTTGATCGCATCGTTTATCACCTGTTGGGTTTCATCTGATATGTGATTAAAGCTTTTTTGAGCCATGACGCAACACCTCCTATTTATAATAATAGGTTAACTAAAAAACCATGAAAAATCAAGGTGTTAACCGTGTTAGCTATGTTAACCATTATATCCTAAATGAATAAAAAGCAAACCTAGAGGGGTGGTGTGAAATTCCAGAATTAATTAGAATTGTTTCATAAATCATCGGACAGTTTGTTGCAGAATTTGTTGGAATTTGATGGTATAATGGACAAAAAAACTTTTCATCATGATCTGAAGGAGTTGTTGTCTTGGATTCGATCTGGATCATCATCCTTTTCGTGCTTGCTCTGCCATTGTTATTACTCACTTTTTTTATCATCATGTCGATTATTTCGGCTATTGTGCCTGCTCCCGCACCTAAGCAAACATCGGATAAGCTATCGGACGATTATTGGTACGCTTCCTATGAATCCCATGAAAACGGTGTGTTAATCAAGTATAGTAATCCGAACGGGCCGCTTTATTATAGCGGAATCATAACAGGGGATATCATCACGGAAGTCAATGGAGAGAAACCTACCGCAGCGCTATTACGAGATCAGTTGCAAGCCGTCGTCGAGCAAGATCAACCTGTACCAATCACTTTATATCATATAGCCACCCCATCTGAAGTCAGGACATTGCTCTTGAAGCCGATGGAATTAGCGTTAGAAAAAGTGAATGCGAAGGGGATTGTCGAGAAATTTGGTGCTAGCTTTAATGGGCACCAGGTCATCTTTGTGAGGTACGTCGAGCAGAGTAGCCCATTTGCAGCAGCTGGAATAAAGGCAGGGGATAGAATGGTTTCTATAGCCGGCCGTAAATTAGAATGTCTCGAAGATCCTTACATCATCTCGAAGTATCTGCACACTGGAATGCGTGTGGAAATAAGTTTTGTGAACCAATTTAACGTGACCAAGCAAATCACTTTGGACATCAGCAATCCTGAAGATCGGGTGATCCAGTCGTTCGGTATATCCCTATCACCAGAACAAACAGTTGCGTTTGATACTAATTTTGTGATCAACCATCCGAATGTTATTCCCTATATGGCGAAAAAAAGCACCGTCCTCATTAGTAAGAAGGTGTTTCTGGAACTGGATAAACTGAAAATTGATCCAGAGATCGGACATCAAGCAAGAGCCGGGTTGGAGGCAATCGAAACTGCCCAAGTTGAGTCGGAAGGAAGGCTAAAGGTTGTCCCCATTGATGAACACTATAACCGCCAACATGGCTTGGACACCAAAAATCCGGATGACTTGATTATTGGATCGTATCTGAAAGTGAAAGAGTCCATGCAAGAGGAAGTTCTATTCCTTAGTGAAGACCGTGGGGCTCGAATTACCGCTAGATCCCACGGCTTATTCGTAGCGAACCAATAGTAGGGGGATGTCCTTACTAACAAGGTGATTTTGTAGAAAATGGTTAGATTTTTTTCTAATGAATTCCGCTGCAAACTGCAATTTCTGCAGCAGCACCCCTCAGATTCTAATCAATTCTGTAACAATAAAACGGATCCCACGCAAACCGTGGGCTCCGTTTTCTCATTAATTTTGGAATATAACAGGATGTGTGTGGTGGTGTGTGGAGAGGAAAGGAGCAGAGGAGAATTTTTTATTTATCATCGTCACCAGATCTTTCTGGTCGACCTCTTTTTCGTCTGGTCGTAGCATGGTTAGGCTGGTTGGGACTCGACACGCGATAGTAAGGCGACAAGAAGGTTAGGGGGGTGCCGGTGATGATCGATGCGCGGCAGCCCCCGTGTTGTACTTTTATTGGGCTATCGTTTTCCGTTAAATTCGACGAATAGGCTTACCTATTACACTTCAATGTCGATCCATCGGGTCAATTCCTTCGTATCCCGTATATCTAACACGTTCATTAGGCGCAGCAAATGATGACTATCAGGTGTCGTATGGCCGCTCTCCCACTTTTGATAGGTCCTCACTGAAGCGCCGATTGCATCCGCGACTTGTTTCTGCGATAACTTCTCCCGGTTCCGGATATCTCTCAATGCCTCTGGATCGAATTCCATCAACTGCGGTCCGACGTAAAGCGGGTACCAAGCATCGCTTCCATCGTCATGTTTTCCCCAACAATTCAATCCCCATATGGCAGTGGTCGGATTCGCCTCCACATAAAGAGAACCCTTCAATCTCTTGTCCACTTTTGCCCATACCTTATTAGGATTTTTGATTTTTACTCCGATCCATCTAAGGATGGGTTGTCCGTCTTCGCCACAAGGAAACCTTCCGCGGAGCTCGAATTCATTTCCTTGCCGGCTAATATATTCATAGTTAAATGCCTCTTCGATCTCATATATGATTGGGGGCAACCCGACCATCTCAAGCGCGTAATTATAGGCAACGATGAAATGTTTCGGTGTTTTTTCTGGGAGGTTCATCTTCTCAGCAAGATCCAAGTAATGAGCCCATTGGAACAACATTTCAGTTTGACTTACATGACCGGTTTGATCGATGGGATAATTGAAAATCGTCAAAAGGTCGAGTTTATGATGGTAAAACATCTTCTCCAACGCCTGATACAGCCGTTCGAGCCACACTTCGGATTCCTCAAATGCCAAGGGCTCCCTTAAGATTCCCATAATGTATTGATTAAGATCGCCAATGTTATTCAGTGATACCTCATCAGGTTTGTAGAAATAAAACGGGATGCGCCTTATAAATACATCCTTCATAACTGGGTGGTATGAATACCGCTCGCCCAGATGCACCACAAAATCTTTCCCGATTTCTCCGAGATATGGGAAAATTTCCTCTCCAATTAGGTCATGTCTTGAGAAGTAAGACTCCAATTTTTCGAGCACATATTTACCCTTAATGTATTCCCGTATAATATCCAACTCCGTGTTATTCATTGCACTCACCTCCATGTCGTTATTTTAAGTTTAACACGAAGAAAGTGGGTACAATAGACGTCATATTATTCGTCGAATAAGCCTTGAAAAACATCTTTGCCAATTGTTCTCTTGCGAAATTTATATTCAATCCCAAATTATGACGAACAACCTGACAGATGGGAGGCTTTGATTAAGAATAAACCGCTCTTAAGGAGCGGGTTCTCGAAAGGGGGAGTTATTTACTTTTGTACGTATAATCCTTCATTGTTCTTAGAACGACAAGGGTTAGAGTTGAATCACTCTGTACAATCAGCAAGACCTGATTTCTACAGTTCTTGTCAAAATCGGGTAAAGTTCTTGCTATTTGGTTTAGACAAGATGTCAGCAGAAAATAAAGTATTAGACTGAAAAATATAGTATTAGACTCGGAAAATAAAGTATTAGACTAGGAAAATAAAGTTGTAGACTGGACCTCATAATACGAACGGGCAGAAGTGCTTAATAGTCACTCTAATGAAGGAGACAAAGGATTTTGGAAATAACTGTAGAATGTATTTCTGGATGAATCTATAAATATGCTTGTACTAGTGGGTGAGTGGTATAGGTAAGGATTTTGAATGATTAATTTGCCGAGGAGACGTAAAAATCTTTCTAAGGAAAGGTGATTTCGATTTGAATATCTTGTTTGCTTTCGCCGACGACTGGGGACGCTATGCTCGCCGACCTTCCTGGAGGCGGCGGGGATGCCGGTTCCAGAATCGATGACGGGACGCAGTCTGCTGCCAGTTCTGCTGAGCGAGATAAGCGGTCAGGTGGACCCGGGGCGCACCTTTGTCGTGACCGGCCGGGAGAGGCATGTCCCCTCCGCTCGTAAAGGCGAGTTGCCTTATCCGCAGCGGGCCATTCGGACTGAGGAATATCTGTACATCATCAATTTTGAGCCGGACCGCTGGCCAATGGGCGCTCCCCGCGGCTTGGACAATCCAAATACCGTGCCTCCCTCCTACGAGGACTTGCTTTGGAAAACCGGAGTCGCCTACGCCGAAATGGATGCTAGCCCAACTAAAGCATGGATGATTCATCACCGAAATGAAGAGGAGATCAAGCCGCTGTTCCGTTTGGGCTTCGGTAAACGCCCGTATGAGGAACTGTACGATTTGCGGAAGGATCCTTTTTATATGGAGAATGTGGCTGACAGGCCGGAATATTCGGACATCAAGAAGAAGCTGAACGTGGAGCTGATGGAGGTGCTGCACAAGCAGCAGGACCCGCGGGTAACGGAGAACCCATGTCGATTCGAACATGCGCCATATGCCGGGCCGCTGCAAGCGTTTCAAAGATGAACATTGTCCCGCTCATTGCCGCGTAAATCGTGGCTTTTTCTTTTTTAGACAAAGGCTTGCAAGTCGAGGGAAGATTGGGGTTAATGCCATCGACGAGAACGGTATTTGGTTATTTCTAGGTATGCAGTGATTTTGCCTGGACTCCTACCTTTAGTCGCTGTAGAAAAAACTGATCTAGGTGATGTGCCAGAAGGAATGAAGTCATATTCAATTCCTGAAAAAGAATATGTTATTTTTAGATTTGAAAAAAGTACATTGGTGAATTCTGGAGTAAAGTATGTACTAAAGAGAATCAAGCAAAATATAATATTGATTTGTCAAAACCAAGATATGAGGTATTTACACCTAATCCTAAAACTACAGGTATATTGGAATGGTGTATCCCAACTTTAAGCTAACGCAGAACGATAGTTCAATGAAACAGCGACAGTCTAGGACTATATTTTCTCGTCCTTGGCTGTCGCTGTTTCAATTCTAGGGGTCAGTCTAATACTTATTTTATGGAGTCTGACGGTTTGGCGATTCGAAAAGCCGCTTGGAATAAAGACATCCAGTCTAATACTTTATTTTCTGCTGACACAAGAACTTTATCCCATACAACAAAAAAAAAGCCGCGATTTACGCGACCTTTAATGAGATAATGTTCTTGTCACCCGACAGGAGCAGAGACCCACACCATTTCAAACAGGCGAAGCAAATTGCCGAGGCAGAGGAGGGAGCAGAGGTACTGCACTCAGACGAGCGGCATAGGGCCGTTGAGCGTCACGCTGAGGAAATGCAAGCTACGAAAGATCGAGCGAGATCACCCAAGCAGAGAAGGCGGCGCTTGTGGTCAGTAAAGAGTTGTCCGAGATGCTGCAAGATGAGAGAGCAGCGTTTGAACAGCTCCGAACTCTGAAGCCTAATACGTCCTATATTCAACGCTGATCCTTACCTTTTTCTTCGCTGATTTCCTTTTTTAACAAAAAGTATCCGACGATTAAGCATATGTAACAGACCGGGACCCAAAGAAATGCGTTCCAGAAAATAGCCGAGTCTTCTCTTGATAGAGATTTACTGTTAACAACGAATGCAAGCCAAAGTATTGGAAAAAACCACAAACTGATCTTATAGATTCGGTGAAATTTTATCATATCCTTTCGCATCGCCTCTCAATCATGTCGTTACTTTAAATCTTGCCTTTGTGCCCGACATTTCGGGAACCTTAATATGATCGAGTATGGCAGGAACGAATTCCGAACCGTTCCATATTTCAAAGTTACCAACGGTTGAAATAGGATATTCTAACTTACCAGCATCAATAACAATTCTTGATCCAGATTGAAAGATATAACCGGTAATATAATTTTCCATGTTAGTCTCCATCCTTTAAGTTTATTGAGTATCTATACACGGGCTGGTTGCCGTTTTTTTTTACAACATCTGCAAATAGCATTATGAACCCACATTCATAGCAAGCATGACTTTTGACAGACCGACTGTTAACAGTGGGGGATATTAGCTTGTTATTTGTGATGTTCTCCCTAAATACCACTCTTATATCTTCGTTTCCGCGTAAATAGCCATCCATAATTATATGACTGCTGCAGCTTGGGCATTTCACGTTTAAGTCATCTATTAAGAGAGATTCATATTCAATAATATGAACGCTTTCGATAATTCCTTTGTATTCAAAATCAAACAATTCTCCTTTTAATGCTGTTCCAGAATACCCACGAAAGTAACCAATCCGTCCATCTTTCAATAAAATGCGCTTCCCATTATCCATATTGGAAAAGTGGCCGCGTAAATTACTAAGGCTCTCTTGTAGCACTGATTTTTCTTCCTTATTTGATCGTAGCAATTGAATCCCGTCCTATTTTTTTTGAGATAGCTTGCCATTAACACGTCCACAGAGGGAATCCTAGATTATATCCAGGATGTTGACTACTAAAAGGACTAATAAACCTGATCCTTGAATAAATGTCATCCAATATTTTTAAGGTAAAAGTTGGCGAGCCCAATAATCAATAAAGCTATTCCCATGAAGTGATAATAAATTGGTTTATTAGGCAGTTCAGAATTTGCAATCACTGAAACTAAATAGGGGGTTAAATATAAAACGATTATTCCAACCCAAAGGCCAATTTTTTTCTGATCATTTTGATAACTGATAATGGTCACCCCTTAATAGGAACTTCTCCCCGAAAAAAAAAGGGTAATTGTTAAACTCCTCCAACATCTTAACGAATCAAGTTCAAATTGATCATTCGATATTCTCGCTCACCAAATATTCCTTTTTCCTTATAGCCACCAAGGTCGTACCCTTGTTCCTGCAGCTCAATGCACATATGTAGCAAAGAAAGTGAGACAGACACCAAGTCAGTATCTGTACGGAGATTCAATTTTTGTTTCATCCATTCCATTTTCTTCAAAGTATCTGGGTTACTAATCGTTGCTCGTTTTGGAGTAACTACTTCTGGAACATTTTTATTTTCATCCGACATAGAGATTCCCCTTTACATTATTTTCTAAATTATATCACATTGGTTATTTTATGGTCAATTCATGGATCAATTATGTACATAAAATTGCTCTAATAAGAATATGGACAGATGAAATAAGATGTAGACAGGGAATAATCACGATGGTAAAATATGAATATGATTTTTTTGCCTTTTTTGGCGTTGCGCAAGTACTCAAGCCCTATGCTGGCTGCCGTCTATAACAGGACTCTTATTTCCCTGTTTAAAGAGCAGTTAGTATAGGTTTTTTTTATTATGTTGCAAAGAAAGCGGTGCTCGAGCGATCTATTTCGCTTGCGCAGCGCTTTTTTTCATATAAAACAAAGGAGGCTACAATCATGGGCAGTATGGTGATCAATGAGAGATTTTGGGTTGGACTTGAGTCCGATGCCCTAAAACAGGAATCGGTTGAGACATTGGAAATGGAGCAAACACTGCTTCATGCCATTGCTTATCGTCCCGGTGCTATTGTAAAAGACGTCCTCGGCGTTCTTAACGCGATGGATGTACGAAAACTGATGTATTTGTACGAGGAACTGTACTATTTCCAACCAATGGATTATGACCCCGACGAATTTGATCAGGAAAATTCGCATCAAACCCTTATGGAAATCAATCGAACTATTGGGATCAGCCAAATGATAAGGGTTCTGCCGATCGACCGAAAAAGGAGGTTGCTCTAATGAGCCACTTTCTCGGCCTAAACGTTGATACTTTATCGGATTACTTACACGATCTCAGCATGTTAATTACGGTTCGCATGATGGTAGAAAAAGGGTTACCGATCTGTGAAGATTGGAAAGTGGGCGAAAATATTCTGGATCAGGTTCTGACTACACTCTTTGGATGGGAACGTATTGAGGAAATACCGAATGTTGGTTATTTCGTCGATGTGGTGCTCACCGAAGGTAACATCGAGCGTGTCAGGGGTATTCTTGGGGAACTTGGGGATGACAATACAGGTGAATGTCTAGCATATGAAGTTCAAGAGGAAGGCATATCGCTTGAATTCTATAACTGTAATGTCCCCTTGTACGCAGTGTTCGAAGGGCTATTTAACCTTTCTGAGCTAATTAAAAAAATCGCGAACAGCACGATGTCGGCTGAGGTACTCAGCGGGCATGTTGCAGAACTGCCAACTCTTTTGAAAAGAAGGCTTAGGCGCGGTGTTACAGCTCGTAAGGCAAGTGGGAGTCCAAAAACAATGCGGCAATAGGACCGCACTATGTGAAAGGGAGAGAATGAACTATGCAAACGCTGGTAAAGCCTACACTAATGCAAACTCGCATTACCATCGATGAGGAAGGTATCCAAAAGCCGATCGTTGAGCGAATACTCAATGGTGTAATCGTTCAGGAAGTCAGGGTGAATGCTGCGGATCTGCAAAAGCAAATGATTCAGAGTGCGGATGCGTGGATGCTTTATAGCACCATTCTAGACGACGCGCAAACTTTTATTAGTGAACTTTTCCGGTACGGATCTGAAGTGGCTATAAGTGATCAAAACGATATTCTAAGAGCGATTATCGATGAACTCTCAAATGATTATAGAAAATCAGATGAGGGGCTCATGCGAAACCTCTTGGCAGTATTGCTGGAGAATGCGAATATCGCAACCTTGGATAACGCGGCCTACACGAAGCTCATAAGAGCAATGACGGAAAAGCTAACTAAGATTGAAGACCCCTATGAACTGCAGCTGATGTTTGAACTGCTGCTAGATAAGGTACATGTCTTCGACTCGCCAGATCGTCAAACGATCAAATCGATCTTGGATGCAGCTGTTAAGCATGTGAAGCAATTTGATGCTGAAGACGCCATTAACGATCTCTGGGCCCACCTTGCCGTAATAGTAAAGAAAGATGTTGTACTTGAATTGGCGAAGGAACACCTCGATGATTTGGAGCTCACGACCCCGATTCTTCCTCGAAATTGCTTGTTTTTTAAGCAATCGAAGAACCGGACAGTCATTGCTCTTGAGGTGGATCGGGCACGCTGGGACGTGAACTTGAGAGGGCAAATCATTGAGCAGGTTGGACATCCGAAACTAATTTTCATCTTTGAAATGAGTGGCCGGCGAATCGATGCAAGGGTCGCGGCAGTCAAAGATGAGGTTATTACGGAGAAATCCAAGTTATATCGATATCCATTCTCTCATGTTAACTCGAATATGTATTGCTGCTGGAATTACTTCCCGCCTCTTAAGGAATTCAGAAATATCGAATCGTATCCGTACATTTTCCTTCAAGGAGAACGGAACTTCGATTTATATGATGGTGCAAAGAACTATCGCGAGCTTTTGGCTGAATTATCCGGGCATGATTTTGATGATGAGCAGCTCGTAGAAACCGGTAAAGTCTTCGCTGACATTTTATGATTTCGTCGGGTGTGACGACCCGTTCGAATAAAAGGTCCATCACGGATACCGTGGTGAAAAAACTTATGTACAAGGGAGGAAGTTCCGCGGACGAATGAGCTGCGGGGCGATTAAACATGTCTTTGGACTTATTTTCGATACTTGGTATTGATGCAGGGGCCGTGGCGCCGGTTGTTACAACGGATAAGAATGCTGCTAAGAAGAAGCAGGCAAGTGATAAGGGAAGCGGGAAAGGCGATACCAAAGGAGCAAAACTTATGGTAAAGCCGAAGTCGGCCATTAGGCGGTACGAAACACAAGCCGATATCCGAAAAATGCTTGTCGGGCTTGATTGGACCGTTCATTACGCCATGCATTCGTTCCCGGTTGCAGATCTTGGTAGGCGCCTTGTGGAAATGAATGATCAGGACATCGAAGAAGTGAAGGCAGCTCTATGGGCAATGGTTCCCCAGGATGTAAAGGATGACCTCGAAAAAGCCCGTCAGGCGAAAGCGGAGGCCGAAGCAGCCGCTGCAGGCGGTAATGCGGAAGCCACAGGAGAAAAGTTATCCGAGAATTCTGACGCAGAATCTGATGAGGAAGACGATCTGGAGTTTAATGAGGAAGAAGGAGAAGTTGTTCAAAAAAAGCCTGAACCTCAGAGAGCAACAGAAACGAAAATCCCGGAAGTCCAAGAGGGCGAACTAACGGTTGATATGCTACGACTTACGCTCGCGCTCGACTATTTCGAGTTTGCCAATGAAGAAGCCGTTGCGTGGCGCGTAGACAAGGAAAACAAACGACTGACACCTTCCATCAGTGCCGGAAAGATGGGTAATAATTTTCCTGCCTATCAAGCTTTTCACTGGAAGCTCAGCGAGTTTGAGAAGGCGCCGTCCAAACCGATTAACTACGTCGCTGGAAGAGACGGCCGTCTTTATGAAATTCGGGAGAATGCGCATCTTAAAGTTACGGTAGCCGCTCGAATGGTTCCAGCACTGGAGAGTGTCACAGAAGGGGTCTCGTTCAAGATGGACAAGATTCCCGGAATGTTTCTGAAGCAAACGCTTGATTTCTTCAAGCACTTTGTTCCAGAACAACGTGAGGCATTCGTCTACGTCGCCCGGAACCGATCGACCGTAACTTATGAGCTGCATTGTCCCGAGCAATGGGCAAATAGGGACAATGTTGACGCGGAGTATCCAGATGATCCGGAGCGGGATATTGTTCTGATTATGCATTCGCATCATGTGATGCCGGCAGTCTTCTCACCGAAAGATGATCGTAACGATAAAGCACTTTGCGTCTACGGCGTCTTTGGGCAATTAGATAAGCCGACGATTGATCACTGTTTTCGTGCGGGCTTCAATGGACATTATCTTTATTTGAACATCGCAGATGTTTTTGACGCTGAAAGTACCTATTCGGCATGCACATTTCCGCCTGAATGGGTAGATCGTGTTCATCCGTATGTATGAAAAAGAGGGAGGCTCTCCAAAAGTGGAGGCCTCCATTTTCTAATTATGAAGAGGGGGAGATTCCATGCCAGGAATCATTCAATTTGATAAACGTATTAATCTGCAGATCATCATAGTCGGCCTTGGCGCGAACGGATCGCATTTTTACAGGGGGTTATGCCAGGATCTCCGGACGCATTTGGATGCGTTTCAACACAACCGGTCTAAGCGGCCGTTCTATCTGGAACACATTATGCTGGTAGATGGAGACCGGGTTGAACAGAAGAATTTGGGGAACCAAATTTTTGAGCCGGAAGAGGTCGACCAACCTAAGGTCCAAGCGCTGGCTGAACGTTACGGTGATTTTTATGGAATTTCAACGTTCAGACGTACGGAATATATTGCGGATGCTTCCGATCTATCTACCCTGTTGGCCGATCCGGATAGGGATAGGGATAAGAACGTTATGTTCCTCCCCGTGCTCATTGGCATGGTGGATAATCATGCGACCAGGCAGATATTTGACGGATATTTCCGTTCTGAGGAAGCACGCACGCTCCTATATATCGATGCAGGTGTTCACGGCGTTTCACTCGATAGGTGGAACGATGCAAAGCCGGAGACGGGTAATGGTGGTCAAATTGTGGTGGGGCTGAAGTTTAACGGACGGACCATTTTGGAGCCGGCCGGCAGCCTATATCCGGAAATATTGACGGATACCGAGTCACGGATTCCGGGATGCGGAGAAGTGATTAAATCTGCACCGCAGCGCTGCGCAACTAATAAAATGGCTGCCCAGCTCACAAATAATATCATAAACACTTTGCTTACAGAAAAGGCAATCCTTGTTCACCAGATTACCTTCGACACACGCATGTGCGGATCCCGGCCTGAATTTTGTACCTTGGCCCAACAGGAGTTGTTTAAGGAGACGCTTAAAGAAATGGCTTCCTCTAAACAAGAACAAGCAACCGATCGGCCAAGTGTGCCAATTCGGCAAAAAAGCCAGGATAGTGGCCCCCATGTTCTTAATTATGATGAAGAAGAACAGGGTGAAGAGAACTTGGA
The DNA here is from genome assembly GCF_910594985.1 of Paenibacillus allorhizosphaerae. Taxonomy (GTDB): domain Bacteria; phylum Bacillota; class Bacilli; order Paenibacillales; family NBRC-103111; genus Paenibacillus_G; species Paenibacillus_G allorhizosphaerae. The sequence continues at coordinate 66,469 of NZ_CAJVCE010000016.1, forward strand.
TGATGAAGAAGACTGGGACGATGAAGTTGACGACGATGAAGAAGACTGGGACGATGAAGACGAGGAGGAAGAGCTATGACGGCAATTCTTGCAAGCTGGTTGTCGCGCCAGGAGCGAGTCGAGGTTGTCAAGTGCCCGGAAGTACTTCGGCCCAAGCCGCTTCGTTCGTCTACATTTCGAGCCATAAGTCAAGACGGCAGTCTCGTTTTCATCGATCGGCAAGATATTCTTTTGCAGGACGAGGAAACATTAATTGAAGAGTTAGCTCAAATTTTAAAGAAATACAATAACCCGCAGCGATCGGACCGGTACAGTCTTATTCTAAGGCAGCTTCTGAAAAATGAAGTTCCATTTTATCGGCCGTTAGAGCAAAGAATGTCCGAGTCAAAACACGATCAACTGCTTTTACGCTTAATGTAAGCAGGAGCCTCGCTCCTGCTTCCTTTTTTGAGCGCGCTTTTCTAGTTCCTGGGAATATGCTATAATTCTCGTAATATTATGCTTTTCATTGTACAAGACTGAAGCCCTAGTGGCGGGATTATGAAGAGATAGGTCTGCCTATTTCTAAAGTAAACTCGCTACGGGGCTTCTTTTTTTTGCCAGAAAAGCGGATCTTATGAAGGGAGGAAAGGGAAAAATTATATGTAAGCATGCGGTGTGGGGACTTCATTCCTGCCTATTTAGTATGCGCTAAAAAGGAGATGGCCATAGTCCTGCTTCAAGTTATGGCCGACCACTTACGAGGAGGATTACAATGGTTTATGTCATCGATGATGAAGGAAACGAGATTATGGATTTTGATAGGGCTCGTGTTTATCTGAAGCGATATCGCACAGGAAAGACTTGCGAACATTGCAAGCTTCCGCTAGTTCATAATTCAGACGTAACCATATCAAAAGAGGATAAATACGTCTGCCTTAACAACTCGTGCTCGAGCCGAGAGCCAGAAATCGTATTCGACGAAGCCATTATGTTGGAAATCGCTAAGGTAGACCGTTTCGTCGCTTTCCAACTAAAGCACGGTATACCGGCCGAGGCCATTTTTAATTCGTTCGTTTATGACGAAGTGGATCAACAGTTCATGGATCAATATTTGGAACTGTACCGGAAAATGGATCCTTAAGAAAATTTTATGTGAAGTAGGGATTGGAATGTTCAAAGATTTTTCGTATGATACCGAGAAACAGGTCCGGGAAAAGAATGTGAATCGTTGCACTTGTTGAGGAATTGATTCGCAACAATCGGGAGCTCGCAATGCTTTCTAATCGAGAAAGGCTTCACGATCTTGCACATCTCGAATACGCGAGAACTATGAGCAAAGGAGAATAACGAATGGTACAACCTCAGATCAATCAAGGGACGTCAGCAAGCGTTGCCACTGATCCTAAGAGGGGATTTCGTATACGGATGGTCGGAGCGGCTATGATGGCACTTGTTTTAACGTGTCTCACGTTATTTGGCATCAATGCCGCCATAGACTCTGTGTTCCCAGGATTGATAATATGGATTTATAAAATGATTAACGATATTTGTACATTGCTTTTTGTCTCAAATGGTGCCTTTAATAATAAAGCAATTTTTATCATATTTCTTTTTTCCTTTTTTACAGTAATCGGTGCGTACAATGTTCTTAGAGGATGGGCTTTGTGGCTGTGTAGTCGAGACAAGGAGCGGGGGCAGCTGTATTCGTGGGTTCCCAACCTGCTACATCACGAATACGCAGTCGAGTTGATTAAGAAAGTGGCTACGGAAGATGTAATCAAGAAATTGAAGGAGAAGATTACGGAGCTGGAACAAGTGAATGCGGCTCGTTCTGTCGTGACTGATCAACTCAACTCATCAATGAAAGATACTTTACGTGAACGTAGACTCGTACTAAATCTGGATCACTTAATTGGAAAGTGTTACAACCTGGCAGTGAAGACGTTTACTCAAAAGGTCAATGAGCCCTATTGGCTTAATTTGTTTCTCAATTCTGTTTGTGCAGAGATCTGCAGCACTACAGTTGATAGCCAGAACAATAAGCATTCTTATTTTTTCCTGAGGGACATTCCTAACGAGAAAATGGTGCTCATTGGGGAATGCAGAAGTGGAAGCTCGGTTGACGGCAGTTTGAAGTTCTCAAAAGGTGAAGGTTTTGTTGGCCAAGTCTGGGAAGAGAATCGTCGTATTGTCTATACCGACATTCCTCAGCAAGCAGCACATATCATTGTCAAGCAAGGCGAGAGAAGATATAATAGCATTATAGGGGTACCCATTTATCAGCAAAACGAAATGATTGGTGTCGTAGTCGTAGCCTCTCAATCCTCTCATGAGGTAAGTGAAGCTGATTTTGACAACATTGAACGTTATGTTAATCTCATTCATTTGAGTCTACTGGTTGCGCTATCTTATCAAAATCGTTTAGGTGGTGACGAACATGGCATCCTTTTTGAACTTCTTTCGCAAAAAGCGCCCTGCTGAAGTGGAAGTAGAGCAACTTTTGGCGTTAGCCGAGCAGTTAAGACAGATTAACGAAGATCGTAGTTTGAATACTGATGTTCGTCTGCGTATGGTAAGTTCTATAGCAGGCCAAGCATCGGATATTATGAGAAATAGTACTGTCGTTCCGTTACATAAGTAGAAGTATTAGCCGTCGCGATGCGATGGCTTTTTTATTAGGCTATGTTAAACATTGTTGTTGATATTTGATATTTGAAAGCATTCATTCTATAGTTGTAATATAATCATCGAAGATGATTACTTTTGATTGTGGGGGATAGTGAAGTATGTCAGAGGACAACATTCGATACGATCAAGTGAAAATTATTTGTGCAGAAGATTGTGGAAATGCACCGAAAAAAGAACTACTTAGAGCGTTTAATGTTGCCTTTGTTTGCAACGATATTGGCCTTATCACGGAGACCATCATAGAAGATATCCAGTGGAATTTTATCGGTAACAATGTATTACAAGGTAAGGCTCAAGTTTTCAAAATGCTTGAAGAACTGATTGACAACAAGCCAACGGAATTAGTTATTAGTAATATTGTAACGCACGGATACTCCGGTTCTTTAAATGGCATCCTAAACCTCGAAAGCAATATTAGCTACGCTTTCTGTAATATATATCGTTTCAATAGCAGTTTAAACAAAACAAAAATTAAGGAAATTACTTCTTATATAATTGACATTTCAAAATAATAAACGAGAAACAACAGCTAAATCAACCGCCTTTTCATTAGGGCGGTTTTTTTTTATCGAAAATCAACAGTGTGATTTAACATAGCCTTTTATTAAAATGCAAAGAAGTTTATGTGGTAAGAAAGGTAACTTCTGACTAGGAGGCCTAAAATGAAAAAAAAATGTTCTCTCGTTTATAAAGAAGCCGAAAAAAGTAGATATGAAATCTATAGAGCAATTGATGAAGGAAAGGAAAGCGAGCAGAGCTAAACTTCTTCGACAATTAGATGAAAAAAATCGTACTCCTTAATCGTTAATGTCCAGTATATTCCAATCGCGACTCGTTTATGATATAATACCTATAAAGATGTGATTCAATTTGCCCAAGTCGAAAGCCCTATGTGGCGGAATTTTGTATAGCCTTATTTTTTTATGGCTATCAAAGTCCGGTTGCATATGGGCTTTTTTTGCTATGCAGGGGAACACATCTATGAATTTGAAGGAGGCAATTAGGCGAATATGCGAAAATTACAGGATTTGCTCGATGTTGTAAAGGAACGAGGGATTTCAAAGTTAGAGGGTTATGTGGAAACAACGGAAGGACAACCCCGCTTCTCGGTGATTGGACATCTATTAGTGTTGTTGGGAATGAACACATCCGAACTAATGGAATTAAGCGGAACTGTAAGTAGGATGATGACCAATCCCGGGAACAGGTCTGAAATCAAGGCGGTCTTGCTTTTAGTTGAAGCCGGCTACTCCATGTTGGATCTTCGTCAACTTGAACGATCGCAGAAAAAGGGAATCCATGAAGTGATGGCTGACATCTACGCACTCGCCGATGATCTTATGAACATTAGTCTTGTGTCAACGAGGGAGTACGGTTCACTCGTCCGGAAGATGGCTAAGTACCGTAGAAATGGCATTCCGGCTGAACAGATGATTCACTTTTATGTAGGTAGGTTCCCAATAAAAGTAATCCTCGATTCGACGGGAAGGTCCGAAGATGATCTCCGGAGCGATGTAGATTTTGTACTGTCCTGTAGTAATTCTGTTCCTTGTGACCAACAGGCCAGCTAGTATGTACGAAAGGATTTTTGCATAGGACCTACATGTGAAAATAGGAGGGTGGGCTCATGAAATTTTGCCTGTACGAAGCAAAGAATGACCGAATCGTACAAGTGGAAGATGATATCCTGGTGGCTGCATCGGCTAGAAGAGCTTTAGGACGTTCAAATGAGATATCTCTTCTGCCCATAATATCAAAGGAAGAGTATGAATCATTCCCTTTTTCATTTCGCGGAGAGGTTAATGGACGTTATTATTTGTTTTACGAAGTTCCAGGTATTATCCCACATAAGTACGATCAAGTCATAGTTGTTGATCGATACGATGATGTGGTGTTGGAAGAGTAACATATTATGAGGAGAGAAGGTGCCTAATATTCTAGGCGCCTTTTTAATTTAAAGGAGGGAATATTCTATGGAGTTCCAGGATGAACTTCGATTTACGGCAAAGCAGAAGGGAAAAATTTATAAGAAGTTTATGAAGGTTGTTAAGGCACGCGATTCCATGATGATTGATAAGTCACTGTACGAATTTCTTCATGTGTATAGCGGCTTCATTGCACATTATAATCTGCATGGATTTCGTGATTATTACCGGCATCTTAAGGGAATAATCGAGATGCTCGAGGAGCTGCTACTGCATCATTTCGAGTGGGGCGCCGGGTCATATACTGATATCGGTAATGCATTAAAGGAAATCGCACGCGAAGCCCTGCCTGGAATCCGGATTGAAGAAGAGGCAAAGATAAAGCAGCGCGAGCTAGCTACACTGCAGGCACTTGCGGCCAAACATGGTTATCGGGTAGGTCTGGAGGAAGATGCTCCGTGTGCTGTACAACCAGAACTTCAGACTATGGAGGTTCCTTCCATTCAAGCTAAGAAGCGAAAGCGCGAGGCGTTTTGTGAAGGGCAGCTGCTCCTTAAATTATGAATCTATTTATTGGCGAAACTATGTAAAAATAGGGGTCGCGTATACCCGAACTATACGGGAGGTCAGGAAAGTGATATCTATTTATGAGACGGAAGAGAAATATAGGTTCGATGCTGATGCGCCGAACAAAATTGTACCTAAAGCCCGGCTCAAAGCGCATTCCAATGTAAGCCGCAAGCTGTGGAAGTTGCTTAAGAGCCACAACTGTAAGTATTATGGGGTTGTTCGTGATTTTACGTCTGTGTTTTCGTATGAGTCGACGTTTTTGGTGGTACATCATTTTCCGGAAAACGATCCACCGGACGAAAGACTCATTGAACGAGACAGTAAGATTCGATGGGAACATGTCTTTGCAGCAGAAGAGTTCAGTTATGATTTGTTCACGTTCTTAGAGAATGAGAACTTTCGTGTGTTCCTACCGATTCAGACATGAGCATAAATTAAAAGTATGGGCGAAGCGGGGGGACATAACCTTCTTGCTTGAATTTTTCTTTAATCTTCCGTTTGCCCCTTACGGCGTCGGGGGGGAATTATCGTGGCCGCTTCGTCTGGAAGAGGTCATCGAATATGAACCCATGCTTCTTGACTTTAATGGGTCCGAGGTAACCCGGCGTGTGCCGAATACCGCGGGGGAAGAGTTTGTAATTGATGAGGCCGTTCCCGAAGAGTTGGAAAAGGAAACGGACGAGGTAATCGCCTAATGCTTTAGGCGGTTCTCCTTAATTTGTGCAAACTTCAGTGGGGGGAAAGACAGCTCCGTCATTGTACAGAAATGCATTAGGTATAAACTGGAGCATCCGGAATGTACGACTAAGTTGGTCATTTTAAGTGCAGACACTGGCACCGTAGACCAGCCGTTGATGAAGGAGCACATTCGGAAGGTAAGGGAGGCAATAGCAGCACTCCCAATCGAAATTCCATTCATCCTTTCCGAACCGGACGTTGAGGATGCTTATTTCGTTAATGTTTTGGGTAGAGGTTACAAGCCACCGACGAAAAATCTGTCTTGGTGTGTGGAGCGGCTCAAAATTAAAGCAGGGCGGAAATCTTTATTGGAGTTAGCTTCCAGCGAAGATACGATCTGCCAATTACTTGGTTCTAGGATGCAAGAAAGTACAGCAAGATCAATCAGTGTAACAAAAGAATATGGTGATGGTTTTTTCGGCCAGCACTCGGTAGCGAATATATCTACTTGTGCACCAATTGCACGGTGGCGGGCAAGAGATGTCCTTACGCATCTCGTGAGACAGGTTGCTCCATGGCATCCATATTTTGACTATGGAAATAGCCGATTGATAAATTTATACTCACAATCAATGGGTGAATGTCAAATCGGAGCATCGATTAATAGCCCGGACCGGGCCATCAACTCGTGTAAAGCAAGCAGAATGGGATGTTGGGCATGCACGGTTGTTGAAAAAGATAAAAGCATGGAATCCTTATTGCTAGACTACCCAGAGTTATCTCATCTTTATGAAATGAGAGAAGTTCTCAAGGCCGTACAGGATCTTCGTTATGGAGGTTATTGGGGGATACAGCGTAAAGGTCCTTACCGATTTGAACGTGGATTCGGAGATCTGGATCTGGATATTCGATGCTTGTTGCTTAACGCAATGAAATTTTATGGGATTGAATTACCGCAGAATGAGGTTGAAGTGATCATTCGTTTTGTTCTCGAACGGGAGTATCGGGAAGGTATACCGGTGACTCAAAGATTTTTGAAACTTATATCATCATTCCTTGAGGTACCGCCTGTGTTTTTTTCATACGATACGATTTTTAATCCGACCGGCGAGATCGATCGGTGTACGAAAGAGGACAAGTTGATCATTGAAAGACTCCTTGCAGAAGAGGCGGCCGGCCAATAAATTAGGACTTCAGAATTTATATACGACGTGGGATGCCTAATAAATAAAATAAGATGACTTCGGAGGAAGTCATCTTATTTTATTTATTCGAACAATTTGGGTTCGAGGAAGTCGACCCAAAGTATTTCTGCCCAATTATAATTTTTATCATAATCAACTTCAAAAACGATTTGTAGCTTTAAGACGCCGGTGACATCGACATCTACATTTATTGGATTGTCCCCACCTATTAACTTAGAAATAACTTTAAGTTCTTTCCCATCTCCGATGACTTTGATGATACCAAGTGCTTTGACATTCCTAGAAGCATCATCCATACCGACTAGGGCAGTCAGTCTTTTGTAATTTCCATTTAAGTTGTAATCAATGGAAGCTTTCCCATCAGAACTAGAAGAATTTTTAACCATTGCGCGAATTCCATTTTTGTATTTAGTTCCCGCAATTTCAATCGTTCCTGGCTTTTCATCAGTCCAAACTTCCCCATCAGTTCTTGCATATTTAAGGGATGTTAAACCGGTAAACCGACCTTCCCTTTTACCAACCCAAATAGTTTCCGTATCTCCGTCCCACTCTACATTTTTGCCCAATGATTCCCCGATGAACCTCAAAGGAACATAAGTGGTACCTTCATATATAAATCCCTGGCCTTCGGAAGGTGTTTTATCTAAACCGTCTATTTTATATTTCAAATCTTTAAAATACACTTCAATCGATGTTGGGTTTGCAGCATAAGCTACTGATCCTGTTATCAATGATGTTACAACGCAGCCATAAATGAAGCCTTTAATTTTCTCTTTCAATATTTACACCCCTAATGGAAAAATTTCATTTGCAGATAGCTCTATTTCGACAAAATTTTCCTAATTCCTTCATTATCTATAGTATAATAATCATACTAAATTACTTGACGGGCCTTATAATGGATAGGACTAATCTAGGGCTTGCGGTTCAGAAATTTACTGTTTTTTATTCCATCCTCAAAGATAATATGGTATATTAAGTCTAGAATCTAGTTATACCTTGTGCGAAGTCAAATGCCCTAGCGGCGGAATTTATGAGAACAGGACCAGTCTGTCTGTTTTCCAAGGATTCCTGCTGCGGGGCTTTTTTGCGTTTTGCACAGGAAATATCATATGAGGAGGAGATTTTATTTGAATCCAAGCGACCGGTATATCCACATTAGGTAATTTTGTGAACGGGAATATTGTCATCAATATGTGTGTATGAAGAAGAGCGAGCATTTTGACGCTCTATTTTTTATGTCCAAAGGAGTGTAGTGATTTATGGTGTACGGCAAAGTTTTAAGGGGTAAAGTAACGGTTTGTGTAAAGGGTGAGTACTGGCTCATAAGCGAGTATATTGCCACCCGACTGCGTCTAGCCTCTTGATTCGTTGGCGCGATAAGCAGCACAGACACTCATATGTATAAGGAAGAGCGGGGTAATTTGGACGCTCTATTTTTTATGTCCAGGAGGAATGACAGATGGCAGAACGTTTAATTACAACCACATGCGAGAAATGCGGAAACCTTGTTACCATCGACTTGGAGGGCGCAACTTTTGATGAAGCCATGAAGTGGACAAAAGATATAGATAAAACACCTATGTCTTGTCCAAGCGGATTTCATGTCGAAGTGGGTGGATGGAGGAAATGGTGGAACCTGGATAAGGTCATTCCCAATGCCTTCGCCCCTCACGAGAAAAAAACTGTCAATCTGATCGTAAGTAGGTTTAGGATTACGGTCGGTAAAAACACCTTTCATTTTTTTGAGCCGGAGGGTGTATCGCAGTTTTTAACTGGGTATGCAGATGGATTGAAGCAGCAGCGCCGTTCCCTCAATGTTGTTGTCAAAATGGAGAAGCTTAATAGCAGCGGGAAAATACTTCACTCCATAGAGGAAACGATCGTCGATCTTCTCGCGCCGGGTATTGTCATCGGTTAACCAACAAATCTTTGCTTTAACTCCTAGGTGGGAGTATTTTATGGCCCCTACCTACGAAGGAGGGGCAAGGAGGATGTTGACTATGTTAAATAAGGTAACCCTTTTCTTTAGACAATTACTGGAAGACGAAGATACGGAAATTCTAAATTATCGCCCTAGTAGGTTAATCATTATGGACGAGGATTTTGAATATACCGTATAAGGGTACGAGCCGTGACGATCTGTCATGGCTCTTTATGTTTAATGAGGAAGGATGATTCGATTGATCGACTATCAAGCGGAGGCGAGCAGGCGTGTCCGCAGCTTTTTGAAAAAGGCGCGCCGCCGGCAGTACGTTCAAACGGTAACTGGATCTCGCAGTCAGGTAATTCGGCTGCATGACGATAATTTGTGGCTAAGTCCGAAAAAGGCGACAAGTCCGAACCAAATTGCAAGGAAGCGGCTAGTGAAGGCTGCAGCGTATGTTTATTATACGCGAACTTGTGTGATCAAAGACGTGGAACGGTTCTGTAGAATGAGCTCCGCACTTTTTGGTTGTCTTGTCGAAATGTTCTCTGACATATCGAGGGTCACAGAAACCAGGACAGGCCTGCGGCGTTTGACGATATTAGGAATCCGCGTTTGGCTTTCCGGAACGGAATCACATCCAAGGGACCTCGCTTTAGCTGCTTCACGAGGAGCAAGGTGGGCTATGTTCAATTATTTGTACCTTCGAAAACAGGGAAAAGAAAATTGGCGAAGGTATAAGGCTAAAAACGGGATAGAAAAGCTCTTTATCGATAGTGGGGGCTTTCAGTTGATGAATGGATTTAGCTTTGCCAAAGTTAAAGCCTGGGATCTGCATGACTGCCCTATCGATATCGAGGAGTATGCTGACTTCTTAAAGCGCTATCGCAAAGAGTTCTTTACATGGTCGAATCTCGACGTCCGTGGAAATGATGCTTTATCTGCAGCACATTTTGAATTTCTCTGTGACGAAGGCGTTTGCCCGATGCCTATATGGCATATAGACTCATCGCCGTTTTCCTATCTGGAAGAAATTCTTACGAAGGTCGATCCTCCTTGTGTCGGTATAGGTGGAATCCTAACCATTCGTTCGTGGAGAAAAAGGAACGAGCTCCTAAGCGAAGTCTTTGATCGCTTCCCGGATGTAAACTTTCATGGGTTCGGTGTATGTGATCAAAATTTGTTCAGGTTTCCTTGGCACAGTGTTGACCTTACGTCCGCCATTGTCGCACCACGGAGATTTGGGAAAGTGATGACTTATCAAGGACAAGTCCCGAGAGATCCAAAGTGGGACCCAACTCGTGCAATCCATGAAAGCTTAGATTTTGTGGTCGGGTTGGAATCCAATTATCGTGGAGAATTTCAGGGGCAATTATTCGAATAAATATGGCGCGTGCGCGAAGAAGAGGGGTAGGATTATGTGGCATATAGAAATTCCGACTGCTTACGTTTTGTTAAGTGGAGTGGGTATGATCATAGCGATTCCATTTATTTTTGCCGGGCTATTGAGTTGGTACTGGAGCGGGGTTAGGCGCCGTTCGGAGATGGCTTCTACTATTGTTGATCTTGAGACGCGTATTTCTTGGTATAGGAATAATACAACCGAGAATAGGATGTTTGAAATCCAGAAACCAACTATTCGCCGATCAATTAAAGAAGTCGAATTCAACGACACTGAATCCCAGGTAGTGGCAGGACCAATTATAGCAACTCAATCGGAGAACTTGATTGAGACTTCAATATCTAGTGACCCGGCGGGCAATGAAAGAAACGTTGATTACGGACAACAGTCACAAGCTTTTCTCGATGCACTCAAGAAAGAACAAGAGGAACATGATAAGCTGGAGCAGCAGCAACTGGAACTTGACACCGAAGAACAAACCACATCAACTGAATCTCTTGTATTTTCGCCACCTAAAATTACCGAAATGCAATTTGCAGCTGAAGCGAGCCCAGAGTTTTTAAAGAAACTCGGTATCTTTACGCAATCGCCAGCACCTAAATCTTCGAATAATGTTATTCAATTTCCAACGGTTGCACGTACTCCAAAAGAGAACATGGAGCAGATGGAACTCGAACTGCATTTAGAAGATGGTAGTGCTGGAGAACGAAAAGGTACGTATTGGGGCCATTATCGGATTGTTGAACGATACGACGACGGACTCGCCAGTTGCATGAATATTGAAACCGGTGATCGAGGTATATTCCATCACGCAATGCTCGCAAGAATTGATTCGTCGCAAGAGGTTTTTACTGCGTTGGTTCAATATAAGAATAATTCTCGTCAGGTCTTAGGTTTATGGCCAGGACAACATGATATCTCACCTAATTTTGATATTTATCAAGAGGCTATGGGAGGGTGAGCAGCAGCTCACCATTCCCTTCCAATCATTCAAATGACAGCTGTGAAGACTTCATATAAATGCTTGAATAGGACATAAGTCGTATTTTATAGGAATGAAGTCTTGACAGGTGCCATTTGGAAATATATAGTGATCACATAGTTGTATGTGTGTACGATGAATACATAGCTATTATTTAATTTGTAGAATATTGACTGAAATTAAGGATGTGTATAGCTTGCTTAAAAATTTTTACCTTTCATCAAATGCTGATGATGTTGTAAGTAAAACAGTAGAGCACTATGTATTGACCACCCTTTCGATTGCACAGCAGTGGGGAGTAATGGCCACCCTCATGGCGTCAGTTATGTTATGGGGAATCAGTCATATTTATAAAGTTCGAAAAAACGTGAAAATGAAGCAAGTTTTTAACTTTTGGTCAATAGGTATGGCATTTTTAGCAATTGTTTTCTCGATTGTACCGTATATCATAATGCACTTTATGGAACAAAAATAATAATGGGAGTGGGTTAAATGGGCGTTGTCGTAAATTTTTCAGATAGACGGTCAAAACATCAACCAGCCCCGGGACCTACATCGGAACCGGCTTGGAGTAAATACAATGATAAGTCTGAAGTCGAAACATTCCACGAGTATGTAATGAGTACGGAAGCATGGTTAAATGACGGATACTGGGATACCCTTTATGAAGGATATCCTATGCTGCCACCAAGCTTGGCTCCCATAAAAGATGCCGTCTGGTATGTTGGTGGAGATCACAAGCACTTTGGTGTTTGGCTGCTGAATCAAAGTAATAAGCCGGTTACAAAGGTTGACGGTCATTTTGGCTGGAATCCACTCGTAAGAAAATCAGTAGCCCCTCCGTTTGAACCGGTTAATATAAGCGACACTGCACAACGGAAACGTATCGCTTGGATCGTTGACGAAAACGGATACGGCCAGTATGGCATGATAATGGAAAATGGGTACGTATGGGTTCCCGCTCCTCGCCCGCAACATTGGGTTGACCCCATAGAGTAGGGAGCGGTATGGAATAGGAGGATTCACTGATGTCAACTGCAATTCCTAACAGTAAATCAAATAAAGAGGAAGTTTATTTAGCAATTTTAATGTCGGTTGGCCCATATCCTTCGAGAGGAGAATTAATAAAGGCTTTTGATCTTATGGCGTATTCGGCCGATGAGCGTTCGGAAATCTTGGTACTTTTCGGTAAAGCATTAGCAATCTTCAATGATAAGACCAAAGGGTATATAAAAATGTATGACTTATTATTTAACTTGAAATCATTTTCCCTGTTCGTAGTAATTATTGCAGTACTTCTATTTCTCTCAAACATATTTCAGTTTAATATTCTTTATTCGCTTCTAACGTGTCTAGTCGTATGTACCGGAATTTCGATTAAATATCCATGGATACGGCCTATTCGAGAAAAACCAATTTGGAATAGTTCAGTAAGAATGGCAATTGAGGAAGTTGAAGCTCAAAATAAAAAATAGGAGGTATCACCGGTGTTAACTGCACTGCTTCCAAATGGAAAAGTGGTCCACTCTTCCGAGTATTCAGAGGAGAAGCATGGATACACATTATATTGTATAGATCCCCAATGCAAGGCGCCGGTTATTTATGTCGGCGCTTCTTCTTCGTCGGAAACGAAAAGATCAGCGTATTTCAAAACTGTGGGAAAGGACATTGAAAGTAAACATAAGGAGAGCTGCGGATTTTTTGAACCGCTTGACGTGGTTGAGGCTATTCAGAAGACCGCGCTTTATCAGAAGCAGATTCTGGAGTCCGATGGCGTTCCGAAACAAATTATAAACCTAAATTTGAAAAAGCTCGATCCTGATTATATCCCGAAAGAGCCGGTCGAAAGAAAAGAAAAGACGCCAGAAAATGATAAAATCAAGGTCAAAGATGATCGCGATACACCGGGGACTATTGGATCGTTAAAAAGCATAGTGAAGCTGCTGACATCCTATGAGCCCGACATACTAGCCACCCTCTATTTTAATGTAGGGGGAGGAAGAAAACTTCCGCTATCTCAGGTGGTCATGAGTCCGGATCGGGCTTATGATTTACTCTGGCAAGATATGACGATCCCACGCATGCAGTATTTCGTGTACGGACGTATTAGCGAAGTGACAAAACTTGAAAAGGTCACTTATATAGATATGGATATCGATGATGAAGAAAAGCCGTTCACTATTGTTATTTTCGCAGAATACTATAAGCACTTTATATATGAAAAGAAGGACCTCGTAGGAAAAGAGTTTCTGATATTTGGGGATCTAAGAAAAAATACATACAATAACATAAACAAAGCACAAATTGTTATTAAGTCCTCAGATTATCTTGAGCCGATTCGAACGAAGAAACGCGATTTATGAAGAGTATTTAATCCTAGGGCCGAATGATTGAACCAGCCAAGGAAGAATCTCTGGAAGGATTCATGTTATGTTTCTAGTATTTACAAAAAAAGAAATCAGACGGTTAGTTTCAAAGAAATATGAATAAAGCAGCCTATGTATGCTAGTACATTATAGACTGAATAAGGGGTATGAGAACTATTATGCATCATAAGAATGTTTTACTGAGTATCTTCATACTTATTTTTTCTCTGGTTCCCGGAATGTCCTACGCAGAGCAACAGACGTTCTACGCAGAACAGCCGATAAGTGTGTCGTATGAAGGTACGACAATGCAATTTGATGTAGATCCCATTCTTGAAGACGGGACCACTTTAGTTCAATTTCGTCCGTTGTTCGAGAAAATGGGATTGGGGATTACGTGGAATGCAAACAATAAAACCATTCGGGGAACGAGTGAGGACGGTAATTTAATAATTGATCTGCAAATTAATGTTAAGATCGCAGCTGTAAATGGTATGCGTACAGAATTGGATGTGGCCCCAAAAATTATAGACGGGAATACGATGGTACCTCTACGTTTTGTTAGTGAGGCTACTGGTAAAAGAGTTTCATGGAATCCCTCGGATCGTTTGATAAAGATAACCAAGGGAGTAGAACTAGTCCAGGAAGCGGAACAGTACGGAGATGAAAGCTACGATCCGGATAATTACTCGTCACTAAATGGAAAAAATAACATAAATGTGTTTGAAAAGGACGACAAGACTTTTGTAGTTTGGGATAAAGACGTTACACTTAACAATGAAAGATACACATATTTTTACATGTCAATTGCGCAAAATGGAAAATGGATTTCGAAGGCATCTGTTGTTCGATTCGTAAAAAGGGACAAGGAGGGCCAAAACCTCAAATTTGTATCCGGAGATTCAATCTATTGGCGCAACAGCGGGGGCGTTCAGAAATGGACGATCGGCTCATCTGGAGTCGTGACTGATGAAGTGTATGCAGTAGAACAACCGTTTAATAAAACTTATGCCTCTACACCTGAAATTCTTAATGTGGTTTACCGATCAAATGGAGAACCAGGTATTTTATTTGGAGATAATATTAATTTAGCGTTATATTTTGATAATAGAAGTTATTCGGTAAAAGATTTAAACCGCGTCTTGTTTTCGGCGCAACCTGATACGAAGTACGTATTTGATGATAGAACCGGCCGCCTTTCTATATTCCAGGGAACAACCATTAGACAGCTAGATATTTATAAAGGAGATATATTATATGAGAATGGCAAAGACAAAGTGACGACAATCTCGCCCAATTCCTTCTCCTATTCGGTTTATTCAGAAGGAAAAATGAATGTCTTATACATGGGAAATGACCGCAGAATGCGATTGGTAACGGTAGACGATGATTTGAGAATATCAGAACCGATGCTGACCAACTATAGACCGAAAAACCCCTATCCAATGAAACTAGTCGTTACGGATAAATATTTTCACCTATGGGGAAACATAGACTTCAACCGACGTCCTGCATTATATTTCGTATCATTAAGCAAGTAGATAGGCTGCTGGGAAGTAAAGGTTATGATTGGGGGCGAAAGCCCTCTTCTTTTTTTCCAGAAGAATTTATTTAATTCTCCCCGCAACAGAAGTTCTGGTTCAAAAAAATCGACTATACTCAAGTATTATAAATTCTCATATGGGTACTGGTATTATAACGATAATAGAGGATATAATGTTTGAAGAGATTAGATAAATGAGGAAGGTGATCGGATGGAGGCTTGCATGGGTCGTAAACCAATTGATCCAGCTGAAAAACTCATGACCATTTCGATCAATTTAAAGCAAAAAGTTATTCAGGCAATAGAACGAGACGGAATACCCAAAATTGTAATACAAGAACTAGTAAACAAAAAGTATAATCCGGATAATAAAAATTAGAGCTCACCTTCCTGATTGACAAAAACCCTTATTTTTTTTAAAATAAAAGGGAACAAAAATTCTAATTATAAAAAAACTAAGTCCTGACTGTAAAAATTTACAAATGTTAAGGACTTTTTAGGGTTTTAATTCTTGATATTATGGTGGTTAACACTTAGAATATAAGTAGTTTTACTTGGTGATTAAGTTACACCGTTTCCACATTTTGTGGCAAGTCTACCTCCCTACGGGCTGGCATTTATGGCGACGGATGGTTTTCTTTGAAAATTTCATCCATCGGAAAGTAATGAAGTTTTACCTATGCGCAAGGAAAGTTCGTTTTTATGTTTACAAAGAAGATTTTGTTTTTCGATGCCTTTTCTATGCTCAAATGTGGTTAATTTCTTTGAAATTAATCTCATATTCCGCAAGCGGCCACCTTTCAGTGTTTTACACACTCCGATAGGTGGTCTTTTTCATTTTATAAGCCCAGTACATTCGAACCGGTTGGTAATTAGTTTATAGATAGTTGATTCTAGAGACCGCTGGGGAAGCACTGGAGCACTGGACAACATCAAACATTAATGGAGAGGTAAATAGTGAGTAAACAAAGCACTCGAAGCAATCTAATACAGGAACTTTATCAACTTCAAGAACGTTCATCCCTTTATAACCTGGTACTTAAACCGGCAGCTAAAATAAAGATAATAACCATTTCAATACTAGCGGGTATAGTAGTGTTTTTTCTATTCAGTTTTGGATTTGGAAATAATCCATTATGGCAGAAAACGGTTGTTCTATCTAGTCTCGGTCTAATTCTCATTTTATGGAGTAGAACTATATGGGTATGTAATAATTATGTAAAAGAGAAGTTTGGCGCGAAGTATAAAAAGTTTATGAATTATACCATTTTTGATAGAATATATGAAGTTCAGAAGGATTTCCTCAGGGAATATCGGTTAGACCAAATGGAGGACGCATTTAAAAACATATTCCGAATCCCTATCGATCAGGATCATATACAATCCGTTATTGAGATTATTCGAATAGAAAAGAATAGGGTTAAAGATATGCGATGGCTACCCATATCACTTTCTGCTATTCTATCGTTCCCATTATGGTCGGAGTATATTGGTTTCCGGTTTAATTTGCTCTTAGCAAGTTCAGGCACTATAACGGATACTAACAAATCGTTTTTAGTGGCTATGGATGGGTTGAGTATGATTTGGAATAGTCTACTTTTAGGTTCTGTTGTTCTTTTGGTTTCGACTCTTATCATTCGAACAATCTTGCACCATCTTACCCTTACTCGTTATATGAAATTGAACGAGCTCGAAGAGACTTTATTACTTATGATGATTTACATACCGGAGAATTCCGCGAATGATTCAAAGACGACAGATCAAAATACGCAGAGAAGAAGGTAGTTTACTGCGATAACAAGTTGTCGACAAGAGAAAAAATGTTTTAGATTGAAATGAAATGTGATCGTAGGGGCATGAATTTGAGAGGTTTAATATTTTGTGAATTGGATAAAATAGTTTAATAGATTAGGTGGATGGGATGAACGGTAGAGTACCGGGTCTGTAGGCGCGCCTCATGGGGTTGATCTCCCAGGACGGATCTGGAAGGGTAACAGGATGAACAAACACCGACTGAGCGCTCAGGACGGTCTCCTTATTGGAGGATCGGTTTACATAATGGAACCTAAAACCATATACCAAGAAGCCCAACGGCTGCCGGAGACAATTGGCCATGTCTCGGGCTTTTTGTATTGCCCAAATCAATATGATCCATTCCGGGCGTCCGGAGCGTCTAACAGAAGTTCGGCGTCCGCGGGCCGTTATTTTAAGTCTCTAGTTTTTCTGGTTTTTCTGTGCAGGTAAAGAAATCGGATCGAAAAGAATAAACCAGTACCCCATAATAAAATAATCGCATAGCCAATAACGATTATAGGTAAGACTAAAGATTTATCACCACTATCTGTAGACATGCCGGCTAAAAATAGCGGCATTATTGGTACAAACAATAGTCCAAGCCCAAACGTTGGACCAAATGCAAGGAGATTCATACCAATAAAAATCCACGATAATATCAATTTCACGTCCTGACTCATATGAGAACCCTCCCATTATAACTCAGCCTGCTTCCGCTTACAGTAGAAATTTCCACCTAACCGTGTCGCGAAAATCTGATAGAAATATCATAACGGGAACAGATAGCCAAGTATAGTACTAACTTAATGTAGTACTTGATTCTGACTTAAAAAAAGTATTTAGATGACTCTTAACTTGAAACAAAGACATACTGAACGGGTCATTTTCTCGTCGTTGGACAAGTTGTTGTTGTCGGACGACAAGAACATAGCCCGATTCAAACCCGCATAACTTGCGGGTTTTTTATTTCATTCGGACAAGTTCTTGTCGCGGACGAACGACAAGAACTTGACCCTTTTGTCGACGCGCGACAAGAACCTGACCCTTTTGCCGAAGTAAAGTGGAGGCATTCAGCTGACGGGCAGTTTTGCGCAACATTGTTGTCTGCCAAAAAATTCAGATTCCCCCTTGAACCTTACATAACGTAATGATTTATAGTGAACGTATCGACGAATTCCTACTGACGATTTGTCCTGACGATTTGTCCGGTCGTCCTGGGCAGCGGAAAATCGGTATTCGACGGCTGCGTCGTTGTCGCAAGCAGGATTCTAAGCCGATTCTACACCAAATGTACCTCATAACATATGAGTGTCTTATTACAACATCTTGCCCCGCTTGAGTTCTACGTCCCCCCACCATTGTCCCGTCTCCTGCCACTCTGATCCTAACTTCTTCTTTCGAGATTCTTTTCGTCCACCCTTGATACTTGATCTTATATTTTGTCTCTTTCGATTTCTCCTGTTTCCGATTCTTTCTTTTTTCTAGATACCGCTAATCATATCTAGTTAATTTGTACGTACCTGGACACGAAAGTCAGGTAGGGCGGCGGGGTGGCCGCGCGCTGCGGGAAATCGAAAAATAACGAAAAGGAAGTCCAAAGGATAGGAAACATTAAGTAAAATCGCTAAACCAGATCAAAGGAGAATCGGATAAAGTAAATTAAATGAGGGAGCTGAAGCAGTAAAGTATTAGCTGGAAAGAGACAGGGGAGTGACATGGACCGGCACGGAGTAGTCAAGGAAGGAAAAATGAAAGTAAAGAATCGGATGGACAGGGGAGAGACCCGGACGATCGAGCGGGCGTACAGACGCGCAAAGAGACAAGTAGAACCCGCGCGCCATAAGGCGTTGTAATAAGACACTCATATAAAATGATTATAGACAATGCCCCGGGTTTTTAGTAGAATAGAACAAAGGTTCCCTTTGTCATATTTTGGTTTATTGCCGGCGGTGTCGCCGTCCCGACGCATGATTCGTTTAGAGGAGGTCTTTGCAATGAGTAATTGGGTACAATACCTTACTAACCCTTACGAGCTTTTTGCGATCGTCGTATTATTGGTGGTTACTGGCTGCTTACTTTATTGGGGGATTAAAACAATTACAAATAAAGATACGCCACCTACGGAGGGAAAAAAATCCCGAACAATTCGTAGAGTTAAGTAGTTCTTCAGCTCTCCTATTTCGTTCAAGCTTTGTATTGCTATAGATTCTTTTTCGACTCATTTTATACTAGGCTGCTTCTCTCTTGGAAGCTGCTCGATATTTGAACCGGATATTTGAAAGGATGACTGACATGAAGATCGAATATTTGTTACAACTTATCCGCTCAGTCCATAGTGGGAAAGCAGATGAAGTATTCAAGATTGTAAATGATAGCTTTGGCGTGCGCGCCGCGGCAGAGGCCTTATCCGTTATCTTCCAGGACGACCAGACCTATCGTTTCCTTGCGGATACTCTTGGCAACGATGCTGAAGTGGAGCAGGTGTTATTATCTATCTGGGATGAAGATCGCTTCGCTAAAGTGCGGAGCGGCTCGCCGGAGTTCTTTCTTTATATTTCCCTTACGTCATATCTCACCGGTGAAGGACAGGCTCATCAGTATCGGATTGGGGCCTCCATACGATTATCGAAAGGGAAGCCGGTTGTATGGTTTCATCACATCGTTACTCATGAACGCCTGAAAGATCCTGAGGCATGCGTTACTTGGGATAATTTGACTTCTGAAGAACAGGCCCTCTGGTCGCTACTTGTTTCGAAAATTTTATCGCTTCCGGAATCCTGGTTCATTGATGCAGTTAAGACGTCGAACGAAGCACTCCTTGTACCATATGATTTGAGTGCATACGAATAGGGAGGCATCGTCTATGCCTGATTTTTATTCCAACGCCTACCTCAAAGGTAAAAAGCTTCAAACGGATGCAGACTTTCAAAATGCGATATGGTTCAACTTGTGGGTTGATATTTACCGTCATGGTGAACTCGTCGAATATGGCGGATTTATCGAACGTTCTAATGAACATGCAGTCTGGATCAATGGCGGTTATTTTCTCCGGAATAAATGGCAAATCATTGTACGTTAGAAAGGAAGCGGAAATAGCTAATTTATCTACGCAAAGATTAACTATAACAGTAAAACCTCCCGCTCCCAGGAGAACAATCACTCTTCTGGAAGCATTCGGTAAAGGAAGGAATGTTCCGTATGGTACTGAATAGAAAACGACCCTTTGAATCCGTTAATAAAACAAACAAGGTGAGTCGGATTTTAAAAGTTCAGGAATTTATTGATTTTTTCGTGCTAGCGGAGATTATCCAGCAGCCCCGATATGTTCGTGAGCTCGATGAATTGATGGTTAAGCATTTACAAGGTATCGGCGTTAACGTCTCTTATATGTCCAAACGATTAGACTTCATGGAGCAGGAAGGATATATAACTCGCTTCTGGGACAATGAAGATAAACGCCATAATCACTACTGCAAGATTACCGATACCGGTACAGATTATTTTAAAAAGTTACTGCAGAGTGTTCCTGATAAGGTTAACGAGGCACTCATGTTTTATAAATCATTAGATAACTATATTAATAAGTTCGGCAAAGTGAATTTTATTAAGTAAGAAGTGGCCAACTAAAGAAGCATTTGATAAGAAAGGAAGGCAATACCCATGTGGAACTGGCAGGAAATGTGGCCGAGATTAAAAGCGAAATTTGAACGGCAGCCTGCAGCTCAGCGTGAGAACAATAGTAGACAGTTCATCCCTGTTGAGTGGTATGAGAACCGTGCTAATACAATTGCTGGCGAGCATTATAAAAAGGAGATCCGGGAGTACCAGGTTACCGAAACTTTCGTTAAAGTAGTCATCCGCATCTATTTTGGAGATACGTTTCGTGATGGGTATGGTTTTTGTGAAATCGATAATCTCGGAACTGCCAATGCTGTGGATCGGGCCTTCGCAGAAGCTCACCGAAACGGGTTTGATAGTTATGAAATGGGATGGGAAGACCTCCGCATCTACGAGAAAAAGGGGATCCGTGACAAACCTGCAGAAGAAGTGTTTTGTGTGAAATGTAGCAAGCCTTTAGATGCAGAAGATATTGAGGCAATGAAAAAGTATCCCCGATTAGTTGTTCCTTATCACGTGGGAACTTGTGCGCCACCACATTTGCTTAAGTAGAGAAGTCGAATCCAGATATAGGAGTAAGTTTGGAATCAGTCTAGAATTAAATGTCGATAGAGATGCGGAGGAGCACATGGCTATCCGAATAAAACGAGAAAATGAGATTTGTTCAGAGTGCGGCGAAGAGGTTTTTGTACGGAAGTACATGCTATGCTATCGTCATTACCGCAGACTTCTAAGACAGTATCGAATTTCAAAACCTAGAAAAGTATCTGACCCGAACAAAAGCTTTCTATATCTGTACCCTGAGTTGTCTCAAGAATGGCACCCAGACCGAAATGGAAAATTGCTACCTTCCGATATTCTGCCTTATACGAATGTAATAGTATGGTGGAAATGCTCAGAAAACCATTCTTATGAAATGAACCCATACAACAGGATTCAGGGAGAAGGATGTCCATATTGTAGTGGGAACCGATTAACACCCGAACTAAGTCTTGCGGTTAAACACCCGGATATTGCTGCCGAATGGGACTATGAGAAAAATGTGCTGCGTCCGGAAGACGTTCATGCATGCAAAAAAATGATGGCTTGGTGGAAGTGTCCACAAGGGAAAGGACACCCTTCCTATCAAGCCAGTATTGATAATCGAACGAATCGAAAATCGGGTTGTCCTTACTGTAAAGGTCGCTTAGTTTGTTTTGAAAACTGCCTAGCTATTGTAGAGCCGGATATCGCATGGGAATGGCATCCCGTCTTAAACGGGGATCTTACTCCCTTTGATGTTACATCAGGGAGTGGAAAGCGGGTTACGTGGCTCTGCAAGACCACACGCATGCATACGTGGGAAGACACGGTTAATAAAAGATCAAGTCTTAGAAGTCGTTGTCCATATTGCTTTGGCAAAAAAATATGGAGCCGGCAAATTCCTGATGTAAGTATTGATTGGAAAGAAGAGTACAAATTTTGGTATCGTTCTATGGTCGAGAAAGTCTGTAGTCCAATTGTCCTAGATTAGTAGCCCATGTTTTATCCTGTTGTCTTTATCAGATCTATATGCTATCATTTACCTATGATTATTTCGGCCTTGTTGCCTCTTGTTCAAGTTTCTGCGCCCTACGGGTTGCTCTTATGTCAAGGCATTTCCATGTCTTGAGAAGGAGAAAAACGTAGGGCTTTTTTATTTACGTTTTTGATAGGTGAAGCCAAAGGAATTCAGTGACGAAATGTTACTGTTTTTTCTTTGGCTTTTTCTATATATGACTGCAAAAAGCAGAAAGGAGGAAGAAATTTGGATACGTTCAAACATCTTTCATCTGTGGACGTAGGTTCCTTTATCGAGCAGAAGCATAACTCATTGAACTATGTTTCTTGGGTTCATGCTTACTCGGAGCTTAGGCGACTTTACCCAGACTCCACGTATGAGATCGTCCGTTATCCGGATGAACGCGGCAACTTCGTTTTACCTTACCTGAGAACTGAGATCGGATACTTCGTTGAAGTCGCCGTCACTGTGAATGGGGATAGGCGCTCAAGCGTGCTGCCGGTCATGGATGAATTTGGGGGTACGCTTTTTGAGCCCACAGCGATGGATATCAACACTTCGATACAACGTTGCTTGGTCAAGGCGATAGCTCTCCATGGTTTAGGCCTTTATGTGTACGCCGGTGAAGAATTTCCAATGATGTTTCCTGATGGAGATCATGCACTGCCCAAGAAGGATTCAGATGAAATGCCGATCCCAGTATATAAGGATCTGCATGCTATACAGGGCCCGGGAGGGTGTTATTACGTTATGGATTTACAAATCGGTGAAAAGATCATCGAAGTAGCCGTTGTAGGTGAATTGATGCAGCTTCTGGATGAAATCGGGCTAAGCCAGGGGGATCCTTGCGAAGTTTACTACGAAGAGATAGCTGGTAAATTCGTAGCCACGAACATTCAGAAAGCTTCGTAATTATGATCCGTAAGACCTCACCTTAAAGGGAGGCGGGATAAGGAAAGGGTAGAATCGTATGTTTAAACGTAATGTTGTTGAGCTTGTAGGTAATTTAGTCGATAATCCGGATTTTAAGGACATGGGCGACTTCAAAGTTGCAAATTTTTTCCTTGCGGTTGACCGCACCGTGGACCTCAATGACGGAAGTTCGGCTGATTTCATACCGATCGTTTGCAAAAATGATCTTGCGGTTTCGGCAGATACGTATCTGCGTAAAGGTAGGAGAATTTTTGTCGACGGCCGCATACAGGTGAGGACCTATGATGATGATCACGGAAATCGTCGTTGGGTGACTGAAATTGTTGCAAAGAGCATTCAATACCTGGATGCTCCTCCTGAGGATGTAGCAAGCGGCAATCAAGGCAGCCGTAATAACAACTACAGCCGCAGCGGGAATCAAGGTAACGGAGGCGGCCAACGAAACAACGGCAATCGTGGTAATTACGGTAACGCTGGAAGCAACCGAAACAATCAGGGACAAGGTGGCGGAGGAAACCGAAATTACGGAAACCGTGGCGGACAAAGCGGCGGCAACGGCGGAAACGGGAACCGAGGTGGTAACGGTGGTGGAAACAATAACCAGCGTTACGGAAACAATGGATCCGGTAATTATGGCAATCAAGGTGGCAGCCGTGAATATAGCGGCGCGGGTGCCGGCGGCGGTGGAGGCAGAAGTAACTCCAGCATGCCGTGGGAACAATAAGCAATTAAGTGAAGGGAGCGGAACATCAACATTCCGCCCCTTTTCTTTTTTCCTTAACTATGACAAAAGGAGGTAGCCGAAAGGCGCCAAAATATGAATACAGTATCCCTTTTCCAGATGAAACCTGAATTCGTGCAACAGTACGGAGGACGATCGTTTGTCTCTCTTCGTGTAGAGCTGTCCGAATCATCACTATACCCGCTCTATGAGTTGGCATGGACCGGAACAACGGACGAGCTCGGATTGGAGACAACATCCTCAACAGATTCGCTTCTTGATGGTTTATATCACTACGCGTTCAATCAAAACTTCCCGGAAGGATATAAGGGCCGCCCCATGTGCGTCGGAGACATCATTGTTCTGGGTGGGGGGGATGATCTTCTATCCGGCCGAAGGTACTACTACGACTGTGGTCGATTTCAACCTCTCGAATCGTCTGTTATCCGATACTTCCGATTGAGGTCGGAGTTTGCTTTCCTTGAAGCAGACCTGAGTGAAGTTGCTCGAAAGGCAACCGTTGAACAATTTCCATTTCTGTTTGACTGCATTGGAGCTCGAGGTACGGCCGATTTATTTGGGTTCGATGATGTAACTCCATCAATCCCGGCATTAATGGCCCGATTGGTACATCGGCCTTCCTTGCTGCAGCTAAGCTCTATGGCAGGAATTGTAGTTGAGGTAAACGGAACCCGGCGATTCCTCTTTAATCGTAACCAGAACTGGCTTCGATTAGACGTTGGTAGGTTAAAGCGTCCATTGAATTTCTCGGATGCCAAGATTCTCGTTCATGATTGGGTGTTACCCGGTATATTTCGAGTGGAGCAGCTGCATTACTATACGTTGCGGCGCAGCGATGAATCTCCCTACCTACCGATTACCATTGAGCCTTATAGCGAGACAGACTGGAATTATATCTACGGAACACTGGTCTCCGATGAACCGATTGATCTTGGCGCACATCGTTGCCTCATCTTGGATAACCAAACAAGTGAACGAATGGCGTCTATGCTCGGAGGTGACTACCAATGAGCATTATAACGATCAAGCGGTTTATCCAGGATGGCAACTACCGTGAGCTCAAGATTGCAGAGGCACGATTGGAACAAATTCAGGAGATACTCAAGGAAAATCAAAAAGCTGATGGCAGCATACGTATGGAATGGAAGGATGTCGGCGTCGTTGGAAAAATGATGAAATACAACGTGTACCGGACGAATTACATCGCATTGAATGAGCATCTGCTCGATCTGGGAATATTGCCATTGATTGCCGATGTAGATCTTAGTGAACTGAATGAGGATCAAATAAAGGTACTTAAGAAATACCTAGTTCCCGGCGAACCTTACGTGCAATTCTCCCCAAAGAAAGCTTCACGTGTTGACGTCTCTTTCGTCGAAAGTGAAGTGGCATGGCTCAGGGATGCCAGTTTTTCGGACCAGGCCAAAGCTTGGAGAGCTGCAAAAGGCCGCCTGGATACGGTAGAGAACCTCTATCAGAATGCTCGGGCAGCAGCACTCAAATCCCCAAGTCTGCGAAGGAAACGGAAATTGCAATATGACTTCGGTTCATTCTCGTATTTGGAGAGAAAGGCTTCTTGTGATCCGGAAATTGTTCTTTCCCTTTTGGGAGCTGGCGTTCTTATCCAATGTGCAAAAGTCGATACGACTAGTCTTGAGGAATGCTGTGCGCGAGGATATTTACGGAAACCCGAACTCAATCAATTTCGTCAACTTGTGGACGTACGGGAACGCTATGTTGTGATGGAAATTGAAAAGGAAAAGCAGAGTCAGGAGTTCCTAAACCGACGGCTGCAACGCTTGTCCTATTTGAGCCGCAATCAATCAATGGCCTAATACATTATGCATCCAGCATGGCTGGCGAAAGGGGAAAATAAATATGTCGCAGCTTATTTTTTTGCGAAAGGGTATTAAGGAAAGCTCAAAATGTTCGTGTGGCCATCACATCAGCCGTAACGAGCAGGCATATCGGAATATCGTTCATGACATCGTATTTTGCTTGTTGTGCGGCAAAGAAGCAATGAAGGATATCTGGTATATAAAGGGAATGCAGAACCCATGGATTCGAATGGCCTCCGATCCGCCATTTTCCCGCTCCAATAGCTTCTACGAGTGTTCATCGATGATACACTGATCGAGATGTTTAGGCAGGGAAATTGGAATGTTGGAAAGGCATTAACATTCGAGAATCTTGCACTCATACAGCAGCTAGACGGGGGAGACGAATACTTAGCCATTAAGGATTACATCGTCTTCGACAGTATCAGCTTCGAGGCAATTTTAAAAAAACGTGGTGACGAGTATACCCGAAAATATATCAGAGATATTCTGAAGCAGCCACTAGATGAGCGAAATCCCGATCCCGATTATTCGATCGCTGAACTTTTCATCTAAATAAGTGAATCCTCCGCCTATCGGAGGGGAGCATTATTACCAGCCCCCTCCTTTGGGGGCTATTTGAGGAGGAACTAATTTATGGCCAAGTCTTGGAATGTCGAAGTTTTATTGAAAAATGGAAAACAATCTGACTACGTTTTTGAGGGCAAGTATGAGGAAGCGCGACAGGATGCTTACTTATCTTTTCCCCCTGGTGCTATTCAAAAGGTACGGGTTACAGACGAAGAGGACACGAGGATAGCCCTGCAGCCGAATACCAATCCTCAAGTGATCTACCGTCAGGGTTCGTTTTCCTTACATGCAAAAAGTGACGTTAGCTTTCCATGCTTTACAAACGGATTCTATCCCGTCTTTACAAGAGCTCTTGTTGAGCATCTGAATCCCTTTATCAATTCGCAACAAACGACGTATCGATATGACGAATCCATCGATGCATTTAGGGCATCGTGTCATGCCGGCGAAGATGAATTATATCATGGCTTCGATATCCAGGTTAATCATATAACGATTCGTGTGTACCCGATTGGGGCCAATCACTTTATTTGGCAGGAGGCCCCTAAGTGCCGATACTACTTGAATATCGACCCGAGCAGTGATGAATATTTATGGACATACTATCACCTGCCCGGCGTACACGTCGAAGATGACGCTCTCATGGAAATTTATGATGATGCCTGTTTGGGTACCGCCCATTATCAGAAACAATTCCTCCTGGAAATTACAGCTGAAGAATACGACGAGCTGCAAACGGTTATACATGCTCGAGATCGTAAAATTTACCTATTGAGTGCAGAGGAAATCCGGAAGCACAGTTTATTGAAGCTAAACTTACTTGCCAATGGGTTTGTTCCAAAGGAAGCTGGGTTTTGGGGAAGACCATGGAAAGGTTTCTTGATTGACACCGAAGCCTCGAGAATGGACCGTTATATAATTCGATCCTCGGTATTATCTCGTGAAGTTTTTTGGGTATGCAGCAACATGGAAGATCTTCTACACTTTTATTCACGTTTACGTGAACGAAATGAAGAGGACTTCGCGGTATTGATGAAAAAGTTTTGGCGCGAAAAACCAACAGACAATGAAATGCTTCAACATATATTTAGAAATCTCTCATTGATTGGGGGAGAAGCTCGTGCCTATCTAGAATCAATAAAGGAAACGGATCTCGGAAATTATCTTAAACAAGCAAACGATAAGATTAAAGTATATTTTTACGAAATACCGTGATATTTCATGGCCATCCAGATCCTTTGGATGGCTTTTTTAATTCTTTCTATTATCATGGCATCGTGATATACTAAAACCAGATTTATGTCCGAAGCAATTTTTGCGCAAGTAAGCAACCCTAAGGGTGAGCATATGATACATAGGCGAGGTATGCCCATGTAAAGCTCCCCTTGGGGTTTTTTGTCGTTTTCGGGCAAATCAAACCTTAGGAGGATGTATATGGTAACTGCAGAGCTTAATCGCGTCGACAGTGTGAGAAGGACGAAGGAGGAATATCTCCGGGAACGTATGAAGCAGCGTAATATTTCCGAGATCTTTAGTGATCTTCGGATCCGGATTTCCCGCGAGGATTCCTGTGTGGAGCAAAGAAAGATTGCAGAGCAAGCCATTCGGCGTAGGATGAAACAAGTTCCTATCAATGAAGATTTGTTTGCTAAAGCATCTTGTGGCCCCTTTCAAGTCACGATGGAGCCAATTAGGGGCAGAATTAAGCCATACGGTCCCATGGCCATTGTGCAACATTATTCAAAGGCTTCGGATTCACTAATTGAGAATAACGGGATCAAGGTTTGCTTCAAGGATGGTCTGTTTGGATACGATGAAGCCTACGGCGCGATCGGTGCGGATATTCTACTGAAAAAACACGGACGTAACCTTGGGTATAAAAGGATTGGTGAATATTACTGGATTATTGATATCCCGACCCTCTTATCCGAAGTGCTGTTGAAAAATTCGCTACTGAATTTCTCTCGGTCTCATTTAGAGTATTTGCGAAGAGAACTGGCACGTAAGGTGATTGCCGCTGTGAAACTGTATTCGCAATCGGCATTCCATCTGCAGGGGCCAGAATCACTGATCATGCTTATGCAGGAACTTTGCTCCGATGTGCATGATCCAAAATCAGAACGAGCCATAGACCTATACAAAATTTTCCCGATTGACGTATGGGACGTTCTTTGTGAGGTACCAGGAGCATGGGATAGGATGTTAACGATGCCAGCCGCGCGCGGATGGATTATCGAATTGGCCCTTTATCCATTTCTGCAGGAGATCTGTAGCCTGCACGACGACGCAGACGATCGCGAAGAATCGAATGATACCTATGCAAGAGTTTGGCAGCTTAAGAAAAACATACCTCAAAAAACACTGTCCCGGATGAGCAACAACTCGTTTTTAACTCATTACGGTACGGTTGAACTCGATGCAGATGTGGATTTAAAAAAATTCAAGGAGCTCGAGGCGGAATTTAGGCGCATGTCGCGCATTGTTCCGTTACCGCCAGCACCGGAATATAGTTTTCGAATCCGAAAACTAGGTAACTACCGGGCTGCGGGTCTATTCTTTCCATCGTTCAAGGCGACCCTTGTAGATTTGGACGGAATATCCAGTTACATGCACGAAAGTGCACATCAAGTGGATTATCAGCTAGGCACAAAGTTCGACCGTCTTAGTGATCAATTTTCATTTTTGGATGTGTACGAGAAATACGAACAATGTGTTCGACAGGCGATCGCACGCATGCCCGCTGATGATGCGTTTGTACAACGCTGGAAAGGCAAAACAAAGTACAACGCGGATTATTATCTGCGCCGAACCGAAGTCTTTGCCCGCTCCTTCGAACTTTATCTATATGAAGTAAAAGGAATTCAATCGTCTTTTTTGGATGCAAAATATGATTCACCCGTGTATCCAAAGGATCCTGAGTTTCTAAAGGCCGTCGAAGCATACTTCGATAAAGTATTGCCCGTAGCTTCTGAAATTGCAGAGCAGGCATTGCAAGGCGCCCCATTCACTCCATTGGAATTCTACGTTGACAAAGAAAGCGGTCAATTAGTATTTCCCATTTGAGAGGAGGGGTAACGGGTGCTAAGCATTTTCCAAATGAAAGAAGAACTGACGTGCAGGGCGAATCCTCGGGATGTCATTGACGAATTAAAAGCCATGTATCTGAGGGATTCACGTATCTGGATCGCGGCCACTTCCCACGAAATCCAGCTAAAATGTAATTTCATTATCTAACCTCATATTGGCAGCCCCTACACCGGGCGGATTGATTCTTAATTTAATCCCCGTGGTGTAGGCGGGGTCAAGGAGGCATGGGCTGTATGAGCAATCAAGTTTGGCTTTGCATGAATGTTAAACTTAGGGAACTGGTTCCCGGGAAAATTGTCTTAACAGAATTTAAAATGCAGGTTCATGAGGAAGATGCTTATCGTAGTATGACAGAGCATGTCCTCAACGGACTCCAGTCAATTAATCTTAAAGGTAAAACCAAAGACGGCGAAGATGTAGCTATTCCCATTTCGAAAGAGGATATCGTCGATATGTGGATAGAAGACGTTATCGATCAAGAAAACTAGCATTCGTTATTGCTAAGTTCATAAGGTAAGAGCCCTCACACCGGGCATGACAAGATTGACAATCTTGTCCCCTCGGTGTGAGAGGGGACTACTGGGGGAATAAATATGGACGCATATGAACGTTTTGCGAAAATTAATCAATTGCTTGGCGGCAATATAAAAGAAATTTTGGAAGTATCAGGTTATACCAAACTGCGGTCGAAGCCATTCATGGACCTTACCATTGAAGTCGTTGGTACCAATGCCATCAGCATGACGCACTACTACAGATTAAATGGTGATCTTGTTCCTGACCCGGATATGGAAATCCGTGTCGATTTGGAAGCTGAGACGGCCAATGCGGTCAGCTATCAGGATACTTATCAGTACCGGGTCGCCTATGACGAAGATGAGGTTATTGATGAGCTCGAGATGCAGAAGCTTAATGAATTTCTTTCAACGTGGTTAACGAATTTACAAAATCAAGGTTTCTCTTATGAGAAACGAGTTCTGAAATCATCCTAAAAAGAAACGGCCGGCTTCTAATGAAGCCCGGCCGGATCTTCTTGCATACGTTCACGTTCACGTTCTTGTTTTTCTTTTCGCCATTGCTCTCTCAGTTGTCGGTCAACTTCGAGTGCATACTCGTGTCTACGAGCAATGATTTTCTTTGTTAACAGGGGATCTCCACGAAGGAGATCTTTCATCATTGCAAAAACTGTCCAAATGGATACCGGAATCAAAATTGCATGCAGCCAAAGTGTAGGGAAACGAATCACATTAGGAACAGCTTCTATATACCACGGAGTTATAAGTCCTAGATGTAAATAGGCTCCTTCTAGTAGTTGTGGGAACGACACACAGGGGAAGTAGGTTACAAACATAAGAATGAACACTGCAACCCCGGCATGAAGTAAACGATTCACCTTTAAGGCAAGCACGCAATAGCACGCAATCAAAATGATGATGAAAAACACGCCGATCACCGCCCAATCTGCGCCGGCTTCATATATACCTTTGTCAATTCGATAAAAAAATTGATCTAACATTGCTTATCCTCCCTATTCCCTACAAACATATGTTTGTACATTTAGTATATGACTTAGGGATTAGGTTTTCAATATATTTTTCATAATTATGTAAAATTCCGACTCGCTATGTGTGTATTTTACACACAAAGGCATTGTCAGATTATGGGGTGATGGTATATGATTAGTAGCAGATTGGGCTAATTTTCCTACATTTCTAGCAAATTTTGTCGCAGCATAGAAGAAGTAGTGAATGGTCTGAAATCAGAAAAAGACAATATATCACAGAAATTAGGAGGATTTTCGAATGAAGAAAAAAGGGTTTGGTTCTAAAGTATTAGTCCTATTGTTTGTGGCTTTCGTCGCATTCAACGTCTGTATGGTAACGGGTGCATCTGCCGACGCTACAAATGTTGTGCCGAATATTGGTAACCTTCCAAA
Source organism: Paenibacillus allorhizosphaerae (assembly GCF_910594985.1). Lineage (GTDB taxonomy): Bacteria > Bacillota > Bacilli > Paenibacillales > NBRC-103111 > Paenibacillus_G > Paenibacillus_G allorhizosphaerae. The sequence goes on from NZ_CAJVCE010000016.1 coordinate 97,795, forward strand.
TGCTGGTCAAGGTACTAATGATGTTAATAAGTTAGTAGATGATTGGGTAACCAATCTTCGTATTATCGGCATCGCCCTAATCCTTATTCCGATTGCCGTTGGAGCCATTATGCTCGGCTTCTCAATGGGTAATGCACAAAAAAGAGGAATTGCGGTGGGTTGTCTATTAACAGCTGGTGTAGGTATTGTTATTCTAGCGAAAATGCATTCCCTTGCAGGTTGGATTGCTCACCAATAAGAAGAAGGTAATGGTAAAGCCCTACCCCCGCGTAGGGCTCATTTTTTAAGGTCATAACGAAAGGAGGCTCAATTGGTAATGCGTACTGCAATGCCTTTTGACACGGAAAAGGAACGTCGACCGGTCAAGATCTGGGAACTAAGCTTCTCCTGGAGACAAACCGCTTATTTCTCAATCGCTCTTCTAGCATTTATCGAATTGGTTCAATATACGTATAACGATGATTTTCCGTTTGCATTATCTTTCGTAGTCTTTTTCATGTGTGCGATGGTATTCGTTCCTGCAACTCTGCTATCGTTTATTAAGCACCCTCAAAGTGGACTTTTCCTTGACCGTCATCTCTTGTATAGAATGCGCCATAAGAAAAAAGAAAGTGGCTTGTGGAGGAGATTTTAATGAGTGATATTTTTATGTTTTTGGGACTCGGACTAATTGGATGGTTAATTTACCGAGTGATGACCAATAAGCCGATTATTCCCATAAATAAATCAAAGAAGAAAACAGAAAAAAAGAAAGTTTCCTCGCAAACGAAAGAACTTGAGGGAGACTGGAAGAAAATAATCGGAATAAAACAAATCGTTGGAGACCATCAGCTTGAGCTAGAGCCAAAAGGCGATGTAAGAACTTTTGTTGGAGCTGTCAAAACGGAACCGATCAACTATCAGCTTCGCTCCATTATTGAACAAGAAGATACCGATCGAGCGTTCGAGAGGCTGCTTGCCCAACTGTCACTCGGTCCAGGCCGTGAAGTGAAGCTCGCGATTCATGTGCAGTCCCGTCCCATCGAACTTGTTGATCAGATGCAGCAGTATTTTGATGCCTTCCCTTCTCTACAGCCTATCGCACAGCGCTATGCAGAAAGTATGTTTTTTCCCTTTATGGAACATTGGCAGAAGAGTACGGACGAATATAACTATGTTCGCTACTTCTTCATTATCTTAGAATACCCGCCTAAGTTGATCGATGATATGGACGATGATCTCGTTTATTCCAAAGCGATCAATGAATACATCCGTCTAGGATCTACAATTATTGGAGGGTACGGACGCATGGGAGGGGTCGCCAAGCTTGCCTCTTTGGAGGACCTACTTGAATCGCAATACTTTGCAACACATAAACAATCAGGAACCGTCAAAGGTTTTCGATCGATTGTATCGACTCCAGGGAGACTCGGAAATATCGTAATGTCAGACTACTCTCGTCCGGCAAATCGATTTTTAGACGAAGATTTGGAAGAGCAGGCGGAGGAGATCAAAGATGAAAAATCTGCTTCAAAAAATATTTGGCAATAAAAAATCACCTGTTGATCCAGGTGAACTACAGTCCCAGGAACTGAAGAGTGGAATGCCGGTACCCACTTTGTCCTATTTTGATTTCGTTGCACCAACCGGGTTCGAAGTCCCCGAACATACCCGTGATATTGGGAATGTTCTTGATGGTGCTGCAGGGGCGTACCCGTTCCGCTCGTTTATTCTTGAGTTCGGAACTACCTCATTAACAACTGGATCTCTTGATGTTTTATATCGCTCGGGGCCTGTTAATATGATGTTCTATATAACGAAATTGACACGTAATCAAGCAATTCGTACCTATAAAAATGCCGCTACTGATGAAGGAACGCGTTTAATCAACATGCTCAAATCCGGGAACGAAATCGAAGCTCGAGAAGCCCAAAAGTCCGTAGATGCAGCCGGTCGTTTGCTCGATGAGCTCAGTGATGGTTATAACGATGGTTTCCTAGGAACGTGTCTTGTGACTGTATTCGCTAAGGACGAAAAAGGACTCGATAATGTCGGTATGCACATGCAGGATGATTTGATGGGTAACGACCATTATCTAAGAGTGCTTTATAATCGCCAGAGGAGCGGGTATATTTCTACATTGCCTATCGCAAATAACAAGATAGATGACCGGAACGATCGGAGATTTTTCGACCGTACTGCCATTGTAGCGGCTTCCCCATTTTACAGCTCAGAAATTCCTTTTAGCGGTGGCGTCCCGCTAGGTGTCAACCAGCACTCAGGGACGATGGAATTTCTAAATACGTTCGCTAAGTATCTCGATAACTACTCCTCTATGATCGTCGGTTCCAGCGGATCCGGTAAATCATTTAGTAATAAGTATATCTCCAGTTCTCAAATTTGCCTTGGTTATCGTATATTTTCGATTGATCCTGATGGAGAAAATGGGCCTGTTTGCAGGCTCCTTGGTGGACGTGAAGTAGAAATTCGAGAGGGTGGAAAAGTTTGTATTAACCCATTTGCAATTTCTGAAGAAGAGGTCGAAATTACAGATGAAGTGGGCCGTAAAAAGGCAATCGTTGTTGTCCCTCTCGGCCCCAAAATTGGCCAACTTCTCAAATTCTTTGATCGTCTACTTGGCGGAATGACTAGTGAGGAAGAAACTCATTTAAAGAAGGCAATTCTTGATACTTATCAGGATGCCGGTATAACGGAAGACCCCGCTTCTCTTTACGAACCTGGTCTCGTGCCAGAGTTTAATCGTTTTACCCGAGAGGTAGAGCAAGTTCGTAAGCGAAAACCGGAACGAACATTAACCGATGTGTACAAACGGTTACTTAAAAATTGTGCTGTTAATGTAGATTGGGAAACTCTCGAATTTGAAGATCTAAAAGAAAAGTACGCTGAACGGCTGCTTACGGTAATTCGTGGATACTTGCGAGATTTTCCGGACGGTGCGCTTATTGATGGGCAGACAAATTTCGGGGATGATATGCCAGTCGATAATATGCTCGACAATGTATGCTGGATCAACTTTAACATTAAAGCCATCGAAAGTTCTCGCATATTCGATATTATGATGCTTGTCATTACGACACTTGGCTGGGAGTACTTTATTAAACGCCCCAGTCTTCGTAAATTCCGAAAGAGACTGAAAATTGAAGAAGCGTGGAAAATGAAGCGAATTCCTGGAGCGATGGAATTCATCGAAGATTTAGCCCGACGCTCCCGTAAATACAATGCCGGCGCCGACATCATCACGCAAGACCTTACGCCGTTTTTGGAAGATTCTAGTGGGATCGCACTGGTTAAAAATGCTACGACCGCATTATTCCTACGTATTGGCCAAATCTCGACGGATGAAAAACTGCAATTGAAGAGTATCTTTAACTTTTCTGAAGGTGAACTTGAGGTCATATGCCGTCGCCCTCCGGAGCGAGAGGAAGACGATTCCCGCGGCGAAGGTATCTTAAGAGTCGGTGGCAGCTCTGCTTTTATTAAAGTGACAGTCAGTAAAGAGATGAGACGATTTATAGACACCGATCCGGATTGGCTGCAAGAGCAAGGATTGCTTCCGGAGGTGGGGTAACTTGAGGAATCCTTTTAAAAAGGGGAACAAAAAATCTAAGCGACTACTAATCTCCCTTGGATTGGTTTCGATAGTTTCCAGTATTTTTGCTCCGGCCGCTTTCGCAGGTAGTGGTGATCCTTGGTATGCGCAGCCGTTTACTTGGTTTCTAGACTTCATGTACGGGATACTAGGTGGTATTCACGACCCTGCCGATCACATTTTTTATCAAGGCTGCGGGATCCTGGGAACTACTTTCAAAGCATGTGCTGATCGATCGGTTTGGGGCTTATTTACAACGCAGCAATATAATACGGTCCTCTATCGGGGATTCTGGATGTTTGCCGGTTTATCAATGGGTTTCATTTGTGCTTCAGTTATTAAATCAGGCGTTTTGCTTTCTTTCAGCAGATTATCTTCTACACTTAAATTCGAGGTCAACGATGCTCTAATCAAAACAGTGGTAGCTACCATCCTAATTGGGCAGTTTTTTTCGATTACATCCGCGTTTTTTTCATTAAATAACGCTGTAGTAAATATGGTTGCTAAAGATTTAATGAAACCCCAAGTCGTCGTTGATAACAAGGGAAATGTCATTCCAAATGATGGACGGAGCATACAAGACTGGAGAATAGAAATGAATAGCTTGTGTGAGAACACAAGTGAATTAACGTCTCCAATTGCTCGCGCTGCGTGCGCACTTACGGTACGTGGTGCAGCTGTTTGGTGGGAAGTATTCTATTTGCAACGCAAGTTTATGATTGCAATTCTCGTCATTCTTGCTCCACTATGGATAAGTTGTATGTTTTATCCGATGCTGCATGGGGTTACTATGACAGCATGGAAAGAGCTTTGGGCCCAAATCATTTCCCAAGCGCTTCATGCGGTTTTATTTTGGATCTATTACCACCTAATTGATGATCAAATGGGTTGGTTTCAGATGTTGGTTGGCATGTGTTTGTTTATTCCTATATCTGAAAGCATACGGTTTATTTTCGGAGCGACATCGCGCACAGGAGGAATGCTTGCGGCCGCCGGTACAATGGTGGGAGCAGCCGGCATGATGAATTTAACCAAGGGCATGATGACGGTTGGTAAAGGATTAGTCAACGGACACAAAGCTTATAAAGGTATCCCTACGGACAATAACCAGTCCTCCGGAGCAGGTCATGGGTTACCAGGAATGGGTGGTAACAAAGCCGGAGGAGGAAGCGCTGGTGCCTCGTACGGAGGAAGTGTAGCCGACAATGGAGCAGGCCGCCCCATTTCGATGCAACAACGTAAATTACGTGCTGCCGGGGAAATTGGCGCCGGTTTAGGACGTGCTGCAGGGAGAATGGCATTTGGATTTGCAGGAGCCGGTATGGGTGGGGGTGCAGGGGCATACATCGGTGGTGAGATAGGGGAAGCCGTGGGTGATGGCGCTGGCTACCGTGCAGGCGCAGCTGGTCTTATTGGTGGTAGAGCTGTGAGCAAAGGAGCTGCTGCAGCAGGAAAAAGGATAACTGAGTTCCCATCAAACTTCAAAGAGGCTTATGATAATATGACCAATAGAGATGGTGATTGGTCAGCTAAAGCAGCTAAGGCTGCTTCAGTTGCTGCTCAGGGTGGGACAGCAAAAGTCGATGCAAAACGTAATCCTCCGCCGCCGACTCCGCAACAAAAAGCCGCGAATCTTGCCGAGGCACGCGAGCGTGCTGCCGAAAGGGCAGGGGCAATTGGTGAAGTAGTCTATGGTCGAGGGGGCTACGATATCGGTGATAGTAAGGCGCGAAGCTCCCACGCCGGAAGAACGCTTAATCCCTCGGCATTGACTGATTTGAGAGATCAACAAGGAGCCAAAAAAGTATTCACACTAGAAACAGCAACATCAAGTGTTCTCGCAACTAAAGATAATATAACCGGCGAATATAAACCTATTTCTAACCTGGGTCGCGGGAACTCTTCTCTGCGAACAGGAGAAACAGTCGTTACCCCTTATGAAATTCAGGGTAAAGGGAATTCCGTACGACTTACCCCCGTTAAAGAAGCCGTGTCAATTCCCGGGACTGCTGGAGCAGGAACAGATGGGGGACGTAAAGTTGAATATGTCACTGCTTCATATTTACATAATGACCAGGGCAAGACGGCTTATAATGGGAAAACAATCGATGCTAATCTTTTTATCAGCCCGTCGCAACAGGATGCCGCAGTGGATTTAAGACGTCAGAATTTTGTTCCTAAGAGGAAGACGTCAACGACCTGATCCTTCCAGTATCCACCATTATAATTTGCCCTCCGTCAGTCCGGACGGGGGGCATTTATTCGGGAGGTGACCGTGAATGGCAATGTACAACGATCAAGAAGAAGACTCAATGCCTTCCGTAGGCAGAAGAGTGGTAGAGACCGGTAAAGACTTTGCCAAAGCGATGGCGCGTAAGGTACTTAAGGAAATCGCTAAAAAACTCATCAAGATGTTAGTTAAATTTATTCTTAAACTCATTGCTAAATTGATAGCAGCTGTTCTCATATATTTCGGCATTCCGGCAATCATCATTGCGGTACTTGTCATCCTTATAGGTGGGGGCATTATTTACGCCGCTATTCATTTTGATTGGCTATCTGACACCAGTGGGGATACTGCATCCAAGCTTCGAGCTCAATATACCAGTGCCATAGAAAAAACAACAGATTTACCGGAATATCGTCCGCCAATGATTGTTGTACAAGCGATCGATAACATTCGTATGACGAAAAGCAATCTTGAAAATACAGATATCAAGCCAAGTCTTGCGAGTTCGTTAAAGCCTGACCTAACGTATAAAATATTCATTAACGTAATTGAAACTAAAGTCGTATGGGATGATCCAAACCCAACCACTGGTGATGATGGTGAAACTCGGGATAACCCTATCCATCATGAAGATGTGACTATCGATTATGAGGACGTAAACTTATTGGTTAAAGCTCATGCATGGAATAGAATCGATAATATAACGTATCATCAGGAGCAGACAGTTGAATCATCCGGCAATACGACGGTAACCAAGACATTCTGGGTAATGGATGAGGCTTGTAAGACTCCGCCGGCAAGTTCAAACTCAGGACCACAAGGTGGTACAGGCGGGGTTGTCACTGGAGGTGCTACCGGTTCTACGCACCCATTTTTCCTTTTATACGGGTCATACGCAACGGAGGAGGAGAAAAAAAGCGGCGTTCCCGCATCTATCACCCTAGCGCAAGCAGCTTTGGAGAGTGGTTGGGGGAGAAGTGAGTTAGCATCCGTTCATTATAATTTCTTCGGTATTAAGAAATTTGATGGTGATGGCCATGATAAGTATGTAACGTATACAACAAAGGAACAAAAAGCAGACGGTACCTGGATAACGATCGATGCTAAATTCCGATCTTACAATAGCGCATTGGAAGGTTTCTCCGATCACTCGGACTTTTTGTTAAAGAATGGACGCTATAAACAAGTCTTACAAGAAAAAAACCCTTATGCGTTCGCGAATGGATTGCAGGCAGCTGGATACGCAACAGACCAAGAATACGGGTATAAATTACGATCGATCATGCATCAGTACAACTTGCTTCAGTTTGATGTAGATAAGGGAATCAATCCGGTCACAGGTCAACCCTACGAAGATGTTGCTTATTCCGGTCCAGTAGGTGGGGGGGGCGGTGGGGAAATGACGGGTTGCAGCACGCCAAACTTCACTAAATTTGATGCGCTTCTTAGTAGTTTGAATTTCGTTTCTGATGATGTGCAAATAGCGATGCTGAGTATTCATGAGGCGGATGAATCTAAAAGCTATCTGAGCACATATAATGGCAAATTTATGGATGCTTACAGAATCATAAGTGAATCGAAAACGTCTATGATACTTGGCAATCAACAGATTTTTGCCTTAACTCCTAAGTACCATTTAAGTATCCTGCGGTGGAGGAATTATGAGCTGGGATAAAGAAGACTTAGATAAAGAAAAGTGGCAGGCTGCTTACAATAAACTCAGTAAAGCCATTTGGATCAAATTTTTAAAACCCTCAAATAAATATAGAAAGCTTAGTACCAAAGAGCTTGAATATATGTACGAGGCAATTAATCAAGGAAAGTCATTGCAGGAGTCATATGAATACGCTTTGAGGGTGTATAAGGCGCTTGGCGGTGACTAATTTTGATCTCTGCTCTCGATTGGATTAGATACTTCCAGAGGATACTGCAGAAGATGACAGTCCGGTCGACTTTAATACCAAACTGTTATCAGCCATTAGCTACGGTTTGCCGGTGGCTACGGTCCCCACCGTTTATAAATAACCGGTGCCGGCTCGGATCACATCAAGCAAACCAGGAGGGCGGATTTATGTGAGAATAGCCATAGTATTGGTGAGTGCTTGGGTAATTGTTATAGTCGGTTTTATTATCTATAGTCACGCTGGCCCAAAAGAAAACAAAGACAAAAAGCCCTCGGCAGCCGTGTCAGCTGATCGTAATCCGATTATCTCATACGAGCAGCCAGGCGGTCCGACAGATCAAAAAAAGATCGTGCAAAGCAGAAAGCCAGAAGATGCGGTTAAATTATTTTTTTCGCTCATTAATGAGGGAAAGCTTGATGGAGCTGTATCTATAATTGAGCCAGACTATATGCTTCTAGTTGTTAGTAGCCAGAAGAATAAAGCCCCGGTTGAGGTCATGCATTCTTATGTTCATTTGTTCAATAAAGGTGAGCTTAAAAGTATTGACTTTACGCCACCTGAGCCGTCAGCAGAACAAATAAAGGCGACCACCATCGTACAATTAAATAATGGTACGAAGTTGCAAGTCAATTTTGATATGTACTTCTTAGATATCGATGGTGCCGGTTTAAAGAACTGGTATCTTAAGGACATTCGTTCTCAAAAAATGAAATGATATAAAAAGCATTGATGATGTACGAGCAGAATTCTGACGTCAGGTACTTGAAAAGTATACCAAATATAGTACAATGGTCTTAGATATCTCTGACGATCTCTCGTCATTTCCGCATATGCGGCAAGTTCAACTCCCTATGGGATGTTATTGCGAAACGGGTTTATTCTATCCGTTAAGGTGCAATCATCCAGGGAGTTTTTTTGCGTTTCGAGAGATCCTGAGTGATTGAAAAATTTATGGAGGTTGAACTGTATGCACGTTCTGATTTTTGAAGGGGACCGAAAACTTGGGGAAGTGCTTAACGGCATGATCTCGAAATGGCGCTTTAAGAGCAAATACAGGCATTATAATCGTGTATATCTATGGGACAAATATGGGACAGGCCATAGCGATCGAGAGATTCTATACGCCTTAGTTGGTCCCGGCGAATCACTTACAAAGCAATCAGGTTCTATATTATTCATTAAGGAAGATGGGAAAGGAAAGTTCCTTCCATTATCAGAGGAAGACGTTGACGCGCTCACTCTTTATATGGAAATCCATAAAACAGTTGAGAAGTTGGAGCAGCATCTACGGTACTCCCAGATCAATTATGAAGAGGGACTAAAGGAGTTAAAATCCATTCATGAAAAAATTTATAAAGTGGATTCATCTATGGAAGGATGGATCTCGCCGGTTGCCGTATTAAGCCACCTCAGCAGTATTATCGCTAAGCATTTTCATGCAAATAATGTGGCCAGGGGATTTCAAATAATTTATAGTTTCTTGTGTGAAACCAAAAACATTAAAGAAGCAACCTCTGAATTACATCAATTGGCGAATTCCGATCGTTATAACGAAGTGATGGATCCCTCGGATAAGGAATTTGTATATCATCTGTCAAAGTATGATTGTTTCATGAGGAGAACGGGCAAGTGCTCGCTCGATCTGAGCCCGTCTGAGTTTCAAGAATATCAAATTCAGGACGAAAACAACCGTTCTGAAGCTTCTGTTCATTACTGTAGAAATTTATTACAGTCGTTTCAAACAATAGGCATTCAAAATAGTGTAGAGATTCAACATAATACAGCTTGTGATCATTACTCATTTACTGATGGCCAGCACCGATCCTGTATTGCTAAGAAAGTGCAGATGAATTTACCGGCAAAAATTGCAATACAACAATCATATTGCCGCATCTGCAGCAGCAGAAGAAGCGGTGACACGAGAATCATCGATGCCGATGATTACATTGCATAATAAGAATGGAGTATCTGCTATCTCGCGGATACTCCATCTTTTTTAAAGGACAGGACCGTGCACTTTTTAGCAAGCTCTTTCTCAACTCCTCGTTTTGCCACACGGTGGATCAGCCGTGCACATACTATACAATCAGCCTTAGCTCTATGACTTCCAATGCCTAACATTCGAATATCCTGATCGTAAGCGGCATCCATCAAGCTAATCCAAGTAAAATCTCGATGATACCTGGAGTAGCTGCCGACATATTCAGCATAGGTCTGCATGACACAAAAGTTTTTCAATAAGGTATAAGACTGGTTGTGGCGCTCGCAATTGCTTCGGATCATTTGAAAATCGTAGTCAGCGTTATAAGTGAGGATGGTCTTATCGACCGAAAGAATCTTTTGGATGTGTACCCAAACTTCGGGCCAGCTCGGAGCGTTTTCGACCATTTCGTTCGTGATGCCATGAATGGCGGTCGCTTCTTCCGGGATGGGGCAGACCGGCTTAACCAATGATTCGAATAATACGTTTTCATCAAGATCGATAACGGCTATATCTACGATTTCGGAGTCGTAATCTAAGCCAGTGGCTTCCGTATCCAAAATGAGGTATTTGGACTTATTGTCAACCCAGTTCCTGAGTAATTTAAAGGCATTCTTACTGATTTCCTCGATAAAGAGACTTTCCCGGCAATAATCACATATTCCCTGTAACAAGCGCTCCTTTCTTGAAATGATCCCTTCACAACGGGAACATGTCCGAGCGGCCAATTGCGCGGTGCGGGCTTTCTCGACTGCTGCCAGTTGCTTTTCGGTAGCTGGTTTGCAAGGGGCTGTTTCGCTAATGTTGTAGAGCTTGACCCAAATGTGGCCATTCCACACTTCCGCTTTTGCTTCTCCCGTTGGCTTCAGGCCCATTTCCTTGAGATCGGTCTTGCATTTTAAATGTTCCGGAACATTTACCCAACCGCCACGTATCCGTTCCATAGAATCCAACCCTTCGTTCAATTTTTATTAAATCGGACGTAGCCGCCTTTGATCCTTTGTTTTTGTGCTCAACCAATCATTCGATAAGCGTATCCGCATTTGCTGGTATTAGCAGTTCGTTACATCTAGGTCTACGTAATCGCTAACATCTCGCTCCTTCTTTAGTTGTCGACTCAAATAATTCTCCTTAGTGATCTTGGTCGATGAGTGATCAACCGTTTCAGAAATCCAATCCATGGGAGCTCCATTCGCGTATGCGGTTTGTGCAAAATAATGCCGCATAAAATGCGGTGTGACTCGATGGCCGTGAATCGTTGTAAGACCGGCCGCCGCCATGTGCTTCGATAGGTAAGTGGATAGACTCGATAAACTATAGCGCAGGCCCATGCGATTAGGGTAGAATGGTGTATTGTCTTCACTATTCAACTCTGAGCTGAGACCGACCCGTTTGCGATATTCGATTAAAACGGTAAGAGCGTATTCCTTAATATGCACATGCCTGATCTTATCCCGCTTCGTCCGGGTAATAAGGTAATGCTTCTTCTGGCGCCGGTCGAAATATAAGTCACCCCAACGAGGTTTTATCACTTCGTTTAAGCGCATTCCGGAGGTCCCCAAAATTAAAATGAGGGATTGTACCTTCGGATTGTCGCGATAATGCTCAATGGCCAGTTTCAGATCCGATTCTTCGATATCCCGCTCCGGAATCTCCTCTTTGATTTTCTTTACCGGCCGCAGGCCGCGTCCAACGTTCTTTTTAAGATACCCTTCCTCAAAGCACCATTCCAGGAATGAGTGTATAATGACGATCTTTTTCGCCTGCGTATTGGATTTTGAATATTGCTGCTCCAGATGGGTCTGAAACATCTCCATGTCGAAGCGAGACAGTTCCCTGATGTCGTTCTTACAAATCGTCTCCACGTACTGCAGAAAGGAGAGCAGCGCCCTTAAGTAATCTTCCTTCGTTTTGTCCTTCCTCTTTTTCTCACGGTTGTGCACGTAAAGGTACACCATCCCTAAATTCGAAACCTGGGAGTAGTCATAGTTGCCTTCTTCATCCTCCCGCGCAGACACTATTTCTCGAACGTTAAAGTAGTGATTACTGTTCATCAACACATGAACAAGTTGAATGTCGCTTAAATCATTTATTATAAAGGATGATGAAAATATAGATGATTGTTCTATCATTAAAATTCCACTCAAAAGTTATCACTACCTTAATCTACTTTATTATTTCTATTGTACCAAATATAACAGTTGAAGGAACGAATAATCTGAAAATATTGTAGAATTAGATTTCAATCAAAAATAATCTTATATTCTTTTAGTTCTATCATAATTATTTCATTCGCTACTTATATAATAATTATTTTATTAATTTATGTTGATTATATATCTTAGGTTTTGTGTTTAGTTTTACTTATTTTTATATCTACATGAATTACTAGACTGTGATAAAATGGTATAAATAATAATTCTATTTAACTGGACCGTTAATAAGATTAGGGGACGAGGACAAAAATTATGAGCACATATATCAATATTTCTGAGGCGGCTAAGGAAATCGGGATTACACCGACATCCCTCTATAAGATTGTCAACCACGAAAACCCAACGAAAAGATTGGAACCGGTGAACAGATCAACGCATCGCGGAGACGGGGGGTACCGCTTTCGTCTTTCCGATGTTCAGGCGTTTAAGACAAGCTATGTCAAAAAAGATTTGACCTCGATGGAAGCTGCGCAGCGGATCGGCAGGTCCACGACTTACATACATAAGCTAATCCGCGACGGACTGATTGAATATTACGAAGAAGAATACCGCGGGAAGAAGACGTACTTTATCAAGGAAGAGGATCTGGAACATTATATCAATGAAAACCCGGATGCCGGCAAAGTGGAAACGATATATGACAAGCGAAATGGTTTATTCTTATTCCAGCCATTTGTCAAAAATGGCTCCCTGGCCCGTATCGTCGAGTTGAAGCGGGTGAATAACCGCAAGATTGACGCGCGGCTTAAAACGAGCGACGATCAGTTGCTGACGTATGAGGAAGCTTTGGAACATGGATGGTTACCGCTTCTAACTATTACCGAACGGAAGCCGATCACTGGCTATGGCTATGCCCGCTTCGAATTTCCAACACAACAAGCACCGAATTCTGTTATCTATATGGTCATTGAAGAATTGTTTAAGCAAGCAGGTCCGGCAAACATGAAAATCACTCGTGAGGGGCGCATCATTACCGTAGAGGTGCGAAAGACTGTCCTTCTTGGAGTTATGCCAACAACGCATCCGGATCTGATAGACAAGCTGAAGCTCTTCCTGAAGTCCGGTGAGATTATTCCAAAATATGACGGTACTCTTATCGATACAGGTTTGTTTCCAGTCACTATATTCTTGTCTAAATCTCAGAAGGAAGCCCTCAACCGGAAGGCGGAGGAAGAAAATATGTCTCTGCAGGAGTGGATCGAGGAGCGCCTACTGTAATATAGTGGACACTTCGATGATCAAGGAAGAAAGGATGTATTGCTTCATGGAAGAAGATGAAATTGCAGACAAAAGCGAGCGTGCTCGTGCCGTATTATCTAAAGGTATTCGGAAAAAGAGATTTCGCCGGCTGCGGTCATGGGAAGTCAAAAACCGATATCTGCTTGGATTGCTGTTTGCAGAAGATCTTAAAATATCCGACTTCGCTGAGCAGCTAGGCGCCTCCCACCGCGCCGTTAATGCGTGGATTTATGAAGGAGTACTTCCAGGAAGAGAGCGACGCAAGAAAGCTGCCGACATCCTACGATGCCCGGAAGAAGTACTTTTCATGGAGCCAATGTCTGAATACAGAAAGATAGGCAAGAAAATACCCGACTAATCGGGATCGATCTAAACAAATCCTTTGATCTGTCCTATAAAAGGGCTTGTGTGGGGAACGGATTGCATCGAAGATTCGAGATGGCGGATTCCCCCCTTGATTGTTCCGTATTTCTAGGCTACGCTATCCTTGCCGTGCAAAATCTCGGGTACAGTGAGGACTAAACCACGCAGGTCGTCTGGGCGATCTACAGCCTGTTCGATTGGAAGAGTCGTAGAAGAAGCGCGGAAGGTTATTTGAACAGTCCACCATACTGAGCAAAATCTTTCACCTGCACAGGAGAGGAAAAGATGAATAAGAATATCAGCCGTAATGATCCGTGCCCTTGTGGCAGCGGAAAGAAGTATAAGAACTGTCACCTCAATGCTACCGACACACCGACATGGCGAGATATCGCCCAAGGCATTGCGTTTAACCACCCTAATAGCGATGAGATCATGCAGACGTTCTGCGCTATGATGGATGATTTTCGGGTACGTCCAATTGCTGGCGGTTGCCATCTGCTTTCGGGGATCTTGCATGTGCTGCTGAAGGAGCAGGGTATCGACTCTGATCTCTGTATTGGTGAAGTCCGCCACCCCAGCGGTGCCGCTTTTGATCATTCCTGGGTGGAGATCGCAGGGAAAGCATTCGACGTGGCCATTCAACAAACTGATAACGGAGAGCGCCATGCTGCGGTGTTTGCGGGCATAGATTTAGATACAGGGAAGCCTTCAAAGTTTAATTATCGGCATAAATCTAAAGGTCTTGATTTTATTGGCAGAAATGCGCTCGAAACCCCGCTTGCCGCTTATATGAACGGAGCTCCTCGACAGTTTGGGAAATGGGGTGGCATCGAGTCTATTGCAAAGCGAATCGGACTCTCTGTGAATATAAACACTCTGCAAATGAAATACCAAGGCGTACAGCGGCGATTCGTTCAGCCGTAAATCAACCCAGTAATACAAATAGATCACCTAGCTAGACAGAGTAATCACGCGCTTCCAGCAAATTCAGCGGCATAAAGAGGAGTGGAGAGAGGTGATTAGCGCATTCTCGATAAGTTGAACGAATGGAACTAAGCCAAAGGTTGACCCATCGGATGGGGCCAACCTTTTTTTTGTATATGGCGTGCCCAGCTAAGCACGCATCTTCTAGCCGGAGAAAGTCCTTCTTGTGAGCTCGAAATAATCTAGCAGATACTCATTTATGGTACAATAGAGATAGAGAATTTGCGGAAAGAGGCATTGGCATGTTAAACCCTTACACCAAAGCGATAGATGAAATGAATTATTTACATACGCAGAACACGTCGAGGTATCGACCGATCCTGCGCTTTTTTTATGAACAACACGGGCGTCGCACCCAGCTCAAAGCGGAGGACATTTTTGAGCATTTACAGCAGTTTCAGGATTTCGAGGACTATACGATTGCGGAGCTCCGGCAGGACCTCACCGTCCTCGAGAGCCTAGGAAACATCACCTCTCGCCAAGAGACTAACGATTATTACACGATCGAAGAGGTTAAAGCCAAGCGCTTTAAATATCAGGCAACCCACTATACGATTCAAATTGAGCGTTTTCTGGAGTCGCTGGAAACCAGCCAAGCGGACTTTGGCGGAGGCTCACTCGATAAAAATTTGTTTGACCGGATCGCCGATGCGCTGGAGTCGCTGTACAGCATTCGGGTCGATACCCCGCCCGAAGAGGTGTTTCGACGGTGGGAGGATGTTATGGAATATTTCCGCAGGCTCGACCGGAAGTCAAGCGACTACTTAGCCCACATTTCTTCTTTCCAAGCCGAAGACGAGATGATGACCGAGGCGTTTTTAGTCCGACGACAGGAGCTCATCACCTACCTACGGGATTTTGTGCGGGTGCTGCAGGTCAAGCTTTCACCGATTCAGCATCTGCTGGAACACAAGTTTAATGACGAATGGGTAGGGGAAATTATAGATCGCGTCATTGCTTACCAGATTTCCATTTTCCGCTTCGGAGACCGGCTATCGCCGGAAGCGACCAAAAAGCGGCTAAACGAAGAATGGGGACTGCTGACCCTATGGTTTCAGGGCGAAGAAAGCGAAGCCAGTAACATCATGAAACAAACGGGCGAAATCATCCGGAAAATGCTTTGGTTTTCAGCGCGGCTGATTGAAAGCAAAAGCACTCTGCGCAGCCGGAAACAGGAATTTCTCGACCTCGCCAAGCATTTCAGCCGGATGGAAAGCGACATTGAAGCCCACCGGCTTGCTTCCGTGGTGATCGGCGTGCCGTATACCCGGCACCTCAGCTGCGATGAGTACGACACCTCGGGACGCATCGAGAGCTTTTGGGATATGGGCAACGACCCGATTCCGCTCGGGTCCCGCCGCCCCGGTGCGCGAACCAAAGGGAAAACAAGCGCCATCGCCGATAATGCGAAGAAAAAGAAAGAACTGCTGGAAGCTTTCTTTAAAGAGCAGGAGGCGCTCAAACAAGATTTCCAGCGTCTCATTCAAAACGGCAAAATTGAATTGGACTCGCTCCCCGAGATTACCCGGGCGCAGCGTCAAAAATTGCTACAGCTCTTAGATCGGTGCATGCTAGCGGGCGACCGCAGCGCCAGGACCGAATGGGGGCACATTTTTATTTGGTCGCCGAAAACAGGGAGAACCCGGGTTCGCTGCGCCGACGGGGAACTGGATATGCCAAACGGAGAGTTTATCTTACAGCAGCGCAGCAGAGGAGTTGCCGAATGAACACAGAGGAATTAAGGCAGGCATCCAACCTTCTTTTGGAGCAGTACTGGATTCTCCAGGAAGAGCAGCCAAAAGATTTTGAACTCGTTCGTACCCATGAGTCGTTATTGAGAACATGGTTTCGCGAAAGATTAGGGTACGATCTCATCGTTCACCGTAAAATCTTTGCCCGTTTAGAAAAAATTCCGGCAAGAGGAAGCGACAACATGGCACTGGATCCTGATGTGTTTAAAACACCCATGGATTACACGGTGCTGTTTGCGCTGTTGTCCTTCTTGGAATCGCGCTACGATTTGACGTTTCTCATCAGCGAATTTCTTGAGGAACTGCGGATCATCATTGGGGAAGAAGACCATCTCTTTTTGGAAAAACACCGCAACCGCCTGAGCATCATCCGGGTGTTTAAATATGCCATCAAAACGGGGATCTTGATCAACCGGGATGGGGACATCGATACGTTTGAGAAAGAAGTACTGTTTAAAGTCCCGTCCGTTGCCCGGTATTTTCTTCGTCCGTTTCCGTGTGAAGTTCAGGAGGGGCTGGAAAACCCGTCGTTATGGGCGCACCTTCCCGAAGAGGACATCAAGCAACGCGTGTACCGCCTGCTGCTGCTGGAGCCTGCGCTACTCTTCTCGGAGATGGCACCGGAGGAAGTGCAGTATGTGAAAAGGAATGCGTCATTCATTGCGAAGGATATCTTGGAATATACGCCGTTTCGTTTTGAGCTCTATGCCGAAGGCGCTATGCTGATCCGCAGCGATCCGGAAGGAAGCATGGCACGGGATTATCCGTCAGATTCGTCGCTTTCGGATGTGGCGCTGCATCTGGCGGAACGCCTTAAGGAGTATTATTTGGATCACTCCCTGCATCCGGATCACGCCGGCTTGGTGATGATGAGTACGCTGGAGTGGCGACGCCACCTGCTGAACCTAAAGAAAGAGTACGGCACGTATTGGAAAAAGGAATACGCTGTGGATTTGACCGACAACAAACTCGTCGAAGAGATTACAAAATACCTGGAAAGCTGGAACATGGTGCAGCGACCAGATGCGCATTCGGTGCGCCTCTCTCCTACCATCGTGAGAGTAACAGGCAAGATCGTGGATAAAGGGGAGCCAAAGAATGAACTGGAGACCGACTAGAGCGGCGTTAATTGATTTTTGGGTGTTTGACTACGAAGAATTTCATTTTCGCGACGGCAAAATGTTGCTACGCGGCGGCAATGGTGTCGGCAAGTCGATTACGATGCAAACCTTGCTCCCGGTGATGCTGGATGGTGATATTTCGAGCAAACGTCTGGATCCGTTTGGCACCCGCGACAAGCATATGGATTATTACGTGCTGTTCGAAAGCAAGATGGAGGAGCGGACCGAACGAAACAGCTATGTACTGTTGGAATTCGAAAAGCCGGGACAAAACCGGTATATCACGCTCGGTATGGGACTCAACGGAAAAATCGGCAGAAAAAACGGGCTCGATGTTTGGTATTTCATCGTCAAAGATAACCGGAGATACCGCATCGATTTTGATGTGATTCGCCCGCGGATTGCACTCGATGGCGGCGAAGAAAGGGTCACGTACCCGAAAGGGGACCTGCGCAACAAAGTACTGAATACCGGTACCTATCACACAGATAAAAAAGAGGAATACGCGAAAGAAGTCAATAAACTGCTGTTTGAATTTCCCACCATGGACGTCTTTCAAAATTGGATCGAACTTCTGGTGCAGCTTCGCACGCCGAAACTTTCGAATGCCAAAGACATGAACTTTAAAGCGGTATACGACATCTTGAAAAAGTCGATGCCGGCACTCACCGATGACGATCTGCGGGTGCTGACGGAGTCCATCCAGCACATCGATAACATTCAAGACGATATTAAAAGCAGCCGGCAAACCGTGCAGTCGCTCGAGCGCATTGACGACGTGTATCGCGCGTATAATCGAGCTGTCGTGGGAGAAAAGTCAAAACAATATGTGGATGCAGTGAACCGCGAAAACGACATTCGAAGAAGGCTTGCCAATGCAAAAGAAGAACTCGAGCGCATCCAAGAGAACAAGCGGCAAGTCGATGAGGTGGTGCTGGAGCTCACTACTGAGGAGCGGACGCTCAAGGCAGAGTTCGGAGGGTATAATAGGGAGCGTGGGGTAGTATCCATTTTGGAACAACTACAGCAGCTCTCGAGCGACCTGGATAGAAAAAAGATCAATCAAAAAGATAAAGAAAAGCAGTACAGCGACGAACTGAGCAAAAAGCGAAGTCAGATCGAGGCGCGGGATGCAGCGGAATCGACTCTAGGGGAAGAACTAGAAAGCCTGGAAGAGCGGTTCGAGAAGGTGACCGAACTGGCGGAACAAAGTGCTTATATGGATCACGAATATTATGCCGAACCGGAATCGCCGGATTTTAATGCATGGATCCAAAACGCGCAGTCTTATCTAGACATGCTTACCCGGGGGAAAGAAAAACTAGCAGATGTCAAGGAAAAAGAGCGCAGACTCCAAGAGCTTAAAGATGAGCGGGATGAGATTCAAAAAGAAGACGATCGGGTGAAAGAAGAAATACAGCACCTTCGTGAAGAGCTCATTTCACTGCAAGAGGATTATATGCAGGTGCTGTCGCAGTGGAGTCTGGAGCTTCAAGGTCTATCCTTAAACGAAGATGATAGCAAGCAGATGTATTCACTGGCTGCTGCCGTCAGTGAGGATGAGGACGGCTTCCATCCTTTGAAAGAGTGGATCACCCAAATGATCCGGCGTCAGGAAAAAGGTATCACCGAAAAGAAAATGGAGCTCCGGCAGCGGATGACCAACTGCGATAATTATCGGATCGAGCTCAGCAAAGAGCTGAGGAGATGGCAAAACCTGAAGGACCCTGAGCCGCAGCGTAAGGCAGGGGCGGATGCGTTCCGTGCTGCCTTGAAGGAAGCGGGAACGCCGCATGCACCGCTCTTCGCGCTGGTCGACTGGAAGGAACATGTAAGCCCCGAGCAGCGGATGGATGTAGAGTCCGCCCTGAGTGCATCCGGGCTGCTGGATGCACTGGTGGCGCCAACTCTTGCCGGCGGGGAGATCCGTGAAGACCGGGTCCTGCAGGGCGCTGCACACGTAGCCGAAACAGGTACGCTGCTGGAATATGTTCAGATTGCGGATCATGGTCTTGCGATAAGCGATGAGGCGATTGCGAAGTGTCTTTCCGCCATATCGGTGAGCGGCGAGAGGGACAGCCACACCGTGATCCTGTTAGGGAAGCGGTACCACACGGGAGCGCTTGTGGGCCACGCAGAACAGGCAGAAGCCAGTTACATCGGAAAAGTGGCGAGGGAGAAGATCCGCCAATCCAAGATCGAAACCCTGAGGGCGCAACTGAGTGAAGCGGATGAAGCCTACAAAGTGCTTCAACAAGAGCAGCGTATGCTCAAAGAAAGAATGGATCGCCTTCAGGAAGAAGAGCGTCGCCTTCCGGTACCTACTGTCATCATGAGCCGGCTCAAGGACATCGGTCTCCTGCAGATTTCTCTGCAGTTCGTGGAAAAACAACTGGAGATCAATCAACAAAACCATAGCAAGGCATTTACAGCGCTCACGGAAACCCGAAAAGAGCTGAGTCAGATGCGGCTCAGTGTGAATACGATTGAGGCATGCAGGAAGGCGATCCAATTCCTCGGTGAGTATATGGATGAGGTGAGACAAATCCAACACCGGATGAGTATTATTGAAAATAAGCGAGCCATCATCCTGAACTTGGAACTGAGAATCAAGGAAATCGAAGACTATATCGTCGACCTTCTAGGAGAAAAGAATGTTCTTGCTTCAGAAATTACGAAGCTTGAAGGGGAAAAGGTAGCCCTTCAGCTACAAGTCAATAAAATTGGCGGCGAACAGATTAAAGAGCGAATCAGCTCGATTATAACGAGGCTTGACCAGCTGCCGCAAGAGCTCAAAGAACAAAATGATATGTCGTATAAGTTGAAGTATCAATTGGAGCGCGCGGAGGAAAAGTTGCAAGAAGAAGAGGGAGAAAGTGTAAAGCGTATCGAATTAACCCAAGCGGCAGAGCGGATCCTGCGCGACGAACTGGCGCTACCGCTTCATGATCAGCCGGATACGGATATTTTCACCTATGCCAAGGCGGCAGCGGTCGGCACCATGGAGAGCAGCAGCCACGCCTACGATCACGTCACGAGTGTTTTAATGAATGAGCGGCTGTTAGATTACGTTTTTGAGTTTAAAACGCTGTTTGACAATACGAACGGACTGATCGCCGAGCGGCGGGTCATTGAAGCCGCAACAGGTCTCAAGCGGGTGAGTCCGGACGAGGCGCTGCGCGAGATTCGCGAAAAACTTGAGTCACTTGAGATGAATCTGGACGGGCAGGAGCAGAAGCTTTTCGAGGATATCATCATCAATACTCTAGGGCTGACGATCCGCGAAAAAATCAAAAAGGCGAGGCGCTGGATTGATGGAATCAATGCGGTGATGAAGCGGCGAAAAGCGTCCATCAGCTTCCGATTGGATTGGAAAGGGAAAAAGGCAGAAACGAGCGATGAGATTGACACGCTGGAGCTTGTGCAGCTGCTTACCGCCAGCAGCGAACTGATGAAAGAAGAGGATTCAGAAAAGATCACCAAGCACTTCAGGACACAGATCAACCGGGCGCGGGAGTGGACGAGCGAAAACCCGACGAAGAAGCTGCAGGACGCGCTGCGCGATGTGCTCGATTACCGGGAGTGGTTTGATTTCAAACTCGACTGCTATAAGGAAGGCAAATGGCATGAAGTGAACAGGACCTTTTTAAATACCGCTTCCGGCGGTCAGCGGGCACTATCCGTGTATGTTCCGCTCTTTTCGGCGCTGCACGCTTGCTACGAAGGAGCGAACGAGGATGCGGCAAGGCTGGTGACGCTCGACGAGGCGTTTGCCGGGGTCGACGAGAAAAATATTGCGGATATGTTTGGACTTGCCGAGGAAATGGAATTTTCGTATATCCTTACCTCGCAAGTGCTGTGGGGGGACTACCCGACGGTGAAAAGCTTATCTGTTGCTCATATTATCAAACCGGAAACCGCGAACTTTGCAACCATCGCCCACTACAACTGGGATGGCGTGGAGCTGGTGCGTCATGACGTCGAGGAAGAGGAGCATCGCGGGTTTGGTGAACAACTCGCTTTTGAGACTTAACGGAGGAAGCTCATGGACATTGAAAAAGCCATCGCATTTTTTAAGAAAAATGCTGCCGGTTATGAACGATTGTTTGAAGAAATGATCAAAAAATACCGTTCGTATGGGCGGATCGCCGGAGAGATTACGCTGGAGATTTTGAAGCCTGAGGAGCGACGCGCCATCAGTGAATTTTTCCGAAGCGTCGACGAGCCCAAAGAACCGTATAAAATGAAACTAGTAAAGTTCGAGAAGATGCTGGCAAATTCGGTGTTTGACGGCATTACCTTAAAAGAGCTGCTGGATGCTTATGCAGGCGAAGAACTGATCTCGAACAAACAGGCAAGGGAGGACAAACGGTCGCAGCAGCAGCTCTTTTTTGACCGGCTTACTACGGCAGCTGCTAACGCTAACGTCCAAGCGGTGCTGGCGCAGCCGCCGCGATCCTACATCCGGCTGTACGAGGAAGATGAGCATAAAGCAAAGACCATTCTTTCCTTGGTACTTGAGGCGCTGGCGGCACTCCCCTTACACGGGTACGAGCGGCTGCCTATGTTTGCCGAGAAAATCACAAAGGACCCTCATGCGTTCGATCCGGACGTGTGGGGGAAATATCTGATCGACGGACTCAAGTTGCTATTTGACGCACCCGAAGAAGACGAGAGTGAACTACTGGTGGCAGCCGGGATTTTGAAAGATGATATCCATAACTTTGTCAGCGCAAGCGGACTTATTTCTAATTTTTCTTTCTGGCAGATCGCAAGCGAGGAAGGCTGCATACTGAACGTTCCCTTACGGGAAGCCATAAAACTGACCTTTGCCGCCCCGGCGCATGGAAAAGATGTTTTTGTGGTGGAAAACTCCGGGGTGTTTTCGGCACTCCTCGACCGAATGAAGAATGGGCCCATGCCGCCGCTGCTCTGCCTGCACGGGCAGCCGAAAGAAAGTTCGCTGATTCTCTTGGACCGCCTGGCAGAGAGCGGCGTGACGATTCACTATGCCGGTGACTTCGACCCGGAGAGCTTGATGATTTGCGAGCGGCTGTGGCAAAGATACGGAGAGCACTTCACTTTGTGGCACATGGACCGGATCTCGTACGACACGTGCCTTTCACTCGTTGAGCTCTCGACCCGGCGTCTTTCCATGCTGAAGAACGTGCAGATGCCTGATTTACATGAGGTGAAAGAACGCATGCTGGAGGCTGGTCGCGCGGGCTATCAAGAGCGGCTCGTGCCGCGGCTGCTGAAAGACCTCAATAACGAAAGAGAGGTGCTTTAGCTCCTCTCTTTTTTGCGCTGCAGCTTGTTTTCCTTTTTCTCCTCTGCAGGAATTTATGTTGAATGTTGGAGAAGCACTTATCATCGTAGTAGCGTACCGGAGGGATAACTTTTTAGCATGACATATGAGGAACGAACAAAACGGTTGCAGCAATTTTGAATACGGATCAAGTTGTTTAAGTTGCTGGAAGTGAAGAGGGAGAGATCGTTGGATTTGCCAATTGTTGCAAATGCGTTCGGAGCATCCGATTTATAAGGTTTATACGCTTTACATTTTGGAAGCTTTAAGCGGCTTGTAGAATCGGTTATGGATGGGGTATTGTGCAAATAGGTGTACATATCATGTCGAGGGGCGATGGAGGATAAACAGGCGAGGGCTATGGTCGGGAAGGAATGGCCAGTGGGAATGGTAAATGAATGTTTTGTTGCAAAAAGCGGAACCGATGAGGATACATGGTGACATTAGAGCAAGCATATAAGATTAGAAGGAGTCTTGTATGGCGTGATCTTTAGCATTACATTGGAGAACTTGAAATATTATTCTAATTTCAGATATAGTCAATAGTCTTATAGTAGGAAAGATATTCCATATCTATTACTTTTGTAATATAATAGGTTTATTATCTATACAGATGAGGGATAACAATGACTGATAAGCTGGATGGCGGGAAAATGAAGATCGACAAGCCATTTTATAAGAAATGGTGGTTTTGGGTTGTCGCGGTGATTGTGGTTTTTGTGGCGATTGGTAATAAGCCAGAAGACAAGACTACCCCAAGAAATACGGTGGCCGAAGCTGTAATAGCCAAACAAAATGCCGATGCAGAAAAAGCAGAAAAAGCAAAACAGGCAGAAGTAAAGAAAGAGCAGCAGCCTGTAATCGCTAAGCTTGATGAAGAAGTGAAGGCTAAAAATTTATCGTTCGTAGTTTCTGAACCAAAGATTACGAATGTAATTGGTAAGAATCAATTTCTTCAAAAGAAAACAGAAAACCAATATGTAGTAGTAAAGATAAAGGTCACTAATAATGACAAAGACGCAAGAACAATTGACTCCAATATGTTTAAAATCAAAGATTCTGCCGGAAAAGAGTATAGTGCTGATTCAGGTGCAGACATATACATTAATGAAAGTGGAAATACATTTTTCTTAAAAAAAATAAACCCTGGCTTAACGGCAAGCGGTCACGTTGTTTTTGAAATGCCAAAAGATTTAAAGGGATTAGTCATTACTTGCGATAGTGGTATTGGATTTATGGCAGGCGCTACAGCGGTTGTTGATCTAGGAATATAAAGGATGATGTGATTTCTTATTCAGATTGCGACTATAGTTATTGGTTTTACATAACTAAAGGCAGAAACAGAAGCCATAAGAAAAATAGGACGGTGAATGCATATGCGGATTGCAACATCTAATAGTTTCGGAAAATTGAAAAAAGTTATTCTATCCGGCGTTGTTTTAATGATGTTTGCAAGCGTAGTAAGCGCTTCAAGTATTAACGGAGATTACAATGGATATCCCATCGTAAATCTTAACGTCAACAGAGAATTGATATCTAGTGACGTACCCGCTATAAATGTTGATGGGACTGTATTAATTCCATTAGAAGCCGTTAAAGGAATATTTGCTAAAGTTGATTGGGATGAAGAAACTCAAACTGCTACGATACTTGGGAAGACTGATTTCAAAAGTATGTCCAAGTTGTTTAATGGACTTTTGAAAGCAACTGGCATTGATGCAAAGCTAACAATTGAACTTAGCGAAGAATTAGGTATTATGCAATACGTGTATAATTCAAGCGGCAATGCTGATACGGATCGTACAAACATTCTAGTAATGGCGAGCCTCCTTACTTCGTTAAACACTCCGCTTGATGGAGTATCCATTCAGATTTATAAAGATCAAGCTTATCAAGCAAGGGTCACGGTAGGCTATTCAGACATAAAAAAGTTTACTGATAACCAGATATCTCAAGATGAATTTTTAAAACTATGGCTAGTCCAAAACGCGCCAACAATAACCGTACCATCTACGCCTTCAACGCCACAAATAACTAGTAGCGTCATCGAAAGCAGAATCGACGGAGATTTTAACGGGTGGGATGGGACTACAATATTCAAATTGCAGAACGGACAAATCTGGCAACAAGATGATTATAAAATAAGAGTCGCTATAAAATTAAGTCCAAAGGTAATCATCTATAAAAGTGGCACACGTTACAAAATGAAGGTTGATGGTATCGACGATGAAATATATGTTAAGAGGCTCAAATAGTCATTAATGAAGTAATTACATAATAGAACGTTCAAGTGGGGATGCCGATGACAATAAGAATGAAAGCTAGCTTGATTTTCTTAGCAGGATTGGTATTGACACTACTATCATTCTTTTACTTCTATAATACATTGCAGTTAGATATTCAATCCATCGAGGATCAGAGGAATAAAGATCGTGCCGCCTTTGCAGAAGCGAGAAAGGCGGCCGATGCGGAAGCTGCTAAACAACGGGACGCAGAGATAAAAAGGTATGAAGAAGAATCAAAGGCGTCAATTGAGCAACAAAAGAAAGAAATTGAAGATAAATATAAGTCACGTGTCGGTGATAGATACGCTGAAATAATGAAGGATTTGGAGCTTAGTAATCTAAGACCTAAAGGCGTTGAACTCCCGAAATTGGGTAATTCTAATAATGTAATGACTGGAGAGTTTGGGCCAGATAAACATAGCGAGGAAATAAAAAGGCTAGAGTCAAATTTTAAAGGCACGATTATGTACCACGTATTAATAGCGGTTTTTCTAATAATAACTGAAATTATTATGCTAATAGTACTTCCTAGATCAGCTAATGAGCAACACTGACTAACCAATATATCGTTGTACAAGCTGGCAAAGAGATTTGATTAACGCCGAGGACATCGAGGAATATCCCAGCTTCCGGGATGAGCCCAGGGGCAAGCCGCAGTTTGTTTCCGATTCGTTTTTTTCTGTCGGGGAATGGGATAAAGTTCTTGTCAACCGACCGACAAAAAATCGAGGATGATCGATACTTTAATGTTTTAACTAAATTTAAGATTTAATCATATTAAGTAACTTGATATCTGTTCGGCGACACAAACATGTGCGCTTTCATCGAATTTCAGATCGATTGTTTGCGGCCATGTCAGCTAGCGACAGGACAACCCGTTGGAGTGGCGCCCGAAGCTTTCGCGTTCGCACGAATCCGGAGAGGGACGCGAACCTCAAAAGGGCCATATACATACTGCATGCAGGCTGGGCCGGGGGAGTTGCTACCCTGGCCCATTCGTGTTTATCATTTTGACAAGACGCCAATGCACAATGCGCCATTCATCGGCATAGCCGGGTCAAACGGAGCTTATAATTACGAACGAATGTTCTGAAAAATGATTCCGGAATCTTTAAGGTTTTACTTTTTAGGAAAATAGTACTACCCAAATAATCCTATTCCGTATAAAATTGTTATGGAATAACCATATGGAGGAGATAGATTTGAAACGTAAGCTACTTATCGCGTCTGCCTTATCAGTAATTATCGTTACTTCAATGTCGTTTGGTGCCTTCGCTGCTTCGAACCTTGATGAAATCTCTGCTTACCTTAATAAGGGGTTAAACCTTAAACTCAATGGTAAAGCGTGGCAGCCTAAAGATGAGGAAGGGAACGCACTCTATCCTATTTCATATAATGGAAATACATATCTACCGGCACGAGCAGTTGCTGAAGCTCTCGGCACAGCAGTCGGTTACGACAGCGCAACAAATACGGTACTTATTGGCGGGCAAGCCGATTCGAAACCGGCAGGCACACCTGGAAAATCGCGAAGCAACCCCGCACCAATCGGACAGAAAGTTGACTTCACTGTTAATGATCTTTTGAATGATTATTCCGGAACGCTATCAGTTGATCAAGTAATTCGAGGAGAAGAAGCCTGGAAAATGATTTCCTCGGCCAATAAGCTTAACAATTCTCCGAAGGATGGTTATGAATACGTATTGGCAAAAGTCAGCATTAAAGTATCAAGCAGCAAGAATAAAGACAAACAAATTGACGTGAGCCCGGTTGACTTCTCTATGATATCCTCGGAGGGAAAGGATTATGAACGGGCGATTGTTGTAGAACCTAGTCCAACAGTTAGAACAAAGCTTTATGAAGGCGCATCGCACACTGGATGGGCAGCATTCTTAGTCAAAAAGGATGACCAGAACCCGGTTATCTCTTACGGCCGGAAGTATGATGGCAGCGGCGGAGTTTGGTTCTCGACGATGTAAGATACTGGTGGGAACAAGAAATCCCCGCGGGCCATTGAATTGCACCCTTTAGAACATTGGAAAAAACCTTAGGTTATCCGATGGATTCTAGGGGTGCATTTTTATGGCGAAGACTGGCACCCGGCAACTGCAGCCCCTATCCAAACTCCATTTTCAATCGCATTGATATGTGCTTAACCGTTTTGCGACACTAACATATGCGCATGTTACTAATATAGCTTATATTTCCAGTAATTTCGTTGTCCGATATATACGAAAATGGTAGAATTATGGGTAGACTGGAGGCGTGTATATGCATGAGAGCGAGTGGTTGCCGCAGCTATTATCTAAGCATGATTTGCTGCAGATATGCAACCTGTTTAATTTGTCTGTGCCTGGATTTCGAAGCGACAAGCTATCCAGCAGACCCGAAGAACAACTGAGGCTCATCGTCACACAGGCGCTAAAAAATGGCATTGGGGCAAAGAAAAACGGGAGCGGAAAAATACTCACAGAAACGTTTTTTTCTAAAATTGTCGACGAGATGGATGATTTGATTCAACCTCAATGGAAAAACTTAAGTTTTGAAAGTATAGTGGATGAACTTGATATATCCGTTGCCATTCGTCCCTATCAAAAATTGGCTTTTATTCGTGAGTGGTTCCCTGACAAATACGCCAGCCACGTAGAAACAATTCGTCAAAACGTCATCGAAAAACAGGAATTGTTTCACAGCATTTCAAAAATTAATGACAGCGATTTCGTCGACCGCATCATCCAAGATCTCAAGAAGGACGTAGATTTCCCCGAATCTAATGAATACCTTCAATTCATTGAGCAGATCGGGGTGACGGCGCGGTGGGAACAGATCAAGAGCACCCTTGCAGGAAAACATACTGATCGCGAGCGCTTGATGTTTATCTCTGGTCTGACTTCACTTGACCGTTTCTTGGGAATTATCGCAGTAAAAGACGACTACGAACCTTTACGACCAGTGGCCTACAGCCTTTACGTAAAGGAACGCGAGAAAGCATACCAAAGTGAATATGCAAGGGTTTACGACGAAAGCGCTGCCACGATGCAGCTAGCGACCAGACTAACCAAAGAGCTTGAAGAACAAACTGACGAAAATACGAAATTAACAGAACAAATAGAGATATTGACATGGGAAATTAAGAGGTTAAAGGATGCGAGGGAAGAGGATGTACAACGTGAGGATGCACTTCAGAAAGAGCTGGGAGAACAACGAAAAGCTAGAGAATATGCGGAACAATTTAAGGAGCTTTTTGAGGAACTAGTACCCGAATCCAGTGAAGCGATGATTATTACAGATAAACCGGACCCGAGAATCAAACAGGTTTTCAATAAGTGTATCTTCTCTAAAAATTTCCTATTAAAAGAAAAGCTAAACGGAAACATACATAACTTGAAGTCAAAAATTTGGTTCATTGATCGGCAATCGTTTCGAAGTACAAGGGAATGGGTATTGCTGAAACAGTTTCTGGACGAAAACGACTTTTTCTATGAGGAATATAACGACTACCTTGAATTGCTGAGGCGCTACATGCAAGTAATTCAAAGCGATGATACGGAGGATTATAACTGATGACCTTGATAAACGAAAAAATGATAGACGAAAAAACAAAACGAGAGATCAATAGTTGTTACATTTTGGGGCGCCTAGCTGATGAGTCTGATCCTGACCATCTCCCGGCGCTTGGGGTTGAGCGAAAGTCAGTAACCAAAAGCAATCGAAATGATGTCGTTGTATTTTATTTGCAGGCAGTAAGTGACGAACCCAAGCTTTTGAAAAATACACTTGAAAAGCAGCAAAAAGATTGTTATGTATCCTTTGACGACCGAAATTACCGGTACCTGCAGAGTATTAAATACTATGATCAAACCGATAAAGTGCAGTACCTGCGTGAGCATCTAGAAGGAAAGCTGATTTTATTCAAACCCAAGCTGTCGGTGAGAAATGACAACACGGGTCACCGCTATCATTACAATTTTGATATTGTTTTGGTTTCAGAAGATGCCGCGGAGAACAATTACTATGTGGCGGTCCCTCAGGTAAAAAAAGGTGTACCCGCTGCGCGGTTCGAGAGATCCTTGGTTGATAAATCGCCGGTCCAACTGCCGGAGTATCCAAGCTATATGGAAGTTCCTGAGTTTATCTTATGTGATGGTCAACTCTATTTTATTCCAGAGCAGGATATTTTGGAGACCGGAAATAACATCAACTTGTATTACGCGAGAAAACCGCATCTAATAAAAAAGCTGCCTCTTAGTGAGCTTCAAGATTTTTGGGATCACATGAAATGTGCTTACCGGGAGTTAGGTTTCTTGCCTGATCAATATGCAGGCCTTCTGCGCGATAAATTCCATCATCAAGGAAAATCAATTGTGCAGAATGAGGCGCTTGCGGCAGCACCCAAAAAAGAAGAAAAGGCAAAAATGCCTGAGACGCTCAGCGAATCTGATTTCATTTCTCGGTTAAAGTTCTTTGCTGAAGACGAAGAATTGATTTATCAGGAAGAGGAAGCACTCGTTAACTTCCATACGGCACTCAAAACAGGCAATATGGCAGTGCTTGGAGGCATGAGCGGCACCGGCAAAACGCAGCTCGCGCTGCTCTATGCCAAAGCACTCGGGCTGAAAAAAGACGAAAATCTGCTAATTGTGCCGATTTCGCCTGCCTACACAGAGCCATCGGACATCCTTGGGTACCACAATCATCAGATGGGACTATATATGGAAAGCGAAACAGGCTTGGTTTCTTTTTTAGAGCGGGCAAGCCGAAATAAAAACGAACTGCACATGGTGCTTTTTGACGAGATGAACTTGGGTCAGGTGGAGCATTATTTTTCTCCATTTGTATCCTTGCTCGAGATGCCGAAAGATCAGAGAGAACTGCAGCTTTTTAGTAAAGATGCGATTTGTCACAATAAAAATCAAAGCCGTGTGATTCCGATTCAAGATAATGTCCTGTTTGTGGGAACGGCTAATTTTGATGAGACGACAAAAGATTTTTCCAACCGTATGCTTGACCGGATGAACGTTATTTTTCTTGAAAAGCTCGGTTTTGGCGCATCGCTGGAGAAAGAAACGGAGACGAAAGATTTCGATAGGCAAACAAAAGTAAACCGCAAAATCTACCGCGAAGACTGGCTGTCCAAACCTGCTTCCCTTGAGGAGCATGAAATATCACTCCTAGATCGGCTCCATGAGCTGATGAGAGAATACGATAGTCAGGCCGGCGTAAGTTTCCGAATCGCCAAAGGCATCGGTATGTATCTTTCGAATATTCCGGAAGTGAGTGAAGGGAATCCTTTTGTTACAAGACAAACGGGTCTCGATTACCAAATCAAGCAGCGCATTCTCACAAAAATCCGTGGTCATCGGGAACAAATCCAGGAGCTGGTCGGCACGTACGAGCTGGACAGTAACAAATATCAGCCTGGACTTATCGCCCGTTTGCTGATGGAAGAAGGGGATGGTGAAGAAGAATTTAAATCATCTATCAATTTCTTAAAGCAAAAAGCCAAGGAGATTACGAGGAACGGGTATGCGTTATAATGCTGATTCACTCCCATTTGAGGTAGAATTTTTCACGGGTGCTACACCATCCAGCACTCAAAAGGTAGCTGAGTTTTGGAGCCGCGGCGCGGTTTCGCCAAAGTCGATTGACCATTTGGTGAGTATAAAAGAGGGAGTCCAAATCGGTGCCCGGTTGTTTGCTAAAGATGGCTTTGAAAAAGATGACAAGGCTAGACTTGTCATCCAAAGCGGTACCTATGATGAAGAAGGAAAGCAAATCGAAATTAACATTCACATCACAAGCCAAGGGACCATGGAGTACATCTTTAACCATGAGCGAAATCAGATTTTCCCTTGGCGGCTTGGGGTTTATTTTTTTGATGTTCATTTTGGTGATGCGATTTACAGTTCTGCGATCTTTGTATCTCCCATCCACTTATCTACAAGTCAGGTTCAGTATATGCATCTGCTTTTGGAGCAGGAAGTTGAAGGGATTTGCTATGATCTGATCTATACATCCAAGTCTACCGGCAATGAACATGAATTTTTGAACTCCAAATCGTATTACGACTATGTGCTTCGGCTGATGAACGAAAAGCACAATATCGATGCGGCTCTTTACGCACTCCAGCGAAATTTGATTACCCAGGTCAAAACAGACTATCAGGAAGGTCCTTCAGAAAAAAAAGTTGATCATAAGAGCCTGCGCTGGAAAGCAGTGCGGGGTGAGTCATTCAGCTTAAACAAGAAAA
Organism: Paenibacillus allorhizosphaerae; assembly: GCF_910594985.1. Lineage (GTDB taxonomy): Bacteria > Bacillota > Bacilli > Paenibacillales > NBRC-103111 > Paenibacillus_G > Paenibacillus_G allorhizosphaerae. The sequence goes on from NZ_CAJVCE010000016.1 coordinate 129,016, forward strand.
AAAACCTCACCTGTGACATTCCGGCTAACCAGTGGATTAAACACGTCCTGTTATTTTGGAAGCAAGATCTTGCTTATATTGAAAAAGATATAGATGAGGACTGTAAGCAGCTTCAGCTGCTCATCCGCTCCAAGGAAGAGGAGAAGCGTTCCAACGAGGAAAGAAAGCGGAATTGGTGGAATGATCGAGAACTTTCCCAAGAATCAAGGGACTCTATGAAATCGATCATGCATCGAATTGAGGACGACATCAAAAAAGCGGAACGACAGCTCAACATCTTGACCCGCTGGAATCAGCTCGTAAAAAACCTTATTGGTCGTTTTGGATATCTACTTTCTTCCACTGAACTGTCTATCGTCACAAGAGCCCGGAGCAAGCCACAGTTGAAGGATCAAAATTACCGGAAGCTAACCGAGCTCTATGAAAAAAGCAGCACTTTACTGATCGGAAACAGCAAGAGCAATCATGTGGTTCCTATTTTAAAGCCGACTTGGAAAATTTACGAGCAGTTTGTCTATTTCCAAGTCATAGATATCCTGCGCAAATGCGGTTTTTCGGTTCGACCTTGCTGCGATGTGGAGAGTCTGCGCGATATGGCATCGGGTCATTGCATAGAACTTGAAGATGATGAAACCATCTTGCATGTATGGTATGACAAGCATGTCTATATCAAAGAAGATGCTGTTGCCTCAGGCGATATGTTTTTTTCCTCCAGGCTGATTCAACCGGATATCCGCATTGATATGTACAAAAAAGAACAACGACCGGTGTTTCTGTCTACACTCGCAATGGATGCCAAACACCGCCGATATAAATCGCTACATAATGAAAATTTTACAAGCAATGTTTCTTCACAGATGTTACGATACGCTCAAATTTTTTACCGCGGCGAATACACCGCCGCAAGCCGCCGACGCCCGGTAGTCAGCAGCGTGCTATGCGTTTATTCACGGGATAGCGAAGCGCCGATCAAAAAAGAGGAATTGCCTATTGTTTTTATCCAGCTCTTCCCGGAAATCGATCACGACCAATTGACTGGATATAAAGAACTCATGGGAGAAATTCATGAGTGGCTGAAGGAATATGTGGATTAGCCCAATGGGAGGTTATTAACTATGGCGGAAACCTTAGAGAAAGCGGGCAACTCACAGAAGATCACGAGAGAAGGAAAAAGTGAAACGAAAAGAAGAAAAAGAAAACGCAAAGAATAGCGTATGCCACTCGATTGAGCATGAATTACGAACAAAACATCGGGTCGGAGGAAAAACAAAGTCATTAAAAGTACTTTATCGTAAATCAGGACAGCCGGCCAGATCAATCGGCTGCCTTTTTTACGATACTTTTACTCATAATTGAAGTTTCTCTTCGAGCGGCCTGCCCGCTTGATGCTGAAGCGCTCCCGCGGGATATATACAAAAGTTTTGAAGAGGTGACAATATTGAAACGTGTTTCCTTAATCGAATACGAAAAGCCACGCATTTTAGCAGTTGATTTTACTTCAGAGCAAGTTAATCGAATACAAAATGCCGGTTATCAGGTGTTACGTGCGTCAAGTGGTGTTTTAGTTGATTCGGCGGGTCAATATTCCATTCCTTGCTCTATTCATGATGTGGACATCTGCTTAATCCATTTGAGAGATAATTCTTTTCGAACCTCAAAAAACAGAGTACGGGCAGATACTTCAATTGAAGCTTCTCCCTGCTTCCAAGCCTTATTGCAATCAGTGTGGGATAGAAGTGGATATACAATAGTTTTCATTGATGAAAAGACCCATCCTCTTGAATTCGATGAAATAGGTATTCTTAATCTTGGTGTTATTGATATTGACCGGGTTTATCATCCAAGCTCTGTTTCTTCTGTGAATAGGAAGCATGCGACTATTTCGTTTCCATTGTTTAAAGGACAAGACCTTTTAATAAATACTAACAACCCTATTGGTATAATCTATGACCATTACAAATCTTACGCTCAACATAAAGTTATCTCTGTTAGCAAAGATATTCAATTCAGCAATAATAATGAACCAATTTATGATTTTTTGCATGATTGGGTTGTCGTAAATGGTGGAAATAAGCGAGAAGCATTATGTCTTGAAGTACGAAAAATCGATCATGATGGTAAACAAGTCAGCGGCATCGCGATACTGCCAAGTTTCGGTGATAAAACAGCTGATGTAAGTATTCAAATAATAAGAGATCATGTCGCCAGTATATCACCAAGTCTGTTTTCTAAATCACCGCAAAGCTGGGTCGAAAATTATAAGCCTTTGCCGGTGACGAAAATTGAACAAGAATTGGATGCATTTGTAGAAGATGCAAAGAGGAAAATTATTGAATTTGAAAGGAACATTGAAATCACACACGAAAATTATGAGTGGCTCGACAGGCTACTAATTGGCGAAGGCGATGAATTTTCAAAAGCGGTTCAACAATCTTTGGTATTTTTGGGATTTAAAGTTATTGACGTGGATAGCCTTCCAACAACAGGAAATGCAAAGAGAGAAGATTTTCGAATAGAAGATGCGGCCGATGCATTCTTTGCCATAGGCGAGGCAAAGGCCACGAAGCGTGGAGCGAATAACGATATGGTCATGGATATACTCTCTCATAAAGCGCGGTATATGAGTGAGTTTAAAGTTTATGATTTGTCTGCCTTCTTATTTATTAATCACTCTAATCTATTGGAACCGTCTAAGCGACATGACTTTTATAAAAGAGAAGACTATCGAAGCCGATTGAAAGAAAACAAAATATCTGCTATCGATTCCTGCTATTTACATAATCTTTGCCAGCGAGTTTTAGGTGGAGAAATAAATGAACAAGAAGCAAGGGATCTTTTAAAACAAAACCATCCAGTCCTCAGTCTTCAAAAGTGAGAGGAACAAGATTCAAAGCGCATATGTTTGTGTCGCGGTGTGACGACACAAACATATGCGCTTAATCGTTTTGCGACACCAACATATGCGCATAATTGCGGTTGGCTTTCCGTACATCGAAAGTAGCAGCTTAGTTAACGGAGTACGTTTGTATGGAGCTGCACTATCGGCCAGCCGGGCATGATAGCGTAAAAACCAGTGTTTAGTAACGTAAAGGTTGCCGGACGACACGGCGGCCCCGGGTTATTATGATAGTGGATCCCAAAGTATCCAATATGAAAAGTGATGGTTCAATATTGACTACAATGAATATATTTATTAGATCTGGAATAAAAGGTATTTAGTCAGTAATTGTTGAAATACTAGTAGTCATTTTTGATAGGGAATGAGGAACATATATGACGTTGATTCGGACTTTCACTGAAGGTGACGAAATTACCGGCTTTTACTTACTAAAGAAAGCTGATTTAAAACAAACAAACGCCAGTCCACCAAAAGAATATTTTGATTTCGTAATTGCCGATACAAGTGGAGAAATTCCGGCCAAGATGTGGGAAGTTTCTTCAGCCGACAAAGAGACATATTTCCCGATGATGCTAGTTAAGGTAAACGGTCTTGTTCAAATGTACCGGGAGAAGCCGCAGCTGAAAATAATGAGGATTCGCAAAGCGACTGAAGAAGACGGGTATTCATTAACGGATTTCGTAAGATCCGCACCGATACAGCCGATCGATTTGGTTCACATAATAAAGAAGACGGCATCCAGTATCCAAGATGGTGATATTCAGAGTATTGTTCAGTTCTGTATAGCAAAAGTTGAAGAAAAACTCATGCATTATCCTGCGGCGAAAGGGATGCATCATGCTTATTATGCCGGCTTAGCATATCACATCTGCCGCATGCTCGAACTCGGTGAATTCGTAGCAAAGCAGCGTCCGTTCCTTAACCAAGATTTAATCAAAGCCGGTATTATATTGCATGATATTGCCAAGCCTGAAGAAATGATTTCTGAGCTTGGGGTCGTGACAGACTACAGCTTAAGGGGGAAACTACTGGGCCACATTTCCATGGCGGCTAACTGGATCACTGAAGCAACTGTAGCAATGGGTATGGATACGACCAGTGAGAAGCTCGTGGTTCTTCAGCATTTGGTTCTGTCCCATCACAATTTAGGAGAATGGGGAAGTCCGGTTCAACCGCAAGTCCCGGAAGCCGTGGCCTTACACTACATCGATCAATTGGATGCAAAACTGCAGGCAGTAGAAGATGCACTTGATACAATGCCAGATAACGAATCATGGACGGCTCCAATTCGAGTTATTGAAAACAAATCGATCTATCGGGTGAAACGTGACTAAAAGGCGTTCGCGGCGGTAGCATAGGCGACGGTATCGCCTGCAGCGTCTCTTCGGAGGGTGCTTTGTCTTTTATTTGAATACTCTTGCCTGGCTCTTAAAGCAGCTCAACAAAAATAAACCCGCTCCATATCAATGAGGCGGGTTCTTCGTGTACAAAGAAAAGAGGGCGGACTATTGGATACAACGTTTGGATTGATAATATAGTGCTAAAGATGCAGGAAATATTTTCTACCCACCGAATAAGTATTTTATTGTCGATAGGGGGTATTTCCATATGCCGTTTTTCAAAATAGCCGACCGTTATGCTTTTCTTCATATTGAGAACTACAATAAGTTAAACGAAATTGCATTAAAAGATAAAACAGCTAAATGGCGGTTCGACAGTCATGTCCATGGCAGGAAAGAGGCTAATGAAGCCCAGAAGCTTAGGGAAAAAACACTGCATCACTTGTATAAGACATCATCCAGTTTCGTTGACTTCTACTGTGAGTGGATTCACTTTGATCTTTCGGATCGAGATTTGATTAATCATGAGGTACCTTTTCTTTTATACGATTATGGCTGTATTAATGAATTTTTCGCCTATAGGAAGGTAAAGGAAGGTATACAAGAGGAGCTGTTCCCTGATCTTTACTATGATAAAGATGCAACATATCAGCTTTATCTCATTACCACAAACAAGAAATTGTTTGGCAAACAGGAGCAGCACATCATCTTCTCGACCATGATAAACACCAATGAAATCATTTCGATCACAGGTGAACTAAAGGAATTTATTATCGAGCTGCCAACATCTTATATTATTTGCAGCGAGTATTTAAAAGTGGTACAGAAACAACAAGTTTGCGTTGTAAAGGATGGTAAAACTTCATGAATATCGATTGGGGAACATTTTTTGTTTCAGTACCCACTACGCTTGTTATTGTCGGAGGATTCTTTAAGCTCGCAGTCAATTCTTTTATAGATAACAAATTTAAAGAAAGACTTGAAACTCATAAGAAGGAATTACAGTTGATTGTGGAAGCTAACAAATTTGATTATCAAAGAAAGATCGCTGATTTTAATTTGTATACAGCTAAAAGGCATGAATCATATATGGATTTATATGATAAGGTCTTGTTGGCCGATGGTTATATCCGTTCTTTAATGGGGTTTCAAAATAGACCCGATTATAGAGAGTATGGATTAGAAGACTTAGAAAAATGGCTTAAAAGCTTTAATCTATTATCAAATAAAATTGAGGAGTTTAAGAATAAATGGACTAAGACTGAAGGCGTAGATAAAACTAGAGAGAGGCAGGAACTTCATAGAGAGATTGGAAATTACATTAGAATGGTCGAGGTTCAAGTAGCGAACCTTAAACTAAGTGAGGCTAAGAACTATTTTTTATCCAAGAGGTTGTACTTTTCGGATGAGGTTATAGTGCTTACTTCAGCTATAATTGCTGATTTAAACAATTTTTCAACTAGAGTCGAATATCTACGCGCGCATCAGGAGCCATTTCTCGATAGGCAAAGTTTAGAACAGGCCATTGAGAACAATTTAGAATCAGTGAGAAAAAAAATAAAAGCAGAGCTAAGCGTTGGTGACTACAATTAATTCATGCTGAAAACCTTGATCAATTTTAAGAGTGTAATAAAAGAAATGACACTAAATTAGAAGAGGGGGCTGGACGGTGCCGTGCTCCCGGTCTATTATTTTAATTACGTAAAACAGCAGTTTGATGAAATAAAATCCGGCTAAGTCATTCGTATTTGATGCCATACTACTAGGATAGGAGAAATTGAGTACATTTCCGAGTAGCGTTATAGTGCCCCCATCATTTCCCTAATTATTCATACATTCCTACCGTGCCTAATTTATAGTAATACATAAACATTTTTCGATAATAGCACAACATTATTTCAGATTCCGATATGATACAATTCATGTAGTAAGCGCTTTCATATATAAAAAAAGGTGGGAACGCAATGAAAGTATCAAACTGTTTGGCTACAATATTGGCCCTAAGTATGCTGGTTACTGCATGTTCAAGCGGCGGAACTCAAGGAACAGGAAAATCTGGCGAAAACAACAACAAGCCCGCAGAACTTGTAAAGCGAGAGCCGACCGAAATTGTTTTCGCGTCGGAGCTGGGTAAAACTCCGGAAGATTTTGAAAAAGAAATCGGCGATCCGCTTCGAAAGAAATTCCCTTGGCTTACGGTTACTTACATTGAGCGTGGTACCGGAAAAGATATTACCGATCTTCTTACGGCCGGGACACCGCCGGATATTTATTGGTATGTATATAATCGTTTTCCTAACAAGATTCAAAGCTTGGGCCTCGAATACGATATGACGGATCTTATCAAAAAATACAAATTCGATACGAGCCGCCTGGAATCGGCATCGCTGAAAGCTTTGGATCAGTTTACCGGCGGCAAAGGCATATATGGATTGCCGTTCGTATCCAGCACTTCTGTTATGTTTTATAATAAGGACATTTTTAACAAATTCGGCGTACCTTATCCGAAAGACGGAATGACATGGGAGGAAGTGCTTGATTTAGCCAAAAAAATGACCCGGAACTTTGACGGGACAAGTTACCGGGGACTGGCATCATTCCACGCTTATCTTTTGAGGGAGAATCCGCAGGGCTTGAAGCCGATTGATCCGAAGACCGGGAAGGCAAGCTTGAACACGGAAGAATGGAAGAAATTATTCCAAAGCCTGCTGCGTATTTATGAAATTCCCGGCAATATGAGGCCGAAATCAAGAGCTACGAACCCGGAACTTCAAGCGTTTGCCAAAGATCAGAACATCGCGATGGCTGTATTGAACAATGACCTCAACCACGTAAAATTAATTCCCGAAGGCATGAACTGGGATGTTGTTTCCATGCCGACTTATGCGGATAAACCGAAGACGGCGGACCAAGCGTCCCCTTGGATGTACAGCATCATGTCGACAAGCAAGCAGAAGGAAGCGGCCTTTGAGGTGCTATCTTATCTGTTATCGGATGAGTTTTTATTGAATGAATCGAAGCGCGGCGTTCGCACCCCAACGACGAATGAGCAGATCAAAAAAGCGTTTGGCTCCGACTCGCCATTTTTCAAAGGCAAAAACGTAGGGGCGTACTACTATCACCAATCCGCCCAACCGCCTTCGGTGAGCGGCAATCCGCAAATCATGTCTCTAATTTTGGATGCAGACACCGTCGTTAACAATAAATTCCTCGATATCATCCTCGATGGGAAAGATATTAATACCGCGCTGCGTGAAGGGGATGAGGAAATAAATAAGTTGATTGAAAAGGCGCAGAAAAAATAATCGAGTTCAAGCCTGCTCAGCGCGGTAATCGAAATTTCAACACCGCGCCTTACAAATCAAATTCAAACGTAAAGCGGTCGAGCAGGATGCGTCATTTTTGCTCGACCGCTTTATGTTTGCCGCCCCAATAAGAAACGGATCTAGCTTAAAAGCCCAACAGGATCGCCGTCTTATCGTCGGGGCGGATGCGGCTGCTTCGTCCCAATCTTCCATTCCAGCATGTACGGCTCGATTACCGCTCTCCAGCAATTAATGAAAAACGGCTTCATGGCTGCCTCCGGGTAAACCATTCCGTCTGAGACCCGAAACAAAAAAAAGAACGGCATATCCGCAGCACCGTCCGTTTGCCGGTTACGTTATGGATTTGCCGTTCTGCTCAGATCGGCCAGCTTATTTATCGTTTGCCAATTGCGTGTACAGCCGGCTCCCGACGATTTTCGGGGCCAGAAACACCGACATTCGTGAGGGCTTTTTTGAAAATGACGGAAAGCCCGTCGTCGTCCGAAAAGCGTGAAGAACCTGTTCCTTCTTATTTTTTTCTATTATAATAATTTGACGAATTTAAGTTTTCAAGCGGATTCTGATTCACTGACATAACCTAATATGGTGAGTATTTCATTACTCTTTGTAAGTATATCCGGTATTGATCTCCAATAAATTTGATTCACACTAATTGGCTCTGCAAATCCATCAAAATGCGGTGAATCTAAAAAAAATCTGTAACCTAGATCATTGAAGTTTGCTTGACCTTTTTTTCTTATTTCAAGCTGATAGGCGTCTTCAGTAAATTTAGACTTATTATCCAGCACTTTAGTTACTTGCTGAATTAATTTCAATCTAAACACGTATGATCCATTTGAGGACGCATAGTCTCTACCATCTACACTCTTCCACATAATTCGCTTATTAAAGTTACTGTTATTCGGTCGGTTTTTATTATACAACTCATAAAAGTGATCAACAGTACTGAACATTATTTTATCTGTCAGTATCACATCTTCGCCTATTTTATAAATAAATTCATAGCAGCATTTGTCGTCAGGAAATGAAGATATATCGCATGCGATTATCGAAATTAACCAAATTGATTCATAGCATACTAAACTTGCTTCAAAAAAATAAGCATCACTTGGAAGATGCGAAAGAATGCCGCGTACAATCCGTTCGCCATACTTAATTGATAGCAATTTGTCATAGTCAAGAATCCCGGAAGTTGTAACTAGATCATAAATGTCCGGCTGGTTCGACATAAAACCCCTCACTCACAGTACTAGATTATCAATCTACCATTATCCATTTAGTTCCTCATGACGTGAAAATCATACTTTGAGATAATATTAATTGTTATCGTAATAACTCCAAAGAATGCTACATCAGCGATTGTGGGCATCATAAGAAAGTTTCTTTTGAGACTTTCAATGCTCATAGAACTGTTTAGTATTCATATCAGGTGCAAGTTCGCTATGTAAATCTCCAAGTACCCGGAGAAGGTCTATATTACGTTCTCTATACGGAGTTGTATATGCCTTATGGCTATACTGTACGGACGCAACAACACCTTTGTCGAGTGAAACGATTTCTGTAGAACTACGGTCGAGTAATTCTTTATGAATATAGAAAAATGCCTCGTTGAGCTCTTCTCTAGTTAAATTATGAAACGCCAAATCCAGTTTAAGCACATCAGTTATAAGAGATGGTTTTCTACTCTGCAAGGGATTCACCCTCAATCTCGTATTTTAAATCAACTATTATCCATTTATTCCCTCACGGTCTGAAAATATACTTTTACTTTGATTACGTCAAGAATCATTTTGATGAATTTAAATTAGCGACCATCACGCATGTTTCGACGAGCCGGTATTTTGAAGAAATTGGTATCTTAAAAAACCGATCCTGAGATCGGCTTTTCAGTGGAACGAAAGTCAAGATCTCGAGCTAAGTTTGGGGCTTTGCATTTTTTGTCGGTGCTAGGAGGGCAAAAGGATTAGCTATAAGGAAGCCACTATGCACCAGGGTAGAGTGTGAAGTTTGCTTTCGGTACGGGAAGTGAATGTTTGTGCTGAATCATAGGGTAGGGGACACAAAGGCTAACTCTAGTAAGAACTCTAGTATGAAATGATAGATTGAGGGAATGCTATATTCTAAGGAGGTGGAATGAGTATGAAACTTTCAAAGAAAAGAGCACTTAATCAATATCATTTTCTTATGTACGTTAAAACAGGGGATCTAAAATACTTAAAGAAGATACAATAAGATGAACAAGACACCGTCTGTTTTGGGCGGTGTTTGACTCTTTTTAACCCACCTCAGGGAACCTATTCGGGTGGTTTTTTCGATTTTAACAAACTAGCTTATTAACACGGAGCTCTAAAACATTGCTTTTTTTAGCTTTTTTCAGTTATAGTAAATCAACATAGCATATCAAATATTCAAATAACTGAATATATAATAGTATTCAGATTTTGACAAGGGAAGGGTTTGTTTGACGATTATATGCTTGATGAAAACGATATCTATTGTATAACAAGAAAAGATCTTATTGACTATGGAATTCAATTTCTAGACGGAGTGGGAAGTTATAGTATTTGCAAAGTGTGTATAAAAAACGGTGGTTCTTGCTGCAACTTTTGTTCTCATTTAAAAAACGGAGTGGGGTGTCAAAGTAGAAACATAAGTTGTACGTCCTGGTTATGCGGTTACTTAAAACTACTTTTTTATTCAGCAGGACTACTTAAAGGTTGGAATGCATTATGGGACGAAGTCCCAGGCATAGATTTTAGAAAGGATTATACCCCTCCACTTATAAAAATGAAGGTGCACCTGCACCTTGAAGTACCGCGTTTAAAAGAATTAGGCGAGGCATTAGCTGCTGATCTTAAATCTAAGTTGAGTAGAGATGAAGATAATCTTGATTTCATTGTACTGAAGGAAGATTTAGACGATCTTATTGATGAGATTCACTTTGCTGAAAATTCTACTGTTGCATCTTTCTATAAAAGAAGACTTGATCACATACTCAAAGACTTTACTGAATTCCGTCGATCTGTAATACGCATGAAATTACAGAATTAAGGAGGAGGGTCTTAGGAGGTGTTCAAAACAAATGATCTTAGTTTAAACAACAAATTTACTTCGCAGAATACAGGTTCTGCGAAGTAAATTTTAGAAAATGACTGGATAATTTGGTTGAGGTAAAACATCCCGGCATGCTTATCTATGATGAAAATCCACTTGACATTAAAGTTGTAATTGATTTATGATGAGGAAAATTTAGGTGCATGGAAAGGAGCGTGAGCGAGGATGAAAACGGCCATATATCCATTTGGATATGAGTGCATTCAGCAGTGGAGCCTATCGGAAGGCGACCATTTATTTCTTAATTCCCAAAAGCCTCATACCTCGCCACGCGGCCTTTTTTCGATATCCCTATCCCCCTAACGAAAGGGAGGAACTGTAGGCAAAATAGCGTCATTTTTGACGTTTTTGTCCGGATATGAAAAGACCGCTGGAATATTAGCGGTCTTTTTTCTTTCACGGGAATTTGGATAAATGATGAAATAAAATAAAAAAAAGGGTTGACAGTAAAAATAACCCATGGTATTATCACATCAGTAAAGCGGTAAAACATTAAAGTAATAACGCATGAAAGTATTTGGCGCGAAATCCACGAAGAAAGGAAGGGATAGGCCATGAGAAAGCCGTTATTTATGAATCCATGTAAGCAGTCTTATCAGCAGCAGCCATTTGGCTATCAAGAGATTACGATCAATCATGAGTATGCCGATTTTTGGCGCGAACATGGCATTAATGGGCAATTTTTGAGCTTCCTTAAAGCCTATATCCATCCGATCAATCGTAGCTTTTACGTGCCACGTTTGGGCCGTTCGATCCTTAAAAGAGGAGGAACGGTGCTAACGTGATCTTGAATCGCGGACCGTTCTGAATCTGAATCCGTTGATCCATAGATTTTGTACGTATAAGGCTACTTGCACTCAAGCAAGTGGTCCATTTGTGTTTGTCTTCTTTCGGGCGAGGTTCTCCGATAAACGACTCAAATGGTACCACGGCGGGGCGAGTAGCTTTTTCTATACACAAAAAAGAACATATGTTCCTCTCGTGAAGAGGTGGCAGAGTCCGGTTTATTGTATTCGTCTTGAAAACGAAAGAGGTTAGCGGACTCCAAGGGTTCGAATCCCTTTCTCTCCTCCATATGGACCGATGGCGAAGTTGGCTAACGCGGCGATCTGCAAAATCGTCAATCGCAGGTTCGATTCCTGCTCGGTCCTTCAAAGATTTGGCGCATTAGGCAAGCGGGTAAGCCACACGACTTTCACTCGTGCATTCGGTGGGTTCGAATCCCCCATGCGTCACCAACACGTGGAATTAGTTTAACGGTAGAACGGGTGCCTTCCAAGCATTAAGAATGGGTTCGATTCCCGTATTCCGCTCCAATGGTTCGGTAGCTCAGTTGGTAGAGCGATGGCCTGAAAAGCCATGCGCCGCTGGTTCGATTCCAGCCCGGACCACCATGGAGATCATGGCGAAATGGCCAACGCGACGGGTTGTGGCCCCGTTATCGCCGGTTCGATTCCGGTTGGTCTCCCTTAAAATATTGCCTCTTAGCCAAGTTGGTAAGGCAGCGGTCTTTGAAGCCGCGATCCCAGGTTCGAGCCCTGGAGGGGCAGCCATGCGGCTGTGATGGAATGGCAGACATGCGGGCCTCAGACGCTCGTGCAGCGAAAGCTCACTTGTGGGTTCAAGTCCCACTGGCCGCACCAAAAGTACATATCGATCGGTTCGCAAAGTGTGAGTTGACCATTAGATGGGTTGATGGTGGTTGAACGAAACACGAGCTGTAAAAAATCGGTGGGAGTCTAACCCGCTCCTAGCAAGGATTTACCGTGACCACATGCTGGCGTAGCTCAATCGGTAGAGCAACTGACTTTTAATCAGTAGGTTGAAGGTTCGAACCCTTTCGCCGGCACCAAACTTGGGAGGATAGCGAAGAGGTCAAACGCAGCTGACTGTAAATCAGCTCCCTTCGGGGTTCGGCGGTTCAAACCCGTCTCCTCCCACCAACGGGATGTAGTTCAGCTTGGTAGAACGCTAGTTTCGGGTACTAGAGGCCATCGGTTCAAATCCGGTCATCCCGACCATAAACGAGCGTTGTCAGCGCAGAGGTCGTCAGGGGCTCAAATCCCCTTGGGGCCGCCATATGCTGTCGTAGCTCAGAAAGGTTAGAGCGTCCGGCTGATAACCGGGAGGCCAGTGGTTCAAGTCCACTCGACAGCATCATATTTAGGGATATAGCCAATCGGTAAGGCAGCGCACTGTTAATGCGTGACATGCAGGTTCGAGTCCTGCTATCCCTGCCATGGGGTCGTAGCTCAGTTGGAAGAGCAGCTGCTGTGCAAGCAGTAGGTCGGAGGTTCGATTCCTCTCGATTCCACCTAAATGTAGGGGTCCATGTTCCTTGGCCGGCGAGTCTGCCTCCAAAACAGACTGTGGTGGGTTCGATGCCCACGCCCCCTGCCATCTCGGGGTATAGAATAGCGGTCAAATTCACGGGACTTTGACTCCCGCATCTCCGGTTCGAATCCGGATGCCCCTGCCATCGGGACGCTTGAGGAAGTACATTCGTTCGCAAGTCGAATGGTTCGGTTCGCTGCCGAAGGTTCCGAAAATTAGCTTTTCCGTCCGTTGAAGCACGAACGACGGTTCGGATCGATCGGCTCCGTTTGAGAGCCGACATCGATAAAATGGACGGGTGCGTGGGCTTGTAGTTTAACTGGTAAAACACCCGACTCTTAATCGGCGAGAGTGTAGGTTCGAGTCCTGCCGGGCCCATATTTCTTCTTTGCGCCTCTGACGGAAATGGCAGACGTAGCGAGCTTAAAATTCGTGGTCGAAAGACACTGAGGGTTCGAATCCCTCGGGGCGCACCAATATCGGGAAGTAGCTCAGTTTGGTCAGAGCACCTGCCTTGGGAGCAGGGGGCCGCATGTTCAAATCATGTCTTCCCGACCATATGAGATATGACGGAATGGCAGACGTAGTGCTTGAGGAGCTGCGGATTCAAAGACCGTGGGAGTTCGAGTCTCCTTATTCCCATTTCAGCGCCTTTAGTTTAATGGCGAAGCAGTCCGGCTCATAACCGGCCATATGATGGTCCGAGTCCATCAGGGCATACCAATTTACAATGAAAGGAAGAAGCCAACCTTGCGTTACAGGTGAACCCCATGAAGACAAAAATACGACAATTCCCATTGATTCATGAAACGACATTCCGCAATAGGACTGAACAGAACCTTGAGTTTCGCGACGTCATGGACAGGATTTCACGTTTCATCGAGAGCGACCCAAGGGCGGTTTATGATCTCGTGGTTACGACCGATTCCCAGACCCATTCTGGGCATACGAAAGCAGTTACTTATGTAGTGGCATACCGCGTCGGACGTGGGGCCTGGCTATGCAGCCGGCAAATTATTTTACCGCGGGAAATTCGCTCTGTTCACGAAAAATTGTCACTGGAAACGACCTTTTCACAGGAGATTGCCGCACTGTTCGGTTTTGCCGAACGCGATCGTCTCGAAAGCATCATTCTGCCTTATCTCGACCAAGGAGCTGATATTCGGTTCATGGTGGATATCGATGGTGGTGCGGGTACGAAAAATAAGACGGCAGCTTACGTTGCTGAAATGGTTGGTCGAATTGAGGCAATGGGTTTGATCGCAAGGGTTAAGCCTGAATCGGTAATGGTGAGTATCGCTGACCGCGAGACGAAAAGACCTTATCGTTTACGAGTTGCTTCTACTTAGCGTTATCTAACAGATTCTGGAGGGAGGAAGATCCTTCCGATCATCGGCAGGGCGGCAGGAAAGCAGAACTTATGAGCTATGAGTGCGGTAGCATGAATGGAGCACGGCGACGGTGCTTTTGGCTACTAAACTTATCAGAACCGCAATTTTTTGTTACCTGTCACGCTGCCACTTATATTCGTGCCAAAGGATATCTCTGATAATGAGAATCAAAGAAAGTTAGCTTTCATAAGTTTAGCAGCAGAATGGAAAAATTTCTCGAACGTCGTAATACTTTTGCCATGTACGTTTGCCCTGTAATCAACGATTCTAATACTAGAAAGTCGTCAAGCGCGGCATTGCAGGAAATTTGGAAAGACAATAAAGAGGAGATGTTTATCATGGCTTATCAATCAATAGATGGAGTTCGGGTTTGGGGCAATCCTGATGAGGGGGCGCTTGCCCAGGCTAAGAGGTGTGCGGAAACCGGGCGGGTCGTACAGGCTCTGCTCATGGCTGATCATCACAAAGGATACAGTCAGCCGATCGGAGGGGTTATCGCCTATAACGGGCAAATTTCACCATCAGGAGTGGGCTACGATATCGCCTGCGGGAATAAAGCGGTAAGAACGAATCTCCGCATGGAAGATGCCCTTCCGCATATTTCCCGCTGGATGGATGAAATTGCCCGTAAGGTTTCGTGCGGGATCGGGCGCGCAAACAGCGAGAAGGTCGATCATGATTTGTTCGACGATCCGGATTGGGCGGTTTATGCAACTGTGGGCAAACAGGAGCACGACAAGTTGAAGGCATTGGCCCGTGACCAGTTAGGTACGGTGGGGAGCGGCAATCATTTTGTCGATTTGTTTGTGGAGGAAGCGACCGGGGCGATTTGGATTGCGAATCATTTTGGCAGTCGCGGCTTCGGCCATAAGACGGCCAGTGGGTTCTTGAATCTGGCGGCTGGCAGAAGGTTCCTTGATAATGCCCCTGGAGAGAGCATGGATCAACCGCCTGTATTGCTCGATTTGAGCAGTGAGGTTGGCGATATGTATTACCGAGCAATGAAGCTTGCCGGCCGTTACGCTTATGCGGGACGCGATTATGTGATCGGGCAAGTGCTTTCGATTCTGGGGGCGGAGGCAGAGTTCGAAGTGCATAACCATCATAATTTTGCCTGGATGGAGGAGCATGAAGGCAAACAAACGGTGGTTGTCCGCAAAGGAGCCACCCCTTCGGCTCCCGGGCAGATCGGGTTTATCGGCGGCAGTATGGGCGACATCTCCGTGATTGTCCAGGGGAAAGATTCTGACGAGAATCGGGCGGCCTGCTACAGCACGGTGCACGGAGCTGGACGAATCATGAGTCGGACCCAGGCGGCGGGCAAAATGAACTGGAAAACGCGCACACGCAGCGGCGGGCTTATCTCCCCGGAGAAGATGATGGAGGCTGTCCGCAACTACGGCGTGGAGCTCCGTGGCGCAGGAACGGATGAAAGTCCGTTCGTATATCGGAAGCTGCAGGAAGTATTGGATGCCCATTCGGAGACGATCGCAATTCTTCATGTATTGAAACCGATTGGCGTATGTATGGCGGGGGCGGACGAGTTTGATCCTTACAAGGATTGAATCGTTAACTTGCCTTGTACGAGATGGTTATCGTTTGAATGTTGCTGAAACTATAATCCTCTCACAATAAGTATCGGGTATCACGGCGGAATGCCGTCTACTATAAATTTGGATGATGTCGAGAGGGCCGTTACCTAGGCAGGGATTTCCAGACGATCCTGCAGTACTTGTTCACCCTGTGAACAGGTATCCTGTAGCGCTACCTTCGGCATCATTCCTTAAAGTGTCATGGGTTCGAATCCCATATCGCATTCACGGCGATTAGCTCAGTGGTAGAGCACTCGACTGGTAATCGAGAGATTTCAATCAAAGGGACCTTTTCGGCGGGAATCCTCTGCACACCTTCGGGTGGGCGCTGAGGAAGGAGCTTTGCAGCCGGCGGATACCGGAGCGGAAAGAGTTTCTGCGCCACGTAACAATGGAATGATCAACTGTGGTCTGAAGTTGGGCCGCATCGACATCATTCGAAGTTTCGGGGGCAGATATCGATTTCCGACCCTTAAGCGCGGCTCCGCTTCTGACTCAGGAGGATCCCCAACAAAAGGACACATCACACATGCATCCGTTTAGTGAGGAGGTCAACATGCTAAAGAAAATTATCGTCAAAACCGACGAACGAGGATTGTTGTTCAAGAAAGGCAGTTATGTGATGCATCTGCAGCCGGGAATTTATCGACTCACCCCTTTATCTGACGATGCGGTCGTGCTGCTGAGCGTTTCAAAGCCTTTTACCGTACAGGGGAAAGAGCTGAACTTGTTTCTTCGGGATGAGCGGCTGCTGGAGGAGCTAACTGTTATCGATGTTCAAGATCATGAATACGTACTTCATTACGAGGATGGAAAGTTCGTCTCGCTGCTGACAGCTGGCAAATACGCATTCTGGAATGTGCTTAAGAAGCATGACTTTGTCCGGGTAGATATTCGTCAGCCGGAGGTGGGGCCAGAGGTGGATAAGGCGATCTTGCCGAAAGTAGCGGGATATTACTATACTTCCGAAGTGGCCAGCCACGAGACGGGAATGCTCTTCTACAACAACGTGATGCAGAAGGTGCTGGCGCCGGGGAAATATTACTTCTGGAAGGGACCTGTTTTGGCGTCGCTAAAAACCGTGGATTTGCGGCAGCAGCAGCTCGATATGACCGGACAGGAGATCATGACGGAAGACAAGGTGACGCTGCGCCTGAATTTCGTCTGCCAGTATAAAATCATCAATCCGTTGCGGGCGCTGGAGATCAAGTCCTTCGAGGATCAAGTTTATATTTTGCTGCAGCTAATACTGCGTGAATATGTCGGCACACTGAAGCTTGATGACCTGCTGCGGATGAAGCAGGAAATTGCCGCATTCGTATTATCTCGCCTGAATGAAAAGAGCGAGGACTATGGGGTTATGTTCCTTTCCGCAGGCGTCAAGGACATTATTCTTCCTGGCGATATCAAAGAGATTCTCAACACGGTGCTGCTCGCAGAGAAGAAGGCTCAGGCGAACCTGATTACCCGCCGCGAGGAAACGGCTTCGACCCGCAGTCTGCTTAACACAGCCAAACTGATGGACGAGAATCAGACGCTGTTCCGGTTAAAAGAGCTCGAGTTCCTCGAAAAAATTTGCGAAAAAATCGGGACGATTTCGCTCACCGGCGGGGGAAATTTGCTGGAGCAGCTGAATTCTCTGCTTGGAGGAGCCAAACAATGATCATAGGAAGTCTGAAGAACCGGGTTATAAGGAGTCCCCGGTTTTTCACGTGTTTAAATGTAAATTAGAGTGGAATGGGAATGAAAGGAGGAACATCTCCATGCTAATAAGATACATAGGCGAGAGGCTCCGATTCATACGACGATACGTATATAAATCGAATCATATGACAAAGCGCCACTTAGTGGTAGGTGGCGCTAATTTCATTAATTGTTCGTATAATATCTGTCAAGACTGGGCAATGCGAGGAACGATAGATAATACCAATTTTCCGAAGGCAGCGCGGGTGGGGCTTAAAATTACATTGCATAATCAATTTGTGCCTTAACTGATTTCGACTTGGATAAGTCATCTTTTGTTATTAATTTAACGGTTTTTGATTCTCCGGACCGTATATCCAATATTGCCCCTTGAGATGTCCCAACCCTCTTACCATCCTCAGCATAAAAAGTGATTGTAAATCCCATCCCCTTAACATCCTTGCCTGCATTGTTGACTTCGACAGTTGCTTCCCAACCAACTGAACTTTTCATAATTTGAAGGTCACGAAATTCAAAATCCCTAACTCTAAACACTTCGCTTGAATTTTTTTCATCAGGATTTTGTTGTGTAGTTGGTGAGGCTTCCTGAGCTTGTTGCGAGGTCGTTGGCGATGTTGCTGCGGGAGCCGCCGCTGAAACAGCTCTGCTATTTGTTTGTTGCGTATTCGGTAATTTTGAGGACGGAACAAATTTTACAAATAATCCGAAGAGTACAAGAATCATGACACCGTATACACCTAGTACTTGTTTCCGGGAAGTTGATCCACCTGGTATGATGGACGGATTGATAACTCCGAAAAATAATTGAACTATACCCATTAATAGCAGAGTAACAAATATAGATGATATTTTGTCATTAACCGTCGATGTGAGCAAAACTATTCCAAGCAGCACTGCTAAAGCTAGGAGAATATATACGATCACTCTGAAGAATTTAATTAGTCCGCTTCCAGCTGATGCAGATACATTGATTTCTTTCGTCTTATATTCCGTACTAAACAATGGTTTAAGGCATTTCTTGCAGGCATTTCTTCCGGGCTCGTTAGCCGTATCGCAAAAAGAACAAATGTATAGCGTTCCCGACGTTATGCCTGCTTTAACTTTCTGCGCTGGGAAACGATCACTAAGAAGCCATGTGCCACATTGCATGCAATATTTTTGATCTTCCTCGTTCTTAGATTTGCAAACCGGACAAACGTATAAATACAATTAACCTCCACCTCTTTTTGGATAGGTTCTATTTTGATATATAAGTAAAGCCCCCGAGGTATTTCCTCAGAGGGCTAATGCCGATACTTCCGATCACGAAAATAATACCATGTTTATCCAAAAAACGTCAACGAGCAATTAAAAGCGATTTATACCTATAGTTAGCTTCAGGCTGCGTATTACGAGGTTTTTTTATTTTATGATTACAACTTCTTGTCCTTTCTAAAAGACAAGAAGTTGTATTGTTTTCCAATGATGGACATAAAAATGATGTATTTTCCACGATTACAGAACAATGCATTATTATGGGGTTATTATTCATAATTCAAAAAACTTAAAGTGTCCCGAATTTGGATTGTTATGTAATTTGCATTTGCACGGGTACTCTCAGAGGTAACTTTATGCTTCAGCAAAATGTAAAAGTGGGAAGAAAAATACCCCTCTATGATCATCATTCTTTTAATGCTTTGGCAGCATCAAGTACCCACCAAGCAATGCCCCGCTTCACAAACTCACTTTCATTTTGAAGCCCTTTTTCGATAATAAAATCATTCACCTTGTCCCGCACTTGGTACTGCACAAGTTCAAAAGCAACACCTTTGCTCTTGATCCCCAGAACTTTCGCACTCTCATCCAGCTTGACGCGATCCGCGATAGAAGTAAACAACTCCGGAAAGATCATGATTAGCATGCGATGGACAAAGAAAACAGGCTTGTTTCCCCGTGAAAAATTAAAACGATCCAGGTGCTCTATAAGTCCAACTTTCGAAATTTTAGCCGGCAGCCTGTAATCCAGTTCAGCATTTTTGCGGAGCATGAGCAGCTGCTTTAATTTTTCTTGAGTAGTTGGGTCATTCACAAAGACATTGAAATTAGCTTTGTTCATTTTAGCAACGCCTTCGGCCGAGACATCATTCGCGTTTTTATTAATCCAGTAGGGGTCGAAAATCGAAAGTGAAGTAGATTCATCCCAGTTGCTAATTTTTTGATGAATCTCGTTCAAAAACCGTGTGGCAGAAGGTTCGATATGTTCATATTCAATCTTAGATAAATCATTCTTTAGTAGTTCACGAGCCTTCTTGAGCAGTAGTGTAAGATCTAGAGTCTTAGTCATATTTGTCCTCCATATCATTCCATCTTCATCATCTATTTATATCATGAGAATCAAAGAAAGTGATAGACAATTATAAAAAGGTAAGAGATTTGCTTTTACAGTGGTTCGTGTTCACTTTCTTAACATTTATTAATGTGCTGTTGGTCTTAAAAATGCAGGCTTTTTCTTGTAATATGAAGAATACAGTAATCGTTCAATTCTGATTCAAGGGGGCTTCTAAATGGATGAAAGATTAGATACTAAGGATACTCATGGTACTTGGTACCAAAGCTTTATTATTACCGGATAATTTATAAGTAAAGGTCTTCCCCCGTACTTGAAATAATATGGCAGCGCATCATTGAGAACGTCGGAAGTGAGTTTCGACAATATGCCGGTTTCCGGACCAGGAGCGTTACAAGATCTAATTGGACCATCATATTTGTTGTATGCAATCCTAACGGATCCTCGCATCTGTGCTTATTGAATCCTTGTTCAGGAGAGCAACAAATAGAATAAATATAGACGTCTTAAGAAGGAGATAATCAAATATGCCGCTGTCGAAGATTTTAGAGAACAGTCACAGTTCTATGCCTAGTAAGGAAAATACGCGGGCTCGTATTCAAGGCAGAGAAGAATTTGTTAACAGGTTTCCTATGGAGCATTTAGAGGATATGACCTTAGAAGAATATGCGAGCATTCATTCCAAAGATACCTTCATCTATTGGCTGGAACGTAAGAATATCCTGGCGGGAATCGGCGGGGGTAACTCTTCAAAGTTTGGCATATATTGTGCAAAGGACGGTAAGTATTACAAGGGCTACGGTAACAAAAAAACGTTGTTAGAAGGTGTTATCTTACAGGAGGAGTTTCAAAAATTGAAGGTTCAAATTCTGACTGCTATTAGGGCCGCTAAAGATGGGCGGAATGAAGAGATCCCGACGAATGGCCTGCTGTGGGATATGGTGTTGCTAAAAATTTTAAATATTTATGTACCCGAGCATTTCTTTAATATTTATTCGAGAGCCGTACTTGTTCCATTGGCGGAGGATCTTAACTTAGACAGCAGTTTAAATTTACGGGATACCTCCGTTATTCTCATCAATGCCGAAGTCCTTAAGTTGCTTCGGGATCAGGAATCTTTCTTGGACTGGGATAACGTGGCCATTGCGACTTACCTATGGAATCAAAGTAATCTGGAGAAGAAACGTTCCTATTGGGTGAATGGATACACCTATGGAGGCGATAATTCACAGCTGCAGCGTTTTCTGGAGAAGGGAGTCGTCGGGACGAATTATTTGGACTATGATTTCTCCGACAGCCTGGGGCTGGATTATCGCGATCTGGATAAGATTATTGAAAGCAAAGCGACAGAGAACAAGGAACGGAGAGCATTGCAGTCTTTTCTCCGCATGCGTCAGGGGGACTATGTCGCACTAAAAGCAGCTTACCGGAAACAGGGGAGCTCGATTCTTAAAATATGCGCAATAGGAATCATTTCAGAGGATCCTGAAGCGGGATATGATTATGATACTGAGCTAGGTCATACACTGCTAGTTGACTGGCTGGATACAGATGTCGTGGAGTACGAAGGTCTTGGATGGATGCGCGATACCGTTGTGGCCGTAAGGAAAGAGGAAGACATTAAGAAAATATTCGGTAAATTCATGGAGGAGCAGGGGCAAGACAGTTATGGAAGCCAAGAAGATCAGAGTAAAGCAAGTATAGCATTAGCGAGACCTTTCGGTGAACGAAATCAAATTCTGTACGGTCCTCCAGGAACCGGCAAAACTTATCATGTGGTAGACACGGCTCTACAAATCCTTGACCCCGAGAGATATGAAGAATTGAATGAGCTGGGCAATAGGAAGATGATAAGAGATGCTTTCCGCCAATACATAAACAAAGGTCAACTGATCTTTACGACTTTCCACCCATCATACGCCTATGAGGATTTCATAGAGGGGCTGAAATCGGATGGTCATGGAGGTTTCGAACCAGCAGATGGGGTGTTCAAGCGTGCAGCTATTGAGGCGTTATTCCTCGGGCTGTCGGTTGAAACCCCAAACAAGAAGGAAATGACCTATGAAAGTAAGAAGGATCGTGTAATGCAGGCGCTCCAGAACGGCTCGCCATTTGATTTTAGATATGCAGAGAGAATGGTGATGGTCATCGACGAAATTAACCGCGGTAACATCTCTAAGATATTCGGAGAACTCATCACATTGCTCGAACCTGATAAAAGACTGAACGAAGACAATGAAATCATGGTTACGCTGCCGTATTCTCGAGATCGGTTTATTTTGCCTCCTAATCTGTATATTGTCGGTACGATGAATACGGCTGACCGGTCCATAGCACTGCTGGATACAGCCCTTCGACGCCGGTTTGCCTTCCGAGAAATGATGCCCGACTCCGGACTTTTGGTTAATACATTAGATGAATTGCAGTTGGATCTAATGTTGGATACTATGAATCGGCGAATTGAGGTTCTATATGATAGAGAGCACACTATCGGACATGCCTTCTTCATAGGAGTTCAAAGTGTTGAGGACTTGATCGGGGTGTTCCAGAACAAGGTGATACCGCTGTTACAGGAGTATTTCTATGAGGATTGGGAGAAGATTGGGCTGGTTCTCGGGGGAATAGGTCAAAATAAACAGGATCCTTATATCGTCTATAAAAATGCAAGCTCCATAAGCTCTTTATTTAAAACGTCTTCTTCTTTAAGCCATTTCCAAGATATTGAGTTCCGCATCAAGAAGTCGTTCTCGTTGGAGGAGCTTCGAGCGATCTATGAGTAATGTCGTGATAGTTCGAGAAGCGTTCGATTGGTTGGAGGTCCAGCCGGACAGCTCTTTTACAGAGGAGGATATGAAGGAGCTCATTGCCTACATGTCCAGGGTTTATCCAAAGCTTGAGTGGTTAGAATTGGGCTTCAATCGGGTTAAATTTATCAACATTGTAGGTACGATCCGTTTATCCCGCGTACAAATTGACATTATACCAAAGCTACAGTTAGGGGAAGAAGAAGGTAGATTGGCCCTTCTAAACATGCTGGGGATATGCGGCTATGTTCCGTACACCATGGGGCCGGCATCTGCTTCAGTACAAGTGATAGAGGTGGATTTGTTGAGCTGGATTGCTGCCGGCTTCTGTATGCAATTGGAGAAGCAGCTGAAACGAGGAGTCGCGGCTGACTACGTAGAGGTGGAAGAGAATTCACTACATCTCAAGGGCAGGCTAATGATTTCGAAGCATCTGCAGCTTAATGCGGCGGATAAGACGCGGGTATATTGCAGCTTTGATGAAAGGACCACGGCAATTCCTTTAAACCTTGTGTTCTGCAAAACTTTGGCTGTTTTGAAGCGGAAGATGTTCGATCCCGCAATTCGAAAGAAGTTACTGCAACTAAGTGGTTATCTAGAGGATCTGGATGAGCCGGGGGACATTAAAGATATGTTAAACCAGGTGCAATTCGACCGGCAGACATCAAGGTTCGAACCGGCTTTCCGTTTGGCGAAATTGATTCTATCGCAATTGTCGGTTTTACACAGGGGAACGAAAGAGGAATGCTTCTCTTTCTTGTTTGAAGTACACTCCCTCTACGAGATGTATGTGGGCCGTGTCCTGCAGCAGATGCCACTTGGGAGTGATGCAGTGGTTTGGCTGCAGCACGACGAAGTCAAACTGTTGAAAAATGAGGACTCGGGCCGGGATAACATTCAACTTATTCCCGATATTGTTCTGGGGGAGCGGCAGGAGAATGGGGCAGAAGTTTGGACCATAATAATGGATACGAAATGGAAGGCTGCCACAAAGTATCAGCAGGATGACATCTATCAGATGTATGCCTATGTGACAGGGTATCCGAATGCTAAAAGTGCTTTGCTCTTGTATCCCGCAACGGATATACCTGATCCTAGCAGGAACTGGACGTTGGCAGCTGACTCTGGGAAGCGAATTCGTATGCGGACGATTCGGATTAACCATTGGAAAGATACACAGGAGGATTTACAGGGAATCTTAGAGGAAGCGGGATGGAACTTGTGTTGATGACGTTAAATCCTTCGGGCTGTTCGGAAGGAAAAAACTAAACGGTGAGCTTTACCAGGCGGCCGACCCATCGCCAAAAAAAATTTGCGATGGGTTATCGTCTGTCGGGGATAAAGTTTTTATCATTTATGGGATAATGTTCTTGTCATCCGACAGACGACGACAACAGCAGCAGCACAGAACAGATTGAAACTTTATCATATTAACGCTTTAACGTAGACATATGTACAAAATCCGATCTTTGTGAACATGTCTTAAATTTAAGATTTTAATCATATTAAATATCTTGCCGTTTGTTGTAATTGTCCAGCTTTCGCCCGCTACTAGCGAATCTCATAGTTGATCAAATAACTTCTTCGGTTTGGCTTAGATAATGTTTTCGTATCAACTCTCCCTAACCTGCATTTGAGTTAGATCCGGGACAAAAACACGCGACAAGAGTCGGGCTAATATCTTTAGCATACATATATATATCGGTACTCATGTATCGGTCCGCACCTCGTTTCTCGATAATGTTTTATACCGGTCATTTTTAAATCTTTATATATTCTAATTCTATACAAAGAGTGGTAATATAAACATATGGAACATACGTTCTAGATTCGCACGTCTTTCCTCTGTTCATGTGGTTCGTCCTTAAGTTGTTGACCACCAAACTTTCTGACCTCTTCCCTTCCTCACTTCTATTTTCCAACGATTTCGAATCAAGCAACATGTTCCCAACAACATATACGACTCGCTCCCCTCCTATGATTCTCGCGGTGTCTGGAAAGTAGTAGTGTCGGCGGCCAGCCCGTGCAGCTTGATCGGAACAGGATATCGACGGGCGGTTCACAATCGAGAAAGGCGAATTCCGGCTACAAAAGACGCTATAAAAGACCACACGCTGACTGGCTGCCTACTGTCAGGCAGGACGATCAGCGGGCGCCGACACCGCCCATGCTGCAAGCACGCTACGACCAGTTGACCACCGCGAGCGACGCTAAGCACTACGCTCCCCCGGATCAAGATAACGCCACCAGCTCCTCCCCCTCCAAGCGAAAATATCGAACGCTTCCGTTGCGTAACGGGTTCGTACTACCCCGACGAACGCCGATCCTATGCCAGTGGCAAACCCAATGTGGAAAGGGTTCCGGCCGGGGCACGATGGCGGTCCATTACTTCAGTCTAATGCGTCTCTGCCGGCCGCGGCTTTTTCGCTTTCAAATATGTTATAATATGTAAGAACATATGTGCTTGGGAGGATGTTGATCTATTGCTACAATCTCGTGAATCAGCTATATTACAAGTATTTGAGGAAAAAATCCCGCAACATTATGAATCTTCAGAAATACGAATTGGACAAGTCCAAATGGCTTTGGACATTGCTGCATTTCTTCATCGCAACCAGAAAAAACACAATATATTGGTTATTGAAGCTCCAGTCGGTACAGGAAAATCTCTGGGTGCCTTGGTTCCTGCGATGGTGGAAGCAAAACTCGAGCGCGGATTCACCCACAAACGTGTCGTCTACGCAACTGCTACGATTAACCTTCAAGGTCAGTTGATGCAGGAAGAGGTACCATTACTGCGAAATTTCGAGCTTATAAATCAAGCCATCCTCGCAAAAGGTAAAGCACATTACTATTGCCATAAGGAATTGAGCGCTTCTGATCAGATTGACGAAAGAATTCATCAGAAACTTTCTACGTTTTTCGCAGAAGCGCGGACGGGACATCGCGATGAATTCGAGTCTTCCCATGGTGATATTGAAAATGCCATTTGGGATCGAGTTAACTTAAAAGCCACCAAAAGAGAATGCGATAACTGTATCTACTCTCTAAGCTGCCCATCCCATACCCATCGTGGCCGTTTCATGTTGGATAACAATGATCTTGTAATCACCAATCACGAGCAATTAATAAGATCAGTTTTGAATCGGCTTCAAGAACCGGCATTCCCGCCTATTGTGCCTATTGACCCGGGTATTATTGTAATCGACGAAGCCCATCATTTCCAAGAGAACTTTTTATCACAGCTGCAAGAAACAGTTACTATACGAGATCTGCGTGCAATCGCAAAGCATAAACGTTTCCCTAGTAGTTTACGAAAGAAGTTACTTCGATTGGTCGGGGATCTTGAACTTAAATTCCATACTGAAGCCATGAAGATCGAATCCTTACAAGGTCGCTACCCGCTCCCCGATTTTGTCCACCCTACTTTGGAAGATCTGCATGAACTTATCCGTGAAAGCATTGATGTCATTGCTATTCAAGATCGACAACGGGCTACTCCATGGGAACGTGAAGATGAGTATGTGAACCGATTAGAACTAACGCTCGAAACGCTTAATCATTTACAGAACTCCAAGCGGTACGTGAGCTGGATAACCTATCAAGACTACGAACTTTCCAGTGTGCCTGTCAATTTCCCTTCTAGGTTCAAGGAGTTGCTTGATTTTTTAACTCTTCGCAATAAAATCATCGTGATGTCAGGAACTTTAACCACCAATGGAGATTTCGGAAGCTTCCTAAATCAATGGCGCCTCACTTATGACCAGGTGGATGTCAAAGCTATTAAAGAGTCCTTTCAGTATGAGAAGCAGGCCTTGATTTATGTACCGGAAGGGGTCCAAGATCCAAGAGATGCTTCAAAATCTTGGTATGAGGACCAAACTCAGCATACAGATAATCTTCTTCGTCTCACAGGCGGACGAACATTGATTCTTTCTACTTCAAAACAACATATGGAGACCATGGCAGAACCGCTTGAAACTATTTGTCATTCACTTGGTGTGACCTTCCTACGACAAGAACTTGGCGGAGTGGAGCAATTAACCAAACAGTTTAAACAGGATGAGACCAGCGTATTACTTGGAAGTGGCAGCTTTTTTTCAGGTTTCTCGGTATCCGGAAGTTCGCTGGTTTCCGTAATCTTTTCTCGTCTGCCTTTCCCTGTACCCGACGATCCATACCTAAAACTCATTGGAGCGGGTTTTGAAGATGTCTTCTTCGAAGAGATCATTTTGCCCAATATGATGACGCGGCTCAACCAAGGCGTCGGCCGCCTCATTCGCGATATAAAAGATTTCGGAATCATTACGATCCTTGACCCACGCGTATTTGATTCGGAATACGGCAAATTCATTTGTAGTGATCTTGAGCAGAAGGGATATCGGTTTACACGCTCGTTGGAAGAAGTTCGACACTTTTACCACCAAAAGCTTACTGCCGGAAGCGAAGCTCGATACGACCCATATAATCGTTCTTATTTGACTATTCACGAAACCCTCAAAGAATTTGGTTACGGGGCTCGGGTTCAGGCAAAACCTGAAAAAATAAAGAGACCGAAGAAGCACAAGATTACTGAAGAGCAAATGATTTTTGCAGAAAGTATCTGCAAAGAAAAAAATAAAAAGCTCACTGCGAAGATAAAATTCGCAGAGGATCTTTATCATTTCCTTGTCGATCTTTATTATGTGGAGTACAGCAGCATTACTCCGATACAAGCGCATTTTCCGTATCAAAACGATGAGCAACGTGAACAATTATCGAAGTATTTAGGTTCTGGTGTCAGGACATATCGGATGAAAAAATGCACGTTTGACGTGTTCGGGTGTGAAGGACAATGTTCCGAACATTTTAGAGATGAACTTTACAATCTTGTAAAAAATGCCGGCGGTCATGTTGAAGAAATCCGCCCAGCTGAAAAATTTTGCTGGCTGATGATAAAGCCATTTGATCAAAATGATCAAATAATGGAGACTATCACAGCAAGAAAACAAGCAGCTGCTAGCATCGATAAATCTCTTTCCCAATAGGACTAGCGCGTCAAACCGGCTCTAAAATTCGCAGAACCTGCATTCTGCAAAGTATATTTTCCGAAATTACAGTAGTCTAAAATAAACCCGCTCCATATCAAAATGAAGCGGGTTTTTCTGCTTTCTTATGATTTTCAAGCTGCCGTTTTTGGGAGTGGCCGCCCCCAATAGTTACGATCTCAATCACCTCTTCGAGGCTTAACCCTAAATGGCATCCTGTATAAACCCTAAATCTCTTGCGCGATTAATTATCGCTATAAGCTTCTGTAGGTCGTCAGTCTGCCCTGCCCCATTTGTTTCCCTTTGCTCCAATTTTGCCATTAAGACTGCATTCTCTTGCTCCGCATTTACTAACTTATTACGTAGCGAATGAATCTCCTCCGCCATTTGTTGTATCGATCGCTGCAACCGTCTCCCCATTTGCATAAAATGATCAGTTTGCTGTATCAAGACATCATCAAAGTCTTGAACTATCTCCTCATTAATGGGATGGGGTTGTCTAGTCTTAACAGATGCCGGTTTCTTCTTAGCCTGCTGCCGCTCGAGCTTGGCCTGTTGATTGCTGTTTCGTAATTCTTCCGGACCTCCGAATTCCATCGAAAACCACTTGCCGCAGCGGTACGTGTTCCTTGTGAAATCTCTTCGTAACGCTGGAAACCTATGAGCTGCGTTTCGCCATTTCGAATACTATCGAGAACCGTTTCAGCGAGCTTGTTATCTTCTTCACTTGTCCATTCGTCTTTTCGTACACCCTTATTCAATGTATAGGTTACCTCCCTTTGTCAGTGTTATATCCAGATATTATCCTTTCAAATAATTATTTATTCTTGTGCAATGCAATAGACAAGGTGGGAAATAGCTTCGCAATGTTAAACGGAGCACCTCAGACCACCTTTTTAGAGGTCCGATTAAATGTAAACATACTTATCAAGTAGAGTAATTCATGCCTGTTCTGGTAATACAGACCCTCAACGCGGGATCCTCCTTAAATGACAAAAGGAGGCGGTTGTGATTCGCTGCCCCCGCTTCCCCATCAAGCACAGCTCCTTCGCATTAGAGTGGGAAATTATTAGAATTATCGAAAACTGTTCCGAGATTCAATACTCTATCGTAATTACTGGTGTACCGATCGTGAGCCGCCATGCATTGGTAAACGAATCCCGGTGCACAGCAGCCTGCAGATGAATTTTTTGCGAGCCGCTGTCTACGGAATGATGCAGCACATTCGATGTATATGAGATGCTGACCGTACCGGTATCCTCATACCGTTCCACCGCTTTAGCTCGCAACTGTCCTTGCACGTTCCGAAGCGCTTCCTGCGCGCCCTCTCCCGACTGCTCCCTTAACATCCCCTGTATCATTACATTCCACACGCCTTCAAAAGGAATCTTCTCCAGCTGCCGTTCGACCGTTTCTTGAATAACAGCTGCTTTCATCTTCATTTCTTTGAAAGGAAGCCCCGGGCATTCCGACTTTACGATGGCGTACGACTGACCGGCACCAAGCCCTGCGAGAAGCAGCGTTTGCGTACAACCTTCAATCGTTTGCCATTCCTCGCGGTACACGGCTTCTCCCTGCTGCTCTGCTAAGGCGCTTAGTTCAGGTATACCGAGCAGCCTACTCCACTCTTGACCGAGGCGAAGCAAGTCTTCATTGCTATTGTACGGGCGGAACGGACCGTTTTTTTTCATCACAAGACGAATAGGCGTATCCTCGGACATCGTTTGCTCCGCGGTTTTCAACAGCAGCATCGTATCTTCGGAAGCGCCGAGTTCCGGTCTTGCCAAACCGCGCTCCGACTGCAGAAGCCACCATCCGAGAATACCAATCACCATCAGCAAGCATACCGTTTTAAGCGATTTTGTCCGCACCCGTACTTCACTCCATTTCCGAATCTATCAATCTATCAATCAGTATGCCCAACCGATCCGTGGACTTATACCCTGGAAAATGGGCACGAGCCTTCGCATTCGTCCGAGGGTTACACTCTCAATAATTCACTGATTACCGCATAAAAAAAGAAGGCGACCATGGCCGGCCGCCCCAGTAAACCTATTTATAGTAATCAAAAAAATATAACACTGTATAGTTGGTTAGTCAATATTTTGATTTGTATCCATATTTGGGAATATACTGAAAAAAGGAGAGTATGATAGTATAGACCAATCCACATCGTTGGTTACGTGATGCCTCAAATGGACCGGCAATAATGTCGGTCCATTTAATTTGAAAAATGATTTATTATGCGGAATAACTCGTACCTGCTCCGGTAATACTATGAACCCACAATGTGGGATCCTCCTTAAATGACGAAGGGGCTGCGAAGGTAGCCCCTGGTTATAATTGCAAGAAGAGGGTCCATCGTAGAAATTTTCTCCTGCATTTGCCGTTTAATCGGCAGTCTCTTGAAAATGTAGGATGCAGAAAATATGGCTTCCGTCATTCGGCCTTATAGAATCAATTAATCGATAACCAGATCTTTACTTGCGAGCAAAAAATATATCTGCTGATCGGCACCATGCACAATTATCCGACCCTCAGAATCCGTATCCATATCCAACACATCCGCTGGATTCAGGATTTTTAATTCATGAGTCATTTTATGAATTACATGGTACATCATAATCGCTATCCCCCTCATTTTCTTGTCGATCCATACGGCTCAAATGATTCGTTCTAAGCACTCAGGTATGTCATTCTTAACGTTCCCTACTATATTTGAAACGGGATAAGCTTCCATCTCCTTTGATGAATAAGGCGTGAGCAGCGTCTTTAGAAAATCAGTATCAGTTGTCTTCGGTTCTAGCCATGCCTCCTCATTTTCTTTTGGAAGTATAACGGGCATTCTATTGTGAATTTTTTCCATGAGCTGGTTTGGTTCGATTGTGATGATGCTGCAGGAAGTCACTTCGTTTCCATCTGAATTTCTCCAAACATCATATAACCCCGCGAAACCAAATACCTGTCTATCTTTTACCACAATTCTCATAGGCTGCTTTTGCTTCGAATCTTCTTGTACTTGCCACTCGAAAAAACCATTACTTAATATCAAAGCCCTTGAACGTTTAAATGGCTCCCGGAAAGCCGGCTTTGATATTAAAGTCTCAGCCCTAGCATTAAATGTGGTATACCCCGACTTTGAATCTTTGGACCAAAATGGAATTAGTCCCCATCTCATTTTCCGTATCTCATTCGTAACGCCATTGTTCGTAATAACCCAAACATTAGAGGTTGGAGCTATGTTAAATCTTGCTTTGTATGACTCCATCGAGCCGATAAACTGATATTCGTCTCGGATCACGTTCTCTTCAACCGATAAACTGAAGCGTCCACACATTTTTACATCGCCCCTACCGCATTGGATTCAGTATGATTAACCCGCCTGTTTTATTCTCCAATTATATCACTAGTAATTGATTGCAAGAATCTGAAATTCCTGGATTATGCACCTGTTATTCCGTTCTTAATGCGGAAATAGGCTCTGGCTAATTAGAAAAAGAAGCGGGACTTGGACTGTTTAAAACATGTCCAGGCTCCGCTCCCTCCAAGCCGATTGAGGATGTTAGGCGTCAAAAAATTATCGATCGATAGCAAACCTATTATTAGCGAATGTGTGGTGTCATAATTAGAGAGAAATTGGTTCATAAAAACCCTGTTATATTACAATACGTTTTCAGAATTATTGAGATTCACCTTGCTCGATCAAGTCCCGGATTCGCTGTTTGTTCATAATTACTGCGAAAAACCACAAATAAAAGTTTGCATAAATATCTGTATATCGAAAACCTTTACGCTGGAAGCCCATGTGTCCTCTGTAACGTATATCGTGGCCCCCCTTAAAGTCCGAACCTCATTTTGTCACTTAACCCATAAGTTTGCCGCTTTGGCATGCTTATGCTTCCAAATTACCGCGGCAATCTTATGCTTCCAAAAACAAAAAGCCCTTGAATAACAAGGACTTTCTTCGATACATCCATAGCTTCGTCTAAGCATTACTCCATTGAACTATCGTCTCCCGTTAGTTGAATATTGCTGCTTCTTCAAAAGCCATTCTAAAGACCTCTTTACTTTCTTTTATTTCGATACTTTTAACGTTTGTTAGATATCTGCTTACTTTCTGCTCATCAATATAAGTGAAAGTACCGCGTAAATCTTTATGGTGAATCAGCCAGCGTAGAGTTATCACAATCGAATAAAAGATGTTTGGAAACTCTCGCTCAATTTCACTTTGGCGTTGTAATAATGCATCCATGTATTTTTCAAAATCATGGCAATCGTGAAGTTCTTTTTTTGTCCTATAAAAGGGAAATCCACTGCCATCTTCCCACTCGGTTAAAAGTCCTAAAAACGCAATAAGTGACGCTGATCGATATCTAGTATTATTATCATCGAAATGCAAATGGTAAGGGTATAGAAGACTTGTACACCAATCGAAATCAACGATGCCCCCTTCCTTACGAATGCATTCATACAATAAGTTTACTTTATCTTCTAATTTAGAATAGTCTTTGATATTGCTCACCTCAATTTTTTACTGTCCATTACATATTAACACATATTGGAAGTAACCTGCCCGTTAGCGGGGAAAATGCCGCCGAACATTCGCGGCGGCCATTTGGTGTAAATCATTGAACTAACGTTACCCGTTAGCGTAACGACGCCTCGTGATGCACTGTATTGAGCTCTCTTGGATTTTCTACAATTCATTTATTCATTAAAAAACCAGTTTTCTGGTAGCCCTCTCCAGGATTTTCTATGAATATCCCCTACAGTATTAGTCGATCGGTACCATGCAATGTACTTATTGTCATTTATTGAGTATGTCACTTTATAATACGCATTTCCAACTATAT
>NZ_CAJVCE010000017.1 GCF_910594985.1 Paenibacillus allorhizosphaerae
ATTTTTACAATCATGAAAGATTACAAGCAAAATTAAACGGCCTCAGTCCGATGGAATTTCGAACCAAGGCCGCATAAGTTTTTTTATTTCTACTGTCTACTTGACGGGGTGCAGTTCATCGACCGGGCGGCCTCATTAATGTTAATGGGCAGAAGAATGGAAGAAGGGATAAAACGCTTTGTTATAGAAAAAGAACACAAGTAATTTTTTAATATTGGTAGAGTGGTGATTCGCATTGAAAACTATCCAAAAGATGTATGAGCATTTAAATTGGGCTAATCAACGTATTTTTGAAACACTGCAAAGTATTGAAGATGACAACCATGAGGTATGGCGTTTATTTTCCCATATCCTTAATGCTGAAAAAATATGGATAACTAGATTATGTGGAAGGGACAGTTCACAACTTCCCATATGGTCGGAGGCCGAGATAGAGATCTGTGCAGAACTTGTTAAACAAAATGAAGAGTGCTTCACAGCTTTTTTTACTAATTTAGCAAATACTGACCTAGATAAAATAATATCCTACACAAATAGTAAAGGAAGAGAGTTTAAGTATTCGGTATGGGATATTTTAACTCATGTAGCATTGCATGGTCAGTATCATCGAGGACAGATTAACTCACGACTTCGAGCAGTTGGTATTGAACCAGTTAATATTGACTTTATTACATTTGTGAGATAAATGTATTCGGGGTAGCCTTGTTCAACTATCGGATACGAGCGCAAAATAATACGTCATGACGAGGCTGCCGAAGGATTGATCGATCGGCGGCCTCGTCCCGGTAACGGGTATAAGTACGTAGTTATTTACACTTTTTTGTTGGTCGGTTTGCGTATTATGTAAGGAATAGCATTGAATTGTAAAAAAACGGGTGTAGAGAGTGATGTAGATGAAGAAATTACACTTTGAAAATTATTTAAATATTGAACATACACAAGCAAAGAATTTGTTTAATACTGCTTATCCCTGGGTGGTGATTCGCGATTTAAAGAACCGATTTCATGAAGTTGTACATGTCTTAGGGAGCGAATACAAAGAAATTGAAAAGGGAATATGGATCCATTTAACTGCGAAAGTCGATAAGACGGTAAATATCGTAGGACCTTGCATTGTTGGTGCAAACGCACATCTAAGACATTGTGCGTACATCAGGGAAAACGTGATTATTGGTAGTGATGTCATTGTGGGCAACTCGTCTGAATTGAAAAATGCAATTTTGTTTGATAAAGTACAAGCGCCGCACTTTAACTACGTTGGTGATTCCATCATGGGATACAAATCACATATTGGAGCAGGCTCTATACTTTCAAATATGAAGTCAAATAAAACGGAAGTGTCAATTAAATTATCCTCAGAAGAAACGATTACTACGGGGTTGAGGAAGTTCGGTGCGATTGTTGGTGATGAAGTTGAAATCGGATGCAATGCTGTGATAAACCCGGGCACTATTATAGGCAGGGGTTCGATGATATATCCTCTAAGTAACCCAAGAGGCGTTATTCCAGAAGGTGTAATTTATAAACAGGATGGTACAAAAGTGCCTATTCGTAAAGAAGATTGAACTAACGCGGAACGATAGCACAACAATAATAACGAAGAAGGAGCTTTTCAATTAATAGAAAAAATGAAACAACAGTTTGGGCAGTGGTACCCTTGAATGGAGTTAGGTATCATATGCTTAAGGAATTTCGGCAAACCTCCAAACGAAGGAAGTGTAAAACGATGAATTTAGAAATGGTTATGCAGGAACTTGAGGCTCTCGGTAAGGAACGACTCAAGAAAATGTACCTATCCAATGGCGCTCGGGAGCCGCTTTTTGGCGTGGCGACAGGGGAAATGAAGCCGATTTTCAAGAAGACCAAGCTCAATCAACCTTTGGCGGACCAGCTTTATGCCACGGGGAACTACGACGCAATGTATTTTGCCGGAATCATTGCTGAGCCGAACTCAATGACTGAGACGGATTATGACCGTTGGATGGATTCGGCATATTTTTATATGCTGTCCGATTTTGTAGTGGCGGTCACTTTGTCGGAAGCGGATATTGCGCAAGACGTTGCCGATAAGTGGATTGTAAGTGGCGAAGATTTGAGAATGTCAGCAGGCTGGAGTTGTTATTGCTGGCTGTTGGGTAGTCGTCCGGATAGCGAATTTTCGGAAAGCAAACTTACCAAGATGCTTGAACAAGTGGAAAATACGATTCACGATGCTCCCGAGCGAACGAAATATTCATTGAATAATTTCATATACACAGTGGCGACTTCCTATTTACCACTCCATGACAAGGCGATCGCAGCCGCGAAGGCAGTATGCCCGGTAGAAGTCAAAAGTGACAAGGGAAAAAGTAAGTTCCTAAACGCTGCCGATAATATTCAAAAGACTGTAGAGAGAGGGAAACTTGGCTTCAAACGCAAGCATGTAAGGTGTTGAACTTCTACTATTGTGCCTCAAGAAAACAGCCTGGACGGCTCTCTAATTACCATCGAAGAAGGGACAGCGTCAGTCACTTGATGACCACCGCTTAAATTCTTCAGCTATCATGAAAGAATGGGCTTGCAGGAAAGGAGGCGCCTGAGTGAGAGTGATCGATTTGTCTTTGCCAATTGCGGACGGCATGCCCGTTTATCCCGGCGATCCGGAGGTAAAAGTCAAGGTAGCGCACACATACGAGTGTCACACCTGGGAGCTGCGGCAGCTTTCGATGGGTAGCCATACCGGAACACACGTGGACGCGCCTTCACACATGCACCCCGGTGCCGCGACATTGGATGAGCTGCCATTGGAGCAATTTTTCGGAGCATCGCGCGTAGTACGGATCGAAGACCCGAATTGGCCGGAAGGCCGGGGTCTGTTTTTCGCCGAATCCGTCGGGCTAGAAAGCTTTGACCGACTCGCTGCGCTGCGGCCACGATTCGTCGGCGGCGAACTGTCAGAAGAACTGGAGCGGGCGTTGTTGGGTATCGGAATTGTGACGTATACGGGGCTGCAGGGTTTGGATCGTCTTCCCGGCGGAACCGACTTTATGTTTTACGGATTTCCTCTTCGCATCGTCTGTGGTGACGGGTCCCCGGTTCGGGCCGTTGCGGTGATGGAGGGTGAACCGGCCGGGCTTGGAATAAACGCATAAAATGTCCTAGCGGAGAACGATAGTGAGGAGCTGCCACAATGACAGCTCCTTCTTTAATGTTTCATTGAACGGGCAGTTATCCGCAATCAATAGAAAGGAAATAGACCAACGTTATTGAACATTATTTGAAACCAAAATTTAGATAATCTCTGAGAACCGGGGGCCGTTCAGGTTGACTAGATACTTTCTATTTCTTTTCAGTATTATTCTTCTTATAATGTCGGGCTGCAACGGCAATAGTACACCTTCCGAGCGATCCCCGACTACCAAAACAACTGCCGATTCAGAGGTACCACCTGTTATCAAAGGAGTGCCTTCATCCTCGACGCCCACCACTGCACAATCAACATCAAATGCGTCTGTTTCTTCAGCCAACCCCACCCTAACGAATCAGTCTGTTCCAAAAAAATCAGAATCCATCATTGGAGATATACTGAAAGATCAGTCGTTCCAAGTCAATTTCGAAAATTTTGGGGAGTCTGAGTTTATATCTACCGAAGAAAAAGTAAATGGTAAGAAACGGCCACATTTTTACTTTAAAAAAGGGGATTCGGTGACGGAGTTAAAGTATGAATATGAATCACCAGAGTCCTTATATTACGTCTCTGCTGTGTCGTTCTGGGATGTAAGTGGTGACGGAAAGAAGGACATTATCGTGATCGCCGACTATACAACAGGATTCGGCTATATGGGTGCAATCCCTGTTTCACAATTAATAATTTTCAAGCAGACAGAATCCGGGTTTATAGAGGATCACTCTATTGAAGACAGGGCACGATCCGGAGTTCCATACCGAATCCTTACGGTCCAAGATGTAATGATCGGCCTGAAAACTGATCTGAAGACAGCATACCTAACGCATGGCAACATTTGCATCTTGGAACTTATAAGTTGGATGGCTCTAGTGAGCTTAGCGGCTCTACGTTGACTATCAAAAAAGCTTCTGGTGATGGCCTCTTATTCAGTCTCGATGCTTTTTATGCAATGAATAAAGAAGCTTTGATGCAAGGGGGAGTCAATATCGGCACCATTGAGTCGGGAAAAGCTACTCCTTCATCTGAGGAAATGATTTTCAGGGATGGAAAGTATGAATTATCGTTCTACATGGTATCCAACACTGATCTTTATGTCCTAGACAATGGCGAGCCGTACTTCGGACATAACGTGTATGTAAATGGAACCTGCAGTCCCAAATGATTTCAACAAGTCCATACAGCCTTCGTCAAGTTACGCTAACCGGTAAATGATAGCTCAATACCTACGCCAAGTGGCCGCCGCGGACGATCGAGTGGCCTTTTCCCCGGTAACGGGCAGAATAGTGGAATATGTAATCAAAAATAGAAGGTGATAAACAAGTGAACATTGAAGGTGATGGGCTCGGACAGGCGGCGTTAAAGGTGAAACGGTGGCCTAAAGATACCATAGCGGCGGGTCGTCGTCATACCGTTGGTCTTACATCGGACGGAACGGTGACGGCTGTGGGTGATAATAAATATGGCCAATGTGATGTAAGCGGCTGGCGTGATATTGTGGCGGTTGCGGCTGGTAATGTTCATATGGCGACGAACACGGGTAATGCTCATACAATCAGTCTTACATCTGACGGAACGGTGGCGGCTGTGGGTTGGAATAAGCATGACCAATGCGATGTAAACGACTGGCGCGATATTGTAGCGGTAGCGGCGGGTTGGCGTCGTACCGTTGGGCTTAAATCGGACGGCACGGTGGTGGCTGTGGGTCGAAATAATGAAGGCCAATGCAATGTAAGCGGCTGGCGTGATATGGTGGCGGTAGCGGCGGGTGACTGGCATACCGTCGGGCTTAAATCGGACGGCACGGTGACGATTGTGGGTAATAATCGGTATGGCCAATGCAATGTAAGCGGCTGGCGCGACATAGTGGCGACAGCGGCGGGTTACCTTCATACCGTCGGCCTTAAATCGGGCGGCACGGTGGTGGCTGTGGGTCGAAATAATGAAGGCCAATGCAATGTAAGCGGCTGGCGCGGTATTGTGGCGATAGCAGCGGGTAGTAATCATACCATCGGCCTTAAATCGGACGGTACTGTGGTGGCTGCGGGTTGGAATGAGTATGGCCAATGCAATATAAGTGGCTGGCGTGATATGGTGGCGGTTGCGGCGGGTTGCGCTCATACCGTCGGTCTTAAATCGGACGGCACGGTGGTTGCTGTGGGTGATAATGAATATGGCCAATGCGATGTAAGCGGCTGGCGCGGCATCCAACTACCCGGCAATTAGTTTTCAATATTAAAAATACATATAATAATGAAAGCCATGCGCCGATGCGTCGGGGACACAGAATTAAAATGGTTATTTGAAGAATTATGATAGCATACCGTTTAAGCGACACCGTTGGGAATAGTATCATTTCGGGGACATTTGGAAAATGGAAGAGTCTTTTCCATTTCTACGACATCGATGGCAACCGTTTTAATGTGTCACATTACTAAAACAGGATAACAGGCTGCCGAAAAAAGGCAGCCTTTGTTCAACTAACGGAGAACGATAGCTCAATCATGATACGATGACGGCCGGCCTAAATGTTCGGCTGCCGCTGTTACGGGGCAGTTTAGGGCGGCGGCGCCTACTGAGCACCATTTTTCCACGCCATTTCCCGGAACGACCCGCGTCAAATCAACGATTCCAGTCTAATTCTTTATTTTCATCGAACACATACATTCTTTATTTTTCTGAACCGAAACAACCTGAGAGTCAAGGATTGAAAAATTGCAGCAAATTCTTAATGAAAAGGGAAAAAATGATTATAGTGCCGGCCATCACGCCGACACCCCACCTCGTTCCCATTTCCTAAAACACCTTCGTCGTCCACGATTCGCAATTCCACGTATCCGTCACGACGTCCCGGTAAAATTCCGGTTCGTGTGAGATCAGCAGAATGCTGCCCTTGTACGCCTTCAGCGCGCGCTTCAGCTCATCCTTCGCGTCCACGTCCAGGTGGTTCGTCGGCTCGTCGAGCACGAGCAGGTTCGTTTCGCGGTTGATCAGCTTGCACAGCCGCACCTTCGCCTTCTCGCCGCCGCTCAGCACCGCGACCTTGCTCTCAATGTGCTTCGTCGTCAGTCCGCATTTCGCGAGTGCCGCGCGCACTTCGAACTGAGTGAACGAAGGGAACTCCTCCCACACTTCCTCAATACACGTATTGTAGTTCGCTCCCTTCACTTCCTGCTCGAAATAGCCGATGTGCAAATATTCGCCGCGCTGGACCGAACCCGACAGCGCCGGGATCTCGCCGAGGATGCTGCGCAGCAGCGTCGTTTTCCCGATGCCGTTCGCGCCGACGAGCGCCAGCTTCTGCCCGCGCTCCATGCGCAGGTTGAGTGGCCGCGACAGCGGGCTGTCGTAACCGATCACGAGCTCTGAGGTTTCAAAAATCAGTTTGCCCGACGCCCGCGCTTCCTTGAAGTTGAACTGTGGCTTCGGCTTATCCTTCGCCAGCTCGATCACTTCCATCTTGTCGAGCTTCTTCTGACGCGACATCGCCATATTCCGCGTGGCCACACTCGCCTTATTGCGCGCCACGAAATCCTTCAGGTCGGCGATTTCCTGCTGCTGGCGCTTGTAGGCGGACTCCTGCTGCTGCTTTTTCATCTCATAGACCTGCTGGAAATGGTCGTAGTCGCCGACGTAGCGGGCCAGCTCCTGATTTTCCATGTGGTAGATGAGGTTGATGACGCTGTTCAGGAACGGAATATCGTGAGAGATCAGAATAAACGCATTTTCGTATTCCTGCAGGTAACGCTTCAGCCAGTCGATATGCTGCTCGTCGAGGTAGTTGGTCGGCTCGTCCAGCAGCAAAATGTCCGGCTTCTCGAGTAATAGCTTGGCCAACAGCACCTTCGTCCGCTGTCCGCCGCTCAGGTCGTTAACATCCTTATCCAGGCCTATGTCGGTCAAGCCTAAACCGCGTGCGGTTTCTTCGATTTTGGCGTCGATCATATAGAAATCCTGATTCGTCAGCGTATCCTGAATCGTGCCGACGTCCTCGAGCAGCTGCTCCAGCTCCTCAGGTGACACCTCGCCCATCTTGGCGTACATGTCGTTCATCTCCTGCTCCATATCGAACAGGTACTGAAACGCGCCCTTCAGCACGTCGCGGATCGTCATCCCCTTATTCAGCACGGCATGCTGATCAAGGTAGCCGACGCGCATCCGCTTGGACCATTCGATCTTGCCTTCATCCGGCTGCAGCTTGCCCGTAATAATATTCATGAAGGTGGACTTGCCTTCACCGTTCGCGCCGATCAGCCCGATATGCTCCCCCTTGAGCAGCCGAAAGGACACATCGTTAAAAATTGCCCGGTCCCCAAACCCGTGACTTAACCGTTCTACATTTAATATGCTCATCAATGACACCTTTTCTTCCTAGTCTATTTATCAGCTTCTATTATAAATGCGAACGGGGCCGGAACTCAATCCGCCGAAGCCTGCCAGACTTTGGATTTTTGCCGATACGTGTTATCCTTTTCATATATTCACTTATGGAAAAAGGCGACGTCAACCATGGCCAGACCAACGGTGTTTAACATTATCAGAGGGCGCGGCTTCCGCGCCCAATTTTATTTGCACATCGCGCAGGTCTGCCGGATAGTTCGAATTATAATCGAATTAGCCCCAGACCGCTCTTGTCAGATGGCAAAAACATATAGCCCATAATAAAACAGGGAGCAGACCACCGATAGCACCGTTCCCTGTTTTGATGGCAGTCAGCTAGAGCAATCGAATGTCATTAGAAGCAATCTGCCATTCCAATTTTAACCCATCCCTATAAGGTCCTTAACGACTATGTTAAATCCTTTAACCAGGCAGCAAGTGCCTTGCCAATTTCATGAGGCGAATCTTCCTGGGGATAATGAAGTCCACGTACGGTGATCTCCGTTTGTATTGGCCAGGTACGGCAGAACTCTACATGAGATGTCGGCATAGTGCCCGGATCACAGTTGATGAAGAGTTTCGGGACCGAGCTCTGTGCCAACCACTCCCCGTATGTGGTAACAATGTGCGTCACATCAGCCGGGTCTCCATCAAACGGAAGTTGTCGTGGCCAGGTTAACGTGGGACGGCGTCCTTCGCCAGGCAGCGAAAATGGCCGACGATACTCAGTTATCTCTTCCTCCGTCAACTTACGCAGAATACCGATTGGAAGGTTAGTCTCGATGAAAGAGTTGTGTTCTAACACCATTTGTTCACCTTCCTCGGATCGTAATGCCTGAAAAATTTTCCGTCCCCGTTCCGGAATCTCGCTCCAACTACGAGGTTTTATGATTCCCTCCATGTAGGTGATTCCTTTAACGGCCCCCGGATGGCGGTACGCCCAATCAAATCCAAGGGCCGACCCCCAATCGTGTACCACAAAAGTAACCCGCTTGCGAACATCAAGTTGATCCAAAAGGGCATCGAGATAGCGACGATTCTCTACAAAGGTGTAAGAGTCGGGGCCACTGTGAGGAATTTTCTCGGAATCACCCATACCTATGAGGTCAGGAGCAATGCAACGACCGAAATCTTGAGCATAAGGAAGAATTTTACGCCAGAGATAAGAGGAAGTAGGGTTGCCGTGTAGGAAGACAATCGGATCGCCACTTCCTTCGTCTACGTAGGCCATCTCTAAACCAAGCACTCGTTTGCGCTTTTTTTCGTAGGGAAAAGACGGTTTAACCATTCAGAATCTCACCTTTCATTTGATAGATTGTTATATGTAAATGCTCGCGTTAATGAAAGCAAGCACATACTTTCATTAATATTATAAGAAAAGCCCCCTTCGGAGCTGTTCTAGAAAAACCAATAACTAAGGGCTGAGTGCCTTAGTAAATATACTTACGCTTTCTTCAATAAATTCGTCCAGCGTACCTTCCGAAACCGCTTCTTTGGCATTTAATGTACTGATGAAAGCCCCGTAATTCATCCACATAAACGATAATGCTTGGATTTCAGGATTTGAGGACACCACTTTGCCTTCTGATGACATTGTAGTTAGATAATTCACGAGCAAACTTTTCAAGTGCTTCGGGTTGCGCGAAGCCTCTTGTAGAACAGAGTCAGGTAGAGTACTGCTCCCTTTAAGCGCAACTGAAATTAGTTTTCTGTTTCGGTTCATAATGTTATGATACGTTCGACTCACTGTGAGCAGATCCTCATGCAGATGTCCTTTGAGACCCTCGTTAAAAAGCCTAGTCATCTCATCGCCATAATGGAACCGGCTGAAGGCGGCCTCAAGCAGTTTTTCTTTCGTTCGAAAACGCCGAAATAAAGTGACTTCGTTCACACCGGCAGCTAACGCGATTTCTTTGGTCGTTGTGCCGTCGTATCCTTTTTCTGCCATGAGGTCGATAGTTGCAAGCAATATTTTTTCGCTAGTAGTTGGATTAGCAGTCATGAGCTTGCCCCTTAATGTAAGTACTTGCTTTCAATTTACTATAGATTACGTGTAATTAAATGTCAATACAGAGGAGTTTGACCGCTGTTGCCCAAAATTTCGGCTTGCCTCATTATCACGCTAAAGAAGTACGATAGTTCAATACCATAACGGCTGCCGCGGGGCAGCCGTCATTGCGCTATAGTGCAGATTAAAGCAAAGAGCGATCTAGTTTTCTTTTTTGTTATGCGATGTCATTCCGCAATGACCCTGTTTAATAAGTCGCGCAAATTGATTCAACATCCATTACAGAAAAAAAGGAATACGGCGGGACTTAAGATATGGTACCGCCGTCATAAGATATAGTAAACTGTTTTCTCCAAAAAATATAAAGGAGCACGATGATGATGGTCAATTGACCGGGAGAGGGAGAATATAAAAATACATAATGCTCGGATGATAGACAACCAGCAACTGAGAGACAAGGACTCTGGCGACCTTTATTAAGCAAACGGGATACGATAGTTCAACACTAATACGGCTGCCGCAGGGTAGACGTTATTTAATAAAAAAATTACACGGAATAATTATGAAAAGCAAAGGGAGAATAGTTCCATAATATATAAAGCTGGCCTCCTAGATATTTTGGGGGTCCGCTTTAATTTCTTTTATTTAACATTACAGACATCGTATAAAGAGCAGTGTTGCAAAGAAGAATGCGAGAGGTTCCAATCGGATCGTTGCATTCCCGTATCCGAAAAGCCGTTCCGCACCCATTGAGAACGAATGCCTGCTCCATCGGTGGCGCTTACGCTAGAACGGCTGGCTTGAGCACTTCTTCGCACCATTGGCGGAAGCTGGTGGGGGTGGTGGACTCGGGGGTACGCGGATCGACGTTGTAGATGCCCCGGTCGACCGCGGCCGCCATGTTGATCAGCCCCTGCGCCCATGCTTCGGTCATCCCATGCTGTATTAACGTAGCCTTGTAGACTTCGCCGGGGACCTGCTGGAAACGAATCGGCCTCTCGAGCACCTCGGACATGATCTGTGCCATGTCGTTGAAGGACAGGTCCTCGGGTCCACGTACCGGGATGCAGTCTTGTCCGCTCCAGGAGTGATTGAGCAGCAGATTGGCGGCGAGGGCGGCGATATCGTGGGTAGCACAGTGTGGAACCTTGCGATCCCCGGACATCGGATAGAAGAACATCCCCTGGCGTTTGATCGGTTCGACCTGCCAGAGCATATTCTCCATGAACCCCGGCATGCACAGCGAGCGGTAAAACACACCCGTGCTCTCGATAAGATCGTCCATGGCGAATATTGCTGAGATCTGTCCGGCGTTCTTGGCGAACCCGCGGCCCAGGCTCGAAACACCGATCACGCGCTTAACGCCCTGACTATTGATAGCTTCGCACACCGGCCGGACGAAGCCCAGAATGTGGCCCTGGATGCTCTTGGATTGGGGGTAAGGGGGGACTAGCCAAAACACGGAGTCAGCGCCTGCGAATGCCTTGGTGACGACATCGAT
Organism: Paenibacillus allorhizosphaerae; assembly: GCF_910594985.1. Taxonomy (GTDB): domain Bacteria; phylum Bacillota; class Bacilli; order Paenibacillales; family NBRC-103111; genus Paenibacillus_G; species Paenibacillus_G allorhizosphaerae. Next base: position 11,053 of record NZ_CAJVCE010000017.1, read on the forward strand.
ATCGTCATGTGACCCCTTCACGACCTCAACGCGCTCGTGCACGCGAGGGGAAAGACGTGAGGGATCGCGCGCGATCACGCGGATTGCCTCTGCGCTATCAAGGACAAGGTCGAGGACCTGGCGGCCGATCTGGCCGGTGGGAGTGGTGATAACAATCATGAGAATCAATCATCCTTTCTTGTGGTTTGCCGGACTTAAATGACTGGTTCGAGAGACCGACACAGAAATAATACAGTGTTGTTTAAACATCAATTTCGTGTAAACTTATACTGTATTATGAATGATAAACAGTTTGAGCGATCCGAGCAATCAGCAGAGGGGCATGATCGTTGTATAGACAACATCAGCGCGTTTTTGTTGTCTTTGAGCCGCAAATCTCTCTTTGGTTCATGTTTGTTGCGGAATCCTGAATATTCCTAAGTTGAGGAGCGAGGTAGAGCATGCCGGTAAACCAAAACGATCCCCGTGTTAAACGCACGCGACAGTTATTGCTACAATCCTTTATGGAACTTCTCGAGCAAAAGAAAAATATTTACTCCATTTCCGTGCAAGACATTACCGATCGCGCGACGGTTAATCGAGCCACATTTTACGCACACTTCGAAGATAAATATGCTTTTCTTGAGTGTTGGATGAGGGGAAAATTCCAAAGGAAATTGGAATTGGAATTACCCAGCTCTTCAATATCGAATATGAGTAGCTTGCGAACCTTAATTCAAATCGTATTTGATTTTCTTGCCCGTACCAGACAATATATGATTCGGACTCCAGAGAACAGTCGGTATGAACCGTTGTTTGAAAGCGCAATTCATAAAGAACTTTATCAACTTTTGTTTACATGGTTGAGCGTAGAAGCGAGAACGCCTGTTTCAAAAAAAGTAGTGGAACCCACGGCCCTCGTCATAAGTTGGGGCATACTGGGGACAGCCATTCACTGGAGTCGAAACCCTCAAAATCGCTCGGCCGATGCGATGGTTCGAGAAGTGTTGGTGGTAGTGGCTGCGGGTTTGGCTCCCGTTTTGGAAGAGCCTCAGAAGGATATTCCATTGTAATGAACTTAAAGCGAAATTAATAAACCGGTTGAACTAAGGGGAGAACGATAGCTCAATCATGACATGATGGCAGCCGGCCAAATGTTCGGCTGCCGCCGTTGCGCTAACAGGAAGTTTAGTTCAACAACATCTAAAAATAAATAAAGAAATGTCCGATATCCTCACATTCACAGTACAAATGCTTATTCCTAGAGAAATCAGATGTCTCGTATAATGTAAGCGTTTCAACGATTTTCGTGCATGATTAAAATATTCTAAGTAAGGAAAGGGTGAAGGATATGCTAACTTTATCGCCGCTTCGTCGATTGGTGGCAAGCGTACTGGCCATTATTGTTATGTTTGGTGCGACTTTTCCACTTCGGATTGCGCCAGCGTTTGCGGAAGCGGCTCCACGGCTGGACAACTATTTCAAAGTCAGTTCAGGCAAGGATCAAGGCAAGAAAATGCCGCTTTACGACGCTACCATCGAGAAATACAACGGATACTACTATGTAGCCGGTACTGGGACAGCCGGGAATTTCTACAGGTCTCCGGATTTGATTCATTGGGAGGGGCCGATACGGTTTATTTCAACCGACCCGGCAACGCTTCCGCCGTACGCGCCAAACGATCCGACATTGGCGAGATATGGAGCATCGGACTTTTTCTACCACAACGGAGTCATGTTTTACGGCTTTAACAGTACGAATCTGCTGCACGGCAATCCTTCAACCATGTCCACCGCTGCGCCAATGTTTGAGCACAGCTTCTGGAATCAGCCATATGACAGCGGCATTGACCCTCAATTTTTTATTTCGGCCAATGGAGATTTGGTTTATCTTCGTAAGGTGAATCCCGACGAGAACGATCCGAATACCGGGATGCCTATGCGAGGACGCGCCGGTGCCTGGCTATGGAAAGTAAACTCTTTCTTCGATGAGCTTGGCAATCCCTCCAGGGGAAAGGCGAAGGAGATGATGTATTCACAGCCAGGTCATTGGGGCAACTTGAACCACCTTAATTTCGAAGGCCCTGAGCTTGCCTACCACAATGGGCAGTATTATATGCTTTACGCATCCAACCAAATGGATCCGAGGACAGGTCTGTACGAAACAGGCGTGGCCCAGGCTTCAACGTACGACGGCTTCGACAATAGCAAGAAATATCCGGGCAAACTGCTCGCACGCAACATTGAAAGCTTGTTGCTCAATTACAAGGTGATCCTGCCTACCTCAGAGCATGGTGCGCAGACTTACAAGTTCACGTATACGGACCCTGACCAAGGCTGGGAGAGTATAAGTTACCCGGCAACCGGATGGAACAGCGGGGATGGAGGATTTGGATGGCCTCAGTATATTGTGCCGCCTGCAAAGGTGCCAAGTATATACACGGTTTGGGGCTCGCCGACCAGTCCCGATACCTTATGGGCGCGACGTACGTTTACATTAAACGAGGTTCCCGGCAAAGCAGTGCTTCGGCATCGTCTGGAGGGATATGGCAGCATATACATTAATGGACAGGAGGTTGTCAAGCAGAATGGGGCGCAGCCAGCCTACAAAATGGTGGAGGTGCCGGCCGGATTGCTCAAGCCAGGACAAAATGTAATTGCGGCAAAAGTCAGCCATCAGGGCCCGGTTGAGCTCGACAACTACCATTTGGACTTCGGTTTATACGATACGAATGGCTTAGCCATAGAGCCCGATATTGTTGGGCCATCACAGCCTAATATTGTGAAAGGTCCCAATGGCTTCGAGACTTGGATCATGTACAAGGCTTTCTGGGACGGCGTGAATGGCCAAGGAAAAGACAGGGTTGAGTTTTGGGGAGATGAAATGGTCGTCGATGGGCCGTCTTCCGGGAAGTCGGAGGAAATGAAGTTCGATGCGTGGACACCTTCATTCCAGGACCGATTTGAAGCTTCGACGTCGAGTCTAGCGAACTATACTGTCCCTACGGAAGGTGTGAGCATGAAGGACGGCAGGCTGGCGATGGACGGGACGAACGGCCCCAAACAGCTGTTGTTAAGCGGTAAAGAGCTGGAAAACTATTTCATGGAGATCAATATTCGGTTCGATAGCGGTGAACGGGGTCAAGCCGGAGCGGTGGTATGGTACCGCGATGAGAATAACCAGGTGAAGCTGCTGATTGACCGCGAACAAAGAAAATACCGCATGGTATATAAGCTAAATGGACAAGAGTCGATTCAAGAGGCTGTATTGCCGTCTACCTTTCGGTTTCGGCATGAGGATCCCCGGGCGGCCGGATATGAGGAGCAGTATCACACCCTGATCGTGTATAAGAACGGTTCCAAGCTTTTCGCAGAGCTTGATCATTACAAGCTGAACAATGATCAGCCGGTACTTGAGCTGCCTTCAATTGCATCGCCAGGTCAGCTAGGCTATGCATGCGAAGGTGCTGCTTGCAGTATGGACAATGTTACAGTTACATCGGGATGGAACGAATACGGCACCTTATTCGAAGGCTGGTCCGATAAGTGGCAAAAAGATAAGAGAGGCCTTACCTCTCCGTCCATAGGGGAAGCAATAACGGTGAAAGGAGACCCCACCCGAGAACACGAATTTTCCGTAAACATCCATACGGGTTCGCTTCCTGACACCGGTAAAGCAGGCATTATACTTGCCTATGTCGATCCGCAAAATTATATGATGGCGTATACGAATTATGAGAACAAGCAATTCGAAATCGTTAAGGTGGAAAATGGAAAAAGGGAGTTGCTGCAGTCCGTCTCAACTTCCAGAGATACAATTTACGGTCATGTCAACCCCGAGCCTAATGGGCAGACCGAGTATATTTACCGATTGAGAGGACCTGCCGAAGTATCGCAGGCGAGGGTGCTTTGGACGTACGGCGAATTTAAGTACTTGAATAAATCATTTCTGCTGCCCAACCAGGCATCGCCAAACTTTGGCTTTGATCGATGGGACGCAGGTAAGCAGTCGTGGAACGCCATTCCCTTCCAGTACACTTTTAACGGTAGGGGCGTTTATCACGATGCAAGCTTCACGACAAGCGTAAAGACAGATCAACTCCGCATGCGGGTTCCTGCTCAGATCAATCGTCCATTTTCCTTCGCGATCCACGAGGACATTAGCTCTCAAAATTTTTACAAGACCGTTCGTAAGGATGGCCGAATCTATGTATGGATAAACCACAAACTGGTGTTCAACGTGGAGGATCCCTTCCTTCATGAAAAAGCCAAAACGGGACTTTATACCGATGGAGTCTCAGCCTCTTACAATGCTGTAACGGCCTTTGATATAAGCGACACCAGACCGCCGCATACAGAAGCTGAAGCAAACGGACAGAAAGGCGATAACGGATGGTACAACTCCGATGTCACTATAACGCTATCAAGCAGCGGGGTTGCTTCCGGGACGTCTGGCACGTACTACAGCCTGGATGGAGGAGCTTCATGGACTTTATATAGCCAGCCTATTGCTGTAACGACGGAGGGCGTAACTTCGTTTCACTACTATTCTGTCGATGAGCTCGGCAATCAAGAGCCGGTAAGGTCCATGAGCATTGCTATTGATAAAACAGCTCCAACCATTGCATCCATCCCTGATCGTCCGGCAAATAGTCGAGGGTGGTACAACGACTCCGTGACATTCCGATTCACTTGTGAAGATGCCATTTCCGGAATCGAGAAGTGTCCGGATCCTACCACGATTTCCGAAGAAGGAAACGGATTGTCCGTCACAGGGTCCGTATATGACTTAGTCGGGAATCAAGGCACAGTCGTTGTACCTTTCATCCGTATCGATAAGACTGTGCCACAAATTAACTACTCGGTTACGGGAGCCGTTTACGGCAAGTATTTAATCAACCAGCAAGTAAATGTGGTCTGTCAAGCGGTTGACAGCTTGTCCGGACTGGCGAGCTCGACTTGTCTTCCGGTTTCAGCCCCAGCCTATGAGCTTGGCTTGGGTGATCATACCTTTGCAGCGACGGCCGTTGACTTGGCGGGTAATGTCGGACAAGGACAAGTGACCATACGTATTGAGGCAGATTATGAGTCGCTGGGCGGCTTGACGGAAAAGCTGGTAACGGAGAGAGGCATCGCCAATTCTCTTCAAGTTAAGCTGAGAGCCGCACAGATGAGCCGGGAGAAAGAGAATAAACAAGCGGCAATTCATCAGCTTCAAGCTTATACCCATGGGGTTGAAGCGCAAACCGGCAAGTCGATCAGCGCTGCGGATGCCAAGCTGCTCATTGCATGCGCTAAAGAATTAATCTTGAAATAAGAGAACGCTTCTAGGTCTGATATGCTCCCCTTTAAGTAGACAGGTTCAATAATTAAACCGCTACTCGAAGGGGAGCTTTCTTTGTCTAAAAAAGTGGTAATCGCCCAAAGGCACAACATCAGCGTCAATACCTTAGTGAAATGGCGACACCGGTAAGAGGACTTATTTTTTTATGCTCCATAAAAGCACAAATATATTGTGTAACAATATATAAATACCGAGTGACCATAAGGGTTGTGAATATGTCCTAAATTTAAGAATTTTATATCATTAAACATTGTTTTTGTTGGAAGCCGGTCATTATATGACGGCATTCTCAAAATTGCATCCCAGGTCTCTCCCGCCGGACAATAGCGCGGCGCCTACCGGAAAGCCGGAATATGGGGTATATGCCTGCATGCGTGGTTCGCGAGCATACGGTATGATCTATAGCGCCGTTTCGTCCGCCTGCGTCTTCAACTTGCGGTATTCGGACGGTGATAAGCCCTTAATCCCTCGGAAAATCCGCGAGAACGTCTTATAGGATCCGTAGCCGACTTCCAGTGCGATTTCGGACACGCTCATCTCCGTCGAAACGAGCAGGCTGCACGCATGGCGGATGCGAAGATCCTGCAGGAAATGGACGTACGTTTGGCCGGTAGCTTGTTTGATCACTTCGCTGACCCGGGAGATGCTGAGCGAGAAGTGTTTGGCAATTCCGCCAAGTGTCAAGTCCTCCTGGTAGTTGCCGTTTATATAGTGGATGATCGGCCAGACGGCTCCTGCAGGCTGGCCTGACGCGGGCTCCTCGATCGGTGTTGTTTCATTCCGCCTCCGATAGCGGTCGAACCGGATGAGCAGCTCCTTCAGCTTAACCTGTAAGAAGCTGTTCCGCCACCGGTCGTTACCGGCGTATTCCTCCATCATTTCCTCCAGCAGCTTGTCCACCCGCGCTTTCTCCTCCCCTTCGAATTGAACGTAGGAAGGCAGCTGTTCGGTCCCGCTCACCATGCCGTTCATCAGCCCCTCTTGGTTCGGCTCCATGAGCAGTTCCATGCTGAACCGGCAATTGTACAGGATTAACTCCGATCCCGGATCGGTAAACAATTCATGAATTTGATACGGCAGCAAAAAAGAAAAAGTCCCCGGCTCCATCCGATGCTTTACCCCGTTGATCGTTTCCCAGCCGGTTCCGCTCTTGACATATGAAAATTCCAAGTAATCTTGCCGGTGGGAAGGGTAGCCTCTCTTCAGCCTATTGATTCCGAGCTCGAACCGGAACGGGCTGTCCATAGTAGAAAAGGTTTTCAAATATTTCGGGTATTGTGACATGATGACGGGTCCCTTCCGAAGAAATGGGATATTTATCGAAAAAAACGGAACGCTTTTTTCCTTCGTTTATTCTACCATAAATAGAGGAATAGAATGCTCATAACAGAGGAGGCCAAATGTTCATGGCAAACAATGAGAAAGTGAAAATCGGCATCATCGGCGCAGGCAATATCGGCGGCGTTCACATGAAGGAATTTTCCAAGCTGGCAGGCGATTGCGTCATCACTTCGGTTTACGACGCTTATGCACCTATGGCGGAGTCCCGCGCTAACGAGTTCGGCATCGCAACGGTGGCTAAATCCTTTGAAGAACTTATTAATAGCAAGGATGTAGATGCGGTAATTATCGGGGTGCCTAATCAATTCCATGCCCCGCTGGCTATTCAAGCGTTAAAAGCGAACAAGCATGTGCTGCTGGAGAAACCGATGGGGATCAGCGCGGATGCGGCAAGGGAAATCTATTCAGCCAGTCGAATATCCGATAAAGTGCTGATGGTGTCCCACCAAATGAGGTTTCAATCGGTAGCGCAGCAAATTAAAGATCAGGTTGTGGCCGGCGAGCTCGGACGCATCTATACGGCTAAGACCGGCTGGTTCCGCCGCAAGGGCATCCCGGGCTGGGGGACATGGTTTACGCGCATGGATCAGTCCGGCGGCGGTCCGCTTATCGATATCGGCGTTCATATGCTCGACCTTGCCTTGTATTTGATGGGCAATCCGAAGCCGGTGTCCGTCTACGGTGCCACTTACGCCGAGTTCGGCCCGCGGCGCAAAGGGATCGGCACGTGGGGAACGCCGAACTGGGATGGCATCTACGACGTAGAAGATTTGGCGACCGCGCTGATCAAGATGGAAGACGGCAGCACTTTGTCGCTCGAAGTAAGCTGGGCGGTACATATGGATACGGACAATACGCCGTTCATTCATCTGATGGGTACGGAAGGCGGCGCTGCATATAGAGGCAACAAAGGCAAGCTGCTGACCGAAAAATTTAATCGTCCAATCGAGACGGAGCTTAGCAAGCCTGAGAATGACGAAGGTGAGCGCGTACGCCTCAGCCGTCACTTCCTGCAGTGCGTCATAGAAGGCAAGCAGCCGATCAGCTCGGCGCTGACAGGTTTGACGAACAACCTCGTGCTCGATGCCATCTACGAATCTTCTAAGTCGGGCAACGAAGTCAAGTTGAACTGGAATCTGTAAATTCAAAACAATGGAAGAAAGAGGGAACGGAACATGCTGAGAGGATTAACGCGCGCCGGGATGGGCGATATCGGAAGCGATGAGCGGCTAATAGAGCTTGCCGGCAAATATGGCTTCCAGGCTGTGGATGTGGATGTCAGAGGTCTTGTCGAACGCAACTCCGTAGAGAAGGTGAAGGAGCTTCTGGAGCAGAACGGCCTCGTCATCGGCAATTTCGGCTTCGGCGTCGAGTGGAGAGCGTCGGAGGAGAGGTTCCAGGAAGGACTGAGCAAGCTGACTCAAGCCGCAGCCGCGGCTCAAGCAGTCGGTGCAAAGAACTGCTGCACCTACATTCTGCCTTCTACCGATCACAAGGCTGCACACTTCATGGCGCTCGCGACACGCCGCCTGCGTACGTGTGCGCAAATTTTGGACGCGTTCGGCCTGCGTCTCGGCCTGGAGTTCGTAGGCCCTCACCATTTGCGGACCAAATGGGCGAATCCGTTCATCTGGACGGTAGACGAGACGCTCGATTGGATCGATGCAATTGGCCAAAAGAACGTAGGGCTGCTGTACGATTCGTTCCACTGGTATACGAACGGCCTAACGGTTGCGGATATCGAGAAGCTGGATGTCAACCAGATCGTTCACGTGCATATTAACGACGCGCCGGATGTACCGGTGGAGGAAGCGCTCGATAGCGGCCGCGTCTATCCCGGCGAAGGCGTGATCGATTTGACCGGCTTCCTTCACGGTCTGCAGAACATCGGCTATAAAGGCGCCGTCTCCCAAGAAATTTTGTCGCAGAAGAAGCCGACGGACTCCCCGGAGGTTCTCGCACAGCGCTCCAAGGCTTGCTTCGACAAAGTGTTCGGCGCGGTTGGCCTGTAATCGCGGTTTGTGAGCGACTTAGAGTCGCCCGTGAGGCGAGAAGCACCGGTTTAAGCTCTACACCAAGGACGGCAAAACGGGCTTTAAGCCGATCAACGATCCTGATAACAATAACAAACCGGGATATAGGTCAGCACTGAGAAAAATGAGGAAAACCAGTCTGGATAAGATAGTTGCGGAATACCAGAAGCAATTTCAGGAATATCAGGCATCTCATAAATAAACGAGTCGAAAACAAAAGGAAGGTGTGGAGAAATTTGACCCTGCAGACGCAAAGAATTGAATTTGAAGCGACAAAAAAGATCTATGAGAGTGCGACCTTGGTGTTTCATGGCGTGGACGGTTTTGATGTCTACAATATTTCGATTCCGTTCATACGGGACGGGAAGCGCTATTTGTTCGGGCGGGTAGAACGTCGCGCGGAATGGGCCCGCTCTTGGGTCCGCCTGTTCGAGGAGACGGGACAGGATGAATGGACCGTGGTGGAAGATAGCATGATCTATACTCTGGAGGACCCTTACATCAGTGAGATCGGTGATGAGCTTGTAATGGGCGGGACTCATGTGCAATATCAGTGTGGAAGATACAGCACGTTTTTCGGCTATTTCTTCCGGGGCACCGATCTCCACAATTTGTACTACTTCACTACCGGACCTAACAAAATGAAGGATATTCGCCTTGTTCCGTTGTCGGATGGCAAGATCGGCGTATTCTCGCGTCCGCGCGGCGCAGAGACGAGAGGCAAATACGGGAGCGAATCAATGATCGGCTTCACGGTCGTTGACAGACTGGAAGAGTTGACTGCGGACGTCATCGAGAATGCACCGTACATTCACGGCATCTTCGGGGAAGGCGAATGGGGCGGCGTTAATCAGGCTTATCTGCTCGACAGCGGCAAAATCGGCATCATCGGCCACATTTGCTACCGGGATAAGGATGAGAACGGAGGGGAAGTGAAGGTGTACCTGAACATGGCCCTCGTCTTCGACCCAACCACCCGAGAGTCCTCGGACCTTCATTTGATCGGAAGTCGTCCCTGCTACCCGCCGGGACCTGCCAAGGCACCGCATTTGGTCGACTGCGTCTTTACTTCGGGCATTGTGATGCGTCCGGACGGCAAGGCCGATCTTTACAGCGGCATTGGCGATTGCCAGGCGGGACGTATTACGATCGACTATCCGTTCGAAGGACATGGGCGTATTGTCTAGAGGAGGAAGATGGGATGATTCGTTACGAATTTCCGCTGCACAACAGGCTTATCGAATGGACTGGCTTTGTTTCTAAGTGGACTGAATATTGTAACCGTTTGCAGAGGCATGGGCAACCTCGCTTCAACAATATGAATGGGGGGAAAAGACATGGGAATGAAACGAATGGCCGCACTTTCACTATTATTGTTTGCAACCGCTTGCAGTAATGATAAGGAAGGTAAAGCGGTTGGGGAGCAGCCAGCCGGTGAGAACAATGCTCCGCCGCAAGTTTCGACTGAACCCGTCACGATCAAGTTCGGCCTGAGCATGGGATGGCTCGGTCCGGGTGAGTTCCAGAAATACATTGAGGAACCCGTGAAAAAACGCTATCCCCACATCACGATTGAAGTCATTGATTTTACAAAACCAGAGAATGCATTTGATAAGCTGATCGCCGCCGGTAACGTCCCGGATCTGGTCATGACCGCTTCACCGATCATTTACCGGTTTGTGGGAACCGGAATGGAAGACAGTATCGAGCCGTTGATCAAAAAATTCAATTTCGATCTCTCCCGGTTGAACCCGATAGCTGTGGAATCGGTGAAATCATCAAGCCGGCAGGACCAGTTGATCGGCCTTCCCTGGACGATGCACTTTAGCGGTCTATATTACAACAAAGACATCTTCGATAAATTCGGCGTACCGTATCCGAAGGACGGCATGACTTGGGAGGACGCTAGAGAGCTCGCCAAAAAAGTGACGCGTAACGACGGTGGTGTGCAGTATCGAGGCCTGGAACCGGATAAATCCACTCGTGTAGCATCCGCGTTATCCTACAGCTTCGTCGATCCGGTAACGGAAAAAGCAACCGTAAACAATGATAACTGGAAAAAAATATTTGAGCTCTTGAAGAGCATCTACGATATTCCGGGAAACAACGTATACCGATTGGCCGGGGATGGCTATAACCAGTTTACCAAAGAACGGACGCTCGCCATGTTAGCCTCGGTTAATAATTTGCCGAATTTGAAGGAGGTTCCGGATCTGAATTGGGATTTGGCTCAGTACCCGTCGTTCCGTGAACGTCCTAACACGGGCATGCAGGTCGATGAGTGGATACTTCATATCACGGCGCAAAGTAAGTATAAAGATCAAGCGTTTCTAGTCATCTCCACGATTCTATCCGATGAGGTGCAAATGGAAGTAGCTCGGAATGCAAGGTTTCCAGTACTGAAGATAAATAACATCGAGCAAGAGTTCGGCAAAAATATGCCTCATTTGCAAGGTAAGCATTTAAAGCCCGCCTTTTTGAGTAATCCGGCCAAAGCGCTGCCGGTAAGTAAATATGACTCATTCGCGGAAGGTTATATGAGCGGCGCCATCGGCCCAGTGGTCAAAGGCGAGAAGGATATTAACACGGCGCTGCGTGAAGCTGAAGAACAGATTAACAAAAATATTGAAACGAACAAACAAAAATAACTCAGCAATGGTGGGGTCCGCGCGTCATGACGACGATTGTGGACAGTTTGGATGTGAGAAAGGGTGGAGTTTGGTGGTATGTCCAGCGCGATCCGGCCGGTAACGAGTATGCCCATAACGGACTTTTTCACGAAACGGCGCGCCGGAGCGGCTTGTCCATACGTACGAATTCGAAGGCGGCCCGTCTGTCGGGCTGGTAACAGTGACTTTTGAGGAACTGCCGGGAGGAAGCCAAATGCAGTTGCATAGCGATGGTCTAAAATTAACATTATTTAACCGCTCAATTCGGTCAACGTCATCTATGTGTCCTGGCCGGCACTGCACGACTTCTGGCAACTGGCCATTTGCCAGAATTTATCGATAATTATCCGCCATATCCGAATGGATCCATTGAAAAAATTCATGTGCACGCAGTATTAGACAGCATTCTGTATGCCGGCATACTTCACCGCCGAGCTTGTTCCGTTACCCGGGGCAGGCTCTTTGGCGCGAAATGTCTGTTATCCTCACATCGCAGGATCGAAACCATATGTCAGGCAATGAACTGTTTTTATTATAATACAATCGAGACATTATACGTGTATCGTTGCGTCTTTTTTTGAATGGGAGGCTATATGAAAAATAAGTACTTGATCGTACTCACCGCGGGAGCCGTACTGGCTGCAGGAGCGGTAATCGCCGGTCTGAACGGCGGCTTGCCCTGGCGAGCATCAAATCAGGAGGTGAAGGAAATCACTCCGGTAAACAATAAGGATAATGACGGGAACCTAGCGGCACAACCGGTTGATAAGAGGCTGCTCAATAATCTGTTCCGTATCTCGTCCGGGCCCGACCAAGGAAAGAAGGTTCCGCTGTACGACGGCACGATCGAAAAGTATAACGGCTATTATTATGCGGCCGGAACCGGTACCTCCGGTACGCTGTACCGGTCCAAGGATATGATTCATTGGGAAGGGCCGGTCCGGTTCATCTCGAACGACCCCGCTACGCTTCCGAAGTTTGCCGGCAAGGACGGTACCTTTACGGAGTACGGCGCATCAGACTTTTATTATCATAATGGCGTCATGTTCTATGGCTTTAACAGCAACAACCTGATTCACGGAAGACCGGACACGATGCATACGGATAAGCCTCAGTTTCAGCACAGCTTTACGGAGGAGCAGTTCGATACGGGGATCGACCTGCAGTTTATGGTCGCGCATAACGGAGACTTGCTTTATTTGCGAAAGGCAAATCCTGCAGAATCAAACCCGAATACGGGGGAGCCGTTAAGAGGGAAGGCCGGTGTCTGGCTATGGAAGGTGCAGTCCTTCTTCAATGAACGGGGGAACCCGGGTCGAAGTCTTGCGAAAGAGCTGCTTCATACACAGCCGGGACATTGGGGCAACATCAATTTCGTTAATTTCGAAGGACCGGAGATGTACTATCATAACGGTCAGTATTATTTGCTCTATGCGGCTAATCAGATGTTTCCGGAAACAGGATTATACGAAACCGGGGCCGCGCAGGCAACGAATTACGATGCTTTCACCAATGCGAGCAAATATCCGGGCAAGCTGCTCGCCCGAAATCTCGAACGGCTTCTGCTCCACTATAAAGTGCTTCTGCCGACCTCGGAGCATGGTTCGCAGACGTATACATACACCTATGATCAGCCCGCTGCCGGCTGGGAAGGTGCAGCGTTCGACGATTTCAGCTGGAAGAAAGGGGAAGGCGGCTTCGGCTGGCCGACGCATAACAGAGCCCGGATTCCAAGCATCTATAATGGCGGAGTGACGAGCGAAGCTCAAATGTGGGGAGCGCCGAAGGGACCTGCCCATATATGGACGCGCCGGACGTTCAAGGTGGACATTGTTCCGGAGAAGGCGGTCCTTCGTCACCGGCTGCAGGGTGAAGGGAAGATATATATTAACGGGAAGCTGGTAACGAGCGTGAAGGCTTCCAACCGAGCGTACCAATTCATCGAGATTCCTGCGGGACTGTTGAAGAAGGGCGATAATGTCATTGCCGCCGATGCGGTCAAGCTGGGAAGTAATCCGAATCATCTCGATTACGGAGTGTTCGATACGAACGGAATGCCGGTTGAGCCGGATATTGTCGGTCCTACCCAGCCTAATGTTATTAAGGGGCCGAACGGCTTTGAGACTTGGGCCGTTTACAAAGCGTTCTGGAACAGCGAGAACGGCCAGGGCAAGGACCGGTTGTTTTTCTGGGGAGACGAGATGGTGGCAGACGGCGTAACGTCCGGACAATCTCCGGGCATGCACTTCGATGCGTTCTTGCCGACCTTCGAGGACAGATACGACTCCACGGACAGCATGGGTCACTATGAGAATGTTCCGGAGGGCGTCTCCGTCAAGGACGGAGCTCTTCTGCTCGATGCCTCCGGACAACAGAAGCAGGTGCTGCTGAAGGGCTACACGGGTGCGAACTTCTTCTTGGAAACGAACATCCGGTTCGACGGTCAAGCCGCAGGCAAGCTTGGTCAGGCCGGCGTTACCGTATGGTATAAGGATGAAGCGAATGCCGTTCGGCTCCTTGTGGATCGCGACAAGAGGCAGCTGATTGTATCCGGTGTATTGGACGGGAAATCTGAAGTCAAGACGTTCGAGCTTCCGTACACGTTCAAGTTTCTTGAGGAGGACGTACGGGTATCGGGCTTCGGGGAGCAGTATCATACGTTGAAGGTGTATAAGAACGGCTCCCGATTGTTTGCCGAGCTTGATCACTACAAGCTCAATAACGACAGACCTGTTGTGGAGGACGAACGGCTGGCAGGTCCGGGCAAAATCGGCATGGCTGCATCCGGCTCCAAGGTCAGTATGGACAATACCGTACTTACAACCGGATGGAGCGAATACAAGTCATACGTGAACGGATGGGACGCTTCATGGTCGATAACCGGAGACGGACTAAAGTCGCCTGCTGGCGGGAAGGCGTTGACGGTCAAAGGAGACCGGGTAAGCGAGCATGAATTTTCCGTCAATGTAGACTCTGTCAAACTACCCAAGTCGGGAGAAGCGGGCATCGTCGTCGCTTATGTAGATGAGAGCAATTATGTCGTCGCATACACCGACTTTGCCGCCAAGCAGCACGTGCTGCGTCAAGTGAAGGACGGCAAAGAAACGGTGCTGGCCAAAGCGCCGACCACCCGGTATACGATCTACGGACATTCCAACTATGACGGACAGGTTCAGAAGGAGTATGTATACAATGTGCAAGGAGCCGCGCAAATTTCTCAAGCGAAGATTTTGTGGACCGCTGGAGAGTTCGACTACTTGAATACAACCTTCCAGCTGCCGGAATCTTCGTCTTCGTCCTTCGGCTTGGACAGCAGAGCGTCGGCGGAAGGGAAGTGGGAGGCTCTGCCCGTCGACTATCAAGCAAAAGGAAAAGGCGATTACAACATCGCGGATTTCAAATCGGCCGTTACTGCCGGCCAGCTGCGTCTGCGTGTACCGGCTGCGAACAACCGTCCGTTCTCCTTCGCGCTCCGCGAGGAAATTAGCTCCCAAAATTTTTACAGGACGGTTCGGCTGGACGGACGTCTTTTTGTCTGGGTCAACAATCGGCTCCTATTCAATATGGAGGACCCGTTCGCGAACAAGCCGGCTCAGGCCGGATTGTATACGAACAACTGCGAAGCGCTGTTCGATTCCATAACAGCCTTTGAGATCGGCGAGGCTGCCAAGTAACAGCGGAAGACAGCATCCGATGAAAATGGGGACGCATCTGAGACTAGTCGCTTGATGCTTTGGAAAGAACTGCATCCTTCGAAAAATTTTAACAAGCTACTAAAAACACCGACCATAGGGTCGGTGTTTTATTGCAGGCGGACATTTCGTCTCTTTACTACTTTGAGACCTGAATTGAAGCGGTCATTCCAGCGTGCTTATGCCCCGGCAATGTGCATATAACTTGGTAATAGCCAGGCTTATCAAAGCTAACAACTAGACTACTTTTTTTACCGGGTGCCGCATGAATGTGAATGTTGGTTCCGACGATTTCAAAGTCATGCTCTACTTGTCCTGCATTATCCAGAGTGATTTTAATTTTTTGATTTAGAACGATGTGTATGGAACCGGGATGAAATGAATATTCCATTGCCCGAACAAGAAGCTCTGTGTCAGCACTTAGGTTTGCCTCATTTGCGGAATTCTCATGATCATGACCCAAATGATTGTGGGATTGATCGGCTGAAAGTCGGCTGGATTCTTTAAAAGGGCCCATTTGTGTCGACCCAAGAACAAGACCAACCACTAAAAACATGGAAAGTGGCTTGGATAATAAAAATGTTCTTTGCCTTAAAAGATCCGGCTTGATTTCCGATTGCAGCATTACAAAGAGGAGAAAGATGATCCCGCTGAAGAGTACGGATACGACCTTGACCGTGACCAAAGTGTACGGAGATGGCATCATCACCGTGAGCATCGTTCCCATCATGCCGCCCATGATCCCGGATAATAATCCATCCAGTACAGCCATAAGACTGATAGGTCCCCCGATGAATGCCCCAACTACTCCACCAATCAGCATACTGATTACCGACGATTGGAAAAATTGCCCCGGGAGCCAAAGTGCAAGAATCGTTCCCATTGTTAAGCCTACAGCCATGCCCATTGTCATAGCCGCCATCATGCCAACCATACAAGTGAGTTGTTTTCGAAAGGCAAAGATAAACCCCGTAACCCAGAAAGTGAGAATGCCGAATAAACTACTTATCAGAATGGTATACATATACTATTCCCCCTAACCCTATATTTAATGGATATGGCCTGGCCAACATTTTTATGTCAGAGGGGGATAAAAAAGACCGGGAATTCTGAAAAAAATGACTAGGGATTTGTGGTTATATAAAAACAAAGTGTTGACAATAGGGTAGGGGGCTATACTATAATCAATAGCGAACTCCGGTAAATTGTGGATCCCAATAACCTCGTTTAGAGACGGCCGTCACGAACGTTATTATCGCATGATGGGGATCCATCGGAGGATTCTTATAAGCTGGAGGTTAAATCATGTCTACGCAATCACAGGCTTTATCACAAGCCGATCCAAAACGTTGGAAAGCGTTGGCGTTGCTATGCCTTGCAAATTTTATGGTGATTATGGATACCTCAATTATTGGGGTAGCATTGCCTGCCATCAAAGAAGCGCTCGGCTATACACAGGAAAGCTTGCAATGGGTATTTAACGCGTATGTCATTTTCTTTGGAGGTTTGCTGTTGCTCGGAGGCCGATTATCGGATCTCTTTGGCCAGCGTAACATCTTTATGTGGGGATTCACCATCTTGACTTTAGCTTCATTGCTTGCGGGTCTTGCTTGGAATGATGGGGCGCTTAATGTTGGCCGGGCAGTACAGGGGTTCGGTTCCGCTTTAATTGCTCCATCGGCTTTAACGATCGTCATGATGTTGTTTAGTGGTAATCCTAAGGAACTAGGCAAGGCCTTGGGTTTCTGGGGGGCTTCAGCAGCGGCTGGTGGATCTGCCGGAGTTTTTCTGGGAGGGGTCATTACCGAGTGGCTGAGCTGGAAATGGACTTTTCTAATTAATGTTCCAGTTGGTATTCTTGCTTTACTGTTAGCTCCGGTATTGTTGTCGAAAGGGATGCGCAGAAAAGGGAGCATTGACTTCGCGGGTGCCATCTTCGTAACAGCGGCTTTGGTATTGATTGTATACGGCATTGTAACTGCGGAACACAATGGATGGGGATCACCATCCACTTTATGGACGATTATTTTGGGAGCTGTTCTTTTCATTCTATTCCTCATTATTCAGGCAGTTAAAAAAGAACCGCTTGTACCGCTCCGAATATTTAGAGCACCGAACCTGGCTGCCGGAAATATCGCGCTCATTATGTTGTCCGGGGGATGGATACCGCTTTGGTATTTCCTTAATCTTTACATGCAGCAAGTCTTGAAGTTTTCCGCTTTCGCCGGCGGTGTTGCATTGCTTCCGATGACGATTCTCATAGCGATCTTCATGATGTTCATTACAGGTAAATTGATTGGAAGGTTCGGTATGAAGGCCAATTTGGTGATCGGTTTGATTGCTCTTGGGGTATCGATGCTACTATTCTCGGGAAATACGCCTGTAGACGGTACCTTTATCGCGAATGTGCTCCCGGCTTCGCTATTGGGTGCGCTAGGAATGTCACTGGCTTATATCCCGG
Source organism: Paenibacillus allorhizosphaerae (assembly GCF_910594985.1). Classification (GTDB taxonomy): domain Bacteria; phylum Bacillota; class Bacilli; order Paenibacillales; family NBRC-103111; genus Paenibacillus_G; species Paenibacillus_G allorhizosphaerae. Next base: position 28,572 of record NZ_CAJVCE010000017.1, read on the forward strand.
CTACGATGGCAGCCATGTCAGGAGCTAAACCGGAAGAGGCAGGTCTGGCATCCGGGCTTGCCAATACGAGCTATCAGATCGGTTCGGCTATTAGTTTGGCTATTATGGTTGCACTCGCAGCGAGGGCGACAGCTTCCCAAACTGTGAATGATCCGTTAACAGCTCTCAATACTGGATTTCATCAAGCATTTTTCTGGTCCGGTATTGTCGCTTTTATAGGGGCGATTTTAGCGTTCTTATTTATCCGATCTCCTAGACCAGGGGATTCAAACAGTCCAACAGCTATGTAGTTTCGATAGGTCTCCGGCCAAACCACCTGCTTGGCTGGAGGCTTCTGTTATATATTAACGACCTGAATATCACACGCCAACCGAATCTCATTGTATAGGGGGTGGGAGTATAGTATAATAGCTTGTAAAGGAGGCGGCTATATGAGCTTGGAGAAAGAAATGCTGAATCAAGGTAGTGAGCATGATTCGAGTTGCTGCACGCCTGATGGTTCTGAACGCAAAAGCCATCATTCTGATAAAGTAAAAAGCAGCTTGACCAGCCGCTTGAATCGAATTGAAGGACAGATACGCGGTATTAAAGGGTTAATTGAAAAGGATACGTATTGTGATGATGTGCTGAACCAGATTGCATCGGTCCAATCCGCTTTGAATGGAGTCGGAAAACTGTTGCTGGAGCATCATCTTAAAAGTTGTGTTATCGAGCGGATCCAAGAAGGGGATACCGAGGTCTTGACGGAACTTATGACAACGATGAATAAATTGATAAAATAAGAAAAATCAGATGTTTAACGCCTCCGGCTTATAAATTCTGATTCTAAAAGATGTGGCAGCTGTGTGCTGCTTTTTCTTTATTCAAAAATATAGGGTGCAGGGGTATCGTAAAAATCGTTGACTAATTATAGGGTAGTGGGGTATACTACGAATGCAAGGAGATCGATGGAAATGAATGCTAAGGAATCGATGAAATCATTTCCTGACCATCAAGAAACACAACTTAATCCGAAAGTAAAACTCGCAATCCAGCTGAGATTAAATCGGATTGAGGGCCAGGTTCGCGGTGTACAGAGGCAAGTGGAACGAGATGAATTTTGCGATCAGATCTTAAACCAACTTGAAGCTATCCATTCCGCGCTAAATGCAGTAGGCATTTTGCTTCTGTCGAATCATTTGAAATCATACGCGACGAGATGTAGCTCAAGGAGTTATGAGTCCATTACACAGGAAATGCTAAAAACACTGAACATTTTGATTAAAAGAAGGGATGACGAAAAATGAAAAACATTACATTACAAGTTCAAGGTATGAGCTGCCAGCATTGCGTTAATTCCATTGAAGGGGCACTCAAAGAAATCAGAGCACAAGGCAAGGTCGATCTCAAGAACAATTCGGTGGATATATCGTATGACGAAAACCAAATTACAATAGAACGCATCAAAGAAACCATCGAAGAGCAAGGCTACGACGTTTTGTAATTTCATTGATAACAAGGAGTGAACGATTGTGGAAACAACCGCTACGCAGGAATCCAAGCAAACGACTTTGCAAATCACGGGTATGACTTGTGCAGCTTGCGCTAACCGTATTGAGAAGGGACTTAGCAAGATGCCCGGTGTTACAAACGCCTCTGTCAATTTTGCGATGGAAACGGCACGTGTCGAGTATTCTGCGGGTGAAGTCTCGATCGAGGATATGCAAAACAAAGTCAAGCAGCTTGGCTATAAAGCGATCACGAATCAGGAAAATGAAGACGCTGGACACCATCGCGAACATGAAGTTCGGCTTCAAAAACGGAAATTACTCATTTCGGCGATTCTTTCATTCCCACTTTTGTGGAGCATGGTAGCTCACTTTTCATTTACCTCATGGATCTACATGCCGGAAGTGCTTATGAATCCATGGTTCCAGCTTATCTTGGCCACTCCGGTACAATTTTATGTCGGAAGACAGTTTTATGTAGGTGCTTATAAGGCACTTCGCAATGGCAGTGCAAACATGGACGTTTTGGTCTCACTTGGCACCTCGGCCGCTTACTTCTACAGTTTATACCTAACGATCAATTGGGCCGTTCAGGGAGCTAGCGCCCATCATGGACCATCCTTGTACTATGAGACGAGTGCAATTCTGATCACGCTGGTCATTTTAGGAAAACTGTTTGAATCGCTCGCCAAAGGCCGCACATCGGAAGCGATCAAATCTTTGATGGGCCTGCAAGCGAAAACGGCTTTGGTTGTTCGTGACGGCCAGGAACTGACAATTCCATAGATGAAGTCATCGTAGGGGATATTGTACTGGTGCGTCCTGGAGATAAAGTGCCGGTGGATGGAGAAGTGCTCGAAGGCGTATCGTCAGTAGATGAATCGATGCTCACAGGCGAAAGTCTTCCTGTAGAGAAGAAAGCCGGCGACGCGGTCATCGGAGCCACGATCAACAAAAATGGTATGCTCCGGATAAAAGCAACGAAAGTCGGCAAGGAAACAGCACTTGCACAGATTATTAAAGTCGTGGAAGAAGCGCAGGGCTCCAAAGCACCGATTCAGCGGGTAGCTGACATCATCTCTGGCATATTTGTTCCTATTGTTGTTGGGATTGCGGTGGTAGCTTTCTTGGTATGGTACTTCTTTGTCACACCGGGTCAATTCGCCGAGGCTTTGGAAAAAGCGATTGCTATTCTCGTCATTGCTTGCCCTTGCGCACTCGGTTTGGCAACGCCGACCTCCATCATGGCAGGATCCGGACGCGCAGCAGAACTCGGTATTTTGTTCAAAGGCGGAGAGCATCTGGAGCAAACGCACAAGATTGACGCGATCATTCTGGATAAGACTGGCACCGTCACAAAGGGGAAACCGGAGCTGACAGATGTTTTAGCAGAAGAAAACGAAACGGAATTCCTTCGACTCGTCGGCGCGGCGGAGAAAAATTCGGAGCATCCGCTTGCGGAAGCGATCGTTGCGGGCATTCGGGAAAAAAATATCGAGCTGCCAGGTACGGAATCATTCGAGGCAATCCCGGGATTCGGAATCAAAGCGGTGGTGGAAGGCAAACAACTGCTTATCGGTACACGCCGACTGATGGAAAAGTACGAAATAGAAGCGAAGCATGCTTATGAATTGATGGCTCGGTTGGAAGAATCAGGAAAGACAGCTATGCTTGTTGCGATCAATAACCGATATGCCGGAATGGTCGCCGTGGCGGATACGATTAAGGAAACCTCGAAGGCTGCGGTCAGCCGGCTGAAAGAAATGGGAATTCAGGTCATTATGATTACAGGAGATAATGAACGGACAGCCAAGGCGATTGCGGCTCAAGTCGGCATCGACCATGTTCGCGCAGAAGTGCTTCCGGAAGGAAAAGCAGAAGAAGTGAAGAAGCTGCAAGCTCAAGGGAAAAAGGTGGCTATGGTTGGGGACGGTATCAATGATGCACCTGCATTGGCGACGGCAGACATTGGCATGGCTATCGGTACCGGCACAGATGTGGCCATGGAAGCAGCAGATGTAACTCTCATGCGCGGCGACCTGGCAAGCATCCCGGATGCGATTTATATGAGCCGCAAAACGATGAGCAACATCAAGCAAAACTTGTTCTGGGCTCTTGGGTATAACACCCTCGGTATACCGATTGCTGCAATTGGGTTGTTGGCACCATGGGTAGCAGGCGCGGCGATGGCATTAAGCTCTGTCTCCGTCGTTCTCAATGCACTTCGCCTGCAGCGTGTTAAAGTTCGCCACTAAAAAAACGTTAGAAATTTAGAATGGAGAGTTTACCCAAATGAACAACAAAATGATCCTGATTTCTAGTATTCTTGCCCTCAGTTTATTGTCCGCGTGCGGTAATGCAAATAAAAATGCGTCCGGCCATGAAGGCCATAATCAAGCAACTACCGGCGAGCAAGCCGGCAGTCACGGGGGTCACGCCAGTGATCAACAAATGCCCTCAGATAAGGTTAAAGCGACATTTGCCTTTGCTTCCGGAGGAGTGAAAGCAAACGAAAACAAAGAGCTGACCATACAAATTACAGATAAGGACGGTAAATCGGTTAATGACTTTCAGGTTAATCATGAAAAATTGCTGCATCTCATCGTCGTGAACCGTGATCTTTCATTCTTTAACCACATCCATCCCGACTACAAGGGAAACGGGAAGTTTACGATCAGTACTGCTTTTCCAACGGGCGGGGATTACAAATTGTTTGCGGATTTCATTCCAAAGGGCGGAACTAGCACAACGCTTAGCGAATGGGTAAAGGTGGAGGGCAAAGCCGGGGATCAAGCCGCTATTATTGCCGACTCCAAGCTTGTAAAAGATGTCGATGGCAAAGAAATTGAACTCGCTTTGAGCAGCACGAAATCATCTCAAGAAGTTACACTTACGTTTAATATTCTTGATGCGCAAACTAAGAAGGGGATTAACAACCTCGAACCGTATTTGGGAGCTGTCGGACATGTCGTGATTTTATCGGCCGATGCGGAGCAATACATTCATGTTCATCCGCTTGATGAAAAGGCCACCGGCCCGAAAGCTCAATTTGCTACCTCTTTTCCAAAGAGCGGTACTTATAAAATATGGGGGCAATTTCAACACCAAGGAAAAGTGATTACCGTGCCTTTTGTAGTCGATATTAAATGATTTGGTACATTCGAATAGGGGTGGATGGTCATGGGAGAAAAGATAAAGATCGCAATAAGCACGGCGATTCAAGCGGGGGGCAGCCTGTTCACACCGGAGCAGCTTGCAATAATCAGTAGGGTCGCAGGGGCGGATGCAAAAATTGAAATGACCACGTTCAAACAGCTCTATGTAGAAGTGCCGCTCGAACGGCGCGATACCATAAAGGAAAAACTTGAACGTTACGGCCTTGAAGTGTATCCAGCAGGGTTTGCGACCAAAAGCCTGATTGCCTGCAATTTCTGTAAAGGAGCCGAAGAGGCGGGTCTGGTAACGGCTCAAGTCCTAAATAAAGCTATAGCAGGCATTGAAACGCCCACGTCGCTTAAGATCGGCTATGCGGGTTGCGCATTAGGTACTAGCGAGCCGTTGCTTAAGGATATCGGCGTTGTGAAAATGCGTGATACATTTGACATCTACGTTGGCGGTGAACCGAAGGGTCTTAAAACTTCCTTTGCCAGACTACTCATATCGGGATTAACGGAAGACCGACTCGTTCCGGCCGTTACCGCCATTATCGATTACTATAAGGCACATGCGAAAGGCAAAGAAAAATTCAGTAAATTCGTGGATCGGGTTTCACTCGAACAGCTTCAGCACATTGCAGGTTAACAGATTTCTAATGAGAGGAGGTGAAACCATGCAAGAAGCAACCGTTAAAGTACAAGGCATGTCTTGCCGTTCTTGCGTTCGAACGATTGAAGGGGCTCTTGATTCGATCGGTGCTGAAGGCCGCGTTAACTTTGAGCAAGGCACGTTACACGTCCAGTATGACGAAGCGAAATTACAATTAGCCGACATAAAGAAAGTCATCCAAAACAAGGGATATGACGTTGTAGCATGAGAGCATTCGAAGGTGAGCAGGGAGTGACTCTGGAATGAGAGAACCCGTAAAAATTTATTCGATACCGACTTGCAGCGACTGCAATTATGCCAAACGCTACTTCAAAGAACACGAGATTCCCTATATAGATTATAACTGTGAAGAGAACGTTAAGTATGCAGAGGAAGTCTGGAACTTGACGGGAAAACAAGTTGTTCCGACGATTGTGATCGGAGAAAAGGTGTTTGTTGGTTTTGCGGAAAATCTAAATGAAATAAGTGAATTGTTAAAATAAACATAAACCCGGTCAAATGGCCGGGTTAATCTTTAATGTTTTTTGTTGGCTTTTTTGAGATGAGTGCAATTATATATTAGGGAGGATGCGTTCATGAAGTCCGATCACAAGGAAGACGCGCCAAAATCTTGGGAGACAGACGAGCAGGTATCTGCATGGAATCGTAGCAAAGCGGATAGGGATCGACTTCTAGGAACCGCAACGGACCTAATGCTGAGGAAGGCAGGGGTTCTTGAAGGTAGTCAGAGTCTGCTTCTGGATGTAGCGGCGGGAACCGGAGACCAAACATTTATGGCGGCGCGGATGATCGGTTCTGAGGGAAAGGTTGTGGCGACCGATATTTCGGGTGCGATGCTGCAAGTGCTTGCCGACATTGCTAAACAAGAAGGCTTGAGTAACATAGAGACGCATGTCATGGACGCCCAGCGTGTTGATTTGCCATCCGATACTTTTGATGCGGCGATTTCCCGCCATGGCCTGATGTTTGTTCCCGATCTTAAGCAAGCTTTAGACGGGATACGGCGCGTTCTTAAAACAGGTGGAAAGTTTGCGGCACTCGTGTGGTCGAGTCCAGAGAGGAACCCAACGTTATCTCTCCCAATCTCGATTATTGCTCGATATGCAGGCATCTCCCTTACAGAGGGTGGTAAAAACCCAGGCTTGTTCTCATTAGGTAATCCGGAAACGTTGGAACAAGCATTTATAGCGGCAGGCTTTCAAGACGTATCGGTTCAGGAAGTGCCCCACATTCATCGGTATGAATCAGTCATACAATTCATCCGGGGGGCCAGAGACGATGTATCTGCAGGGCCGCTCGGTGAAATGACTAAGAGCTTGAGTGAAGCTGATCGTAAACAGATGCACATCGATATCGTAGAGGCGCTGAGGATATTTGAAGGACCGCAAGGTTTCGAGGGGCCTTCCGAGTCACTTTTGGTTGTCGGAACAAAATAACATGCAGGCAGATGACGGAAGCGAAAATGGTTCGCATGGCCGGCAACGATCCGTATTCAAACGCGGTTGCTTTCGCGAAGTACAAAGATCCGGCAACCGATTTCGGATGGGGGATCACAACGCCGGGCCACAACTTTTCGTTCATCAATAAAAATTCTACAGCGAGATCGTATCGGCATTTGGAGGGGTTCATGGCGGTCATGGCGCCAGTTATACGAAGCCGGGAACGTCGCCAATCCGAATGAGGGAACAACCGCTGGCGGCCACACAAGTATGCCGGGTATGATGCATTGATCATGCAGCTGAGTACTATTAAGTTTTTATACACGGACCTTGCCCTTGAGACGCAGTTCTCAGGGGCTTATGTTTTAGTAGCCGTATTCTGCTGTTGAACGATCTTCCATTCGGATGTTATATCCCGGTTTTTTATCGACATAATTCATCAAGAATTGAGACCAACGCCTTTTGCCATATTTTATAAGAATTATTTATAATACTAGTATCTCGTTCATAAATAACAGGTCTGTTACATGTTTCTTATTGAGGTTTTATAAACTCCTGCTCCGATCGATCAATGACCTTGTTTTTCATGAATTCATTCATTTACTCATGGCTGGACCGTCGTCAAGGGAGACGTCCCGCTCGCACGAGGTGGGCTGTCAAAGGAGGCGACCGCAGTGATTACGATCTGGTCCATTCGAACCGGAATTCGGGATTTCATTGAGGCCATCTATCGAACTTGCCAAGCATGGATTAAGAAATATCCTTTTATTAAAACGGCGTATACGATTTTTTCCTGGTTATCGCTAACCGTGTTTGTGTTAAGCTTGTTTTTCGTTAAAGAATCGCGTACCATGGTGGTTCAATATTTATGGTCGTATTATGTGCTGCTGCAATTTTGGTTTCTGTGCCGAAGCAAAACGATGCCGTGGAAGCCGATCGTTCTGTTCGTTCTGGCAGGCGTTTTTCTTGTCGTACCGTTCACAACGCTTACGGTCAATACCCTCCATGCGCTTTTCGGCGGAAAAACTTCCGATACTTGGTCCATTGCCGTGATCACGCCGATTTTCGAAGAGCTGTGGAAACTCCTTCCGCTAGGCATATTTCTGTTGTTCTCGCGTCGAGCTTCCGCCTTGAGTTTAAGCGATTATACGCTCATCGGCGCGGCGACCGGCGTCGGTTTCCAACTGATGGAGGAGCTTTCCCGAAGGTGGCTAAGTTCCGGCATTCTTGCGACAAAGTTCGGCTACAGCTTTACGATGTTGGGCGGCGAAACGATCCATTGGGACTTTTTCTCGCTGTTTCCCGGACGGTTCGAAGAAAGTCTGTTTCCGACGCTAATGACCGTCGGTCATCCCGTACATACCGCTATGATCGCACTTGCGTGCGGAATGGCCTATCGGCTGCGGATAAGACTGACGAAATGGGTTTTTCTGTTCCCGGTAATCATCTTGCTATGGTCCATCCTGGATCACGCGGCTTATAACGGCCAACACAAGCTGCCGGGTTGGGTGTTCTGGCTACATGATCTAACCGGAAGCGGTTATAAAACTCAGCCGGTATTCTTGCTAATGCTCGCCGCATCGCTAATTGCCGATTACGCGTCGCTGAACAAAATACGAAACCGCCTTCCGTCGCTGCCGAACGAGCCGCTTCTTAATCCGTTTACCGAGCTGTGGAATATGATCCGCTCATTTTGTCTGGACCGGGAGAAATTCATGTATTGGCTCGGCTTTTACCGGGAACGCAGGGAACTCGGATTTCATTTGCTCTATGGGAACGAGGAAGCGGCCGACCGGCAGGAGCCTATCCAGGCTCGGGTAAAAGCCCTTTGCCAGACGTTGACCGGACTTGCGGTGATTCTGATTGTGGCTGGTCTGTTCGCAAGCTTCGGGGCTCATACGGGCGGAGGGTTAACGGCCTGTTACGCCTGCATGTTCGATTCGCTGCAAAATTGGTGGGATCGGCTGGAATGGTATGAACAGGGCGCGATCTTGCTCGGGGCCCTCGCCTTGTCACTGCTGTTCGTCGGATTCTGGCCGTCTTTAGGCATCGCGATGACAGGGGCGGGCATCGCCGGTGGCGGACATGAGATTGCCGGCTATATCCGCGATCCGAAGAAGCTGCTGACTCCCGAAAATATGCTTTCCGTGGCTGTAGGCATTATACTCAGCCGAATCCCATTCGGCAAAGCACTAAGCTGGGTGGGAAAGAAAGGACGCCGCTATGTGAGCAAGCTTCTGGATAAGCTCGGTTCCCGGAAGCCGGATATCGATATTCCGGATAAACCGAAACCTCCGAAGCATGACGGCAAAAGCCCGGGTGAGCATCCGGACGATCCTAAGAAGCCGGATGACGATACGCCGAAAAAGGACGATCCCAAGAAGCCGGATGACGATACGCCGAATAAGGACGATCCCCAAAGGTCGGATGACAATACGCCGAATAAGAATAATGCCGATGAGGGGGCGGGACAAGATGAGACCATTGGCAGCATGGTTAAGGATGGAAATAAAACGAAATATACCAATCCAGCTGGAAATGAACTTACATGGGTTGATCAACATCTGAAAAATATCAATAGAGATATTGACAATGCTTTAAATAGTTCGAATGTTGGTAAAGCAACCGAAGCTAAGGTTGCGGACTTTGTAAGAAAAGAAAGCGAAGTAAAAGGGTTTAGCCAAAAGGTTTTGAAGAATACCGGCGAAGCTGCCGGTGATTTAGACGTAGTTACAAAAGATGCGATTATTGAGGTCAAAGCATCAATTAAAGCGGTAAAAGAAGACCAATTTAATAAATTTACGGATCCAAATCATGATTTATTCTTTAATCCAGAGAATAAAAAGGTTATCTTGTATATTGATAAGCCTTTGAGTAATTTAAGGCCTGAACATCAAACCATGCTGGAAAACATAAAATCTAAAGGCGTAACGATCGTTAACTCGCTAGAGGATTTGAAGGGGGTTATAAAATAGGATGGGGACTTCTGCATTTATATTAATGAGCCAAATAAAATATACACCCGAACGTCTTTTAGCTGATTCTATCATTTCTGCTTTTCATGCGGATGTAATGCTGAACTTTCATAACAGTAAAAATTATGCCAGCAATGGACAATTTCTTTCTACGACGTTGAATATTAGTGATAAGAAAGTACGAGAAAATAATGAATCGTTTTTACTTTATGTAGATGGATTGGATAATCCGCATCTTGATTTTTTTTATTATCAGGACGTAGGTTTGGATCTCAATAATAAACTATATCAAGTCGGAACAATTGAAGACATTTACGGCGTTGAAGAGTTAGTATTTCGCTTTATATATCATTATCTCAAAGTTAATCCTGACGACTATTTTTGGGTTGCAGATTATGACTGGGTTTACCGTTGGGAAGACATGCAAAAATTAAAAACCCTACCTTATGACTCAGATTGGTGCTATAAAAATCCTAAATTAAGTTTTGGATAATCATTTAAGTAATTGATAAACTTTCAAAGGCTTATTCCAACTTGAAAGATGAGGAGGAGTGAGCCTTTTTCGCATGCCCGGAATCAAACGTGGAAGAAAACAAATGGTAAAGCAGGTACCGAAAGTAGAGGAAACGTTGGGCTTTGGTTGTCATTAAAAGCAGAGCGGTTGGGCCCGGAATAGGTACTGACACTGCTCGTGTGGTAAACTCAAAATAGATTCTCCAAAGCAGTATCATGCTCGTCAAAACGGCGGCGCCTTAAAAATGGATCAATGATGAAAGGTGGGGAAAATATCATTTTTTATATTACTGCCATTTTAGTTGTACTAGTTGATCAAATTTCAAAAATTTTAATCCGTATTTATGTGAACATCGATGATACCTTGTCAATATGGGGAATACAAATGACTCATATTGAAAATAGCGGAATGGCTGGGAGCTTATTTCAAGGATATGGACGACTTTTTGGAATCGTAGCCGTTTTGTTTGTGGCGGGTGTGATTTACTATCGTAAGATAGGCGCATTAAAGGGCAAAATGAACGAGATTAGCTTCGCTTTCTTAGTTGGAGGCGCTGCTGGGAATGGGATGGATCGCTTGTTGTTTGGGCAGGTTACGGATTTTTTAGTCTCGCGTTCTGGTAAAGGTGTGCTTAATATGGCGGATCATGCAATCGAGATTGGAGTTTTGCTGCTTGTAAGCAGCATTGTATTTCCGTTTTTGAAAAGCTTGATCTATAGACGGTGCTCTGTAGAATGACGAATGAATAACGCAATAAAAGCACGGCCGGCGACCGCGGTCGATCCGGCGTTGCCTCCCGTGCTCCTGATTGTCTCCGAAGGCGGACCGGCTTCCCGATCAGCGACTTCGGCGGCTGCCGACTCGGCAACTGCAGCTCAATTATGAATTTCCCCAGATTCGAACCCGTCGTTCACAATAGCATTGTTAATTGGTAAGCTCCCTCACTCCTTTCGTTGATCTCAATTCACTGTAAAACTTTAAACGGTTTCAAAATTTGCTTGACACATACACGAAATGTAATTAGTATGAAGGTGCGGGTAATTGGATCATCCAATTATGTTGCAAGTCATGATGACATGGAAGGTAATGACAATGACGATTAAGAAAATTAAATATCATCGGGTGTACGAGGATGTCATAGAGCAGATTGAGAACTTAATTCTCGAAGGCAATATGGCTCCGGGCGATGTGCTTCCTACCGAGAGGGAACTAGCCCAGGCGTTCGGGATCAGTCGCGGTACGCTGCGGGAAGCTTTCCGCATTTTGGAAAGGGAAGGTCTGATCGAAACGCGGCCCGGCGGTGGGCGTTACCTTAGCAAAAATCTTGGCAAAGCGGAAGATCAGAAGCGCATCATCGAAAATATCGAGAGGGCGACCATTATCGAGCTGTTGGAAGCCCGGGAAATTTTTGAAACCGGCATTGTGGAACTAGCCGCAACGCGGGCCACGGAGCAGGATATTGTTGAAATTGAAAACGCTCTCGAACGTTGGGGGATCATCGACAGTAACTCAGACGATCCTTCGAATCCCGACCAGGCGTTTCATCTCTCGATCGCGAAGGCTACGCATAATGTGGTGCTGGTGAATCTGATTGAACTGCATATGGATCTTTTGCAGAAAACAGCCACCAAAACCGTCGACATTCCCGGCCGGAAAGCGGAAGTATATAAAGAACACTTCCAAATCCTCCAGGCGATTAAAGAAAAGGACCCGCTGAAAGCGAAGGAAGCGCTACTGCACCATATCGGTCAAGTGAAACAAAATATTATGTTGAATAAAGTGGAATCAAACGGATGAGGCGCATCCTTTTGATCTTTTAATTGGATCATCCAATTATCCAAAATAATCCTTATCAACCGATATGATTTCCAGTTGCCGAAATTCATAAGCGAAAGCCATCTTCACGGAAATATCGGCATGCAAAGTAACGATCTGTTTGAGAACGGTTACAGCAGTAAATACATTATTTTATATGACGACGCTTGTACGGGTGGAGGGTGCATATGACAAAAGAACAATTCAAAATACTGGCCCCTTGCGGCATGCTCGGGTACGGTTTCCCCAAGGCGTCCTTCATGAATGGCATGGCCCATGAGCCGGATGCGATCGTAGTGGATGCCGGATCCACCGACGCAGGACCGCATAAATTGGGTGCAGGCACGGCGATTGTCAGCAGGCAAGCCTGCAAGAAGGATCTAGAGATCATCATCACGGAGGGGACAAAAGCGGGAATCCCGATCGTCATCGGGTCGGCCGGAGGAAGCGGCGCCGAGATTCACGTCGAATGGACCCGGTCGATCATTATGGAGATTTTGCAGGAGCATGGGATCCGCGGGATCAAGATCGCAACGATATGGGCGGATATCCCCCATGAGGTTGTGGAAGCGAAGCTGCAAGCAGGCGGGTGCGAGCCGCTGGGTCAGACGGTGGCGCCGCTGACGAAAGAACGGCTGGAAGCGACGAGCCGTATCGTCGCGCAGATGGGGCATGAGCCTATCATCGAGGCGCTTGCGGCGGATGCGGACATCATCATTTGCGGACGCGCTTACGATCCGTCGCCGTTCGCGGCGGTGGCCATGTATCACGGCTTCGATGCGGCGCTTGCGTACCATTTGGGCAAAATACTGGAATGCGCCGCATTGTCGGCGGAGCCGGGGACGACCAAAGACAGCATGCTCGGTACGCTCAAGCAAGATTCCTTTATCGTGCAGCCGCTTAGCGAGGCCCGCAAGTGCACGGCCGTATCCGTTGCCGCCCATACGTTTTACGAGAAGGATCACCCGTACATTTTGCATGGACCGGGGCTGATGCTTGATCTGGAACAGTGCGTCTTTACCGAGCTCGGAGACGGCAGCGTTGAAGTCAAAGGCAGCCGGATCGAAGAGACGCCGGTGTACAAAATTAAGCTGGAAGGCGCTATGAAGGTGGCCTACCGGACGTTCGTCGTCGCAGGCGTGCGCGACCCGCTGCTGATCGCCCGGATCGAAGAGGTGGAAGAGCTGGTGAAGCAGCAGGTAAAAGACTATTACAGCGAAATTGCACCGGAAGATTACCGCATTCATTTTATCAATTACGGATTGAACGGCGTATTAGGCGAGCTGGAGCCGCAGCGCACCGCCGGACACGAGCTCGGTATCGTATTCGAAGTCGTGGCGAAGACGCAGGAGCTGGCGAGTGCGATATGCAGCTCGGTTAGATCGACCTTCCTGCATTACGGCTATGAAGGACGCAAATCGACGGCGGGTAACCTGGCCTTCCCGTTTGCTCCGAGCGACGTGCCGTTCGGCGCCGTGTATGAATTTTCCGTCTACCATTTGATGGACGTCGCTGACGGCCTGGAGATGTTCCCTATCGAATACAGCGAGGTGCAGCCATGAAGCTATACGATGCGGCAGCCGTACTGCGAAGCAAGAACAGCGGGCCTTTTGAAATTACGGTAGACGTGCTGTTCGACGATCCGGACATTTATTACAAAGTCAAACAACGCGGTCTCATTAATAAAGAACTGGTATCCCGGCTATACAACATTGCGGAAGACCATATTACGCATATCGTATTCTTCGATCAGGCGCTCGGCTTCAAGATCACATTCTCCCGTAAAGTATCGTCCGGCACATTTCTTGATCGGGATGTTTACGGAGCCCAGCAGCATGCGCCGCTGATGGAGCTGGAATTGAACTTATGAACGAGGCATCAGGAGGTGAGCGCAATGAAAGCGAATTCGCTGATGAAGAAGGTTTGGTCCGATAAAGTTTTGTATCTCATGCTGCTGCCCTGCATCGTATATTTCGTCCTTTTCCATGTGTGGCCCATCATCGGCATGAAGCTGGCCTTTTACGACTACCGCATTCTGGGCGGCGACGAGTTCGTCGGACTCAAATATTTCAAGGAGCTTTTCAGCACTCCGGTCTTCTTCAACGTATTGCAAAACACGTTAATTATTAGCGCCATGAAAATGTTTCTTCTTTTTCCGATCCCGATTTTGTTCGCGTTGGTACTGAATGAATTCGCCAATGGGAAGTTCCGCAAAGCGGTGCAGGTCGTATCGTACTTACCGCATTTTCTGTCATGGGTCGTGATCGCGGGCATCTGGTTCGAGTTTTTGTCCCCTTCCACGGGTGCCGTTAATGAGTTCATCAAGGCGCTCGGACTGCCGGCCAAAGATTTTCTTACCGACAAAGACAGCATTCGTTGGGTGCTGCTGGCGAGCGAAGCTTGGCGCAGCATCGGCTGGGACTCGATTATTTTTCTTGCCGCGATTATGGGCGTCAGTCCCAGCCTGTATGAAGCCGCTTACGTCGACGGGGCGAGCCGGTGGCATATTGTGACCCGGATCGTTCTGCCGCATTTGTATGTGCCGATGGTGACGATCTTTATCCTGAACGTCGGCTTCATTATGAACGCCGGATTGGATCAGGTACTAAACTTTACGAACGATTCCGTCAACAGCCATATCGATATTATCGACACATACGTCTATCGGGTCGGTCTGATCAACGGGCAATATTCGTTTGCGACGGCGGCCAATTTGTTCAAAAGCTTGATCGGGGTCGTGCTTGTGCTGTCCACGCATTTTATCTCGAAGAAATTAACCTCTAAAGGGGCATGGTAAGGAGGTGGACGGTTCATGCTGGCTAGAAAGCTTACCGTTTCCAAAGCGTTCCTCGGACTGATTTTGACGGTGGTCACGCTTACGATGTTCGTCCCGATCGTCAACTTGTTCGCCAGAGCGCTGTCGCACCCGGCTAAGGTTCACTTGTTGCACGGATATGAAATTTGGCCGCGGGGATTCTCTTTCATTAATTTTCAAGTCGTCCTCAGCAATCCGATCGTTGGAAGGGCGCTGCTCAACTCTTTGTTCATCACGGTGGTCGGCACGTGCCTCAGCATCTTTTTTACAACGATCGCCGCGTATGTGCTAACGCGCAAAAATCTTACTTTCAAAACGCCGCTCATGATCTTCCTCATCATCATTATGATTTTCGAGCCGGGGATCGTACAGGAATATATGGTCATGAAAGACCTGCACTTGCTCGACAGCCTGTGGGCGATGGTGCTATATCGGATGATTAATGTGTATTACCTGATCATTATGATGCGGTTCCTGGAAGAAATTCCGGACTCCTTGATCGAGGCCGCCAAAATCGACGGGGCGGGGCACATTACCTTATTTATGCGAATCGTCATGCCGCTGGCGCGCATCCCGCTCTTAACCATCGGCATGTTCTACGCGATTGCAAAGTGGAACGAGTTTTTCAAATCGAGCATTTTCTTGTCGAGCCGTGAAAATACGGTGCTGCAGGTGCTCCTCAGACAGTTTGTCGTCGAACGGGACACGACAACCCTCGTCGGCGCAGCCGATCTGCTCAAAAACAACAACATTGCGCAGCTTGATTTCTCATCGTTGAAAGCGGCTACAATCGTCATTGCCATGGTTCCGATTCTAATGCTCTATCCGATCATCCTGAAGTATTACACCAAAGGGGTCATGGATGGCGGCGTCAAAGAATAATTTCAATTTCATTTGAAACTAGGAGGAAACAGAAATGAGAAAAATGTTTACGCTGATGGCAGCCGGCCTGATGCTGGCAACGACCGCTTGCAGCTCCGGCAATCCTAAGGCTCCGGCCGATTCGGCGCAAGGCGCGTCCGGTCAGCAGCCCGTTACGATTTCCATTGTCGACAAGGACTTGACCCCGGACGATAAATTGCTCAAAGGCATTGAAGAAGGCATGAAGGCCGAAGGCAAAAATGTGAAGCTGCAGCTCGTTCCGGTGCAGAGCGGCACCTATTCCGAGAAGCTGGGACTGCTGCTGCAAAGCGGCAACATCCCCGATCTGATCTACTTCCAGGGGGGAGATTACCAGTTCGCGGTAACGCAAAAAATTCTTGAAGATTTAACGCCGTATATCGAGAAATCGACGTATGTAAAGGCGTCCATGAACACATACAACAAAGAGAGAACGAAGAACTATCCGTATCTCGTCTGGCTGTCGCCGACCAGCAGCTCGGTGCCGGTTGTACGCCAGGACTGGCTGAACAAGACGGCTTCGGGCAAAGACTTGCTCGCAAATCCGACGATAGACAACTACTACAACTTCTTCAAGGAAGTGAAGGAGAAGAACGGCGCGAAGTTCGCATACACGACGGCCGGCACTTTGGATGAGCTCGATGCCACGTTCGGTCAAGCATTCGGATTAACGTCGACATGGATCAAAGGCGCGGACGGCAAATATGCATTCGGCAAAACAACGTCGTTCGAAAAAGAGAAATTGGAATTTTACGCAAAGCTCTATAAAGAAGGCTTGCTCGATCCGGAGTTTCTGACCAAGAAATGGGACACGAAGGAAAAAGCGTTCTACGACGGGCAAGCGGCGGTTATCGCCGGGACGCAGGGCAAAGTGATCGATATTTATAATACGAAAGCGACGTCCCAGAACGGTGCGAATGCGAAAATTACGCCGCTGCCGCCAGCCAAAGGCAAAGCGCAAGGCTATACGCCGGTCGATGTGAGCAAGGAAAGCCGCGGCTTCGCTATCGGCAAGACGTCTAAGAACAAAGATATGGCATTCGCCGTATTGGAGTTTTTGGCCAGCCCCAAAGGGCAAATGCTCGATAAGCTCGGTGTGGAAGGCGAGCAGTATCAGGTTGTGGACAACAAGATCAAATTTACGGCCAAATTCGCCGAATGGTATCCGCGCTTTGTCGAGTCGACCGTGAATTTCAAGCCTGACAAAGCGTTCGATCCGTCTACGCCTTACTTGTCCGAGCCGGCAACCAAATCGCTCGAAATGATGACATCCCTTTCCACCAAAGACAACAGCTTCATCATCCCTGCGGAGCTTGCGGCCAAGTGGGACGCCTGCAACGCGCTGTACAAAGAATTCGCCGCCAATGTCGTGACCGGCAAGAAGACGATCGCCGATTTCGATAAATTCGTGCAGGATTGGAACGCTGCCGGCGGCAAAGAAATTACGGAATACGCGAATAAAACGATCAAATAAATATACGGACATGACGGGGTGCAAGGCTGAATAACGGCTTTGCACTTCTGACTGGAAGGGAGAGAAGCATATCGTGATTTCATTTGCGGATCGGGTGAAGGGAGTCGTCTACGGTACGGCCTACGGCGATGCCATGGGGGCGGTTGTGGAGAAAATGACGCATGCCCAGATCGTGGAAAAGTATGGCCGGATCGAGACGACGCGGACGAAATGGTGGAAGGCCGATTGGCCGGAAACGACGCGGCTCGGCCGGATGAGAGGACAAGGCATCGTTACGGACGATACGCTGATGACACTCGCGCTCATGAACGTGTACTGCACCGAACGGCGGCATCTGGATGCGTACGATATGGCGAATGAATTTGTCAAAGAGATCGCGTTCCGTCCCCGGTACATTCCGGAATTCGGCAAAGAAGCGCTTATATTGGACCGGTTATTTTATCCGGAAAAACATATATTCACCCGTCACGTGCTGGCGAACTGCGAGCCGCGCGAGGGCGGCTACGGCAATATGGTCAACTGCGGAGCGGCGATGTATATCGCTCCCGTCGGCATCGTCAACGCCTGCAACCCGAAGGCCGCGTACGACGAAGCGATCTTGTTCGCATCCGGCCATCAGGTGAGCTACGGCCTGGAAGCGGCGGGCGTGCTGGCCTGCTGCGTGGCCAAAGCGTTCGAGCCGGGCGCCACCGTCCGGGATATCGTAGATACGGCTTTGCGCTACGCAAAGGATGGAACGGGACGGGCGATCGAGGACATCTGCGAGAAGGCATTGGAGCTGCGGTCCGAAAAGCAAGATCGGAGCCGGGTCGTCCAAGCTTTTCACGAAGTGATGGTCCGCTACTCGCCGATGGGCGACGATGTGAACCGCAGTATCAACAAGGTAGGCATTCCGTCGAACCATTACACGCCGAGCCGGTTGTTTTCGATCGAGGAGCTGCCGCTGGCGCTGGGCTACATCGTTCTGCACGACGGCGATATGCTAGAGGCGGTCAAAGACGGCGTCAGCTCGGGGCGCGACACGGACTCCATCGGCGTCATGATCGGCGCGATTCTGGGGGCGATGCAGGGCGTTGCCGCGATCCCGCCGGACGAAATCGCCGTCCTGGAGGAAGCGAACAAGCAGAACTTTGAAACCGAGTGCAGCCGGTTCATTGAAGCGGCCGCAGCCATTATTAAGGCGGATTTGGAATCCAATGAGCGCAGGGGGCAGCAGCTCCATTCAATACAGTAAAGGCGGTGGACCCATAGTGATCCCTTCAAATTATTTGGAAAAAGTGTACTCCGGCTATCTTGGCATGAATATCGGAATCCGGCTGGGCGCTCCGGTGGAGCCGACGATCTGGACTTACGAGCG
This sequence comes from Paenibacillus allorhizosphaerae, assembly GCF_910594985.1. GTDB lineage: Bacteria > Bacillota > Bacilli > Paenibacillales > NBRC-103111 > Paenibacillus_G > Paenibacillus_G allorhizosphaerae. The sequence continues at coordinate 47,173 of NZ_CAJVCE010000017.1, forward strand.
AATCAAAAATACGTACGGCGAAATTAACGATTATGTGAAGGAATTTAAAAACTTCGCGGCTGACGACGATGCGAACGGCCCGTACTACTTCTTGCGCGCGCTGTACGACGATGCGGTCGACCGCGACATTACGCCGAACGATGTCGCCCGCGCCTGGCTGAACTATGCCCGTGAAGGCATCGGCATGTTCTGGTGGGGCGGCTATGGCGTGAGCACCGAGCATACGGCATATATTAATTTGAAGAACGGCATCCCGGCTCCGCAATCGGGTTCCATCGAACAAAACGGCCTCATTATCGCCGAGCAGATCGGCGGGCAAATTTTTATCGATACATGGGGGCTTGTGAATCCTGGCAATCCTAAGAAAGCCGCAGACTTCGGCGAAGCGGCGGCTCGAGTATCACACGACGGCGAAGGCGTGCTGGGAGCCCGATTCTTATGCGCGGCGATTGCCAAAGCGTTCGAAACCTCGAACATTCATGAAATCATTGAAGCGGGACTCGGTCAAATCCCGCAAGATTCGCTCTATGCGCAGGTAGCAAGAGCCGTTCTGGCCTTCCACACGCAGCATCCGGACGACTTCCGCGAGTGCCGCGATATGCTGGAGAGAGACTGGGGCTATGACAAATACAAAGGCGTCTGCCACATCATCCCGAATGCCGGCGTCTGCGTGCTCGCGATGATTTACGGTCAAGGCGACTTTAACCGGACCGTCGAGATCGCGACGATGTGCGGCTGGGATACGGACTGCAATGCCGGCAACGTCGGGACGGTGCTGGGCGTAGCCTGCGGCTTGGAAGGCATCGCCGGCAAGTACCGCAAGCCGATCAACGACTCTATCGTGATGTCGGGCATTTCCGGCTACCTCAATATCCTGGATATTCCTACGTATGCCAAGGAGCTCGCGATTCTGGGCTACCGTCTGGCGAAAGAGCCGTGCCCGCAGCAGCTTCTCGACAGCTTCAAGGAGGGCGAAATCTACTTCGACTTCGAGCTGCCGGGATCGACGCATAACATCCGCGTGTCCGATCCGTTCTTCTGCGAAGCCCGGCATTCCACGGAAAAAGCATCCCGGGGAACCGGCTCGCTGGAAGTCATCTTCGACCGCATGACCCGCGGAGAGAAATCCAAGGTGTTCTACAAGCCTTTCTATACGCGCGCCGACTTCAGCGACGAGCGGTATTCGCCGACGTTCGCCCCCCGTGTTTATTCCGGTCAAAAAGTATCGATGCATATATACCTCGACCAATGGGGCGGCAACGAAACGATGGGGATTGCGCCGTATGTTCGCTTGGCGAAGAGTAAAAAAGAACTCGTGCAAGGTTACGTCAAGCTAGTTGATCAGGAATGGATTCATGTCGAGTTCGACATTCCCGATTCGGAAGGCGAGCTGATCGACGAGGTCGGCATCGTGCTGGAAGCCTACTCGACCCGCAAGCCGAAGAGCCTCGGCCGCGTCTTCATCGATGAATTTCGCATTTACGGCAAATCCGCTTATTCGATCGACTTCGGCAAGCAATCGTCAGACTTCGGCTGCGTGACGCCATTCGCCCACAACCACGGTGCCTGGAGCCTGGTGGACGGGGCGATGTATCTGATGACCGCCGAGCCCAGCGAAGCGTATACGGGCAATTACTTCTCGCGGGATTATTCCGTGTCGGTGAAGATCAACCCGCAGATCGGCGATTCGCATCTGGTTGCCATTCGCGCGCAAGGAGCGATGAGAGGCTATCACGCAGGCTTGGACGGGAAGGGTCAGGTTGCGCTGTACATCAACGACTTCGGGTATAAGAAGCTCGCCGCCGCAAGCTATCCGTGGCAGTTGAATCAGGAGTACGATCTGACGTTGACCGCGCAAGGAAATTTGATTACGCTAAGCATTGACGGCCAGCAAGTACTGCAGCATTCGGACGATACATGGAGCTACGGAATGTATGGTGTAAGCACGCTTGGCGCGGCCAGAGCTTATTACAGCGATATAAGAGTAACGGAGATATAAACGGAAGAACGTTCCGCAGCACGGCGGCTCTGCAGTCTTCCGGGATCGGAGTGGACTTATGAACAAAATTATTGTGCTGGGCAGTGCCAACATGGATATGGTGATGCGGACGAGCCGCGTCCCGGAGATCGGCGAGACGATGAGGGGCGAAGGATTTTTCCTCTCGCCCGGCGGCAAAGGCGCCAACCAAGCGGTCGCTTGCGCCAAGATGGGCGCCGATACGTGGTTCATGGGCAAAGTCGGCGACGATATTTTCGGCGGGTCGCTGGCGGATGGCCTTGCGAGCTATGGCGTACGCACCGACTACATGGTGCGCGAGCCGAACGTGACGACGGGTGTCGCCGCGATCACCGTATGCAACGGAAACAACAGCATCATCCTCGATGGCGGTGCCAACAATCAGGTTACGCCGGAGTACATCCGCCGATATGAACGGGAGCTGCTTTCCGCTTCCGCCGTCATGCTGCAGTTGGAGATTCCGATGGAGACCGTATACGAGGCCGTGCGTATGCTGAAAGGCAAAGTGCCGATATTCCTGAACCCGGCTCCCGCCGTTCCGATCGATGATGAGATTTTGCGGGGAGTGGATTATTTCACGCCGAACGAAATCGAGTGCCGCATGTATACGAATATCGAGATCCGGAGCACCGAGGATGCGTTCCATGCTTTGCATATTTTACGCGGCAAAGGCATTCAATACCCGCTGATTACCCTCGGTGAGAAGGGAATCGCGTATTATAACGGGACGGAGAATGTGTATAAGGAAGCCCTCAAGGTTAAGGCTATCGATACGACCGCGGCGGGGGACACGTTCTCGGGTACGCTGGCCGCGATGATCGTCACGGGCAAAAGTATGGATGAAGCGGTGGATTTGGCGCAGCGCGCTTCCGCGATTGCCGTGACTCGCTTGGGAGCACAAGAGGCGATCCCCGGGATTGAAGAGATTGTAAAGCAGTGAGTCTAAGAGTGATCTACGTGTAATCCAATGAATAAAATACGACGATGACGCGCTTCAGGGATAAGCTCTTCCATGATAAGCGCGTTTTCTTTTTTGAGGAGTATAGGATACGGTAGACTTGAAAATTGCCATATACAAATGGGAAAATGAGTGTGGAGAATGGTATTGCTTCCACATAAAGTTAAAATGGAGTCATCATTGTTCCAACTATGGAGAACTTAAGGAGGATTGAACATGGATCATCCGCAAGTTAGTTCGATTGTAATCGATGGAAATATCGAAGCCGTGTGGGATGCGATTACGAGTGAGGACAAGCTTATTCATTGGTATGCGCCAGGGTCGCCTTGGGAAATTCCAAGTCTGGCTGCGGGGGAGAAGATGCTTTTTACTTTAATGCCCAATCAACATAACAACCTTGCAGAGAAGCTTCCAATGTTCTTGACGATCGAGAAGGTAATACCGAATCAGGAGTTCTCTTTTGTAGCGGATTCGCAACAAACCATCATAACCTTTATTTTGGAACAGGAGAGTGGAGGAACGCGAGTTGCATGCAATATGGGATTTCGTGAGTCGTTAGCGAATCTGAAGGCATTCATTGAGGGAAAAGAAATCCCTTACACCTAAGCACTCATAAGCTGCCCAACAAGAAAAAAACGATCAATGAGATTAAAAATAAAAATGGCTTGCGTCAAAAAAGGAGCGCCACTCCTGATGGGTTAATCAAGGGCCTGAACCCGATGCCATCACGAAGGGCGCTCGTATCATTTCGAAGGAATCATTTTACTTTAAAAAATTCAATTTGCTGCTTTAACTTTGCGGATTGTTCTCTCAAAAGCTCCGAAGAAGCGGCGATCTCCTCCATGACGGCCGTCTGTTCCTCGGTCGAAGCAAATACGCCTTTGGCTCCCGTATAGATTTGCGATGCGATGTCGGCCATTTTCCGAGCCTCATTCAAAGACGATTGCGCTTGTCCCGCTTGCGCCGAGACCATGGACGCGATGAGTTCGACGGTTTGGGCCACTTTGTCGGCCTCTCCAACGATCGTTTGCAGTGCCGAAGCCACGGCTTTGCCATGAGCCGATTCTTGGCGCGCGACTTCAAATTGCTCTGTAATTTGAACGACAGCGTTCCTTACTTCCGCCTGAATTTGCGCGATAAGCTGATTGATATCGTTCACCGCATGCGAGCTTTGCGCCGCGAGTTTTTTCACTTCATCGGCCACCACCGCAAAGCCCTTCCCGTGTTCGCCGGCTCGTGCCGCTTCAATGGAAGCATTCAAGGCAAGCAAATGGGTTTGATTCGATATTTCGCCGACCACGCTCGAAATCTCACCGATTTCTTTCGCATTGGTCTCCAAGCATTGAACGACGTCAATGGATTGTTGATTTAATGCCGCCAGCTTTTGCATGCCGTCGACCAAAGATTGGATGACCGTTTTGTTTTTTTCGATGGTGGTGACCATTTGCTTCGTCAAATGCCGGGCCGTATCGGATTTTTCATTAATGTCATCCGTCGCCCTAGTCATTTGCTCAACCGTAACGAACATCGCTTCCGACGACTTCGATTGTCGTTCCGCGCCGCGCGATATATCTTCGACCGTCGACGTAATCAACTCTACATGGGATGCCGCTTGCCCGATCGCCGTCCTTAGTTCATCCACATGACTGTGGGTCGTTTGATAATTGGTTGAAATGCCGTCGATCATTTCTCTTAAGTTGTCGATCATTCTTGCGAAGGAAAGACCAAGCGCCCTCAATTCATCGTCCGAACGGCTTGGAAGAAGCTGAACTTGCAAATTTCCTTCCGCAGCATGGTTCGCTGCGACGGTAAGCTGCAAAAGCGGTCGAATGAACCATCTTGCCGCAATCCATCCTAAAAATCCGGTCCAAAAAATGCCTAACAACAGGGTAATCCCTATAAAAAGCCACTCCGGGATATATTCCTTACATGCTTCCCGCAAAATGAAAATAAAAAAGGCGCTTGTCCCGTACGTTATCGTCGAAACGGCCGTGATCCCCAGTACCATTTTCTTCACAATGCTAAATTTCGCTTTTGTCATCGTTATGGACCCCATTCTTGTTCGAAACCTTTTTATACCATAAGATAACAGAGTTTAGGGGAGACGGGTGTGATTTTCGTCACAGTGGGTCGGTGCTGCCTCTATCAGACTGGTTCAATTTCATTATCTCGGGTTAATAGATTGTATTCCAGGAGAGGAAGGTGGATACGATGTTTTGCCGTAAAGTATTGTTGGCTTACGACGGAACGGATGGCGCGAATCTCGCATTGGAAAAGACGATCGAGCTTAGCAAGCTGAACGCGGAAATGCAGGTGCTCGTCCTGCATGTGAACCAGCCGGAGCCTGTAGCGGCCGGCGAAGCCTATATGATCCCTTCCGTAGATTTGCTGGCGGAGCTGGAAACGGAAGCCAAACGAACGTTGGAGCAGGCGGTGAGCCGGCTTGCCCCTTATGTGGTTTGCACGGGTGAAATCATAACGGACGGCAGTCCGGCCAGTGCGATTGTGAGCTGTGCCGAACACAATCAGTGCGATTTGATTATTATAGGCAATCGGGGATTAAGCGGCCTTCAGAAGTTTTTCCTAGGCAGCGTGAGCAAACAGGTCGTAAAAGAAGCGCCTGTCCCGGTGCTTGTCGTGAAACACTAGCCTTGCCTTGAATCCATGTCCGCGCCAGCGTTCCGGTGCGGGCATTTTGATTTTGTGACAATCTGCAAATCACGATTTGCGCTAATCCGATGTTTTTAAGCGGTCAATTCACATCAAAAGAAGCCGCGACCCAAACGGCAGGAATGGGCTGCGGCTTCTGTTACCGTTATGCTGAAGGTCTGCGACCGAGAAGCAGCGATATGACGAACAAGATCAGGAAAATGACGAACAGCACTTTAGCGATACCGGTCGCTGCTGAGGCGATCCCAAGAAATCCGAACAGTCCGGCGACGATCGCGATGATGAAAAACAAGATGGCCCAGCTTAACATACGCCTCACCTCCCAAGTGGAATATTGAGGTCATGTGTGATGCAGGAACGCGGTTTCCGTTTTCCGTACGGTGCCGGGTGATTACAACAAGCCCGATGGGTGATACGGGCGTACTCGTTCTTCGTGGTTACCCGGACTCATATGGAGGCGTCTCGCTTCATCGTACCATACCATGACGAGAATTTTGCCTTTGTCCAGCTCGCTTTCAAAGTAGTCGGCTTCGGATTCGGTCAAGCCGAGCGATTCCATTTTCGAGCGCAGCTTGTCCCCTTTGGAGCGGAAAAGATTGGCGAACGTGTTCGCGATTCCTTCCTCGTATAACCCTATCTTATTCGTATCCATTAAATCGGCCAGCCCGTCCGTCGTTTGATCATCATGGGCAAGTACATAGATTTCCTCAAGCGCAAAGCCTGCTCTCCGAAAAGCGCGAATTTCCTGAATGGCCTGTTCCTCCGTCGTTACGAGTCTCACTCTGTTGTTCACAGTAATCCCTCCTGGAATTCAGTATGACTTGCTTGGGTTGTCCAGTCGTTTGGACTGGCATGCCTTTCATTAACCGTCTGTCTCTTGGATGAAACAAGAGGTTCGCTTCGCGTCAAAATAACGGAAATACGTATCGCACGATGAAATATAGCAGTCCGAAGAAGATGATGATGTAAGCCGCGTATTTGATAAAAGTGGATGCTACAAGACCTTTGTCGTACTTTTGCTCGATGTTTTTTTGTTCGATGTCTACGCTTTTTACCGGTTTCATCGAAATCACTCCTTTATTGGAATTGTGGTCCGAGCGTGCCAAGTATTACCCGCATGAAATCCGGCTGAACCATACCGCATGATCGGATTCGGGATGTTTCGGCGCCTCCGAATAAGGGGAATCGTAATAAAAGCTAGTAAATAAACCGGTACGACGTCTTAGCAGGATCGAATAGAGCTATTAGCGGAAGGAGCATAGAGCATGACCATACGACAAACCGTAATGCCGGGAGGCTGGACTTGGCACCGATGGCATGATTTGAAGCCTATGGAGCGGGAAGAGCTGCGTATTGATCACCCTTATTTTGTCCGCAGCATGCATCAGGACCGGTTTCGGTCAGCCCAAATTCCGTGTATCCGTTCAAGGGAACGGGATGCCGGTGCGTTATACGGATCGCTGCCTTATTGCGATCTTCCGGGTGATTCGAAGGACGAGGATTCCTGGCTGTTTTTTTTCATGGATGAACGCAATTTGTTCACTTCTGACCTATGCTTTTCCCGGCTGGACGGCATAGAGGAGCATGAACTGATGAATTATTTGGAGCAATGCGACACGCCGGTGGAGGGAGGATTCGCCTTGCTTAGCAAACTGGCGCTCGTCTGCATGAACGGCTTGGACATTTTTGCCGAAAAGTTGATTCAGCTTGAGCGAAAGATGCGGGAGTCGAATAATTCGCGGCTTCTCGATACATTGATGCAGTGGCAATACGATCTGATCCATTGGCGGCGCCGGATTGTTCCTTTGGAGGAACTATTGATCGCTGCGAAGGAGGCATTTGCGCCCGAGCGGCTTGAGATTAATTCGTATTACCGCCTGACCGCGCTTCGGGTGGAGCGGCTTAAGCTCCGGCTGAAGCGATTCGATGAGGAGGTAGGGACGATGCTGGCCATGGATGAGAACATCGCCTCGTACCGCGGCAACGAAATCATGAAGACGCTGACCGTTTTTACCGTGGTGTGCACGCCCGCAACGGTGATCGCCGGCCTATGGGGCATGAATTTCGAGGCGATGCCGGGGCTCGGACGTCCTTGGGGTTATTCCGCTTTAATCTTGATCATATGCCTCCTGACGACAATTGTATATTTGTGGTTGAGGTGGAAAGGATGGACCGGCGACCTGATCCGCGGGAAGAAGAAGCGCTCGAATATCGTGTAAACGGGACAACTTTAACTTCATGGCGTACGATGTTTCACTTCCGCTTCGAGAGGGGTAATAAACATTATCAATCTACTAACTTACAAAAATAAAAAGGCGGTGTTTGCTATGACCATAGTACACAGTATACCTTGTGACGGAAGTGAGGTTTCGGTGCGCATAACACCGGACCGAACCTATCAAGTGAATATTCAAACCTTAGTGAACCCGCTCGGCACCGGCAAAGTATTGGAAACATTCTCAGAAGCGGAAGAAGCGGTGCAAGCCGCGGAGCTGTTTTGCGAGCTGCATAAGTCGGCCAAAGAGCTCGGCTATCATTTGGAGGAAGGCTTCTTCGTTAAGGCGGATCAGCCGAGCTACCATGTAGGCATGCTGCTTCGTAAAGGAACGAAGCCGGAGGAACTGGTTGTGATGATGGAAAAAGGCTAGCCGTTTCGGGTCACTCGCGAACATAGCAGGGTACCATGCGCCGCTTCGACGATGAACGCTCATACCAAATAAAAGCGGGGAATGGACCAAGGTTCATTCTCCGCTTTTGTGCTCAGCTTATGGCCCGCCTGGAATCTGCAAGGAAAAAGAGAAGGAGGGAATTTCAGTGAAAACGTTATGGTTATTTGTTTGTATGCTGCTGATCGCGATGGTCGCAGCCATGTTCGCTGCTGTAAACGTATTCCCTGTTCCGATCCACTTGGGCTTTTTCGATACGGAGATGCCGCTCATTGCGATCATACTCGGTTCTACGTTGCTCGGAGGGGTCATTGTCGGCTTGCTCGGGATTATGAAGCAGCAGAAGATGAAGAGGCAGATCAGGCAGTTGGAGAGACAACTGAACCAAATGAAAACGATGGTCGCCGAGCCGTTATGGTCCGCATCCGAAGCGGCACTGCACGAAGCCGCTGCATCCTCACAGGAAACGAAGGCGCCGGAACGTTTGGTGCACCACAAGCAGTAGACTGGGTGAGCAAAGGGGAGAGCTTCATTCGATGAAAGGGTCCGAAATGAAATATGACAAAGACTTAAGGCTCCGTCAAGCTGCGGTATCGCGGCTGATCGGAGCCTTAAGTAGCTTGTCCAGTATTCGGCCTGACTTAACGATGGTCTGAAAGTACGCTCTCTCATCGTCACTGCGTCGCGGTGTTGAAATAATGAATGGAGTTTACTTTATTGCTGCCCGCCGTCGTATAAATTTTCAGAGCTCTGGATCCATTCTTGTAAACAATCCCGTCTTCGCTTTCGAAGTAAGGCGTACCAAGCTTGGCCTGAAGCTCCGAAAGCTCGAGTGGAAGTGGCTCGCCGTCGATGTTTACCTCGTCCGAGGACTGGGGCAATTCAATATATTGAATAAAATCGCCTATGACGACGACCGTGCAATCTTTGAAGCGATACGTTTCAACAGAGGTTATCAGTTCATCTCTGGAAACCGATAACGGAGCGCCTTTCATTTCGAAAATGGTGCTGATATCGTCCGATAAGGATACGCCGTTGAGCGAGTTCAATGCAAAACGGGAAGGCGGCGAATCCGCTTTCATTTCGTCGCCGTCGGCGGTAACGGAAGTGTCGGTACCTGCGTAGGCTGCAAGCGCGGCTTGTCGGATCACATGAGCCGCTGTCGTCACCGCATCGGGCGGCAGTTCGTGCGGCGATCCGGAAGCGGTCTCCGCACTCCCGCTGCTCGCAATCGATGCATGGTACTCCATTCCGAGAACGGTCGATATAAGAAGACATCCTGTACATAACAACCATGCTGTCTTGTTCATTCGTCTCACCCCTGAACAATAAATTTTGGCTGCGTGTCTGCGAATTCTCCGGTCGATCATCCCACGAGCGTCATAGCCGTAAGCTTGAAAGCGCCACAGCTTTATTCTCTGCGGCGCCTCCCTTCTTCCTCGGTTTCTCTATGTAATCCGTTTTCTCTCCAAATCCCTTTTGGCTGGCGGCGATGCCGCTTAATTCACATAATAAGCGCCGAACGGCAAAGCGATATCTTTATTGATGACGACAAGACCTACGCCGTTAGGAATAAAGGCTACTTTCGATTCGCTAGTGACTAAATAAACGCCGGGGACGGTGACGCCGTTAATATCCGTCTGACCTACGGCGAGATTTGCCACGGGCGATGCCTCAGGAGCATCGGCTGAGCCAGTTACCGGCGCTGCGCCTACAGCGGTTGGAATCATCAAGGATAAGCCCATCAGTAGTGCAAACAATTTCGTTTTACCTGTTTTCATCATCAGACAACTCCTCCACATCGGTTTGTATGGTTTATCCGGCTTCCCAGATGGGGATATTTACCCACCCTGTTTTTGTTTGAAGCATCGCCGTAATAAAAAATATTTTGTCATGTTTCGTCGCATGTCGCTGCCGCTTGCGCTTGTTCCCGTTCATAGGCATGAAAATGGTTTCCGTTGGGGAGGCAATAAGAAAAAAAAATCGCGAGAAGTTACAATAAAGCGGTTTCGCGGATCATAATTTCGTGTAATTTTTTGTAAAAGGGAGTTGAAAAACGGTGAAGCGATCGATCGAGAGGAAATTGGAGCGTGCGCGGGAAGATTTAAACAAAATAGCCGAGGTGCGCGGAATGCAAGATCCGCTGGTGCTCCAAAAGTCGCAATCCCTGGATGAACTGGTTAACCGGTTTTTGCAGCTGCAGCATCAAAAAAACAAAAAAGCAACCCCTTCATCGTTTAGTCGGACGAAGGGATTGCCGTTTCCGTAAATCATTAATTGCAGGCGCAGTTCAGCACCGGCTTGCGGGCTGCCAGCGTTTCATCGAGACGGCGGACGACGGTATCGTACGGTGCGCCAAGCACCAGTTCCGGCGTCTCTTTCGCTTCCTGCGCAATCCGGATCATGGTGTCGATGAAAGCATCGAGCGTTTCTTTGCTTTCGGTTTCGGTCGGCTCGATCATGATGCATTCTTCCACGTTGAGCGGGAAGTAGATGGTCGGCGGATGGTAGCCGAAATCGAGCAGCCGTTTGGCGACGTCCAGCGTACGTACGCCGTATGGCTTCAAGCCGCGGCCGGACATGACGAATTCGTGCTTGCAGACGCCCGGATACGGAATTTCGAAGTGCGGCGCGAGCCGGTGCATCATGTAGTTGGCGTTGAGCACGGCGCACTCGGACACGCGGCGCAGACCTTCCGGCCCATAGGTGCGAATGTAGGCGTACGCGCGGACCAGGATGCCGAAGTTGCCGTAGTACGCTTTGACCCGGCCGATGGAATCGGCGCCCTCGGCATCGAAGAAGTACGAGCCGTCTTCGCGCCTCGCGACAACCGGTTTGGGCAGAAACGGGACGAGCCGCTGCTTCACGCCGACCGGTCCGGCCCCTGGACCGCCGCCGCCGTGCGGCGTGCTCATCGTTTTGTGCAAGTTCAAGTGCACGACGTCAAAGCCCATGTCGCCGGGACGGGTAATGCCCATGATTGCATTGGAATTGGCGCCGTCGTAGTACAGAAGTCCGCCGGCTTCATGCACGATGGCGGCGATCTCCACGATTTGTTCCTCGAACAGCCCGAGCGTACTCGGGTTGGTGAGCATCAGCGCGGCGGTATCCGGGCCGACCGCTTTGCGAAGCTGATCCAGATCGACGAGCCCCCGCTCGTTCGAAGGAATGGTGACGGTATCGAATCCGGCCGTTGTGGCGCTAGCCGGGTTGGTACCGTGCGACGAGTCCGGGACGATCACTTTCGTCCGCTGCTCTCCGCGGCTCTCATGATAAGCGCGGATCATCATCAGCCCGGTCCATTCGCCGTGCGCGCCGGCCGCCGGCTGAAGCGTCACCTGATCCATGCCGGTCAGCGCGGCCAAATCGTTCTGGAGCGTGTAGAGCAGCTCCAGCGCCCCCTGAATGCTATGCTCCGGCTGATACGGGTGAATTTTGGCGAAGCCGGCGAAACGGGCTACATCCTCATTGATTTTCGGATTGTATTTCATCGTGCAGGAACCGAGCGGATAAAAGCCGTTGTCCACGCCGAAATTGCGCCGGGACAGCTCGGTATAGTGGCGGATGACGTCCACTTCGTATACTTCGGGCAGCTCCGCAGGGTTGCTGCGCAGCATCGACGCCGGAATGTAGTCTTCCGGCGCGGCTTCAGGGACATCGCAAGCAGGCAGCGAATAAGCGACACGCCCAGGTTTGCTCATTTCAAAGATCAACGCTTTTTCCGGTTTCATACGAGTTCCCCCAATCGTTCTGCGAATGCATCGATTTCCGCTTTCGTCCGCTTTTCCGTGACGGCGACGAGCATATGTCCATGAAGCTCCGGATAAGCGGAGCCGAGGTCGTAACCGCCGATCATTCCGGCGTCCAGCAGCTTGTTGTTCAGTTCGGCGGCGGATGCGCCTTCCGGCAGCTTGAGGACGAATTCGTTGAAGAACGGCGCGCTGAACGGGAGCGCAAAGCCGGATTCGCGGGTTAGCCGCTGCGAGGCGTAATGCGCTTTTTGCAAGTTCAGATGGGCCGCTTCGCGGATGCCGGCTTTGCCCATCGTGGACAAATAGACCGACGCGCACAAGGCGAGCAGCGCTTGGTTGGAGCAAATGTTCGACGTCGCTTTCTCGCGGCGGATGTGCTGCTCCCTTGCCTGAAGCGTCAGCACGAAGCCGCGCTTACCGTCGCGGTCGACCGTTTGGCCGACGATTCGGCCCGGCATGCGCCGCATGAGCGGCTCGGCGACGGCGAAGAAGCCGCAGGTCGGTCCCCCGAGCGAAGCCGATATGCCGAGCGGCTGCGCGTCGCCGACCACGATGTCGGCACCGAGACGTCCCGGCGCTTCGAGCAGACCGAGCGAGATCGGGTTCGCGCTGACGACGAGCAGTCCTTTGCGCTCGTGGATGATCGGCTCGATCGCACCCACATCCTCGAGGCAGCCGAAAAAGTTCGGCGACTGGACGATGACGGCAGCGGTTTGGTCGCTCACGGCCGCTTTCAGCTGCTCGAGATCGGTCGTTCCGTTCGCATAGCCGATCTCCACGATTTCCACATTCAAGCCGCGCGCCGTCGTACGCAAAATTGCCCGCGCCTCGGGATGAACGGTACGGGAGACGACGATTTGCTTCCGCTTCGTCGCGCCGACCGCCAGGGCGCCCGCTTCGGCCAGTGCCGTAGCGCCGTCGTACATGCTTGCGTTGGCGACTGCCATCCCGGTCAATTCGCAAATATAGGATTGAAACTCGAATATCGCCTGCAGTTCGCCTTGGCTGATTTCCGGCTGGTACGGCGTATAAGCGGTGTAAAATTCGGAGCGGGAGACGATATGGTTAATAACGACCGGGACATGATGGTCGTAGATGCCGGCGCCGAGAAAGCTTGGATACCGTTCGCTATCGGCGTTGCGGCCCGCGAGGGATTTCATATGGTTCAGCAGCGCTAGTTCGTCCATGGCGGACGACATCGGCAGCGTGCCGCGGTAGCGGACGGATTCGGGAATGTCCCGGAACAGCTCTTCCATGGATTCGATGCCGACCGTCTTCATCATTTCGGCCTGGTCTTGCTCGGTCATCGGGATATATCGGTGCTTGATGCTCATGGCGATCACTCCTTTTTGAACTGGTGCGTTTATTTGCTGCGTTTGTAGAACGGCGCTTTGACGACTTCGGCTTTCAGCTGTTTGCCGCGGATTTCCACCCATACTTCGGTTCCCGGCTGCGCATAAGCGGCTTCGATCAAGGCCAGGCCGAGATTGCGCTTAAGCGACGGGGACTGAGTGCCCGTCGTGACTTCGCCGATCGTCCGGCCGTCCGCCAGGACGGGATAGTGGGAGCGGGGAATGCCGCGGTCGATCATTTCGATGCCGACAAGTTTGCGCGGCAAGCCTTGTTCCTGCTGCTTGAGCAATGCCTCGCGGCCGATAAACGCTTCTTTTCCCAGCTTGACGAACATGCCGAGCCCGGCTTCCAGCGGGGTAATCGAGCTCGACAACTCCTGTCCGTACAGCGGCAGCTTCGCCTCGAACCGCAGCGTATCGCGTGCGCCGAGCCCGGCCGGGATCAGTCTGAACGGCGCTCCGGCCTCCATCAGGCCGAGCCAGAGCGTTTGCGCGTCGGCTGCGGCGACGTAAAGCTCAAAGCCGTCCTCGCCGGTGTAGCCGGTTCGCGAGACGATGGCCGGCACGCCGCAGACGAGCACCTGCGGCAAGAAGTGAAACGGCGCCAAAGTATCGATGGCGGCATCCGTCGTCCGGGCGAGAATGTCGGCGGCGTTCGGACCTTGCAGCGCCAGCAGCGCCGTATCGTCGGAGACGTCCTGCAGCGTCACGCCGTCGATTCGATGCGATTGAAGCCAATCGAAATCTTTGGCAATGTTGGACGCGTTCACGACGAGCATATAGCGATCGGCGGCCAGCCGGTATACGAGCAGGTCGTCGACGACGCCCCCGTCCGGGTTGCACATGAGCGTATATTGCACCCGGCCGTCGGCGAGCCGCGAGACGTCGTTCGTCGTCATGTGCTGCAGGAACGCCTCGGCAGACGGTCCGCTTACTATAAATTCTCCCATGTGGGAGACGTCGAATAAACCGGCCTGCTTGCGGACGGCGTCATGCTCCTTTTGGATGCCGGTAAACTGCACCGGCAGCTCCCAGCCGCCGAAATCGATGCACCGGGCGCCCTCGTAACGGGAGTACAGCGGGAAAAGCGGCGTTCTTTTCAATGTGGTCATCTCATCCTCACCTCGATTATTGACATCGTTTGCGAAAACGTGAAAAAGGACAGGCAAATAAGGCCGTTCGCCAGCAGCGTCGCGCACTGCTTGCGTCTCCTTCATTTGCTCTGTCCTTTGTACCTGAGAGTTGCCTCGGCCTTGCGTCCGCTGCGCCTTCGCGAAAGCACCGAAGGCCGGACGTTAGTGAGTTTCCCCTTGGGTGACTTCCGGTATGCCGAAGCTGTCCGTCCATGCTCTCCAGAGGTGCGTCCGGTACAGGTCCTTTTGCCTGAGAGATTCACCGGTCAAGGCTTACTCCTTCGGCGTCACCGGAACGGGTACGTACCGGTAATCTCTCCCTTTACCATCATTCGCGTATTCGGTTTGATGCCTTTATTGTGCCTGAGCGGGAAAGCGGTGTCAACCAGAATTTGACCGCATCCAACTTTTATTGTTAACTATATTGACATGAAACTGGACGCTGCATTATGCTAATGGGTGAAAACGAATACAAGCGGATGAAGATGGTCGGGAGAGACTGCAGCGGAGACAGCGGCCGTGAGCAGCACCGAAGGAGCAAGTCGCAGGCCGTGCCGGCCTTTGGCGATTAATCTCTCAGGTAAACGTACCGCCGTTCGACGCAACTCTGGAGAGAGCGAACAGCCACCAAAGGGGTAACGGCAGCCGACAGGGCAGTCTGAAACTTTCAGGTACCGGGGACAGAGAATAAGGCATCGGCGCCTGTTCTCTGTCTTTTTTGAGTTTTCCTGCAGTTTCCGGCACATGATACAATTGTTGGCGGTGCGAGCGCGGCGAGCTATGACGTACGCCGAGTTACAGTGAATGAGCTACATATTTAAAGGAAAGGGTGTTTAGAGGATGAGCGAAGTCAAGACGGGTTTGAGATATACGGAGGAGCATGAATGGGCCGAGTCCGTGGGCAACAATATTGTGCGGATCGGCATTACCGATTTCGCGCAAAGCCAGCTTGGGGACATCGTTTTTGTGGAATTTCCGGAAGTCGGCGCAGCAGTGCAATCGGGACAGCCGATGGGGACGATTGAATCGGTCAAAACCGTATCCGATTTATTCAGCCCGGTGAACGGCACCGTTACGAAGGTAAACGATGCGCTGATCGATTCGCCGGAAGGGGTCAATGAGCAGCCTTACGGCGCGGGCTGGATGATCGAAGTGGAAGTCGATGGCGACGCAGCCGCCGCGCTGGAGCAGCTTTGGGACGATGAGCGGTACCGGGCCTACGTTGCCTCCAACGGTTAGAGCCGGGCTGCTAGGGCAGCGGGCTCAGCCGAAAGTCGTTGCCTGTCACCGGCGGAGAAGTAAATGTCCTCCGCCGGATGGGCGGCCCATGAGTGGTTGCGCTACCTTGGTTGAAAATGGCTATGGTACTTGGCGTTGGCCGGTGTAATGCGAATCAGCAATAACATGCGAGAACCTACCTTTTGATTAAGGGAGGTTCTTTTATTTTGATTTCTCTTTCCATATTTATCATTCCGTTCGGGCTTGAAGACGGGACGAGAGCGGGTATGCGCCCGAGGGAAATCGCCGGTCTTGACAAATGAGCGCTACCGTATATAGTATTATAGTATTAATTCATAGTATTTCTATAAGAATTATATGCTAAGATTTGGTTTAAGTTGAAAATATTGTGTTTTACATATTATTTGAAGATCTGCTAAGGGGTGTACATCATGAGCACAGAGAAAAAGCATTTGAAAATCGGCGTCTTTTTAGCGGGGACAGGTCACCACGTCGCTTCGTGGCGTCATCCGGACGCGCAGGCTGACGGAAGCATAAGTTTGGATTACTTCAAACGGCTCGCGCAAACGGCGGAGCGCGGCAAGCTGGATATGCTGTTCCTGGCCGACAGTTTATCGATCGGCCCGGACTCGCATCCGAACGTGCTAGCCCGCTTCGAACCGTTCACGCTGCTGGGCGCACTGTCGCAGGCTACGTCCAAAATCGGCCTCGCCGCGACCGCGTCCACAACGTACAGCGAGCCGTTCCATGTGGCGCGCCAGTTTGCTTCGCTTGACCATTTGAGCGGCGGACGGGCGGCTTGGAATATCGTGACGTCGTCGATCGAATCGACAGCGCTGAACTTCAGCGGCGAGCAGCACCTGGAGCACAGCCTCCGCTACCAGCGCGCCGAAGAGTTCGTCGAAATCGTGCGCGGCTTGTGGGATTCGTGGGAAGACGATGCGCTCATTCGCGATAAGGCCGCCGGCGCTTTTTTTGAGCCGGACAAGCTGCATGAGCTGAACCATAAAGGCGACTATTTCTCGGTCCGCGGGCCGCTCAACGTGCCGAGACCGCCTCAGGGCCATCCGGTGCTCATTCAAGCCGGTTCGTCCGATTCGGGGCAAAATTTGGCGGCGAGAACGGCGGACTTGATCTTTACGACGCAAAACCATTTGAAGGATGCGCAAGCGTTCTACCAAAACGTCAAGCAGAAAGCCGTTTCCTTCGGCCGCGCGCCGGGGGATGTCAGCATTATGCCGGGGATCGTGCCGTTCATCGGCGACACGGAGCAGGCGGCGCTGGCGAAGTTCAGAGAGCTGCAAGATTTGATCATTCCGTCGGTCGGGCTCAAAATATTGTCCAGCTACATGGGCGGGCTTGATTTGACGCAGTTCCCGCTGGACGGTCCTTTGCCGGATCTCGATATCGAGGTGAACGCGGTAAAAAGCCGGTTCCAGCTGATCAAAGATTTGGCCAAACGCGAAAACTTCACGATCCTCGAGCTGTCCCGGTATATTGCGGGTTCGCGGGGACATAACATTTTCGTCGGTACGGCGGAGCAACTGGCGGACCATTTCATTCGCTGGGTGGAAGAAGGCGCGTGCGACGGCTTCAACCTGATGCCGCCTTTACTGCCGGAAGGTCTCGATTTGTTCGTTGACCGGGTCGTGCCGATTTTGCAGGAGCGCGGCGTGTTCCGCAAGGAATACGAGGGGGATACGCTGAGGGATCATCTCGGACTGCAGCGTCCGGCAAGCCGCTACGCGAAATGACATTAACAACCGGGGACGACTTGGAATGGAGGCGTAGAAGCATGACTTATGACTACCGGCTGGCAACGCTGGACGATGCCGAAGCCGTACTGGATTTGTCTTTACGGGCGTACGAGCCGATTCGCAAGATGGGGATTCAATTTGCCGCGGCTACAGCGGATCTGGAGACCGTGCGCAAAAACATACACGATAACGCTTGTTACGTGATGGAACAGGACGGGCGCATGATCGCGACCGTGTCGATCCGGATGCCTTGGGGACCGCAGCCCGGCCCGCTCGGGGTCCCGCATATTTGGTGGTTCGCCGTAGATCCGACGATCGGGCAGAAAGGCATCGGTTCGGCGTTCCTCCAATGGATCGAAGACACGATCATCCGCGACACGCTCAAATCGCCGGCGGTTTCGCTCGGAACGGCCGACAAGCATCCTTGGCTGATCGGGATGTACGAGCGCAGAGGCTATGTGCGCGTAGGCGAGAAAGATTTGGGCAAAGGGCACATCACCGTATTTCTTCGCAAAACGCTGCAAAACGAATGGTATTCATCATCTAAATAAACCGACAAACACTTCATGAGGGGGCAACACCAATGAAAATTGCAAAAAAAGGGTTCCTATCGCTTACCATGACCGCCGTACTGCTTGTACTTTCCGCTTGCGGCAGCAATGCAGCCAATCCATCGAATCAAGCGAGTCCAGGCGCGGCAGCCGGTACGAAGGCTTCGGACAAAGTGCTGCGGATCGGCGCAACCGGACAAAGCTATCCTTTTGCGTATAAAGAAGCAGACAAGCTTCAAGGCTTCGACGTTGAGGTCGTCGAAACGATCGCGAGCAAGCTGGGCTACAAAGTCGAGTGGCAATTGTCCGAGTTCAGCGGCCTGATGGCACAGCTCGAAACGGGCAAGCTCGACACGGTGTCGAATCAGGTGGCGGTCACGGATGAGCGCAAGCAGAAGTTCGATTTTACGACGACGTATGCTTATGCAGGATCGCAAATCGTAGTGAAAAACGACAATAACGACATCAAATCCGTGAAAGACTTGAAAGGCAAAACGGTCGCCGGCGTACTCGGTTCGAACCATGTGAAAAACTTGGAAAAGCAAGATCCGAACAAAGAAATTAAAATCAAAACGTACGAAACGCAGGAAGGTACGTTGAACGACGTCGCGCTGGGCCGCATCGACGCTTACGTGAACAGCCGCAACGTGCTGCTGGCGCAAATCAAGCGCAACGGATTGCCGCTGAAGCTTGCGGGCGAGCCGTTCGTTTATGAGGAAGTCGGGTTCCCGTTCCAAAAGGACGAGAAGCACCAGAAGATCAAGGAAGAATTCAACAAGACGCTGGAGCAGCTTCGCCAGGACGGCACGCTGAAAAAGCTGTCCGAAAAATATTTCTCTGACGATATTACTGTGAAACTGCAAGCAAAATAACCGATTGGGCGGTGTTCGCAACCTATGAATTTCGAACTGGAAGCTATGCTGCAAACATTCCCCATTTTGATCAAATATATTCCGCTCACGCTCGGGATGGCGGTTGTCTCGATGATCATCGCGATCGTGATCGGGTTGCTCATCGCGCTGCTGACGAAAAACGAAATTCCGGTCGTGAAGCAGCTCGGACAGCTGTATTTGTCTTTTTTCCGCGGTACGCCGACGCTAGTGCAATTGTTCCTCATCTATTACGGCTTGCCGCAGCTGTTTCCGTCCTTTAGCGTGATCGATGCGATGACGGCTGCCATTATCGGATTGAGTTTGAAAAACTCTTCGTATTTGGCGGAAATATTCCGCGCCGCCCTCCATTCGGTGGACAAAGGTCAGATGGAAGGGGCGCTCTCGGTGGGAATGACGAGGGCGCAGGCGTACCTCCGCATCATCCTGCCGCAAGCGACGCGCAACGCGATTCCGGCGACGGGCAATACGTTCATCGCATTGATCAAAGAAACTTCGCTGGCGTTTACGCTGGGCGTAGCCGAATTGTTCGCACAAGGCAAAATGATCGCGGTGTCGTCGTTCCGGTTTTTCGAGACGTACCTCGCGATTGCGATTATATACTGGATGATGACACTCATTTACAGCTTGCTGCAAAGCCTGCTCGAGCGCAAATTAAGCAAGCCGTACCGCAGCTAGGAGGAGAGCCCGATGATCAAAGTAACGAATTTGCGCAAAAGGTTCAAGGACCTCGTTGTGCTGGACGGAATCGACCTGGAAGTGAACCGCGGGGAAGTCGTCGCCATCATCGGACCTTCCGGCTCCGGCAAATCGACGCTGCTGCGCTGCTTGAACTTGCTGGAACAGCCGGACGACGGCATCATTCAAATCGGCGATGCGACGCTGGATGCGAAGAAATACAGTCGCGGCGAAGTGTACAAGCTGCGAAAGCAGACGGCGATGGTGTTTCAAAACTACAATTTGTTCAAAAACAAAACGGTGCTGCAAAACATTATCGAATCGCTCATCGTTACGAAAAAGATGAAGCGTGACGAGGCGCGGAAAATCGGTCTGGCGCTGCTGGAACAGGTCGGACTGTCCGACAAGGCGGACAATTACCCGATTACGCTGTCGGGCGGTCAGCAGCAGCGCGTCGGCATTGCCCGCGCGCTTGCGGTAGACCCGCACGCGATTTTGTTCGACGAGCCGACGTCCGCGCTCGATCCCGAGCTTGTAGCCGAGGTGCTGCAGGTGATCAAGGCGATTGTTCAGCGGCAGACGACGAGTATCATCGTTACGCATGAGATGGCGTTCGCCCGTGAGGTGGCCGACAAGGTGATTTTTATGGCCGACGGAAACATCGTCGAGCAAGGCACGCCGGGGCAGTTGTTCGATCATCCGCAAAATCCGCGCACGAAAAAGTTTTTGCAGCAGGTTTCGCATTAACGGCGCAGCATAGGGAAGAGGTGAAATGTCATGACGGCAGTGAGCGAACAGGAGCGGCAGCTGTTCGACCGGATGGTTGCCATGCGCCGCGAATTGCATGAGCACCCCGAGCTGTCCATGGAGGAATACGAAACGACGGGGCGTATCCGCAAGTGGCTTGAGGAAGCGGGCGTTCCGCTCGTCGCGTTCCCGGGGCTGCAAGTCGGTGTCGTTGCCGAAATAACAGGCGGCTTGCCGGGGCCGACGATCGCGCTGCGCGCGGATATCGACGCCCTGCCGATTCAAGAGCAGACGGGCTTGCCGTTCGCTTCGAAAACGGATGGCAAAATGCACGCTTGCGGGCACGACTTTCATACCGCGTCGATGATCGGCGCAGCCATATTGTTGAATGAACGGAAGCAGGAGCTGCGCGGAACGGTACGGGTGCTGTTTCAACCTGGAGAAGAACTGGCCGTCGGGGCGCAGGCCGTAATCGAGGCCGGCGCTCTGGACGGCGTGTCGGCGATATTCGGCATGCACAACAAGCCGGATTTGCCGGTCGGCACGGTCGGCGTCCGGCCGGGCCCGCTGATGGCGAGCGTCGACAGATTCGAGATCGATGTGATCGGCGTCGGCGGACATGCCGGCGTTCCGAATAAAGCGGTCGACCCGATCGTTGCCGCCAGCCACATTGTGACCGGCCTGCAGTCGATTGTCAGCCGCAACGTAAGCTCCTTGCACAACGCGGTGATCAGCGTGTGCAGCATCCACGGCGGCAGCGCGTGGAACGTCATTCCCAACAAGGTGACGCTCGAAGGCACGGTGCGTACCTTTCAGACGGAGGCGCGCGAAGCAATTCCCAGCCTTATGAAACGCGTCGCGGAAGGAACGGCGGCGGCCTACGGCGCGGAAGTCGGGTTCCGCTGGTACCCTTATTTTCCGGCCGTCCATAACGACGACCGGTATACTGAGCTTGTCGGCACGGTCGCCAAGGAGCTCGGCTATAAGACGGTGCGGGCGGAGCAGACGCTCGGCGGCGAAGATTTTGCCGTCTACCAGATGCAAATTCCCGGATACTTCGTATGGATGGGGACGAGCGGCACGGAAGAATGGCATCATCCGGCTTTTACGCTCGATGAGCAGGCGCTGCTCGTAAGCGCCCGGTACTTTGCGCGTTTGGCGCAGGCGGCATTGGAGAGATGGACATGAGCGGATATCATCTGACGAGCGAATTGGCGCGGCTTGCGCTGTCGTCCAGGCCGGAGCTGCACGCGGAAGCCGAGCGTGCGGCCCGTTTCGGTTTGATCGATTATTTGGCTTCCGGCTTCTATGCCCGCGATGACGCCGGGGTCGCCAAACTGTGGCGCATCGTGGAGGCGGAGGGCGGCTCCGCCGATGTACCGGTGGTGGGGCAAGGCCGAAAGGCCAGCTTCCTGAAGGCGGCGCTGCTCAACGGATTTATCGGGCATGCGCTCGATTTCGACGACGTGCACTCCGACGTTCGCGGCCATCCGAGCACGGTTCTACTGCCTGCGCTGCTGTCGGCCGCGGCGTTGAACCGCCTGTCCGGGGAACGGTTTTTGGCCGCTTACGCCGTCGGTGTGGAGGTGATGGCCCGGCTTGGGCGCACGATCGGATCGGCGCATTATGAGAAAGGGTGGCACAACACGTACACCCTTGGCGTGATCGCCGCCGCCGTCGCTGTCGGATATTTGCTGGGGTTATCTCAGGAGCGGCTGGAGAAGGCAATCGGATTTGCCGCGACGCAGTCGAGCGGCATGCGCATCCAGTTCGGCACGGAAGCAAAGCCGCTCCATGCCGGACTCGCGGCGCAAGCCGCGCTGCTTTCCGTGAAGCTGGCCGAGGAAGACTTCGGCGGCACGCGGCAAGGACTGGACGGCGACATTGGTTTCTTCGGGCTGTACGGCGATTTGGCCGCTGCGGAAGAGCGGCTGCTGACCGACTGGGGCAGCGATTGGAGTATTGTACAGCCGGGGCTGTGGTTTAAAATATATCCGTTTTGTTCAGCGGCTCATCATGCGGCGGACGCGGCGCTGCGCTTGTATCAATCCGGGGCGTTCCGCACGGAAGAAGTGGACCGCGTCCACGTCATTTTCCCGCCGAAGGGCGATGCGGCACTGATCGAGAGAAATGCGGCAACGGGCGAGCAGGGCCGGTTCTCGGTGGAATACGTAGTCGCCTTGGCGTTATGCGGCTATCCACTCACGCTGGAGCATTTTACGAATCGACCGATTGAACCCGGTCTGCTGGAGTTCATGCCGAAGATCGAGCGGCGGTATGACGGTGCAATCGAACCCGCGGCGCATGCGGTGCCGAAGGGCCGGTTCACGATCGTCGAGGTCGTAACGAAGAACGGAGACACATACCGGGAGCGAATCGACTGCCCGCGGGGGGCGCCCGGCAATGCGCTTACGCTGGATGATCTCCAAGCGAAGCTTCTGGCCTCTGCCCGGAATGATCAAGCCCGGGTCGAGCGGTTGGTCGAGACGATCATGAACATGAAGACGGAAGACGACATGCAGTCGCTGTTGGCGTTGATCTAACGAAGCGAACGATGGACGTACATTTAATTCCAGGAAGACACCTTGCTTTGGCACCGACAGGTCAAAGGTAAGGTGTTTTTTTGTGCGGTTGGCGGGATCACTTTCCATGTGGTGCAACATGTTCATCCCTAAATCTAACTATTTTTAGTTCGTAGTACGAAAAATCAAATAATTTTTGCGCCTGATACTGACAAGCGTAAAGGGGGGACTCTTCAGTACAAGACTAATATTATCCTTAACCTTGCTAGCTTCACCGATCAGTTTCTGCCTTTTATTGAGTCTTGCTTCTTCTTCATCCGTTGATCCAAAACCATAGTTTTTCTTTTTCTCTTTATATTTTGCATTATTGTTGACACCTTTGATGTAGTCTAAATTAGAATTGAAACCTAAATCTTTTCTAACCTTTATTTCTTCATCATAATTGGTGTCTAGCTAATAATTTACTAAACTTGTAAAAACATGGAATTCCCCTTTTGAATGTAATATTGATGATCTGACCAGGAGGATTATAATGAAAAAAAAACTTGCTCTTAGCTTTTTATTTATGTTTTTGTTGAGTTTCTCTTTTATAATTTCGTATGCCGAAGACGGTCTTAAAGTCTCTTTATTCGATGGAGACATCTTCTTAAATGGCAACAAATTAAAATCGGATTCTGAATATAATACTTTGTTATACAATGGTCATATTTATGTTCCTCTTAGAAACTTAAGTGAGATTCTACAAGGAACTGTTTCTTATTATGAAAAAGATAATGTTGCAGATATCAATATACGTGGGGGCAAAAATAGCTATAAGTCGGAGATAAGTTCAGCTAAATCAGATGATTTCTTTAAACTTAGCATTCACTCAGAAAAAGAAGTGTATGGATACGGACAAGATATAAACATTTGGGGCATACTTGCTTATACCGGAAAGGAAGAAAAAACTATTGCTCATTCAGGTAGTGATCCTTTAATAATATATTCGCTGACTGATGAACTTGGCTACACATATGATCCGGGTAGGAATTTATCTTTGGCGAAGACTAATTATAAAGAGAATGATGTTTACTACTGCGAACTACCATGGATTAATATATTTGGATATAATTATTTCGAGCCAAATTCTAATAAAAACTCAGTATTGTCTTCGGAATCAAAAGCGCTTTTGAAGAGAGGGACGTATACCGTTACAGCTCAAATAAAGTATTCTGATCCAAAAGGTCTGAAGACAGAGTACAACTTAAAAACTAGCATAAAAATAAAAATCGAATAAAGGAGCAAAGTTTGTTATACCATCGAACATCTGTACAAAATTATTTTATTTTGTGCAGATGTATCATACATGACAAAAGCTGCCTGAAAGGCGGCCCTTGGTCAACTATTTGTATCAAATGTGGGTGTTTTGTTCAGATGTAAAGGGACCTAGATCTTTGGCGGGCACGAAAATCAAAAAGCGGCCACTTGGAAGTGACCGCTCTCTTCTTATCTCTTCTTAAACTTCAATTACCGGAGAGTTCATTCGACTGTAGAGCGTATCAATAGCGCTCTGGACGCGTTTTAAGTCGTCAGTGCCAATAGGATACGAAGGGCTGCGTCTTCCAGCGATTTCGCCGTTGTACACCATCTGAACCTTAACTACTTGGTGAGCTTTATCTCCCCAGATTTCTTCACCGATCGATACCTTGTATTCGGTGTTATCCGGATGAGGGGAACTTGCTGGTACCATAATGTAAGTTTTAGGGTAAAACGTCTTAGCCATTGAACAGACCTCCTTAATACCTTTAGTTATCTAAAGGTTCTTTTTGATACCTTTAGTTTATACTATCGTCATTCTGCCGTCAATACAAATGTTAATCTGAAAAAAGAGGCGCTCGCTTCCCCTCATATTTCCGGAAGATCGTGGACATATGTATCAAACAACTTCTTTTGTGAATATGTCTGTACCCCTTTTTTAGTGTCTTAAGTAGCTATTTCGAGAAAACCGTAGAAAAAAGAAGAATGGCTCCTTCGCAATCGATGCGAACAGAGCCCTTTTTTACTAATGTTCCGCGGAAGGAAAATCTCATCTGTCGGTAGAATTCAAGAAAATATGGGACTTGAAAAAAGTGATTACAGTGGTTTAAAGCCAATACAATTAATGTAGTTAAAGATTTGCAACCATTAAGCTATAGAAGGTCATCACATCGCAGGCGAAACGATCATCGCAGGAGCCTCACCGAGTGTTAAGACCAATTCCAAATCTAATTCGTCTTTTTCACAAAAATACCATGATCAATGATTTGTTTTGTTTCAGAAGTAACATCACTACTGTTAAAAACAGTGTCGCTTTTGCTAATCGATGGATTCCGGAATTGTGTTTTCTGTGTCCACAACATTTAACGGTCGAGCGATCTGCTGCGTTCGGCCTATTTCGTTTCGATGTGCAAGCGGCATCATAATTCCAAATGCCCATAATATATTGTAAGTAGAATGAACGAACGGTTTGGAACCGTCCTGTCCGATTGGCGTCTTTATTTTGGTAAAAGGGTGGGGGTGCGATGTTTCTGCTGGCCTTCAGTGCGCTGTTATGTTCTCTAGTCATCATCGTCATTATGCTGCTTTCCATCATCAGCTATAACAAAGAGATGAAGCTTCGAAACTCGCAAATCGAGAAGCTGGACGTGACGATCATGGATCTTAACCAGAAGCTCAAAGAAGCGAACAGCAGAAAATCATACCGCATCCCGATCCCGGTTACCGAAGGCGAATTCGAGTTTGTGGAAATAGGCAATGCGGTTCACGCGAATAAAGTAAAAAGAGCGGCCGCTAGCATTCGGGATATTAGCTTGACCGGGTTAAGGTTCAACTGTCATTACGACTTTTCAGTGCGCGAAAAAATCATCGTGAAAATGTATTTTGTGCTGCGCAACGAGCCGCTCGAACTGACCGGTAGAATCGTGCGCAAGGAAGAATATTTCGGCAAACCGTATTTGACGTATGGAATGGAGTTTTTGATCACGCGTACCTCCGAACAGGAATCGTTGTTCCGGCTGCTGCGGGATATTGAAGCGGAGCAAGCGAAGAAACTGCGAAACTAAGTTTTCGTAAATAGGCGATGAACAAAGGGCTGTCCTAAAGGCAGCCCTGTTATTTTGTCGAAAAATCTAATTTCTCGGCGCGGCTACATTTCTTGCGTGGGGAACGCATTTTTTTGCGCGATGGCATTTAATTTTTGCGGGGGTGAAAGCGGGAGTGTATTGTATGATATACATATACCGACCGGGGGTATCGTAACGATTGCGAATAAGGAGAGACAAATATGAAAAGATGGCTTTTGCGTTTTGTTGTTTATGCATGCTGTTTTGTCGTTGTGGTGGGAGGGGTCGCGGCCTATGGATTTATCGGTTCTCAGAATGCGTTCTGGAATTCGGATCGTGAGCAGGCCGTTCCTTCTCTGCAAAACGTAGGAAAACTGAATCATGATCCCGCTAAACCTACGGTTGCCGTTGTGCTAGGGAGTGAAAATACGGAAGGGCTGGATTTCACGATTCCATACCAGATGTTTTCTATGACCGGGGCTTTTAACGTATATGCCGTTGCAGCGGACAACGGGGTGAAGACGCTGACCGGCGGATTGGATGTGGTGCCGCACTATTCTTTTCAAGAGCTGGATGCATTGCTTGGTAAAAGCGCCGACATGATCGCGATTCCTTATATGACGGCGTATGATCCGAGCCGCAATGAACCCGTCCGGGAATGGATTTTGCAGCACAAGGACACGACGCTGTTAAGCATTTGCGCCGGGTCGGATATGCTCGCTTCTACCGGATTATTGAACGGGAAACTGTCGGCGACGCATTGGCAAACGATGGCGGTTCTTACGAAGAAATATCCTGAAGTGAAATGGCAAATCGACCGCCGTTATGTAACTAATGACGACAAAATCGTCTCGTCAGCCGGCATATCTTCAGGCATCGATGCCGTACTCTATGTCATTTCGCAAAAGCTTGGCGAACCGATGGCGGCCAAAGTGGCGAAAGAAATGAAGTATCCGACGTACCACTTCATGCAAAATCCGAAAGTGGAGCCGTTTTATCTCGATTATCGCTATGCAACCTATGTCCTGAACAATGCGTTTCAGTGGAACAAAACGAAGGCAGGCGTGCTGCTGTATGACGGTGTGGAGGAAATGGCGCTCGCTTCCGTATTCGATATTTATTACGATACCGGAACGACCACAGTCCAAGCGATATCGGGCTCGGATCGGCCTATTACGACGAAACACGGTCTGACCCTGCTCGCCAGACATACCTTGTCCGGTATGCCGACTGTGGATAAAATGATCGTTCCCGGCACGGAAGCGAGATCGCGGGCAGCAAGCGATATCAAAAGCTGGAACGACATGGGGAATAAGAAGGAGCTGCAATTCGTTCATGCCGACGCCCGGGATCGATTTTTGTTCGAAGTACAGCTGGAAGACTTGGCCGAGCAGGAAGATGTTTTAACGGCCAAGCATGCGCTGAAGCGACTGGAATATCGGGCCGAAGACATTCATCTTGCCGGCAAGCCGTTTCCTTTGGAAACGTACGTCAACCTGCTTCTTACCGTGATCGCATCCATGATGGCCGCATTCCTTATTGACAGACGGTTTATTAAGAGAAAGGGAAAGCATGTCAAGAACCAAGCCCCATCAGCCGCATAGAGCGATACGGTTGCTGCAAACGATACAATGTGAAATAACCCGGTTTCCGCGAGGAGCCGGGTTACTTCTATGTGTTCGCAATGTGGGAGCCGAGATGCTATTGTCTTAAATTTATAACAGGCGTCCTTATTGGGATACGACGCCGTCTTCCAACGAAAGGATAGCTCCATGTTGGCGCAGCTTTTGCCGAATCGTTTGAACGTCTACATTTTCCGGCGCAATATTTTGTTTGGCCGCTAAAGCCGCTCCGATTCCGACGCCCTCGCCAACAGCCATACAAGTCGGCATGACGCGCGAAGAACCGAATACGACAGGATCCACGCTGATGCAGCGTCCGCTCATCATAAGGCGCTTCACGTCTTTGGAAATCGTTGCTCCGTAGGTGATGCCGTAAGGACCTGCAAGCGAGCGGATAATCGTCCCGTCTCCCGAACCGCTATGAATGTCGATGATGTAAGATCCTAAAGCGATCGTGTCGTCAGGAATAATTCCGTTTACGGCAGCTTCCTCGCGAATCATTTGCTTGCCCAAAATGCGGCGCGTTTCGCGGATACCGAGGAACGGTGCGATCGAGGACAAATAAACGTTTTCAAAGCCCGGTATATATGTTTTCAGCATATTGATCAAGGGCAAAATTTGCAGGCTCGATTCGATTTCGCCGCGGCTCAGTTCTTCGATTTTGGTGCCATCGAAGTTCAGGATCCGAATGCAGTTCATTGCGATGTACCCTTCGCGAGGCAAATTGATATAAATGATCGTATCGCGCTCGATCGGGCACTTTCCTTCTTGTCTGAGCTTGGAAACGGTGTTTTTCAAGCCGACAAACACATGATTTTCGCTAGCTCGCAAAAATTCAGCCGTGTAACCGGGGCGAATTTTCATGGAAGACCCGTGCTTCAATTCTTCCGGATGTTCCTCCAGATAATCCATGAACTTCTCTACATCAAAGCCGCCGAGAGTAAACATAAGCGTAGGAGGTTGGGTTTCTCCGTTAGCGTATTGGCCTTTCTCAAATTCGGCTCCCGCCATGTATGCCACGTCGCCGTCGCCTGTCGCATCCACGAATACATCGGCAAAAATCTCGATTTCTTTTCCTTTGCCTTTCACGATAACGGATTTCAGTTCGCCGTTTTCAACCGTGGTTCCGATAATTTCGCAATGCAGCAGCGGACGAACCCCGTACTGCTTGATTTTTTCAAAGATAACGATTTTCATCAGGTTCGGGTCAATGTTTGTCGTCGAATTATGCAGCGGGCATTCTCTATGTCCGAAGGCG
Source organism: Paenibacillus allorhizosphaerae (assembly GCF_910594985.1). Taxonomy (GTDB): domain Bacteria; phylum Bacillota; class Bacilli; order Paenibacillales; family NBRC-103111; genus Paenibacillus_G; species Paenibacillus_G allorhizosphaerae. The sequence continues at coordinate 76,065 of NZ_CAJVCE010000017.1, forward strand.
CCGCCCAATTCGATCAAACGATCGACGATCTCTTGAGGCAAACCTCTTGTTACCTGACGGCCTTGAGCATCCAAAAATGCGAGTAAAGGTAAACCTATCGTCATATTCCCGCCTAAAAAGCCTTGGCGATCAACTATAATTGTCTCCGCTCCTTCGCGTGCTGCAGCAATGGCTGCACCAACCCCGCCGGAACCGCCGCCGAGAACGAGAACTTGCGTTTTAATGACTTGTCTTTCTGCACGATTTTCCATACATTACCTTTTCCCTTCTGTTATCGTTGTATACGCCAAGGCAGAACTGCATATTGGACAAATAATAAGGATGTGCTCGCGAGAAGATTTTCTCAGCTCTATTTCATTTTACTAAAGGCGAGCGGAGCCTGAACATGCAGTATTATTTCATGCGGGATGTATTTTGTTTCATTTTTCGGCTGGATGGAGAGAAGGAGACGCGCTCCCGGCGGAACGGCGACCATCATCCTGCTGCTGCTGGGCTCGCCCATCGCCGGCTTGCAGTTCGGGCTTCCCGACCACCGGGTGCTGCCCGCACACGCGACGAGCCGCATGGTCGAGGATCAGAAGCTCGCCGGCTTCCCGGCCGAGGAGACCGATGCGATACAGGTCGTCGCGCCGACCGTTCAAAACCCGTCATCGGCGACGGGTGACATCACAGATTATGCGGCTAAGCTGTCGCGCATTCCGGGAATCGTGCAGGTCGATTCCTTTGCCGGCTCTTACGCCGAAGGAAGGCTCATCACGCCGCCGAACGGCACGTACGCCCGCTTCGCCGGAGCGGACGGAGGCACGTTTTTGACGGTGATTCCTTACGCCGCAAGCATCAATGCCGACGCTCCGAAACTGGTCGGTGAAGTAAGAGCAACCGATGCGCCTTTTGACGTCATGGTCGGCGGATCCCCCGCGGACTTGATCGATTTCCGCGAGGCGTTGCTTGGGAAGATTCCGGTTGATCTGGAGGAATCCGTCGCAAACGGCATCCAGAAGAGCGGCTTGCTTGTCACAACCGCTGCGGCTATTCTTGCGTTTACGTTCGCCGCCTACGCTGCGGGCGAAGTCGTCTTTCTCAAGATGCTCGGCGTCGGCATGACGCTGGCCGTACTGGTGGACGCGACCCTGATCCGCTCCGTACTTGTGCCTGCTTTGATGAAACTGGCCGGCCATGCCAATTGGTGGGCTCCGCCCGCGCTCCGCCCGCGCTCCGCCGCTTCCATGAGCGCTACGGCATTTCGGAGAGCGGACCGGCATCGCGAGCCGCCAGCCCGGACGGGGCAAGGCCGGAGGCCATCATGAATTAGGAGGGTGCGTTAGAAGAAGGGGATTATTGACCGGGCACCTTACTGTGTCGATCCGTATACTTGGCATTTAAAGGTAAAAAAGGCGTTGACGTGTGAATCATAATGTTATACAATAAAAACCAAGTAAACATATATGAATAGTCGTCCAGACCGCTGGAGACCTTTTGAACCTGTTACAGGTTTATTAGGCCTCTTTTTTTATTTCGCAAAAGAAATACGGCGAAAATGAGCATACCATTGCGCCGTCAATTAATGGGGGTTGTCCAACATGTACATGAACAAAAAAAGCTTGATCCTGTTTGCTCTTGCCAGCTTATCCTTATCCGGATGCGCGGCGGCAGGCGCGCATCTTTCCGCGTCCGAGCCGTCCGCTCGTGCCGAAACAGGCGGCGAACCGGTAACGCTTCAAGTATTTCAAGCAGGCGGAAGCATCTCCGATACGGAATTTAAGCAGTTGATCGCAGATCCCGTTCGGAAGAAGTATCCCCACATAACGCTGGAGCTGATTCGAGAGTCGGCGAACACGAAACGCGATCAATTGATTACGAGCGGATCGTTTCCGGACCTTATCTTCACTTCATCCATCTCCATGGGCGGATTTCTTGATCTGGAGCTGATGAAAGATTTGCAGGAACCCATCAAGAAATCAAACCTCGATCTGAACCGGTTCGAACCGCGGTCGATTAACGGGATCAAAGCTTACGGCAGCAGCGGACAAGTATACGCACTGCCGTTCTCGATCAATTTTGGCGCTTTATATTACAACAAGGATTTATTTGACCGCGTGGGGGAGCCTTATCCGCAGGACGGCATCACGTGGGAGGAAGCGCTCGACATCGGGAAAAAGCTCGCGGCGAAAGACAACACCATGAAAGCACTCGGCACTTCCGGAGTTACGAGAGATTATATCTCGCTGCTGCTCCCGGTTGTGGATGCGAAGACCGACAGGGCGGCCCTTGCCACGGATGACTGGAGATGGCTGCTGCAATTTCACGAGAGCTTAAGCAAAATTCCCGATAACCGTTCGGCTAAAGGCGGCCGCGACGGATTCGTCAAAGATAAAACGATGGCGATGTACACCTCCTACGGGGCGCGGATCGGAGAACTCGAAGAAATCGAGCAGAGCGGACAAGGGTTCAACTGGGATTTGACGACATTCCCCGTGCGTAAAGATGCCAGCGTGCAAGGAATGGAAACCGAGTCGCACGTCATGGCCGTCTCCGCCACAGCCAAACATCCGGACACGGCTTTCGAGGTGATCCGTTTCTTGACGACGAGCGACGAGGTGCAGATGCAGGTGGCTGGCATGGCCCGCATTTCGTCGCTGAAGGACGACAAATACAAGAAGGAATTTGGAGCGAATCTAAAGTCGCTCAACGGGAAAAACGTTCAGGCCATCTTTAAAAACAAGTACGGCACAGGGCCGCTGCCTACCAAATATGACGCAGTTGCGGAAAAAGCCGTTAGCGCGGCATCGCAAAAAGTGAATAAAGGCGAAGCGGACATCAACAGCGCCTTAAGAGCGGCGGAAGAAGCCGCCAATAAGGAAATCGACTCCTTAAAAGCCGGAGAGCAAGCACGCAAGTGAACCAACGGTAAATGAAATATCGCAAGCTGACGCCCCCTGCCTTCCCTATGAGCGGAATAGGAAAGCAGGGGTTATTGCTGTCTAGTCCGCGTCCAACATGTTCATTCGTCTTACCCGTTATCTAGCGGACAAATGCCAGGTGTTACGAATACCGATCGCTGTGGACCCGTTTGACAATGCGAATGAGCTACGATTCCAAACTTATAAATGGTAATATTGGAATTATCATGAATAAGAAAGGAGCATCCCTGTGAGTGATGCGATTTTGCCGGACGGAGGTTGTACGAGCTTCACAAAGAAAGCGATGGAAGAAGAACTCGACTCCTATATGAACGGGAAGGTTTCTTCAGCGGCGCCGTATTGGTGGCGAAGGACGGGGAGGTCGTTCTCAGCAAGGGCTACGGCATGGCGAATCTCGAGCATAGCGTGCCCAACACGCCGCACACCAAGTTCCGGTTGGCTTCCGTAACCAAACCGTTTACGGCGGCTGCTATCTTATGGCTTCAGCAGCGGCAGCGGCTCCATGTCGAGGACCTGGTAAGCAAATACGTGCCGACGCTTCCGAATGGAAACCGGATCACGGTTCACCATCTGCTGTCCCATACGTCGGGTCTCGATCATCCCCCCGGCATATCCGATACGAAGCGATGGCAAACCGAAGAACTGGTAAACGCTTTCGCGGACAAGCCAATGCTGTTTTCACCCGGCGAGCGGTTTCAATATCGGTCGTCGAACTACATCTTGCTGACCTACATTTTGGAAACGGTTGCCGGGCAAACGTACGATACGTTCCTTAAGGACAACCTATTTCGTCCGCTGGGCATGAACGATTCCGGCTTTGATGTGCAAAGCGGCATACTTCCCAACCGGGCTGCCGGATACCGGGCATTTGAGGACCGCTGGGTGAACGGAAGGCTTCAGGATATGTCGGTGCATTCGGGAGCGGCCGGACTGTATTCGACGACCGGCGATCTTTATCTTTGGGACCAGGCGCTATATTCGGATCAACTGCTCGATGCGCGCAGCCGGGAAGCGATGTTCACCGCCTATAAAGGAAACTACGGCTACGGGTGGTATATCGATGAGCTGTCGATGCGAAAGAACACCGTCCGACGCATGTATCATGGCGGACTGAATGACGGAGGCTTTTTCACACGCATAACCCGGTTTCCCGAAAGTCGCGTCTTGATCGTGCTGCTCTGCAATTTTTTGCTGTCTCCTCAAGAACGAATCAATCGCGATCTGGCTGCCGCTCTGTTCGGCGAGTCCTATGAACGGCCTGAGCCGTTTCCCCGATCGGCTGCCGCGGCATTACCCGCAACCAATCCGGAAGCATATGTCGGAACCTATGAAGCGTTCGTTCCATTCGTCATTAAGCAAGAACGTAGCCGGCTGTTTATTTCTATTTTCGGATTTAAGCTGGAACTGTTTCTTGTAACGACAACCGAGGATCGTGACGAATTCCGAAGCAAAGCGGCATATGTACGCGTCGTTTTTAAGCGCAATGCGGGAGGCAAAGTGACGGAAGCGTTGCTGAGCTGGCTTGGGGAGGAGGAGTCCGCGGCTTCTAAAAAATAATGGGCTCAAGCAGAATGAATCAGGGCGGCCGATCGTTGACGATTAGCGCAGTCGTCAAAAATGCGGCTCACCCCGTTCTCACTCGGCATCCGATTCGCCTCTCATCGGGAAGGCATCCTATACGTGCATTAATTGTCTTCTGTTCGGCGCTTGCGGCGGCTGTTCCAACCATCCGCGCTCGATCATGATGCTGACCCCGTCATCGCCGTAAGAAAGCACTTCGGTTAAATATTTTGAAAGCTGCGCGGACAAATCTCTTCTTGTAGAAACGGCGATGCTGTGCCCCAAGGTCGTAATTCCCGCGGAATACAAGGAATTGACCGTAAACATGATGAGCTTGTCGGAAAACGGGGACGTCGTGGACGTAGTGACTTCCATGGCGACCGGGACGGTGCCGAGCAATTCTTCATTTAACAGTAAGTTGTTGAACGTCTTGATTTGCTTTTCCGCCAATTGCTTGCCGTTCATAAGATGTTTTTTTATTTCTTCATCTTTCGTGACCTGAAGTAAACCTGTCAGGAGCAGTACACCGAAGTAGTTTCTTTCGATATTGAAGAAAATTTCCGTCAGCTCAATGGCGTTTAAAGGCCGCAGCTCCCCGAGCCAGCCGTTCAAGTAAGACTCCTTTTCTACGAACGTTACCGACTCCGGGTACGGGATTTTCGGAGGACGGTCATAAATGCCCTTTGACAGCATCAAGTTTACCGATTTTCGGTATAACTGTGCCGATTGATGAAGCGTTTGAGCGAAAAAGTCCATCACATCTTCACGTGCGATGTTGGAATACATGGTTCCATAGGAGATTAAGCCGATTCTGCTCATACCGTATACATAACTCAATGCATATAAGTCGGTATACAGCGGAGGCGCCGACAAATTCAAATCCTCATCCGAAAATGCTTTAGGTACAGGAAAGCTTTCTTGTTGAAACAGTTCCTTAATCGCTTTGATATGAGATTCGCCGATCGACAATGCTTCCTTCAAGATAGGCTTAATTTCAGCGTCTTGAACATGATGGGAAAAATGCTTCAAAAAACAAACAGAGGCACAATCGTTGATATAGGTTGCCCATAGAGCGGATATTTCCGTTGATGTCAAATTGATATTTTTCAATGCCATTCCTCCAAAAAATACGATTCCTTGATATGTTTTCCGAAAAAATTAGAAATATGCTGCACAAAACTTTGTATTTGCAAAAGTGATCCGCCATGAAAAACGGCTCCTTTCGAATGCGAAAGAAGCCGTTTTTTGCTGCTGCAGCCGTACTTTTGGTTATGAATGCGCTATTATACCAAACGGAAGAACAAGTTACAACAATAACTTAAACAGGAAATTCTAATCAAATTTTCATAATTCCAAAACAATGTTGAGAGGACTGGGAATACGGCCGTTTTGGTAATATAACCTATTTTTGAACGATGCTATAATGAGGACAAGCAAGGACAACAAGAATGAAACCTCAGGAGGTCCTAATTAATGTTAAAGCAAAAATTAGCGAAGCAAGCGGTCACGGTTAGTTTGAGTTTGTCTCTTCTGTTCACGGGGGTCATGGTCGTTCATCCCGGAGCAGCCGAAGCGAAAACGCAGGTGGAAAAAATTATTGATACCGGCGATGACTTTATGGGTGTTCGTTATAAGTTTGGAGCTCCGGCAGGATCGGACAAAGTATTTGATTGCTCCTCGTTTACGCAATATATTTTCAAAGAACACGGCGTTAAGCTTCCCCGCGAATCCAAAGATCAAGCCAAGAAGGGGAAACACGTTTCTCGCGGCGACCTGAAAAAAGGCGATCTCGTATTCTTCTCGACCCGCAAATCGGGTAAAGGCAAAATCGGACATGTAGGCGTTTACATTGGGAACGGCAAAATATTGCATACGTTCGGAAAACCGGGTGTAACGATTTCCAGCATTAAACACGGCTGGTGGGACGATCATTACGTTACGGCAAGACGCGTATTGTAATCCGGGCGCTAATACCAAACACCACAATTATCCATATAAGCGGTCAATTGCACTACATTTATCCATGAGAATATAGAAAAGATAGCGAAACGCGACAATGTATCGCTTGGAAACGATAGCGCTATCACTTCAGCTTTGAAGCCGGATTCGTCTATATTGATCTTATGATCGATAAGCGAATTTGGCTTTTTTCGTCTTGCCTTCCCGTTTCTTCCAATTATCTCCAAAGAACCGGCTCAACATATCGCATCTTTACATATTCTTTAATATATATACTACAATTCTCCATGTATTAATTGATTATTGCCATATATGATTAAGAGGACGAAGCATTAACCGCAAAAAAATTATAGCGAGGGGCAGAAAAGAAATATGAAAATGAACACGGGCTTGATTTCAATGGCGATCGTAGCTGTAAGCGTTTTATCAGCATGCGGCAATCAATCCGCACCCGGCGGCGCACAAGGCTTGCCAAACAGCGAAAAACCGCATGACCCAGTCGTTTTAAAGCTGTATCCGGGCCAAATGATCACGCCGGAAGATATGGCTATGATGATCAACGAGCCGCTTCAGAAGAAGTATCCTTATATTACCGTCGAAGTCATAGACCGAAGCAAAAACCCGTTGGACAATTATATTGCGATGGGCGAGCAGCTCGATTTGATCACTCAATGGAACGGCAGCTTGTCGCAAAATATGGACCTCGGTTTATTTGAAGAAATTACGCCGCTGGCGCAGAAGCAAGGCTTGGATATCGGGCGGTTTGACCCGCAAGCGATCGAGACCGTAAAAAATATTTCCAACGACGGAAAGTTGTACGGCTTGCCTTACAATGTTCAGTTCAATGCCTTGTATTACAACAAGGACATTTTCGATAAATTCGGGGTCGCGTACCCGAAAGACGGCATGACCTGGGAAGAAACGATCGAGCTGTCCAAGAAGCTGTCCCGCACCCAAGAAGGAACGGCGTTCCGCGGGCTCGATCCGGAAAACGTCGCAAGGATGAGCTTTCCGTTATCTTTGAACATCGTTGACTCTAAATCGAATAAAGCTTTGGTGAACAGCGACCCGTATAAGAAGCTGTTCGAAATGACGAACAGCGTGTACGCTGTGCCCGGAAATAAACCGGCCAAATGGAACTACAGCACTTACGATGCGTTTATGAAAGACCGGACGGTCGCCATGTTCGGCTCGGTCAATTTGTTCCCTTATCTTGCGCAGGTTCCCGATTTCACGAGCTGGGATTTGGCTCAATACCCGAGCTATAAAGAGAAGCCGAACGTTTACGGCATGTACGATCTGCATATTATGACCGTCAGCAAAACAAGCAAATATAAAGAGGAAGCGATGAAGGTGCTCGAAGTTCTGTTCTCGGACGACGTGCAAATGATCGCCACGAAAAAGACCGGACGGGTATCCGCTTTGAAAGATCCGAAGTTCCAGCAGGCTTACGGTTCGGACATGCCGCTGCTGAAAGGGAAAAACATCCAAAGCATCTTCAAGAGCAAGCCGGCGCCGGCGCCGCGTCTGTCGACCTATTACTCGAAGTCGAGCAGCATTATGACGACCAAATTCCAGGAATACGCCGATGGGAAAAAAGACGTCAATACCGCATTGAGGGAAGCTGAAGAAGAAATCAACAAGTACATTGACGGGCAAAAGAAGTAACCGGATAGCAGACGGATGTTCCGCTGCAAAACGGAAAGAGACAGGCGCATCATGCGCGAATCGTTATACGATCAACCGGATTTTCCTTAACCTAGGGAAATCCGGTTTTTTATTGCATTTGCCGCAAACGGTAGGCAGCTTGTCCATTTTGGGTATTGAGTCATTGCGGCAAATGACGCATGATGGAGATGTGGCATTCATCTCACTTCATTGGAGGTTATCGGATGAGCAGATTGGAAGTTGCGGAAGGTCAGTTTCGCATTGGCGGCAAGCCGCTCCGGTTGATGTCCGGGGCGATGCATTATTTCCGGATCGTGCCCGAGTATTGGCGCGACCGGCTGTTGAAGCTGAAAGCTTGCGGTTTTAATACGGTGGAGACATATGTCGCCTGGAATGTGCACGAGCCGGCGGAAGGACAGTTTCATTTCACAGGGATGGCCGATGTCGTCCGCTTCGTAGAAACGGCCGGCGAGCTCGGGCTGCATGTCATTGTCCGGCCAAGCCCGTATATTTGTGCGGAATGGGAATTCGGCGGACTGCCGGCGTGGCTGCTCGGCTACCCGGATATTCGGCTGCGCTGCATGGACCCGGTGTTTCTGGAGAAAGTGGACGCTTATTACGATGTGCTCATCCCGCTGCTGAAGCCGCTGCTCAGCACCAGCGGAGGCCCGATTATCGCTGTGCAGATTGAGAATGAGTACGGCAGCTATGGCAACGATCAAGCTTATCTCGACTATTTGCGCCGTGGACTGCTGGCACGCGGCGTCGATGTGCTAATGTTTACGTCGGACGGTCCGACAGATGCGATGCTGCAAGGGGGCACTTTGCCGGATGTGCTCGCAACGGTCAACTTCGGTTCCCATCCGCAGGAGGCGTTCGAGAAATTCCGCGAGTACCGCAAGACGGAACCGCTGGTGTGCATGGAGTTCTGGAACGGCTGGTTCGATCACTGGATGAAGCCGCATCACACGAGGCCCGCCGAAGAAGTGGCCGATGTGTTCGAACGTATGCTGAGCGCGGGAGCTTCCGTTAACTTCTATATGTTTCACGGCGGGACGAACTTCGGATTCTACAACGGCGCCAATTATGGAAGCGCATACGAACCGACCGTGACGAGCTACGATTACGATGCGCCGTTATCCGAATCCGGCGATGTCACGGACAAATTCGTCGCGATTCGCAAGGTGCTCCAGCAACATGGGGAAATCGGCGACGCCGTGCTGCCGGAACCGCTGCCGAAACGAAGTTACGGCACGGTTCGCCTGACGGAGCGGGCGGAGCTGTTCTCCAGCTTGGCTGAGCTGTCGTCGCCCGTCGAGCGCGTATGCCCCGAACCGATGGAAAAGCTCGGGCAAAGCTACGGCTTCATCGTATACTCGACGACGGTGTCCGGGCCGCGCCTGGGCGAATCGCTGCATTTGCAGGAAGTGCACGACCGCGCCGTTGTATTTCTTGACGGCGCTTACGCCGGAACGGTCGAGCGTTGGGATCCGAAGCCGCTGAAGCTGGATATTCCGGCGGAAGGAGTGCGGCTCGACATTGTCGTGGAAAATATGGGCCGCATTAATTACGGGCCGCGGCTCAAAGACTTTAAGGGCATTACTGAAGGCGTCCGGCTGAACAATCAGTTTTTGTTCCATTGGACGATTCACCCGCTGCCGCTGGATAAGCTGGACGGTCTAAGCTACCGCCTGTATGAGGCGGACCATGTTCCAGCGGGACCGGCTTTCTACAGAGGCTCGCTGGAAGTGGAACAACCGGCCGATACGTTCGTCCGGCTGACCGGCTGGACGAAAGGGGTCGTCTGGGTGAACGGCTTCAATCTCGGGCGGTATTGGGAGCGGGGACCGCAAAAGACACTGTACTTGCCGGCACCGCTGCTGCGCCGGGGGAGCAACGAGATCGTCGTGTTCGAGCTGCACGGCGCGGACAAGCCGGAGATTGCGCTGGAAGACCGGCCCGATCTCGGATAAATTGCAGTGGAGGACAAGGGATCATTCCGCAACCGGTTGAATATATTTTTTATGAGAACAACGCTTGAACGATGCGAAAGGAGAAATGTCCGTTGAAGCAGCTTACGGCAATTTTGATCGGGGCGGGAGCGAGAGGCAATGCGTATGCGCCCTATGCGCTTGATTATCCGCATGAATTGAACATCGTCGCCGTTGCGGAACCGAATCCGGAACGGCTCGCGAAATTCGCCGAACGGCACCATATTCCGGCGGAGCGGCAGTATACGTCATGGGAAACGCTTCTCCAAGAGCCGCAGATGGCTGACATTGCGATCGTTACTACGCAGGACCGCGTGCATTATGAGCCGACGCTTCAAGCGCTGCAGCGCAAGTACCACGTCCTGCTGGAAAAACCGATGTCCCCGGAGCCGCGGGAATGCATCGAGATGGAACGCGCCGCCAAGGAGAACGGGAGGCTGCTCACGATATGCCACGTGCTGCGGTATACGCCGTTCTGGTCCGCGATCAAGCGTTTGATCACGGAAGGGCGAATCGGGGAGATCGTCTCGATTCAGCTGAACGAAAACGTCGGCTATTGGCACATCGCGCACAGCTTCGTCCGCGGCAATTGGAACAACTCCGACACGTCGAGCCCGATGATTCTCGCCAAATCGTGCCACGATATGGACGTGTTGTCCTGGCTGATGGATCAGCCTTGCGTACGCGTCAGCTCCTTCGGTTCGCTGATGCATTTTCATTCCGGCAACGCGCCGGAAGGTTCGTCGGACCGCTGTCTGACCTGTGCGGTGGAATCATCGTGCCCGTACTCCGCGCCGCGTTTCTACCTGGGCGAAGGGAAACATTGGGCGCGGCATTTTACCGAGGAGCTCACGCGGGAAAATATCGTGAAAGGCTTGCAGGAAACGGATTACGGCCGGTGCGTCTACAAGAGCGACAACAACGTGGTCGACCATCAGGTGGTCAATATGGAATTTGCGAGCGGCGCTACGGCGATGTTCAGCATGTGCGGATTTACCCGGCATCAGGAACGGCGCATTCAAATCATGGGTACCCGGGGAGAAATTCGCGGCGAGGCAGGAGCCATAAGGCTGATGGATTTCCTGACGCATGAAAATATCGAGATCCAAATTCCCAAGCCGACTTCAGGCCATGGAGGCGGCGACAGCGGCATCGTCCGCAGCTTCCTGCGGGAAGTGCGAAACTACAACGGGGAGGAGAGTTTAACTTCCGCGAGTGCATCGGTACGCAGCCACCTGATGGCGTTTGCAGCCGAGCAATCCCGGTTGAACGAAGGCCGATCGATTGCATTGGACGACTACTACAGGAAGTTGGCTGCGGCAACCTAGGACGCTACAGATGAAGTGCGTTTGTATCAACCGAAGCACCGACCATGGGGCTTGCTCCAGAAGGGGAGTACCGATTGAGCCGGTGCCATATTTAGTGCAAGAAGCCTCCCAATCCACTTTAATCGTGGGGCGGGAGGCTTCTTTGGCAGCTTCTCATTTAATTGCTCTGCCTAAGGTCCGTATCGGAAGTTCCGAGATCATCGGAATCGTACAGGCTGACGCTCGCGCCAAGCGACCGGAACGATCCGACGACATCTTCATACCCCCGCTCAATATGCTGCACTCCGGCGATCGTCGTCGTCCCTTCCGCCCTGAGCCCGGCAAGAATCAGGCAAATGCCCGCCCTGATATCCGAGGCATGGACGAGCGCGCCGTACAGCGGGCCGCCTCCTTTGATGCTGGCAACGCCGGAGCGCACCTTGATATCCGCGCCCATCCGCATAAGCTGGTAGGCGTGATTGAATCGGGCCGGGAAAATGCGCTCGCCGATAATGCTTTTGCCTTGCGCTTGGGTCAGCAGCGCGGTTAAGGGCTGCTGCAAATCGGTGGCAAAACCCGGATACATCGCCGTTCTTACCCTTGTCGCACGCAGCAAACCGGTGGAATGCGCGGTGATGGAATGCTCGTTCGATTCCACGTGCATGCCGATCTCACGCAGCTTGGCGATACAGGAGGAGAGATGCTCGGGGATGACATCCTCGACGGTAACCGAGCCGCCGGCAACGCCCGCCGCCATCAGGAACGCGCCGGCAATCAGGCGATCCGGTATGACGGTATACGTGCAGCCGTGAAGTGCCGAGACGCCCTCGATGCGGATCGTGTCGGTGCCCGCACCGGCAATTTTTGCACCCATTTGATTTAATAGATTGGCTGTGTCCGTCACTTCGGGATCGCGCGCCGCGTTCAGCAATACCGTCGTTCCTTTCGCCCGGACCGCAGCCAGCATGACATTGATGGTCGCGCCGCTTGTGATCGTATCGAAATAGACGGTGGCGCCTTTCAACTCCGCCGCTTCCACCGTGTAATAACGATCGAAGAACGCAAACGTCGCACCCATCATCTGCAACGCTTTAATATGCTGGTCCATCGGCCGGTGGACGAAATCGTCTCCTCCCGGGTAACCGACGGATACTTTGCCGAATTTGGCCAGCAGGGAGCCGATGAAATAATAAGCGGTCCGGAACGAGGACGATTTTGCAGGCTCCAGCGCTGCGCCGTGAATCGATCTCGGATCGACATGAACCGCGCCTTCGGCATCGCGTTCGGTCTTCAGTCCGATTTCACGGCCGATCTCGTAAATGGTTCTTAAATCGGCAATATCCGGTATGCCGAGCAGCGTCACCGGCTCATCCGCCAAGCATGCCGCCGCAAGCAGCGCGAGCGAGCTGTTTTTGGAGCCCGGTATTTTCACGCTGCCGTAAAGGGGGGAGGATCGTTCCACCTTAATCGCTCTCATGGTTAGCTCCTTCGTTCGAATGTTCTTCATCCGCAAAAATCACTTTGACATTTCGGCTTTCGAATTCACGTATCGCTTTTTCCGGCGCTCCCTGATCGGTAATCATGAGCCCGATCTGGTGAAGCGGGATGGACGTCGCGAACATCTTCACGCCGATTTTCTCGTGCGGCGCAAGGCAAATGGTGCGCCGCGAAGCTTCGGCGACCGCGCGGGTAAAGGCCGCCCCTTCCGGCGTAGCCGTGCTGACGCCGCATACGGAAATCCCGCCGCCGGTAACAAAGCCGATATCGAAATTGAACCTCCCGATCATTTCAAAGGCGATCGTATCGATGAGGTTGTCGGAAGAAGGCCGGAGCTTGCCGCCGACGAGATAAGCTTCCACATGCGGCCGGTTTCGAATCGATTCGGCGATGGCGAGGGAGTTCGTAACGACCGTAAACGGGATATCGTCCGGGAGATATTTCAGCATCCCGTAATGAATTCCGGCACCGCCGATAAAGACGGTATCATTCTCTTGAATATAGGAAGCAGCCAATTTGGAAATGCCGTTTTGATGGGGAGCTCCGTTCCCGTACCTTGTCGACGGCGGCTGCGCCAGCTTGCGCACCTTGGGCAGCGGAGTCAAAGGAATCGCGCCTCCGTACGTTTTTTGCAGCAATCCCTGGTCCTCCATGATGGTCAGGTCCCGGCGAATGGAATCAATCGAAAGCTGAAACAGGGCAGCCAAATCTTTGGCGACGACCCTTCGGTCTTTGTCCAGCAGCTCCAAGATATGCTGCCGGCGTTCCTCAGCGAGCATAACAAACCTCCGCACTTGGAATAATCATCCGTAATCTGCTACTATCCTATTCCGTATTGTTCATGATTGTCAATGATTTTATTCCGATTGTTTCATGGTTTTTAATCTTTGACTCCATCAAGATCGGCAAAAGCAGATGTTTTTCGGCGCCGGAACGTTCATTCTTTGAATTGTTTTCGCCATTGTGCAGGAAAACTTCCTTCTAATAGTGAATGTATGTAATGGTTCCATATTTTGCGTGTGCGAAAAATGAAAAAAAGATCAAGGAGGATTTGCGTTGAGTACGGTACATACTGATGTCAAGTACGGAAAGCATGAACGAAACGTGCTGGACGTTTACTTGGCGGACTCCGCTTCCGGAGAAAAGACGCCGGCGGTCATATTTCTTCACGGCGGCGGCTATATGAACGGGGATAAGAGCGCTGTGCGGTCCAGAGAGCTTTTTTCGATATGTATGGAGGCGGGCATTACCGTCATCTCCGGCAATTACCGGTTCATTTCGAGCGATCCGTTCCCGGCTCCGATGCAGGACGGCACGAGAATCATTCAGTTCGTACGATACATGGCGGAAGAATGGAATATTGACCCTGATAAAATCGCGGTCTCCGGCTCTTCAGCAGGTGCGCACATCGTCTTGTGGAACGGGATGAAGGGCGATTTGTCCCATCCGGAATCCAATGATCCGATCGAACGCTGCTCTTCGGCCGTGTCCGCCATCATTACGTTCGACGGGCAAGTGACGAAGGATCAGCATTTTTATAAGGAGCATTATTTGGGGGACAAGCTGCAGCCGAACATATGCCTGTACTACGGCATCGATCACCCCGACCGGCTGGAGGATCCCGACATTCGCAAGCTGTCCTACGAAGCGTCCGCAATCAATTTTGTGACGCCGGAGGCGCCGCCGGTGTTTACTTGGTTTAACATCGACTTCGGTCCGGTGCCGATTCCGGAGGATACGCCGATCTCGCAAGTCATTCATCATCCGCTTCACGGCTACACGTTGAAAAAAGTGATGGACAGCTACGGCCGGCCGTGTTTGTTCCGCCACGCGGGAGATCCGCTCAAGGATGGCGAGCTGCTGCAGTTTTTGAACGATTCATTCCGTCAGCAGGTTGGCGAAAGCGGAGGCAAGTAACGCTCTGCACCAACAAGAAGCCCCTTTACAGCTGCTATAGCGGCTATAAAGGGGCTTGATGTATTCATACAGCTAGTGTATGTCTTTCTTCTTGAACCGTCCGCCTTTGACGTCATGGATATTGCCGATGGCCAGAAACGCTCTGGGATCCAGCTCATCCACGATCGACTTCAGCTTCGCTTCCTCCAGGCGCGTAATCACGCTGAAAATGACTTTTTTATTGTCCCCGGTAAAGGCGCCTTCCCCGTTCAAATACGTTACGCCGCGGCCTAGCCGGTACGTGATCGCATCGCCGATTTTCTCATGCTCGTCGCTAATAATCCATACCGATTTGGACTGGTCCAATCCTTCGATCGTAATATCGATCATTTTGAAAGCAATGTAGTAAGCGATCAATGAGTACATGGCATGGTCCCAGCCGAACACGAAACCGGCGCTGCTAAGAATGAAAAAGTTGAAAAACATGACGATTTCGCCGACGGAAAACGGCGTCTTCTTGCTGAATACGATAGCGACGATTTCCGTGCCGTCGAGCGAGCCGCCCGCGCGGATGACAAGACCTACGCCGATCCCGAGAATGATGCCGCCGAATACGGCCGCGAGCAGCGGATCGATCGTGAGGGGTGCCACCTTATGCATCAGCGATGTCCCGATCGACATAATGACGACGGAGAACAGCGTCGATATCGCGAACGTTTTCCCGATTTGCTTGTAGCCGATCAGCAAAAACGGCAAGTTCAGCACGATGAGAAAAACGCCGAGCGGAAGATGGAGTAGATGCGATAAAATAATGGATATCCCTGTTATTCCGCCGTCAATAATGCGGTTTGGTACAAGAAATATTTCCAGACCGATCGAAAATAGAACCGATCCGGCGAGCATGATGAATGCGCGTTGTAAAAATTTGCTCCGGGTCACCTTCTGGTGCTGAGCCAATTGTTCGTTTTGCAAAGTGGCGTTGCTATTCATGGAAGTCCCTCTTTTCCAACTCAATCTTGATTTGTGGTTTCTGGACATGCTTCCTAAGAAACCACGTAGACCGAGGTGAATTTAAGAGGAGCGAGCATTCGCCTTTTCAATATTTCGCGCGCCCTGGAATGCAAGAAAAATATAAAAACGACATATAACGAAAGATAATATTTTTTATTATCGTATTCGTGCTGCAAGAGCGAAGGCTTTTGGACGTATACCGAAACTTTGGCCGGTACGGGCTCCGCATGCATGAAAGCCGGGGTATCGGCGGCTTGACCTAGTACGCTTTCCTCGAACGGGAAATGCTGCGATATGGGGGGAGTGAGCGGGAACAGGAAGAAGATGATCGTGATCCATACGAGAACGACCCAATGACGACGATGACGTGAAGCGTTATGCAAAGAGGAACCCTCCATTCGCGTGAAACCAAATGAATGTTTGCATTGTAGCACTTCACGAATGTCCAGTCAAACCTTCTGTGGGCGATTGCCGGCAAAAAGCTTCAATTGGCAATAGAGTGATTTTATGAGAGGGAGCATGAGGGGAAATAGCGTATCATTTTAATGGAAAGAGGGGATTTGCATGGCCGCGTTTCAGACCATAAAACCGACCGCAAGGCAGCTTGCTTATCAATCGTGGGAGTTCGGACTGTTTTTGCATTTCGGGCTACGCACGTTTTATGAAGGGTACCGCGACTTCGATCCAAGGCCGATGTCGCCTGAGGCTTTCCATCCCGAGAAGCTCGACTGCGAGCAGTGGATCGGCGCGGCCAAAGCGGCGGGCATGCAGTATGCGGTGCTGACTGCAAAGCATCACGACGGGTTTTCCAACTGGCCGTCGGCTTATTCGGATTTTACCGTGGCGCAATCTCCATGGGAAGAAGGCAAAGGCGACGTTATCCGGGAATTCGTGGACGCTTGCCGGAAGTACGATGTGAAGCCTGGTCTCTACTATTCGCCGTATGACGGTTCGGCCGGCTTCTATAATCAGGATGCGCAAGCTTATGACGATTACTTCGTGAATCAAATTACAGAGCTTTTGACCGGATACGGGACCATCGACGTTCTCTGGTTCGACGGGTGCGGTTCGGAAGGCCATGAATACGATTGGAAGCGGATTATCGGCGAAATTCGCAGGCTGCAGTCCGAAATTCTCATATTCAACATGGGCGATCCGGATTTCCGCTGGGTCGGTAACGAAGACGGCATCGCGCCCGTACCTTGCTGGAACGTAACCGATGCGACCGAGATATCCATCCTGACCGACGAGCGGGAGAGGCTGGAAGGCGGGCTGTGGCTGCCGGCGGAATGCGATGTGCAGATGCGCGCTAACTGGTTTTACAGCGACAGCGACGAGCATACGGTGAAAAGCGTGGAGGAACTGATGGGCATCTACTACAGTTCGGTTGGCCGAGGAGCAAACTTGCTGCTGAATATCGGCCCGGACCGGGAAGGCGTTCTTCCGGAAAAGGATACGCAGCGGCTGCTCGAATTCGGGAATGAAATTCGCCGCCGCTTTGGCAAACCGTTTGCCGCACTCGATCCGAGCGAATCTGAAAACGGTAGGTGGACGTATACGACGGCGGAACCGCAGCTGCTGGACCATGTCGTCATTCAGGAGGATTTGACGAACGGCGAGTGCGTGCGCCGCTTCAAGCTCACCGTCATCACCGCCAAATCCCGCCGTCCGTTTACCGTTTATGAAGGTACGAACATAGGCCATAAGGCGATTGTACGTCTGCCCGCCATGAAAGTCCGCGGGGTCATGCTCGAGGTAACGGAGAGCGTCGGCGTCCCGGCGATCCGCAGTCTTTCGTTCCATTACGTTGGGCGTTAGTAATTAAAAGAGGAAAAGGAAGATATGCTTTTTCAAATTGAAGGCATGTCATCGAAAAATCGGTTCTTTTAGAATATAGCTATCCCCGGTGATAGCGCTTACTTTTGCGATTGCATCCGATGGGGAAATTTCGGATTCGTTCGAATCTACTACCGAAAGGATGTGTAACCGATGAATCGGAGCAAAAAGGCTGTTGCCGGGCTGTTAGTGTGGTGTCTGGTGCTGTATTTGCTCGCGCCGCTCGACTTTGAGCGCGCGGCGCATGCCGCAGGCGATGTGATCGTCATCGATAACGGCGACCCCGGGTATGCCGAGTTTAACGTGGCGCCTACCGGAAGCTGGGCCGTAAGCTCGCTGAACGGCGCATCGCCGAGCGGAGGGTCGCGGATTGCGACAGGGCAAGGAAACTATGCGACATGGACGCCGCAATTGACGGCGGGAAGCTACAGGGTGTTGGTGTATAAAATCGTGCGGCCCACGGCGTCGACCGGCGATCCGGCCGTGAAAATCGATGTCGTGCACAGCGGCACGACCGATACGCAAACCCATAATTACGCGCAAGGGACATCGGGCTGGATCGATTTGGGCGTATTCGCTTTTGCGGGCACGGGCGGGGAGTTTGTAAAAGCGACCCGGGTTACCGCTAACGGCAACGGCATCTACACGCATGCGGACGCCGTGAAGTTCGAGCGGATTGCCGTTAGCGCCAATGCGGATTTGGCGGAGCTGAGTCTAAATACAGGGCCGCTCACGCCTTCGTTCTCACCGACGGTGACGTCCTACACGTATACCGTATCGCAGGAGACGGCCTCGGTTCAGCTGACGGCCAGAGCGGCCGACGCCGCTGCGTCCGTGAAGGTGAACGGTACGGCGGCGGTTGGCGGGGTACCTGTAACCGTTCCCGTACAAGTCGGGCAAACGGCGATCGGCGTCACGGTGACGTCGTCGGACGGATCGGCGACGAGATCATACGCGATCAGCGTCACAAGGCCGGCTCCGGTATCCGGCAACGCGTCGCTGAGCGGGCTTGCCTTGAGCGCCGGGGAGCTGACGCCGACGTTTGCGCCGGATACGCTCGCTTACTCGGCTTCGGTGCCGCTGGAGAAAGACAGCGTGATCGTCACGCCGACCGCCGGCGATCCGGGCGCACACATTACCGTGAACGGCACGGCTGTAATGAGCGGCACCGATTCCGCGCCGTTACCGCTGCAGGTCGGCTACAATGCCGTGAACGTCAAGGTGACGGCGCAGGACGGCAGCACAAGCCGGGATTACGCCGTTACCGTTACTCGGCAAACGTACAATACGTATATCCTTGATCATGGGGACCCGGGCTATGCAGAGAGCGGCACATGGAGCTCTTCCACTACGGTCAAAGGCTACGCGAACAGCGCCAGCCGCTATACGACCGTTGTGAACTCATCGATTACATGGCGACCGAACGTAACGGCGGGCCAAGTAAAAGTTTCCTATTATAAAGTGAATTGGCCGGACAAAGCCGACCCGAGAGTAAAGGTCGACATCGTTCATAACGGAAAGACGGACACGGTGTACGTCGATTTGACTCCCGCAACCTCGGGCTGGGTCGAGCTTGGGGAGTACGACTTCGCCGGCGAAGGAAGCGAATACGTGAAGCTGACGCGCATCAGCGCAAGCGGCAGCGTGATTTATACGCGGGCGGACGCGGTCAAGTTCGAGGGGGCCGTCAGCCGCAAGCCGCAGACGGACGTTCCGCTTCGCAGCCGTACGCTTGACGGGCTCGCTTACGCGGAGAAAGCGACGCTGCAAAATGCCGACTACAAAGTCGTCTTTCACGAAGCGGCGTGGAATCAAGGCGGCACCGTCGTCCGCGACGTATACGTACGGACGGACAGCGGCTTGACGCTGCTCAACACGCCGCAGGAGCGGCTGCACGAGCAGTGGGTCGTATTGACGGGAACGGGCGGCTCCCGCAGCAATTATTACGAGACGATGACACCGGACTGGGTGACGTTTAACGAATTCTCGCAACTTGATGCGAATACCGTGCAGCTGCGGGATACGCGCAATCCGGACAAATACACGCTCAAGGTGACATGGAGCTTGGCCAAGGCAAAGCCTGAAGTGACCTACGAGTTGACGCCGGGGCGCGACGGCGATTATATCGTCGGGTACCAGTCGTTTACGTCGGAAGACGAATCGGCCGTTCAAGAGGTGCTGAGCGGCGCGCGCAACCACGCCAAAATGACCGGCAACGTCGAATCGACCGGGCTGTACGAGTTGACCTCGCCGATGGCGCTGGTGGAGAAGCCGATCGAAGGCGCTTCGTACACGTACGGCATCTATATACCGGCGGCGCAGCTTCCGCTCGAATTCGAGCCGGTCGGGGCGACGAATCAGCGGCTCGGCATGAGCCTCATCAACAACGAAGGCAAAGTACAGCCGATACTGTACGCGCCGCAGCTCGGCACCAAGTCGAAGCTGAAGGCCGGCATACCTTACTCGTTCACGCTCGGGCTGACGGCTTCCAAGACGTCGACCTATGAAGCTTACCGCACGCTGCTTCGTGACGAATACGGCTACACCGCTTACCGCCAAAACGTGCAGGGGCGATCGCTCACCGACGCGGTCTTCAACATGATCGATCTGCTCAAAATCGATCCGCCTGAAGACGACTCCGTGAGGTACGTACCGAACCTGAGCGGATGGTGGAGCCGTGCCAAAGGCTTTATCGACATCGAAAATAACAATTCGATCCGAACGACCGCCAGCTCGATTATGCTGGGCGCGTATTATTTGACGACGGACAGTGAATTGTATGACAAAAGAGCCCTGCCGATGCTGGAGCACGGCGTTTCCCGCAATGAGCGCGGATGGTCGCCTACGAAAGATCCGGTGTACGGCAACGAATCGTTATGGAAAATGAACGCGGTACCGTTCGACGTGACGACGATATCCACGTTTTACGACATGCTGCGCGGCCAAAACGGAGGGCTGTATAAGCTCGGCCAGCAAGAGTACACGTTCCGCGATCCGGATCAATATGCGCGCGGGCCGGTGATTCAGCCGCTCATGATGTACCGGATGACGGGGGAAACGCGTTATTTGGACGCGGCCAAGACGGCGGCGGACAGCTACATCGCCAAAGAGATCGATACGCCGTATTCCGGTTCCTTCAATATGAACAGCTTTTTTTACCAATACGGCAAGCTTTGGATGGAAATTTTGGAGCTGTACGAGGAAACGAAAGAACCGAAATATTTGAACGCGGCCTACAAGGAAGCGAAGCGCTATGCGACGATTTTCGTGACAAGGCCTGTTCCCGGAGGCACAGTGTCCGTACCGCAGCCGAATCCGTTCCGGTACAACCTTGCGAACAATTGGGATGCGGAGTCGAAGCTGCAGTACGAGCGGACGAAGCTGCCGGAGGAGCTGGAGGGCGGACGGACAGCGCAGAGCTGGGTCGTATCGCCGACGGGGCTGACGTTCGAAGCGGGGCAGACGTCGTCTGCGTACCGGATGAACGCCCAGGAAGCGCCTTTCCTGATGCGGCTGTCGGCTTACACCGGCGACAAGCTGCTCGGCGATATCGCCCATAACGCGGTGATCGGCCGGTTCACGAACTACCCGGGCTATTATTACCGGGGCTTCAGCACGACGATTATGGAGCCGGACTTCCCGCTGCGCGGACCGACGGAAGCGAGCTCGATTTACTATCATCACGCCCCCGGGCAGCTCGGCCAGGCGATGGACTATTTGATCACGGAGCAGATGACCCGCTCCGGCTTCAACATCGATTTTCCGTCGGTATTCGAAACGGATTTCTTGTGGTTCAAATATCACGTATACGGCAGCAAGCCGGGTACATTTTACGGAAACGACAACGTCTGGTTGTGGATGCCCAAAGGCGTCATGACGACGGACAACAGCCAGATCAACTGGGTGACCGCGGAAAGCGGCAATAAGTTTTACATCAGTCTGACGAACGAATCGCAGCAAAGCGAGAACGTGACGCTCAGCCTGAACGCCGGCCTCATCGGACTGGATCCGGCAAGGACGTATCCGGTGACGATCATCAAGGACAGCGGCCAACCGGAGACGACGACGATGACGGGAGGGCATATCGCCACGACCGTATCGGCACGCGGCATTACGGCTATTATCGTGGACGGCGTCAACATCAGTGTCCCGCTTCACCAGGTGTCCGTTCAGGAGGATACATCGGACGCCGGCTATTTCTTCGATACGTACAGTGCGGTGGGAGCCGTCAAAGGGATGCTGATCGTGAAGCCGGATCAAAGCTCGTATAACGCTTACGTGCAGGCTAGCACCATCGATCCGTCGACGCTCCACTATTCGACGGACGGCGGAGCAACGTATACGGCCGTTCCGGATGCAATCTATCCGATGGAATGGTCGATCCGCGTGCCGGATACGAGCAAGACCTTTACGTATTACGTCGAGGTTAACGGGAAGCAGACGAATAAGCGGACGCTTTACTTGCCGGGCCGGGTCGGGCAAGTGCCGCAGCAGCCTCCGGTCCAGAACGTCCCGGTCTCGATTATCATCGATAACCAGGACGCGGAAGTAACCGGCGCATGGGCGAAGAACACGACCGGTGACGATTACTACTTTGACAATTACGCCGAGGCGAAGACAGCCGGGGGAGCCGGCAACCGCATCGTGTGGAGACCTGCCGTTCCGGAGAACGGAACGTACCAAGTGTATTACAAGCTGCCGAAAGGCCAGACCTCGTGGTCTTCCGCCGCCCAATATACAGTTCATTACGCCGGCGGCGAGCAAACGTACCCGGTGGATCAACGATCGTCGGGCGGCGAGTGGACGCTGCTCGGAACGCATCCGTTCCAGGCCGGAACGGGAGGCAACGTCGAATTGACTGCGGCCGCCGCAGGCCAGCTCGTCGCCGCCGACGCGGTCATGCTGGTGAATACGAACGTCGTGCCCCAGTGGGATCACGCTCTGATCGCTTCCAACGAGCCGGTGCTGGAGCGGAATATGAGCGCGCAGCTAACGGTAACGGGCTACTATAACACAGGGGTTCGAGGGGACATAAGCGGTACGGAAATCCGTTATTACAGCAACCGTCCGGACCTCGTAGCGATTGACGGTACCGGCAAAATTACGCTTCATACGTACGAGCCGGGGACGAACGAAATCGAGGTTTGGGCCGAGGCGGTCGTGGGCGGCGTAACGTTGACCACGCCGAGGCGCACGATCGAGGTGAAGGAGTTTGTGCAGACGCTCGACTTTATGAGCCCGGGCTATAGCGAAACGGGCGTTTGGAAGCAGAGCAGTCTGTCCGGCTTTTTCAAGCACGGCTCGCGGTACAGCGAAGAACAAGGAGCGGCCGCGACCTGGACGCCGGTACTCCATCCGGGACATTATCAAGTATCCGTCTACCGCATCGTGCGGGCGAGTGGTCCCGACCCGAACGTGCAGCTGGAAATTCGCCATAACGGCGTCACGGACGTGACCTATCGGGACTGGAGCCAAGGCGTGACCGGATGGGTGCCGCTTGGCGTGTTCGAATTCAGCGGCGACGGCACCGAGTACGTACGGCTGACGCGGGTCACCGAAACGACGGACGGCGTGATCTATACCCAGGCGGATGCCGTGAGGTTCGAAGGCTATTCGCAGTCGGCTGTGAATTCGGTTACGTTAAGCGGACCGCCCGAATTGCAGGCCGGCGGCCCGGCCGAGACGGTTCGCGTCGAAGCGGCTTATACCGACGGACGTACGGCCGACATTACGGGAACGGCGACCCTCAGCAGCAGCTCGCCGGAAGTCGCATCGATTACGGCGGCGGGACACATCACGCCTCTTTCCGCCGGATCGACGATGTTGAAGGCGGCCTACGGCGGCAAGGAATCATCGTATTCCTTGTCAGTCCTTCCGGCGCCGCCAGCCGAACCTGCGCTCTTGTCGCTCGAGCTTGTGGTGCCGAAGCGGATGAATACGCGCGCCGTCACCCGCGAGGTTCTCGTCATCGCGCGTTATGCCGACGGCACCTCGGGCGGAGTGACCGCACACTCCGCGCTCGCCAGCAGCAACCCGGCCGTCGCGTCCGTATCGCCCGGCGGCGAACTGCGCGCGGAAGCTCGGGGGACGGCGCGGATCAGCGCTTCGTTCGGCGGGAAGACGGCCGAGCAAGTGCTGACCGTCGTCGGGCCTCCGGAGGAGGAGGGCGTTCCCGGCAAGGAAAAGCCGAAGCCATAGCAGGGCGGACGGAGCATAACGGTTTTCCGGCGCAAAGATCTGCATGAAAAAAAACGGAGCTTCTGCAATGCTGCAGTCGCTCCGTTTTTTTTCATTGCGCATTATACACCTGTTTGAAGTCCTTAAGACAATCTGACACGGCTCTGATGAGGTCTCATGAAGCAACGTCCCGGCCGGAAATCCGATGCGCTTCCGGCAGATGCCTGCCGCCTAGGCAGAAAAGATGCTTACGAATTTACGGCTGCCCGGAAAGCCGGTTCGCGTCCCGGAGCAGGACGTCGGCCGCCTGCTCGGCAATATGCTTCCCGCGTTGCGCCTCTACTTCGCCAGCGAAGCTGTTCCATTGGCCGTTCTCCAGCTTCTTCTGCAAGCTGACCGAAATGCCTCCGTTATCAATCCAGCCATTTGCCGTGAACCGGGCGACCAGCTCCTGCAGTGAAACGCGACTCGTTTCGACCGTAAACGGAACAGCAACGCTCCGGGTATTGCCCGCCAAATCCGCAGCCGATACGTTCAGCGTATGCGGGCCCAGCGGCAAAGTATAAAGCGGGATGAGCGCTCCCGGCTGAACGGGTTTGCCGTCCAGCGTAACGACCGTTTTACCGGCGTCCGGTCCGGATACGGTATCCTCGATAGTGAGCTGGATGGTCAAATCCTTGGAGTCGGCGTAGCTTCCGTTTTCCACGGGTTGCGCAGACCTGATGACGGGCCCGGTCGCGTCGCGCCGGATGTCGATGGTCTGTTCCTCCTCCGCGTTACCTTCCGCATCTTGAGAGTAATAATGGAAAGTGAATGACCCATCCCGGGTGATGGCGACAGGGCCGGTATACGGGATCCAGCCGCTGCCCGGATCATACGTAGACTGAGTAACGGATGGAGCCGCATAGGTCGCATCCGTAACCGTCAGCTTGTAATAGGTCGAAGCGGTTACGGTGGAATTGTCGGAAGCTTGAAGCTTCACGGTTACCGTGTCCGTATACCAGCCGTTCCGCTGCGTCCCTTCCAAGGTCGCTGTCGTTACCGGCGGCACGACATCTTTCACCTTGCTGAAATCGATCCGGAAGGTCGGCACATTTTCGAACGTCCGCTTCGGTCTAAGCAGCTCCGACGTTTTACCGTCCTTGATCGATAACGTATGATCCGACGCCATCACGATATAGGTCAGCCCTCCGCGCCGTTCCACGCGGTCGATCTGGAACATTTCACTCATCCCTTGCTGCTCTTTGATCCCGGACGGGTACGTGCCGTTGCTGTTAGGAACGACCTTGTACATGCCGAAATTCAGCGACATCCATTTTCCTTTCAATGCATCTCCTTCGGGGAGCGGCGCCGGCGTGATCAACGCGTCGACGTCTGCTCCTTCCGCTTTGCGCACGGCGCCTGTAATGGTTCCGCTGTAGGCTGGAGTCTCCATCGACAGCGTGTCGCCACCATAGCGGAAGCTGCTTCCCGCAATCAGATACGGCGTCGAAGCGCCGCCGCTTCGCTTAGATGCGATGCCGATGCGGCCATTCAGCGCGTAGCCGTCCCCAGCGGTGGCAAACGGCCGATCCGCCGCCGTGCTTCCGGTAATACCGACTGCGTTCAAATTGACGAGAACGACATCTTCCCGCCCGTCCTTAAATTTGACGGAAAGTGCCAAATGCTCCGGATTGTTCTCCTGCAGCGGAAGCTTCTCTATGCTTGCGATAGCCGATTCGTCGTTCAGCGGCTCAATGACGCTGACGAACAAGCTGTCCAGCTTGGCGGCAGGAACGTTCGGAACAGCAGAGCCGTTGTAAATTTCAAATTCAAAGATAGTCGGCGTGTTCGAGGCCTCAGCCATGAGCAATCGGACATATCTTGCCGTGAAGGTTCCATCTAACTCAACGTTCGTCACCGTATTGGTCGTCCCGGACGATTTGGTGCCGGTCTTGGCATCGTTCCACGATACTCCATCGTTGGAATACTGAATTTTATAGCCGGTGATCCTGCTTTGATACTCGCGGATCGTCACCTTGTTAAAGGCTTGAGGCTGCCCCAAATCCACCGTAAGCCATTGGTTGCCGGAGGTGCCGCTTGCGGCGCTCCAACGCGTTCCTTCGTCGCCGTCGACCGCTTTGTCCGCTGAATAACTGGCACTCCATGTACTGCTAGCCGTCACCGTCTTGCCTTGCGCAAGATTGGAGCTGCTGTTACTTTGCTCCTCTGCGCCTCTTTTGACGATTAACGAAGGGCGCCAATATTCGTAAATATTGTCGGAAGTCGCGGATGTGCGCGTGGAATAAGGACTTTTGCCAAGGTACACCTGGTTCGTGCCGTCATCGACCATCAAAATGCGCGTTCCGAGCGCGCCGCCATTCGCATCGCGGTAGGTGACGTCCCAGTTGCCCGGAGATTTGGCCGTGCTCACCTCGCGAAACATCCCGTACCAGTTGCGGTTATCCGATTCTTTGACCGGATCGGTCCACGTCACGTTATCCGGAAGAAGCGGGTAGGGCTTTTCAATTTTTTGCAGCGGAAATCCGGCTTGAGCCGTTTCATCGAACTGCGTAGAGCCGTGTAAAAAGTATTCATGCGTGCTGCCGCCCGTCACTTTGAACAAATCGATCAAGTAAGGATGTGCGGGATCGATCGTATTGAGGATGTTCATGCGCTGGTACCGGTCTACTTTTCCCGGATACGGCAACTTGCTGTATACTTCGGAGGCCTCAATGCCGTTCAACCCGGGTTCGTACAAAGAAACAATCCCTTGAGTGAATAAGTGGCCTGTGTTGCCTGCGCCTTGGTCGTTGCCGCGGAATTGATTGGCGCCGTCTACGACGACCGTGTTGTCGGCAAGCGTGCTTCTCGTAAAGTTGCGGGCCGCATTCCGCGAATAGCGGATGCCTCCCAGCAGCTCCTTCCCGAAGCCGAACAACGCGGTTGACAAGACGTTCGGATGGACGTGATTCGCTTTGTCGTTAAAATGAAGGTTGAGCTGGGTTTGCTGTTCGCCCGCGCCGTCTCCGAGCATGATGTGGCCGTAGGCCGGCAATATTTGTGAATGGGTTTCCGTTCTTTTGGAGGCTCCGCCTTTCGTCGTATCGTCGAACGGCGGCAAATCGCCGTCCGGGAACGCCATCGTTTTTTGCGCTTCCTTCGCTTTGGCAAGGAAGGCGAGGTGCGATTTGATTTTTTGTTCCAGCCCTCTAAGGAAATCGGTATCCGCTTGGTAAACTTGGAAGTAGTAGTTTACTTGAACGGCGATGCCGTAGTTCGTGTTCGCGTAGCCGCTGTGATAGGAGAACGATTCCGGAAACATGCCGTCCCGCTTGAAATTGTCGCCTACCGTAATGTCCAAGTATTGATCCAGCCACTCCATATATTCCGGTTTTTTGGTCAACACGGCCACCTTCGCGATCGCATCCACCGCGCCGGAAAGATTCGTAACCGTATGAACCTTCATGGACTGGTAGTTAATGAGCCACTCGGTAATATTCAGGAACAGGTCGTTCTGAATATGCTCCCTGACGTTATACCCCTTTTCCTGCGAGAGTTGGATGAGAGCCTGGCTGTTGTAAATCCGGTCGAAAGCATAAATTTCGCCGGAATGCATCTCATGGGCGACGCCGTTATGATCGCTTACTCGCTGAATGTCGGTGTTGTAATAGTCGGCAATGTTGTCGGCGCTAATCAAGGTTGCATTATTTTTGCCCGTCATGAAAAAATCAGGTACCGCCGTCGCCCAGGCGTCGAGAGCCATCGCCACGCGGCGCGCGTATTTTTCGTCGCCGGTCACCAAGTAAGCGGTTGCAATAACGGGGAGATTGCGCATCATGAAGTTTGTTTTTTCGTAGTCGATTCTTGTCTGCACGTACCACTGTTTCCCGCCGTATTCGATATAGGCTACATCAACGGTTTTTCCGCTCATGACCTTAATTTGCTTGTATTTGTAAGGGTATTCGTCGCTTGGCAGCACGAGCCCCTTCTGCGTCATGATGTGATCGGGGTCGGCCGGATTCCACACCCAGCTGTCGTTATCGCTGCCGTCCGGGGCGCTGAACCCATCGGTTCGCGGCGACTGCTTTGGCACAAGACCGAGCCATTGTGCTTCCGAGTAAGTTGCAAGGAGCACATCCGCCTTGGCGACGGCCGTTTGTTTCTCCGACTCGCTCGGCGGGAAATAGGGGCGTTCTATCGCGGCGGGGGAAACCGGCGGTTCCTCTCCCGCTGCCGATACGGACGACGCAGGAATCAAACCGGGTCCCCCTGCATGGAACAATAATTGTAGTAATAAAGCCGCTGCCGTCACTTGGGACCATAACTTTCGATGGTTTCGCATGGGATTGTCACTCCTTTTGAAATGGGTTATTGGAATGTTGGAGACCCTTCGCTCCCGCATTCCCGTTCCTGCCTCCAAGAATCACCCCTTTCAAGAAATTCGATGAGTCGGAAATAATTTCATGCAGAACGTATCGTACCATTGCATAACGCGGATCAACATGTTCGTGCTTAACTTTTATTAAAAGAAAATTAACTTGTTCGAAGCGAAATCGGCCATGTCTTTATAAAAAAACGTTGAAATAATGAGGAGTGGGCTTTAAAATTAAAATATACAAGAACAAAGTTCTTTATTTCAGAACATCACTTTATGAATATACAAGAACTTTGTTCTGTAATTAAGAACAAACGGAAGGGGCGATGTAACCGGGATTCGAATCATTTATGGGCAACGGCATTAACATACATACACAAGGGGAGGGTATATCCATGGTTGTTGCGTTCACGGGTTACAAGAAAGCTGCAATGCTTGCGTCTCTTACCGTTCTGATTGGCGCATCCGCAGGATGCTCCGGAGGGAGCGGGACGAATGGGCCGGCGAATCCGGGGAGCAGTGCCAAGGAGGCTGCGCCGCCGTCGAATGAACCGGTGGAAATTACGATCCGTACCGGTACGGCGGACGAAGAGTTCAACCGTACCGTCAGGGAGCCTTTAAAAAAGAAATTTCCGAACGTGACCATAACCAAAGTCGGCTATGATCAAAAACTTCAGGAATTGATCGCCGCAAATAAACTTCCGGACATGATGCAACAGGCTTATACGAACATGGACGAGATTATCGACATCGATTACGCGATGAATCTGGATGAGATGGTCAAAAAATACAATGTCGATTTGAACCGGTTCAATCCGGATATTGTGAAGGTCATTCGGTCCGCTTCCGTCGGCAAAAACGAGCTGCTGCTCTATCCGTTTCTCGTACAGCCTTTCGTACTGCACTATAATAAAGGGATTTTCGATAAATTCGGAGTGGAATATCCGAAGGCGGGCAACACGTGGGACGATTTGATCGAGCTGTCCAAAAAGCTGTCCCGATCGCAGGACGGTGTCAATTACCGCGGACTGGATGCCGGCCTCAGCGTCAACCGGATGCAACTGCAGCTTTCCCTGCCTTACGTCGACGCCAAAACAGGCAAGTCGCTCGTCGGGTCCCACCCGGGCTGGACGAGATTTTTCCAGACGTACCAGGCCGTCTACAGCGTACCGGGCAACTTCCCCGAAGGCGCAAAATACGGCGACGGCAGCAAGGCGTTTCTGGAAACGAAAAATCTGGCCATGTACCCTCACATCGTTTTCCTGATGAACGCCCCGTATGAGAAGGCGGCAAAAGAGGGACTGAGCATGGGGATTACGACTTACCCGTCCTTCAAAGATAAACCGGGGGTCGGCAGCGGACTGTTCGGGGGCGGCTGGGCGATCTCGAAGCAGACGAAGCATAAGGATTTGGCGTTCCAGATGGCGATGCACTTGGCTTCGGATGAGGTACAGACGGAGCTGGCCAAAATCGGCGTCGTCACCCCGCTGAAAAATCCGGAAGTGCAAAAGAAGCTGTACGAAGGATATGAGTTTGCCAAGGGTATGGATTTGAGCGTCATCTTCAAAACGACCGTCGCTCCGCCGTACGAAAAAACGAAGTATGACGGCAAAGCGCAGCCAATCGTAAATTCGAGCGTGCAAAACGTGTTCAAGAGCGGAGCCGATATCAATACGATCATGCGCGAGATCGATGAGAAGATCAACAAAATGGTGGAAGAAGAAAAGAAAAAATAGCTACGCAGCTCGTGCAAACAGCTGCGCACGGAGGGTTGTAAATCATGATCGATCAGCTGCAGCCGGGTGCGGTAAGGCCGCTCGCCGATGACTATGTAACGGTGTATGAGTCCCCGGATCCGGCCGGTGTGTACTGCTATTCTCCCGCGATCATCGTGCTGCCCGGAGGACGGATTGTCGCTACCATCGATTTGGGCGGCAAGGGCATCGTGAACTTGGACGGACCGAAGGGATCGAGAAACGGATACATCGTACAAGGGAAAGTATTTGTATCCGATGACGGCGGGAGCTCGTGGCGTCATACGGCGGATTTCCCATTCCTGCATGCACGGCCTTTCCTCGCAGGCGGCGCCCTGTACGTGCTGGGACACTGCGTTAACATTATGATCATGCGCTCCGACGACGGAGGAGAGACCTGGTCGGAGCCCGTATTGCTGACGGAGGAAGGCGATTGGCATCAAGCCCCCTGCAACGTGCACTATACAGAAGAAAACGTTTATTTGGTTATGGAAAATATCGTCCCCAACGATTTGGCCATTTGGCCGGTAAGCTGCATGGAACCGGTGCTGATGCGCGCACGGCTGGACGCCGATCTTATGAAAGCGGAAAGCTGGACCTACGCATCCAAACTATCCGCACGGGATGCCTTTCCTTCCGAAGCGCTCGATTATTTCGGAGTGCCGTTCTTTACGGAAACGCCTCA
This sequence comes from Paenibacillus allorhizosphaerae, assembly GCF_910594985.1. Taxonomy (GTDB): domain Bacteria; phylum Bacillota; class Bacilli; order Paenibacillales; family NBRC-103111; genus Paenibacillus_G; species Paenibacillus_G allorhizosphaerae. The sequence continues at coordinate 106,684 of NZ_CAJVCE010000017.1, forward strand.
CCATCGGGCAGGCCAAGTGAACTGCGCGCCGATCGGCTGGCTCGAGACAAATGTCGTACAGTTCACCGATCCGAATCACTATTGGCATGATCCGGAAGGGAAAACGTTCTACTTGTGGGCAAGAGCGCATACCGGGGGCACCGGTTACGCGGCGATCGCCAAAGTGGTCGAGAACCCCGACGGTACGATGACCACGATGCTGGCAACGGCGCCTTCGGGCAAAAGGGCCGTGTTCGTGCCGTGCCCCGGCGGCCAAATGAAGTTTCATATTCTCTATGATGAGCCGTCGAAGCTGTACTGGCTGCTCAGCTCCCAATCGACCGACAGCATGACGCGTAAGGAGAAACTGCCTCCCGACCGGTTCGACCTGCCGAATAATGAGCGGCACCGGCTGCAGCTTCATTATTCGCGCAATTGCATCGATTGGTGCTTTGCCGGCATCGTATCGATCGGAGCTACAGCACGTGAGTCCCGGCATTATGCGAGCATGGCCATCGATGGCGACGATCTGTACGTCCTGAGCCGTTCTGGCGATCACCGCGCGCGGGACGCGCATAACGGCAATTTGATTACGTTTCATAAAATCCGCAATTTTCGTTCTTTACTTTACTAAATGATTTGAGGGAAGCAGAAAGGGGCGGTCCGCTTGTCCGATCCGTTGAACGAACAGAAATCTCATAACGATCACGACGCACCGCGTTCCACCATCAGCAGAAGAAAACTGATCGCCTCGCTCGGAACGGCAGGGGTAGCGGCGGTTGCCGGCGCATGGCTCCATGGCAGTGCGATGTATGGTGCCGCTTCCGAGGGGCCGGCCTCCGTGACAAAAGACGTCTACGGACCGGATAAACCGAAGGTGCGCGAACTCCTTGCAGCCAATGTTGTGGTTTCGGTTACGATTACCGAGCTGAGAAGGATGGAGCAACCCGATCCCGGTACGGTCTATTATGTGACGGATGAGAGACGGGAAGGGCACTTTATTTACGACGATGCCGACACAACATCCGCCGATAACGACGGGACCATCATTGCCGCCACGTTAGGCGCACGATTCAAGCGTTTGTATGACGGAGGCTTGAACGTCAAATGGTTCGGCGCCGCCGGCAATGGTGCCGCCGACGATACGCAGCCTGTTCGGGCGGCACTCTCCGCAGCGAAAGGACGAGAGCTGTACTTCCCTGCGGGTGTTTACCATTTGACTGACACGATCACAATCCCGAGAAATACATTCGTTCGAGGAGCAGGGAGTTCCTCATGGTTTACGTTCGGCCAGCGAAGGACCGAGGTGACGGAGAGCATTCTGGACATGGAAAGCGGCACCGTGCTGAAGTTCGCCGGCAACGGATCGAGCCGCTTCTCTAGCAATCGTGCCGATTTTCAGTCGTTTACATGCGCGGTGAAGCTGGAAGCGGACGGAGACGGCATCCAACTGTCGGATTTGAAGGTGCTGTCTCACTTTCGGATTAGGGATGAAGCGGGCTGGATCACGACTCCGGAAACGGACCAGCATGCCCTGTTCGATGTGGGACTGTGGGTCGACAACGCCGATCACGTGAAGCTAAGCCGCATATCCGTCGTCGGCTATTGGCAAAAGGCCGGCCTGCTCGTCGATGCTTCCGGACGGTTATCTTCATCCTCGGAATATGGCGCGGTCGAATATATAACAATTAAGGACTGCGTCTTTCAAGGGAAAATCGGCATGGCGCTGCTCGGCGGAGACGAAGGCGCTCCGCCGGACGGCACCGGTTTCACACCGCCGACCGGCAAGGACGATCTGTCCGAAGGCCAGTTCGGCTTATCCCATGCGTTCGTGTCCGACAGCTTCCTCTCCGGAACGGATCATCATTCGAACGGCTTCGTAAACGGCTGGCAGCAGCATCTGGCGCCGGACAGCACGCCGCTTAAAATCGACGGCTTTATCGGCAGCGGCGTGCCCTACCGGATCAATCACCCGCGCTTTGTCAACTGCTCTTTCCAGACGCGGGAGAGCGCTTCGATCATGCTGGACCGGGTCGTCCGTCCGACGTTCGTCAACTGCCGGGCCGAGAGCGGTCCTGTACGGGCAACCCGGCATACGGTAATGCCCCGGCTCGTGAACTGCGAGTTTCCGTACAACCGAACGAATGCGGCGTACCAGGAAATCGAGCACTGTCCGGGAGCGGTCATTACGCCGCCCTTCCGCAGGCTCGGACAAATTCATCTGCAGGAGTACGCTTTTCAAATCGAGCTGCGCAACAACAACGGCGTGATCGAGCATCGTGTGTCCAAGGCGTTCGGTATCCAGAGCGGCGGAAGGTCGCACGATGCGGAGGCGTTGTTCCGTTTCGCCATCGAGGGCGCGGGATGGAATTACCGCAATTGGACGGCGACGCCGATGCCCGGCGGTACGGAAAGCGATAATTATGCGGCGGGCTTATTTATCGGCGACAAGTCGTCTTCGATTAAAACCAATTTGTTTCTAAGCGCAGCCGTGGACAATAGTCCGGACTATCAGGAAGCGGAGGTTGTCGTCGTGGACTTCAGGGCGTCCGATGGGCAGCTGTGGGCAAAGCCTGCCGTTTATACCGCGCAAAAGGTTCCGTATCGGTTCGACAACTACTCCACGACGCTCAAGATCGAGCTGAGAAACGGATCGGGCTTGGCAACGGGACTGGCCGACAGCTTGCCGAGCGAAAGCAACGGCGCGGCCAGCCTGATCCTCAGGGTAAAAGGAAAATTTTACGAGCAGGCGTATGGCCTGGTTTAATCGTTTGAATGCAGAAGAAGCTTGAAGGACTCGACAAGAGCCTTTCAAGCTTCTTTAATGGAACGAATCGTTAAGCTGATAAAGCGATAAAGCGGCAGTCCGTCAGGAGCCTTTTTTTCCTTCCGGAAAGCTGATTTCAAATACGGTTCCTGTTCCAACCTGACTTTTAATATCGATTTTGCCGTCCATTTTTTTAATGATATTAATTGACACCATCGTCCCAAGCCCGGTTCCTTTGTCCTTTGTCGAAAAGTAAGGGCTGCCGAGCCGGTTCAATTGTTCGGGAGTCATTCCGACCCCGTTATCGCTTATGTGCAAGACGATGGTTTGACCCCGCTTTTGCAAGTCGATCGTGAGCAGGCCGTCGCTCGACATCGCTTCAATCGCATTTTTGCCGATATTAATGAGCGCCTGGCGCAGCTTATGCTTGTCGCCGACCATGTAAAGCGCCTCTTCTGTCGTCCTTGCTTCGACCTTGACGTTATTATAGTTGGCGTATGTCAACAAAATATTGGCTAAATAGTCGACTTCCTGATTCATGTCGATCGTTTCGATTGCTTCCGCTTCCGTTTTGGCCAGCGAAAGATAGTCGGTAATAATATGCTGCGCCCGGTCCAGCTCCTCGAGGCATATTTTTTCGTAGTAGCTTTTTCGTTCTGCCGATGCGCCGCTAGTTCCGAGCAGCTGAATAAAGCCCCGGACTGTCGTCAGCGGGTTTCGGATTTCGTGTGCGACGGATGCGGCCATTTCGCTTACCAGCTTCAGCTTCTCGCTGCGAATCATCTCCTCCTGCATTCGAAAGTAGTTTTGCAAAAATTCGACCAAATAAATATACATGCCGATAATCAAGCTTTGCAGCAAATATGTACTTAGGACGACAAGCGGATTGCCGGTTAACCGTTGCGTTTCGTTCAGCAGTAATAAATAGATCGAGAAAGTGAAAAATTTAACGAGTGCACTGACGAGAATGGCGCATATGATTTTTTTCGTAAGCGACAGTCTGGCATACATGCGAAACAAAAAGACGAATAAAAGGAACGTCGGCAACATCGATATAACATGGTAGAGGCCATTCACGTTGCCCATGAGGAGACGGTATAAAATCAAGGCCAAATAGAGCACAACGGATACTTGCGGCCCTCCGTACAAGGAACCCACGGTTAGCGGGATGGCACGGAAATCGTGAGATAATCCGTTGATGGACACGGCAAATGACATCGTAACCATGATGGAAAGCGAGAACAAAACGCACAATATGACGCGATAATACTTACTGTATTGGAACCTGTATATATACGGAAACACAACTAACGGTGAAAAAATAATAAAGATGTTGAGCAAATAATCCTTAAGTATGCTAATCATGGCCTCACCTTGGTCTTATTCAATATGCAAGCATGGTTGGCAGAATCGAGTAAAAAGGCCTGTTTCACAAACGCAGGAATCTTATCAACATAATTCGACGGGATGCGCTGTTTCCCTTCCGCGAGAATGGGCTTTTTTTATTATGGCTAGAGGGGAAAAAATTCGTGATATAATCGGGTTACCATCATGAGGTTTTCCGAATGCGCCGAATTCTTTATCAAGGGGTGAGGGAAGTTGAAATTTTTCATACTAACCGATCTGGAAGGCCCGGCGGGCGTGGACCGCTTCTCCCAGACACGCACGACCAGTCTGGAAGACAAAGCGGAGGCCATGATGCAGTTGGCCAAAGAAGTGAATGCATGCATGGAAGGCATTCGCTCGGTCGATGCCGCCGCCGAAATCGTCGTCTGGGACGGTCACGGCTCGGGCGGTCTGCGCGAGGAAGACTTGCAGGCGTGTACATATCTTCCGCCAAGAACGAAGGCCGCTTTTGAACTGGAAGGCTTTGACGCCTTATTGTTCGTCGGGCAGCATGCCATGGCGGGAACGGTTTTTGCCCCGCTGTGTCATACGTATAATTCGCGAAGCGTGAATTATTACAAGCTGAACGGCTGCTTCATCGGGGAATTCGGAGCTAGAGCGCTCTCCGCCGGTTATCAGGGCGTGCCGACGATCTTTTTGTCCGGGGACGACAAGGCGGCGGCGGAAGCGAGAATGTTCGTCCCGGAGATCGAAACCGTCGCGACGAAGCTCGGGACCGGACTTGAATCGGCCGTTCACTTGGATAAAGAGGAAGCGTGCCGAAGAATTCGCGAAGGTGCGGCTGCAGCAGTGAGGCGTCGCAATGAAATTCCGCCGTTCATCGGCTTGAAACCGCCGTTCGTCTTTGAAGCCGGGTATTATAACGAGATCGATCAGAGCGCCTGGTCCGGGCGCGCCGGAGAGATCACCTTCCCGGATACCCGCACGGTCCGCATCGTGACCGATCGGCTGCAGGATTTGCCTATATAGCTCGACGGCCGATATGCCGGAAATGGTGCAAGTCCTTATGAATAAGCTTGCGAGACATCGTTCATATTAAAACCATCACTTCGAAAGTGGAGGTTATTTCCATGAACAAGCAGCGTGCAGCCGAGATCGCCGTCTCGCCGGTCATGGCGAATGTTACGTTAGACGGCATTCCGGTCTATATTCAGCATGTCGACGAAACGAGCGAGACAGCCCGCGTGTACCCTTTAGACGAGCCGCAAAACGAACAAGACGTTCCTTTGAGCAGCTTGACCGAGCATTAGAAGATGAACGAACTAGCCGGAGGATTCCTTCGGCTTTTTGTTTGATGGAAGTTGTCGATTGTGGTATCATGCTGGGGATAATGGAATGGGATGATGAGGGTATGGTTAAATCAGTGGATCAAGCCTCCTAAAGCGATACAAAGCGATCATTTTAGGAGGGTAAACAATGAAATTTCATCCGATTGACGTAAACAGCTGGGGCAGAAAGCCCTACTTCGAGCATTACTTAAACAATGTGAGATGCACTTACAGCATGACGGCAAACGTTGACATCACGCTGCTGCTGGCCGTGCTTAAGAATAAGGGCGTAAAACTGTATCCGGCCATGATCCACATGATCACAACCGTAGTGAATCGGCACCGCGAGTTTCGCACTTGTTTTAACGCTGAGGGGAGATTAGGTTATTGGGACAACATGTCCCCGTCGTTTACCATTTTCCATGACGAAAATAAAACCTTTTCGACCGTCTGGACTCCTTTCTGCGATGAATTCGATGCGTTCTACACTCGGTATATTGCGGATTTGGAGATGTACGGAAACGTCATGCAGTTTGCTGCGAAAACGAACGAACCGCCAAACAGCTTTCCGATTTCCTGTATTCCTTGGGTCAGCTTTACAGGTTTTAATCTGAACGTGTACGCCGAAGGAACGTATCTGCTGCCGATCTTTACGATAGGCAAATACGTGAAGCAGGATAATCAAATACAGCTGCCTTTATCGGTACAGCTTCACCATGCCGTGTGCGACGGTTATCATGCCGGGGTTATGTTTCAAGAGCTGCAGCAGCGCGCGGATCAGTGCGAGGAATGGCTGTAGCGCTGTAAGAAGGCTTTAGGCGCATAATCGACACAGCCGATCGTGCCAAAATATAGCTATATCAATACTAGGGGCCAGTCCATTTAGCGGGACTGGTTTTTGTTCAATTATAAGAAATTATAAATTGTCAGACCGAGGAAAGTGCTTCGGAATTTTATAACAAATCACTTGACGAAAAAGATTACCGCTAGTCTAATTCAAAACCACGATTTTAACAGCGGTGGAATCCCATACCCATCCCTCCCATGCGCAAACGATGGAGAACTGTCTGGGCAGGAGGGCGGGGGTATCGGCAGCAAGAAGAGGCATAGCTCCGCGCCGTTCCGGTTCAAGTCTGTTGACAGACGGATTGCCTGCAATGTATGGTAGGGGATAGGAAAACGATTACATATATAGGTGGCCTTTCATGAAAGCGAATATTAAACAAGTAGCCTTCGAGGCGGGCGTTTCGACGGCCACGGTCTCGCGGGTGCTAAGCGGTACCGGCTATGTCAGCGACGAAGTCAAAGCAAAAGTGCAGGAGGCGGTAGCGAAGCTGAACTACCGGCCCAATGCGGTAGCCCGAAGCTTGAAGCAGGATAAAACGCATTCGCTCGGACTTATCGTGCCGGACATTTCCAATCCTTTCTTCATGTCCATCGCCAGGGGAATCGAGGATACGGTTCGCGAGGAAGGTTATCAGCTGCTGTTCTGCAGTTCGGATGAGCAGCCCGAGAAGGAACGCGAGCTGCTCATGCTGCTGAACGAGAAGCGGGCCGATGCCATACTGATCGCCACCTCCGGGGGCAACGAGGAGACGATTGCCCGCATTGCCGCTTCCGGCGTATCCGTTCTGCTGCTCGATCGCGAAGCCGGGGGCGGAGCGGCGGCGGACCTGGACCTGATCGCGGAAGACAATAGGCACGGTGCCTATTTGTTAACCCGCAAGCTGCTGAGCAAGGGGCATACGCGGATCGGCGTCATTAACGGCAACTTGAATGTCAGCACCGGCCGGGACAGATACGAAGGATATTTAACCGCGCTTGGCGAAGCCGGTTTTACGGCGGAACCGGCATACATGGTGAACGGTCAATTCACGCTGCAGGGCGGGGTGGAGGCGGCCGGTTATTTTCTCGGATTGACAACGCGTCCGACCGCGGTCGTTTCCTTCAACAACCAAATGACCTTCGGACTGCTGCTTGAGCTTCATCGGAGAGGACTGCGCCTGCCGTCGGACATCATGGTCGCTTCATACGGCGAGGTGGAGGCGGCGATGCTGCTGAAAGAGCCCGAGCTGCATTACATTAAGCAGATGCCTTACGAAATGGGCGTGCGTGCCGGGGAAATATTGCTTGAACGGCTGCGGCATACAGGGCAAGAGATCGGGCCGTCGCAAAAAATAATGTTCACGCCCGAGCTGAATACGATCTGACGAAGACGCTTTCGAGGCACTGGGGAAACAATGGAAAAAAGTGTTGTCAGTGGAAACGTTTTATGTTACGGTATGTGTAAACGATTACGTAAACGATTACACATGACGAGGAGACGATCCAATATGACGACGGTTCAAGGTGTTAACCGATTGCAAGGGAGCTTGCCGAAAATCGGCATTCGCCCCATTATCGACGGCCGCCGAGGCGGCATACGCGAGTCTCTGGAAGATGTTACAATGGAGATGGCCCGAGCCGTTGCAAGGCTGATCAGTGAGAAGCTGCGCCATTCGAACGGCTTGCCGGTCGAGTGCGTGATCGCCGATACTTGTATCGGCGGCGCAGCCGAGGCCGCGCAAACCGCGGAGAAATTCGCAAGAAGCGGCGTAGGCGTCAGCCTCTCGGTCACGCCGTCGTGGTGTTACCCGACGGAAACGATCGATACCGATCCTCATATGCCTAAGGCGATCTGGGGCTTTAACGGCACGGAACGTCCCGGTGCCGTCTACCTTGCCGCCGCGCTGTCGGCCCATAACCAGAAAGGATTGCCGGCCTTCAGCATCTACGGCCGGGACGTGCAGGATATGGGGGATACGACGATTCCCGAGGACGTGCAGGCGAAGCTGCTGCAATTCGTCAAAGCCGGCCTTGCCGTAGCGACGATGCGCGGTAAGTCGTACTTATCGATGGGCAACGTATCGATGGGGATTGCCGGCTGCATTGCCGACGAATCGTTCTTCCAGCGGTATCTCGGCATGCGCAACGAGTACGTCGATATGTCGGAATTCGTCCGCCGCATGGAGCTGGGCATTTACGATAAGGAAGAGTACGAGCGCGCGCTTGCTTGGGCGAAGGAGCATTGCAAGGAAGGCGCCGACGTCAACCCGCCTCATCTGCAAAGAACGCGGGAGCAGAAGGACGGCGATTGGGAAACGGTTGTCAAAATGGCGCTGATCGCGCGCGACCTCATGATCGGCAATCCGAAGCTGAACGATATCGGATATGGGGAAGAAGCGCTCGGTCACAATGCGATTGCCGCGGGCTTCCAAGGCCAGCGGGCGTGGACGGATTTTTTCCCGAACGGCGACTTCATGGAAGCGATCCTTACAAGCTCCTACGACTGGAACGGCATTCGCGAGCCTTTCGTGCTCTCTACGGAAAACGACACGTTGAACGCCGTGACGATGCTGATGGGCCATCTGCTGACCGATGCGGCGCAAATTTTTGCCGATGTGCGCACGTTCTGGAGCCCGGATGCGGTCAAGCGGGTGACCGGCTACACGCTGGAAGGACGCGCGGCGCAAGGCGTTATCCACCTGATCAACTCCGGGCCGGCCGCCCTCGACGGGACGGGGCGGCAGACGGTGGACGGCGAACCTGCCATGAAGCCGTTCTGGGACATTACCGGGGAGGAAGTAAAGAAAAGCCTGGAAGCCACGCAGTGGTGCCCGGCGGTCGACTTTTTCCGGGGCGGGGGCTTTTCCACCGACTTTACGACGCGCGGCGGCATGCCGGTTACAATGGCCCGCATCAATGTGATCCAAGGGCTCGGGCCGGTGCTGCAGCTGGCGGAAGGGTACACCGTCGAGCTGCCCGATGACGTGCACGACAAGCTGGACCAGCGCAGCAATCCGACCTGGCCGACGACCTGGTTCGTCCCGAACCTTACGGGAACCGGGGCATTCAAGGATGTATATTCGGTGATGAATAACTGGGGATCGAACCATAGCGCCGTCAGCTACGGGCATATCGGGGCGGACCTGATCACCTTGGCGTCCATGCTGCGCATACCGGTATGCATGCATAACGTCACCGAGGACCGGCTGTTCCGACCGAGCGCCTGGGCGGCTTTCGGAGTATCGGACCCGACCGGGGCGGACTTCAGAGCTTGCGCGAATTTTGGACCTTTGTATAAATAGAAAGGATGTATTTCAGTATGGGTTCTACGAAGTATGCGATCGGCATCGATTACGGAACGGAGTCCGGAAGGGCGCTGCTCGCCGATATATCGACCGGGGAAGAAATTGCGGTTCATGTGACGCCTTATGCGCATGGGGTCATGACCGAAAAGCTGCCTTTATCGGAAAAGCGGCTGGAGCATGAATGGGCGCTGCAGCATCCGCAGGATTATCTGGACGTGCTGTACCGCTCCGTTCCCGAAGTAATCCGCCAATCGGGCGTAAATCCGGACGATGTGGTCGGCATCGGCGTCGATTTCACATCCTGCACGATCCTGCCGGTCGATGCGCAAGGTACGCCGCTGTGCTTTGATCCGGCGTTGGCGGGCGACCCGCACAGCTGGGTGAAGTTGTGGAAGCATCATGCCGCCCAGGAAGAGGCGGATGCAATCAATGAACACGCGTCACGTTCCGATCAGCGGTTTCTCGCCCGCTATGGCGGCAAAATCTCCTCCGAATGGATGCTGCCGAAGCTGTGGCAGGTGCTGCGCGAAGCGCCGGACATCTATGCACGGGCGGACCGCTTCATGGAAGCAGCCGATTGGGTGCCGTTCACGATGACCGGCGAATTCGTGCGCAGCAGCTGTGCGGCAGGGTACAAAGCGTTGTGGCACAAAGAGGACGGCTATCCGGCCGGTTCGTTCTTCGCTGAGCTGGACCCGGCTCTGGGCGATGTGTTCGAGACGAAGCTTCGCGGATCGATCGTACCGCTCGGCACGAAAGTAGGCAGGCTCACAGCGGAAATGGCAGAACGCATGGGACTTCGGCCGGGCATCGCGGTGGCGGTCGGCATCGTGGATGCCCATGCGGGCGTGCCGGGGTGCGGCGTCGTAACCCCGGGCAGGTTAGTCATGGCGATGGGCACGTCCACCTGCCATCTGCTGCTCAGCGACGAAGAGCTGCACGTCGAAGGCATTAGCGGCGTCGTGGCGGACGGCATCGTCCCGGGTTTCTTCGGCTATGAAGCGGGCCAGCCCGCCGTCGGCGATATTTTCGCCTGGTACGTGGACAAAGCGGTCCCGGCCTATGTGCGGGAGGAAGCGTCGGCGGAAGGCATCAGCGTGCACGAGTGGCTGGAACGCCGCGCAGCGGCTTATAAGCCGGGCGAGAACGGGCTGCTTGCGCTCGACTGGTGGAACGGCAACCGTTCCGTTCTCGACGATTCCGACTTGAGCGGACTCATCGTAGGGCTTACGCTGCAGACGAAGCCGGAGGAGATATACCGCGCCTTGATCGAAGCGACCGCCTTCGGCACGCGCCGCATTATCGACGCCTTTCAGGACGGTGGAATTCAAGTCGCAGAGCTCGTTGCCTGCGGCGGGCTTCCTCAGCGCAACCGGATGCTGATGCAGATCTACGCGGACGTCACGGGCCGCGAAATTCACATTGCCGCTTCGTCGCAAACGCCGGCGCTGGGCTCCGCGATCTACGGCGCGGTGGCGGCCGGATCGGCCGAAGGCGGATACGATTCCGTTCCCGAGGCGGCCTCGCATATGGCGCGGCTCAAGGAAGAAACGTATAAGCCGATTCCGGCCCATGCGGCGGTGTACGACCGGTTGTATGCAGAGTATCGCAAGCTTCACGATTATTTCGGCCGGGGCGGCAATGATGTGATGCGAGCATTGCGCGAATTGAAACACAAATAATCGGCGTGCCGGAAAGCGGGAACAGATGGATGCAGCTTACGCCGATGGGCCGTCCGGGGGTTCCGGAAGAACGGGGCGGGATTGCCGTTTACTTGGCTTCCGAAGCTTCATCGTACGTAACAGGCAGTGTGTTCACCGTCGATGGCGGGTACACGATTTGGTAGTTGTACCGGAACGTAAATGTTAATAAAGAAGTGCAGATTCCCGGTTCGGTAGCGAGCCGGGAATTATTTATTTGTTCGTGTAGTTTTTGGTTGTTTTTCATTGACTTTATTTGTCTTTGGCGAGTATGATGAAGGGGAATAAGGAACCGGCTGGAGGGATGCTGTCATTGCAATTGCATTGATTCTTGTTTTATGTTCAGGGTTGGCGCATGCGATCTGGAATTTGTTCACCAAAACAAGTAAAAACAAAATCGTATTTCTGTGGTCGATTCATATTGCGTCATTCGTGCTGCTGCTTCCGTATTTCGTTATCGAGGTCGCTCGAGCTTCCATTCCGCTTCAGGGGTACTTGTTCATCCTGCTGTCGATGGCGTTTCAAATGGGGTATTTTTTGCTGCTCCCTTATGTTTACAGCCATGGCGAGATGTCGCAAGTATACCCGATTATGCGCGGCACCGGCGCATTGCTCGTCCCGCTCTTCAGCGTATGGGTGTACGACGAATCGATGTCCGCGGCCGGTTGGGTCGGCGTATGCTGCATTGTAGCCGGCATGTTCGCCCTTGGCGGGTTTATCAAGAAGGATCGCTGGACGGCTGCGGCTTGGCGGGCAATCACGCCCGCGCTGCTCGTCGGACTGTGCATTACCGGATATGTCATGACCGATAAAATGGTGCTGCACTATATGTCGCCCTTATCTTTAATCGAGGTCAGCAACATCGCCTATGCGATTGTGCTTACGCCGGCGGTCCTCCGTTCGGGCAACCAGCTTAAAGAAGAATGGCAGGCGAACGCCCGCACCATCATGCTCGGCACGATATTCTCGCCGGGCTCGTATTTGCTGTTCCTGTTCGCCGTCAAGTTAGCGCCGTTGTCGCATTTAGCTCCGATTCGCGAAATCGGCACCGTGTTCGGCGCGATGCTCGGCGTGTTGTTGCTGAAGGAAGCGGGCGGAGTGAGGCGGATCCTGTTGTCTGCGGTCATTACAATGGGCGTGATCATGATCGGTTTTTGGGGCAATCCGTAACATAACGATGAAGAAGCAAAGAGGAGAATGCTGGAATGGAAAAGAGTCGCATTGCACGCGTCATCATCTTCGGCTGGGACGGGGCGGGAAATTTCGTAACGGCCGCCGAAACGCCTCATTTGGACAACTTGATTCGGCAGGGGACGTTTGCCTTTGACGCCCTGACCGTGTCGCCGACAATCAGCGCCCAGTGCTGGGGTGCACTCATGCACGGAGTAACGCCGGATAAACATGGCCTAACGAATGAAATCGTCGGCAGACAGACGTATCCCGACGACTCGCCGTATCCTTCGATCTTCCGGGCGGCCAGAGAGGCCGATCCCGATGCGAAGCTGGCCTCGTTCTGCTCGTGGAACCCGATTAATCACGGGATCATCGAATCGTCGATCGGCGTACATAAAGCGACGGTGGAGTTGGCTGACGAAGATGCAAGCCTACCGAACGCCCCCGAGCATAAAGTTCAAAGGGCATCGGCGATCGATCGCCGGCTTGCTATGGACGCCGCTTCGTACATCCGTGCCAATTCCGACGTGAAGCTGCTGTACATCGATTTCGATTTGCCGGATGCGGCCGGGCATCAGTTCGGGTACAATACGCCAGAACAGCTCCAGGCGATCGGGGAGACGGATGGGCATACGGGGATCGTGCTGCGTGCTATAGAGGAAGCCGGCATTCTCGAAGACAGCCTGATCATTGTCGTATCCGATCATGGCGGAGGCGGGGAGCGCTCCCATCAACACGGCAGCGATCATCCGCTGGACAAAACGATTTTCTGGGGATGCGTCGGTCCGGGAATCGCACCGGGCGCTGCGCTGGAACAAAGCATGACGATAACGGATACGGCCGCCGTCGTCGCTCACGCGCTCGGTTTTGCCGCACCCGCTTCATGGGAAGCGAAGCTTCCGCAGCGTTTGTTCACTTGATCATTTATTTCCCGGCGATATGCCAACGAACATGATGGCGCTTCAAGGCGGATCCCCACTCCGCCGGAGGCGCCTGGTTGCTTACGATATGCGCAATGTTGCTCAAGTCGCTAATTTTGTACGGATAACGGAGATCCAGCTTCGAAGCGTCGGCAACAACGACGGTGGTGTCCGCATGCGCCATCGCCTTGCGGGAGATGGACGCCTTGCCGCCATCCAGGGACGTGATTCCGGATTCCGCCTGAAGGCCGTCAACGGAGATGATCGCTTTATCGACATAATATCGCCCGAGCCACTCTTCCGTCATCGAACCGGTGCTGCGGGCGTGTCTTGCTTCCAACTCGCCTCCAAGGAAGATGACGCGTCCCTCGAACCGGCCCTGATTGATTCTCTCCATCAGCAGAGAAGCGGCGGGAAACGAGTGGGTCAGTATCGTCAGGTCACGCTGCTGCAAATAAGGGATCATGCAAAGCGGCGTCGTTCCCTCATCTAGAAACAACAGCTCGCCGTCTTGAACTAACCCGGCCGCATACCGGCCGATGCTGTCCTTCTCGTCGCGATGCAGCGCCATCCGTTCCAGATGAGGCGGTTCATCGCGGTTTTCTTGGGGCTTCACGGCACCGCCGTATACTTTTCTAAGCTGTCCTTCGCTTTCCAGCTCGTCCAAATATCTTCGCACCGATTCTTTGGATACGTCTAACCGTGCCACCAAATCGGATGTCGTCACTTTTCCTTCCAATTCCAGAAGCTCGAGAATGATACGTTTGCGGTCTTCGCTGGCGAGAGACATGCCGAAGGCTTCCTCCTTCTCATTTACGCTTGTATTAAGAACTTTAACGTAAATGCCGCCGCATCTCAAGCAGGAGCGGAAAAGGTACCCTATTGCCTAACAACAAGCCCGAATTCGTGCACGCTGCGTGCAGCCGAGGGCTTTTTTCGCTGCGGCAAGAATGCTTCTATATCCGTCTGCGATGAATCGTAAGATATGTCAAAAACTTCGAAACGAAGGCCATAGGATGCGGCGCATTCTCATGATAAGATGCAGTTAACAGGAAGAAGATCATCGAAGGGAAGGGTGATAACGGGCAATGAACCAAACGAAGGCGGACCTGAAATCTCGTCCCAATATTATTTATATTTTGGCGGATGACATGGGGTACGGCGACGTATCGTGTTTCAACGCGCAGTCCCGGATCCGTACGCCTCACCTGGACAAGATGGCGGAAAGGGGCATGATGTGTACGGATGCTCATTCCAGCTCCGCCGTATGCACGCCGTCCCGTTACAGCATACTTACCGGGCGTTACAATTGGCGCTCTTCGCTCAAAAAAGGCGTATTCAACGGGTATTCCCGGCCTCTGATCGAGCAAGGGAGAATGACGGTCGCCTCGCTGCTGAAAGATGCCGGCTACCGTACGGCTTGTATCGGCAAGTGGCATCTCGGCCTAGATTGGCATTCAAACGAAGGGGCAGCGGGCGATGTGGACTATACGCAGCCGATCAAGAACGGCCCGACGGCTACCGGTTTCGACTATTTCTACGGCATCAGCGCTTCGCTGGATATGCCGCCTTATGTCTATATCGAAAATGAACGCGTTACCGCGCCGCCGGACCGGATCACACGGGGCGACGACGAGATGGCATGGTGGCGCGAAGGTCCGACGGGAGCGGATTTCCGCCATGAGGAAGTGCTCCCCCGCTGTACGAGGAAGGTGCTGGAGACGATCGAAGCAGCCGGCGATTCGCCGTTTTTTATTTATTATCCGCTGCCGGCGCCGCATACCCCGATCTTGCCGAGCGCCGAATTTGAAGGCAAATCCGGAACGAACCGTTATGGTGATTTTGTATTGATGTGCGACGATGTGGTGGGACAAATTATCGGCAAATTGGAGCAATGCGGTCGCAGCGATCAGACGATCGTCATATTTACAAGCGACAACGGCTGTTCTCCGAAAGCGAATTTTCCGGAATTGGCCGAGATCGGACATCATCCGAGCTATCATTTCCGCGGGCACAAAGCGGATATTTACGAAGGCGGGCATCGCGTGCCGCTGCTCATTCAATGGCCGGAACGGATCAAGGCCGGCTCGGTATCGCACGAGGCGGTATGCTTGTCCGATTTGATGGCGACGGTGGCCGAGCTTCTCGGGCGGCGTTTGCCGGAGGACGCGGGGGAGGACAGCGTCAGCAGCTTGCCGGTTTGGCTGGGACATCCATTATCCGGCCCGCTAAGGGAAGCTGTCGTGCATCATTCCATTAACGGGTCGTTCTCGATACGGAAAGGGAGATGGAAGCTGGAGCTGTGTCCCGGTTCGGGAGGCTGGAGCGATCCGAGGCCGGGGCAGGAGCCGGAAGGTGCACCGCCGATTCAGCTCTACGATCTGGAAAGCGACATCGGAGAAAGAAGCAATATGCAGGAAAGCTGCCCTGAAGTGGTGGAGGAGCTGCTTGCGCTGCTGATCGCCTATGTCCGTAACGGACGCAGTACGCCGGGAGAAAGACAAACCAACGCGGGCGGTACCGAATGGGAGCAGGGGCTGGAATGGATGCGGCATATCAACGGGTAAAGGAACGGTATGAAGTTAAGCATTGCTTTTACTTCGGAATCGAACGGGAAGCGTGGCGGTAGCGAAACGGACTGATGCCTTCCGCTTTACGAAACGCCCGGCTTAGCTGGCTTTGTTCCGAATATCCGGTCTTTTCCGCGATCTCTTTAATCGTATAAGAAGAATTCATCAGCAGTTCTTTGGCGCGCTGAATTCGCGATTTTTGAACGTATTCGATGGGAGAGAGGCCAAGCGATTTATAGAACAAATGGCTGAAATGACTTTGGCTTACATGGACGTGTTTTGCAAGCTCCTCCAAACGGATCGGCTGGCCGAGACGCTGCTGTATATAGTCGCATGCTTTCACTATACGGGGGTCGAATAGAAGCGGTTCGTCGGGCAAATACGGCCGCATGAGCAATAGAAAATGGTGAAGCCATTGAAACAGCTCGGCATGCAATCCGAAATATTGCACTGATATGTCGGTGTGGCTGATCACGGCGCGCTCCGGCATGGCGTTTTGCTGAGGCGAGGCGGCTCTTGCGGCGACAAGCTCGCCCAACTGTTCGAAGACGGTCACGGATCGTTTCCAGATCGAAATCAACGACGGTAGCGATGGTGACGAAAGATGGCTCGATATTACAGGGAGCTCGTACAAATGAACCAAATCCAAACCGCCGATTTTCAGGTCCGCGCACAAAGATAAATAGTGAATGTCCTTCGCGTCATCTCTTGGATGTAAGCCGAAGGTCACATTAGGGGGAAATATAACCAGGTCTCCCTTTTCGGCGCGGAAAGGTTTTCCGTCGAGGTGTACCGTCAACGTACCGTCCAAAACAATCCAAAATAACGTATACGGAATGTTCATGCGTTCAAAGGAATATGACGGGGGCTTGATCATTTCACGAATCCAGCGAACTTTCGGGCGCAAGTAATCGGCGTAAAACGATTCGTTCATCGTGTACAAATGACGGGCCCCCTAATCGCAGCAACTGTTCTATTCCATTATATCACAAGGAAATAGAAGCAAATGAAGACTAGAAACAAATGAAGACTAGAAACATTGAGGGCTGGCTGCAACATAGGGCATAGGCAGATCCGAGTAGCGCTCAAAAAAAAAAATGGGAAAAGAAGGATTTTCCGGATAACATACGAATATATATTCGTATATTTATTTTTCTAGGAAATAAAAGGAAAACGAGGTGCGTCCAAATGATTATGGATACAAAAGTGGTGTGGAAGGATCGCTTTCAAGTCGTTGGCATGAAAATTCGTTATCAGCCGTCAGAGACGAAACCTTCCGAGAATGAGATTACGCGGTTATGGCAGCGCTTCAATCCGCGATGCCGTGAAATTACGGGCAGAACGGGAGGGATGTACGGGCTTATGGTCATGCCGCCTGACATGAAGCCGGGCGATCCGTTCGATTATTTGGCCGGCTGCGGCGTCTCCGAGACCGGTAGCGTTCCGGAAGGAATGGTGGCTGAATCGTATCCCGGAGGCCTATACTGCGTCGTCACCCGTAAAGGGCCGATCGATGAGCTGCATCAGGCTTTTCATTATTTTTGGGAGAAGTGGCTTCCGGAGTCGGAATACGATCGTGCTGCCGGCGCCGAGTTTGAATATTACGACGAGCGGTATCGCGGCAACGCAAACGTCGAATCCGTGATGGAACTGTGGTTCCCGATTCGAAGCAAGCGGCCCGCACCGATCGAGAACCGGGTGGCGAGCGTCTTCGTGCACGTAACCGATCTGCGCAGATCTGCCGAATGGTACAGCCGCCTGCTCGGCCTGCCGCTCATGGAGAACCGGCTGAACGGAGGGCCGGTCTATTGGTTCGATTTGCCGGGTACGGGATTGATTCTCGATTCGAACGTCAATAATCGGAAGGACCCGAATTGGAGGGAGGAAATGAAGCCGCGCTTCATGTTCCCGGCGAGCGATATTGACGAGGCTTATGCTTATTTGAGCGAAAAGGCGGAAGTGTTCCACGAGCCGGAGCGGCACAGGGACATGGCGTATTTCACGTTCCGCGATCCCGAAGGGAACGCGCTGATGGCGTGCTGGAACGGCAAGCCCGGCGAAGAGCCGAAGCTTCCGGCGACGGAAAGCCCGGTACTTGCGCGTATTAAGGGCGTGTTCGTCGATGTGAAGGAGATGAAGGCGACGGCCGCTTGGTACGCGGATTTGCTCGCGCTGCCTTTCAACGAGTCCGCGTCGGGCGGAGCCATTTATCCAATTGCGGTTACCCGAAGTGCCGGTTTGATGCTCGATCATAACCGGCATCGGCACAACGATTCGTTCAGCATTCCGTTCATGTTCGATTGTCGCAATATCGATGAGGCATATGCTTTCGTGAAGACGAGCGGAATCGAAGTATTCGGCTCCATCGAACGGTACGGACAGATTGCGTTTTTTACCGTGAAAGATCCGGATGACAACCTGGTCATGATCTGTGAAGGGTAGCAGGCTCACCGACCGATAATGCCTTCATGGAGGTCCGTGAAGATTGCGCTAATGGATGCCGCCAGGTGCCACAAACCCGCCGTCCTCTGTTATAATGAGTGCAGAACATATAATGGGGTGTGGACATGATCAAACTGGCGGCATTCGACGTAGACGGCACGCTGCGTGAACGGGATTATTTGCCCGATTCCACGCGTGCGGCTTTACAATTACTGAAAGAGAACGGCGTTGCGCTCGCTCTGTGTACGGGACGAAGCGAATTCGAGGTCGTATCGCTGCGCGAGGAGCTGGGGATCGATTGGGCGATCACGTGCAACGGCAGCCATATCGGCTTCCGGGGGAAGACGGTGTTCGGCAATGCGTTCCCGGCGCAAACCGTACGCCGCTGGCTGCAGGAGGCGGAGCGGTTCGGGCACGGATTGATTCTGTACGGTTCCGAGCTCATGTATACGAATCAGCGGGAGAACCCGTATTTTGTACAAGCTCAGCAGGAAATCGGCTTCATGGAGCCGGTGTTGATTCAGTCGATTGATGAAGTGCCGGATATTTATCAGGCGATCGTGTTTTGCAGCGAGCAGGAGGAAGCGGCATATACGGGCGGCGAGCACAACCGGTATTATTTGCACCGCTGGCGGCCATGGGCAATCGACATCAACCCCGGCGGCATGAACAAAGCGGTGGGATTGCAGCAGCTGCTTGACCATTTGGGCATTTCCTCCGAAGAGGTGGCCGCTTTCGGCGATGGGCTGAACGATTACGAGATGATCGAATCGGTCGGCTACGGCATCGCAATGGGCAACGCTGGCGAGGAACTGAAGGAGAAGGCGCGCTTTGTCACGAAGCCGATGAAGGAAGACGGCATTGCCTACGCGGTCAATGAATGGATTGTGAAATAAAGCCTCATACACTCGATTACCCGAAGGCTGCCATACGGCGGCCTTTGTTTGTGGGTATTACAATATCATGCATTTGTTCCTTTATTGGACATTTGGGCTTTGGTATCATTATGAATAGTTTAGGAAAGAAGGGGAGAGCGCGGTTGAGCGGACAAAATAAGACGGTGCTTGGGTTATTGAAAGACCCTGTATTTTTATATTTTTTGCGGACGGTTCGTCCATATAAGTGGATGTACATCGGGGCCATTGTGACGCAGATCGCAATGACGGTCGTTTCGCTGCTGTTTGCCGAAGCGGGCAGACGGTTGTTCGATCTGGCACCGAGCGTGCCCGGCGATGTGCTGACGCTTATTTTGCTGGCGTTCACCGGACTTACGGTCGCCAATCTATTGCTGCGGTTTTGGAACGAATGGGTGCGTTCGCTGCTGAACGAGTCGGTCGTGTACGAGATGCGGCGCAACATCCTGAATCATTTGCAGCGGCTGCCGCTCGGCTTTCACGAGAACACGCACAGCTCCAATTCGGTCAATATCATGAACAATGAACTGGAGATCGTCAAGCAGTTTCTCGTCTCCGATATTCAAAAGCTGATCGCTCTGCCGATATCGTTCGTTATCGTCGGTGTTTATCTGTTGACCGTGCATCCGCTGCTTGGGATGATCGCGCTTGCGATCGGCCCGCTGCAGCTGCTCAGCAGCCTTGTGCTGCGAAGCAAGTTTATGGAAGCGGTTAAATTGCAAAATGAAGTGACGCGCAACGTATTTTTTCAGATCGGAGAAACGCTGCAGGGCATTCGTGAGGTGAAGGCGAACCAATTGGAGCAGCAGGTTGATGAACGGATGCGGGCGATTCAGAAGCAGGGCGTCGCCTATAACGTTTTGCTGACGAAGGTCCGATCGATCCGCAGCATCTGCAAGGATATTCCGGGGCAGGCCGGCTATGTGATCGGACTTGGGATCGGCGCCGTCATGATGGCAACGGGTCACATCGGGGCCGGCGGCCTCGTCGCCTTCATCACGCTGCTCGATAAGGTGGCGGAGCCTTTTACGACGGTCGTTGAGGTCATCAATAATTTACAGCGTTTTCTATCCGGCGCGCATAGGCTGCATGAAGTGATGGGCGCTTCGGAGGAGCCGATGGATGCGGGGCTGGCCTTAACCGGGAAATCGCCCGAAATTACGTTCCGCAACGTACATTTTTCGTACCGGAATGACGTCTCTGCGCTCAAAGATATAAGCTTTACCGTGCCTCCGGGCGCATCGGTCGCCTTGGTAGGGCCGAGCGGAGCGGGAAAGAGCACGCTCGTCAAGCTGCTGTACCGGTTTTACGAGCCGGATCGGGGTACGATTGAAATGAACGGGATTCCGCTGCAGCAGTATGCGCTTCAAAGCTTGCGCGGGAGCATGGCGCTCGTGTCGCAGGACATTTATTTGTTCGATTCCTCTGTAGCGGACAATATTGCGTTGAACGGACAGGAGAATGTATCCCCCGAGCAATTGGAACGCGCCGCCTCGCTGGCGCAGGCATATGATTTTATCCGGGAGCTGCCGGACGGGTTCGATACGTATGTCGGCGAACGCGGGGTGAAGCTGTCGCACGGGCAAAAGCAGCGCATCTCGATCGCCAGAGCGATACTGCGCGGTGCGCCAATCCTGATTTTGGATGAACCGACATCGGCGCTGGACGTCGAGACGGAGGCATCGTTTCAACGGGACTTGGGCGAATGGGCGGTGGATTGCACGAAAATCATTATTGCCCACCGCTTATCTACGATCCGCGAAGCCGATCTGGTCATATTCATTGACGGCGGGCAGATCGTCGAGATGGGGCCGCCGGAAGAGCTGCTTGCCGTAGACGGACGATTCCGCAGCTATTGGGAAAAGCAGGGCATGATCCGGTTTGCCAAAGCGGTAGGGTAATCGAACCCGGTATCGGAGGAGGCGGATTCCACATGGTTTCCGGCAGGCTGTATGCCGATTAGTCGGTTATCATCGAACTATCAGTACTTATTCATTGCGCCCGTTGGTAAATTGAGGAAGAATGATTCGTATGGAGGTGTTGCGAATGCCGTTGCCTATGGTTCATTTGAGTGTCGCGGTGGAATATTTCGAATACGGGGACGTCCCACCCGCTTTCCTGCTCGGCAGTATTGCTCCGGATGCGATTCATATGCGGAAGGGTACGAACAGAGAAGATAAGAGGCGGACGCACCTGAACGTGGAAAACGAGCCGGACTTGCAGGCGTACATGCGCAACAAGTATGAGCATTACATATCGCAAAGTCCGGACGAACCATGGAAATGGTTTGTAAAAGGATATTTTGCCCACTTGCTGACGGATTACTTCTGGCTGCTTGATGTGTACTCGGTATTTAAAGCGAGGACGGGGCTTGACGGGCTGACGAAAGACGAGGCGAGGAAAGCGTATTACCGGGATACGGATCAGATCGATTTTACGTATTACCGGACGAAGCCCTGGGTTTCTGAAGTGTGGAGCGGATTGATCGGCGCCCGTTCGTTTGACGTCGAACCGCTGCTTACGGCAGAGGAGATTCATTACTGGCGGTTTCGTACCGTTCACTGGTTCGATTTGTTAGGGGAGGAGCCGGGGACCGAGCCGCGCTATATTACGCAACCGATGGTCGACGCTTTTATTCCCGCTGCAAGCCGTCGGATTCGGGGGATGTTTACGGCGTGGGACCGGGAGGTGGCGGAGACGCGCGCAGCGGGAGGCGGTACGTCGCGGTAACCCTCAGTTGCAACGGCGGAACTGCGCTTCAGCTGCTGACGCAAACCGTTAAAGTGCCGTCCCATACAGAAGGCCGACACCTGAACAAGCAGGAGCAGCATGCGAACAACCCGTCATCCTTAGCGACGACGGGTTTTTAATATGTTTTCAGCACCGTAACGAGAGAAAGCAGGACGAGCAGAGCGAATATGCTCCTGGTGCTATAGCTTTTTCATCGGGGTCATTTGAGTGAGCCGGTCGCTGTATTGGCATATCCCAACATTGTATACGGAATCGTTTGAGAAACGGAAGCCCGAAGTGAAGATGACTTCATTTTTCAGGTTCGTTGGCTTATGCACTTTTTCGCAACAGAGGCAGTAATACATCAATCGATCACGTCCATTCGACAAAAAATGCGGTCAATTTACATTATATGATAAACCATGTGAATATGGCGTAAAGAAATGAATATCGCCCATCAATATTCGACACTAATCGACTATGATTCGGCGGAAACAAAATAAAGTTGGTTACGGTATGCCCGCAAATCCGGTCATGGAATGAACGTGATCCGTAGAAGGCATGAAAATACGGCAAAACACAGTGCCTTTTTGAGGCGATCCTGCATTTTGCCGCATGATGAGTGTATGTTAAGCCGTTTGCAAAATTTTCGCTTGCAGATTCGCCCGGATGAGTCGGATTCGCTGCTTTACATAGAAATCATAAGCTGCGCCTTTCAGGTGAGCGAGAGGGACTTGCTGATCCGTATGATTATCAATAATCGTAACCGAACCGCTATCGTTGAATTTGAACGTAAGATCAGCCCACGATTGCCCTGCGGCATCAAGAATTTTATCAATCCGAACGTCCGGCATTGCTTCACTGCCTGTATGCATTACATTCTTATAATAATCACGCTCAATAAATCTAACGTTTGTCACCTTCATCGTCTACACCCCTCTCAATAATTACGAACACCCGTTCTATAATTCTATTATAGCAAACATTTGTTCGTAGTCAATAGGAACGAGTGAGACAACGTAAATCTTGATTGCTGTGTGTTCGAGACTTATAATTGGAATATATTTCAAGATGGGGTGAAGCGGATGACCATCCGTATCGTTCGAGGTATTTAGTTTTCGGGCTGGAAAAAACGCGTACCAGCCATCAAGGGGGATCTATACCCTTTTGATCAAATAAAAAACTAAACTTTGAACGGTGTCGGCTTGTCATCACTTGTGTAAGCCAGAGGACGCCAGCAGTTGTCTGAATAATTCGGCTGATGATTATAATCGGCTGCGTATTCAGCGATTCTATAATCCGTTGGCTTTTATTATCTCATTGCGAGGATGGGGAAAAATGAACGAACTAGAGTATAAGCATTTTTACGATCGCGTTGGTAAAATAAACGGCTGGGACTTTAGTAAAGTGAATTGTATATCCGAGGGCGTAAAATGGAATTTATACGCTGAAGTTATGCAGAGCTGCAAGAAGTCGGATCTATTGCTGGATATCGGTACGGGTGGCGCGGAAGCCTTGCTGTCCATTGCCGAGGCAGCGTTATTGCTAGTAGGAATTGACAATTCGGCTGGGATGCTAGAAGCCGCAAATGCTAACGTGGCCTCCTCCAAGAAATCAAATGTGCGTATATTGCAAATGGATGCCGACAACCTGTATTTTCCCAGTAACTTTTTTAACGTGGTCTCTTGCCGTCACTCGCCTTTTTGTGCAAAAGAGACAGCTAGAGTGTTAGTCAAGGACGGGATCTTCTTAACGCAGCAAGTAAGTGAAAATGATAAGCTCAATCTTACAACAGCTTTCGGAAGAAAACGGGAAGTCGTGGAAGACGGGGCGCTGAAAAATAAATATATTGCTGAATTAAATGAAGCAGGATTTAGCGATATACGGTCTTTTGATTATGATGCAGCGGAATATTACAAATCTTACGAAGACTTGATATTCCTGTTGAAGCACGCACCGATCGTTCCGAACTTTGGTAAAGCGGAGAATGACTTTGCCATGCTGGAAAAATTTATTGAACAGCATCAAACGAGTAAAGGGATAGTGACCAATTCCAAACATTTTATGATAACGGCAAGAAAATAATGTGCAAGAGCAGGATTTTATATGCTAACGTGCGCGATGGCTAAATAAATTTCATAGGAAGGCTACCGGCAGCGATGACCGGTGGCCTTTTCGTTAAGGACACCTGCATGCAGGAAAAATAGCGTATATCAAGAATTTTTAAATAACATAGTTATTTTTT
Source organism: Paenibacillus allorhizosphaerae (assembly GCF_910594985.1). Classification (GTDB taxonomy): domain Bacteria; phylum Bacillota; class Bacilli; order Paenibacillales; family NBRC-103111; genus Paenibacillus_G; species Paenibacillus_G allorhizosphaerae. The sequence goes on from NZ_CAJVCE010000017.1 coordinate 130,929, forward strand.
ACCATTTTAAGACGGGAGTGAGTGCAGTTGTTTTATGTCAATGCCCGCGCCATCGTAGAACGAGAACATGATGGAAAAACGGAAATTATCATCCAGACGCGCAACAAGCCGAACGAACCGAAGCAGTTGGAACTGCCAGGAGGCCGAGTGGAGAAGTTCGAGTCGTTGACCGAGGCGCTGCGCCGCGAAGTGAAGGAAGAAACCGGCCTCAACGTCACCTGGATTGAAGGAGAGGATACCCGTATCGATACGGCCGGGATCCATCCGAATATGGTTGTCGAATGTGTTCGGCCATTTACCGCATACCAGACAATTAAAGGCGGAATCGATTCGATCGGATACTACTTTGTTTGCAGGGCGGAAGGCGAATTGCTCGATGAGGGAGACCTTACGCAAAACCCCCGATGGATCACCGTGGACGAATTGGCCGAACGGATACAGAACGATCCGCTGCAGTTTATTAACATCGACTGCGCTGCCATCATGTTCTATTTAAAACACCGCATCAAATGGCAGGGGTATCCGTCATAGTGCGAGGAGAAAATGCGGCATAAAAAAGGACTCGGAGTTCGCCTCCGAGTCCCGATACAAAACTACAGCCTTTCCGCAAATTGGGTTAAGAGGTTAGGATTGCGGATGTTGCCTGTCCGTCCGAGCGCTTCCACTTGCTGAATATAAGCGTGAATGGAGGCTTGCTTCACCATTTCTTTGCCTTCCAGCCCGGCTTTCTCCGCATTCCTCAGATGCGCTTGAAGGGCAGTGGCATGCCCTTGTGAACCTGGCCCCGCGTCTAAGAGACGCTCGCTTAACCGAATCAAGCTGTCGTACGTGACATTAATCTCATAGGAAATCGCCACTTCTTCCACGTTACCCGCTGCGTCTTCCGCCCGAACATTCAACGTATGCGGCCCGTCACCGATGGTGTACGCATCCGCGTTCACTAAAGCGGAGCTGCATGAAGAGTAGACTACGCCCGATACACTATCGGCTGCGGTACAACCGACGGTTACGTGTTGATCGATCGTATACGCTCCGGCGCCGGTCACCGTAATTGTCGGCTTCGTACGATCCAGCCGAACGGTCAGCTCCTTCTCCGGTTCTTGATTCCCGCTCCGATCGATCGCGGCGTATCGAACGACGGTAACGCCATCCCGGTTAACTTGAACGGAAGCCCGATCGCCGTTTACTTTAACGGGTTCCGTTTGCATGGCTCCTTCCAAACGATAAGTCATTTCCTTGACCGCGTCATCGTCGGCGGAAGAGAGAATAATATCTACATTTTGATTAAACCAACCCGTAGCGTTGGGATTCGAACCGTATACCGCGGTTGTAACGGGAGGGTTCATGTCCGTCGCCGATCCGGGAGGGGTATATTTCCACAAATCGGAGCTGTTGTCCGAGAAGTAAAAATTACCGTAAGCATCGCGGTTCAAGTAGTTTCCGTAGCTTCCGTTCAGCAGCACGAACTCGCTTGTTTCCGGTTTTATCATGAAAAACTGACCGCGGGACGTGCCGTACATATTGCCGTCGTCACCGGGGTGCAAAAACGCGTAAGTCCATGTGGTGCCGTCTGCCTTATAACGGCGCAGTTTGGCCGCCTTGTATACGAACTGCCGGGAAGAGGGATCGAATTTGAATATCGTGTCCTCCGCCACGCCCCAAATCAATCCGTCCGGTCCGACGGACAGCCCGGTAATGCCCTTTCGCCCGGTGACCGGTATCGTTTCGAATACTTTCGTTTTCGTCACGGGATCGAATATGAACAATTTGGCATTTGTTTCCGTCGGACCGCCGGTACCAAGACCGCCGTACACCGTCGTGCCTGCATAGATCAGGCCGTCCTTGTAAATTAAGGAGACGATGCTTTGGTTCGGTATGATATTGCGGAAGACGTCAAGCTGTCCCGTCGCAAAATCATACATCGCGAGTGCGCCTTGCAGCGAGGTCGAATTGGGAACGGTGCCGACGAATAATTGATCCCTGTCCTCCGCATACGCCATCGCAAACGGACGATCCTGGCTGTGCGCCCGCAAATCGAATAGCTGCCGCGGGTTACTGCCGGAGAAGGGGAGCTTCGGGTCATATTCCAAAATTCGGGCTCCGGCATAAGCGCCAAGCAGCATCTTGCCGTTCCGTATCGCCGAAGACTCGATTTGCCCCAGCGAATTGGTATCGGAAACGGCTCCGTTCACGGGGTCGTACGAGGTGAAACCGGACATATAACCGGCGACGTACATTTTTTTATCCGGACCGGTGTGAATGCTTTGAATCAGAATCGGGGCTCCGCTGTAAATGGCGGGTACTACCGATGTACGGTCCGTGGAAAGGTTATAATACAGCATTTTCCCGTACTGTCCCATACCGACGAACGTCAAGCCCGGCCACTCTGCGCTGTTCAGATCGACAAATTGGCCGTCCTGGAAGTTAACGCCTGATTTGATTTGTTTCAAAAGCGTGGTGGAACGGGTTGCGGAATCGTAAGCGTACAGATGTCCGCTGTTGGCAAACAAGACCCGTCCGGGCTGACCGGGAATGGAAGCGACTTGACCGGAATGTATATCCATTCCGTTCGGATCGTAATAATCGATCGTATCGTCAGGACGCAGCACCAGCAGATCGCCATTTGAAAATTTCACGAACAGCCGGTCTTCGGCGAAACCCATACTATACGGCCATGCGTAGGTGTCTCCGCCTCCGGGAATCCGTGATCCGAGCAGTTCCTTCCGCGTTCCGTCCGGATTGATTTTGAAGATGCGGCTCTTGGACCCGCCGACGCCGGCATACAGAACGTCCCTCTGAGCGTCATAGGCCAGAGATCGGACATAATTTTGCTCCGGATCGAGGACGCCAAGGTCGCGTATTTCTCCGATGGCCGGGTCGAATTCGAAAAGCTTCCCTCCCGGATATGTACCTGCGAACATTTTTCCGCCGGGGCCTGCTACCAATGAGAAGACGTGGGTTTCACTGCCGAACCGACCCAGATGCTCGAAGCTCCGGACACCCGGTGTATAGCGGTACAACCCGCCGTCATAGTGCGAGCCGATGTAAACGCGTCCGTCCGTAGCCACTTTGACTCCCCAGGCCGCTTCCACACCCGGCATTGGAAAACTACGAAGCACGTCCCGAGTCAATGCGTCTATCACGAAGAATGATGTCGGAACTTCAGCCCGTCCCTTGAAGACGGTGTATACAACTGCCTTGCCGTCCTCCACCCCGACTGCGGCATCTTCATTAATCATGCCGTTCACGATGCCGCCGATCCGCTCGAAGGTTCCGATTTTGTTTTCCTCGACTCGCACCGCATCTGCATAACCGCGGGTTACTCCCGCAGCCGAGGAATAAAGCAAGACCGTGGCTGACACCGCGTCAGCCGGGACGACGGAGGATGTGGCATTTTTTACCCACTGGCCGCTCGTAGGCGTTACCCAGTTCGCGGATTCGCCGATTTTGGCACCCGCCGCGTTAAAAAAGCGGAAATAAATCGCCATGCTTCCGCTTTCAACTTTCATCATGGCGGAAGCGGAATAACCGGTTCCAGGTACAACCGTAAAGGGGGTCGTTTCCAGCCCGAGCGCCTTGGCCGAATTCCGATCGTCTAGCAGCAGGCTTTGGTTGCCTTCGTACTTCTCGGCTGACGTAACCTGGTAGAAGACATTGCTTTCCCCCTTGCCGAATACCTGATTCCATCCGGGGATGTCGGTTCCGGTTACCGGTTCTTCAAATCCTGCGTTCTGAACAACAACCGGCGGGGCACTTGCGGATTCCGCAGCGAATCCGGCGGAGGGCAGAAGCGACAAACATAAACAGGAAGCAGCGGCAGCGGTCGTCAATCGTCGAAAAAGAGGATTAATACAGATCATCTCCCATTTCACTGATTTACATCTGACTCACTAAAAATTGTACGTAGGAAAGGAGTTGTCTGTCAATCCGCTTGGCAATTATAGACAGGAAATCGAAATGAAGCTTGCTTCACGCCGAACGCTTCAGTATGCTTGAAACCATGAAAGGTTTTCACAGGTTTCTCAAAATCGTACACAGGTAAGGTGTTCACATGTCGGAGCAACAAGGCCGTAAAACGTTCCGTCTGCGGCTCGAGCAGATGATCAGTGTCCTGCGTGGTGAAATATTGACCGGAAAACGGCTGCCCGGCCAGTTTCTGCCGTCCGAACGAGAGCTAGTGCGGCAATTTCAATTAAGCAACAAGCTGATTCGAGCCGGCCTGGAGCAGCTGGTGTCCGAGGGACTGATCGTCAAAATTCCGCGGGTTGGAAATAAGATTGCAGATACAATCGAAGCAAGCACCGTCGCCATAAGGTTTGGCTACCACTCCTCTTTGGAACGGGAAGCGGCAATCGATTTTTTGTTGACGGAATTTCACAACGCGCATCCAACGATCCGCGTACAGCCGATTCCGATCCCTTTTCAGAACTATTACGAAACGGTTAAGGAATACATGGAAGCCGGTATGCTGGATATTGTCACGATGAATTATAACAACTTTGACGATTTCCGTACGAACCGGAGTCTGGAGCTTCTGAAGGATTTCGATACGGATCCCGGAGTTTACGAGATGCTTTCTCGCGCTTTCACCGATGAGGATCGATTGCTAGTGAGACCGTTTCTGTTTTCTCCTTTAATTCTTTGCTATAACCGGGACCATTTGCGGGAAAAAGGACTTCCCGAACATTTTAACCCGGGAAGCTGGGATGAGCTTCTGCGACAGGCCTCCCGACTAACGGTGGAAAATAAAAGATTCGGTTTTTACTTTTTCCTGCTTTCCAAAAACAGATGGCCCGTATTTTTTATCCAAAATGGAGCGAAGCTTAGGGATGGAAGGGAAGAGGCGGCGGAAGCTGTAAAGCGGATGATTGAGGCGATCTCGCTATGCCGAGATATCATTTACGCCTCCGATACGTTCCCTACGTTTCTGTCGGGCAGCGATGCGGAAGCGGAAGAATTGTTCCTGCAGGGAAAGGTGTCCGTGATCATGACTTCTTATTTCGCGTTAAACGCTCTGCGGGATTCCGGGATCCCGTTTGACATCGCGCCGTTACCCGGAATCAAAAACAAGCATACGATCCTGATGACGATTGGGTTGGCAGTGAATAAGAAGTCAAAAGTGATCGTGGCTGCCGAAACTTTAGCGAATTTCTTCACTTCCGAGCGAGCCCAAACGATCATCCGCCAAAAGACGTTAAGCATCCCTGCTTTACGTAAAGCGGCGCAATGGAGCGGTGAAGAAGCTGTCTATCATCCGCCGAATTACCCTGTTTTTCAGGAGCTGCTTCCAGGCTGCCGGCTCTTTACGGATTTGAACATGACTTCGGAGGAGCTGGATTCGATATTGAAGGAAGCTCGGATGCATTGGTCACGGCTGCAAACCATCGAATCGTTACGCGAGCGAATACTGGAAATTGTTTATTCCAGAAATCAGTAGTATGAAAAAAAACGGCTTATCGAATACGGCGAATATGTCACCGTTTTTCGATAAGCCGACTGCGGTAAAGAGAGTGTTGTATCGTTGTTGTTTTTAACGCCGGCGTTCAGCCATTCATGCTTTGCGATGCGTCGGATGCGGCGGGAACGCGTTTCTTCCTTGTGCCACCGCTGCCGGTCACGGCTTTGCCGAACGGCAGCTTTGACAAGAGGAAGGAGGCCAGCACCGATACGGAGGCGCATAGCGCGAACGCTAGCGCGGTGCGGATCGTGACGTTAACCCCCGGCAAAACCAGACCGGCGGCCAAGGTTGCGAACGTAAGCGCAAGAGCGTGCGCCAGATATGCGCCGTACGAGTATTGTCCGACGGCCGTCAGAAGCCGGCGCGCGTATGAGCGGCTCTCCGATTCCGCCATACGCATGCTAGAGCGATACAGCACAAGAACGGACAAGATCAGGAAGACGGCCATGACCGGGCGAAGAAGCGACAGGTCGTCGTAATGGATCGCAAATTTCGGCGATGTTTCGAAGCTTGCGACACAGCGGTATCCCAAATAGGCGGACATCGCGTAAAACGCAATGTGTAGGGCCAGGTCGTACCGTTTAAGCCATTCCCGCCAGTAGGGCACCGTTAAACCTGCGACGGCGCCCAATACAAAATAGAAGAAAAAGAATAGGGCGTTCCGGTCTTCGTATTCGGTAAACATCGGCGTAACGATCGGAATGTGCAATTGCTCTGCCGCCACATAAATCGGTCCGACCAGCTTCATCAAATAAATATATACCACGGCAGCCGCAAGCAGAGAGATACCGGTACGTTTCGGCGTGCAGATCGACTGCTTCAGCCAGCCGATGGCGGCACGATACAGCGGAAACAACAAGTAAAATTGCAGGATCATGACGATATACCAAAGATGGTAAGACGCTTTGCCGGTAAGGAACATCCGCAGCATGTCGATGACAGCAGCCAGTCCGCCGTTCTTCTGAACGACTAACGGCAAACCGTAGACGACACTCCATAGCAAATACGGTACGACGATATCGTAGAACCGTTTCTTTAGAAAGCCGGCGTAGGAAAACGGCCCGTCATAGTTGTAGAACAATACGAGCCCGGTAATGAAAATGAACAGGGGCACGGCAAATTTGGAGGCGATCAGCATAATGACAAGCGACACGCCGTCAGCCAGCTCCGTTTCGGGCAAATAGGCGTAATGGGCAATGGAGTGCTGCAGCACGACAGCCAAAAAAGCGAAGGCGCGCAAATATTCAATTTCTTCAATTCTACTTTTTCGCATTCGTATCGGTTCCTTATATCCGCTGTTATTTGGAAAAATAATAGGCAATGTATCCATTGTAGTGCAATGGTTCAATATTTCAATACTTTGGAACAAATTGGGCTACCGGCAGGCTCGGGGCAAGCGGACAAAAATATTTTTAGAAAAGGCAAATAACAGGGTGACAATCGCGCGAGTTAGGTGTATTTTATTTTATATAGGTTTCCTACATTTCTCAAACGCGGAGGAATCGCTGCATGCCTTTTCTGAAAAAGTATGTTCCGAAATATTGGAAGATGTTTTGCTTGGCCGTGTTGTGCCTGACGTTTGAAGCGCTTTGCGATCTCGCCATGCCGACGATTTTGTCCAAAATCATCGATATAGGGGTTGCGCACAACCGGATGGATTACGTGCTGCAGATGGGAGGCTTGATGCTGATCATTACAGCGTTCGGTGCCGTCGCGGCCTCGGGGCGCAACATTTTGGCCAGCCACGTATCGCAAAAGTTCGGCGCGGAATTACGGTCCGACATGTTCCGCAAAATTCAATCGCTATCGTTTGACAACATCGACCGGTTCGAAAGAGCCTCGCTCGTTACCCGTCTGACGAACGATGTGACGCAGGTACAAAACTTCATGAACGGACTGATGCGCATTTTCGTGAAAGCGCCGCTCATTTGCATCGGCTCGCTCATTATGGCGACGCGGCTGAATTCCCAGCTTGCAGCTGTGCTGGCCGTCGTTGTCCCGATCGTCGCTATCCTGATCGCGCTGAACATGAAGATCGGGTTCCCGCTCTTTATTAAGGTGCAGAAGGCGCTTGATCAGGTGAACAGCCTGACCAGAGAGTATTTGTCCGGGGTGCGGGTTGTGAAAGCGTTTAACCGCTTCGATTATGAAGTCGACAAGTTCGATCAGGCGAATCAGGAGTATCGGGCGCGTTCGGTCCGGGCGATGAGGCGCATGTCGATTTTCAATCCGGCTATTATGCTAACGGTGAACTTCGGGATCATTTCGGTTCTTTGGCTGGGCGGCGTTCGCGTGGACGGGGGACAAATGCAGGTCGGTACGATTATCGCTTTTATTAACTACATGACGCAAATTTTGTTCTCGTTGATGATGATTTCGAACGTGTTCAATATGTTCGTGCGCGCCAAAGCTTCGGCCGGACGGATTGATGAAGTGTTTGCCCAGGAAAATACAATGAAATGGAACGCGGATGCGCAGACGAATCCGAAGATGAAAGGGCGCGTCGATTTTGAGAATGTTTATTTTACGTATGAGGGCACGTCCGGCGACCCTGTGCTGAAAAACATTACGTTCAGCTGCAGCCCCGGCGAGACCGTCGGCATTATCGGTTCGACCGGCTCCGGCAAAAGCAGCCTCGTCGGGCTCATTCCCCGCTTCTACGATACGCTGGCCGGAACGGTGAAGGTGAACGGAGTGGATGTCAAAGAGATCGACCCGCAGCAGCTGCGGGAGAAGATCGCGCTTGTGCCGCAGCAGACGGTGCTGTTCACAGGCTCCGTGCTCGATAATATCAAGATTGGCAAGGAAGACGCGACGATGGCGGAAATCGAGCAGGCGGCCAAGATGGCCGAGGCGCATGATTTCGTTAGTTCGTTCAATGACGGCTACGAGACGATTCTCGGACAAGGCGGGGTCAACTTCTCCGGCGGGCAGAAGCAGCGCGTATCGATTGCCAGAGCGCTCGTCCGCGAACCGGAAATTTTGATTCTCGACGATTGCACAAGCGCGGTGGACGTAGCGACCGAGTCAAGAATCAAGGAGGCGCTGAAGACGTACGCCGCTGACTTGACCTGTCTTATTATCGCCCAGCGCATTACGTCCGTCATGGATGCGGATAAAATCGTCGTTCTCGATAATGGGGAAATCGTAGGCATCGGGAAGCACGAGACGCTGATGCGAACGTGCCGCGTCTATCAGGAAATATGCCAATCGCAAGTAGGAAAGGAGATGCAGTCGGATGTCTCAGCCTAACGAACCGGCAAGACCGAGTCAAACTCCGCAGGATATGCCCCCCATGATGGGCGGTCCGGGACGGCCGATGGGGGGATTCGGCGGCGGCCGCGGCAGACCTGTCGTGAAGCCGAAAAATTTCCGCGGCACCTTGAAAAGACTGTGGCGTTACCTCGGCAAAGAAAAGAAGCTGCTCTCCTTTATCTTTCTGCTTATTGTGATCGATTCGGCGATTACGCTGGCCGGGCCATATTGGATCGGGGTTTCCGTCGATTCGATGACCGCATCAGGCGGGCGGGTCGATTTTCATCTGCTCCAGATCGCCATCATTGCGCTAACGACGGCCTATGTGTCGGACGCCTTTCTGACGTTTTTGCAGGGATGGCTGATGGCGGGAATGTCGCAGCGCATCGTGATGAATCTTCGCAGCGCCTTGTTTGAAAAGCTGCAAAAGCTGCCGTTATCGTTTTTCGATACGCGCCGGCACGGAGAAGTGATGAGCCGGCTGACTAACGATATCGACAACGTGAGCAATACGATCTCGCAATCGACCGCGCAGCTGATGACCGGCTCCATTGCGATCATCGGCTCGCTGACGATGATGATTGTGCTGAGTCCGCTGCTTACGCTCGCCAGCTTGATTACCGTTCCGCTCGTGATGCTGCTGGCTCGTACGATTACGAAGCGAACGAGCCTCTTGTTCCGGGAGCAGCAGGCGCAGCTCGGCAAGCTGAACGGCCACGCCGAGGAAACGATAACCGGACTGCTTGTCGTCAAAGCGTTCAATCATGAGAAGAAGGCGATTGAGGAGTTCGAGGACGTCAATACGAAGCTGTACGAAGTTGGGCTCAAGGCACAAATTTTCTCCGGCTTCCTCATGCCGATCATGGGCGTCATCAACAATATCGGCTTCGCCGCCGTGGCGATCGTAGGCGGCATTCTGGCGGTACAAGGGGACATTACCGTCGGCGTCATCGCCAGCTTCCTGAGCTACTCGAGACAATTCGTCCGGCCGCTGAACGAAATGGCCAACATTTATAACATTATGCAATCGGGCGTCGCAGGCGCGGAGCGGGTATTTGAAGTGATGGATGAGAAGGAAGAGGACAAGGACGCTCCGGGTGCCGTCGTTCTGGAAAATCCGCGAGGGCATGTCGTGTTCGAGAACGTCTCGTTCGGATACTTGCCGGATGTGCCGATTTTGAAAAATGTTAGCTTCGAATCGACGGAAGGAAGCAGTACGGCGCTGGTCGGACCGACCGGCGCGGGGAAGACGACGATCGTCAATTTGCTGACGCGGTTTTACGATGTGACCGGGGGCCGCATCTTGATCGACGGCAAAGACATCAAAGAATACACAAGGGACAGCTTGCGGCGGACGTTCGGAATCGTGCTGCAGGATACGTATTTGTTCTCCGGCACGATCAAAGAGAACATCAAATACGGTCGTTCCGATGCCACCGACCGTGAGGTAGTGGCCGCGGCGAAAATGGCTAACGCGGACGTTTTTATTCGGCGTCTCCCGAACGGGTACGATACGATGCTGACGGAGAACGGCGGCAACCTTAGCCAAGGCCAACGGCAGCTTCTGGCGATCGCGCGGGTCATATTGGCCGAACCGTCCATCCTCATTCTCGACGAGGCGACAAGCAGCATCGACACCCGTACCGAGCTGCATATTCAGGATGCGCTGCTGCAGGTCATGAAGGGCCGGACGACGTTCATCATTGCACACCGGCTCAATACGATCCGCGATGCGGATTCGATCATGGTCATCGACCGCGGCGAAATTGAAGAGCGGGGCAGCCACGATCAACTGATTAACGAGAAGGGTGCCTACAACCGGATGTTTACGAATCAGTTCAAAAATATCCAGGCTGCGGCGGAATAAAATGAGCGATGGGGCTTAGACAGGAGCCGCGTGATGCGGCCCTGCTAAGCCTTTTTTGCGTCCGCTCAGGCGCGAATCGCAACGAAAGACAACTATTTACAAAATCGTAAGTTTCCGATTGTTTATTCATGGAGTACAATGGGGGACAGAAGCGCTTGATACAGGCAAAAGGGGTCCATTGTAAATGCTGAAGCTGCCAATCAATACGAATTCGTTATTTTTTAAAAGCATCGTCAGCTTTTTAACGATTATTTTGCTGCTCGCCTCTTTTAATTTTTTGTCGTTTACGTTTTTCAAAACGAACATCCAGCAGGAAATTATCCGCAACAACCGGCTGACGCTCAAAAACACGGCAGACCGGTACGAGAAGCATTTGGCGATTATTCGCAGCATGCTGTTCAAGCTGTACCAGAACGAAGATGTTGTCGCCTTCGGCAGACAGCTTGCCGAAGGCGATCCGGCGCAAGTCAATTTTTTGAAGCCGGCCGATATGATCAAGAGTATTCGCAGCGAAGTGAACAATCCGTTCCTATATCTTGATAACGTTATCATTTTATACCGTTCGGCTTCGTTTACGGTGGACAAGAACGGCACGGGGGACGCTTCCCGGTTGTTTTCGCGGTTTTATGTAAGCGAGCCGTATTCGGCCCAATATTGGCAGAAGCAATTCGAATCGCCGAATACGACCGCGCTTCATCCGGGCGCTTCGTTCTCGATCGTTTCCTCCGATCAGCAGAGCCGCGAGCTCATTCCGATGACGGTCAAGCTGCCTTCCTACAACCATATGATAATCGGGATGCTGGATGCGGAGCGTCTGTTCGAATCGTTTCACGGCGCGGACAATCCGCAGCTGCTCATTCTTCATGACAACGGAAGCACAATCTTCAATTCCTCGGACAGGGACACCGCCGAAACATTGCCGCTCATGGAAGGAAACGATTTTATCGTCAGCGATAACCGTTATTATTTTTACCACCGCAGCGATGAAACGAATTTGACTTATGTGACCGTCGTTCCTTATTCCGCCATTGCCGCGCAAATTCAAAGGCTGGAATGGACGCTGTTCTTCCTGTTTGTTGTATCCGTCCTTATTGCCGGGGCCGCATCCGTTATATTCAGCCGCAAGCTGAATCACCCCGTCATGCAAATTATCGCCTCGCTTCGGCGCCGCAGCCCGGAGGTCGTTCGCAGCAGCATACACGAATTTGCGCTGATCGGCGATATTTCGCGCGAGCTTATCCGCGAGCGCAATGAATTCCACAGCGATTTGCAAAGCAACCAGTCGCTGCTCACCGATTATAATTACATAAACCGGCTGAAAATGATCAAGTCCGGTTCCGCCGATTGGAAAGATACGATGGTCCATAACCGGCCGTTCCGGATCGTGCTGTTCCAGCTCTATTTCCGCAGCGCCGCCCCGCTGGCTGCGCAAATGAAACCGGACCGGCTGACGTATGCGGTGCGGGAATGCATCGATCTTGTCTTATCCGGGACGCTAGACAAGCCGCGTACGCTCCAGATGGAGAGCAACCAGCTGCTGTCCGTCTTGTTCGGAGAGCAATCTCAAGATCAACTGGAACAAACGCTGTCGCGATTGAAAACGATTTTTGACCAGGACAAGGCGTATTATTTGGTCTCGGCGGCGGTCGGTTCGTTATACCCGATCGGCTCCGATTTCAACCGCGCTTATATCGAAGTGTTGGAACGAGCGAAACAGGCCAAGCTGCTGGACGAGACACAACTGATTTGGGACGACGCCCCTGCTGCGAGCCATTTCGTATTTACGGCCGAACAGGAGCAAGAGCTGTACGTGAACATGCAGGAAGGAAACGGCTCAACGTGCGAGCAGTCCGTTGGAAGAATGCTGGATAACATGTTTCGAAAGGAAGCGTCCCGCTTGCAGTTCCGCGCCTTCGCGCAAAACGTATCCGTCAAAATGCTGAAAATCGCCGAGCGGGCCAAAGTAGAGCCGAAGCAGTGGGGGATGTTGAACGATATGCTGGATGAACTGGAGGAATGCTGTACGCTTGAGGAGTACAAACGGTACTTCGAGCGGTTTCTGTCTAGCGCGGCTCAATCGATCAAAGCGAAACGGGACGAAAAAGACCCCGTCGTCGATTTTTTCGCCGTTTTTTTGGAGGAGCATTACTCCGAGGACTTGTCGCTGGATGCTGTGGCCGACCGGATGAATATGTCCAGCAGCTACTTATCGGTTTATATAAAAGAAAAGACAGGAACGAATTTCAGCGATCATCTGAACAACGTGCGCATTCGTAAAGCGAAGGAACTGCTGCTTCAATCCGACCGCAGCGTTCAAGAAATCGGCGAGCGGATCGGTTATCGCAACGTGACCTCGTTTATCCGGATGTTTAAAAAAATAACCGGGCTGACGCCCGGCGACTACCGCAAGCGGGGAGCGCTTGAAGCAAGGGGAGAAGGCTAGCCCGGCCGCTTCCGGCGCCTCATTCGCTTTGCTTGCTCTTCAAGTAAGCTCCATAAGCTTGCTCGTACATGCTCATGTATTTGTCGAGACCGATCATCCGCATATTGCCGACATACTTGTCCCAGTCCGCGAAAGGTACTTCGCCGGTGACGAATTTGGCCTGCATTTGGCTGGCGTAGGAGGCGATTTCGGTGCCCAGGCTCCCCGGAGAATACGGAAAAGGGGGCCATATTTCTTTAACCGCATAAGGCTTTACTTTTCTGGCCGCTTCGATCGACGCGGGGTAGCTCTCCGATCCTTGGAACAATGGCAGACGGACAACCCCTGGGTAGCTGCCTCCTAGCCAAGTCACGTATGGAGTCAGCGCCTGCTCGATCGTAAGCCCGTTTTTATGGTTGCGTATGCGTTCCGTATACTGCAGCGTCCCATCGGCCGCTTCCTCGTAGCTTACGCCTTTCACGCCCATGAAAAACAGCTTGCTGCCTTCCTCGCTGAAAAAGTAATCGATCCAGCGCAGCGTCGCTTCCGGATATTTATTTTTGTTTGTGATCGCAAAGGCGCCTATATGGACGAGCGGCGCTTTGACATGCGAGTAGAGCCGGTCGCCGTGCGGGCCTTGAAGGGCGGGCGCGCCGATGTACCCGGTCTGCTTCATTTGCGTGTATGGGCTTGGCGTTACCATCGAGCCGTACACGTTTTGCGCGCCTTTGACGTAAAATTCACTGCTGCCGATCGTGAAGATGTCTTTCTCTATCAGCCCTTCGGCGTACAGCTTATGTACATATTCCAGCACTTCTTTATATTTCGCATCGACTGGAATGAAACGCAGCTGTCCGGTTGATTCATCCACATCGACGAGAGGATGGGCGAGTCCGCGGTTACCGAGCCCCCACGCGCCTTTCAGCTGGTGAATGAACATGCTGATGCCGAGGCTCCCGAAAGGAATTTCATCGGCGATGCCGTTGCCGTTCGGGTCGCGTTCCTTGACGGCTTTCATGTAGGCGTACAGCTCGTCGGTCGTTTGCGGCTCGGGCAAACGGAGCGCCTCAAGCCATGTTCCGTTAAGCCACAGCGGTGTTCCGATCAGCATCGACAAAAATTCCGGGTCATAAAAGGAAGGGATCGAATAAATGCCGCCGTCGGGCATCGTCAGCGACTGGCGCAATTCCGGATACCGCTCCAGCAGCTTTTGGAAGTTCGGCGCATATCGCGGAATCCAATCGTTCAACCGGAGAAAGACGCCTTCTTTTCCGTATTTCATCAGTTCGGCGGCGGTTAGGCGGGCGGCATAGAAGCCGTCCGGGTAGCTGCCGGTCGCCAGCGCCAATTTGCGTTCTTCTCCCATGCTCTCGAAAGGGACGAGCCGGAAATGGACTTTCATGTTTGTCATTTCGGCGTAATGCTTCCATAGTAAAATCTCATCCCAATTGGAGCCGCTCGTTGCGGATTTGCCGGTTAGAAACGTAAGTTCTACCGGCTTGTTCAAGATCGGCAGCCCTTCGGAAAGCAGAAGCGGGGGATCCTCCGGCCGAGCTGCCGAATGCTTCGATTGTTGATTGTAGTACAAGGCAAGTGTGCTGCCGACGATCAGTGCCGCCGCCGCCGACAGCAGCCATTTGTAACCCTTCATTCCGGAGCCCCCGCTTCGCTATCATCGATCTCTTTTGAAAATCCTTCTACTTATTATATCAACCGCCCACAGACGATGGAATAGGTGCTGGTGCGGCCGATAAGCGATTAATTCGGCTTATTCTCGCGAATGAATTTGTCCATTAACTCGTCATAGCTGCGCAGCGCGGTGTTGACGTCCACTTTGTTTTTCACCACCTGCGTCATGACCTTCGTAATTTCGTTAAATGCCTTGTTGGCAAACAGGGTGGAAGGGAACGGCTTGGCCGGAGCGGTTTTGAAAATGGCCGAAACGTTTTTCCCTTTCAATATATCCATGTTTTTGCCGAATTCCGTCTGGTATTTCTTATCGCCGAGCACGGACACGCGGCCGTTGCGGGCCATATCCAGCTGCACTTCGTCGGAGACGATCGTATTTACGACTTTGAACGCCGCATCCTTGTTCTTGCTCGTCTTCGGCACGATCATGACGTGCAGATCGATCTGGGTTCCGATGCCCGGCTTTTCCGGCCAAACGGGATAAGAGGCGATGTCCCAGTTAGAGAATTGATCTTTCACCTCGGCAAGGTTCGGCAGCCAGTTCAGGCCGGCAAGCATCGCGAGCTTCCGGTCCTTGACGAAGGCGTTGACGCCGGAGCTGAACGTTTGAATGGTCGAGTTGCCCGGTATTTCATATATATCGCGAACCATTTCCACCGTCTTTTTCCATTGATCGGTATTGCCTAGCGATTTGAAGCTTTTCGGATCGACAAGCGGCAGCTCCTGCTGGGAACCGGCACGGTAGACGGAATCCGGCTCGAACCCGCGGTATTGGGTGCCGCTATCCAGTCTTGTGAGCTTTTTGGCCAGTTCGGTCGTCTCCTGCCATGTCATCCCGTCTTTCGGATAAGCGACGCCGAAGCGGTCGAAAATGTCTTTGTTATAGTACAGCGCGTTGAAATGCATCGTATACGGAATGCCCATCAAAAAACTGTTTTCGCTCGTAATTTTGACGGCGTCCAGCGCAGTCGGATTGAATTTGTTCAAATCCATTTTATTGCTTTTAATCCACGGATCCAGATCCTGATCGATGCCCAGCCTTTTCAAATCCGGAAGCAGCAGGGACGTATGGAAAATAATATCCGGAAGCTCGTTAATGGCCAGCAAATTTTCGAAAGAATTGTTTTTATCGTCCAGTACGATGCGTTTGATTGTTATGTTAGGATGTTTTTTCTTTACCGGTTCCACGATGTACCGCTGAATTTCGTCCTCGGTCAAATAGCCGACGGCACGGATGCCGATCGATACGGTGGCTGGCGCGCTGTCTTTGTCGTCTTTTACCGTTTTCGGATCATTGGCGGAGCCGCCGGTTGCGCCGCTGCCGCTGGAACCGCAGCCTGACAGCAGCGTCATGGTTATTACACCCGATAGTAACGCTATCATTGATTTTCTCATTGATCTTGAAGCCCCCATTTAACGTTATATTTTTGTGGTGATGATTTGCCCTGTTTCGTCGACGGTCAGTTGGTAGCTGGACCCTCCTGCACTGTACAGCAGCAGCCGGTCGCTTGATGTCGCCGATGCGTTCAAGTAAGCGCCGGACACGCCTTCCAGGATGTTTTGAGACGTGTCGATGTGCTCGCTGCTGGCGGAAATTTGCAGGCCGTACCGGTTTTGCTTGCCGGCTGCCGCTTTCCGCACTGTGTTGCTGTGAATGGAGCCGCGGCTGTTTCGGGTGCTGACGATAATGCCGTCATACCGGTTGTGCTCGCTCTGGCTGGCGGAGTCGATGATGTTGCGATGAACGGAGAACCCGGTCGTCTCGCTGACCAGAATGCCGTAAAACCCGCTATTCCGTACAACGTTGCTATCGATGGTGACGCCCGTACACTTGGACGACTCGATGCCGTTGACGACAATGCTCTCCAACCGGTTGCCCGATACTTGGGAATCTGACGTATTCTCCAGATGAACGCCGCGCCTTGCGCTGTACACGATATTTCGTTCGATGACGGCCGATCGGCACCACGACGCCGTGATGGCATGCTTTTCCGTACCGGTCTCGTATACGATGTTGCCGGTAATGTACAAATCGGCGACCGGTGCCGCTTT
Source organism: Paenibacillus allorhizosphaerae (assembly GCF_910594985.1). Classification (GTDB taxonomy): domain Bacteria; phylum Bacillota; class Bacilli; order Paenibacillales; family NBRC-103111; genus Paenibacillus_G; species Paenibacillus_G allorhizosphaerae. The sequence goes on from NZ_CAJVCE010000017.1 coordinate 147,672, forward strand.
GTCCCCATAGCTGCCGATGCCGCCATAGACGGACGCTCCGGTGATGACGTTATCGACGATGCGAATCCCTTTTCCCGCTTGTGGGGTGGTACGCTGATTGCCGTCCTTATCTTTCGTCGATTCACTATTCGGTGACGGGGTGCTGACCAGAACGCCGCCGCCGCATTGGAGCATCGTATTGCCTTCCACCAGGCAATCGTTCCATTTGAACAAGCGAATCGCCCAATACGTCAAATTTTCGAACGTATTGCCTAGAATCTTGATGTTGCTCGACCATACGTCATGGATTGCTCCATGCGTGCCGACGCCGCAAGCCCAGGCGGTCGTTCCCGCTGTACCGCTTGCGCCGAAATAGCAGTCGCGAACCGTAATGTTGCGGCACGGCGTACCGTCATATTTGCCGAATCCGGCAAAGCTGAGCTTCGTCGGGACGTCGATCTGGATCGCTTCGGAAAAAAATCGGGAGCCGTCGTCCGCATTTTTATAACCGAGGAAGCGGCAATGTTCCACCGAAACGTCGCGGCTTGCATTAATTTCGATCGCATGCGCCCATACGACGTCCTTAATGGTCAAATCGCGAATCGCGATGTTGGCCGCATGGCCGAAGTTGAAGCCTACGTAAGCGTCGGGATACTGGATGATGTTGCCGTCCCAGATCCCTCCTTCGATCGTAATGTTGCCGTGTCCGCCGTATGCGTCGTAAGCGGCTCCGGACGCTCCGTTCAGCAGGAAGCTGTCGTTGTGGCAGCGCAGCATCACCGCGTCATGGTGTAGCATCAACTTCGTATTGCGGTAAATTCGCAGCATTTTCGTCAGCCTATACACCCCTTTCGGTACGTAGACGGCCGGGCTCGCACCCGTTAGCGCTTGATCGAGCACATCCTGAAATGCTTTGGTGTCGTCCGCGGCGCCATCGCCTTTTGCTCCGTAATCCTTTACGCTGAGCCAATCCAGATGTGCGGAATGCTTTGGCTTCTTGTCGTGGTCGTATACCGAATCGGTAACGGTACCGCCGTCGGCGTATGAAGCCTTTCCGTTGAGCAGCGCATGCGCGGCTAAGGTAATCCCGGCCGCGCCTAATGCCATGATCACGCCTCTGCGGCTAATCGCCGGTTCTTTGCGGTCCGGCGTCTGGTTCGCCGCTTGCGGCGTTTCGGGTTCGTCGATATGGCTCATGCCTGTTCCCCCTTTGTTTTCGAAGCTTTCCGGTTCATCGTAACCGGCTCTTTGTACGAAAGATATGCACATGTTTCGTGATTTCGTGCAGTTGTCTAGCGGATCGTAACGAAAGACAATTTTCAAATAAGATGACAACCGTCAAAAATGGATCACGCGGATGAATAATTGGGGGAGAACCGGGTATCATAAGAGCGACGGTGAAAAGAGAGGTGTGGTTCCGTTGGGCTTTCTAACGATCAATACCGAGGATACTGTTATTGAATCCAATGAGAAGCGAGGGGTTGTGCCCAAGAGACGTTAATGTAGTTTAACTGCATTGGTCAAAAAGGTACCCGAGATTCGACTGGTTCAAAAGCTGTTACCAACATTCAATTCACCGTTAAAAGAACTCCGCAAGGGGTTCTTTTTCTCTGTAGTGGAACGGTACGATTAAAATAATAAAACTCGCCCGCTCCGGAAAGGAGGGACGAGTTTTGCTGCAAGTTATACCGATACGTATTTGCCTACACTTTGAATCGTTCGACAGCCTTCTGCAGCTGCTCGGCCAAAACGGTCAACGACTCGGCCGTCGATGTAATTTCCTCCATGGATGCCAGTTGTTCCTGGGATGAGGAGAGTACATTTTGCGTGTATTGCACGGAACTTTTTGAAGAGACGGCCATTTCTTCAACTGCAGCAGCGACTTCTTCCGAGCTGGCGGACATTTGCTCCGCAACGGCGGAGATATCATGAATTTGGTGCACAATATGTTTCGTTGAGCTTTGAATTTGGACAAAAGCGGCTCTCGCTTTCTCCGTAATATGAATTCCTTTGTCGACTTCGGCGTTCACGCGATGGTTCATGACATCGGCGATGCTTTCGATCATATGCAGCATTTGCGAAATAACGCCGTGAATATGATCGGCCGTTGTCTTGGACTGCTCGGCCAGCTTGCGAATTTCTCCGGCTACGACCGCGAAGCCTCTGCCGTTCTCACCGGCGCGCGCCGCTTCGATCGCCGCATTGAGCGACAGCAAATTGGTTTGCCCTGCAATTTCGGCAATCGCGGTATTCATGTCCCGGATCTGCGTCGAGAGCTCGGAGAGTTTCCGAATCATTTCGGAAGATTCGCTGACGGACCCGAGAATTTCCTCCATTTGCCGAGTGACCTGTTCAACCGTGCTGTTCCCGTTCTCTACCTCCGCTTCCGTTTGCATCGCGGATTGGACAATCGTTCCGGCGGATTCGGCGATCCGCCCGACCCCTACAGCCATCTCTTCCATCGCTCTTGCCGTTTCGCCGGTCGTTTGCGACTGCATTTCCTCGGCTGCGGCGACATGCTGTATCGACTGGGTTACATGCCCAACGGTCTGCGTTGTTTGTTCTGTAACGGCTTTCATTTCCTGAGAGGAAGCGGCCAACTGCAGCGACGTATCGTTTATTTCTCGTACAAGCGAATGGAGGGAGTCGGCCATCGCGTTAAAATCGTTCGCTAATCCGCCGAATTCATCATTCCGGAGGATGTTGACCCGACAGGTAAGATCGCCGGATTGAATGCTGCCGGTTCCTACCCTCAGGGCATTGAGCGGAACAATGATCGCGCGCATAATGAGGTAGATCAGAATGCCGGCGACAATCAAAGCGGCGATGATGACGATTACGGTCTGGTACAGAATAGGCTTGGCCGCATCCGAGTATTCGTCCATCTCGATCGTCCCGGCGATTTTCCAGCCCGTAATCTCATTTGTGACGAAATGCGCTTCTTTTTCTACGCCTTCTTTTACATAGTTTACGATGCCGCTGCTGTTTTGCTGCATAGCGTCAACTTGACTGCCTGAAGCCTGTTCCCCCGGCTTGACTGTAGGATGGGACAAATACTTGCTTCCTTGATCCAGAACGTAGACGTATCCTTTATCCCCGATTTTCACTTGCTGCAGTACGCTGCTTAGCTTCGCCAAATCGAGGTTTAACCCGATGACGCCTTTGCCGTCGGGAAAAGTCTTGGAAATCGTGACCACCATATTTTTTGTGGTGGCGGAAATGTAGGGTGCGGATAGAACGACTTTGCCCGGATTTTTTAACGTTTCGATGTACCAGTCTCTTTTGCGCGGATCGTAATCCTGCGCGCCGGGGTCGGGCGCTTTCATCCAGGCTCCGTTCTCGTTGCCTAACGTTACTAGCTCCAATTCGCTATGCTTGCTCATGAACAGATCGATCAATTTTCGGATCGCCGGGTCGTTTCGTTCTACACCCGAGGCGGACAATTGATCTGCCAGGAAATCCGCTTCGCTCATCACGGGGCGGATGTATTGTCCGATGATTTCGCTTGCCAAATCGACCGTCTCTTGGGTAGAGGAGGACATATGGCTGCTTAGTTCTTTTTGTGAACTATGATAGGAGAAGATGCCTGTGGAAAGGGCGGGAATCAGAAGTACGGCCAAAAATGTTGCGATCAGTCTCGTTTTTACTGAGCCTGGGTTCAATTTCTTAAGTAAATATAGCTTCAAGTAAGCCCCACTCCTCTTATGTCGTATCATTTGAGTTTATACTTTAATTTTCGACAATAAACGACAAGAAAGAAATAGTTCAAAATACCCAAAAAAAGTTAAATATTATTGATAATTAGTTCTGTTGACGCAAAAAAACCGCCGATTTTTTCATATCTCGGCGGTTTTGTTCGATCTCATTACTGGGCTTTTTTGGCCTCCACTTGCTTGGCCATAGCCTCCTCGGCTTCGCGAAGAGCGGTGTTTATGTCCACATTGTTGATGATGATTTTGTTCATGGTCGTTTCAACGATTTTCTTTAACTCATTCAAGTTGGCGCCGACAAGACCTTGCGCCCGGGCAGGCGGAACCGCAGCGGGCTTCATCTTCGTAAGCGCACCGATATTTTTTCCTTTCAGGGCCGGCAGCTCCGAGCCGACAATTTTGTCAAGATCTTTAATGGTCCGCACGGAAGGCATGTTCGCTTTCGTCTTCGCTTCCTCGATCTGCATTTCATCGGAAAGGAGGAACTCGATAATTTTGAAGGAAATATCCTGGTTTTTATTCGTTTTCGTAATATACCAGTAGCCGCTGGAGCCGACGATCATGCCTGTCGTATTCGGCGCTTCCTTGAAGGTGGGCATCGTCACCATATCCCAATTCATTTCCGCCGGGAACCCGGCATAGCGTCCGAATTGGTTCGCGTTCAGCGCGACTTTTTGCGATTTCTCGAACGCTTCGGCCTCGGAAGTTTGCGACGTTCCGTCCGCTCGTTTGTTGTTTTGAATTTGGTAAAAGCGGGAGAAGTTATTGAAGAGAACCTTCCACTTTTCAGGATCGTACATTTTGTCCGCTTTCGGATCAAGGTAAGGAACGGACAGCTGATTATCCCTCAGCAGCGCGCCATAGAACGAACCGAAGCCGCGGTACACGTCCCCGCCGTCGACGCGGGTCATTTGTTTGGCAAGCTCATACGTTTGATCCCAAGTCATTCCGTCTTTTGGATAAGGCACGCCGAACTTGTCAAAAATCGACTTGTTGTAGAACATGACCTGCATACCGCCGTAAGGCATAGGGAGACCGATTATGTTGCCTTCAGGGTTCGTAGTCTTGATCGCGTCGATGAGAATGGGCTCAAAGCGGTTTAAATCGTAGTTATGTTTTTTGATCAACGGAGCCATATCCGCGTGCAGATTGAGATTGATCAGGTAATTGTCGATGTCCGAAATAATGCCGAATACGATATCGGGATATATGCCGGCCGTGACCAATTCGGGAATGGTCGTGCCTTGGCTGCGCGCGATAAAATTAAGCGTGACGTTCGGGAATTTGGCCTTGATTTTGTCACCGTAGCTTTTGTTGAAATCTTCGACGCTCATGCCGAGTCCGGAGGCTACGGTCAACGTAACCGGCGAAGTGAGATCCATCTTGACGGATTCAGTTGTTCCGGAAACGCTTCCATTTCCGGCCTTGCTGCATGCGGTCAGCATAGTTACGGCCAATGCGGCTGTGAGAAGACCTTTTCCTGTTTTCAATATCAATGGTACTACCCCCTATATCTATTTATGACATTAACATTTATTATAAAAAGAGGGCGACGCAAGCGCGATATCGAATCCTAACGTCTTTTTGATCGTTATTCACATCGTTTTAGCAAAAACGGCCGGGGGCCCCGGATGAGCTTCACCCGGTGCGGTCGGCATTGTTCTTGAAGTCATGTCCGCGAGCCCGGCAAACGGTCCGCTCACGCTTTTTTTTGGCGTTTATGTAGGAAGGCAAGGAACCCCATGGCTATGATCGCTCCCGCGAAGCCCATGACCATATCTTTTTCCGAATCGAACATGTCCCCCTGCAGCCCGATATACTGCGCGCCGAACGATCCGGCGAGTATGGCCACAATGGCTTCAATGATCTCAAAGATGGCGCTGAACGTTAAAATGACGGCAGCGGAAATAATATACGTCCACTTGCCGCGAATTCCTGCAATGCGGATCATCGCTTCCCGAAGCGGATAAGCGAGAAGAAGTCCGAATGCGAAGTGCACGACCCGATCAAAGTAGCTGCGCTTCGTATGTATAGCGGATTTCAGCCACATGTCGACGGGAGTGTTTTGATATGTAAAATGGGCGGCGTACGTATGGAGGCATAAAAAAATGAACAGCAAAACGTACGAAAGGTTGGATAACTGGAATTTGCGGTAAGTCCAGCCAAGAAAGGCGATCGTCGCTATCGGAATCAAGTTTTCCATCAGCCATTGCCCGCGGTTCGTCGGGTGAAACGCCAAGGCGATCCAGTAGACGGCATATGCCGCGATCAGAAATTGAAGCAAGTAGTTCCGGGAAAAAGCTGTCGTTGTATAGGTATACATGATTCATCCGTCCTGTTGACGATATTGGAAATGTAACCGTAGTATGACCGAATTGGTAAAAGTCATGCAGTGCGCAGGAAAATTAAAAAAGTCCGGGAACCTTTTCGATGATCAGGCTCCCGGACTTCATTTGTTGTACAATCAGAGGCTGGTTCTAATGGGCTTCAACATCGAAATCGATGATTAACGGCCCGAAGGAGAGCCGTACGGATATGTGTATTGAAGCGGCTCGTCAAACGTGATGTAATCCAGATTTACCATCAGGAGCAAATACCGCATGCCGGTCTGAGGGTCGCTAATAATAATATGGTCACGGCCGGCGGCTTCCAGTCTGCCCTTGAACACTTTCGCATTCCATTCCGAGTTGTTTTCGAATGTCATGTAAATGGTTGCGATTTTGCCCAGATTGAGGCGCAGTATGTTCTCGATGAAAGATTGCTCCAGCGGCAGCTGTCCCGGCATGCTCGGCGCAGTTGGCGTCGGCACGGGATATCCTTGCGGCGAAATCGTCGATCCGCTTGGAATCATCGGCGGAAACTGGCCTTGGCCTACCGGCTGTACGCCTGTCGTGGGGTAACCGCCGTAGGGACTCATCCCCGGTTTGTTCGGATTATACATGGTTTAAAATCCTCCTCCAAAAAAATAACTTGCAGCTTTCGCCGCTCAGTAGGCTTTAGCACACAATTTATACTATGGCATAGGCGGATGTTTGGTGACGGATCTTTTGCGAAAAAAAAGAACGGCAGCTGCGCAGCTGCCGTTGAGTCTTGCTTGTTCATATTCAATTAGAAATTGAAATTGTCAGGGTCCGCTCCGAATCGTTTATTCTGGTTCATTCCGTCGACGAGCGCCATGTCATCTGCACTTAACGCAAAATCGAAAATCTTCGCATTATCGATAATTCGCTGCTCGTTAACCGATTTCGGGATGGTGACGACGCCATGCTGCAGGTCCCAGCGCAATATAATTTGCGCCGGCGTTTTTCCGTATTTGGCGGCGAGCTTCGCAAGCGTCGGGTGATCCAGATTGCCTTGCATAAGCGGGCTCCACGCTTCCATCTGGATGCTTTGCTGCTTGCAGAAGCTTCGAAGCTCGGCTTGATTCAGCAGCGGGTGAAATTCCACCTGGTTGACGGCCGGAACGACGCCGCTGTCCTCGATGATGTCTTTCAGGTGATGAACTTGGAAGTTGCTCACGCCGATTGCCCGGACATGGCCGTCCTTGTACAGCTTTCCGAGCGCCTTCCACGTTTCTTTATATTTGCCTTTCACAGGCCAATGCACGAGGTACAAGTCGATCACGTCGAGACCGAGTTTGCGGCGGCTTTCGTCGAAAGCGCGCAGCGTCTGATCGTAACCTTGATCCGCGTTCCATACTTTGGTTGTAATAAACAGTTGATCGCGGGAGACGCCGCATTCCCGGATCGCCTGCCCGACGCCGGCTTCATTGCCGTATACGGCAGCCGTATCGATGGAGCGGTAGCCGGCTTTTACGGCATATTTTACTGCATTGATAACTTCGTCGCCTTCCTGGGTTTTCCAGACGCCGAGGCCGAGCCAAGGCATGCGGACCCCGTTGTTTAACGTTGTCGTGTCGTTCATTTGCGAAATGGTGGACATGCAGTAATTCCTCCTCTTGATTATGTATTGTCGGTGTGGATTCAACGGCTGACAACTCTATGATAAACTTTGTTTTCCCATGAAAGCAAATCGGGCGAATGGAGCGGTCAAATAAAAACATCGTCGTTCCGATGGGATATGCGCACCCGCACTTTCGGAATAACGATGTTTTTGTTTCGGCCAGCCGCGCCGCTTTTTCATACCGCCAAATGCTTGCGAACCTGATCCTCGCTCAGCGTGGCGGGGCTGCCTTCGGCGACGATCGTGCCCTTATCAAGCACATAGTAGTAGTCGGCGATACTGGTCGCGAACGTCAGGCTTTGCTCGACGAGCAGCACCGACATCGACTGGTTCGCTTTGATCGATTCGATAACGCGTTCGATTTCCATCACAATGGACGGCTGAATGCCTTCCATCGGCTCATCGAGCAGCAGCAGCTTCGGTTCCGCCACAAGCGCGCGGGCGATGGCGAGCTGCTGCTGTTGGCCGCCGCTGAGGTCTCCGCCTTTGCGCTTCAGCATTTGCCCCAGCACAGGGAACTTCTCGTAGATGGAGTTCGGGATACCCGCTTTGCGTAAGCTGCCGCCCGCTGCCTCCAGCCCGATTTGCAAATTTTCCTCCACGGTCAGTTGGGAGAAAATGTCGCGTCCTTGCGGCACGTAACCGATGCCGGCCTTGGCATGACGGTACGGAGGCGCGTCGGTCAGCTCGTGCTCTCCGTATCGAACGGTGCCGTTCTTCGGTTTGATCAGGCCCATAATCGTTTTCATCAGCGTCGTCTTGCCGACGCCGTTGCGGCCCATCAGGCAAACGACTTGACCTGGCTTTATTTTCATCGTAATCTCGCGGAGCACCAAGCTTTCCCCGTAGCCGGACGCGAGTTTTTCGATCGTTAACATGTTTCCCGCATTAGTCATGCCGTTCACCTCTTCTTCCCAAATACACTTCCGCTACTTTTTCGTCGTTTTGAATATCCTGCATCGTTCCTTCACGGAGAACCGAGCCTTCGTGCATGACAGTGACCGTTCTGGCGAACTTGCGGACGAAATCCATGTCGTGCTCGACGACGACGACGGTTTGCCGGTCGCAGATCGCGTGCAGCAGCTCGCCGGTTTTTTCCGTTTCGCTGTCGGTCATGCCGGCCGCCGGCTCGTCGAGCAGCAGCAGCTCCGGCTCTTGAATGAGCAGCATTCCGATTTCGAGCCACTGCTTTTCTCCGTGCGATAAGCCGCCGGCTTTCTCTTTCGCTTTGTCCGTCAGGCCGATCAAATCCAAATGGTGGCGGATGCGTTCCCGCTGTTCCGGCTTTGTGGCGGCAACGAGCGTGCTGAGCAGACCGCGCTTCTGACGCATGGACAGCAGCAGGTTTTCCTGTACCGTCAGCGTCGTAAAAATCGAAGGGGCCTGAAATTTGCGGCCGATGCCGAGCTGGGAGAGCTGATGCTCCTGGTTCCGCGAAATATCGTAATTTTTGAACAGCACCCGGCCTTTGGACGGTTTGACCTTGCCGCAAAGCACATCAAGCAGCGTCGTTTTTCCGGCGCCGTTCGGTCCGATGAGAAAACGGAGCTCCCCGGGCGTAAGCTGAAAATTGAGCCCGCGAATCGCTTTGAATCCGTCAAAATCAACCTCCAGCTGTTCGACGTGGAGAAGGGGGGCGGATGGATCTTCCCGAAGCGAAGCATTCATAGCATTCATCGCGACTAGCCTCCTTGTTGTGTTTTTTCAAGCTCGGCAAATCCGAGCGGCGGCGCCGAGGAAGGTTTTAATGCGGCGGGAGCAGCGTCCGCGCTCTTTCGTTCCCCTTTGCCGGCGGCCCAATCTTTTAACGTGCCGATAAAGCCTTTGGGCAGGAACAGCGTGACGACGATGAACATCGCGCCCATCAATATCGGCCACCATTCGGGGTACGCTTCGCTGAACATCGTCTTGGCCGAGTTCGTCAGGACCGCCCCGATCAACGCGCCGATAATCGTGCCCCGACCGCCGATGGCGACCCACAGCACCATCTCGATCGACGGGACGATGCCCATCTGGGCGGGGGAGATAATGCCCTCCTGCAGGACGAACAAAATGCCGGCCAGTCCGGCAAGCGCTGCGGACACGCAGTAGATGAATACTTTGTAAGCAACCGGATTGTAGCCGATGAATCGGACCCGGTTTTCCGCGTCGCGGATCGCAACAAGGATTTTACCGAGACGGCTGGAGGCGAGCCACAAGCAGAGCAGCAGCACGAGGCCGACGACAACGACGGTAATGTAGTACAAGATGAGCTTGGTCGACGGTTCTCCCAGTTTGAGGCCAAGGAACGTATCGAAATTGGTGAGTCCGTTCGTCCCGCCGGTGTAGCCTTGCTGCCCGACGAATAAAGTGACGGTAATGATGACGAGCGCCTGCGATAAAATGGAGAAAAACGTACCGCGGATCCGGTTGCGGAATGTCAGATAGCCTAGCACAAAAGCGGCGGCTACCGGCACGAGCAGGGCGAGCAGCATCGCCGTGCCTGCCGACTGGAACGGCAGCCAGAACGACGGCAGCTTCTCCACGCCGCTCCATGACATAAAGTCGGGAAGCTGTCCGTTCGAGGCCACGAGCTTCAAATGCATCGCCATGCAGTAGGCGCCGAGTCCGAAGTAAACGCCGTGTCCCAGACTCAGAATGCCGGTGTAGCCCCAGATGAGATCGAGACCCATGGCGAGAATGGCGTACGCGAGAAATTTGCCGAGCAGCGACAACCGGAACTCGGATAAAAACGCCGGCGCTAGCAGCATCAGAACGAAGAGCAGTACGCTAAGCGCGATTTTCACTTTGGTATTGCTAAGCAGAGTGGTCATGGCAAAAACCCCTTTCATTAACGGTCACCGCGCAGTGCGTTTAATCAAGCGCCCGCGATTTCATGGTGACAAGGCCGGACGGCTTCCATTGTAGGAAGGCGATGATGAGCGTAAACACGATCACTTTGCCGAGCGTGGCGCTGGTCGTATACTCGAAGGCCGTGTTCAGCACGCCGATGCCGAGCGCGCCGGCCACTGTACCGATGAGCTTGCCGATTCCGCCGAGCACAACAACCATGAACGCATCGACAATGTAGTAGGTGCCGATCGTCGGTCCGATCGGGCCGACCAGCGTCAACGCACAGCCTGCGATACCGGCCATGCCGGAGCCGAAAGCGAACGCCTGCGCATCGACGCGCCGGGTAGAGATGCCGAGGCACGAGGCCATGTTGCGGTTTTGCATGACGGCCTGCATGTTGCGCCCGCCCCGCGTATGGTACAAATACCAGTAAATGATCGACAAGCAAACGATAACTAGCGCGATGATGAACAGCCGCTTGTACGGCAGCGTCAAATCGCCGCCGATCGTAATCGCGCCTTCCAGCCAAGAGGGGGCTGTCACGGCGACGTTCGGCGCGCCGAAGATCGAGCGGGCGAGCTGCTGCAGCACGAGGCTGACGCCCCAGGTGGCAAGCAGGCTGTCGAGCGGCCGTCCGTACAAGAAGCGGATCAGCAACGCCTCGAGCAGCCAGCCCATGACGAACGCGACGGCGAAGGCGACAAGCAGCGCGACCGGGAAGTAAAAGCCGAAGCTTGAGGCGGGCAGCATCTTCTGGAACAGTTGCTGAATCGTATAAGCCATATAGGCGCCGATCATAATGAATTCGCCGTGGGCCATGTTGATGACGTTCATCAGCCCGAAGGTGATGGCCAGCCCGAGCGCGATGAGCAGCAGAATGGAACTGAGCGACACGCCGTTAAACAATTGAAGCAAGATCAGGCTCATAACGGTAGTACCTCCTCATCTGTCGGAAAACAGAGGGACTGCCTTGAGGCAGTCCCCGTTTCACCGGTTCTCTCTCTTTAAGACTACTTTGTTACCGCAGCGCCCCACGGATACGTTTTGAGGTACGGATCCGGTTTCACCGGCTGGCCGGAGTTCCACACTTCTTTAATCATGCCGTCGGACTGAATTTGGCCGATCCGTACGGTCTTATAGATGTGCTGGTTGTCGCCGTCGACTTTGACTTTGCCTTCCGGAGCGTTCCATTCAATGCCCTTCGCCGCCGCTTTCACTTTCTCGACTTCAAAGGAGCCGGCTTTCTTAACTGCTTCCGCCCACAGATAGACACCGGTGTAAGCCGCTTCGATCGGATCGTCCGTCACGCGGTCTTTGCCGTACTTCGCTTTGTAGGCTTCCACGAATTTTTTGTTTTCCGGCGTATCGGTCGTTTGGTAGTAGTTCCAAGCCGTATAGTGGCCTTCCAGGATGGAAGCGCCGATGCCGCGAATTTCTTCTTCGGCGATGCTGACGGATAAGGTGGTCAAGTCTTTGGAACCGATGCCCGCATCTTTCAGTTGTTTGAAGAAGGCTACATTACTGTCTCCGTTCAATGTATTGAAGACGACGTCCGGTTTTTCTTTTTTGATTTTGCTGATGATCGTGTTGTAATCGGTATGTCCGAGCGGCGTATATTCTTCGGCGATCAGCGTGCCGCCCTCCGCTTTCAGCTGCTCTTTAATGATTTTGTTGGCCGTTCTCGGGAACACGTAATCGGAGCCGAGCAGGAAAAACTTTTTCCCTTTATTTTGCAGGAGCCACGATACGGCCGGGACGATTTGCTGATTCGTGGTTGCGCCGGTGTAAAAGATGTTCGGCGATGATTCCAAGCCTTCATATTGGACAGGATAGAAGAAAAGGCCTTTGTTTTGTTCCACTACCGGAAGCACCGCTTTGCGGCTGGCGGAAGTCCATCCGCCGAAGATGACGACCGCTTTGTCTTTTTGCAGCAGTTTTTTTGTTTTTTCCGCAAAAGTAGGCCAGTCGGATGCGCCGTCTTCGACAATCGGCTTCAGTTGTTTGCCCAGAACGCCGCCGGCTTTGTTGATCTCATCGATCGCCATCATCTCCGCATCCTTAACGGATACTTCGCTGATGGACATTGTGCCGGTCAAGGAGTGAACGATCCCGATGGGAACCGTGTTGTCTCCGGCAGGTGCTTCCGTTTTGGTGTCGGTGCCGGTTGCGGCTGGCTTCGCTGTGCCGGAGCATCCGGCCAGGAAGGCGGACAGCGTCAGTGAGACGGCCATCAGGGCGGTAAGCCTTTTTCTTTTGAATAACATGTTTGATCCACTCCCCTAATTTTTTCGGTCAATCACTTCAGTGTGTCAGTATGGCTTACATGCCATATCTTATTCAAATGTGATTTACATGTCAATATACATTACATAAATTTATTTCTAAAAAAATTTTACGCATTGAATTATGCCGTTTATTTCGTGATTTTGGAATATATATTGAAAATACGCCCTCAATCTTGA
>NZ_CAJVCE010000018.1 GCF_910594985.1 Paenibacillus allorhizosphaerae
GGTGAAGACACTGAACATAATTAGATAAAATGATCGAAAATAATCATTTTATTGTTACGGAGGAGGTCTGCTACGAAAGTTGGTAACGTAATCACAGTTAGAGTCATATCGTTCAGGATTGAGCAATATCGTCTTGCCTAGCCACTATCCGACATATCAAATCGATTCAGGAGGAATAATGGATTGCGACTGTATATTATTCGTCATGCAGATCCGGACTATGAAAACAACACGATCACCCCGCCCGGACATTTGGAAGCACGAGCTCTGGCTAACCGGTTAAGTGAGGAAAAAATCGATGCAATATACAGCTCTCCTATGGGGCGAGCGCTTCACACCATGCAGTACACCGCAGAAATAACCGGTCTGGAACCAGTAATTCAACCGTGGTTAGCCGAATTATCAGGCTGGAAGGTGCCGGAATCATCGGGCAAACACTCGGTAGCATGGAATGTCGACGGTGAACGGATTCGCAGCCATAAGCCGTTCCCTTCAAGCGAGAACTGGCATAGCAATCCGATTTATGATCAAACGGATTTAAATCAAAGATTTTTGAATTTGAAGAAAGACTCCGACCTATTCCTCAAGGAACTCGGATACGAAAGAAACGATGGCGTGTATGAGATTGTCCGAACGAACGAACTAAAGATCGCTGTGTTTTGCCACATGGGGTTCGGACTTGCATGGATATCGCATTTGCTCGAGCTGCCGCTTTCCTTTGCATGGAGCGGTTTTTGGCTGGCTCCGAGTTCGGTAACGACCATTTTATTCGATCAAAGAACAGCAGCTCGGGCAGTTCCGCGTTGTCTGGGGATGGGGGATGTTTCGCATCTTTACAAAGCCGGACTTCCTGTTCAGAGCAGCGGCATCATCGCTAATTTTTATTAAGCGGAATCGCGCCTGATATTTGACGGTATTGATTTCGGTAAACAAAATCAAAGTAAGGAGGGCATCGATGTGGCCAAATGCCAGCCATAAAATAAGATGGTATTTAACCGTAACATTGCTTTTTCATCTTGTTGCAATTGCCGGTCTTGCTGTAACGAAATTATTCTCAAACGGTAAATCAGATAAGCCGATACTGATTAGTTTGAATAAACCGGTAACCAGTATTTCCTCGGAAAAGGCCCATGAGCCTGCTTTCGCTATGGATGGGGATGCGACTAGTTACTGGGCTTCGTCCCTTGGCTCCTCCGGCAGTACCTGGATGCAAGTGGATTTAGAAAGCATACATACGATTAATCGAATCCGTTTGAGCAACTGGGTCGATGGAAAACGGTTTTATCATTACCATATTGTCGGAAGTACAGACGGAACAAATTGGTTCCCCATCGCTGTGAAATCGGATGATCGCACAGCCACCGACGAAGGGGATCAATTCATTGTAGAGGCGGTCGCACAGTACGTCCGTGTCTATATAACGCACAATTCCGCAAACAACAGCGCGCACATCAGTGACTTTAAAGTGTACGGCCATCCTCTCCCAACGAAAGTTGTGAATGACGCGCTCCCATTAGAAATCGAACAGAGTGCGTTCGATCGGGAACTGTATTCTGCCGGTCAACCTGTAAATTTGAAATATAATATACGAAATCCGTCCAAAAACAACAAGGTAAAGCTGTCCGGGCTTCATGCGAAAATATTCAAATTCGGCGACCCGTATTTTTTGCAAGAAATTCCGTTAGAATCCGGGTTGACTGTTTTGCCAGGTCAATCCGTACAGCTATCCGCAAATCATCTCTGGACGATTCCAAGCAATATCGCCACCGGTTCCTACGGGATCTACCTCCAATTTCGATATGACAACGGTTACATTGCAGAGCGATATGCCAACTTTATACGCATTGTCTCAGGTTCGGAACGTACGGTCTATCATATCGATAAGCATAATTTCAAAGGGTTCGACGTTTATACGCTGGACGGCGGAATGAGTGCGGAATATGCAGTCCAGAAGTCGGCGGAAATGCTGGGGGCCACGGTCTCCCATACGTGGTATGTATCTCCCAAGGGAGGGACGTACCCGGTTTACGGAACAAGGCCATTTTTACAACAATCGATCAAACAGACAGTCGATTTTTACAATAAAGAATTCGGGATGGAGACGCCTTTCGATACCGTCATCATTTCTACCGGAGTGATGCCCGTATCCTATCTATCCAGAACGATGAAAGCGCTGGTGCTGCCGCTACAGTATCTCGTTAGTCTCGATACGATCAAGGAACTGCGTACGATGCTTCAATATGCCAATGACAACGGAATTCCAAGCTTCGCATCCATCGGTTATGCGCGTTCGATGCCGATGACCGGGGTGGCGTGGATGAAGCTGCTCGGTCTGCCCAAGGAGTATAAGGATTTCCTGAATCAGCATCAGGTGAAGCATGTGGTACTGATGGGTGCCGATGAAACGAACGGCGGGGAAGATCTGGTAAAAAAGGTCGTTAGCAATGGTGTTAAACCGACCGGGACGGACCCCGGCGATATATACGTCGTGTATAAACAGCGGGCAACGGCGGAGGACATTGCCTGGCTGAACAAGGAAATTAAAGACTTTGGCGAAGTACCATTGGAGAAATATACCCGTCATTTATCCGATTGGGAGGGTGGTGTGATCAAGCGGCAAATTGACCAGTTCAGTGATGATATCAAAGCGTCTACTGGGGTTCGAGAGATTGTTTTCGTGACCGGACGCGCATCACTGGGATTATATGATTTGCCTACGTTTGCCGTTTTGGAATTTATGAAAAAAAACGAGGAGGCGTTTTCTTCTGATGGACCGATCGTCCGTGGGGTGACGCTGAGTCCTTACTTGTTGTCGCATCCGTTTTATGAAACGACAATTCAATATGTACCTCTCGTGTATTATCAGGGAAATACAACTCAGAATACGATTGACTTACGCTTGAATGAAATGGTGCGTAATGCGGTCCGCCTTTATTTCCCGAATACTCGATTTGAAGATCTGAAGATTTGGATCAATGCTTCCAGAAATACCGGTGGTTCCATAGCGGAAGATTTCAAGAAAAGCCTTAGCGAGAAAGGGTTCCTGCATATCGAGGAACAAAACTATGGAGTAGACGAAGAGTGGAAGCCGGAAGACGGCATGGATGCCCCGACCGAACGTATCGTGGAGAAATGGGTCGCATCCACTTCGCCAGAGGCTTTAAAAGAATGGGATTATCGGCTTGCGCCACTATCCATCGAAGATCTCAAGACGATCGCACGCAAATATCCGAATGTTTCCGTTACGTCTAAATGACACGCTACTTCCAAACCGGTATCGGGTTGTTTTGAGATTCCATCGTGGATTCGCAAGTAAAACTGCCCTCGAATAAACGATATGAGGAGGCGTTTAAATGAAAAACATGGCGATTCTGTCCATCATTGGTGTGCTCGCGGGTTCTTTAGCGGGCTGCGGGGGAGGCGGCGTTCAGGAAGCTTCCAATAAACCTCCGGCGGAAAAACCGCACGATCCGGTCACATTAAAAATGTTTACGACCCAGCCATTCAATAAAGACGATCTGAACAACCTTATCAATGGGCCGCTTCAGAAAAAATATCCTTATATTACCGTCGAGCCGATCGAAACGCCAAACAACTCGTTGACTCAATACATTGCTACCGGAGAGCAGATGGATCTTCTGACGATATATAACGGTCATATTCCATCGTATAAAGACTTTAATATTTTTACGGATATAACGCCACTCGCTCAAAAGATTCAATTTGATCTTGGCCGGTTCGATCCGCGATCGTTGGAAACGGTCCGAGCGATCGCTGACAAGGGCGAGCTGTATGGCATACCTTACAACGTGCAGTTTAACGCTTTATATTATAATAAGGACATTTTTGACCGATTCGGGGTAGCCTATCCGAACGACGGGATGACTTGGGAGGATGCCGTTCGCGTTAGCCAGAAATTGACGCGGCTCCAGGATGGGGTGCAGTATCGGGGATTGGACCCGGAAAGCATCATCCGGTTGATGTACCCGTTATCCGCAACCGTTGTCGACGGCAAAACGAATAAATCCCTTGTGAGCGGCGATCTTTATAAAAAGCTGTTCGATACGGGGTATCAGATTTATTCTGTTCCGGGAAACAAACCGTCGAAGTGGAATATAAACTCTACGAACGCTTTTATTAAGGATCGTAACGTGGCTATGTTTGCAGGCGTTAACATCTTTAATTCGCTTGCGCAGTACCAGGATTTGAACTGGGACGTCGCTCAGTACCCGAGTTACAAGGACAAACCGAACGTATACGGCATGTACGATTTGCATGTCATGACCATCAGCAAAACAAGCAAATACCAGGATGAAGCGATGAAAGTGCTTGAGGTGCTTTTCTCGGACGAGGTACAGATGATGAGCACCAAAGAGACAGGGAGGGTATCTCCTCTGAAAGACCCGAAATTCAAAACGGCCTTCGGCGCAGATATGCCGATTCTAAAGGGAAAGAACGTTCAAAGTATTTTTAAAAGCCAACCCGCCTCGGCTCCTCCATTCTCGATCCATTATCCGAAATCGAGAGACATTCTCAGCAATCAATTTCAGCTATATGCAGACGGCAAAAAGGATATAAACACAGCGTTGCGGGACGCTGAAGAACAAATTAATCAATATATTCTGGAAAATACAAAGTAATCATTCCAAACTTAATAAACACTTCGACGCGGTTGCCGGTTATTCGGCAGCCTTTTTTGCTAAGCTCAGGGATGGGCTGTAATGCGGACTTTCCGTTCACTTGTTGGAAACTTATTCCTTATTTATTCATAATGATTAATATCTGCGAGGAGTGAAAACGAATGAAGAAAGCGCCGGGCGATAACATCAGCAATTCCAATCGAATCTGATTATGTAGCTGTTGACCTATTTGAATTACATTACATTTTTTTGCTTGCCAGCTCAAGCGTTAGGTAAATGCTCCTGGCTGCGTTGAATGATATAGAACATGAACAATAGGAGACATATGGAGGGGAAAGAATATGGAAGCTGAAACGATAACATAGGCTAGAGGTGGGGCTATGTAGATTGAACCTTACATCAGCCCGCTGAAGCTGTCTTGGCAAGTAATGCCAGGCTCATGGGAAAAATCCAATGCGCCGTATTTCGGCGCGGTCACCTATCCGGTGAGCAAGCTACGGGAGAGGGGGTGTATCTGAAAATTTTGCCTGTCCATCATCGGGAGCCGCTCGTGGACGGCAATTTTACGAGGAGTACGGGTATCGGGTGATCGTCAGTGGAGCTGTCCAAAATCGAATACTACGATATGCCCGAAGTATTCGATTATAATTAAGCGTCCCGTGCCATGAAATCGTTAGAGAATCCCCGGAGGGGAGTAGGAAGCCTCAGGCTGAGTGCTGTCGTATCGGATCTAATCGTAGCATGGCTTGGCTTGATGCGTTTGAGGAGGGAATCATACCAATGCGTTACAAGCAATGGAAAAGGCAAGGAAGTTGTTTATCGGTATGGATCATAGTTGCCATGTTATTGGCTCCTTTGTTTACTTGCTTGGAGCAGTCGTATGCGGAGGGGCTGGCCGAGCCGCAGTCAAGCGTGACATCCCGCGTTTACGATCAAGTGACGGGAGCCGTATATTTCCCGGATACCCGGTTGGAATCCGCCATTCGGGAAACGCTTGGGATTCCCGAGCGGTATGTGACTTCCGAGGATTTAAGCCGGATGACGGAGCTGGTAGCGAAAGACAAAGGGATTTCCAATTTGAGCGGCATCGAATATGCCGTAAATCTTCAAAAGCTGGTACTGCCCCATAACCAGATTAACGATATTTCGGCGCTTAAAGGATTGAGCCAGCTTAATGAACTCATACTGTTCGGTAATCAAATCGAGCATATTGCTTCACTGAGTCAGGTTACGTCGCTTGAGAAGCTGTACTTGAACAATAATCGAATAACGGACATTGAGGCCTTTCGGAATTTGACCAACTTGACCGAATTGGGTCTCAGTCATAATCAAATCCGCGATATTTCGGCTCTGGTTTCTTTGCAAAAGCTGAAACTGCTCGAACTGGATCATAACGAAATTGCAAACATGTCCCAACTGGCGGGCCTTCTACCGCACATGGAAACGATGACGCTGTATGATAACCCTGCCCAAGAGATGGCTCCGTTCCTTCTGCAGCTCGAGAAACATGGAGTTAAACTAAGCGAAACGGTGATGCTGGCGGGTTTCGTGAAATCGGATGTAACGAACGTAAACGAATCCGCGGTGCAGCTGAACGAATTTACGGCAAGCTACGGAGCGCATAGGCAATCTTCGCCGTATGGATTGTATACGGTGGCTGACGGTTACGAAAGAAATGCGTTCAGGTACTTGTTTCAAGTACCCAAAGGAAGTTACACGATTGCCGCGTGGAACGCAGGTTTATCCGATAGCGTGACGACGGATACTTATGTTGACTCTGCCGTGCAGCTGCTTTATGACTATGGTGCCTTGTTTCAGGTGAAGTCGCTGCGCGATTTAAGCCTGCAGGAGCAGCCCTCTGACAGCGGCGACAGCGATTCTTCTTCCGACGGAGGAGATTCGACTTCAGCCGGGGAACTGGTTCAAGCAGCCCTCGGCGGCACCGTTTCGGTAGAGGGTGCTTCCGTAACGATTCCGAGGCTGGCTTTTCCGGATAATGTGCTCGTCAAAATCGAAGCGTATTCCAATGGGTATTCTATTTCGCTAAACGATCGCTCCGTATTGGCGAGCCAAGTGTTTAACATGAGCAAACATATCGCCGGTAATTTTACGAAGCCCGTGACGGTCACGCTGGCTTATGACAAGTCCGGGGTGGATCTGTCGAAGCAAGAGCTGGTGCTCGCTTGGCTTGACGAAAGTACGGACACCTGGATCCCCCTCGACAATCTTGCCGTAGATCTGCAAAAAGTAGAAATCAGCGGCACGATAACCCATTTGGGTAAGTTTGCCGTATTGGCGGTCGAGAAAAAGCTTGATGACCAGCCATCGCAACCATCACAGCCTCAGCCGCCGGCCTATCCAAAACTGAGCGACATTCGCGGGCATTGGGCCGAAGCCCAGATCAAGAGGTTCGTCGAGCGGGGGGCTCTGGACGGATACCCGGACGGCACGTTCAAGCCGGATGCCGGCATCACAAGAGCCGAGTTTGTAACGTTTCTGGTAAAAGAGCTGGGCATTGGGCCGGGCGGTGAGTCGGGTTTTGCCGATGCGGCGCAGCATTGGGCCAAAAGCTACATTGCTGCCGCAGCTCAAGCCGGCATTGTCAGCGGCTATAGCAGCGCTTCATTCGGGCCGGACGATCCCATTACGCGCGAGCAAATCGTCCTGATGCTAGCCAACGCCAACGTCTTGAAGAGTATAAATGCGGGGCAGGCTCCGATGTTCGCGGATACGGGAGACATTTCTCCATGGGCCAAAGAAGCCGTATATACGGCGGTTTCGGAAGGGATTATGGACGGTTATTCCGACGGGACGCTTAAGCCTCAAGGATTGACCACGCGAGCGGAAGCGGTGACCTTCGTAAGCAGGGTGCTAAAAAAATAATCAAAGAAGGAGGGAGTCCGTTCCGATGAACACGGCTCCCTTCTCTTTGTATGGATCTGCGAATTTGGGAACATCGATAAGTACTACAAAACAGAGATTAAGCAAACGGAGCTGCCGCAAAGGACAGCTCCTCTTCGATGTTCAACATACCCTGAAGCCACACATCTTCTAGCCGGTAAAAGTCCGGCCACACTAATTAAACCCGTCTAGGAGATTCTGCAGCTGCTGCTGCGGCGCCGGTTGTTGCAGAGGGTGCCCGACGCGAGCTGTACACCGCGAAGCCGAGCATCGTAGCCAGCAGGATGCCGCCGCCGGTGTAGAAGGCCGCCGTCAAGCCAAACGCCTGGCCGAGCAGGCCGAACATGGCCGGTGCGGTCATTTGCGACAGCCGGTTGGTGAGCAGCCGCAGTCCCATCACTTTGCCGCGCTCGGTATCCTTCGTCTCCTCGACCATAATCATAATCGTGACGGGCAAATTCATACCGATGCAGCTGCCCAGCAGGAACGTAAGCACGGCGATGCCGATCAAATGCAGGGAAGCGACAGGAATGAAGATTAGGCAGGCGGAAGCAATGCAGCCGGCGAAGATCAGAATCTTCTCCAGTGCCGCCAGCTTCATTAGCCGCCCCAACATGAAGCGCGATATGAACCCGGACAGACCCATCAGCGAGATGACAGCAGAGATGACGATGGCGGAATAGCCGTGATTGTTCAAATACAGCGGAATGAAGCTGCCGTACAGCGCTTGAATGAACATGATCAGGAACGTGCCGACCAGGCCAAACTGAACTCCTCTATGCCGGGTCAAATGAAGACCGCTGACGTAGCTATTCAGTATCTCTTTGGGCTGGAACAACTCTTTGGTTTTGCCGCGCATGCCGGAATCGCCCGGAGTTCGGATCAGCAGGATCAGGACATAGCAGATGGCGCATACGGCAAGCGACGCCAGGAAGGCGGACCGGTAGCTCCACAAGGACGAGCCGGTCTGAGTGACGATTAATCCGCCAAGCAGCGGACCTGCCATATTGCCGGCGGAGTTCCACATGGAGAAGCGGTTAATGTTCTTGTTGCGAAGTTCCTTGTCCTGCTCTCCGTCCGACGCTAATACTTGAAGCGATGAAGCCATAATAATCATGCTGGTGCCTAGCAGCACTTGGGAGATGGCAAGGACCGGCAAGGTGGTGCTGAAGGACGTCAGCGCGAGGGAGATCATAAGCAGCAGACAGCCGATCTTCGTCATCTTCATCGGACCCAGCGTATCGATCATTTGACCGATCGGCATCGCGATAAACATGGGAAACAGCGCTCGAAGTGTCACAATGAAGCCGATTAATGCCGTGGAGGCACCGAGCGCATCAGCGTATAAGGTGAAAAACGGCTGCGCTACGGACATCACGCCAAAGAAAATACCGCCGCCGTAAATCCCGACGGCCCGCACTGCTTTTTCCATATTCATAGCAAGTCACCTTCTATATATCTTGTGTGGATCTCTTGTATTGGTGAGCTCACAGGTATATCCTACAAAGGAAGCCTACCTGCAGTATCTATACTATGAAGAATGGCAAGACAAGTAAATGAGCGAAAATGAATGACCTTATTCATTTTTTGAATATCCTTATTGCAGCTTCAGCTAAGTGCCAAAGCGCTGATTATTGCGAAAAAGGAGGTGCGATATGAACTTCGATCAGATTCTAACCTTCGTGTCCATCTACCGTCTCGGCAGCATATCCAAAGCCGCGGAGAAGCTGTTTCTACCGCAGCCTACCGTGTCGCACCGGATCAAGCAGCTGGAGAGGGAACTCGGCAAGCCGCTGCTCATACGCGCGAACGGAACTGTCCGCTTGTCGCAAGAAGGCCATGCGTTCCTGCCTTATGCCCTAAGCGCGCTGGCCGCGCTCGATCAAGGACGCGAGGCGATCGAGCAGATGAATCAGGGGCTGACCGGTACGCTGTCTCTTGGCTGCAACAACTCGTTTGCCGGCACGATCCTGCCTTCGATTCTGAAGAGCTTCATGGCCGCGCATCCGGGCATCGCGCTGAAGGTGCACTGTTACTCTACGGAGGAACAGATCAAAATGCTCAAAAGCAAGCATATCCAAATCGGCATCACCCGTTATACCGCCAATGACCCGGGAATCACCTTCAAGCTGCTCTATGCTCACCCGGCTTATGCGGTCATCTCCCGTGAACATCCTTATGCGGAACGCGATACGCTTAGCCTGCAAGATGTATTGAAAGAAAAGCTCATCCTATACGAAGCCGACAGCCTCTATCGGCAAAAAATCGACCTAACCTTCAAAGATTTGAATATGCTGTACGATCCCCATTATGAAACGAATAATTTGCAGCTGATTAAATTTTGGATTAAAAGCACGATGGGCATTTTTCTATCTTGCCCGCTGTACATGCAAACGGAAATCGAGTCGGGAGAGATGGTGGCGATTCCGATTGAACACAATCCGTTTCCGTTGAATCAAATTTTTATCATGTACAGGGAAGATCATTTGAACAGTCTGGACCATTTGTTTATGCGTCATGTGGAACAGTATATGCGGCATCTGCGAGTACGATCAAGTTAACGTCGACCGTAGCGAACCGATTCAGAACGGCGGAATCCGGGCGCGGTTCTAAGAATCAATTCCTCTACTTCTTTAGCAAGAGCATCGATCTTCAGGCTCAAACCCGTTCCAGATGATCGTCTGCTCCACTAGGAAGCGTGAGGTAGGCCGGGCGGGTTTAGCCGCCTTACCGATGGCTACAAGCAGGACCGGAACATAACGCTGCGGGACATTGAATGCTTTGACGAAGGCGTCAGCGTCGAAGCCGACCATCGGGCCCGAGTCGAGACCTTTCGCTTTAGCAGCGAGCATCAGTTGCATAGCGGCAAGCGATGCGTTGCGAATCGCTTCGTCGCGCCGATATGAGGAAGATATGCCCGCTGCATAAGCCTCTTCAATTTGATCGAACATGATCCGGTGAGAAGAATAACCCGCATAAGCATCTTCAGTTCCGGCTTGAATAACGGGTCTATATACGGCTTCGACATTCTGATTGGCCTGCAGGTCACCGAGTATGGCGACGATAACGGAAGCGTCGACGATTTGTTTTTGGCCGTTCGCAATAGGAAGCAGTTTTTCCTTGACTGCCGCCTCGGTAATGGCGATGAACTTCCAATGCTGAAGATTCCAAGACGACGGGGCGCTGCCGGCAAGTTCCAGAAGCTCCTTGATTTCTTGTTCACTGAGTTTGTATGATGCATCGAAATATCTTACGGAATGACGTTCACGGATTATGGTGAAAAAGTCGGTTTGAACAGCGGATGACATTTTCGATCGACTCCTTTGTGTGTAATTTGTAACCATGCCGGGATCGTGTTCGCGAACTTGAATCCGTTACGTGCTATGTTATGCCAATCCGCGGCTTGGAACAATAGCATTTTTCCAAAAGTGTATCAATACAGTTGATCGAGTATAGTATAATGGCATTAAGAAAGCGAGGGGGCGGAATGAAAAAATATTTGGATATTCTCACCGATATAGAGCAAAAAATCAACGAAGGGCAGTTCGCTTCGGGTCAAAAACTGCCTTCCGTCCGCAATGCCGCGAAGCTGTACGGCTGCAGCGCCAACACAATAGCACGGGCATACGTGGAATTGGAGAAATGCCACGCCATTTACTCGATTGCTCAAAGTGGCTATTACGTGGTGGAAAAGCTGGGAAAACGGCTCAACGTAACGGAGAGTAAGACAGTCGATTTTTCCTCCGTTTCGCCGGATCCAAGCGTGTTTCCGTATCTGGATTTCCAGCACTGCTTGAACAAAGCTTTAGACACTTACAAGTACGATCTGTTCACCTGCGGCAATTCGAAAGGACTGGAGACGCTTCGTCAGACGCTTGTATCCCATTTGGCTGGATATCAGGTGTTTGCCAAAATGGAACAAATCATCATAACGTCGGGTGCCAATCAGGCGCTAGAGATTTTGGCGAAAATACCGTTTCCGAACGGAAATTCGGTCATCCTGGTCGAACAGCCGAGCTACGATATTTATTTGCGGTTTCTTGAGGCGGAGGGGATTCCGGTACAAGGAATCACTCGTACGACAGCAGGTATTGATTTACGGGAATTGGAGGAGAAATTCAGACAGGGCGGAATCAAGTTTTTCTATACCATGCCCAGGCACCACAGTCCTCTCGGCACCTCGTACAGCGCGGACGAGAGGAGAGCGATCGCACGTATGGCGAGCAAATATGACGTATACGTCGTAGAGGACGATTATATGGCAGACTTAGGCGAAGAGCCGGGCACCGATCCCATATACGCCTATAACCGTACGTCGCACATTGTTTATTTGAAAAGTTTCTCGAAAATCATTTTTCCGGGACTCAGGCTCGGCGCCGCCGTTTTGCCGGAAAAGCTGCTTGAGTCGTTCTGCGAATACAAAAGATACGCGGACACCTCGCAGCTGTCCCAGGCGGCGCTCGAAGTGTATATCAAAAACGGCATGTATGATCGGCACAAACGTAAAATATGCAGCCAATATGCAGCGCGAATTCGCGCTCTGAACGAGGCGGTGCGGCAGTATAACGATGCAGGATTACTTAGTATATCGGATGTTCGCTCCGGTGTGTACGTTCAGTTCAAGCTGCCACAGACGGTCAATCTTGAACGCCTAATCGAGCGGCTTGCGGCAAAGGATATCGTTGTTGTCTCCGGCAAGCAGTTTTATTTATCGAATTATTTGGAACGGGAGAAGTTTTTGCGGATCAGTATCTCACGGGCGCAGCCGGAGCAAATCGAGGAGGGGGTTCGGGAGATCATCGAAGAAGTGAGGCGGGAAGTCAAGTCCCCATCGATGGTTTAAAACACAACAGCATGCAAGCGGCGGCGTTTTCTGCGAGTGGATCGTGAACGCTGCAAGTTTATTCCGTTCACTGACTCGTAGAGAGGGGAGGAACGAAAGACGCTCAGACGAAAATTCATATTAAGTGACAAGAACAAGATCATGATCTCAGTATGTGCCGCGTAAATCGCTAAACTCCGCGGCAGAAATTGCAAATGTTTGTAAGCGCTTCAATACAATGCCATAATCAGCTTGCGAAACCATAACCAATTTGTCTTGCAAACATTTATTGCACCCCGGCTAGTCCTGATTGATATATCGTTTGCGAAACTCCATAGGCGTAAAACCGCTTTGTTCCTTAAACACTTTATCGAAATAATTAATATTGCAAAATCCGCTAAGCTCCGCGATTTCCGTAATGGATCTTTGCTGGTCCAGCAGCAGGCGCTTGGCGTGGTCAATGCGTACTTTGGTCAAATATTGCACTGGCGGTAGGCCGAAAACTTTCTTGAATACGCTGGAAAAGTAATCGGTGTTCATGTTGATGATTTCGCATATGCGATCCATATACACTTTATCGGCAAAATGCTCCTCCATGTAATCAATAGCCGGCTTTAGCCTCATGTATTGATTTACATAATGGCGGGGAGTATGCTTGTTCAAATCTTGTTGGTGCAATCGCAGCAATGAAATCATGATGCGGTATACGCTAGAGAGAACGTTGTACTCGTACCCTACATTCGCTTGAGTGAATTCTTGGTAAGCCTTTTCGATTTCAGCATTCAGTTCCTGCCAAAACGGGTGGGACTTGCCGTATTTGTTGAGAATTTTGTTCGATCTGTAAAATAGGGTGAGAAGATGTGTGATTTCAAGGTTCCCAGGCGAAAGCAAAAGCGCCCTATCAAATACCATGCCTCGAATGCGGCCGCTAACTCCGGGCAAGCACGTTACCGAATGAACTTGGCAGCTGTTGATAAAATAAATTTCGTCCGTTTCAGCGTCGAAGCTTTGACTATCGATTTGAAACCGTACCGGACCTTGTAATATTTTGATAAATTCCAAGTGCTCATGCCAATGAGGATCAACAAGAGAAAAGCGATCTTGCTGAATGGTCATCGTAAATGGAAAACGACTTCCCTCGAATTTCTCTACTTTTTTCTGTGCTGGCTCCATCGGTAGTCCCTCCCTGCACAACAAAAGTAAGTATTGTACTCCATTTATATCACAAAACAACATAAGTTTGAACACAACGGATAGAACGGTATCCACATAGAAGGCAAGAGTCGAGGCTCATCAGAATGACCTCATTCCAACAGTAAAGGAAAGCGACTTTTAGACGATGTATTCTTTTCTCCGTTATAGCTCATAAATCGGTCATTTTCGATATTACAAAAAATCGTAAATTTATCCAAAAAAGTTAGGTAGCATCGTATCAAATAAATCAATTATAGTGTAAGCAAATCCTGTAAAAGATTTTTCGGAGAAGGAGGCTCCTGTGGTTTTCCGGCATCAATGGCGAACAAATGTTGCTACATTAGTAACCGCTTTCAATGATTCGTGCAGCCAAGATTGAATTGAAGCTCGCTCCGCTAAGGGGAAGTAAGTTTAAACGTACTCTTTGCTTAAAAATGCAAGCGCTTCATCACGAATAATTGTGAAAGAAGGAGAGGCGTAAATGCTAAAGAGGAAAGCATTGCTGATGTCATTAACGGCCATGGTGCTGGCGATTGCAGGCTGTGGGGGAGGAGGGGCGACGGGTACCGGGAGCGAAGCAAAACAAAACGAAATGAATAAGGCACCGGTTGTAGACACGACTCCAGTGAAGCTGAAACTGTACTTCTCCAACGGTTCATTTAGCGATCAGGATGTGAATTCGCTTATCGTAGAGGCGCTTAACAAGAAGTATCCTTACATTAGCATTGAAGTGATACGGCCCGGGAAAGGTACGACGATCGAGGAACTTATCGCTGCAGGAATGACGCCGGATATCATCTATGCCTCGAATCTCGATTTAACCGGATTCAAAACGTTGGATCTGCTCGAAGATATTACGCCGCTGGCCAAAGCGCATCAGGTGGATTTGAGCCGCTTCGATCCGGTCTTGCTCGATTCCGTGAAAATCCTTTCGGAAAAGGGGGAAATGTACGGGTTGCCTTTCTTCGCACATTTCAGCGGATTATTTTACAATATAGATCTTTTTGATAAATTCGGCGTCCCTTATCCGAAGGACGGCATGACTTGGGATGAAGTCATCGAGGTAGCGAAGAAGCTTTCGCGTTCAGACAACGGGGTAACGTACAAAGGGCTCGATCCCGACACGATCGCACGCATGGCCATGCAGCTGCCTGTCACCTTGGTGGACCCCAAAACGAACCGATCGGCGATCGATAGTGACGGCTGGAGAAACATATTTACGCTTGCCAAGGACATCTGGTCGATTCCGAACAATACGCCGGATAAGCTGAACTCCTACCAGTCGCGAAACTGGTTTATGAAAGACAGAAATGTGGCGATGCTGCCCTACAATAACTTACTGAATATCGGACTTGAAGATGCCGCGAAAAACGGATTGAACTGGGATGTGGCGCAATTTCCGAGCTTCAAAGAGAAGCCGAATACGTACGCTCATGTCGATACGCAAATATTTGCCGTTACCAAGACAAGCAAATACAAAAATCAAGCGATGCAGCTGCTGAGCGTAGCTACTTCCGATGAAGTACAGCTCAAGAGCGCAAGATCGACGGCACGGTTGTCCGCATTGAAAAATCCCGAGATGAAAAAACAGCTGGGCGCAGATATGGCGTTTTTGAAAGGGAAAAACCTGCAGTCCATTTTCAAAAGCAGCCCGGCTCCGGCTCCGGTTTATTCGCCATACGATTCTTTGGTAAGAAATATTTCGTTTCAAAGCTTCGAGGAGTATTTTAATGGCAAAGATCTTAACACGGCCTTGAAAGAAGCGAACGAAAAGATCAACAAGTGGATAGATTCAAATAAAAAATAACTGCGGCTGGCCGGCTCATCCCCGCGAAGGATAGGGTGAAACCATGAGTTATCAATTGAATGATTTTGCTTTCGATTTGCGGGCGAGCTTGGCTCCGTCCAATCATATTTGGGTGTGCAGCGGGTATAGTACCGTTGCTCCCCTTCCCAATACGGTTGCGGGAGTGAAGGGCTTGTTCTCTCCTCCGTTTGCTGCTCACGACGTTCAGCTTCTGCTTGATATCGAAGCCGACGGTCATATCGTTGGCGATACCGGAAGTTTTGGAAAAGGGGATTGCGGACTGTTGTATTCGGGAGCCGAGTGGCGTCCGGACCGCATTGAGCGAAAAGGGACTTATCATTATTTTCATGAAGGCCGTCTGATATCTCTCTCCGTCCGGAGCACGCTAGTTCCGCTTGCGGATCGGGCCGGTTTTATCGTATCTATATTTATTGTCAACCGAAACGATCGAAGCATCGATCTATGCGTAAAGCCTTGCCTTACGCCCGGTCGGCTAAGCTGGCACGGACTGGACGATTGGGATTTCGGACATCCGGCTCCAGGGGAGTCGGCGGAAGCTTGCGGTACGGGGATTTGGGAAAATCATCAGGTGCGAATGACGTTCCTGCATGAAGAATTACGGTCGCCCGGTATTTCGCCAGGGCAGGAGGCTGTCTGCCGTATGGCCGTTGTACTAACTCGCAGCGGTGAAGCATGCACGGGTATGGATAGCCTTGCGGGCTGGGAGCGGCGTACAGAAGATGTGTGGCTGGAAAGGATTCAGCGCACGTGCCAAGCCGTTCCTGGGCTGAAAAGCGATATACCCGGGCTTGAGGATTACTACCGGCGTTCGCTGGTCAGCGGCTTGATCTGTCTATGGGAACATCCCGACTTTGCCATGCAGCCGTTCCCGGTCGTGTCCGGTATCGAAGGCGCAGGCATTTGCTGTTATCCGTGGGATGCAGGCGGTTACGCTGGAAGGATGTTAGCCATGCTGCTCGGCAGCGGAAAAACGATGGAATTGGCACAGCTTATGGCCGGCAGCGGCATTGAACGCCATTCGAGATTTTCGCCGAGCGGACAGGGCAAGGATGTTCCATACTCCTACAGTCTTTGGTCCTTTTTCAATTTGGTCTGGAGCAACCTGGAACAGCACGGTGAAGGGTTGGCGTTGTACGATGTGATGCGGAATCTGTTGCTGGCCGATGAAGAAAGGCTTCCTTCCTGGGGTGAGCTGCTCGATTACGGCAAGCAGCGCAACTTGCTTGAGATGCGAAGCGCTGCGCACGAGCATGTCGTTTCCAGCCCGAACGCGGAGAGGGCTTGGTGCTATGACCGGCTTGCGGATATGGCCGAGCGGCTGGGGAACGGCGAAGCTTCGCGCTTGCGGGATAAAGCGGAACGGATCCGCAGCGCACTTCGGGAGCATCTGTGGGATGCAGAAGCGGGATGGTTTCTTTGCAGGTATCCTAATGGCCACGTCGAACGGGTGTACACGGTTCAAGCTTACGATTCGCTACGAATGGGTGCATGCACGGAAAGCATGACGACCGCTTTGCTTTCGCATTTGCGGGACGGCGCATTTCTCGCTCCTTACGGTGTAAGCAGCATTTCGGCCGAAGATACAATTCATTATGAGCTGAACGATCCGGATTGGTCCGGCGGAGGCAGTTATACGGGAGAATGCACAATATTGGCTCTTACGCTGTGGGAAAGCGGACAATCGGAGCTCGCATGGGACGTGTTAAAGCGGCTTTTCTGGATGGGAAGGCATTTGCCATACTTTCCTCAAGAACATTTTTGCGACCGTCCTGCAGTACCCGCCCACAAGCGTGCGAACGTCATTGCCGGTCTTTCCGGTTGCGAAGCCATATTGTTCGGCATGGCAGGATTAAAACCCGGGATGGACGGTACGCTTACGGTATTTCCTAATCCGCCTCAGGAAGGGAACGTCTCCATAACAGGATATCGGTACCGGGGGCGATTGATCGATGTTCATATGAAGCCGGACTATTGCGAGATCGTTTGTGACGAGAAGATCGTTTATAAAGGTGCCCCTGTATCCTTTAGCTTTTAGTTCTTGGTTCGAGCTTTGGATTGCGAGGTTTACGATAGAGGTGTGCCCCTGTCATAATGCATCATCATTGCCGCGTAAATCGCGGCTTTCTTCATTATCTGTTTCCCGACGAGGCTGTCATTACAGGTGAAGGCACGATTGTTGGGGGCGCTATCGTTGCCAAATACGCGAGG
Source organism: Paenibacillus allorhizosphaerae (assembly GCF_910594985.1). Lineage (GTDB taxonomy): Bacteria > Bacillota > Bacilli > Paenibacillales > NBRC-103111 > Paenibacillus_G > Paenibacillus_G allorhizosphaerae. The sequence goes on from NZ_CAJVCE010000018.1 coordinate 17,594, forward strand.
AGTAATGTTTGCGACTATGGTTGAAACCAGGATCGCAAAGTCGTCTTGTCACGAGCATTATTCAACAGCAATAGGTTGAACTTGCAACAAATGAACAGTATCACAATATCGTACGCCGAAAATACATAAAAGCTCCATAGGTATTTGAATGTCAAAATGTGCAACTGCATCGAAACAAGATAACCTATCCATAATATTGCTGTCACCATTCCCAAAATGCTCCAATGGAGTCGGTAAAAACAAACCGTAGCTGTGATCGCAGCTCTGACGGTAGTATAGATTATAAGCACTACTACCGTGTCTCTCGCTAGGTCTTGAAACCAACCGGACGTAAAATGATAGTGGCCGCTAAAAAAAGGGATTGATTCAAGATCAGCATAGATAACGTAATTCGTCCCTACCAAAGTAAACCATCGAATAAAGCGTGAGGAGCCTTGCAATAAAAGGATCCACCACTTCTTGGCTATCCAAAAATAAACAGGCAAAGCAACTCCGGTAAAAGCCGGATGCCACCAAATCAGCTTATAAACCCCTAATGCTAAAAAACCGTATTCGATACCGACAAACATTGCTGAAAAAAGCAGTGTCCAGCCAAAGCGAAGTTGAAACGCAGCAATGAAAAAGGCGACCGATGAGACATAGTAGACTTGGGAAAGATATGCCCCTAATGATAAGTCGTAATAGCGGATATTCAATATGCCGGGGGTATATTCGTAGCTATGAAACCAGTGCAAAATCACATTTTCGAAATAAGACGCAATTGCGCCCAGCCCTAAAAACAAAGGCAATAACTTCAAGTTTTTTTTTTATAAAAAGTATAAGCTACAAGAATCAAGCTTAGAGCAGCCAAAATCAAAAACCAGATCGCATTCCCCATTTGTATGGGTACTTTGAACTGAAGAGTTCGTTGGAGCAAACCGTATTCCTCCCAATGGAATAAGAAACTATGTTTATTATGGCTGTATTTCCATTTTGTATACAAATGCAATAACGCAAAACGACCAGTAAGCATTTTTGACGATGAATCAATTTTAAAAGTGTTACCTGCATTCGGAGATATCATTGAAGGATGTATAAACAAACATTATAACGTTATATATACATTGAAATTTTTCTGTGTTATTTTATAACTATAACGTTATAATGTTTTGATGCTATAGAAGATGGTGAGCTCAATGGAGGAAAGCTTCGTTTTACGAAATGCAACCTGCGTGAATGGCTTTACGGCCGATTTCGTCGTCGAGGAAGGTATCCTTTCAAAGGTAACTGCGGCGGGAAGCGGCCGGGCTCAACGTATCATCGATTGCTCGAATGTATATGTGTCAAGCGGATGGATCGACCTGCATGTCCACGCATTTCCTACTTTTGATCCGTATGGTGATGAGATTGACGAGATCGGTGTAAAGCAAGGCGTTACCACCATTGTCGATGCCGGGAGCTGCGGGGCGGATTGTATGGCGGAGCTAGCGGACAGCAGAGAACGGGCAAAAACAAATTTGTTCGCATTTTTGAATATTTCACGGATCGGTTTGTCCAGAGTTGATGAATTGTCCGATCTGGCATGGCTGGATCAGGAGAAGGCGGTACAGACTGCCCGGGCGTACAAAGGATTTATCGTCGGATTGAAGGCGCGCATGAGCAAAAGCGTTGTCCGAGACAGCGGAATCAAGCCGCTGCATATCGCAAGATCGCTGTCCGATGCCACCTCGCTTCCGTTAATGGTGCACATCGGTTCCGGTCCTCCGGCCATCGAGGAGATTGTTCCGCTCTTGCACAAGAGAGATGTCATTACGCACTACCTTCACGGGAAACCGAACAATTTGTTTGATGAGGAAGGCAAGCCGCTGCAAGTATTGCTGGATGCGTCGCAAAGAGGCGTACATCTGGATGTCGGTCATGGTACGGCAAGCTTTTCGTTTCGAATTGCGGAAGCAGCCAAAAGGCACGGGGTTCCTCTCCATACGATCAGCACGGACATTTACCGCGGGAATCGGTTGAACGGTCCGGTATACAGCATGGCGAATGTGTTATCGAAGTTTCTGCATTTAGGCTATACGCTTGAAGAAGTAATTGCAGCGGTCACCATGAACGCGGCGAACTGGCTGCAAAGGCCGGAGCTGGGAAGAATACAGGTGGGCGACACTGCGAATTTAACACTTTTTACGGTCAAAAATAAACCGCTTACACTTTTTGATTCCGAAGGGGAAACGAGACAGGCCGCAAAAACAATTAAAGCAAAGGGAGTGGTTGTAAATGGCGAGTTCATTAAATGCTAAATATGGGCTGAAACGCGTCATCAATGCAAGCGGACGCATGAGCATCCTGGGGGTTTCCGCCCCGACGGATACCGTCATGGAAGCCATGAAACAAGGTGGACAACAATATGTGGAGATTGCGGATTTGGTCGACAAGGCCGGAGATTACGTCGCGCGCATTCTGGGCTCGGAGGCAGCCGTGATCGTGAACTCGGCCTCCAGCGGCATCGCGCTTTCCGTGGCGGCCGTTGTGACCCGGGGCAACCGTCGCACGAGCGAACGGCTGCATCAGGAGCTGATCCCTAATAATGAAATTATTATGCTGAAGGGTCATAACGTCCAATACGGGGCGCCGGTGGAGACAATGGTATATTTGGGCGGTGGCAGGCTCGTTGAAGTCGGCTACGCCAACGAAGGCAAGGCGGAGCATATCGAAGATGCGATTAACGGGAACACAGCCGCCATCCTTTACGTGAAGTCGCACCATTGCGTGCAGAAAAACATGATTTATCTGGAGGAAGCATGGGAGATTGCACAGCGCAGCCATATTCCGCTGATCGTCGATGCCGCTGCAGAGGAAGATCTTCAAAAGCATGTGAAATACTCGGATCTTGCGATCTACAGCGGCTCGAAGGCCATAGAGGGTCCGACGTCCGGCATTGTCGGTGGGAAGCGAATGTATATTGATTGGCTGAAGGTTCAATTGCACGGCATTGGGCGCAGCATGAAGGTTGGGAAAGAAACGACCTTCGGCTTGCTCCAGGCACTTGATGAATACGGCGTCAAAGAAGATAAGAGCGAGCAGGAGAAAGCGGCGCTGCAAGCGTTAATGCCGCTGAATGAAATGGATGGCGTCAAAGTTGCCATCGTACAGGACGAAGCTGGCCGGGCCATATTCCGTGCGCGCATTCACATTGACGCCGGGCAGGCGAAAACGACAGCGAAGGAAGTCGTGGATGGACTGCGTGAAGGCGAGATCGCGATTTATACGCGCGATTACGGCGTCAGACAAGGCTATTTCGATATCGATCCGCGTCCGCTTCTAGGGGATGACATTCAGATCATCGCTTCGAGAATCCGTGAATTGGCAGGTGGAAAATAAGATGTCCGGCATGTCGAAACGATTTTATAAAAACCGGGTGGCCTTGAATGTGCTGGCAAGCAGCATAGAGAACGCCCAAGAGATTTTTGAAGCCGCGGAAGGCTATGTTTTGGTCGGCGTGTTGTCCAAAGATTATCCGACGGTCGAAGCAGCTGTAGCAGCAATGAAGGAATACGGCAGGGCCGTCGACGAAGCGGTGTCCGTTGGCTTAGGCTCGGGTGATAACCGCCAAGCCGCAGTCGTCGCTGAGATTGCGAAGCACTACTCGGGTAGTCACATGAACCAGGTCTTTCCTGCCGTGGGGGCAACGCGCGCCAATCTTGGCGGCAAGGAAAGCTGGATTAATAGCCTGGTGTCTCCTACAGGTCGTGCCGGTTATGTGAACATCTCGACTGGACCGGTCAGCGCCGCACAGGACGAGCATGCGATTGTACCGGTCAAAGCAGCGATTGCGCTTGTCCGCGATATGGGAGGCAATGCCTTGAAGTATTTTCCGATGAAGGGTCTGGCACGTGAAGAGGAATTCAGGGCGATTGCGCAGGCGTGTGGCGAAACGGGCTTTGCGCTCGAGCCGACCGGCGGAATTGATAAAGATAATTTCGAAGCTATTCTTCGCATTGCGCTGGAAGCGAAGGTGCCGCAGATCATCCCTCACGTCTATTCCTCGATTATCGATCCGGAAACGGGGAAAACGAAGGCCGGAGACGTAAGCGAATTGCTCATCACTATGAAGAAGCTGGTCGATCTTTATGGCTAAGAGGATCGCGGCTTTCGGCGAGGTCATGATGCGCTTGCAGGTGCCCGGGTATGAATTATTGTCCCAGGCGAGTACATTAAATTACTCCTTCTCAGGCACGGGAGTGAACGTTTTATCGGCCCTTGCACGCTTCGGGCATACAGGGTATCTTGTGTCCCGACTGCCGGCGAATCCCTTAGGAGAAGCGGCGATCTCCTACATTCGCAAGCTGGGCATCGCGGAGAAGCACATCGCCCGCGGCGGGAACTACGTAGGCATGTATTTTCTGGAAAACGGCTTTGGGGTAAGGCCGAGTCGCGTAACGTATACGAACCGGCAGGAAAGCAGCTTTAACACGGCGCCGGAAGAAACGTATGATTTTGAGACGATTGCAAAAAACATCGATATCGCTCATTTTTGCGGGATCGCGCTGGCTATGAACGATTCGGTCAGATCGCACATGACGCGGTTTGCGAGAACGGTCAAGGAACAAGGCGGGACGGTCGTTTTCGACTGCAACTATCGCCCATCTCTATGGGGGGATAACGGTTATGAAAAGGCGAAGCCTCATATAGAAGACATGCTGCATTTGGCCGATATCGTCATGATGAATGAAAAGGACGCCATCCATGTACTCGGCATGAAGACAGAGAAGGAAACGCGTCACGAACAATTAACGGAATTGCTGCCGGCGGTTGCGCAAAGATATAACATCCGGGTCATCGCGGGCACGCACCGCTCCATTAACGGCGACAACACCCATGTATTGCAAGGATTTATGTTGAAGCAGAACATCTTCACTTTGTCGAAATCGCTCACGTTTTCGGTCTATGATAGAATAGGAGCCGGAGATGCATTCGCAAGCGGGATCGTCCACGGGGAATCGGAACAATTTTCTCCGGAAAAGACGGTCGGTTTTGCAGTGGCGGCAGGCATGCTGGCACATACCGTTGTTGGCGATACCCCGATGTCATCAGAGAGCGATATTGTCCGGATCATGACTGAAGCATTGGGCGATGTAGAAAGGTAGTGAAAGCCGAAATGAAGTTATCTCGGAGGAGCAGGCCGTTATATTTGCAAATTAAAAATATTATTAAGGATCGCATATTGCACGGCGTCTATCCCTTGGGGATGAACATTCCTTCGGAACCGGAGTTGGAAGCGGAATTCAGCGTCAGTAAAATTACGGTGCGCAACGCGATTAAAGAGCTCGCGCAAGAAGGATATCTTGAAAAGAGCAGTGGTAAAGGAACAAAGGTCAAACGCAATACATCCGCCTCCAAGCTGTCCAAATGGAAGCGGTTCACGGAAGTACTGGTTGAAGAAGGTCACCATATTCAAAAGCAGCTGTTGCAAGCAAAGGTGATAACGAATGAAGAGGGGACCGAGCCTTACCGCCTGTTCGGGGAACGTTGTCTTCTCATCGAACGGATTTACCGTCTAAACGGTAAGCCCTATATTCATTACACGCATTATTTAACAGCCTTGCTCGAAGTGGTTGAACTAGCGGATCTGAATCAAGAGTCCTTATACGGACTCATTGAAGATCATGACATATCGCTGGAGAAGTTTCGGGACGAGTTTGCTGTCGCTGAGGCTCCGGCTCATGTCGAGGAAATATTGGGCGTACCCGGCGGAACCGCCTTATTGCAAAGATTTCGTTATTCCTATGACGACAGGGGCGAGGTCATCGAATACAGTACGGGGTATTACAATACCCGGATGGGACATTACGTCATACATTATGATGCATGACGAGACGGCTGCGGCGAATCTTTTCATTCTTTGACCGAGATTGAAATAAATATATAGCATGGAAAAATATTGACAATGAATACCCGAAATATTGACCGTCCTAATAGGGGAGGCAGGAAGGAACAATGGGAAAAATAATGCAATATGTCAATTATGAAGATTTCGGTGCAATGGGGGATGGCGAGACAGACGACATGGAGGCTATATGTGCTGCGCATGCCTATGCCAATACGCACGGTTTGCCGGTTAAGACAAAACCTAGTGCTACTTATTATATTGGATCAAAAGCTTTGACAGCCGTGATTGAAACGGATGTAGATTGGAGCACAACACGATTTACCATCGATGACACTTTTGTAGAGAATCATAAACTGGCTTGCTTCCATGTAAAGTCGGTACATAAACCGTTTGAGCTGAAGATTCCAACATTGACCAGAGATCAGCAACAATTGGATATTGTTTTGGAGGATGATTGTTATGTTATAGTAACCAACGCAAACGTAAAGAAATTTATCCGTTTTGGATTAAATCAGAACAACGGGTCTAATCAAACGGACTGCTTTATATTGAATAAAGACGGCTCTATTGTTTCACCCATTGATTGGGATTATGAGGAGATTACTAAGGCAGAAGCATGGCCAATCGAAAAGACCGTGCTGAAAATCAGCGGTGGTATTTTTACAACAATAGCGAACCGAGGAGAGTCCAAATACGATTATTATGGCCGCGGGATCGATATAACTCGTTCAAATACAGTGATTGACGGAATGGTCCATTATATAGCAGGCGAAGTAGGACACGGCTCCCCATATAGAGGATTTTTAAATGCAGTGCGCTGTGCATATGTGACCATTCAGAACTGCTTTGTAAGCGGACATAAGATTTATACAACCATTGGTTCTGCGGGTGAGCCGGTATCGATGGGATCTTATGATCTTCACGCGAATAGTGTAATTGATTTTAAGTTGATAAACTGCAGGATGAACAATATTACAGACCGAACCCGCTGGGGGGTTGTCGCATCTAATTTTTGTAAAAATATACGAGTGGAAAACTGTGTTATTTCTAGGCTTGATGCACATATGGGTGTATCCGGTACTTATACCATAAAAGATAGCTATATAGGATGGCAGGGAGTCAAAGCCATTGGCAGAGGGCTGTTGACACTTGATAATGTAGTCGCTTACGGGAATTCGCTAGTAGAATTTCGGAGTGATTATGGCAGCACGTGGGAAGGCGATGTTATCATTCGGGACTCCAAGTGGATTCCATCTAACGGTGATGTCCGTACGCCTGAACTTTTTGCCATGAGAAATAATGGCTTGCACGATTTTGGATATACGTGCTACATGCCTCAGCATGTGGAGATTATCAATCTGCATATAGACGATTCCAACGTCCCGGAAGATTATGAAGGCTTTTATCTATTTTCCAATCCGTGTGATGATTCGAGTCAAGAGGCTGTCAAGCCATATCCTTATATCCCATGTAAAAAAATCATTTGCCGAAACATCACAACAGTGAGCGGCAAACATCCAAAAATAAGCCGAAATCCATTGCCTTTTGCAAAAACAGAAATGTTCATATCGGAATAAAGACTACTGCACAGGGCGAGCGACATATTTGATAACGGAGAACGAAGAGCAAGGAATAGCTCCTCTTTGATGTTCGTTAAACTAGAGGTCGGGATTGCGTATTGCAATCGAAATTATATACAAGCCTTTAAGCACGTTTGATTATTGGTCGGATAAGTATGAGCGGATCCAACGTTCTCCATTTCCACGCATGCGACCTGAGGCAATTGACACGAACCGCAACAGAGTAGTGCTGTGGGTTTTGATTTGTATTTCATGCGAAATTTACTAAAAAGGAGCCATAAATCAATGAACGAAGTTTATCAATTTGACGAAATTGCTAGACTTCCCTTACCGGGGGATAACTGCGCGGTTGCGACTCGCCAACTGGACGCCGGCACCGTCATTCATTATGAAGACCAAACCTTGATCATGGATTATACGGTTATGGAGGGCCATCGTTTCGCGGTGAAGACGATTGCTCCCGGTGAAGAGCTGCTTTCTTGGGAATTGCCTTTTGGTGTGGCTCTGCACGCGATACAGCCCGGCCATTATGTGATCAACGAGGCGGTATTGGACGAACTTCGTGTGCGTCAGCTGCAATTTGATCTGCCTGCGAAGCCCAATTTTGCGGATCAAGTTCATCCCTATGTTCTTGACGAGGCAAACTTTCTGCCCGCCCAGGCATCACCCGCTTACTCGGAAACTCGTACTTTCATGGGTTATCGCCGCAGTGAAGCCCGCGGCGTCGGCACTCGTAACCACGTGGTTCTGCTCGGCACCACCTCTCGCACGGGCAGCTATGTGAAGCAGCTTGCCGCTCGTCTGCAAGGTGAACTGAAGAACTATCCCAATGTCGATGGAATTGTCCCGGCGGCGCATACGGAGGGCGGCACGGAAAAGCCTAATAACCTGGATTTACTATTGCGGACGCTCGCCGGATTTATTGTGAATCCCAACGTAGGTGCAGTCTTGATTGCTGATTATGGCATTGAACCGGTAACAAACAAGATGGTGGAAGCGTATTTACGCGAACACAGTTACCCGATCGATGAAGTGCTGCATAAGTTTGTCTCGCTCCAAGGCAGCTTTGAAGAGAATCTGGCCAAAGGCGAAACAATTTTACGCGAGTGGCTGCCGACAGTCAATGCGATGCAGCGGACGCCTGAATCCATTAGCCACCTGAAGATCGGACTGCAGTGCGGCGGCTCGGACGCTTTTTCCGGCATTTCTGCGAACCCGCTACTGGGCTGGCTCTCAGAAGAATTGGTGCGCTACGGCGGCGCTGCCAGCTTGGCTGAAACCGATGAACTAATCGGCGCCGAGCCCTATGTTCTTTCGAGGGTACGCAACGTGGAAACCGCCCGCAAATTCTTGGAGCTTGTGGACCGTTTCAAGGAGCGTACGTCTTGGCATGGTGCTAGTGCGGAAGGAAATCCATCCGGCGGTAACAAATATCGCGGCCTTTATAACATTTATCTCAAATCCATTGGTGCTGCCCGAAAGAAAGATCCGACAACTCGCCTTGATTATGCCACAGAGTATGGGGAGCTGATGAAGGATGGCGGATTCTATTTCATGGATAGCCCCGGCAACGACCTCGAGAGCATCGCCGGACAGGTGGCTGCAGGCTGCAATATGATTTTCTTTACGACGGGCAACGGCTCGATCACCAATTTCCCTTATGTGCCGACGGTCAAGGTGGTCACGACGACGCGTCGCTTCCAATTGCTGTCCAATGATATGGATGTGAACGCGGGTCAGTTTCTTGAAGGCACATCTATGGATGAGCTCGGCAAAGAGGCATTCGAATTGACAATCCAAATTGCCTCCGGTCAGCGCAGCGTTGGTGAGAAGGCGGGTCATGCCCAGGTGCAGATCTGGCGCAACTGGCGGCAAAATGATGCTAGCCAACTGGAGAGATTGATGTATCCCACTTTGCCGACTGGAGAGCCTATTGAGATTCCAGAGGATACAGAAGCAATGGTTAATCCGATCCAATTCGTTTTCACACGTCATCAAGATCGCCGAGCCAGCGATAACATTGGCTTGATCCTGCCGACCAGTCTCTGTTCCGGACAGGTAGCAAATATGATTACGCAACGGCTGAACAAACAGGATGCTGGACAACCCGAGCTTTCGCGCTTTGTTGCTTTGGCGCACACGGAAGGCTGCGGTAATTCGGGGGGCCAAGCAGAACAGCTGTATGCCCGAACGATGATCGGCTATATCACCCACCCGATGGTGAAACATTGTCTGCTGCTGGAGCATGGCTGCGAGAAAACCCACAACGATTACATGCGCCATCAGTTGGAAGAAATGGGTGTTGACGCGAGCCAGCTTGGTTTTGCCAGCATTCAGCTTGATGGCGGAATTACGAAGGTAACGCAGAAGGTAGAAGCATGGTTTGCCGATCAATTGGCAGCAGGCGGAGCTGCTGAGAAGGAGATTGTTGGTCTGGAAGGACTGCGCATTGGCATCGCAAGCGATGGCTCCATCTCAGACGAAGCCGGAGAGCAGCTGGCGAAGCTAACCAAAATGGTTGTCGGCGCAGGCGGCGTGGTGGTTGTTCCTGAGAATAGCGGTCTGCTTTCCACGGCTGCTTACAGCAAAAATATATTCACCTCATCCAATGTCCGGCCGTCAATCGAGTATGGCGAGCATGTCCGCCGCAATGGCTTCCACATCATGGAGACCCCGACCGAGCATTGGGTGGAGACGGTTACGGGCCTAGCAGCCACGGGTGTAGAATTAATTATCGCGTTGGTCGGTAATCGCCCGATGCAGGCGCATCCGTTCGTTCCTATACTGCAAATGGCATCGGCGCCAGCAATGCTGCAAAACTATGACAATGATTTGGATTTGCTGCTCGTGGGAGATCCGAACGCTTGGACGAACCAGATACTCGAGCGCAGCAAGCAAATCATTGAGCATGCCTACACACCGCGTCTCTACCAGCAGGGTAACATTGATTTCCAATTAACACGCGGCTTCTTAGGTGTTTCATTGTGATTTTATTTTCCACATGAAATAGGAGTGGGCAGGGGTCCCTGTTCACTCTTTTTTTAATGCGAATGATCTTGCCGAAATGCCCGAAATTTGTTAAAACTCCGAACGGGTACGTATATAGTAAAAACCTGTGTATTGAACGGACTGGACTGCCGATCATGCAGGCAGGTTAACGGACGTATCAGCCTCATGAAGTAATATGACAAGCTTATACATTATTCGGGTTATCGATTTTATAAGACGTTAGGTAGGCGCCGAAACGAAACCCGGCCGGCAGTCAGAAAAGACATGTATGATATATCAAACAAATCAGTGGCGGAGGGCATTCCCAGTCTTTTTGTGAGATCCTTGGAGGGGAAATAAATGGGATAATATTCAACGAACTGTTTCTGTGTCCTTAAATCGGCGATAATATTGCAGATTTCTGGAAATCGTTTAATGAAACGAATGATAAATAAAAAGAGAAACAAATAGGTGCTGACTAATAGAATTGTCTGTACTTTTAAATCCATAACATAGAGAAGTCAATCACTGAGTAGGATCATTATGTACATATTGACAGATCAGATTACACTAACGGATACAATATGGAAATGATTACAATTGGAGCAGGCGCCGCGGTGACCTACTCCTTGATCGTTGAAGGTGTTGAGACCCCGCGATGAAATTAAAGTTATCTATCTTCTGCTTTGCGGAAGGGAAGCGGGGGAGAAGGTGGAAGTCAGCTGGATTCTCGTTACCAGGACTAAGCGGGTTGATAGCGATAATTGTGTTTGATAAAGTCCGCGTGATAGCCGCCTATAGAGCCCGCTCGCATTAAGTCGACGTGTACGTGACTCGGAACTTCAAAGTAAATGTAGGTAACACCCGTGTGAAATTGGATATATAGTTTGTTTAATGTTTGATCGTAGCCGATCGAGTGTATATTTGCGGATGAAACCGGAATCATTTGCATATGTGGTCACCTCCTGTATTAAAAAATTCGACGAATTACGGGATATTCCTACCAGCCTATTACAATGATTTTGTGCGTAGTGCTGTGTGACATGTATACTGCTTGCAATGAGCGCGATGAGAGGTAATGATGCGGGGTAACGAGCGGATATGAAGATGAAGATGTACAGGCAGCCTTATCAAAGATTGACAAACCGACTTCGGTAACGACTAGGCCTTTCAATGTACACAAGTCAGCCTTTTTACCGACTGCCTGACCACCTCTGATAAAAGTGGCCCTTACAAAGAAAACCAAGAATATTACCGTAGTAGTCGAGACGAGACAAAATAGTCCTTGTGTTCAAATCACTATACTCATACCTTAAAGGAGAAAACCACTAATGACATTGAAAAAAGAAGAAGTGAATAAAGCCGTTACGATCACTCATGCTGCGATAGCGGAAGAAATCGCCGATTCGGTGAAGGTAGAAATTGCCAATGAGCTGTCTCCTTTAGAGAATCAACTGAAGGAAATGCAAAAAATTCTTTCTCAAGTACAACCTCAATAAATCTCTACTGGCTCTTCACAAAACCAGCAGCAAATCGGTCAGCTTGTAAACCAAATGAACCAGTATAGCCATCAAATTCAAAGTCAACAAAAACAGGCAATGACTCAACTGCAGCAATCGATTCAGCAGGCTTCCCAGACTTTAGCACAAGCAAATCAAACGGTTCAATCGTTTCAAATGCTGAGTCAAATGCAACAGCTTGTTCAGCAGTCCCAACAACAAACACAGCAAATCAGCCAGCAATTTTCAACAACAGCTATTGGAACAATCCGAAACCGCGCTTCAAATAAATTTACTGAAAGAGCTTGATAATCAATTGTCGGAAGTCGAAACATTGTTGCAGTAGATAAAAGAGCAATTTGGAAATGCAGAAATGTTAAGCATGCTTGAAGGCCAACTTTTTGAGCTACAACAAATGGCGTCGTCAGTAGATCCAATTCATAACTTACAAGCTGTTTTAAGCGATGCAGAAAAAGTTCATTAAAGAGCTTTTGAAGTAGACGGAACACATTCCATTGAGCAACAAAAAAGCAAGCTGACAGGCGTAGCAAAAAACTTGTAAAAAAGTTGATTTAGGAAATAATAAATCTACCATAAAAAATTAGAACACCTAAAATAATAGGTGTTCTGCTTGTTCATTCGCTTAGCAAGAACCGTCATTGTCCTGAGAATCGCAACCACCTTGAGATTGAGACTGGCTATTATTCATATCTTTTTCATTTTGTTGTTCGATAGCCTGTTCTTCTTTAATGCTTTCATAACTACTTTGCTTTTGTTGTTGCTCGTTCATTCAAATCACCCTTCACTATTAATGGCCGCACATCGCGACCATCATAGTATGTCACTTTCTAACACTTTTATTAGTTGTCTTGGCAAAAATAAATTATTAGAGCTGAATATGCTTTAGTCCGTTTCGCATAAACTTCCTATTTAAAACACATTCTGAAAGCAGCAGTCTGGAAGGAGATATATAATGGTTTTATAGCAAGGTTATCATGTGGGGGATGCTGCTTGTCCCGTGGCTTTCGCTGTTTATCGTAAACCCGGCATTCATTCGCAGATTCATGCTAGTTTCGATTTTTGTTTTTTATCATTTAAATAAATAATTTGTTAATATTTTTGATAAGCCATTAGTACGTTGCACAAATAAGTATAATGCCGACGTACTATCCTAACGAGCGACTGGTATGATTCATGACGTTCTGAAGGAAAGACTGCAATTCTTTAATGAATAACTTCGATGCTTGCCCCATAAATTTGTCCGTACGATATAAGATACAAATATCTTGACTAGGTGTGGGATTAAGCAGTTTTACGGCAACGATATTCTCGTTGTTCATATAATCTAGCAACATCTGGGGAAGAATAGAAGCTCCTATTCCTTGACCGACCAAAGACATAAGCGTCGATAAGGTTGAGGTTACGATCGGATTGTCAATTGCAATTCCTTTTTCCTGACAGCACGACTGGATGACCTTCGTAATCTGATGTCCAGAGCCGAACATGACCATTTTGAGCTGCTGAAGTTGATCGAAAGGAATAGCCTTTGACTTCGCCAGGGGGTGATCCGTTCGGATGGCTAAAGCAAACTCTTCGTGAAACAACGGAATAATCGAAATATTGTCATCAGGCTTGAGGGGCACCGTTGTAACCCCGAGATCTCTTGTGCCATTAAGGACCTGTTCGTAGACATCCGTGGTCTCCGTAACGCTTATCGATAGCTTAGGATAAGTTTTATGGAAATCGATAAGTAAAGCGTCAAACAGCAAATCCCCGTCTCCCGGTAAAATGCCGATATCCAGCCTTCCGCCTTCCATCCTCTTAAGATCCGATATTGCCCTTTTTGCATAGTCAACGTGTTCAAGGATGCTATGGCTTTGCTCGAGCAGGATTTTCCCTGCGTCGGTTAACTTGATCCGCTTGCCAATACGATCGAATAGAGGGAGCCCAAGCTCGTTCTCCAAAAATTTGATCTGCTGACTCAAATTCGACTGGGTAGTACAGAGGTTTTCGGCCGCCCTAGAGAAATGCATCTCCTTACAAATGGCAGCAAAGTATTCAAGCTGTCGAAGTTCCAATGCCAATGCCCCTTTCGATTATCGATCTCCTTCGTCATTATAATGGCTAACCCCCAATCCAGCAATTCTAATTCATCATTACTGAAACCGATCAATTGCATCGGAATTTCGTGATTGTTGCGTAGTGTGCGTAATTGTAAGCTTAAGGTGTGAAAAGAACAACCAAACATGAGGAGGAATCAAGAATGGCACAATCGATTATCAATACGGGGAAAGTGCTTCGTCAGATCATTATCGGCCAGTTACAGGAAGTATCGGAGTCACAGATGGACATCCAGCCGGAGGGCTTCCCTAATACGGTTCGCTGGAATATCGGTCATATGGTTTATTGGTTGGATAAATACGCTTCGCTAAGCTTCGGCTCTCCATCCGCCATCCCGTTTCAATACGAGACACTGTTCAACTCCGGGACGAAACCATCGGATTGGACGGTAACACCTCCGTCGAAGGATGAACTGATCGGGATGTTAATGGCACAGCTCTCCCGTCTTTCCGAACTGACACCTGAAATGCTCAAGCAGAAGCTGCAATCGCCGTTTGAAATGGGTCCGTTCCAATTCGTTACAGCCGGCGAATTGTTTAATTTCGCTTTGATGCATGAAGCGATTCACCTTGGAGTCATATCAAGCCAGCTTAAGCTCGTCAAATAATGCGAACCACATAACAAAACCCAAATCAGGAGGTGTTTTATTATGACAAAATCGATTGTTAATACCGATATAGTACTACAGCAGGTTTCTTCCATGGAGAAATCCGTAGGCTCAGTACCATCCCGAAATCATGAAATATTTGATGCTTTCAGACTGGCTTTCGAAACAGGGAATACAGTAGATTTTCTTAATAAGGTTACGGAAGATTTTCATTTCTTCGTTCCGCTCCCTTTGGAGGGGTGGAATCAAGAACAGCAAGGCAAAGAACGGTTCGAGGAATTGATCAGGTTCGAGCGCTCCGTATTGCAGGTGCAACTGACTCCGCTCATCAAGCTTGAGAATGAGAGCTACGGGATGGTAGTTTTTCGCGCAGATGGAACTCTGAATGGTCTGCCTTATCGCAATGAGCTTACGGTTGTCTTTGAGTTCGAGGCGGATCGGATCCGTTCCTTTCGCGAATATGTAGGCATGCCGTTAAAAAACTACGAGAATCCGTAATAGCTTAAAGAATGGAAAGGGGAGCTACTACCGCCGTAATTCCCTATAGTCATTCGGTCATAGAAGTAAAACAAGGAGCAGTTAGCCGCGGCGCTGCTCCAATTTGATGTTTATTGATGTAACGGGCAATTCATGTCCTTTAGCCGGGCGATATAATGAAAATAAGAACATTCTTATGTATACTTAATCATAACCGGAACGAATAGGTAAGCTGAAGGAGATCCATACGTAATGAAATCTGACCGTATAAAATTCCCGCCGGGATTTTGGGCGGGATTACAACAATTAGGAATTTCCCCACACGAAGTAGCTCGCAAAGCGCGGCTGCCCCTGACCATTATTACGGAAACAGCTGTAGTCACCGCCACCCAATATTTCAGAATCTGGCAAGCATACTCCGATCTCGTTGGTGACACTGCCATCGGAATCATCAAGCTTGCAACCGTCTATGAAACGGCACAATACCCACCGACCGTCTTAACGACCTACCATGCTCGCGACTATCGTGACGCCCTTAACCGAATGGCCCGGTACAAACAACTGTGCCCTCCGGAAAGCTTGCGTATAACCGAAGAGGGCGAGCGCTGTACAATCGAATTGGAATGGATGCGTAGCGAACAGCCCGGACCGCCAGTGTTGATTGGAACTACGATGGCGTTTCTTCTAGAGCTTGGGCGACGAGGCACGGGCCAGCCTTTAACTGCACGTTCCGTGGAATTTTGTCAATCGATGGGCGATGTAAAGGCCCTTGAAGCTTACTTTGGTTGCCCTATCCGGATTGATGCAACCGATAACCGATTGACGCTGCATCGAAGAGACCTGGACCGCCCCTTCATTTCATATAACAAAGAGTTGCTGGAGATCCTGACTCCCGTATTGGACCGATCATTGGATGAACAACGCAGCCGTTCAATCCCCGAGATGGTGAAGTGGATTTTGAAGCGCAACCTAACCGGAGGACGCCTTGACATTCGGGCTGTGGCGAGCGAGCTTGGAATGAGCGATCGTACCTTGCAGCGCCGTCTTACTGACGAAGGCACTACTTTCAAGCAGCTGTTGTCGCAGGCTCGGCATGAACAGGCACGAGAATACTTGGCAGACCCCAAGCTCGATATAAAAGAAGTGGCTTTCTTAATTGGATATGAAGACCAAAACTCGTTTTACCGCGCCTTTCGCCTTTGGGAAGGCGATACTCCTTCAAATTGGCGTTCCGAATATTTTGGGGCAAACCCGCCGTCATAGAATCCCCCCAACCTAACCCGTTCTGCGCTGGGCTAGCATTTTCTAGGTTTTATTATTTGGCGGGTTAAACAAGAAATTTGGCGTTGTACGCTAGTTACCAAACGATCCAGACAAAGTAATATAATCTCTATCCGGAGCACAAGGATGTTCCAAGAATAACTTTTATTCAGCTTGCCGTGAATGACAACAAAGGAGACATATGTGATGGATATGGGATTAAGGAACAAAACAGCTTTAGTAACCGGATCGACGAAAGGAATAGGGAAAGCAATTGCCATTGAACTTGCCAGAGAAGGCGTTAATGTCCTCGTTAATGGACGGAATCATGAAGAGGTAGAACGAACCGTAAATGAATTGAAGTCGGAGTTCCCGGCTACGTCTCCCCAGAATGCTGCAGCAGATATTGTGGATACACAGCAAAGGGAAGCTTTATTTGAGAAATATCCCCATGTCGATATTTTGGTTAACAATATGGGTATTTATGAAATCATGTCATATGAGGACGTTGACGATGAAGTATGGGAGAAATACTTCCGAACGAATGTCCTTGCCGCTAATGGATTATCTAAATTTTATTTGCCTAAAATGTTGAAAAACAATTATGGACGAATAATCTTTATTGCAAGTGAGGAAGCGATTATGCCTTCAGGGCAAATGCCTCAGTATTGTATGACCAAATCTATGTTATTATCACTGTCAAAAAGCTTATCTAAATTAACGATAGGAACGGAAGTCACATCTAATACGATCATGCCAGGACCAACGCTTTCCGAAAATGTATATCAAATCATTGAAAGTTTGTTTCCTGATGATATGGCATTTTCGGAAAAAGAGAAAAAATTTATGACTGCAAACCTGCCCCAATCCGAAATACAGCGGTTTATCAAGCCTTTTGAAATAGGCAGGGTGGTTGCATTCGTATGCAGTCCTTATGCATCGGCATTTAAAGGTTCCCCAATCCGTATGGATGGAGGCATGGTGCCTACAATTTTTTAACATAAATTCGATTTCGACTATTATTGGTTTAACAACTGCGATCATCTTTCATTGGGTTGTTATTTAATTTGACACTAAATTAAGCGTGTGCTAAATTAATATCATGATCGATAAAGCCATTCAAGCATTAACGGAGCCTAGGCGCAGAGATATATTACATCTCGTCCGTTATGGGGAGCTAACCTCCAGCGCCATTGCGTCGCATTTTGACGTTACAGCACCCGCGATATCGCAGCATCTTAAGGTTTTGGAAGAAGCCGGACTCGTCGTCGTTAGGCGAGCAGGCACCAAACGATTCTATGGTATTAGGAGGGAAGGATTTACCGAATTAATGCATTATATCGAGAGCTTCTGGGATGACAGCTTGATGCGCTTGAAGGAAGCCGCGGAAGAGGAGGAAAGGAGAAAGCATGACCACAACCAGCAGCAGTGACACGATCAAGAAGGAGATATTTATCGAATGCCGTCCGGAGACACTTTTCAACTTTTTCACAGACCCTGATAAATTAGTACGTTGGATGGGGCGCCACGTGCTACTGGATCCGAGTATCGGTGGCAAATATCGAATTGATGTTAACGGAAGTGACATTGCGATGGGTGAATATAAGGAAATCGTGCCGAACGAGAAGATTGTCATGACATGGGGTTGGGAGAAATCGAAACTAGTCCCGCCTGGGTCAAGTACCGTAGAATTTCGACTGACTCCCAAGGATAACGGCACTCTCTTAAAGTTGACTCACTACGATCTGCCGGCATCGGAGGTTGCTTCTCATGTACAAGGCTGGACGCATTACATGCCTCGCATTCAATCGATAGCGCAAGGCCAAGACCCTGGCGTCGATCCTTGGTCTGAACAAGCTATGCATTGATTTGTCAAAATCCGCTTCTGACGATAAGCGGCGGCGGATTATGGATTTGTCATGCCGCGCTTCATCTCCATAAAGTAAGAGGCACTGACCTATGGTAGGTCAGTGCCTTTTTCATTAGCTTAGTTTCTCTTTTTTCCTATCCACTTGATGAATATCGGCATTCTTTCCTTGCTGCTGGACCATTATCATGACTGAATTGATTTATTTTGTGACGTGGTAAATATAAATTCAATCATCGCGTAAGCAGGGCAGCCTAGGACATTTTCTGGTCCAAGGCTGCCGCTTTGCATTGCAGCACTTCAGTATAAAAATCGAGGTCCACAGATTTGTGTCTTCTAAAACAGCAAGAAATCTATTTAATACTATATTTTCATTGGACAAAATAATTTATTTTAAATTGACAATGATTACTGAACTCGATATGATTAATACATGTATACTACTTGTATTTATAAATAACATATCGAGTGAGTTTTCCGAAAATGGAGGAACCTGCATGCAGCAAACGGCGCTTGAAGCGAAATCTGCGATGGCGGCAAATCCTAAGAGGAGCAAGATGCTCCAAAGACTCCGAAAGGACAAATATTTATTTCTCCTTGCGCTGCCCGGCCTACTGTATTTCCTCGTCTACAAGTACATCCCGATGCTCGGAACCGTTATCGCCTTTCAAGAATACAGCCCGTTTATGGGTTTCGCCGGAAGCCCCTGGGTTGGCCTCAAGCATTTCAGCACCATTTTCTCCGAGCCTGAAATCATCCGTGTCTTATGGAATACGATTGTCATTTCCTTTTTGCAAATCGCATTTGCCTTCCCCGCGCCGATCGTCTTAGCCCTTATGCTGAATGAAGTCCGGATTGAAATCTACAAGAGAATCATCCAAACGATTGTCTATATGCCGCATTTTCTGTCCTGGGTTGTGGTCGTCGGCATTTTCGTCATCTTCATGCGCGGAGAGGGATTAATCAACAACTTCCTTGAAGTTGTCTTCGGCATCGATAAGCCCGTACCTTTTTTGACCGATCAGAGCTTATTCCGACCTCTTATTATTATGCAGGTGTTGTGGAAGGAAGTCGGCTGGGGCACGATTCTGTTTCTCGCCGCGTTAGCCGGGATCAACCCGGACTTATACGAAGCGTCCGTGATGGATGGGGCGGGACGCTGGAGGCGAATCTGGCATATCAGCCTGCCCGGAATCCGCAGCACCATCGTCATCCTGCTCATTCTACGGCTCGGACATGTACTGGACAGCGGCTTCGAACATATTTTCCTGATGCAAAACTCATTCAATAAAGAAATCTCCAACGTCCTCGATACTTATGTGTACTACAAAGGGATTGAACAATCGAACTACAGCTTCGCAACCGCCGTCGGCTTGTTCAAAGGCATCGTCGGACTCGTCCTGGTCGCAGGGGCGAATAAACTGGCTAAGCGCTTCGGAGAGGAAGGCGTTTATTGAAGGAGGGAAATTATGTACCATCGTTCGCTAGCCGACCGCATTTTTGATTGGACGAATTACTTTCTTCTTGCCGTACTGGCCGCTTCCATGCTGTTTCCGTTCCTTTATATCTTCTCCGTCTCCTTCACGACGCTGGATGAGTTTCTGCACAGCGAGCTCTTGCTTTGGCCGAAGAAATGGGTCGTCGACGCTTACGTCTACATCTTTCAATCGGATTCGTTTCTTCGCTCGATGGGGATTACCGTTTATTTGACGGTGATGGGTACGCTGGTCAATTTGTTTTTCACCGCCACGTTCGCCTATGCGCTTGCCCGGCATCTATATGGACATCGCGCGATGCAGTTCGCCGTGCTGTTCACGATGCTGTTCAGCGCGGGCATGATTCCTACATATCTCATCGTTCAAGCGACGGGTCTCATCAATTCGATCTGGGCGTTAATTCTTCCTTCCGCCATCGCGCCGTTTAATCTCATCATCGTCCGGCAATTTTTTACGAATATCCCAAGCGAGCTGTATGAAGCGGCGATTATGGACGGAGCAAACGAGCTGAGAACGTTTTGGAGCGTCGTGCTGCCTTTGTCCAAGCCGGTGCTCGCGGCGTTCGCCTTGTTTTATGCGGTTGGCCATTGGAACACGTACTTCGCGGGAATCTTGTATTTGAACGACCCGACCAAGTGGCCGATTCAAGTCATACTGAGGCAAATCGTCGTGCAGAACGACTCCAAAGCATTCGGTGCGCTCGATATCTCATTGTTCGAGAACCCGCCTCCTCCCGAAACGATTCAAATGGCGGCCATTCTCATGGCGACGCTGCCGATCCTGCTCGTATATCCTTTTCTGCAAAAATATTTTGTGAAGGGGGTGATGGTCGGTTCGGTGAAAGGATAGCGAAAGCGTGAGCGCAAGCCGGAAGTCCAGGCGGAAACGAGTACTTACTATAATGTAAGAGCGAGGGGATTCCATGAAAAAGAAAGCTGCAGGAAGCGCGATCATGACGATGCTGATCACGGTATCGGCGATCGGCTGTTCTTCGACTCAACCGGCCGGTACCGATTCGAAGGGTGCTGCGGGGGGCACCGGCAAGAAGTTGGGTGTAACCGCCATGAAGTACATTTACGGAGACATTCCTCCCTCAGACGGACGGGGGATCAAGATGATCAACGAGAGGTTCAACGTGGATTATTCGGTAAATCTCGTACCCCAAGGCACCTATGACGAAAAGCTGACCGCGGTTCTGGCTTCCGGTAAAATCCCCGACATGATTATGCTGCAATCGGGGGATTTGACGAACCGCTACAACAAGTTTGCCAAGCAGGGTGCCTTCCTTGCTTTGGATGAATATATCAAGCAATATCCGACGTTCCAACGAATTCCCCAGTTTGTTCTCGATCAATTCAAGGTAAACGGCAAGGTGTATGCCATTCCGGGGTACTATCCGCGTTTCGGCTTTACCGTCCTTCTGAGAAAAGATTGGCTCGACAGCCTGAATTTGAAGGTCCCGACCAATTACGACGAGCTGAAGCAGGTCGCTATCGCCTTTACGAAAAACGATCCGGACAAAAACGGCAAAAACGATACATATGGCCTCGCGATCGGCAAAGACATCAATCATCCGATTCCAATGGGCGCCTACTGGGATCCGGACGCCTGGTATCATAAAGACGCGCAAGGCCGCTTTATTCCGGGAATGATATCCAATGCCCGCAAGGATATGATTCAATGGTTCGCGGACTTGTATAAGGAAGGGGCCATGACCCGGGATTTCGTATCGCTCGATTGGGGGGCCACCAATAAGGAGTTTTACTCCGGGAAAGCCGGGATTTTCATCGCTACGCCGCGAGGCATGTCACAGCAGTACATGGAGAGCTTGCTGCAAATCAATCCGAAGGCCGAGTTCGTGCACCTGGAGCCTTTCAAAGCGCCTGACGGCTCTCAAGGATTCGCCTCGAACCGCGGATTTCTGGGGATGACCGCCATATCGGCGGAAGCCGGGAAAGATCCGGTCAAGGTCAAGCGGATCTTGGAAATGCTTGATCTCGGCCGGACCTTCTTCGGCAATGAGCAAAAGAACGATAAGAACAAAGACTATGATTGGTTATACGGCAACTTGGGCCAAGGCTACGAGCTTAAAGACGGGATAGGCGTTGCGAAAACAACGGCCCAAGCGCAGGGTACCGCACCTATTTCATATTTGACGGACGGTGTCGGCTATCCGCTCAAGGATAGCGATGTGGATTATCCCAAGTTGTATAGCCTGCCGATTATGTCCAAACTGATCGAAAACATTTCCAAAACATACTCGACGATGAAGTATTACAAAAATCCTGCGCTGACCGTCGTATCCGAAACCGACCTGGCCAAGGGCGCGGAGCTGAAAAAATATTTGCTGGATGAGCAGTCGAAAATGATCGCCGGGCAGCGGCCGATTTCCGACTGGAACAAGATGGTGGATGAATGGAAGTCAAAAGGCGGAGAGCAGCTCATCAAGGAGACCAACAGCGGCATCACGATTAAGGATGCAAAAGAAGCTTGGGAGTGAACGGATGTCCGAAGAAGCGGTAATAAACGTAAGCTCGGGGAGGCCGCAAGCGAAGGAACGAGCTTAACTTGATCGCTGTGCCGCCCAAAGAAGCGACAGCCGGCATTGCATATGACAACGGGCACATTTATTACGGCTCGGGCAGCGAGCTGTGGAGCTTCAACTGGAAGGAGATGCAGGCATAGATGGAAGATTACAAGCTTTCCGCCTGCTCCATAACCAACATCCCCAGCCTGACCGATTCTGTGGAGTCGGCGGGCCTGTGGGAACGGAGGCAGGAACACGTTCGCAGGGCTTGGCGGGAGTTGCTGGGTACTCCCCCGGCGTCGTACCTTCCGGCGCGGCCGGGAGATGAGATTTCGTTCGAGGTCGTGGAGGAAACGGCGGAATCGGATCACAGGCGGCTGGACATCCGGTACCGGACGAATCATGGCGAGACTCTGTATGCCTATTTGCTTGTGCCGCTGCAGGAGCCGCCTCTTCGCGGCGGCAAATATCCGGCGGTGCTGGCGCTCCATCCGACGACGGCCGAAGGACGGGCCGATGTGGCTACGCCGCAGGGACGGGAAAACCGCAGATACGGCCTCGAATTGGCTTCCCGAGGATACGTCGTTCTGGCGCCCGATTCGATCGCGTTCGGAAATCGGATTTATCCCGGCACCGAACCATTCCAAACGGCGCCTTTCTACGAGCGGTATCCCGGTTGGACCGCAGTGGGCAAAATGCTGGACGATCATATCGCGGCGCTGAATCTGCTCGCGGCGCTGCCCGAAGTGGATGAAGGCCGAATGGGAGCGATCGGCCACTCCTTGGGCGGCTACAACGCATGGTTTTTGGCCGGGATGGACCGCAGGATCAAGGCTGCCGCCTCCAGCTGCGGCTTCTCCATGTTCACGGACGATCCGGATCCGTACCGGTGGGGACAGCGGGAATGGTTCTCGCATTTTCCGGCGTTAACGGAGCTGCTGAAAGCGGATCGCATTCCGTTTGAATGGCATGAAATCGCGGCGTTGGCGCTGCCGACCCCGATGTTCATGTGGAGCGGGATCAGCGACCGGATTTTCTCGAATTGGGCCGCTATTGCGTCAGGGATGACGGAGCTTGAGCGGCTGTATCGGAAGGACGCTTCGCCGGAAGCGTTTGAATTCTGGATGGGCCCATCCGGTCATGATTTTCCACCCCGTGCGAGAAAGCTGGCTTACGAATTTTTGGATCGTTGGTTGAAAAGCTCCTGACATGCATTCGTGTCCTCCCCCGCGACGATGGTATTGCGAATACCTCCGTGATATACTGAAGCTCAAAGACATGTATAGGAGCGGTATATATTGCTGCGCAGAAGAAATAACTTTCAAGAGCGATACAATCAATTTTTGCAGGAGCTGAAGGACGAAATCGTCAGCGGGATCATCCGGCCGGGGGAGTATATTTTGCCGGAAAATACGCTCAGTCAGCAGTATGAGATCAGTCGGGTCTCCGTGAGAAAAGCGCTGGCCGAGCTTGTCTCGGAAGGACTTATCGAGAAAATCGCCGGCAAAGGCAACCGGGTGAAAATGCCGGACGAGGATACGACGCCTGTGACGCTGCGGCTTGCCTGGTTTTCCAGCTCGTATGAAATCGGCATCGTACGCAAAATCATCGGCGCCTTTGAAGACAAGCATCCGTTCGTCAAGGTGGAGCTGGAGCTGTTGCCCGAGCACGGTTATACGGACCTACTCATCCGCATGATGGAGCAGGGGCAGGGGCCTGATGCTTTTATGATGTCGGATTTCCATTTCCGCGAATGGGTCCAATCCGGCAAAAGCGATTACGTAACGGGATACGTTTCTCCCCATCTCCATGTGCAAAGCAGCTATCCTGAGGTGTTCGGGCTTTTTACGGACGAAGGCCGGCCGCTGGCTACGCCCTTTATTTTCTCCCCCGTCGTAATCTGCTTTAATAAATCCATATTCCGCGAGAATGGAGTGTCGGAGGAGACGCCGCTGCGCGATTGGGATGACCTTCTGCGAGTAGCCGGGGAGTGTACGAGGGATACGAACAGCGACGGTCTGACGGAGCAGTACGGGTTCTGTTTTTCTTCCTCGTATAACCGTTGGCCGGTGTTTTTGCTGCAAAATGGAGGCGGGCTGATAAGCGAAGACGGCACCCGCAGTACGCTGGCCAAAGCGGAAAACATTGAGGCGCTCGAATACTGTACATCGCTCATGTACAAACATCACGTTTCGCCGATTTACGCGCACGGGAGCAGCCATTTGGCGGAAAGCCTATTTATGAAGCAGCGGGTTGCGATGATCATGTCGACCTATTATTTCATGAACGAGTTCAGGGATCATTCGATCGAGTGGGACGTTCTTTCCGTGCCGCATCATAAGAAGCAGGCGACGCTGCTTCTTGGCGGAGGACTCGCCGTCAATGGGAGAAGCGAACAGATCCGGCTGACCGAACGCCTCATCGATTACATGACAAGCATAGAAGCGCAGAAGCTGCTCAAGAGCTTCGGCTGCACCATCCCCGTGCTGCGGGAGGCGGCGGAGGACGATACGCTTCTGAATCCGGACATCCACCCCCTGCATTACAACCGTTTCCTCGATGTCCTGCCCTTTGCCGTTCCGCTTCACCGGCTGGGCCTCAGCCAACAAAAGATCGGCATGGTAAGCGACGAGCTTCATTTGCTTTGGGCGGGGATGGAAAGTGCCGAGGAAGCCTGCTTGCGTATTGAAGGCCGTTTTAATCAATCATAGACGACACCTGCGAAGCCGCTCCCCGAAAGAGCGGTTTTTTAGCAATGCGAATGGCGCTTCAGACCTTACATGCCTTGAAAGGGGAGAATGAAAGCGTAAAGAGCAAATGGTTTCGGCGTATGGCCGCCGCGGCGGCTTCCATGCAAAGAATGAAGAAGGGAAGCAAAAATGCCTTCAAACCACTGATCGTGGATTGAAGGCATTTTATTTTATGTGACGGTCTTGAATTGAAAGTTGGTTGCGGGGGCAGGATTTGAACCTGCGGCCTTCGGGTTATGAGCCCGACGAGCTACCGGGCTGCTCCACCCCGCGAAAGTATAATCGAGCACTGTGATCATTAACTTCGACCAGAGTTTTTATATTACAGCAATTCCCGCCAACATGCAAGTCTTGGCTGAGAAGCTTATGTAATACCCGCCACCACCATCTGAATAAAGCTTTTTTATGAATCCTACTATTTTCTCAAAATTGTCACCCAATTCTTTCCAACAATATGGGATAATTTGGTCAATAGAACACTTATATATCTGCTACCTGCGAAGTGTGGAAAATAAATGGCTCATAATCTTGCTGCTGGAATCGTGTAATTAAAGACAATACTGTGCTTTTGGTAAAAGATAAGTCTGGTTGGAGTTTGCCGAAAGGAGCAGTCGAGCCGGGGGAAACATTCCGAATAACTACTAATAGACAAGGGTATAAAGAAACGGGCTTTAATATAAATTGAGGACCCCGACCAAGATGTAATCGAAATTCAATTTGTAGACGTAGAGCAATTGCGCAAATTTATAAATTTTCGTCCGTGGGTAATACCCTTAGAGATTTGGGTTCAGAACAGGGGAATGAAATATCATTCATTCGATTTAGATGTTGAAGGATTCCATCTATCTTAAAACAATCGTTTGCTCTAATTGAAGCAACGGGTACTTTGACGAAGCTGCCGGTATGACAGGCGGCTTCATTACGTTAACGGGGAGGATAGTTCCAATATGTGGTATATTTGATTTAATGATATGCAATTCAAGGGGGTTATTGCTTGATTTATGTGGTACGACACGTGCAAACCGATTTAAATCGAGATAGAATGCTTATCCTAACATTTCCTAAGCGGAGGTGCCTATGAATCCTGCTTTTGACACCTATATCCAGTCGCTGGCCGGTCGTGAGGTAACCGTCATCGGCGCCGGCGTCAGCAACGCACCGCTGATCCGCATGCTTTGCTCTGCCGGGGCGCGGGTCACCGTGCGCGACCGCAACCCGGCCCTGCCCCGAGAGGAATGGGACGATCTGGGCGTCGAGTTGCACCTAGGGGAGAATTACCTGGATCGCGTTGGGGGCGACATGGTGTTCCGCACTCCGGGCATGCGCCCAGACCATCCTGCGCTGGACTCGGCCCGAGCGGGCGGCAGCCGTGTGACCAGTGAAATGGAGGAATTCTTCGCGCTGTGTCCATGTCCCATTTTCGGCGTGACCGGTTCGGACGGTAAGACGACCACCACGTCACTGATTGCAGATATGCTGGCCAACGGGGGGTGTACGGTGCACCTTGGCGGAAACATTGGCACGCCACTGCTGACGCGCGCGGGCGAGATGTCACCGCGGGATGCATGTGCGGTCGAGCTGTCCAGCTTCCAGCTGATGGATATGACGCGCTCTCCCCATGTGGCGGTGATCACTAACCTCTCGCCCAATCATCTCGACTGGCACCGCGACATGGATGAATATATCGCCGCCAAACGCCGCCTTCTGGATTTTCAGTGGGCTGGCGAACTTGCAGTCCTCAACGGCGACAATCCGGCGACCGCCGCAATGTGCGGACGGGGACGGACCAAGTATTTCAGTAGGCACATGGTCCGCTATGACATGATCGACGGGCTGGTACCTATCCGTGACATTCGTTTGCCGGGGTGGTATAACGTGGAAAACGTCATGGCAGCCATGACCGCCGTTCGGGGGATCGTACCGGATGAGGCAATTCTGGAGACGGTGCGCACCTTCGTCGGCGTGGAGCACAGAAACCAGTGGGTGACAACTGTGGGCGGCGTGCATTATTACAACAACTCCATCGGCTCCAGCCCCGCCCGTACCATTGCCACGCTGCACGCGCACGTGGGTCGAGTGCTGCTGATCGCCGGCGGGCGAGATAAGAAGGTACCGTTTGACGAGATGGCCCGGTTGCTGCCTAATCATGTCAAGGTGTTGCTGTTGATCGGCGAAGCGGCCAGTCAAATCGAGGCTGCGGCGCGCAGAGTGCCAAGCTGCCCGCCCATTGTCCGCTGTGAAGGCCTGGCCGAGGCAGTGGTGCAGGCGCACAAGCTGGCCGTACAGGGTGACACTGTACTGCTGAGCCCTGCCTGCACTGCTTATGATCAATACAGTAACTTTGAAGAACGCGGGCGTCACTTTGTAGAGCTGGTCGGAGCGCTGCAACGGTCGGAGGGAAAGGATTAAGCAAGACATGGGCGTTTGCCGGGAAAACCTGATTGCGATGTATTTCCAGGATAGTATCGAGTTAATGCGATTCAAAATTAGGTAAAGAATAGCAATACAAAAGAAACCAAATCTCAACGGTTATGATAATATTGCTTTATCAATCAAGACATTTTGATTAAAGAATACAAATTCAGGAAAGGTGATTCGACAAATGAATGGAACAAATTTCAGTGTGGTCGAAGCAGGTTCTTTTAGCGGTCTTTTGAGTATGACGAAGGATCCCGTCCCAGGTAAGTACTTTCTGAAGGATAGGCTTGGATTAACTGGCATGGAGGTTTCACTGAACCAACTGCCGGAGGGAGGCTTTATCCCGTTCTATCACACACATCGCGAGAATGAGGAGTTGTACCTTTTCATTGGCGGCCAAGGTCAGTTCCAAGTGGATGGACAGATACTTGAAGTGAAAGAAGGAACAGCTGTTCGCGTTGCACCTAAAGGCGAACGTACGCTGCGTAATAACGGTACTGGCGATTTGTATTTCATCGTAATTCAAGTCCAGGAGGGAAGTCTCCGTCAATGGGTGGAGACGGATGGCGTCATACTCGATAAACCAGTGACCTGGCAGGAATAGATTAGATGCTTCAGAAACGGTCCTGTGATTTAGGAAATATGTTAAGGCTAAACATTGCTATAAGGGATAAGAAACGTCCTGTGCCAATAAAGGAGCGCCTCGGTATGATGGGTTTGTTCAAGGGTTCGAAACCCTTACCATCAAGGAGGTGCTCTTATTATGATCATGTGAGAACTTTTCCGATCCGCGCTGAAAGCCAGTCCGAAATACCTCGCTTCACAACCGATGATACACTCTGAGGTTAACTCTCCCGGGTACTTGCACGAATTCGACAAAATCTTTTCCGATACGTATCAATTTGCCGCTGAACGCCCCCATACCTTCTGCGGTTGGAGTGACATCAAAAGGTTTAGTATTTTTAGCGATAATCCTTAAGACAATGAAAAACGAAGTGTTAATGACCACCTTTGTTGATCCTACAACAAAATAAGAAGGAGTAATTTTTGTAAGTTTGCCTAAGGTTTTCGTTAATCGAGGAATTCCTGACACAAGATCCCGGCTGGGCAGAAAGTTTAACCTTGCCAAGCAGCGATAGCTCAAATATGGTTGCCGCAGCGAAAGAGTCACGCAGTTGAACTTGGGATAAAATTCTTTTGTCGGTTACAAACTACAGGGGATTGCGACTTCATTAACGGCAGGTGAGCAGAATTGACGAAGCAAAAAAGAAAAGGGCATGTGGAGTTCAGGCAACCTCCTGTAAAGCTGGTTGCCGATATTCCCGGGGATGCGACAATGCGTGAGAATATTGAGGATATGCAGATGAGCGACGGTTATCCAGGATCATGCGGCATAGTCGGCAGCGAACAACGGGATCGGGGTCAGGACATTTGATTAACGGAATTTAGTGTGCTTCATGCACAACGAGGCTGCCGAATAGGATCAATCGGTAGCCTCGTTAAGCAATTGGGCAGGATAGCGTGGTAGTTGTTCTTTAATCTTGATGCGCCGCCTTATTTTCGAGGGATTTTCTACAGCGTAAAAAAATCATTTTACCGATAAGGCTCATTAAACGCATTGTCTGTGACCGCGACAGTGCGTTTTTCTATGAAGTATTTGTAGCACAAGACTTGGTTAATTTTGTCCTGCTAGGGGAAATGTAAGGAAAAACCAATAGGAGGCAGTCTATATGCGGGCAATGTGGAAAGGCACGATCAGCTTTGGGTTGGTGAACATACCAGTTAGTATGTTTAAAGCGACGGAAGAGCATAAGACTAGTTTCCGCAGCTTGCATGCATCTTGTCACCAACCCATACAGTACAAAAAATGGTGTCCCTCTTGTCACCGCGAGATTCAACATCAAGAAATTATACGAGGCTACGAGTATGCTCCAGGGAATTTCATCACCATTACCGATGAAGATATGGACAAGTTGCCGCTTCCTACGTTGAGGACGATCGAAATTCTTCACTTTACGGATCAGGATAGCATAGATCCAATTTATTATGAAAATGCCTATTTCCTGGGACCGGCTGAATTCGGTGGCAGAGCCTATAAACTTCTTCACGCTGCTATGAATCAGACTGGAATGGTCGCAGTGGCGAAGATCGCCTTTAGAACAAGCGAGCATCTGAGCGTCCTTCGAGTGCACCGTAACTGTCTTGTTCTTAACTTTATTTATTATCCCGCGGAAGTGCGACCAGTGAGGGAAGTGCCAGGGCTTGAAGGAGCTGAGGCGCCGTTTACGGAATCTGAACTTCAAATGGCCGTTCAATTAATCAACAAAATCAGTGGGGCTTTCCGAAACGATTATCGAAGCAACTATGAAGATGCACTCCAGCAGCTCATTCAAGCTAAGATTCAAAACAGGGCTATTGAGCAACCTCAAATTTCGCCTGTCATTGACTTGATGGAAGCACTTCACTTAAGCTTGGCGGCTCTCCAACAACCAGCTGTCATGGTTCCGGACACGTCACCATCTGCGTACTCATCGGCAATGGCGACGGACACCTCTCCTATAGATTATCCTGTAACAACGATGGCACCGGATAGAACCTTTTCGGGCTCAAGACAGAGAAGGCGGAGATAGCAGTGATACTGTTTCATTATTGCCCAAACTAGGGAATGAATGTCTAAACTTTGGGAAAGGCTAAAACTAAAAAGGAGGTTTTTATGGAACTCTTCCGAGATGGCGAACCTCATCCTTTGTATGATGAGATTATGGGCTTGAAAAATGCAAAGATGCGTAACGTTGCCGTTAAAGCTGTTAATGGAGTAATCTTAGTATCTTATATTAACGATAAGTGGATGATTACTTTAAATGACCGATTCCAATTAGAAAGTAGTAATATTAACGAAATCATCGATCATGTGGACAAGCTGCATAAAGATAATTCCAATGTATTTATTCGTTGAGCTTTAAGTAGTAGTCGTCAATAAAAATATAGAATGACAAGAAGCGTCGGCATATCGAGCCGAGGCTTTTTAATATGCTGTCAGGGAGGCATGTGACATGAAATGAATAGTTGTAAGAAATAGCCTTTGTTAAAAAAGAGCGCCGCGGTAGCTGTTCAAGGAAAATAACTTTTTAGACCATGAAAATAAAGTTTTAGACTGGCAGTGTCGTCTAAGCAAACCCGGAGGGGGAATCGCAGAGATCGTGGAAGCCACGGGCAAATCGAATTTCGCATGCGGACGGACGAAGGCACGAACTCGAAGCTCGCCTATGTCGGTGTCATCCCGATCCTGCCGCGTAACGCCATGGAGAATAGTGGAAACCGCCCAGCCTCAGCCGATTTCGTAACCCGGCCCCGACTTTCACGTATAGAAATGTAAACATAATCCCTTTCATGGATTCTTGTTAAACAAAAACAGAAGTCGAGGGAACTGTCCTATGAATGAGGAAATTACGCTTCAAGCAGATCTGTGGTATCGGCTGGCCGAGCGAAAGGCGGCTCGATATTTTACATCGCTTTACGAGCAGGTCAAGGAAAAAACCTATGTGCCTGTTTTGACAAATGACTTTCAATTGTGGAAAAAAAGCCATATGGGTCGCTATTCGCTACTGTCCTTTTTTTCGCAAGCCATTGGAAAACCGGATTCCCGGGATTATCACAGCTATATACGCTGGCTGAACCATACGGGCAAACTGGATGGTTTCTTGGATCGAAGCATTTCCTATATTTATATGCGGGATCTGGGCAAATCGCTGAATGCTCCCGCCACCCAAAACCGGATTCAGCGGGTGGTTGCCGACGTCAAAAGGTACTTGATTCGTTCCCTGGCGGCAAATGGGGGGGCAGAGCCGGAGTTTATGAGCTTGGCCGGGCTGTACCGTTGGGCCCGGAAAGAAGGGATAGAAACCGCCATAATCTGGGTAATCGACAAGCTCAACGCCGTTTCCTCTCACATTCCGAAAGAAATGAACTCCGAGCACTCGCTGCGCAAGCTCATCAAAATCATTACCGGGGTTGTTCTGCACGTAATCGAAGAGATGGGTGACCATACATCGCCCGCGGAGCGTGCGCACAGACTGGATGAAGCGATCCGGCTCGGGTATTCGTACGGCCTGACTTATCCTTTTATTGACGATCTGCTCGATTCCCCGGTCTTATCAGTTCGAGAGAAAGAACAATATGGCCGCATGATCCGAACCGCTCTTCTCACTGGAACCGTACCGGAACCCGGGAAATTGGCCGGACCAAACAAGGAATTGATCCGGTACGTGCACACCGAGCTTCGGGATGCTTACGCGTATATCAAGAGGCATCAGCAACCGGAAACGCAGCGCCTTTTTTTCGAACAGTCCTATATATTTTTTCATGCCCAGGATATGGACCGGACAAAGGAGCTTTCGAATCCGGATTACACGAACGAAGAGCTGTATGTGCCGATCATCTTGAAATCCGCCTTTTCCCGGCTGATTGTCCGGTCTGTCATTCATGCCCCTGCGGACGAAGGCTTCGACGAACGAACCTTTTATTACGGCATCTATAACCAGCTTGCCGACGATTTTGCGGATATGTTTGAAGATATGAAGGCCGGAGCAGTGACACCCTTTACGTATTATTTGACCTACGGCGGCCAGCGTCCGGACTTGATCAATCCCTTTGAGCTGTATTGGGCGGTCATCTCGCATTTGATCCATAACGTGTATGACTCCGACGCCAAAACCCGGGAAGTGATTCTCGACCGTGCCATCAACGGTTTAAAACGATGTAGGCAGCGTGTAGGCGTGGAAACGTATAACGAAATCATAGGTGCGTTCGCCTCTGGAATTCCGGAATTCAATCGACTTGTCCAACAAATGGTCAGACGAGCGGACGATGTGAATTTTTTCGACAAGCTGCTCAGGGACCAGATGGTGACCGTTCTGAAAAACGACCGGCGAGAAAAGCAGCAGTTTCTTGATACGGTCAAAACGGTCCGCCAACAAATCAATAGTCTGCTGCTCATTCCGAAGCAAGACGGGATTCCGCCGATGAAGGAGGCGATGATCGACTCCGCCAATTACAGTCTCGAAGGGGGCGGCAAACGACTGCGGCCCATACTGGCCTGGGTCATGGGAGTCGACGAATACGGGCTTCAGGCAGCCGCGATCGCTCCGCTTCTGAGATCGTTGGAATATATGCATACGGCCTCCCTGATTTTCGACGATTTGCCGTCGCAGGACAACGCGTCCGTCCGCAGAGGACGTCCAACCTTACACGAGGTGCACGATAGCGCCACCGCGGAATTGACCGGCCTGTTTCTGATCCAAAAGGCGATAGAAGAACAGGCTTCCCTGGACGGGTTTGATCCCAAAGTAGTGATGGCCCTGATGCAATATTCGTCCCAAAGGGCGGGGGACATGTGCGCGGGTCAGGCGATGGATTTGCAATCCAAAGGAAAAGTGCTGACACTGGAGCAATTGAACAGCATATGTTTTTACAAAACCGGAATCGCCTTTGAGGCATCGCTGGTCATGCCGGCCATTCTCGCTAAAGCCGAGGCGGCGGAAATTGCCGGTTTAACCAAATTTGCCTATCATACGGGCATTGCCTTTCAGATCAAGGATGACCTGCTTGATGCAGAGGGGGATCTGCATGTACTTGGGAAACCCGCCGGTATTGACATTGAAAACAACACCTCGACTTTCGTGACCGTCCTGGGCAGGGAGGGCGCCAAAAAAGAGATGTGGGAGCACTACAGCCTCGCCATGAAGGAGCTGAAAAAGCTGCCGCGCAATCCTGTATTTTTGAAACATTTGCTGACTTATATCATTAGTCGGGATTATTGACGGTTTACTTTTGGTCGGGGAAAGTGAGAATGAGTTGCCGGAACCATCGGCGGCTTTTTTTGTTGGAGAAACAAGTTTGGGGTGATCAACCAGTAACCGCACGGTTGTTGATTTGCCTGCAGCCGTTCATGAAACGTATGAGGTTAAAGACAAGTTCAAAGTAAATCAGTCCGGTGAACAAGTCTTAACGGTTAGAACTACTGAGATTTATATGAACAATGCACGCATTGAAGGCGTTGGAAATGAACCTCACTTAAGTGCAAGAGAGTTAGATAGGAATGAATTTACACAGGAACGTGCGTGCGATAAAATATATCAAATAATAGAGACTTTGGAGTGATTAATTTGGAAATCAAGATTGATGATCTGACAGGGTCAAAAGTGATAGCATTAATCAGTGAACATCTCAATGGAATGTTAGAAAATACCCCGCCAGAAAGTATTCACGCTCTTAATCTTGATGGTCTCAAGAGGCCGGAAATTACATTTTGGAGTGCATGGGAACAAGATGAATTACTTGGCTGTGGGGCACTAAAAGAGCTTGATGGTACACATGGGGAGGTTAAATCCATGCGTACGTCTTCATTACACCTGAGAAAAGGTGTTGCTAGAAAAATCATTGAACATATCGTTACAGTAGCAAAGGAACGTGGTTATCAGAGGCTAAGTTTGGAAACGGGTTCTATGGAATCATTCGAACCAGCTAGGAAACTTTATGAGAGTGTTGGTTTCCAGTACTGCAAACCATTTTCTAATTACATTGAAGATCCGTATAGCGTCTTTATGACAAAGGAATTATGAGCCGTGCTGGATTAACACATTCGACTGCGGGAGAAAAGCGGTGCTTAGCGAAACCTTTGGGGTCAGGAGTAGGAACTTATCCAAACAGACTGCGTTCAATCTATTACATAGTTAATTTGTATGAACATGAAGCGATTGGGAAACGTTATAGCGGGAGGTGTACGACCTTGCAAAAAGACGATGTTAAGCCTGAGCTGATCCCCACCCCAATCTTGAAGTGTAGAAATGCCGAATGTAAAGCTTGGGTGCGCGAGGAGCTATCTACGTCTTCACGGGAATGCCCATTATGCCGAGGAGAGATGCTCCGGAGTTACAAGCATTTGCCGAAGATCGCCAAAAAGGCCAAATTGACAAAGAAGAAAAAAGACGAGTTTTCTTGGCTGCAATAACGTCATGCCTTCCTTTTTTCAGTCCGATCCGTTCACTAGGGCCGGGCTCTTTTTGGTGCTTCGATGAGTGTATCGAGGTCTTGGGGCATCTAACGCCGGTTTTAGCAGCTTTTATTCAGTAAGAGTGATTTTGAATTCGATGGTTTATCCTTTATAATGGTTCAGCCTGAAGCAAGCCTATATTAATTGCTTCCCACAGGTAGAGGGATACGATTGTAGAATAAGGCTTCCATTCGACATGTTTGCGTTGCAATTGAGATTTTCCATCGCTCTCTTCTGTAGCATAAAGCCATTCCGCAGCACGATGAAGTCCCCTGTCCCCGAAAGATATAACATCCTGTCTTCCCAAGTAGAAAATGAGAAACATCTCCGCAGTCCAACGGCCAATCCCCTTAATTGAGGTTAATATTCGAACGACTTCCTCGTCATCCAGCTCGCCAAACACTTGAAAGTCAACCAAATCTTGTTTTGCCCGTTCGGCGACGTTCCGGATATAGCTGAGCTTGTTCTTGGATAGTCCTGCTGAGCGCAAGAGTTCCTCTTTTGTGGCTATGATGGTATCTGGCGTTATAGTTCCACATATAAGTTCTACCCGGCGAAAAATCGTTTCAGCGGCCTTGGCCGAAAGTTGTTGCCCGACTAACGATCTCGTCAGATAAGTAAAACCATCTTGCTGACCTGGAATTCGGATGTGCCCGATCCAATTTATCAGCTTGTCTAGTAAAGGATCGTTTTCGCACAATTCACGTACACAACGATTGTTTGGATGAATATCGAAGAGATATTGCAATTTAATCATCCTTTCTGGTTGGAGCCCAACCGAACAAGTGAGAATCAACGAGCGTGTGTGCCGCTCTGGAAAAATTATCGGGGTTAAAGTCGGACTGATGTATATAAGATAGCATAACGGCTCCATTGCATAACATACGCAATAGTTCTGCCAACTCGGATGGACAGGCAGCACCAACCCAGAATGATCGACTGGCATTTCCACATAGTGCAGAATGAATAATTTTCTATTTGTCTTGAGACGGGGGATATAATTCCTTCCCGATGACATATCGTAATCATTTGAAAAATGTCTTGCTTTAGAGCGCGCTCTAAAGTTTAGAATGAGAATCAGCCAAAACATAAGGAGCTGATCATATGAAAAATCGGTATGAATTCGGAATGGAAATGCTGAAGAAGGTGGACGGACATGCAGGGGAAGCCGTTGTGGCTCCTTTGGGGGATTTAGGGAAAATTCTCGTGGAAACGTTCGGCGATATTTACGGCCGCGAAGGTTTAAGCCTAAGGGAACGGGAAATCGCAACGATCGCCATGCTGACCGTGATGGGCAGGGAGACTCAACTGAAGGTGCATATCGTGGCCGGTTCCAACGTAGGGCTGACGCGTCAGGAAATGGAGGAGCTTATTATTCACACGGTTCTTTACGGGGGGTTCCCTACAGCCATTAACGGAATGAACCTGCTGAACAGCATGACATTGCCGGGAGAAGTGAAATAACGTTGCATTCTGATATAATTAAAGCATGAAAACGACGTATACCATTCAGCAAGTTACTGAGATGACCGGCCTCTCCTCTCATACGCTGCGTTATTACGAGAGGGCCGGTCTCATCCGCGCCATTGCAAGAGAAGATAACGGCTACCGCCTTTATTCCAAGACGGACCTGGAATGGCTTCGGTTCCTCATCCGCCTCCGCGATACCGGCATGCCGATCCGTAAGATGCAGCATTTCGCCGAGCTGCGCTACCGCGGGGAGGAGACGGTCGCCGAGCGCAGACGGGTGCTCGAGGATCATAAACAACAGATCAAGGAGCAGATCGGCCAGCTTACCGTAACATTAGAGGTCTTAAACGAGAAGACCGATTATTACAAGGAGATGGAGCGAGACATTGAAGAGCGAACAAGAACCAAGCCGGTATGAACGAGGCTTTGAGCTCTTGTCCTGTATAATTCGGATATGGCCCGGCATTGGGAAATGTAAAGTTATTGCCTGCATCATTTCCCGGGCAAGCGCAGGAGTCGACTCCATCTTCACAATTATTTGAGTATATACGACAATTCTGACAAAATGCTCGAATGTCGTACGGGAATTCGACGGCATCGTCGAATGAAGGAGGTATGATGGTATCTATTGTTGGGGCATATGACAGTACTCCTCTTACTGTGTAATCAGTAACATGACATTATGACAAAAAGTAGAATGAATCCTACGGTTAAGAATATCTCAAGCCAAACCCAAAAGTGACAGTTAAGAATTGGAGAAATTGAGAATGATCATTCTAGACTACAGAAACAACATCATCGCTTTTCGGACGATAAGATGATCGGCCGATCATACCCGCGTTTATCGCGGCTTTTTTTATTTTATATGTCCATGCACTATTTGTGCATAACCGTTTTTAGACACTAACATGCCCGGCGACAAAAAAGGTACGAAGCGCGGTCGCACGCGAACATCCGCGCACAAAAAGCCCGCACGGATGCCCATATGCGAAGCGGGCTTTTTGCCGCTGTTTAAATTTTTAATCGAATCGGCATAGTGCTTAATCGATCCTGACGTAGGCTCGAATACTGCATGTTGATATAATAGCGCTATATATGATATCAGGCTGTCCGACAGTTTAAGACGGCCAAATGATTCCAGCAGAGTACAGGTGAGAGGAATGTGGGGATGAATAAAAAATTGTCGCGTCGGGAGTTTGTGATCGGACTCGGAGCATTAGGGGGAACCGTGCTTGCCGCTTCGGCAGGAGGCTGGCTGCTGCGCAGCCCGTCGAACCCCGAAGGCGGAGCATTGCCTGCAGGAGACGGGAGCGTTCCGCAACGTCCTGCAGCCATGAAGAAGAAGCCTAATATCGTCGTTATTTTGGCGGATGATCTCGGATATTCGGATATCGGCTGCTATGGCGGCCAAATCGAAACGCCGAATTTGGATAAGCTGGCCGCAGGCGGAATCCGGATGACCCAATTTACGAATACGGCCCGCTGCTCGCCGTCAAGAGCTTCACTCTTGACGGGGTTGCACCCTCATCAAGCAGGAATGGCTCATCTGCAGGGCTACTTCGGTCCTTACACGCAGAAGCTGAACGATAGCTGCGTAACGATCGCGGAGGTGTTGAAGGATAACGGCTACGGCACTTACATGGCGGGCAAATGGCATTTGGGTCCCGGTTTTCCGCATCAGCGAGGCTTTGACAAAGCGTACCATTATCTCGGCGTCGACTATTTCGCCACAGAAAGTATTTCGCTTAACGGGGTGAAGGTCGCTCCTTCGTCAATCAGCAAAAACTATTATTCAACGGACGATATGACGAATAAAGCGATCGGTCTTTTGGAGAATCATATGAGCGCGACGCCGGAAAAGCCTTTTTTCCTGTATATGTCGTACACAGTACCGCATTTCCCGCTTCAGGCTAAGGACAAGGATATCGCCAAGTATAAAGGCCGGTTCGACCGGGGATGGGAAGCGCTGCGCCAGGAAAAATTCGCTCGCATGAAGGAGATGGGCATTATCGACCCGAAGTGGGAACTGCCTGCAATGACCGATTCGGGAGCCGTCGCCTGGGAGAATGAGAGCTCCAAGTCATGGAGGCTCCGGGCGATGGAGGTGTATGCCGCGATGGTCGACTGTATGGATCAAAATATCGGACGGCTGGTTCAAACGCTGGAGAAGTCCGGCGAGCTCGACAATACGTTCCTGGTGTTTCTTTCGGACAATGGCGGGAATGCCGAATTTCTCAATATTAAAGATACGAAGAAGCTGCCTGGCGGACCGGGTTACGCCGAGGGTAACGGTCATTACGGTGCCGGGTGGGCCAGCTTATCCAATACCCCCTTCCGCATGTATAAGCATTACATTCATCAGGGCGGCATCGCGTCTCCGTTTATCGTTCACTGGCCTGCCGGCTTGAAGGAGAAAGGCGCACTGAGGAAAAAGCCTGCTCAGCTTACCGATGTGATGGCAACCGTTCTTGAGGTGAGCGGCTCCAAGTATCCGGAACAGTATAAAGGGCATAAGATTATACCGGCCGAAGGAACCAGTCTTCTTATGATTCTCGAGAACGATACGACGAGCAAGCAATATTTATTTTGGGAACATGAGGGCAATTGCGGTGTCAGGAACAACAACTGGAAGCTGGTAAAATTCGAGAAATATCCGTGGGAACTGTACGATTTGGAGAAGGACGGTACGGAGATGCACGATTTGGCCAGAAGTCAGCCCGAGGTCGTGAAGCGGCTAAGCGACGAATACGAGAAATGGACGAAAAGGGCGAACGTCCTGAAGAAAGAGGAGTACCTGAAATATTGGAAGGGCAAAAACGATGGAGAAGGACCGACCGGGCCGATCGATTTGCAGAAAATAAAAGGAGCCCCGAAAGCATAGCGACGGACCAGTTGTCCGAAATTATGGTTTTAGGTAAATAAATTTTCCGCCGTACATCAAGTCCGTTCGCATGCCCTGTGCGAAGCGGGCTTTTTGCCGTTGCTCAACACTTGTCCGACCGGACCTATCGATCTACGGAAGTTAAAAGGCTCTGTAGGCATAATGACGGACCAGACTGCTCCAAAGGCAATTTGCGAAAAGATGTCCTTTTGTCAACTTGCAGGTAGTCTTCATACGGGTGAATTTCCGCACCCGTTCCGCACATGCCGCACAAGCTGGTGGAGCGGCAGCTACCCCTGAACGCTGCCATAATAACGCTTCCGGTATTGGATGGCCGGAACGGACTCGTATGTGCTGAACACCCGGCTGAATTGATTCAGTGTTTCGAAGCCCGATAGCACCGCAATTTCCTTCAGCGAGTAGGACGTATTGACGAGCAGTTCCTTCGCGCGCTGAAGGCGAAGCTGCCGCAAATACTCCGTAGGCGATACGCCCATTGTTTTGCGGAACAGAAGACGCAGGTGACTTTCGCTTATATACAAATAATTGGCCAAATCGGGCAGCTTAAGCCTCCTGTCCAGGTTCAACTGCATATATGTGCATATCCTGCTGATGCGGGGATCGATCTCCTGGGGCTCGTCAGGCAAATAGCACCGCATCATGTCGAGGAAGCGGGCGAACCAGAAGTGAAACGAGGCGTTTAAGGCGAACAGCGCGGCCGTTTCGTCGGTATTGACCCTACTGATGATCAGCTGGGGCTGATCCAAGGCATTAAGCTCTTTGATCACTTTTAGGGATTGCACCAGAAGCTTCGCGGTCAGCTTCGAAATCTCCGTAAAGGCGGAAATATCCGCGACCCGCGTTAGCAAAGGGAGTTTGTACAACTCCGCAAAGTTTAAGGAGCCGATCTTGATATCGCAGCCTATCGTATAGTAGTGAAACGGACCGGAAGCCGGGTCGCTTGGCAAAACGGTTCTGGGTGTTTGAGGCGGAATGACGACGATATCCCCGGCTTGCACTTCATGAAGAGAGCCGTTCACCTCGATCGTTCTTTTTCCTTCCACGACGATCCATATAATCGTTTTTGCATAATTCGCCCGAGGGAACTCCGTTTCGGCGTTCACAACATGTTCGATAACCCATGCCATCCGCATAAAGAGGTCATCGACAAATTTGATTCTGCTTAATATGGCCACCCGAGCCAGCCTCCTCCTGAACGTGGACCAACATAATCGAAAATGCGTAATTGTTAATCGATTGCTCGGCAACCCGTTATGCTACTATTTTATTGTAGCACATTCGCTTATCGAATGTGTAACAGCGTTTACATGTATCGAAAAATGGGAGGTAAGCAGCTTTGAAAAAGAGAGAGCGTTTGATGGCGTTGATGGTAGTTTTTCTCGCAATTGCACTCGCGGGGTGCAGCTTTGGGGGGCAAAAGGACGGCGCAGGAAACAAGCAGAACGAGAACGTTCAGCCGGCCGGGAAAATGGATGTAATCGAGAAGCCGGTGACGCTAAAGATCTATTTCCCTAAAGAATTTTCCGACGAAGTTTACGCAAAATTCGTAAAGGAACCGATCGAGAAAAAGTTCCCTAATGTTACATTGGAACGGCAGCTGCCGGAAAAAGGCGGTCCCGAGGGGATGAACATTCTACTGACTTCCGGTGATGTTCCCGACCTGTTCTATTCGGTGCCCGGATGGTACGGGAAGCTTCAGCTGAGTCATGTGTTTGATGATCTGACACCACTTATCCAAAAGTACAATTTCGATATGGGCAGACTCCACCCCATGGTGCTTGAAACGATCAAGAGCTACTCCAAGGACGGTAAAATCGAAATATTGCCCGAAAGTATGGCCACGCTCGTTCTCGTGTACAACAAAGCGATCTTCGACAAATTCGGGGTTCCGTATCCGAAGGATGGCATGACATGGGAGCAAATGATGACGGTTGCACGTGACGTCAGCAAGACAGATGACGGAACACAGTTCAGAGGGCTCGAATTCGACCGTTTTTTCCCGATCAACAATAGCCAAATGTCGCTGCCGTTCGTCGATCCGAAGACGAATAAAGCGATCATAAGCTCGGACGGATGGCAAAAGTTTATGTCCACGTTGAAGGCGGTATACGACGTACCCGGCAACAAGCCGCCCAAAATGATCGGCAACGGGGCTCTGTTTTACAAGGAAAAGACACTCGCCATGTTTATCGGCAATATTAACTATTTGAACAATTTGATGTCGATTCCGGATTCGGATTTGCAATGGGATATGGTGACGATGCCGACCTTCAGCGATTTGCCAGGTACGGCTACACAGGTGAATACCCCATACTATGGCATTACGCCTACGTCTACCCATAAGGATGAAGCTTTCAAGGTGATCGCTTACTTGCTGTCGGATGAGATGCAGACGTATTACAATAAAGAAGGTCGTCTGACGGTCTTGAACGATAAAGCGATCCGCGATCAGTACGGGGCCAATCTGAAGGAGCTGTCTGGCAAAAACGTGAAGGCGGTCACGACGCTGCAACCGGCGGGGCCAAGACCGTTTACCCTTTATGACGATTATGTCGTCGTACAGTTGTCTAACGCGCTGCAGCGGGCGACGATCGACAACATCGATTTAAATACCGCTTTGAGAGAAGCCGGGGAATTGGCCGACAAAGAGATAGAGAATTATATCAATTCGATGAAATAGAATATTTTATAAGGAGAGAACCCGATGTCCAGACCCAACATCCTGCTTATTCAAACCGACCAGCAAACGGCGGAAACGTTAAGTCTGTACGGCAATCCGGTGCTGCAAACTCCAGCTTTGGAGCGTCTTGCGGAGAAAGGGGTCGTGTTCGAGCTTGCGTTCTGCAACTATCCGGCATGCTCGCCCTCGCGTTCATCCATGTTTACTGGCCGTTACGCTTCGACGATTGGCGTGCATGCGAATCATATGTTAATCAACCCGAACGAAACGACGCTGCCTCAGGTGTTGAAGGAGAACGGCTACCAGACCGCGATTATCGGGAAAAATCACGCGTTCATGAATGACGCGGCCAAATCGTACTATCCGGGCTCCGTTCCCGAGAAGGCCAGTCTGCTGCGGCAAGTATTCGATCACGTTCGTCTTGCCGAGCACGGCCATATGGTCGACGGGTACCGGAACGATCCGGAAAGTATCGCGGCTCATGAATGGGCTCAGCGCAACTGCTGGAACAGCCCGCTCGGACATGGCACAAATCCGGCCCGGCTGGAGAAATGCGGCACCTACCTCCTCGGCCAATCAATGGTAGACTATCTGGAGAAGGTTAGAGATCCGGAGAAGCCGTTCTTCACATGGCTGTCGTTCCCGGATCCGCACACTCCGTATCAGGTGCCGGAGCCTTATGCCAGTATGATCGACCCGGCCGATGTGCCGCTGCCGCCTAAAGATAATCTGGATGGCAAGCCGGAGCGGCAGAAGGTCATGCACGTGATGGACGCGATGGATCGCGCCGACGACGACTTGATCCGCAAGGTAAGGGCAATTCACTACGGCATGATCAAGTTTATCGACGATACGCTCGCGACCATTTTCACCAAGATGGAATCGCTCGGCTTAATGGAAAATACGATGATCGTCTTCACCTCCGATCATGGGGATTCGATGGGGGCGCATGGGCTCATCCAGAAGCATAACGGGTTCTACGATTCGTTTACGCATGTACCGTTTATCGTCTATGCGCCGGGTTACAAAGGACCGAAGCGTACCGGCTATATGGTCGAGCTGGTCGACGTCATGCCGACCTTGCTTGAGATGGTAGGAGTACCGGTTCCGTACGGCTGCCAAGGCCGGAGCCTCGCGCCGTTCCTCCGGTCGGAGCAGGATTACTTCCCTCGGGAGTATGTGGTTATGGAAAGCGGAGAAGAGGGAGAGTCGCCGAAGCTGTCGGATATTACCGGCCGGCCGGAGCATCCGTTCGACGAACGGTACTTCGTTTGGTGCGCTTACCGGGACGCCTGGCTGGGCAAAGGGAAGAGCATCCGCACCCACGACTGGAAGCTGAACGTCTATGCAAACGGGGAAGGGGAGCTGTACGACTTGAAGAGCGACCCGCACGAGCTGACGAACTTGTTCGGCGACCCGGCCTATGACCCTATCGTTCACGGGCTCGACCGGAAGCTGCTCCTGTGGTCGATGGCCAAAGAGGATCGCCTCCCGATGAACACGACCATTAAATTGAATTACGAAGATAAGAGGAAAGAAAACGCGAATGCGTGATGTTTAATCGATTTCGAATGTTTAAGTTCCACAAGCAAGCCTAATTCGTCCGGATCGAATCGAGAGCTAAAAAGCGCAGGCTTCGCTCCCCCGACTTCCGTTTCTCGCCTTTCGGGCTGCGGTACGGGGGCGGCTACGCCCACATCCAACGTTAAGATGATCACCATCTTTTTAATTGGAAATTTATTTAAGCTCTCTTCCGTTGTCCGGATCAACTGGTAAATAGCTTAAAATGAGTTTCAAAACTGATTATACGAGGAGGATTAACATGGAGTTCAGAAAACTGGGACGTACCGGTCTAAACGTTTCGTGCATCGGATTCGGCGGCGCGCCGATGGGAATCAACAATTACCTGGAGGCTTACGATGCCAGGAACAGCCGCGGCAACGTCGAAGCAGCGCTTCACACGGCTCTCGACCAAGGGATAAATTATATCGACACGGCTCCGGGTTACGGTCAGGGGTTAGGCGAGAGTATTATCGGGGAAGTGCTCAAAACGCGCCGTACGGAAGCGTATATCGCCACGAAGGTAGCTTCAAGCCTCGGCTACGATGAGGTGAAGCGGTCCGTAGATGCCAGCCTGCAGCGATTGCAATCGGAATATATTGACGTGATGCAGTTTCACGGAGGGTACTTGACAGAGGGGG
Organism: Paenibacillus allorhizosphaerae; assembly: GCF_910594985.1. Taxonomy (GTDB): domain Bacteria; phylum Bacillota; class Bacilli; order Paenibacillales; family NBRC-103111; genus Paenibacillus_G; species Paenibacillus_G allorhizosphaerae. The sequence continues at coordinate 61,354 of NZ_CAJVCE010000018.1, forward strand.
ATTATAAGCGACTTATACATGACGGGCCTCTCGACGCGCTCAAAGAATGCCAAAAGCAAGGCAAAATCCGTTTTATCGGAATTACGAATGAAAACCCGGATCACACCTTGCTGTGGGCGATTCAATCGGGACATTTTGATGTGATCCAGGTTCGTTACAATCTGTTTTATCAAGGCGCGGCCGACCCTCTTATTCCCGAAGCGGCAAGTCGCGAAGTGGGCGTCGTCGTTATGAGGCCGCTCACCAGCCAGGCTTTTGCCCGCTTTATGAAGCGAGTTGCGCCGGAAGCGGCGGAAAAGCTCAATACCCAGCAGATTGCATTGGATTTCGTACTGTCTAATCCGGGAGTTAGCGTCGCCATCTGCGGGATGAGAACGTCAGACGAAGTATTGGACAATGTCCGTTCCGTTCAAAAGCAGCAATACCGCATGGAATTCAAGCTGGATCGCGGTCAGGGCGGAGTTCAATTTTAAGGTGGTAACAGATGAAGCTAAAACCAAGAAATAAGAGATATAGAAAGCTTCTCACTATTGTTTCAAGCTGTATGATTGTTGCGGGCGCTGCATTAGTAATCGGTTTGTCCGTCTGTAAAACCTCCAAGGAAAGGATTGAAACACCTCCATTGAATCCGACCAATACGTATAAAAATCCGTTCTCGTTAAAAGAAGAATGGCCGTTCGGAGCTGCAGACCCTAATATTTTACGTTTCAACGGGAGGTATTACTTGTATGTAACCAGCGGGAGGGGGATTAAAGCCTGGAGCTCGGACGATTTGGTCAACTGGACATATGAAGATTTTGTTTCCAAGGATCCGGATGCGAATAATGTATGGGATCCGGGCGTCACTTATCATAATGGCCAGTTTTATATGTATCCTGCTGTAAATAACGGCAATAACCACTATTTATTCAAAAGTGAAAGCCCATTGGGGCCGTTTACGAGGCAATCCGAAAATTTCTCACAACTGAAAATCGATTCAAACGTTTTTATCGATGATGACGGTAAATGGTATATGATCCATGCCGGAGGGAAGGGAATCATCGGCCGTCCGATGTCGGATTCGCTCACGATCGGTCCTGAAAAGCAGCTGAACGCTTATTTAAATTGGTGGACCGAGGGGCCTTCCATGTTTAAACGAAACGGGATATATTATTTGCTTTATACGGGAAATCATTATTTGAGCAAGGGGTATCGCGTCGATTATTCGGTTTCAAAGGACGGGCCGATCGGCAAATACACTCAGCACACCGATTATACGCTCTTGCTTAGCACCAAGGACGATTTGAACGGACTTGGCAACGCCATGGTGACGATCGGGCCGGATTTGGACTCTTATTATGTGGTCTATCATAATTTGGTTGGCAAGCGACCGGGTTCGAACGGAGTCGTCCGAAAGGCTAATATCGATAGAATCGTGTTTAACGGGGAAAAAATGTCCGTCACCGGACCGACGAATTTCATTCAGGAAGCGCCTAAGAAGGCGGATTTTTACACCTGGTTGGATAGTACGGAGGGGCAGCAGTTTTTTCAAAAGGAAGCAATCGGTAAGGGGCTTATGATCACTTCAAAAGAAGCGTCGAAAGAAAATTTTGTAGCGGAGTACAATTTCAAGGGGCAGACGGTTTCTGAACATGGTACCGGTGCATGGCTGGGCATGATGTTCTCGTACAAGGACAAGAAAAATTACGCCTACATATCGATTGATCCTGCGGCTAAAACGATCAGCCTGAAGCACATGAAGGGCGGTGCTGCAAGCCAGATCGGAGAGCCGGTCAAGCTTTCAGCGGACACTGATTTTTCGAAGCTGCACACCATTCGTGTAGAGAAGAATGATAATGAGGTTCACATCTATATTGACGGGATGAAAAAAGTGCAAGGCAAGCTGCCGATTGGCGGCGGTGCGATTGGGTATGTATATGAGGGAATGGAGCCTGTTTTTTCGTACACCGCATTTAGCAATGACGTGAATGGGAGCAGCGATTTTGAAGTGTTCAAAACCGTGCCCGGGACGATCCAAGCGGTTCATTTTATGAAAGAGGAAAATCGGGGGTACTTTGCTCAAGGTGCAGCAGCAGGGGAAAATCCATATAGAACAGGCGAAAAGGTGCATATACGAGAGGGCGGCGACGGAGGGTATGCGGCTGAACTTAAGCAGTCCGGCGACTGGCTGAGCTATAAGGTTAATGTGAAGAAGAGCGGACTTTACGGATTGGATTTGGCAATGGGGAAGCTGGCTAAAGCAGCGGCAGTTGAACTATTTTTGGACGGAAAGTCGGTTGGAAAATTCGAAATTCATGCTCACGCAGCAGACATGAAAGAGGCTTGGATCAAGCAAACAATCGGGAAAATGCAGCTTAAGCAGGGCTTCCATCAGTTGGAGATCAAGCTGGTCAAGGGCGGTATCACGTTTAGATCAATGGAGCTCTTTGAGGCATCGGATGAGAAGGCGCAAATGGCCAATGCGCTTGGCGATCTATCTAAAGTAACGATGCATGGAACATGGAATCCGATCGCAAACGGCGCTACGTCTGTAATCTCACAGGATGACAAGGATGTGAAGCTGTATATCGGCCATGACGGCTGGACGAATTACGAAATCGAAGCGGATGTTACCGTCAAGGCGCCAAATGCAGCGAGTGGCGGCGGGATTCTGTTTCGTGCTACGAACGAATCGCAATACCCGGCTCAGGTACAGGATTCGATGATGGGGTATTACTTGTCGATTCACTCCAATAAGCTGGCGTTGAAAAAGCTGAATTACGGTTCTGAACATGCGGCAAGCGCAAACGTAAAGGTGGAAGCGGGGCAAAGCAACAAAGTGAAGATCCGCGCGCAGGGGAATCGTATCTCTGTTTTTTGGAATGACATGAAGACGCCGGTCATTGAATATTCCGATGCAAACGCATGGACGCATGGGAAAATAGGGCTGCGTTCCAATGTGGCGGGATTTGAAGCGGTTCATTTGAATGTTCGGTCCATTGATTAGCTGACATAACTCAAGGGGTGGAAGGAACGATATGACGACTAAGAAATATGTGAAAAATTATCCGAGACCTCAGTTCGTGAGGGATCACTGGGTCGATCTGAACGGCGAGTGGCGCTTCGGCTTCGACGATGCGGGCGCCGGTGAAGCAGCGGGGTGGCAGCGGGACTTCGGCGGCGACCGCAGCATTATCGTCCCTTTCATTTACGAGACGAATGCGAGCGGCATCGGCGAAGAAGCCCATCATCCGTTCGTCTGGTACAACAGACAGCTTGACATTCCTTTGGAAGCGGCCGGCAAGCGAATTCTTCTGCATTTTCAAGCAGTCGAAAAGTGTGGCTTTTTACAGAGATGTGATGGAGATTCCATTGGAATTTTCCGAAGAGAAAATGCAGTTCGCATCGTTTATGACCGGCGAAACCAAAATCGAAATTTTCTCCAATCAAAATATGGCGGAAGTAATCGGTGAACACAATCTTCTAACCGAGGCAGAATCAAAATCGAAATTCTTACTCACTTTTGAAGTGGATCAAGTTGATGAGGTTTGCGCCCGTTTGAAAGATAAAGGGGTGGTACTCCTTAACGAGCCACATGATAGGCAGGCATGGAATGCCAGGGTTGCCCATTTGCGCGATCCCGATGGCAATGTGATCGAATTATACAAACACCCGCTTTAACGGCTCTGGCTTGGGTTTGGATCTTTTAACAACAGTCTCGCAAGTCATGGGGATGTTTATTAAAAAAATCATTTGCTAAGTGTATTCAAGATATGCTCTACACTTTCATCATCCCAAATGATTACCCAATATTGCAAGATGCCCGCACGCTTTAGTGCTGCTGTTCGCCGATTACCATCACGTACGGATAGTACTCCATTTATATGTTGTATAATTGGAGGAGGGGCATCCCAATTATCGCGAAACATGCGTTCAAATCTCCCCACTTTATACTCCCAATGTTCCACCGAGGAATAGTACTCCATGTTGGGTTCGTTTTCAGGTCCGTGGCAACGTTGTAATCGATCAACGTCAACTAGTATGGGACCAACCCAGTATCGTTTCTGTTTCATTAGTCCGTCCGAAAACTTTGGGTTTTTACCTGCAGAGTTCAAATACAGGTGAACCCATTTCTCGATTTGTCCGCGATCGGCAAATTGTTTTGCTTCTGTACATGTATATTGAAGTTCTCCAAATATCATAAAACCAGTGACCCTCCTTGGTAGACTCTCATTAAGCGCACGATCATTATAACAAATGATACAAAACTAAGGAGGTCAAAAATGGTTATAAAAAGTTATTGACCTATGGAGGAACAAGTGAACTGTTAACGGTAAACAAGCAGACAGCATATCAAATATACAATTATATGGTAATTATGTTAGACATAGTAGGGGGGCGAATCATGAAACACATAATTGTTATCGCGATAGTCCTTGTTTTCATCGTCTCAGGAATTATAATTTCGCCATGGGTCACTGTAAGCTTCGCGGAACATCAAGCTGTTACCACGTTTGAAGGACAATGGAAAAACGTACAAGATGGATGTGGTTTCAACTGCAAAGATTGTGGTGTTAAAGCTTCAGAAAAAGTTCTTTTCGGTCGGAAGGTGATTATAGAGTATGCATGTGGTTTGTTACCTTCTGATTCACCTGAATATCATAAGCGGAAAGAGCTATTTGTATCATTTTTAGGGACTGTTCATTGAACTACCCTGATACAACTCAGGAAATAACAACGCGGCGTCATCATTTGAGTCGAATGCCTTTCTGGAAGAAGACTTACGATTATTTATCGAAGTTGATCAAATTTCCTAATTGAGAGTTCTCCAATCTCGCCAATCTCCAGGTTCATTCACTTCGTATATGTCGTTATTTCGGTTTACAAATTTGTGTATAAAAAGTTCCCTACGTATTGTAGCGTAGTCTTCATTCAGTGGCTTAATGAATTCATTAAATTCTTTCTCTGTGTACTTTTTTTTGGGATTAAGCTGGTGAGCAAGATGCTCGAGTACTATTAACCTTTTTTTCAATTGTGACGGAAGATGCTTTAGGCTACCTTGCTCGGTGAAAAAATTTCGAAGCACAGATTTCTTCAGCTTTTCGTTTTTGGACAGTGCATTTGCAACTTGTTCCGACATCATGTCCCTCCAAGTAATTAGATAATAATTTAATTAGATGATAATAAAAATAGGTTCTGATGTCAATATTCTCTGAACAAGGTTTTTAACGGTTTTTTCCTGCTAATCTTAATAACGTTACTGAGCTGTGAGACCGTTAATCGCATGGAGCACCAAAGGCTCCCGATTTGTACTTGTCGTAAGAAAAAAATGTGTAAAGTAACTACCAATATGAAGATGATCTATGACATACAGTTGTCAGCAATCTACCTGTAAAATGAAACTTGTTCAGTTGCAAGTTGAAAATTATGAGGGCGGGGTCTGTTTTTAATGATTGCTTTTTTATGGACACTTTTGTTGGTTTTGCTGATTGCAGTACCGGTAATCTCTATTGGTAAAATGAGGGATATCAGGTTAAACGCTAAACAGAAAAAATGGTGGGTGATCTCTCACGTTCTTTTTGTGATTATGTATTTTACAGGAGTATTAGGCAACTTCGTCTTAACTCTTTTTACGCTTTTTATTAAAGATCGCGAACTTATTTATGCAGCCCATTATTTCATCAAATATTTCGATTGGTACTTAATCGTTCCGGGGGCGTTAGGGAGTTTAGCCACTGGATTATGGCTAGCTGTTGGAGCGTGGGGAATCATCAACTATTACTGGGTTATCGTGAAGTGGGTCGGCAATTTAACAACGATTTTCTTTGGAAGTATATTCATTGGTACGTGGATTGAAAAGGCCTTACATGCGCTATCCCTAAATGAGTTTGAACCCATGCAAAACCCTGACTATCTTCATAGTCAAAAAATGTTATTGGCTGGAAGCGCGGTCGTTCTAGCGATATTAATCTTTTTAACTGCAATTTCGTATCTAAAACCGTGGGGGAAGAGATTATTAAACAATCGACGATAGTGCTACTCTCATTTAAAGGCCGAATCGGACGAACGAGTTAAAGCGTCTTGTGCATAATATTACTCAAAAATTCTTATTAAAATGCTTAGAGAATTAGAAACTGACGGACTTATTAGTAGGAAATGTACAACCAAGTACCTCCGAAAGTCGAATATTCAACTACAGAACTTGGTCAATCACTTGAACCTATTTTGAGAACGCTTTGTAGTTGGGGTGGAATTTATGCAGAGAAATCATACGCTCCGGGTTTTAAAATTGTTATTTTTGTTCCATAATGAAACTTGTGTGGTGGGTTTAAGAAAGTTATAAAGTATTAATTAGGTTATCCAAAAAATAAGGGGTGTAATGATACATGGAAATGAGACTGAATTATACGAAAGTGCAACCCGAATCTTTACAAACACTTTTAAAATTGGAAGGGTATGTGAAGAAGAGTGGTCTTGACCCCAAACTGTTGGAGCTGATTAAAATTCGTGCCTCGCAAATTAATGGATGCGCCTACTGCCTTGATATGCATACGAAAGATGCGCGTGCGATGGGGGAGACGGAGCAGCGATTGTATATGCTTAGCGCATGGCGGGAAGCTCCGTTCTATACGGAAGCGGAGCGGGCCGCAATAGCATTAACGGAAGCTGTGACCAAAATTTCGGAAGCTGGCGTGCCGCAGGAATTGTATGAGCAAGTCCGAAAACATTTCGACGAGGGCCATTTTGTCGATTTAATTATGGCAATTAATGCGATCAACTGTTGGAATCGAATGGCGATTTCAACGGGCATGGTACCTGGAGAATATCAGCCGGCCGCACATAAATAACAGATTGTCGCAGGCGAAATCCCCGTACATCGACTATGTACGGGGATTAACTGTAGTCTAAGCGTGAATAGGGGCCCTATTGCTCTATTGCTCTATTGACTAATGTTCACCATTATAAGATGAGATGAAGTAAAGATGCCCCATTCGCACTGGCATCCAGCCTTTCGTGCCACCCCCTCCAAGTAAAGTTGCTTTTAGCGTACTTGGACGCGTTCTGGCTAATATACCGGCAATTGCAGTGAAATTTGTCCCCAGTTCTGTACACGTCCCGTCCACTTTTTCAGTACATCCATCGTTGAAAGGTACAGCATCTTTAAAAGCGATTCATCCGTTTTATTGGGCAATCGATGCCACCGCTGATGGAGCATATCGGGCAGCTTTACATTGCATACTTTAGGGAATCGTACATATTTAAAAAATCTAGGTACAGTTACTATAAAGATAGTCAATAGCTTGATACCGGTATGGCGCTTCCGGCATATTATTTAAGTATCTTCAAAATAGGAGGGGAACTCAAAATGGCGACGAAAAGGATAAATGTAACTCAAGTAAAAAAGAAAGTAACTCAAGTAAAAAAGAGACCATATAAGATTAAACAAGAAGACGACCTTCGGGATGCACTTGATAGCTTGAAGGATGCAAACCGCAATATCAATGACGCAAGGCGGTCTATCCGGAGAGCTATAGACGAATTGTAACCAAGCATATTTCTTATAACGGGTAGCAAGAAGAACTGCTTCATAAACGACGAAGGAGCTGCCTGCGCAGCTCCTTTTGCATCTTCAAAAAATACGTGAGATTTGATACATATGTGCTGCTTAGTTTTAAGCTATACCGAAAATTTCTCATAACCTTATATTGAAAAATGGCAATAACGCCGTCGCTGATGAAGCGGTGGATTTTTCGTATAGCAGCATTTGATAACGCTTTTAGCACTTTGAGATAAGTGACCGGAAATTATACGCACTAGGAATAAAGCAGGACGGGGAAGGCATATGTTATTTTTTAAATAGCAGTGGTCATTGATCTCATGCCGATAAAGCGAAACAGTGCAAGAACGGGACAACAAGACGAACAATAATCAACATTGTATTTGTATGCGCTTACAAAAATGAAGGGGATGCAAGTCAACATTAAGCAACGGGCAGTGAGCAGAGAGATTTGAAAAAAAGAAAAGGACGTGGTCGCATGGTTAGAAGGAAAAGTGCATTGGCGTTAGCGGGTCTGATGTTCGTATCGGTACTTTCCGGATGTGCCGGTACAAGCGGAGGCTCAGGCGGAGAGAATGACCAGGCTATTGGGAATTCGGGCAAAGCGGAACCGCCGAAAAGTGCGGTGCCGGTTGAACTGGTCGTCGCCGACGGACTAGGTGATTTTCCGCTCGAACGGTTTAATAAAGTATTTGCCGAGCCAATCAAGAAAAAGTATCCGCATATTACGTTAAAATGGATTGCTTCAGGCGACATTTCCAAACGAATTACGGCAGGAGAGCCCATTGACCTCGTCATATCTTCCAGCGGGCTTCTTCAAGCTAGGGTGGTCGATTTCGGCCTTCAATATGATGTCACTCCGCTCATCAAAAAATATAATTATGATTTGAGCAAAGTGGAGCCTGCCGCGCTGGATATGTTCAAGAAATTCGGCAATGGCGCGGTGTGGGGCATTCCGTCCTTTATGTCGCCATCCCCCTTATACTATAACAAAGATGTATTCGATAAATTCGGCGTCCCGTATCCCAAGGACGGAATGACCTGGGATGACTTGAACGAGATGTCCAAAAAATTGACTCGACTCGATGGAAACGAGCAGTACTATGGTTTGTTTCTATCGTTTGCCCATGTCATCCGCAGAAATCAATATTCGTTGAATGTCGTCGATCCGGCCACTTCCAAGGCCGCTTTCAATGCGGATGCCTGGAAGTCTGTGTTCGAGCAGTCCGGGCAATTTTATAGAAACCCGAATATGAATATGACAACCGCCTCGGCCGCACTAGCGTTCCAGCGCGATGCATTTATTAAAAAGCGCAGTGTAGCAATGTGGCTGCCTGTCAGCACATTGCATACGGAAGCGGAGCTGCAAGGGATGAACTGGGACATGGCGAGCTTCCCGACCTATAAGGACAAACCGAATGTCGGGCCGCAGCCGTACCCGGTCGCATTTTTCGTTACGACATCCAGCAAATATAAAGATGACGCCTTCCAGGTGGCCGCCTTCATGGCGACGGAAGAGTATCAGATGGAATGGGTGAAGAAAGGCGAATTTTTAACCGCGCTTAAAAACGATATGCTGCGTAAATCGTTCGGAGCCGATACCGCGCTTTACAAAGGGAAAAATATTAAAGCGATGCTGCCGGACACGTACGCTCCCGCCTCTGCTTTGACGAAATACAACAGCGTAGCCGAAACGATTATGAACAGCACCTTTACGAAATATATTTTGAACCAAACCGACTTGAATACGGCGCTGCGAGGTGCGGAAGAAGATACGAATAAAAAGATAGCAGAGCTGCAGGCGGCGGAAAAGAAGTAAGCTCCGGGGATTTCAAGACATTGTCCGATTGAGCTCATAAAAAAAAGTACTGGATCGTTAAGATCGCAGTAATGGTCGTACCTCCGCTTTTTAGTCTGAAAATTATCAAGACCTTGGTTGAGTAAAGTTTATTTTCCGGACTGAGAAAAAAACATTTATCGAGGATCGATCGTTACGCTACCCCGAAATTTTCACATAGCGAATGGTTTGCTTCATAAAAGCGATTTATTGTGACATAAACCATATGTCGGGTGACAAGAACTTGATCCCATTCCCGATTTTGACAAGTACATGATCTCATTCCCGACAATTGAAGGAAAAGAGGAAAACCCACGAAATCGTATAAAACCGACAATCAGAATGCTGCTTAAAGTCCCCGCCTCGGTCATTAACACACCGAGTGGTTGAGTCAAAATCGGATTTTACTCCAACAACGAGCAATCGCCCTTCAGCTTGCCTTCTTGGCAAAGTGGAGGGCGATTTTATTTATGCTCTGTACAGTTGCGGTCATCAGAGAAGCAGCTGGATCGGGTTTACCTAACTTATTCACCCAATAATAATAGGTGCTGCGTAACATAAAGTGAATGCAGTGAACTGGGAGCCCTCCCCTGCACGGAACGTTAATACTTTATTTTCTCAAGATAGAGAACAGCTTCACACGATTGGAGTTGTGAAAATAAATGCATAATTTATTAAATTCCTGTATCGTTTTATCCGGAATAATGCCTTTATACTATAAGAGGTTGTTAAATAAATGCATATTCACCAGGATGGGAGATGGAACAGGTGGAAAGTAATCTTACCAATTTCGATGTAATTGTTGCAGGGGGCGGACCAAGCGGGATCGCAGCGGCGGTCGCTTCCGCCCGCGAAGGGGCCAGGACGCTTCTGATTGAACGTTACGGTTTTCTAGGAGGAGCGGGAACGGCTATGATGGTCAACCCGTGGATGTCGTATCGAGCAGGAAACGGAGGGGAACAAATTATTTTCGGCGTACTGCAGGAGCTGATCGACGGTATGAGCGAGCTCGGCATGTACGGACATCCGAAAGCGAGAAATGCATTCGATCCGGAGGCGCTTAAAGTCGTCGCCGAGAAGCTGAGTATCGAAGCGGGCGTTACCTTGCTGTACCATACGTTTCTAGCGGGCGTGAAGATGGACGAGGACGGGAAGACGATCCGATCGATTCAATTGGCCAACAAGCAGGGGCTCGTCGAAATGAAGGCGCAGATGTACGTCGACACTACTGGCGATGCGGACTTGGCGGCGCTAGCCGGTGCGGTCGTGGATAAGGGCCGGGAGGTGGACAGCAATTGCCAGCCGATGACGCTCAACTTCCGAATGGCCAATGTCGATGTTCAGCACATGCCGGACAAAAATGAAATTACGCGTCTATTCCTGGAAGCGAAAGAGAAAGGTGAAGTGGACTGCCCGCGCGAAGACGTGTTATGGTTTTATGCGAATCAGCCCGACGTCATCCATTTCAATACGACCCGGGTCATCTTGAAGGACGCTACCGATCCGTGGCAGCTAACCGAAGCCGAAATCGAGGGAAGACGCCAAGTGCAGCAATTGGTAGCCTTTTTGAAACGAGATGTCGCGGGCTTCGAAAACGCTTACCTGCAAACGACCGCCCCGCAGATCGGCGTACGCGAATCCCGCCGGGTCATTGGAGAGCACGTGTTGACTGCCGAAGAGCTGCTATCGGCGTGCAAGTTCGACGATGTCATCGCTCGGGGCGCATACCCTGTCGACATCCACAATCCGACGGGCAGCGGAACCGTCATCCAAAGCTTGAAGCCCGGAGAATGGTACGATATTCCGCTTCGTTCATTAATCCCGTTGAAAATCGACAATCTGCTTGTCGGCGGCCGTCCGATATCGGCTACGCATGAAGCGCATTCGGCTATTCGGGTACAGCCGATTGCGATAGCGATCGGCCAGGCGGCGGGCACTGCAGCGGCGCTGTGCGTGCAGGACAAAGTCAATCCTCGTCAACTCCATGTAGGCAACGTACAGCAATCGTTAATAAAACAAGGAGCGCGTCTACGCTAAATCTTCAGCTTCCAAATATAAGAAAAGAGAGGATGGATCAAACATAATGCAAAGGGGTCGCAAGTTATTCGGTTTGATCGTTACGGTTAGCATTGCAGCTATCATGACTTCGGCATGCAGCAATTCCGGCAAGTCCGTAGAGAAAAACAAAGCTGCCGACTCCGGGGCGCCGCTTGCTCCGGTTACGCTTACATTTTTTACCCATGGTAATTCGATCGTTTTGGCGGAAACGATCGAGTCGCTCGTCCAGAAGAAATTCCCGCACGTTACGCTGAAAACGATAAAGGACGGCAAAGGCACAACGATATTCGACATCTTGAACGGGGGACAAACCCCCGATCTGATCTCCTATTCGCTCGGAAGTCTGCAGGATCTGAGAACGCTGCGTCTGCTCGGCGATTTGACGCCGCTGATTCAGAAGCACCGTTTTGACCTGGGGCGTCTGGCTCCCGGCGTCGTGGATACCGTAAAATCGTATTCCGACAAAGGGGAATTTCTGCTGATGCCGTTTGAGCTGAACAACAACGCGATCTACTACAACAAAAACATTTTCGATAATTTCGGTGTTCCGTATCCGAAGGACGGCATGACTTGGGAAGACATGTTCAATATCGCCAAGAAGGTTACCAGAACTGACAACGGCGTTCAATATAAGGGCTTCCAATATAATGCGCTTAACGTCGTGTACAAGGACCAATTGGCGCAAGGTTTCGTCGATCCGAAGACGAACAAGGCCTCGATCAACACCGACGCCTGGAAACAATGGCTGGACGTCATGACCTCGTTCTACAAAATTGACGGCAACGCCCAGGCCGGCGACGAGAAAGTCAATTTCCTGAAAAACCAGACGGTAGCCATGCGTACCGGACCGAATTATATTACCGAATTGCCCGCGGCGATGGAGGCCGGTCTGAATGTCGATTTCGTATCGCTGCCCCGGTTTAACGGGATGAGCGGTTCGAGCTCCCAGATGAACGCGCCGTTCTATGTGATTCCGCCGTCCACGCCGCATAAGGATACCGCATTTCAAGTCATCGCTTTCCTGATGTCCGACGAGGTACAGACGATTATGGCGCGTCAGGGCCGCATTCCGATCATCAATTCGGAGAACGTCAAGAAAGAGTATGCGAAAGATTTGAAAGGACTGGATGGCAAAAACTTGGCCGCTTTTTTCCAGGACGCGATAGCAAAGCCGGTACCTACTACGGCGTACGACGGGCAGGCGAAGTCGATTTTTACCAATGCTGCACTCGTGCCGGTGTATCAGGGCAAGAAAGATATCAATACGGCGCTTCGCGAAGCGGAGGAGCAGATTAATAAATATATCGAATCGGAAATGAAGAAGTAGGCTTGAGAAGCGGATTATCGTTGTACGATCCACATAAATTTCGAGGAGGAACGTGTGCGGATGAGCGAGCAACCGATGAACGATGAGCAGCGGAAAGATAGTAAGGAGAGCCGGAACATTTTATCGCGCCGAACGTTCTTGTCCTATGCATTAGGCGGGTCGGGTGCGGTACTTGCGGCCGGAATGGCCGGAGCCGTCCCATTCGTTCCGAGCAACGCTACGGTCACAGCAGCTACCTACGGGAATTCAGGCGACTCGAACTGCTCGGCGAGCGGAATGCATTTCGAATCGGTCGGAATCATGAAAACGGCTTCGCTGCAAGCCGGTATCAGCGTGCGGACCGCGTCCTATTACGCGATCGCTAACGCGGTGACGGATTCGCCCCGGGGAGGGGCGATGTATCGGATCGTCACCCGTACCGACTACGATGCACTGCGGGGGAATACGCTCGGTCCGGAAAGCGCGCTCAACGGGAACGGCTATATCGATCAGCTGCTGGCGAACGGCAATGTGGCCGTATTGAGCGGCGGCGGTGCAGTCGATCTGGCGTCGGTCGGATTGCGGGTGCAGTACGATGCATACGCAGCCGATAATACAGCCGCCATGCAAGCCGCCCTCGCGTACCCTCTACCGGTGCTGACCGCTTACGGAATATACGTTTTCAGCGGCGAAAGCGTCGCCGATCTCGGGCAGGAGGGAGAGCTGGACATATCGGGAGATTGCCGGTTCCGGCTTGCTGCCGGATCGATTGTCAATACCGATGTGGATTACGGCAATCATAAGGCGATTCTCCGCGTGCAGGGAGGCAAGCGGTTCACCATTCGCGGCGTCGCCTTTGACGGCAACCGGGACGGCCAAACTTATCCGGCGACAAAAAATAACTTCGGCAGAGGTACGGTTCCGAGAAGAACCAACGGCATACTCGAAGTATGTCCGTCCGGAAGCGCCTACCGGACCCGGACGGTTATCGTTGAACAATGCTCTTTTGAGAACGCTTACCTTAGCGGCGCTATGTTCATCCAGTGCGGTAATGTGACCATACGGAATAATTATTCCGCCAACAATACGATCAACGGTTTCGGCGGCGCCGGGTTCGCCTCGCTTCTGTTCGAGGGGAATACGAGCTTGCGGGACGGATGGAGCGATATGTATACGTCCGACCGGTATGAAGGGGATAGGGCGCAGCTGCAAATCCGCGAATGGCCGCGGGACTACACGGCTGCATCGGAACGGATACCGGTTATCTCCATAGCCGAGTCCGAACGGAACAAGCAAATCGTCGTTCGTGGCAATACGAGCGACCAAGCCGGTGTGATCGGCCTCTTCGTCCGCTCCTGCGAGCAATGCCTCATTACGGATAACGTTATTCGCAACGTAGGTTACAAACGCCGAAGCGGCAGCTATTCCCCGACCGCCATATGGGGCGATTTCGGGAAGTTTGCGATAATCGGCAACGATATTATGACGCAAGCCGTGCAGCCTGGAGACATGCTTCCTGACGGAATACGCGTCGTCGGCTTTTCGGGCAACGGCATCGACCGGACTGGGGGACCTTGGATCTCGATGCAAGGACGATATTATTCGATCGTTGCCGATAACCAGATTACATGCGGCCAGACGTTCGGGATCGGCGCCTTCGATGACAACGCCAGCAAACGGCTGCTGAACAACAAGGGCATTATTATAACGAGCCAGTGCATAGTGCGCGGCAATGTTATAGAAGGCTGCGCCAATATTCCGATCGAAGCGATCAATGACGATAATTTCAACAGCGAATCTTTGCGGGATATCGGAATATGTGACAATGAAATATTCAATACCACGGGAAGCAGCATCATAAATCTGAGGAGCTACGGCTCTCCTGCCGGAAATCCCCGCAACTTCGATATTAGCGGAAACAAGTTGTACGATGTGCGTTCGGCAACCGCCGGCTCGGACGCCAGGCAGATGGTCAATTTTTCCCCGGCCTGGGGTGCGTTGGACGTTCAAGACGTCAAGATTGCGGATAACCGCTTCTATTGCCTGAACACGGGGGATGCCTCCAAAAATTACGCGGGAATCCGGTTTCGCGGAAGCTCGGGAAGCCGGGGCATCGTCATTCGCGACAATCAATTTTTCGATACGCTGAATGCGGTTCGCACCGAGTCTTTTGCTGAGCTCGGCATAAGGGGCAATATCGTGCGGAACGGGTTGCGGCTTCTGTACGCGGATATCGCGGCCGGAGGCGATGCCGGGAAACTGATGATCGACGGCAACAGCTGCTCGGGAATTACATTGCAGTGCGTCAATATTAACGCGGGCGGGAGCGGTAAAATATTGTCCGAGCTTACGGCGATCGGCAATTCATGGAGCGGGTCCGGCAGCGCCTATTCCGGAGTGACACCGGGCGT
Source organism: Paenibacillus allorhizosphaerae (assembly GCF_910594985.1). Lineage (GTDB taxonomy): Bacteria > Bacillota > Bacilli > Paenibacillales > NBRC-103111 > Paenibacillus_G > Paenibacillus_G allorhizosphaerae. Next base: position 76,503 of record NZ_CAJVCE010000018.1, read on the forward strand.
ATCGCCGATCGCGTACTGTTTGGACAGGAACATCAATACGATGGCGACAAAAGTCGTTCCGAGTCGGTCTTTCTCCGGCACTCCCGTGTTTAACGCCCAGTATTTGGGGGAGATCATAAGGAGCGCCGACGGCTCGGCCCAATACATCGCCGTTCAGGTCGGAACGGGCGTCGGCGACTGGAAGATGCTGTAATCCGATAGCGCTATTGAATAGGGGGACGAAACTGGTGTACCATGGATGAAAGCTCAGCATATGAAACGGAGAATCCGGCGATGCTCATCCATCCGATTCGTTTGATCAGCAACAGCTATTGGAAAGAAAAGCCCGCATTCGTGCAGCAGGTGGAGCGCGAGCGGTGCTGGATCATGATCGCCGTCGAAGCCGGCCGTTTCCGGTACGAAATCGGCGAACTGTCTGGCGAAGCTGCGGCGGGGGATATCGTCCTATGTCCGCCGCATGAAGATTTTCACCGTGAAATGATTACACCTCTCTCTTTTTTCTATATCAAGTTTTATTATGCCGGAGAGGACGGCGGGGAAGCGCAGTTATCGGAGCAGCTGCGTCGCCTGTTTTCCTATAAATTCACTTCTTCCGAGCGGGACCGGCTGTACAACGATTTCCGGCATTTGCTCCGGGCCAGCCGAATGAGCCGGAACGATAATTTGAGATGGTCTTCCCACTTCGTCTACGATCTGTGGCTGTTATTCTGCATGGAAACGGAAGTGCTCGCCCAATTCGGGAACGTCGTGAGCGACCCGCTGATGAAAGAAGCGAAAGATATGATCGAGCGGCATGCATTTCGCGATGTCCAAATGAAAGATATCGTGGAATATATAGGGATACACCCGGTGCAGTTTACGCGCCGGTTCCAGGCGGTGTACGCTATGCCGCCTTCCAAATATTTATACTCGATCCGGATGGAGAAGGCCAAATCGCTGCTCGTGCAGACGAATTATTCAATCGACCGGATCGCACGGCTGTGCGGTTACGAGAACGGTCTGTATTTCAGCCGCATGTTTACGAAATATTTCAAAATGAATCCTTCGAAGTACCGAAAAATGCATTCGTTTCCATCGCCGTAAATTAATGCAGTTCAAGGTAAACCTTGGTCGTTCGTGATTCGAAATACGGGGGAGAGGAAGCCAAAGATGAAGGATAAGCTGGCGGTTCAATTGTATACGCTGCGCAAAGAATGCGAGCAGGATTTTCCTGGCGTGCTTCGCGAGCTGAGCAGAAGGGGATGGGCCGGTGTGCAGTTTGCCGGCTACCATGGACACGAGCCCGGGGAGCTCGCCGAAGTGCTGAAGGAGACGGGACTCAGGGCCGCAGGGCTGCATGTCGGGTATGATCAGTTGGCGGCAGGTCTGGATGCCATAGTGCAAGATGCCGCCATTCTCGGGACAAGGGATATTATATGTCCTTTTGTCCAGCCTGTCCGGCGGACGGAGCAAGGGTACCGGGAGATCAAACAAACGCTGCACGATGCCGCCCATCGTGTGAAAGATCAAGGTTACAGAATCTCTTATCACCACCATGCGTTTGAATTCGATACGACGGTAGAAGGCGTTTCCGCGCTCGAATTTTTGCTGAAGCCATCGGCGGATAACTTGATATTAGCTGAAATCGATGTGTATTGGATCCGGAAAGCAGGATTCGATCCCCTTTCTTTTATCGCCGCCTATGCGGGCCGCATGCCGATCATACACCTCAAAGATATGACGTCGGACGAAGAACAGACATTTGCCGAAATCGGTACGGGCGTGATTGATTTTGTTCCGATTTTACAATGGGGCGAAAGTAACGGCATTGATTGGTACGTAGTGGAACAGGACGTATGTCCGCGCGATGCGATGGATTGCCTGCATACCAGCTACACTCAATTGATACAGATGATCGAAAAAATGTAAGGGGAGGCATCTTGTCATGAAAAGCAAGTTGAAGCTCGGCATTGTAGGAACGGGGAATATTTTTAAGTCGGCGCATCTGAAGCCGTTGTTGGAGCATCCGGAGGTGGAGATCGTCGCCGTTTGCGATACGAATGAACAAAAAGCTGCGAAAATCGCAGAGGAACACGGAATTCCGTACGTCTTCTCAGACCACCGGAACTTGTTGCAAATGGAAGAAATCGACGCGATCGATATATGTACGCCGAACCTGTATCACTCGGAGATTTCCATTGCGTCACTAAAGGCAGGCAAGCACGTGTTTTGCGAAAAGCCGGACGCGGTCAGTCCCGAAGAGGCGCAAAAGATGGCGGATGCCGCCAGAGATAGCAGAAAACGATGATGACCATGAGAAATAACCGCTTTACGCAAGCTGCGCAATATTTGAAAAACTATATCTCGGAAGGGCATATGGGAGAAGTGTATACCGGCCGTTGCGGCTGGATTCGCCGAAGAGGAATTCCGGGGAAAGGCGGATGGTTTACGACGAAAGAGCTATCCGGAGGCGGTCCTCTGATCGATTTGGGCGTACACATGATTGACCTTTCCGTATGGCTAATGGGCAATCCAAAGCCTGTCGCCGTCTCTGGCGCCACCTACACCAAGTTCGCCAATAATGAAATCTCCGATTCCGTACACAGTGGGTTCGGTGAAAAGCAAGCAGGCGGCACGTTTGACGTTGAAGACTTGGCGATCGGTTTTATTCGCTTCGAGAACGGTGCAACCTTACAAATCGAGTTCAGTTGGGCCTCAAATATCGGCGAAGAGATGAACTTCGTGGAGCTGAGAGGAACAAAAGCGGGATCCAGCATTAAGAAAGGCGATCTCCGGATATTTACCGAGATGGCGGGCCAGCTGACCGACATTTCACCTGTTATGGGCAAAAAACCGGTAGATGCGCATGGAGCTCACTTAAGACATTTTATCGATGTCGTTCAGCTGCGTGCAGAACCTATCCTTACGCCGGAGCACGGGGTGGATATGATCAAAATCCTTAATGCGCTATATCAATCCGCCGAATTAGGAAGAGAAGTGAGGCTGTAGCCATCCGCTGCTTCAAGATTTTTGTTTTTTGATCTTGTGATTAAGCTAAACATTCCTGTATAGCCTAAGAAATGGGTTTTTTAAAGAAGATGGAGTAATAAGGCAGCCGGTCAGAGATGATCTGCTGCCTATTTCTCAATTAACCGGCAGCTTTACCTGCGTTAAACCAGCTAATATCTTGTCTAGCTTTTTCAAAGAAGCTTGAAAGATTATACTTATACTTGTATATGCCAAATAACTCTCCAAACGGGCATGTTATGAAAACCGAACCGCAAACTCTATAAGAGTTAGAATAACCTCTACGACAATCAGAAAAACGATAATCCATTCAACGAACAATCCGCGGATGGAATGACTCATGTTAGTGATGCCCTCCATAATGTGATACAGAATGTCCGTCTTGCTCTTCAATACTTTGTATCGATCGTTTAATTCGAAAAACTCCATCATTTTGTCGTGAAATTCGCTTGCCGAGCTATTTGTCCACGTAATATCCGGTTTATCCAGAATCATTATGTACGCTAGCGTATTGTACTCGTGGCGTACGATTTTGGCGGTCGTTTTCGCCAGTTCCTTGTTGCCGACCCGAAGCTTCCCTCTCTCTAATCGGTCGATCATCGTTTCGAGGCTGTCCTGAATTTTGCCAAGCTGCTCCTCAATCTTCTCAAGCGCTACAGATTTGGCGAGCACTGTCGATATCAAATCCGGATAATAATCTTCATAGGTAGGAACTACAACATATTCATCAGTCAATTCGACCGTATCGGTGTCGCCGATCTGAAGACTGTAGTCATCCGTATAGTTTTCTATCTGCTGAAGGTCAATCTCCGGCTCGAACGTTTGCAAATATTTTAGAAAGCTGGTTATTTCATGATCGTTGGAATGATTGATGAACACAAGGCTGCCAAAGGAAAAAATAAGCACCTGCTGCGCTTCGTTCACATCCTTATGGAGAATCGACCGAAGTATATCCCCTCTCAGAATTAACGGCTGCTCCCATGTATATTTTTTAGGAATGCCACAATCGATAGCTACTTTGTTCAGATCGATTTCATTCGTGATCGCAATGGCTTTAAAGGTAATTTCCCTCATGTAGATCCTCTTTTCCGCGAATTGGCCTCTCCCTTTTATATATTCTTACCAAAACAGGTTTAAACCGTGCTTTTGGACAAATAAATAACGGCTGCTTCCGAAGCCGGCTTGAGGAATAATTGTGAGAGCGCAGGAAGTATAAAAACAAATTGATTTGAGAATAAATGCCTGTATAACGGGAGGGGAGCAGAATGTTCTTTTGGAATCGATTCCGTAGACAAACGAATGCGATGAAACGTACCGGCATCGCGCAGCCGATTAAGAACATAGGCAAAAATCCCCTAAATCCGAATATAAGGATCAACCTAGAACGGATCAGACAGAAGTCGGAAACAGCCCGGATGTCATAATCAGGGAGTTTGAGGTCGGCAACCCGCTCGTTCGAGTTGCGGCGGTGTATACGGTCGGTCGTCTTTCGGATACGAATATTGTCAACGATTTTATGATACGTTCCCTGATGTTGGACAACACTGAAGAAACTTTCGGTAAAACGATGTTTGATTTCATTAAAGATAACGCGCTGGCTATCGGCGAAGTTAAGGTCATCAGTGAGTGGAACGGATTAATATTATCCATTTTATCCGGGGATACGGTAATCTTGGTTAACGGATCGGTGGAAGCGGTTAGCGGAAGCACGCGCGGCGGGGAAGTAAGACAAGTAACTGAGCCTTCCTCCCAAGTGGTCATTCGCGGTCCCAAAGACGGTTTTACCGAGTCTATCGCAGTGAATGTTTCGCTTGTCCGCCGTCGGATTAAGAATCCGAATCTATGGCTGGAAACGATGACCATCGGCAACAACTGGTACTGCCTGCCGGACTCGTAGTGTTACTGTCATCACTCATGATCGCAATGAGCTTTTCAGAGCATATCGAGGAAGGGAAAGTGTTTTTAAAAAATTACTTAACTCTATTTTGTATCGTCTTTCCAGTAATGCTTTTCGGAATTCATCTGATTCGTAAACGATTCGGGCTTTATCGTCATCCGCTTTCCACAAATGTAGAGGATTGATGCTATTTTTTTTTGGTGGGAGACGCGTTCGGCGGCTGTGACGGAGTCCGATCGGCGTTTTTCATTTTGAACAACGGAGTGAACACTGAAATGAACAGAAGACACAACATCCCATAAATAATAATATATTCCGCAAGGGACATGGCCGCAAAAGAATGTCGGATCACACTCAAAGACATCGAAAGGTTCATTCCCTTAATAAGATCGACCATAACGGCAAGGGACATATTCAAAAAAAACATGAGGAAAAAAATTAGTATGATTTTCATTTCATCACCTCTGCCGTATTTACCCAATATATATTGTTTCCAACGAAAGGAAGACATAACCGGGTAATGCGAGGCGATTCGACGGGGATAATATGAACTTTATTTGGAGTTTTTTCCTACGGGGGCTTTTAAATCGATAATAGTTCATGTAAAATAGAACATAAATAACAATTATTAAGGTAATGTCTTTTTTTATGTTTGTTAAAAATATCTTAATAGTGAGGAGAGAAATCATTCGTGACCTCTAAACCTGCTTATTACAAAAATCCGCTTCCCATTCAAAAAATTGGGGATCCATACATTTTGAGAGCATCCAACGGAAAATATTACTGTTTTCCGACGTCGGCGGTCGAGCAAGGCTTCAAAGCATGGTCTTCAGACGATCTAGTTTATTGGAAGGAAGAAGGATTTGTATACGAAAAAAACGAACGATCCTGGGGATACAAGCAATTTTGGGCGCCCGAGGTAGTAGAACGTAATGGAAAGTTTTACATGTACTATACAGCCCGATGGAAAGAAAAAGACAGTCTGCGGATCGGTGTTGCTATCGCGGATCGGCCCGAGGGCCCGTATATCGATGTGTACGATCATCCGCTTTTCGATTTTGGCTATGCGGCGATCGATGCTCATATTTTATTCGACGATGACGGCAAGATATATATGTACTACTCCAGGGATTGCTCGGAAAATATCGTGAAAGGCCGCCATGAAAGCCATTTATATGGCATCGAATTGGGAAGTGACATGATCACTGTTACTGGAGACGCCGTTTGCTTAACGAAACCGGATCAGGAGTGGGAGATGAAATCTCTCGATCGAGGTTACTTATGGAATGAAGGTCCTTTCGTGCTGAAAAGAAACGGTATCTATTATTTGACTTATTCCGCCAACCATTTCGGCGGGCGTCATTACTCTGTCGGCTATGCCGTATCTGAGATGCCATTAGGGCCGTTTAGCAAATATGAAAGTAACCCTGTCCTTGAGAGCAACTGCGATGAAATATCCGGTCCGGGCCACCATAGCATTATTGCTTCGCCGGATGGTACGGAGTTATTCATCATTTATCATACCCACACGGATCCGGAAAAGGGTGGCGGCAACCGCCAAGTGTGCATGGATCGGATGGGATTCCGGGAAGACGGCAGCATCTATGTGGTGGGACCGACGATTACCGAACAGCCGGTTCCTTCGAAGGATCGAGTGTAGTAGCGCCTATACATGCCGATTAGTTCATGAAATAATAAATATTAACACATAAATATAAAGTATTAAGATAAACAATGGCGGTGATGAAGTATGAAATAGGGGGGGCCAGTCGAATGTTGAGACATAGATGGTTTATTTTTGCTTTGCCTTTTTTCGCTATCGTTTTTATTGTATTGTGCTTTACTATCTACAACGACAGCTGGAAAGCCGTTCACGTGAAAGGTGACGATCCGCAGATGAAAGAAATCGACAGGAGCCCCGCATATTTGATGGCTTACTTTCGCTCGGGGCCGAATCAAACGCAAATGGATTTGAGGCTGCATTACGCTTTCAGCCGCGACGGACTTCATTGGTACGAACTGAACGACAACAAAGCGGTCTGGAAGACTTCCGTCGGAGCTGGCGTTATTCGGGATCCTTTCATCGGCAAAGCTCCTGACGGTACGTATCATCTGGTGTATACGATGAATTCGTCTGCGGGATCCGCGCAACGGGGAAAACAACTCGGGTACGCCAGATCGAGAGATTTGATAACGTTTACAAGTCCCAAAGCATTGACTGTCATGGAGAGCTTCCCTAATTCAACTAACGTATGGGCGCCGGAATGGAATTGGGATGCCGCCGGTAACCGGTATATGATTCACTGGTCCTCTACCCTCGGGTCGGACAAAGCGGATAACAACCGGATATACAAATCTTATACAACAGATTGGGAAGCGTTTACACCCGCTGAATTGTTATTCGATCCGGGTTTTAGTGTCATCGACTCGCACATCAGATTTTATAACGACAAATACTACTTGTTCTTTAAGGACGAGAAAGAACGGCCGATGCGAAACCGGCTTGCCATATCGAATCTGCTTGATCGCGGATATGGCGATATGAGTTCGCACATCACTCCCAATGTGACAGAGGCGGCAGAAACATTGCAATTGTCAGGGCAGCAAAAGTGGTATCTCTATTACGATTATTGGGCCGACGGTAAATTCGGCGTAAAAGAATCAAGCGATATGATCCACTGGTCGCCGGAGCTGCCGAAGAGTTCATTCCGTTTTCCTTATCAAGCCCGGCATGCCACTTTCTTGCCTATATCGGAAGAAGAATTATTTCGACTAATACAACGTTTTTCTGTGGCGGCCCGCTACCCTATGGACGAAGCCGGACCGCTGCAATTCGGCGGAAAGCAAGACGGGGTTCCTTTTGCGGACAAAAGCTCTGGTATAGGCTCTATGCGTGATCCGTTTGCACTCCGAACGGTATCACTGCGAGTAAACCCGAAGGGAATACAAAAGACACAATTGTTGTACGACGAAGGAGGGGTGAACGGCGGTCTAGCCATCAAGCTTGAGGATGGACGGGTAAAAGCGGCAGTAGCGGAAGGAGGAGCGCGGACGACCGTATCTGCCGAGCTCACGAAAACCGGTTCATGGTACCATGTGGCAGTCGTTTTTGCCGAAGGTGACTTCAGGCTTTATATCGACGGAAAATTATTGAATCAAACGACAGCAAGCTTCAAGCAGGTCGGTACTCATGATGATCGGGGAGGTTTGGGTAGACGTTTCTCCGAAGATGCATTCGGGGACCAAGGAGATGGAGCGTATTTTGAAGGTTTGATGGACGAAATCGCCATTTACAATACACCATTGCAGGATGCGGATGTACGGTACTTCTTCCATCATCCGGGCAACTAACTTGAAGTGTCAAAACAAAAAGGGGAAGGTGTACAAAATGAAAAAGAGATGGTTGGCAGTTCTATGTTCTGCGCTAATGGTGGTGTCGGCGGCATGCAGTTCTTCCGGAACGAAATCGGGAGACGCACCGGGGGATAAATCGGATGCCTTTGTCATAAAAGACCCGGTAACATTGAGAGTGTTAATCGAAATACCGGGAATGACCGACGATGAATGGAATAAGTATTTTACGGATCCAGTACAAAAGAAGTATCCCCAAATCTCATTCGAGATTTTGAGGCCTACACAGGGTCAAACTTTAAACGACCTGGTAGCCGCAGGCAATATCCCCGATTTGATATACGGAGGGCCGCCGCAACGCGAAAGGGTCGATATGCAAATTCCGCTCGACCTGAGAGAGCAGCTCAAGAAGCACGATATCGACATTTCGAAAATAAATCCGAACATCATGGATTCGATCAAGCAGCTTGGCGACAATGGCGAGCTTTATGGGTTGCCGTTTACACAAAACGCTTTCGCCCTCTGGTACAACAAAGGGATTTTCGATAAATTCGGCGTTCCGTATCCGACGGACGGAATGACCTGGGACCAAGCGGCCGAACTGGCTAAGAAAGTATCCCGTTTGGAAGGCGGAGTCAACTATCTCGGACTGTATGTCACTCATGGAGGGGTAACGACGTTTGCTTCTCCACTTTCAATCGAAATGGTAGATAAGAAGACGCAGCAGGCTCTCGTTCCGGACATTTGGAAAACCATTTTCGAAAGAGCGATGAAGATCTACGATATTCCGAACAACAAACCGAAAGTTGTGGGACTCGACACGATCAATGCATTTATTAAGGACCAGAATATTGCCATGGCTGCCTATTATTCCATCGGCATGTTTAGTTTCCTGCCGCAAGCGAAAGGATTGGATTGGGATGTGGTTCAGCTTCCGTCCCATCCGGAAGCGCCGAATAAGTATCTTCAGGCAGACTACCATCAATTCCTTGTCAGCAGAACGAGCAAGCACATCGATGCCGCGATGGAGGTGCTCAAGATTGCACTATCCGATGAGGTTCAGACGATCGCCACGCGCAGTGGGAAGCTGACGGTGTTGAAAAACGCCCAGATTTTGGATCAGTTTGCCGCCGATCAAGAATTTGCGAAAGGGAAAAACATCAAAGGAATTTTCAAGAGCGAACCATCTACACTGATCCCGCAATCGAAGTATAACGGTCCGGTGGACGCAGCGATCAGGAAAGCTTTCGTTTCCGTATTTGAGGGGAAAACGGATATCAACACGGCTTTAAGAACAGCGAAAGAAGAGGCCGACAAAAATATCGCCAATATCAAGCTGGGAGAAAAGTGAGGCCGATACGACGGCTGCTTCTGTTCAAGTCGACTGATGGGGGCGCTTATGATAAAATGAAACTAAAACCTAAAATGATGAAATAAATTGCCGCTCTGAGAGGATTTGAACAGATGTCGCGTGTATTGTCTATCACGGTCGATGAATTGCTGGAAATAGCAAAAGCGTTAGCTTCCGAAATCAGGATCGACATATTCAAGGAAATACAGAAAAGAAAAGTCAATGTCAACGAAATTGCGGAAATGTTCAATCTGCCGCCGTCGACTGCTACCGTGAATATCAAAAAGCTGGAGGACGCCAAATTGATCCGGACGGAATTGGTTCCCGGCCTCAGAGGGGCGCAAAAAATATGCTCCGCTCAATACGATCGGCTGGTCATACATCTTGGCACCATTCCGGAGGCGGAAGATACGAACTTTTGCCATATCAATATGCCTGTCGGTCACTATGTCGATTGCGAAGTTCGCCCAACCTGCGGGTTAGCCGCGGAAACCGGCGTTATTGGCTTCTTCGATAATCCGCGCAGTTTTTATGAACCGGACAAGGTGAATGCCCAACTGCTCTGGTTCAGGCAGGGCTTTGTCGAGTATATGTTTCCGAACCGGCTTCCGTACGACTGCGAGCTGACCGGAATCGAGCTGTCTATGGAGCTATGCTCCGAGGCTCCGCTGCACAATCCGGATTGGCCGTCGGATATTACGGTATGGATCAACGGGATGGAGATCGGGACATGGATGAGCCCGGGGGATTTCGGCGGCGAGCGGGGGCACCTGACTCCGGCATGGTGGGAGACGCAGGATTCGCAGTTCGGGATGCTGAAGAAATGGAAAGTAACCGAGGGAGGCTCCTTCATCGACGGCACAAGAGTATCGAATTTGAGGGTTAACGAATTGGGGATTGATGGTAGTCACTCCTTTAAGGTGAGGATCGGCGTTAAGCCCGATGCCGTGAATCAGGGGGGGATCAATTTGTTCGGCCGCAAGTTCGGAAACTACGACCAGGATATTTTACTAAGGATGGACTACAAGCCGAGAAGTTCATAACGTCTTATTACGGGGCTTGTCGGCCAAGCCTCTTTTTTACGGCTATTGATTTAACAATTATTAAATATAATTAATTAATAATGAATTATTTAGTGCACATTATATGTGGACACCCGTTTTCTAGAGACGGGAATGTCCATTTTTTTGTGGATGAGCAATCGAAAAGAAAATATAGATAACGAGAGTTCTAGGCTGGCATTGATACCGGCCCGGAGTAGCGTATTCAAAAACAGTCATTGGAGCAGTAAATATTGGACACAGACTCTATATCAGATTACCCCCGACGTATCTGCAGGGCGGGGGTAATCTGAAATGATTTGTAAATTAAAAGTTTCACTCCAATCTTGCGTCCTTGCTAACTGTCAAGCCTTGGCCCATTCCAATATCTGATTGTCCTCAACCAATCGTTTACGCAGTTGGTCGTAATCTAGGTTCTGCACGGGCACGTCAGCTTTGAGCGCTAAGGCAGCTGCAGTTGCGGCGGATTGACCTAGTATCATAAATACGGGCTCCATCCGGATCGAACCATAAGCGATATGGGAGGAAGAGAGGCAGATAGGCACAATGAGATTGACGCACTCTTCTTCCTTCGGTACGATAGATCGGTAGGAAATCGGATAGGGTCGGGTAGGCGGGATTTCTACATTCCCTTCATTCACGCATTGCCCTCCCAAGACGATTCGCCGACAATTGTGGGAATCCATCGTATAAGCAGCCAGCCCAATCGGGTCGGAAACGCTTTGGAAGCCGCGACAGTGGCCCTCGTTCATGACGACATCCGAAACCATTCGTCTTGCTTCGCGGATATAGAGCTGTGGCGTCCAATGTCCAAAGGCCATGTATTCGTCTGCAGGCAATCCCCACTGACGCACCTCTTCCCGAATCGCTTCAGGCACACGATCATCATTACTTAGAAAATAAAGCATGCCCAAATTGTATTGCAAGTGATCCCGAAATATCTCCTCGCGTCGGGCATAGCTTCCTTCCGGCCATTCATAGTTCATTCCGATATGATCGGTAGAAACCGCCCCTTTATTATTGAGATCGGTCTTGCCCTTTGGCATCTTTGTGTGCAGCCGAAGCGCATCCCAAATGCCGGCCTGGATATACCGCGCAAGAAGTGTGAATTTGTCGGGGTCATAATTCGGCGGTGCCGGAAAAGGGATCCTGTTCTCAGGTACATTCGTCAAACAAATTCGGAAGTTGTATGCCTGTACGGAACGATCCCCTTCCCCCTGTACGCCAGGAGCAGCATCGGAAACCCCATAGAGCAAGCCGCTGTCAGGTTTCCCAGGGATGACGTAGGGGTCGATAAACGCGTTGAAACGATGATGAGGACTCCCGAACTGGATCCCGTTCAATGTTTCCTTATAGACGGAATTCGCTTCCCGGCCGACGTGATAAGATACGCCGGCGGCTGCCAGTAAATCTCCCTCGTACGTTGCATCGATAAACATGCCAGCCTCGTAAATATTGCCATTCTCCGTGACAAGGCGAATGATTTTTCCGTTCTTTTTCTCCAAACGCTCTAATCGCTGCCCAAAATGAACCTCGATGCCATACTGTTCAATCCAGTTCAGATATACGGCTTCCGCAACGGACGGCTCGAATGTCCACTGGGTTCCGTCTCCCTCCGTCGTACCGTAATGCCGGCCAAGCGCTTGATAAAACTCCCGAGAAATACCGCCAATGGCTGCTTTGTTTCCGATATCCGTAGCGCCAAGTCCTCCTGTAGTAAGTCCGCCCACACGCTCACCGAACTCCGTGACGACCACCTTTAAGCCCATGCGGATTGCCTGAATGGCTGCGGCGATTCCGGCAGAGCTTGCACCATAAATACACAAATCCGTACGATTGACAGTGGGAGTGGCGGTTGATGCAGATGGCCCCTCGTAGTACTTGATTTTGCTGAAATTCACCATTTATAACACCTCTTTTTGTGTTGTTTACTTTAGTAACGTTAAGTATAGTTAAAGAGAAGTTCCTTTGTTAGTTCCATTTTTGTTTCATTTTTAAATGATGAATTCTCGTATAAGTGCTTATATCAATAGAAATAAGGGTTCAAGCTTGTTCCTCTCTCAGCATCCGTAACAAAATTATATAGAATACAACCAGTTATTCATGATTTCCCCTATATTTCATATGTAGCACATCCTTATATACTTATTAGTAAAGTAAGCTGAGTTGCAAGGGAGTCATGCCACTATGTAGAAGCTTCTGGTAGTTGATGACGAGCCGACTGTTCGATACGGCTTACGTAATTATATGAATTGGGAAAAATACGGCATCGAGTTCTCAGGGGAGGCGGATGACGGAGACACGGCTCTGGAAGCGATCGAGCAATTCATGCCGGATATCGTGCTCACAGACGTCCGCATGCCCAATATGGATGGGATTACGCTTTCACAGGAGATTCGGAGCCGTTATCCGCATATTAAGATTGTGTTCGTAAGCGGCCATGATGATGCAGAGTATATGAAATCCGCGATGAAAGTAAGCGCTGTCGACTATATATTCAAACCGGTGAACCTGCAAGAACTGTGTTCTGTCATCGAACGCGTAGTTGCCGATCTCCATGCGGAGTCTACGGAACGCAGGATGATGCAGGACATGCAGGTGAAGCTGAAGGAGAGTATGCCGCTCCTTCGGGAGAAGTTCCTGATGTCGCTGATCAGCGACAAAGTTTCACAGCCGGAAAGAATTCGGGAGAGAATGGACTTCCTTGGTTTGCAACTGCTTCGAGCGGCCTCATTTTGGGTCATTGTCATCTCCGTAGATAATCTTGCTGATATTCGGGAAACGAGATCAGAACAAGATTGGCAGCTGCTGTGTTACGCGGTGCAGCACGTATGTCAGGAGCTCGCGGATCATTATTTAAACGGATTTATCTTCGAGTACCGTGGAGAGTTTGTTGGAATTTTGTATGTGGACACCGGTAAGGTGTCGGTCGAGGAAAATAGTCACAATAGGAGCGCGATCGATAATTCGGAAGAGCGGCTGTTCTTACTCGCAAGCGATATTTGGCTGAGTATTCCAAAAATAACGCATCTCTGAGAACGATGGCGAATGACCAAACGGTCAAATTCATCTCTGATGGGGAACCGCTCACAGGTTTGGATGCCTTTATTGCAAAGTTCAAAGCAGCCGGCGGGGATGCGAGCGTGAAGGAAGTTAACGATTGGTATACGGCGAAGAAGAAGTAAGAATGTCCTCGCTGGTTACGCGCGACGAATTACTTCGTTTTGCAAGCCAGTCATCGCTGACATTAGTTCAAAAGTACAACACACCGCATCATACCGGTGAGCTCCTATGAAGGGATGATACACACCAGCGTATTTAAATGTCAACAATCGGGAAAGTTGGAGGTTTGCATATGATAAAAATGTATAATAAGGCTGTACTTTTGTTACTCATTTTCTCTGTCGTTACGATGGGCTGCAGCAAGGGAAAAGAGACTGCACCAAAGGCCGAAGAAAGCGGGAGTAAAGAACCCATTAATTTAACCCTATATCTCGGACAGCCCGGTATCTTTGATTTCGAAAGTACGGGTGTAACGGAGGCCATCAAAAAGAAATTCCCTCACATTACCCTCGACATCATTTTAAGAGGGAAAAATAAGGACTATAAAGATCTCATTGCTACAGGTGTACTTCCGGACATCATCTACGATTCAGCCAGCTTTACGGTGAGCAATTCTTTTCGATGAAAGGACTTTTTTTGCGGTTGTTCATCACTTTAATAAAAAAACTTCATTTTGTCGTCTAGACGACTGTTTTATTTGTTTGAAGTTTTCTATAATACCTATAAGTTAAGTGTGAATTAAAAGATTTCTTGCAATGAGGTGACAACAGCATGTCAAATGAACAGTCTCCCTCACCAACGGACCCGATAAAGGAAAAAGGTAATCATGAGCAGTTAATATTAGCCGAGCTATTTGAAGAATATGGGGTTTCGCAACATTATAAAAAAAATGAAATTATTTTCAGAGAGGATGAGGAAAGCCAGTATATTTATTTTGTTAGGTCCGGACTTGTTAAAATCTCGCAATCGGCGCAGGAAGGTCACGGCATTACTCTGTTTTTACGCAGTACGGGTGAAGTGTTCGGTGCGGCAGAGGTACTGACTGGCCAACACAGGCAAAGATTCGCGCGATGTATACTGAACAGCGAAGTGCTACTCCTGCCCGCAGACCATTTTAGGAGTTTGTTGCAAAGCCGGCCGGATGTGCTTTATGCACTAACCGTTTCCAACGCAAGGCGGCTGCTATCTACCCAAAGGTATGTCGAAACGCTCGTCTCCAGACCCGTCGCTTGGAGGCTCGCTTATTTCCTGAACCAGATCGGAGAGTGGAAGCACAACGAAATTCATGTCAGGCTACCGCTGAGTCATGAAGAAATGTCCTACATTATCGGATGCAGCAGACAGACAATAACCGAGACATTGAACAAATGGAAGGAGCAGAATCTTATTCAATACGAAAAGAAACGGGTGATCATTTACGATTGCGAAAATTTCATGTCTAAGCACTAATTCAGAATACACATCAAGGGGGGAATCAAGACATGATCGAAGTTCAAGGGGCTGGATTTGAGCAACATGTTGATTTGTCCCTGCTTCAGGAAGTAAAGAGCGGTAAATAACAGACCTTTAACTATTCAGGAGGAATCAAGTATGCAAATACAGCCACAGGAAAATCTTCAGCCCGAGTTTCATGAGTATCTAAAAGTGATTTTGCTCGGCACAGGCTCGCCAAGAGCATTTTACGGCAGAGCGAAGCCAGCTGTGGCCGTACTTGCGGGTCATAAAGTATTTTTGGTCGACTGCGGCGGCGGTGTCGTGGATCAGCTGATTAAAGCAGGGGTCATGCCTCAGAGGGTGTCCGATGTACTGCTTACACATCATCATTACGATCACAACGGCGGTTTTTTCGATGTGTTTATTACAAGCTGGCGTACACACATTACCCCCGAGCGTGTATTTGAGGGACGATCAACTCCTTTGCATGTTTACGGTCCGGAGACAACCAAAGAAATCATCGGTAAAATGCGGGAATCATTCGAGTTCGATGTCAAGCTTCGCGTCAGTTACAATTTGTCGGATGAAGCGGGGGCTCGGATCGAATATACTGAACGAAACGAGGGGGTTGTCTATGAGAAGGACGGAATCAAGATTACAGCCTTTGAAGTGGATCACCGCCCGGTTTATCCTGCGATCGCTTATAAATTTGAGTACAACGGGAAGTCGGTTGTTATTTCAGGGGATACGATTCCTGTAGCGAATATGCTGAAGTACAGCCAAGGAGTCGATCTTTTGGTACATGAGGCTTATAACAAAGAATGGCTGGATGCGCTGATTCAGCAATATCCGGCCTATGACAAAGCACTCTCCAACCCGGCCAAATATCATACGACGACATTGGAGGCGGCCGAAATCGCAAAGCAAGCAGGCGTGAAGCATCTGGTGCTTACTCATCATATCCCGGCTCCGGCGGCGAATGAGGCTGCAGAGGAGGAGTATATCAAAGGGATGCGGAATATCTATCAAGGACCGATCACGGTAGGACGCGACCTGATGTCCTTTCAGTTAGGCTAGAGCGGAGCTCTATTATAGATGCAATGAATGTTGAAGCACGCGTCATGGAGGACACGGTACCTTATGTTCCGTACAGCGACGACTATATCGCGAGCGGCACTTATTATTACCGGATCAGCGCCAGGAACAGCACGGGTACGTCCGTTCTGTCCAACGTCGAATCCGTAACCAGTAATCAAATAATACGCTTCGAAAGCCTGTTGGATAAGACCAACAGGCTTTCGAAGCGTATTTTAGAGCTGTATCACCTGCATTGGGAAATCGTTTTCGCTCAAGTCGGCTTCCCGTTCCAGCCTGCACTCCTGATTCAGGACCATCGTCGAACGTTCGGATAAGGTGAACGCGGGCCATTCGGGCAGCCCCTCTGCTGTAGGCTCACCTGAACGGATAAAAGCGGCCCACGCCGCATGCATCCGAGTCGCAAGCTCTTTTACTTCCGTAGGGTTAGAATCGTTGACAAACGGACTCTCCGCCCCGTGAACCGCCCCTTGTTTACCCGCATACTCGAATCGGTACAGCCAAACGGGCTGCCCATGTTCTGCCGCCATCTCCGCGAGGCGGACCGCCGCAATACGGTAAAAGCAGTCGGTCAGCGTATCTTTCCAGGCTTCTTCGGCAGGCTTTAGAAGAGCGGCTTTACGATACGCATTCAAGACGAGCCCGCTGTTCGACCCGAATAAGGTATTTAGAACATCTTCGTTTTGCACTTTCAGTCCGGGTGAGTTTGTTATGAATGACGCAGCTTCGTCCTTATTTGTCCCCAAAAGCAATGGAATCTTGCGCTTAAGCTTACCGAGAACCGCTGTAATAGGTTCCATTGGGATCGTGAGTCCGTCTCGTACAGGACCAAAAGTATGGAGGCTATTATCTTGAGCTTCAATAATCGTTTGTGCAGGAATTGTCAGTAATCGATGCGCTTCCTTATGCGGAATGCCCAGCTTATCCAGCAGCCGAAGCGTAATCAAGGTGGCAGTGCGTGTATCGCGGATGGATTGCGTTGCGCCGCTTCGGGCAATCACTTGGTGGAATAACCCTTGTGCAGCGGGCACAGTCAGCAGTGTACTTGCGCACTTGGCTCCGGCCGATACGCCCGAAACGGTGATGCGGTTTGGGTCGCCTCCAAAGCATGAAATATTCTCTTTGACCCACTTTAGTGCTGCAACGATGTCCAGTATCCCGTTGTTCCCGGAGGTCTGGTACGCATCGCCCAACAGGTCGCCCAAATGCAGAAAGCCTAATGCCCCCAGTCTGTAGTTCAGGGAAACGCATACAATGTTATCCTGTTTGGCAAAGGTCAAACCGGCAAATTCCGCACCGGTTCCAGCAACAAATCCGCCGCCATGGATGTTGACAAGAACTGGACGGTTCGCTTGCTCCACGCCAGATGTCCAGATGTTGAGACTTAAGCAATCCTCGGATTGTTCCTTGAGAAGATTGTTCTGACCATGAACTGGCTGGTACGATTTGAGACCGAACCGGCTAGCCTCAAGTATCCCATCCCAGGGCTGCTTGGGATACGGCGGCAAAAATCGGCGCTCGCCGACTGGGGCCTCCGCATAGGGAATTCCGCGAAAAATGTAAAGATTGCCTTCCTGAACACCTCGTACTTGACCCGTGTTGGTGGTAATAATCAAATGAATTGCCCCCTACTAAAAAGTTCTTTATTTAGTCTATTATATCCGACCATTTCCAGGGATCATAATATATAGTTTTGTATATTATAAATAACCTTTAGGTTATATGCCGAGTTTCAGCTTCGCAAAATAATCGATAAGAAACTCGCGGAACGTCCGTGCCGCTTGCCCTAAATAATGGTCCTTTTTCCAATGCAGCTCTATGGATCTGGAACAGAAAGGACGCTCAATATTTAGAAGTCTTACAGAATCGTCTGTAGTGCCTTTCCACGTAATGGAAGGAATAAATGCAATTCCTTGTCCCGCACGTATGAGCCCTCTCACTGTTGCCGGATCATCGCTTTCGAATGTGATGCGAGGGATAAATCCTACCACTTTGCAGAAGGCGTCGGTCTTCTCCCGCAAACTATGGCCTCTCCTGAGGCTGATCAAACCTTCATTCGCGATTTGTTCCAATCGAATGCTTTCCTGGGAGGATAAGTGATTATCCTTAGGGACGGCTAAAACAATTTCTTCGTTCAACAATTCGGTCTTTTCAGTTCCATGAAGCCCAATTGGCAATGAGGTTACACAAAGATCGAAGTTTGTTGACGTGGTGTTCTGGTCATGTTGGGATAGCTGGAACGTAACATCCGGGTAAAGATTGCGGAACTCTCTTATTAAACTGGGAATAATAGAGGAGGCCACATCGAAACAGAAACGGATGGTACCTTTCACTTCGCATTCTTCGTCTTGGAGCTCATTTCTTGCTTCGTTCAGTTCATTCAGAGCAGCTTCGACTCTCTTCAGAAATTTTTTTCCCCTTGCGTTTAATTCGATTCGCTTGCCTCTACGGTCAAATAAGGATGCACCCAGCTCTTTTTCAAGATTGCGAATCACTTTGCTCAAGGCAGGTTGGGAAACACGTAAATCTCCGGCCGTACGGGTTATATTCTCGGAATGCGCCACCTGTTGAAAATAGATCAGCTGCTGTAGTTCCATTGTATCCTCCCTTTATGTCAGATTGGTTATATCAACTATAATTGAATAGGTATTTTTATTATAAAACAATCGGGATTATTATAAAGAGAAAAGTCTTTACTCATTCCCCATAAGACCAATTTCTGATATGGAGGCTGATCGAGTTTGCCGATTGCAGAAGTTACGCCACGCAGTTGGACGGAGCGTCGCGACGAGAAGTTTCGGCGGTTATTTGCAGCAAAATCATGGTTGAAAGGAAAATGTCTGCCAGCCGGGCGGATCGTGGACGCATTGGAGGTGCTGATTAAATCAGGTGATAAAGTAGTACTCGAGGGGAATAATCAGAAGCAGGCGTCTTTTCTCTCCGAATCGCTGGCCAAGGTATCCAGCAATCGGATCAACCGCTTGCATATGCTGATTAGCAGTATCTCAAGACCGGAGCACCTGGACTTGTTCGAGAAAGGGATAGCCAGTAAATTGGATTTCTCATATGCCGGTCCCCAAAGCCTGCGAATCGCACAACTGATTGAAGATGGTCTGGTTGAATTAGGCGCGATTCACACTTACCTTGAGCTATATGGCCGATTATTTATCGATCTGACTCCGAATGTAGTCTTGGTCGCAGCAGATAAAGCGGATATGGAGGGGAACCTTTATACCGGACCGAATACGGAAGAAACGCCTACGATTATTGAAGCTGCTGCATTCTCGGGCGGAATCGTGATTGTGCAAGTAAATGAACTCGTCGACAAGCTGCCCAGAGTAGACATCCCGGCTTCCTGGGTAGATGTTGTCGTGCAAGCGGAAAAACCTTATCAGCTCGAAGCGTTATTTACCCGAGACCCGCGTCAGATTACGGAAGTTCAAATATTTATGGCGATGCTGGCCATCCGAGGCGTATATGAAAAGCATCAGGTTCAATCTTTGAACCATGGGATCGGCTTCAATACATCTGCGATCGAGCTTCTGCTTCCGACATATGGAGAAAGTCTCGGGCTTAAGGGGAAGATCTGCAGCCATTGGGCGTTAAATCCTCACCCGACCTTAATTCCGGCAATCGAAAGCGGTTGGGTGGACAGGGTACACTGCTTCGGAGGCGAAGTAGGCATGGAGAAGTATGTCGCCGCACGGCCGGATGTTTTTTTTACCGGTCCCGATGGCAGCCTTCGCTCCAACCGGATGATTTGTCAAGTGGCGGGCTTGTACGGTGTGGATATGTTTATCGGGTCTACCCTGCAAATCGATCGAGATGCCAATTCGTCCACGGTTACAGCCGGCCGGTTGGCGGGTTTCGGAGGGGCGCCAAACATGGGAAGCGATCCGAGGGGACGACGGCATGCGACTCCGGCCTGGCTTGATTTGATCACGCATCAATCTCCCACCGTAAGAGGGAGGAAGCTTGTGGTCCAAATGCTTGAAACCTTTCAAAAGGGGGGACAATCCGCCTTCGTGGATTCTCTCGATGCTATTGAGGTAGGTAAGCAGGGCAACCTGCCGATAGCACCGGTCATGATCTATGGGGACGACGTTACCCATGTCATTACGGAAGAAGGAATCGCTTACTTGTATAAAGCGCAAAGTATGGAAGAGAGAAGGATGGCGCTCGGAGCGATAGCGGGAATGACGCCCCTGGGGCGGGAACATGACCGTTCCTTGAATGACAGGCTGCGTCAGGACGGGCTGATTGCACTCCCCGAGGATCTTCAAATCCGGAGAACCGATGCAAGAAGGTCTTTGCTTGCCGCCAAAAGCATCGAGGATTTAATCGACTGGTCCGGCGGGTTGTATAGTCCACCGGAAAAATTCCGAACTTGGTGAGGTGGTCGCAATGTGGACGGATGCCGACGATTGCGGGAAGCAATTAGCCGATTGGGCTGTGCAGGCGCTGCTTGAGGAGGCGGAGCTGACTCCGAAGCCCGGATTGGTTGATTTGCGTTCTTCGGGAAGCCACGACAATATGGATATTTCCTTAATGAAGGCGTCTGCTGCATCTCTCCGCACATGCTTCGAGGCCATGGGGAAGGCGGCTTACAGACGTAACCCGGAACAGGAATTGAGAGAAGAGCTGGCTTTCCTGGGACGCCTCGGAGAGCAGGAGATGATGCGGGTGACACATGGGGTAAACACGCATCGCGGAGCGATCTGGGCTCTCGGCTTGCTTCTTGCCGGTTGTGCGGTTCACTGCGCTCCTGCGACTGCATGGGAAATCGCGGCCATCGCCGGCACAATTGCGAAGTTCCCAGACCGCTACGCCCCCCAGCAACCGACCAACGGAATGGAGGTTGCGCAAAAATATGGGGTACAAGGTGCAAGAGGGGAAGCGCTGAAGTGCTTTCCACATGTAACCCGAATCGGACTTCCCGTGTTGGAGGGGATGAGAGCGAGAAAGGCTCCTGAACAAACTGCGCGGCTTCATGCTCTGCTGTCCATCATGGCCAGCCTGCAAGACAGTTGTCTGCTTCACAGGGGAGGGCCGCAAGCACTTGAGGCGGTGCAGCGTGGGGCGAGGAATGTACTAGAGTCGGGCGGCATGGGCACGGCTTCGGGTCGAAAAGCCTACAGGCTGCTAGAACAAAGCATGTTGGAGCACCGTCTTTCGCCGGGAGGAAGCGCGGATTTAATTGCGGCCGTATTATTTTTGGATAAAATTCAAAGCACATCGGGTATTGCGAACAAACCGCAAGGGGGTTTTGGCCATCGAACAGTTACACTTTCAGTATAAAGCCGAGCGCGTCATTACGAAAAGAGGGTACGTCGGCGTTGTTGCTTCAGGTGACCTGGAAATTCTGGTAGAGCCCTCTCCCAATGGTATCGCACAGGTCGACATCAGGACCCAAACGGAAGGGTTCAGGCAAATATGGCAGGCGATTTTCGACCGTTTTTTCCAGGACTATAACATTGCCGCACAAATTCAAATCAATGATTTCGGAGCTACACCGGGGGTAGTGAACCTGCGTTTAGCCCAAGTTGTGGAGGTAATCGATTGATGAGACGGCAGCTCCGCTACACAAACAGCTTTATTGAGCTCAGTGCCAGGGAAAGGGCCAAGGCCGTGCTGGACGAAGGCTCCTTCCGGGAGCTTTTGGACCCGTTTCAACGGATTGAATCTCCCCACCTCGCTATCCAAGGTATCGTTCCGCAAAGCGATGACGGCGTTGTTGTGGCAAAAGGAACGATCGATGGCGAGCCGGCAGTCCTGGTTTCCGTCGACGGCAGATTTCAGGGGGGAGGCATTGGCGAGGTATCCGGGGCCAAAATCGCAGGCGCGCTGGAGATGGCTCTGCACGATAATCAAGCAGGAATCCCTACCCGAGCGGTGCTCCTTTTGGAAACCGGAGGCGTCCGTTTACAAGAAGGGAATTATGGTCTGTTAGCTATCGCGGAGATCCATGCGGCAATTGTTGCATTAAGGCGCTATCGCCCGGTAGTCTGCATCATTGCCGGCATGATCGGCTGTTTCGGCGGGATGTCCATTGCAGCGGGGCTATGCAGCGCCATTATTATGACCAAGCAGGGCAGGCTGCAGCTGAACGGTCCGGAAGTGATTGAGCAAGAGGCAGGAATTGAGGAACTCGACTCCAGAAACAGGCGCCTCGTCTGGTCGATGTCGGGTGGGGAACAGCGTTATGCAATCGGGCTGGCCGACAGGCTGGTTGATGATGATTGGGAGGAAATCAGGGATGCCGTTCGCGCCATCTATCGGATACGTGAATCCAATTCATCCAGAAGCTCACAGGTAGACCGATTTCTCTGCCGTTTATCCAAGCTGGATATACAAGAGCGCTTAACACCGGATGCTTTAAGGAATCTCTGGGGGCGCTTGGGTCATCCGGAGCGGGAATCCGCACTGCCTTCGTTCGGGCAAGATCTTGTGGCGGGTGAAGGAATGAAGAATAGCCGGGGCCGTACCTTTTTCGAACGGTTAACGAAATCGCATGAGCAGGTACCGACGGGGATCCCTTCCGTCTTGTCGGCGGATTCGCAGCTCGGACAGGAACGTGTGCGGATGATCGCCGTTGTGAATGATGCAGGAAATCGGTTTTACCGAGCCAGAAATGGAGAAGTTGGTTTGGACGAAGGTTGGAGGATTGCCGATTGCGTTAGGCGGGCTGTTGAGGAAGACAAGGACCGGGATAAACGGGCTATTGTCGCTATCGTAGATGTTCCGGGACAGGCCTATGGATATTCGGAAGAACTGCTCGGCATTCATCAGTCCTGTGCCGCTGCTGCCGATGCCTATGCGACGGCGAGGCTGGCCGGGCACCCCGTTATTGCCTTGATCGTCGGTCTGGCCATTTCAGGCGCTTTTCTCGCTCACGGGTTGCAGGCTAATCGAATCATAGCGCTGGACGATGCCGGTGTGACCGTACAGGTCATGTCCAAGCAGTCGGCAGCGAGAGTAACCCGCAGGCGGATGGAAGAGTTAGATGAGGCAGCGTGCAGAATCGCCGCTACCGCGTATGATGTGAAATCATTTGCCACGCTCGGCGCGCTTCATCAGATGCTGGTTGGTATCCATCCCGATCAACCCACATCCTACGACATAGAGGCGATCGAGAGCGCTTTGCTTACGGCGATCGCCGACGCACGCCAATCTCCGGCAGATTTGAGCAGTCGGCTTCAATCCGTTCAGGCTCAGGCCTCCCGCTCGTTATCGATTCTTGTTCGCAGGAAGCTCGTTGAACAATGGAACTGAGGGTTCATGATTTGGTCAGAATTCAGTCGTCCGCGGATTTGGAGTGTGAGAGTGCGGTTCCGGAATGGGTATGTGATGCCTTGAAACGGGCGCCATGGGTTGTCATCCGCCGCAGTCCCGTGAAGAACGGCCGTATCCCTGTCGGCGTGCGCGGAGCGGGCCGTACGCAGCGCTTCGCCGCATATCTTCCCACTCGATCCGTGAAGGAGGCTGTGACCCCGGTGCAGCTGGCGGTCCAAGCACGATGGCGAGGGTATTCGCTTGGCGCAGATTCACAGGCATTCTCCCAACTGGAAGAGATCGCCGATTATTATAACCGAGCCGGCATCCGTTGGGGGCCGACGGGCAGTGTTGGATTTGAACTAGCCAGCGGTACCGGTACCGTGCATCCCGGAAGCGATATTGATCTGGCGATTTATTTGCCGCAGCGAGTGGAACGGAAGACGGTTGCGAGATGGAATACCTTTAACCATCAATGTTCAGTTAAAGTTGACGCTTTGCTCGAAACACCGGCCGGTGCTTGCTCTTTATCCGAGTTTGTACGGCAGGAGGAATCTACGATTCTTTTGCGAACCATGAATGGGCCGACGCTGGTGAAGTGTCCATGGACTACCTGAGACATAAGGAGGCTGCCCATATCGATGACTATGGCATTTCTATTTCCTGGCCAAGGATCGCAATATCCCGGCATGCTTCATCAACTGCCGGATCATCAGGATGTGCGAGAAACGATCGAGGAAGCTTCATGCGTCCTGAATACCAACGTTCTGAAGTATGATACGGATGAAATGCTAGCCTCTACAGTGGGTATACAGCTTGCACTTCTTATATCTGGCGTGGCCATGGCCCGTGTGCTTATGAAACGGGGAGGAAGGCCCTCCTTTGTGGCCGGCCATTCCGTCGGCGCGTTTGGAGCATCGGTTATTTCTGGCGTATTGACCTTTCGCGATGCACTTCTTCTTGTTGGGCTCCGAGCGACATTGATGAAACAGGCCTTTCCTTCCGGATATGGAATGGGTGTTATTGTGGGCTTGGGTCCAATGCAAGTGCAGCAGCTACTCGATCACACCGCAAGCGGGGGAGATCCGGTCTATTTTGCCAACATTAACGCTTCGCACCAGGTTACCGTTGCAGGAACGATCACGGGGATTCGTAGAGTTCTGGAATCCGCCCAAGGGTTAGGTGCTCGTAAAGCTGAACTGCTGCAGGTACCTGTCCCCTCCCATTGTCCATTAATGGAGACTGTCGCTGGCTATTTAGAGGATGCGATAAGCCGTGTTTCACTGAGTGCACCGCAAATACCTTATATAGCGAATACAACCGCGCGGTTATTGCGGACATCGGAAACGATTCGTGAAGATTTGGTCCGCAGTATTGCCAATCCGGTCAAATGGCACGATATGACAAAGCAGTTGTTTGAACGCGGCACTCGATTATTCATTGAGATGCCGCCGGGACATGTTCTGTCATCACTTGTAGGATATTCCTTTCCGTCCGCACGGGTGGCTGCCGTTTCCGATACGGGGGTTGATTCGCTGCAATATCTGATTAAACAGGAGCAAGCCCGTAACGATCTACTTCATTGAGATATTGAATGATGGAGTGATCCAACGGAACTTTACCTTGGTTTTTACAGGATATCTTATGCCAATACTAACCGACTGTTTGTTTGGGTCGGTTCTTTGGCGTGTATTTGTCGTTTAGACAATCACTTTTCATTTCAGAATAGATACATTATACTTAATATATTATAAATTATATGTTTTGTAGTAAACAGTATAATAACTAAGGATGTGTGTACCGTGCCCAGCTTGCCTTTATACAAACAAATACAAAACGATATAAAAAAAATGTATGCTGAGGGGAAGCTTCGCGAAGGTGACCGCATACCCTCCGAGAAAGAGCTGGCCGATCAATACAATGTAAGCCAGATTACAAGTAAAAACGCCTTAATCGGTCTTATGGAGGAAGGCATTGTAGTACGGATTAAGGGAAAGGGTACATTCGTGAAAGGCGATTCTTCTCAGCAGAAAATACTCGCCTATTACAGTTCTCAACAGGCACAAGGGCGAGGGACCATTGGGCTGATCGTGCCCATGCTGAAGAATAGGGTGGAGCAGCAGTTTGTGAACGGGATCGAGTACTATTCGAATGAGGCTGGCTACGATATCATGTTAAGAATTACCAGGGAGTCCCAGGAAGAAGAGGCGAAAGCAATAGAAGCATTTTTGCAAAAGGGGGTTCAGGGGATGATCATCTTTCCTGTGGAACAGGAAAACTATAACGAGTCGATATTGCGGTTATCATTGGAGAAGAAGCCGTTGGTGCTGCTGGACCGTTTTCTGAAGGAAATTCGTACCTACAGCGTCAGTTCCGATAATGTAAACGGCACCTGCGTGGCTGTAGATGAACTGCTCAAAGATGGCCATCAAACAATCGCCTTCATAACCCCAGAAAATACGAACAGCGCGACGGATGAACGAGCGCAAGGCTTTGAAAAAGCATTTCAGCAGAGGGGAATCCCGATAGATAAAAATCTCTGGTGCGTTATACCTCTCAGAACGCTCTATTCGGAAGAAGCCTATGGACAAATTTTTGAATTTTTACAGCAAAACCCTGAAATTACAGCGGTATTTACCGTCAATACCATGCTTGCGCAATTTACGTACAAGGCGGCAAAACAGCTGGGACGGGCCGTTCCGGATCATATCAAACTTGTCACGTTCGATTCCCCGGAGCTGGATCATGTGTCATGGATACAACAAAATGAGCAGGAGATGTGCAGGCAAACACTCAACCTTCTTCTCGAACAAATGCAAGGAGCCTATGAACCGAGAAGAGTAGTGGTGCCGGTTAACCTGATCAAAGGAATACACTCATCATCAGAATGAGTGTTTTTTTAGAGTAAAGAAAGTTTAACTTCATTAAAGCACTAAAGCGCTTAATAAACTTTCTGCTCGCAAGAAAAGCTTCCGCTAAACCACGAATGTATCTTCATCGAAAAGGCTTCGATCAGAAGCTTTTTTTATACCTAATTTAGTATATTAATAATTTAAGGTATATTGTATTATTTTAATGAAAGCGGTTATAACGAATTTATAGGAGAGGTTGATGGGTATGAAACGATCGAGGAAGCTTCTATTGGTGAGTCCCTTATTACTGATGCTTGCGGCAGGTTGTTCAAGCGGGGGGGGCGATCAATCTTTGGCGAATAATGCAAATGAGGGTAAACCTAAAACTCCGGTCACATTGAAAGTACTTTTTACTAACCCCGGGATGACAGAGGAGATCTTTCAGCAGCTTATCGCTGAGCCTGTGAAGAAGCTGCATCCGCATATCTCTTTTGAACTGATTCCTTTTCAAACCAACTTTGGATTAAATGAATTAGTAAGCGCAGGGGAAATTCCTGACATCATTTATGCAACTCCGTACATTCAAGATATGCTCGATAAAGATATCCCGCTTGACTTGACCGAGCAGTTGAAGAAACATCAAATTGATACGGCCCGGTTTAATCCGACCATTATGAATGCGATCAAAAGCTTCGGCACGAAAGGAGAAATTTATTCCCTTCCGTATATGAGCCAATCGTTCGCATTATGGTACAACAAAGGTATTTTTGATCGATTTGGCGTCGCTTACCCGAAGGACGGCATGAGCTGGGATGAGGCGATTGAGCTCAGCAAAAAGGTAGCCCGGACGGAAAACGGCGTGCAGTATCGAGGAATGGTCGCCACTCATGGCGGGATTTCGACGTTTGCATCATCGCTATCGATAGAATTGGTCGATCCGAAAACGTCGAACGCGATTGTTTCGGATCGCTGGAACGCCGTATTCGCCAAAGGGAAAGCGCTTTATGATATTGTCGATAATCGGCCCCTCAAGCTGAATGCAAGCAATGTTCAACTGTTCGTAAAGGATAAGACACTCGCCATGGCTCCATACTGGACCGGTGGCATGATCGGAAACTTAGCCCAGGCGAAGGATCTTGACTGGGATGTTGTGCAAGTACCGTCCTTTGCAGAAGCGCCTAATAAATATTATCAGGTCGATTACCATCAATTTGTAGTCAGCAAAACAACCAAGCATATCGATGACGTCATGGATGTTTTGAAGGTGACCGTATCGGATGAAGTTCAGGCGAAGGCTGCCAGGATGGGGAAAGAAACCGTGCTTACGAATCAGAGCATTATCGATCAGTTCGCGCAAGATCTTGATTTTGTTAAAGGCAAAAACCTGAAAGGCATCTTTAAGAGCCAACCGTCCAATATGATTTATCAATCCAAATATAACGGTGCGGTATCGGGTGCGATTAACGCAGCGTTTAACGAAGTATTCGAAGGTAAAACGGATATCAATTCGGCCTTGCAAAAAGCCAAAGAGGAAGCGGACAAAAAAATCGCCGAGTTGAAGTTGCAGTAACCTCCTTATCGGTACGAGCGTCTCTCCATCCAAGGGCAAGTTGATTTTGTAAGGAGAAGTTCGAGTGAATAAAAAACGTCTTAAATGGATTGGTTTGTTGTTTCCTATTCTCGCTATTATTGTTTTTGCTGCGTTTTTTCGAGAGCCGAAAGATGTGGGGGGCATAAGCATGGAGGGAACCGGTATGATTGAGAAACTAAAGGACTCGGATACTTATAAAAATTGGATGAGCTTGACCGTGGAGAAAAAAGAAGGATATGAAGACGATCCTCTCAACGGAAAGAATTATCCTGCCGGCGATCCTTTCGTTATGAAGCATAACGGGATTTACTATTTATACCCAAGTACGCATTTCGGGTTATCCGACATTCGGGCGTGGAGCTCGGAGGACTTAATCCACTGGAAATACGAAGGGATCGTAGCGAAGGATGAGCGCTTGAAGATGGCCTACGCTCCTGAAGTTACCTATTGGAACGGTTACTTTTATATGGTTACCTCACCGTCAGGAAAGGGTCATTATGTTTTAAAAAGCGATAGTCCTACGGGTCCCTTCACATTGGAGACAAGTAATCTTGGCATGAGTATCGACGGCAGCGTATTTATCGATGATGACGGCAAGTGGTACTTTTATAATTCCGGTTCGAAAGGAATTCGCGGGCGGGATATGCCTACCCCGCTAACTTTCGGGGATGAGCACATTTTGCAGGGCACAAGCATGAACCACTGGACGGAAGGGCCTTTCCTGCTCAAACGAAACGGTACTTATTTTATGACGCAAACGGGCAATCATCTGATGAGTAAAGGTTATCGTATCAACTATTCCATCTCGAAGGATGGCCCACTTGGCAAATTCGTCACGCCCTATAATAATCCGATTATCATCAACACAGATGACGGTTTTCACGGCTTGGGGCATAGTTCCACCGTGATGGGACCCGATCTCGATTCGTATTACATGGTGTACCACAATAACAAAAATCCCGTAGCGCCGGGAATCGGTCACGACAGATATTTAAATATGGACAAATTAGTTTTCAACGGAGACAAGATGGACGTTCTCGGGCCGACAAACTTCCCGCAAAAAGTGCCGAAGCGGGCACCTTTTTATACATGGATACAGCGGGACGGGGCGGAACGAAATTTTGATAAGCTGACGCATGGAAAAACCACTACCCTCGTTAGCAAATCGAAAACGAAGGAAAGCTATACAGCGGAGTTCAACTTTAGGGCGGTTTTGGAATCTAAGCGAGTTGAGAGCAAGAAGTCTCAAGCCGGCGTTATATTCTCTTATGAGAATGAATCCCATTTCGGCATGGTTTCCGTGCATATGCCTGAAAAGAAGCTTGAGCTTGTAAGCGTACAGAAGGAAGAACGTCGTTCCATTGCCGCTGCATCCTTGCCTGAAGATCTGGACCTGACCAAGCTTCATACGATTCGGATTGAAAAGGATCGGCAGCAAGTAAAGGTTTATTTTGACGGGATGCAGAAGTTGGATGCAGAAATGAAAGACTTAACGGCGGGCAGTATCGGTTACGTGTACGAAGATTTCGTTTTATTGCCGGATTATACCGCATTCAGTCATGAGGTGAACGGCACAAGCGATTTCGAAGCTTATAAGCCTGTTCCGGGGAGTATCGAGGCCGTACATTATTTGAAAGGCAAAGAGCGAGGCTACCATACGAAACAAAAACCGGAAATGCAAAATCCTTTTCGTCCAGAGGATGATATTGCGATCGATAAAACGGATGGCAATACGTACTTGGTCAATCTGAATCATAAAGGGGATTGGCTCCAGTATAACATCAACGTTAAGGAAGATGCGACCTACGGGATCGATTTTAGAGTAAGAGGTCAGAAGGAAGCCGCGGAACTGGAAGTTTATGCCGACGATCAATGGATAAGCAATATTGTCGTGCCTCCTGCCGATGACG
Organism: Paenibacillus allorhizosphaerae; assembly: GCF_910594985.1. Taxonomy (GTDB): domain Bacteria; phylum Bacillota; class Bacilli; order Paenibacillales; family NBRC-103111; genus Paenibacillus_G; species Paenibacillus_G allorhizosphaerae. Next base: position 106,386 of record NZ_CAJVCE010000018.1, read on the forward strand.
ATCAAAAGAGCGGCTGGGTGAAAATGAAAGGAATCGGAAATCTTCCTCTTCGTGCGGATTTGCACACGTTGAAGCTTAAAGTAAAAAGAGGCGAAATCCATCTGCTGGACTTTGATGTTTACAAAACGGACTTGGAAAAACTGGATCGGACGATCGATCTGATCAAGGGAGGCGATACGGCCGGCGGTTTATTTAGCGATTGGACCTATATTGGCAAATGGTCCGTCTCGAATCAGGGTTTAACTTCCGCCCCAGACGTGAACAGTATGGCATTTACGGGAAAAACAACCTGGAGCGATTATACGGTCGAAGCGGATCTGACATTATCCAAAACCTCCTTGCAGGATGATGCGGGTATTCTAATCCGTGCTTCTAACGAGTCGACACATAAAGATCAGGTGCCGGACGCCTTAATGGGCTATTATATCTCTTTTTCACCAAGCAGAGTTGCTCTGAAAAAATTAAATTATGACGCTGCCGTGCTTGAAAAAGCGGATGTTAGCTTTCAAAAGGACAAAAAGGTTCATATTAAGATTCAAGCTGAAGGAAGCACGATTCGGGTTTACATGGACAACAGTCCGAAGCCTATCCTTCAATATACGGACAGCAATGCGTTTACTACCGGTAAAGTTGGCGTCAGATCAACGGCTAATGCAGTTGTGTTTTTCGAGAGGTTAAGCATTAAAAGCGGAGCCAATTAACGGTTCAAAGATACAAAACATAACTCAAGGCGTGGGAGAAACGATATGACAACAAAGAAATATGTGAAAAATTACCCGAGACCTCAGTTCGTGAGGGATCAATGGGTCGATCTGAACGGCGAGTGGCGCTTCGGCTTCGACGATGCGGGCATTGGTGAAGCAGCGGGCTGGCCGCGGAACTTCGGCGGCGACCGCAGCATTATCGTCCCATTCACTTACGAAACGAAGGCGAGCGGCATCGGTGAAGAAGCCCATCATCCGTTCGTCTGGTACAACAGACAGCTTGACGTTCCTGCAGAAGCTTCCGGCAAGCGGATTCTCCTGCATTTTCAAGCGGTTGACTATATTGCGAAAGTATGGGTGAACGGGGAATACGTCGGGAGACATCAGGGCGGCTATTCGGCATTCACGTTCGACATCTCGCCTTATGTAACGTTCGGGTCCTCAAACGAGCTTACGGTTAAGGTGGAGGACAGCAAGGACGCCACGCAGCCGCGCGGCAAGCAGCGCTGGGTGGATGAGAACTTCGAATGCTTCTATGTGCAGACGACGGGCATTTGGCAGTCCGTTTGGCTTGAATATGTCGAGCGGGAATACGTCGATGCGGTGAAAGTAACGCCGGATCTCGATGCCTCGTCCGTTCGCTTCGACTACCAGGTCAAAGGCGACGGGCACTTCGGGAGCAAGCTGCGGCTGGAAACGGTCATCAGCATGAAGGGGCGTCAGGTCAAGCAGGCAAGCCTTACGATCGATCGCCCTTGGCTTACGCTGGAGGTCGATCTCGTTCACGAAATGAACGGCCCGTGGAAGCGGTGCTACTGGGCTCCCGGTCATCCGAATCTGTACGATGTGGAGTTTATTTTATACCGGGATGACATCGTGATCGACCACGTCTACTCCTATTTCGGCATGAGGAAGATATCCATCGAGAAGGGCAAGGTGCTGCTTAACAATGTGCCGATCTATCAGCGGCAGATGCTGGATCAAGGTTATTGGCCGGACAGCCATCTGACGCCTCCTTCCGAGGAAGCGCTGATCGAAGACATCGAGCTTCTGCTGAAGATGGGATATAACGGTGTCCGTAAGCATATGAAGGTGGAGGACGCCCGATACTTGTATTGGTGCGATGTCAAAGGTGTGCTTGTATGGTCCGAGATGGCCGCAACCTTTGAATTCAACGATCAAGCGGTGCAAAATTTCACGGAGGAGTGGATGGAGATTGTTCGCCAGCAGTATAATCATCCATCCATTATCACGTGGGTTCCGTTCAACGAATCGTGGGGCATCATGAACATCTTCAAGGATCGCAGGCAGCAGAAGTTCACCGAGGCGATCTATCATTTAACCAAAGCGTTCGATCCGAACCGCCCGGTCATTACGAACGACGGCTGGGAGCATACGGTGTCCGATATATTGACGCTGCACGATTATGTGGAAACGAAGGAGCAATTTCTTAAACGCTATGCGAACAAGGACGAAATCGTAAACAATGAGAAGACGTTCAATCAGTGGAAATACGCCTTCGCCGACGGCTACAGCTACAAGGGACAGCCGATTATGGTAAGCGAATTCGGCGGCATCGCCTTCAAGTCCGATAAAGGCTGGGGCTACGGCGGACAGGTCGCTTCGGAAGAAGCGTTCCTCGAACGCTTCCGCGGCATTCACGAGGCGATCAAAGCGACGGACTACATCGTCGGCTACTGCTACACGCAAATTACCGACGTCCAGCAAGAGGTGAACGGGCTCTTAACCGAGGATCGCAAGCCGAAGGTGCCGATCGAGAAGATTCGGGAGATTAATCTTTCCTGACGATATGAGTTAAAAAAGCGCCGAAGTCGATTTTTTTTATCGACTCCGGCGCTTTTTTTGTGGAAAATCGTAACAAGCGCGGATACGCGGCTTGCGGATTGCCGGTGGATTATATTAAATGTCGGGTGACAAGAACTTGATCTCATTCCCGACAGATCTAGCGAATTGAACGGAGAAGATAAACGATAATGCTGCTCCGCGAACTAATGAATAAACTACCCTTATTGGAAGATCGACGAATTCTTCTTGGCGAGTTAATGGTAGGCAATGATCATTATGGAATGTGCAACAGCTACGCTGCACGCTGTTTTCCTTTGCGGCTGCAATTCGTCGGTACTGGGCGCCAAGATAATTATCAGACCCTCGTAGCGAATGAGAGGCTTCAGTCAAGGCAGAGCGGAGATATTTGTTGCCTTTTCCAGTCATCGAGGGTTTTAGTTTTTCTGCACTCTCGTTGTGTCCTGGAACCGCATAGCTGTGCTATGTGATCGATAATGGACGTCAGATGTTCCTTGGGCGTAAGACATTTAGAGTCAAAACCATCGTCCCAGCGATGGTTTTTTTTGTACGCAATAGTAGAGCCAGTCGGGAAGGGATAAGGGATAAGGTGGAACTTTGAAGGTTTATATCATGAAAATAGATAAACAATTTAATTGTATGTATGTGATTTTTGTGATAATCTCTAAATGTAGTAAAAATTACAACATAATAAATATAATATGTATTTAAAATACAAAGGGGCGAACCATCCGCCATGAGAGAACTTCGATCTTCGCAAGCTTCCGGTTTGACAGGTGGAGTACTGCAAGCTATAGGCCAAGTATATAACCAGCTGCGCAAGTCAGAGAAAGCGGTTGCAGACTATACTATGCGACATCCCGAAGAGACGATAAACAGCAACATCTCCGACATTGCCCAAGAGTGTCAGGTTAGCGAAGCGACTGTGATCCGATTCTGCAAAGCAGTCGGATTTTCGGGCTTCCAGGACTTGAAGATCAACTTGGCTAGACTTTCGACGTTTGCAGAGGCTCCGACGCTTTATGAAAATATTCGCAAGGAAGATAGCTTGGAGACCGCCATCGGGAAAATCCATTCCAACAATGTGCAGGCGCTAAATGGGACATTCCAGAATCTTGATTTGACGCAGTTGCAGAAGGCTGCGCAAGCGTTGGCCGACGCCCGCATGATTTATTTGTTCGGATTCGGTACATCGGGTCTTGTCGCCGAATATGCCGCCTACCGGTTTACGCGAATCGGACTTTTGACGAAATCTTGCACCGACAGCCATCATATTGCGTTGTCTACTGCTCTGGTGAAGCGAGGGGATGTCGTACTGGCCGTGTCGCAGTCCGGAAGCACGAAGAGTATCGTGGAATCGCTTGAAGAGGTGAAACGGCGCGGCGCGTTTACGGTGACCATTACCGGATACCCCCGGTCACCCGTCGCCAGAACAAGCCATATCGCCTTGAGAAGCGCCGTGCACGAGACGCCGTTTGAAAGCGGGGGCATGCCTTCATTGATGGCACAGCTGAGCGTTGTCGACGCCCTGATGGTTGGGGCTTCGCTCGAACATTTTGATGAATCGATTACGATGATCCAAGCCACGACAGAAGCTTTGAAATCGAAAAAGTATTAGACACCAGACCGAACGATATGGGATGTGGGCGAAAATGGAAAGATATTTTGAGAAAGTGCAAAGTATTATCAAGCAGGTCATCCTAACGCAGGCAGACATGATGCACAAAGCTTCCGAACGATGCGCGAAGGTGCTGCTTGCGAACAAGCAGTTGTTCTTCTTCGGAACAGGACATTCGCACATGCTCGCGGAGGAAGCCTATTATCGGGCAGGCGGCTTCAAGCAAGTCAAGCCGATACTTGAAACCGCTTTAATGCTCCACGAAAGCGCAGTGAAAAGCACGAGGATGGAACGTATGGAGGGCTATGCGGACATTCTTCTGGATGAACATAAAGTCGGACAAGACGATCTTATCTTTATCATCTCCAATTCCGGACTTAATGCGGTTCCGGTGGAAATGGCATTCGGAGCCAAAGCCAGAGGAGCCGCCGTTATAGCGATCACGAATGTGAAGCATTCGATGAGCGCCGCACCAAGACATAGCAGCGGGAAAAAGCTGTACGAGATTGCCGATATCGTGCTCGACAACTGCGGGGATCGGGGCGACGCCTCTGTCCGACTGGAGAACGTCGGCGTCGCGGTAGGTCCGACCTCCTCCGTCATCGGCGCGTTCATCATCAACAGCGTTATGGTGCAGGTGGCGGACAATATCGCGCGGCAAGGTCTCGTTCCACAGGTGTATGTAAGCGCAAATGTGGAAGAAGGCGACACCCATAACGCAAAATTGGCGGAAAATGATTGAAGAGGAATGAGGATGCGTGAAACAGTATTTGGTGGGTATTGATGGCGGTGGCTCGAAGACGGAGGCGATCCTGTTCGAGATGACCTCGGAAACGGCGCATACGATATCGTCGGGAGGGATCAATTCGATAGTCGAAGGAGTTGATGCCGCATCCCTCCATCTGAAGTCGCTTATCGCGCAAATATGCGACATAGTGAAGACTGAATCTGGCCAAGTGTTGAGCATGTGTATCGGATCTGCGGCAATTGTGAAGGAAACGGACGATCATTGGATACTGACGCTGCTGAGAGACGCGTTTCCCGAGGCGAAACTGCGAGGCTTCATCGATTCCCGAATCGCACTGGAAGGAGCGCTAGGCGGGCGTCCCGGAGTTGTCGTCATAGCAGGCACCGGCTCCATTGCATACGCCCGGCGGCAGGACGGAACGACGTTGCGGTGCGGCGGATGGGGGCCGTGGTTCGGCGACGAGGGGAGCGGCTATTCCATTGGCTGCGATGCGCTACGCGCAGTGGTTATGGCTCTGGACGGGCGCGGCAAGCCTACATTGCTGACGGAACGACTGCTCACCCTCCTTGAAGTACAGCATGATTTGGATATCATTGACAAGGTATACGGCGGCTACAGGAGAAAGGAAATCGCGTCATTGGCAGTTGAGGTTGCGGCATGCGCCGCGCAAAAAGACGAGATTGCCTTGCGCATTCTGGACGATGCGGGCCGGCGATTGGCGGAGCACCTGCTCACATTGGCGAACCGGGTAGATTGGGAAAGTCCGCCGGCATTATCATACGCAGGTGGTGTATTTCGCATGGGAGAAGCAATCCTCAATCCGCTTAAGTCTCACCTTGGGGAATGGAGCCGTATGTTGCAGGAGCCGCACCGAAGTCCGGCGCACGGTGCCGTGATGCTTGCTTTGAAGGAGCTTCAGTCATGAGCGGTCGCGAGTCGTTGACAATGGGTATGTCCAAATTCGATATTACGCCTTCGTTGCCTTGCGACTTGGGAGGGTATGCCACACGCGGGAAGTTGGCGGACAGTGTTCATTCGAGATTGTATGGCAAATGCATGGCCGGTTGTGATGGGGAGACGCGCTTCGCCCTAGTCAGTCTGGATCTGCTCGGGATAGACCGGAACATACGGGACGCCGTGATTCGTCGGTTACAGATCGAAGAAAGGATTCCACCCGACAGGGTAAGCCTGTTCGCCACCCATACGCACTGCGCGATCGACGGCGTGCCGGACGTGTTGCATAAAGGCTTGTGGACAACGGACCCCGGTCATCTTCCCATGGAGTATAGACATCGGCTAACAGATGCGATCGTTAGCGGCGTGAGGAAGGCTTTGGCGTCGTTGAGGAAGGTTCGCCTGCAATGGTACCGAGCTGAGTGCCCCGGAGTTGCCGGGAATCGCAGAGACAAGGGTAAAACCGCTGACCCGGCCTTAAGCGTCCTGCATATTTGCGACCCAGAGGGTTCGAAGGTGATCGGCGGCCTGCTGCACTTCGCCTGTCATCCGACGGTTATCGGACCTCAGACGAGCACCGTTTCCTCGGACTTCCCCGGAGCGGCTGCATCACTGATGGAAAAGCAGCATCCCGGAGCGGTTTTCCTTTATGCGAACGGAGCGGCTGGTGATATCAGTACACGATATACGCGCAGAGCGTCCGATCCTGCAGAGGCGGAGCGGGTCGGGAGTTTGCTCGTTTCCTGCCTGACGAAAGCGAAGGAGCTTCCTTCGTTGCAGCAGTACGATTCCGCAATGTCCGCCTTCGAGTTTCAAGATCGGCTGGGCGGGAATTCGATTCGGACTGTTCTTCAACGCATCGTGCTTGGAGGGATGACCCTGTGGATGATTCCAGGCGAGCTCTTCTCCAGCTTTGCGTCGGTGCTGAGGCAGCGGAACGCCGGGCATGTCGTCGTATGTTATGCGAATGATTACATCGGTTATATTCCCGATGAGGAGGCATGGACTTCTGGCGGGTATGAGGTGGAGGTCAGCAGACTGACCTCTGGGGAAATACGGCGCATGAGTATGTTTTGGGAGAACGAAGGCGTTTAAGCTTTAACGTCCGAAAATTCATATTATCGTGGGTTCGGGAGGCTCTCGACAATGCGACGGGTTTCCCTATCGTGAAACAACCGATCCAGTTCACCTTCTTTATAGTCAAAGCGGTTACGACCGCGAACAAAATGAGACGACTCTCTAGAAACAATACGTAAAGATGACGAATGTCAAGGTCGATTTCCAACTTGTCCCGTTCGATGGGATAGGGGAGAAGCGGAATCTGGCGCTAGCCAGCAGCGATTATCTGGATTCGTTCCATACGCTAAGAATACCTACTTCGGATTTGATGCTGTACGAAAGCCAAAGAATCTTCATCAAGCTGAACGAGCTGACCGACAAGCATGCGCGAATTGTAAGAAGCTGATGGGAACATATTCGTTCATCAAACAAGGCTTTACGATGCCGGACGGCAACATCCACTCGTTCCTGCTTGTGTATGAGCCGGGCTTTCATGTGATACAGATCAGTAACTCGGTAAGAATGGCTGGATCGGTTGAATATACTCGAACCGCAGACACTTGACGAATTTTATGCGTATAAAAGGCCGTCAAGTCATCCGATATGAACGGAAACGGCTATTCCGTTCGGCAGCGGATCGGAGCGTTCAAGGGATAAAGAAAGAAAGGAGAAATGATTGGGGGTGAGGAGAAAAATGGTACGAATCAAGCTTATGTCTTACAACATCAGACATGGGCGGGGCATGGACGATCAAGTCGATTTGTCGCGAGTCGCGGATGTGATCAAGCGATCTGGTGCCGATATCGTAGGCATTCAAGAAGCCGACGAGCATTGGAGCGAGCGCAGCGACTACGAGGACCAAACCGCTTGGTTGGCCTCGGAGTTGGGTATGCATCACGTTTACGGCGGCAGCATCGATCTGGATCCGACGGCGGAATCCCGGGGGCACAGACGCAAGCATGGAGCCGCGGTGCTGAGCAAACATCCGATCCAGGCTAGCCGGCAGCGGCTGTTCTCTACCTGTGTGAAAAGTCGGCGGGAACTGCTGGAGACTGAAATCGACGTCGAGGGCGTTGTACTTCATTTTTATTGCACGCATTGGGGTCTCGAGGCAGAGGAACGCATGATCCAGTCGGGGGAAACGATCCAATGGATGAACGAGAAGATCGGACCTGGCGTCGTCGTCGGAGACTTCAATGCCGAGCCGGGTTCGCCCGAGATGGTGCGGATTTTCCGGGAGTTCTGCGACTCCTGCGCAGGGGAGCCTACATCGTCCGCATTGTACACGTTTGCGGCGGACCGCCCGGTCAAACGTATCGATTATATGTTAGGGAACAGGCACATTCGCCTGTCGAATCACGAAGTGATCTTCACTTTGGCTTCCGATCACCTACCGATCTTGTGCCAAGCGGAGTTTGGGATAATAGAACAAAGGCGAGGAAACCCGGAAACCGGAGGGAGCATGGCGCGGTGTTGAGCAGTACTCGATCACATCGGTGGAGAATAGGGTATTCACGGAATACGATACGCACTTTCGTGCTTTACTGGAAACGAAAAAGATGAGAGTGGAAAATCGTTCTATTTCTTCGTGACCCATTGGGGAGTGGAGGCCTCGGACAAACTTTCGCAAGTTCATCCAGGATCGGATGGAAGCTCATCAACCATAATACCGGCATTGAAGAGGCGCCAAGCAGGGGCTTGATCGTAATATTCGTGATCTACAGCAAGTTTTGACGACTCCCATAATCGGGAGTCGTTTTTTCAAAAATAAGATCAACGGCAAGCCTGCAGGTTAACATTCAGTTGAATATTTTTCACGTATGAATGAAAGAAAAATATTTGATACAGGGGTAAGTTCTTTATTTTTTTTCCAAACTACCCCAAGAGTAAGCTCACATTCTGGTTCATCCACTTTCAGCCAAACCAAAGGATGGTTTTGAAGGCCTAACGTTTTTGGCAGTATAGCAACGCCAAATCCGGCAGACACCAATCCGGCTACCGTATCCAATTCATCTGCATGAAATACGGTGTTCGGACGAATCTGCTTTTTTTCGAACAGTTTATTGATGGTGAAGCTTAGTCCGCAAGAGGTTTTTAATCCGACGTAAGGTACCTCCCGAAGCTCCTCCAAATTTACGCTGCTTAGGTTAACCCATCGATGATTAAGAGGGGTTGCGAGGAACAGTTCGGATTTTCCCATTAGATGCCAATGAAACGAATCATTCACAAACTCCGGCGTAGTTATGCCAAAATCGCAGTCGTTATTGGATATTAACGTCAACAGCTCATTGTTGGAACTCTGATGCAATTCAAATCGGATGTCCGCATATCGTTCGCGGAACGAATTAAGCAAGGACGGAATTAGTTGGGCACCGAGCATATGAAGGAAGCTCAGAGAGATTACTCCAGCCGAAGGATTTATTAGATTCGTAATCTCTTGCTTACCCTTCTCAATTTCCATCAATGCGAGCTTGGCACGCTCCAAAAAAATGCGTCCATACCGATTCAAAACTAGGCTGCGGCCGCTACGTTCAAATAATGCAACACCTAACTCTTTTTCTAAAGCGGATATGGAACGACTTAATGCAGACTGAGTTAGGGATAGTTCCTTTGCGGCATTGGTCATATGCTGTAACTGAGCAACTGCAATAAAATATTCAATCTGCTGCCATTCCATCATTTCCCCTCCTTGATTGATTACAAAAATGCATGATTTGTATGATAACAATAAATTAGACGGAATAAAAGAACAAGTATAAGATTTTACTACAAGGAGGGGGTTATATGGCGATTAATAAGCAGTCGCACAATGAGCGGCGGAAACCCGCTACGCATCTGGTAACGGGAGGTGGAGGCGTTAAACTGCATGTCGAGGAATTCGGTGCTGTTCATGGCCGACCGCTCCTGTTTATTCACGGAGGATCACAGTGCCGCTTATGCTGGAACATGCAAATTCATTCAGAGCTCGCATCGGATTTCAGGCTGGTAACTATGGATTTGCGCGGCCATGGACTTTCGGAAAAGCCGAAAGACGGGTATGGAGATGCTCGGCTGTGGGCTGAGGATATTCACGCTGTCATTAAGCAGCTTCATCTAATGCAGCCGGTTTTAGTCGGTTGGTCGTTCGCGGGAATACCAATTCTTGATTATATCCGTGTTTATGGGGAGAAAGAGATTGGAGGCATCCATTTTGTCGGAGCTATAACCCGACTCGGCAGAGAAGCTTCAATGGCTGATTTGGGCAGCGCTACGCTACAATTTTCAACAAGCATCTTTTCCGATGAACCCATGGTAAGAGTAAATGCTCTGGATCAGTGGTTAAAGCAGTGTGTTCATCATAAAGCGCTGACTCCGGAGGAACACTATTTCTTTCTCGGATGCAATGTAATCGTTCCGAGTTACGTTCATCAAGGAATCTTTAATAGACATGTAACGAATGATGATCTATTAGCCTCACTTACCAAGCCGGTTCTGATCACGCAAGGAATGCATGATCGAACCGTCAATCCAGCAGTAGCGCGAAGAATCGTTGAAATCACTCCAAATTCCAGATTATCGCTATATGAAGAGGCAGGACATGCCGTCTTCTGGGATCAACCGGAACGGTTTAATCTTGAACTGAGGGACTTCGTACAGTCGTTAAAATTGAGCTAAAGGGAACGATAGTTCAATACCAAAACGGCTGCCGCGGGGCAGCCGTCATTGCGTTAACGGGAGGATAGTCTGGAAATTTAGTCCATGTTAAAATATGGATGTATAATCCATTAAATCAAGAAGATTGGTCGTGACAATTCTTGGGGGTAACTTGGGGGTAAATATGCATGGAGACAGACAAGGTGAAAGTTCGATTATATAATCCTAATGGAGATTTTATGATAGGAGAGTTTATCTTGCACGAAGAGTCTCCTGAGAACCCAGAAATGGTACTTATAGAATTTTTCTTTGTGAATAGGATAGTAAACAGTGAAAGTGTAAACTTTTTTACTGCATGATTTAGTATAAGAAGGTGTGCTGGGAAATTCCTTATTTTGATAAGACCAGACCGAATTATCAAATTATTAGCTGATGTAATGAAAGCAGGGGCGCTGCGGCTACGGCTGGGCGCTTTTATTATGGTTTGAAATGAAATTCGTTTTCTTTATGTGAATTATTTTTCTTGTTATAAATTACTACCTCGTGCTACACTGTTTCCATAATCTCTCATTGATGGTCCAAAATATGGATACAAGGTGGTGATCCGTGCTTGTCAGCTCAGCTGCGCATCGGTGTTGTCGGCGTTTATCATGAAACGAACACGTTCGCTCCGGGCATTACGCAATGGAAAGATTTTCGCCATTGTTTCACAGCCGGCAAAGAGGCATTTATGTCCTTGTTCCTGCACACTCGTACAACCATGGGGGGAGTGATTGACGCTGCCAATCAATGGAACATTCAGCTTGTTCCGGGAGTGTATGCTTCAGCAACACCAGGCGGAATCGTATCTGCCGAGGCGGCGCAACGAATTCTGGAGCAGCTGCCGGCGTCTATTGAACCAGGGCTGGACGGACTGGTTGTCATCCTTCATGGAGCTATGGTGTCGGAGCAGCACTGCGATATGGAAGTCGCCTTATTGGAAGCTATCCGGGCCGTCGTTGGCCAGGAACTCCCGATTGCGGCTACGGTGGATTTGCATGCCAATCTTGGAACCGAAATGTCTGCATTATGCAGCCTGTTGGTAGGATACGATAGATACCCGCATATTGATGCGTACGAGCGCGGAATGGAAGCCGTTGACTTGTTGTTGCGTCACCTAAACGGGGAGATTAAGCCGAGAATGGCTATTGCCAGGCCGAATATGTTGGTGGTTCCGCAAACGATGATTACCACGGAAGGCGTTATGAAGAGCCAGCCGGGACCTGTCTTTCATCTTATGTTTATCGATCAATCGGAAGTCTCCGACTTCGATACGTTCCAACTTCGCGATACACAGCTTTATACCCGATTTGCCGAAGAAATGCTGAATGCCGGGATTCTGGTCCGGCCTAATGGGCTGTGGTATGTATCGGCTGCCCATGGAGAAGCGGAAGTAAGAGAAACGCTGGATGCGGTGGAGCGGGTTGCAATGCGAATAGCCCCATAATACGCGAGAAGTGAGGTGGATGCAGTTGCAGTCTGTTAGCGTCAGGTTAACGGCACCGCACTCTTTTACATCCGGGATTGAAGGACCTGCCTGTGATGTGCAGGGAAATGTATACGCCGTGAATTACGCCAGAAGGCATACGATAGGGAAAGTTACACCTGAAGGAAACGGCAGTCTTTTCCTGGAGCTTCCGGAGGGTGCGACCGGCAATGCTATTCGCTTCAACCGCTCTGGCCATATGTACATAGCTGATTACTCAGGTCACCGCATTCTGAAAGTGGATATGATGACGAAGCAAATATCGATATTTGCCGAGGAACCGAGAATGAATCAGCCTAATGACTTGGCCGTTACGAGGAACGAAACGTGGTTTGCCAGTGATCCGAACTGGAAGCAAGGGAACGGAAGGCTTTGGCGAATCGGCCCCAGCGGCAACTGCGAGCTGCTGGAAACAGGTATGGGAACCACGAATGGCATCGAGGTGAGCTACGACGAACGGACGTTGTATGTGAATGAAACATTGCAGCGGAGAATATGGAAATATGATTTGTCTGAAAAGAAGGAGATTGGCAACAAGCGGCTGTTTTATGAATTCGCCGACTACGGTTTGGATGGGATGCGCTGCGATATGGCAGGCAATGTATATGTTACCCGGCATGGAAAAGGAACGGTTGCCGTCCTATCCCCGGAGGGCGTACTGGTCGGGGAGGTTGCATTGAACGGCAAGCTGTGCACGAATGTCACGTTCGGCGGTATCGATGGACGCACCTGCTATGTCACGGTTGCCGATACCGGAGCTATTGAAAGCTTCCGAACGGACATCGCAGGACGCTGCTGGGCTCTCTGGAAATAGACGTGGAAGGAGTGATTTTAGGATGCTTCAGAAGAAACAATCGATTGCGACCCAAGAGGGCTCTGGACTGCCTTTTTCCTCCGCTATAGCGGCGGGAGGCTTCGTATTCGTATCCGGTCAAGGAGGGCTTGATCCCGCTACCGGCCGAGTTGTCGGACCGGATTTAAAGACTCAAACCGTACAGACGCTCGATAACATTCAACGTATTTTGCAGGAGGCGGGTGCTGCGTTGGAGGATGTGGTCAAAGTGAATGTGTATTTAAAGGAACGGGCCCTCTACGATGAATTCAATCAGGTGTATGGAAGCTATTTTTCATACCCCTATCCGGCAAGGACAACCATCTATTGCGATTTAAATTATGATATATTGGTAGAAATCGATGCAATGGCTCTCTCCCCCAAGAGACAAACTTAAACCATAAGGATGATTGATGCTGCAATGACGACGGAACGTTATATTTATCGGTGCATGCGGGTACCTTCAGGGCAGGATGATATCCACTGGAACTCCTTGCCGACGCTTGAATTGGTAGATTCCCCGACAGGAGAGCAACCCGCGCTTCGTACTTTCGTGCAAAGCTGCTGGGATAGCCGCGCTGTATATTTCCGCTTCAAGTGCCAGGATGATTTCGTTATCTCGACGTTTACCGACAGGGACGATCCACTCTATGAGCAGGACGTCGTGGAAATCTTCATAGATGAAACGGGGATGGGAACGCACTATAAAGAAATTGAGGTTAGCCCGAACAATGTTATTTTCGATGCACTCGTTACCAACCATAACTACACGAAACCGGGCGGACGGTTGGATGTGGACACCTCATGGAATATGGAAGGCTTGCAGACGTCCGTAACCCCGACCGACGGTGGTTTTCACTATCAGATAACGATGCCGTTTAGCCAATTCAGTGTCATGCCCGACGGCGGGGATTGCTGGCGAATCAACTTTTACCGAATCGATCAGGAGAAGTCCGGAACAAGGCACTATTGCGCTTGGTCTCCTACCTACCATCCTTCATTCCATGTTTCGGAGAGGTTCGGTACTTTATTATTTGATTAAAGGAAGGAAGCTGCATGTCGACAACGGACAAAACGAATCCTACGGTCAAGTCGGCCGATCGCGTGTTAGACATATTTGAATTATTTGCAGAAGCCGAAGTGCAGGAGTTAAGCTTGATGGACATTTCCCGTCGGTTGGAGCTTCCGACGAGCAGTGTTTTTAAAATCCTTCATAATCTCGTTCATCGGGGCTACCTGGAGAAGGATGAGAACGGGAAGATGTTTCGTCTCGGCTATAAAATTTTCCAGATCGGAGCGAAATATGCTCAGCATACGAGCTTAACGACGGAGTTTCAGCATGTTGCGCAACAGATCGTCTCGGAAGTGAATGAGGCCGTTTATTTATCGATCCGGAGCGGTCGAAACATTCTATACATTGCAGAGAAGCAAAGCACGCATCCGGTACGCTTCGTATCCCATCTGGGCATGCAACTGCCTCTCCACACAACGGCGATGGGAAAGTTGTTCTTAAGCACATTAAGTGGGGATAAGTTAGAGGAACTATACAGGGAGTCCGATTTGCTGGGGCTTCTAACCGATACGACGATTTCCGAATGGAATGTGCTGACGGAGCATCTGCAGGAAATTCGTCGAACTGGGGTTGCATTCAGTAACGGGGAAGCGGTGCAAGGCGTTCGCTGCGTAGCCGCGCCCATAGTGAATGCCAATCAAGAGATGATTGCCGCGATGAGCATTTCCATCCCTACGTCGCGGTGGAAAGAAGAGACTTGGAGCCAAATGACGGAGCTGGTCGTGCAAGCTGCCAAGAAACTCAGCTGGATACACTATTACCAGCCCGGTTAATTGATCAAAACGTGAAGGAGCCTAATTGCAGGTTCCTCACGTTTTTTGTTGTCCGGCGCAGCTCTTTTGCCTAACCATCGATAAATTGCTTTCGGAGCTCTAAGGGGGTGAAGCCGTTCATCTCTTTAAACACTTTGTCAAAATAATTGACATTGCAAAAACCGGTGCGTTCCGCTATTTGTGTAATCGTTAGGTCGTGCTGAATCAACAACCGCTTGGCCATATCTACACGGTAGCGATTGATGTAGTTCATAGGGGTGACACTCGTGACCTTCTTAAAGAAGCGGGTGAAGTGAAAAGGGCTCATATTCACTAGCGAACCAAGCGTATCGGTATAAATCTTTTGGGCGTAGCTGGATTCTATATGCTCGAGGGCGGGCTTCAAGCGTTTATATTGGGCAAAGTGTTTGCTCAAATCTTTGGACAGGCATTGTTCTTGTTGAAAGCTTCGGAGCAAGGGGATCATCATTTGGTACAGGGACGACTTGATGATGAGCTCGCAACCGATGTCTTGGGCTAAGTATTCGCGGTAAGCAGCTTCGAAGTGAAAGCGGAGCTCGCTCCATAACAGATGAGAGGGCAAAAACGGTTCATGAATAGGAGCAGAATGAAGAAATCGTGAGTATAGATGCTGGGACTCGGAATTCTCAAATGACCCGGCCAATAAGGACATGTCGAATATCATGCCGCGGATCGTACTGCTTGTCCCATGTAAGGATTGCATCGAATGAATTTTGCAGCTGTTAATAAATACAATGGCTGGTGCGCTCGTTACAAACGTGCGGTTGTCAATATGGATCTGAACGTCTCCTTCAGTAACCTGAATGAATTCCAAGTGCTCGTGCCAGTGAGGCCTTACCAGATGAAAGCAGCTTTTGACTTCTGTCATACGCAATGGGAAGCGCTTACCTTCGAAAGGTTCGATCTTCTTCACAGCATCCAATGCAGCCACCGCCTTATGACTCTGATGATACTAAGTATACCACAGCCTATTGGATACCGTAACGACGAAAAGAGCAAAATCATGCAACGAAAGCGCAGATTGTTCTATAGAAGGCGCACTCTTCATTGCGCATAATAGAAGCAATATTAATCATTTGCAGGGGAGAGAGCCATTTGACGAACTTGATGCAGCTGCATGTTGAAAAACATTTGCCCAATCTGTGGAAAGAGGGAGCTTTGTTTGCTTTTTCGGGATATGATGGACCGACGGAATCCAGGTCTCAATTCGTTGCTACGCTAGGGGCGTCCGGATACAGCTTATTGTTCCATACACCCCAGCGGAGAATGCTGACATTCGAAGCTTCCCAACCCGGCGACGTTAGAATTGCAACGGGGGATGTGCTGCTGACCGAGTTAGAGGATGGAGAGATTCTGGCTGTATATCATAGCTGGCATACACTAATTGGGCTTGCCCCTTTGACTTTCAATTTGGACTTAAGCTTCGAGAAGAGTGATGAAGGTACTGCATGGACCGATAACAACCAATTCATTACGGAGGCGACGAACGGTCAAGGTGCTGTCGTACTGATCAGAGATAGGGAACGATGGGCGCTGGCCTACGGTAAGCAAGTTTAGGAGGCCGTATGCCGTGCGTTGGAGGGACTGGCATATGACGCTCTGGAGACAGCTGAGGAAAGGCTGCGATTTTATCGTCATATTCCGAAGCTTGCCGATCCTGCCGAACAGCAGCTATTAAATAAGTGCTTTAGCGTTATGAAAGTCAATACACTTGCTTCAGAAGGAACGATCAAGCAGCGCTGGTCCACTCCGGACCGTGTTCCCCACCAAGCGATGTGGCTGTGGGACTCCGTTTTCCATACCTTGGCCATGAACAAGCTTGATCCGCTGCTTTCCTGGGATTTCCTTAAATCCGTACTGGATACGCAGCAGGAGAGCGGTATGATCCCCCACATGACCAAAGTGGACGGATCCGGCTCAAGCATCACGCAGCCCCCTCTGCTAGCTTGGGGAGTATGGGAAAATTACTGTCATACGAAGCAGCGCCTCCATTTGCAATACGCTCTTCCTATTCTGGAACGATATATGACTTGGAATTTATCGAATCGGGACCGCAACGGCAACGGGTTGTTGGAATGGATGATTGAAGGCAATCCGCTGTGCCGCTCCGGTGAATCCGGTATGGATAATTCTCCAAGGTTTGACCGAGCAGCAGTATTGGATGCAGTCGATTTCTCCGTATTTGCCGCTCGGGACGCCGATTTTATTGCTTTAATAGCTGAAGAACTGGAGGATCCGGAAACAGCCAAGCATTGGAAGGAAAAAGCCTCCTATATAAGCCGACAAATTGAAGCTTTACTGTGGGATGAAGGGGAAGGATTTTATTTCGACAGGGATATGGACGGTAATATGTCCCAGGTGAGGGCGGTAAGCGGGTTCATGCCCTTGCTGCTAAACCAAACAATGCCTATAGAACGCATAGAGCGGTTGATAAAGAACTTGTATGATCCACAGCATTTTCGAACGAAATATCCTATCGCATCGACGGCAGTATCCGAGGCAACTTATGGCACCGACATGTGGAGAGGTCCTGTATGGATCAATATGAACTATCTTGTATACACGGGATTGATAAAGCAGGGAAGGGCTGAAGATGCGAAGCAACTCGCTTCGGTGACAATCGGGATGGTACGGAACTACTATGAGCAGTACGGTGTCATTTTTGAATATTACGATTCTTATGACCAGGTTCCCCCTCCGGCATGCTATAGAAAAGGCCCACCGTCAGCGACCTATGACATACGGCGGAAAATGGATGTAATCCGCGATTATCATTGGTCCGCTTCACTTACCGCCTGCTTGATGATGGAAACGAGCCAGAGGGTAGAGGAAGCTGCATCAGATGGGAAAATCTAGGTCCGAGAACCGGCGTTTGAGAAAGAATATAAATATTACATAGGAGGAGTGGCGGTGGGCCCGTTAAGTGGAAAAGTGATTCACATTACAGGGGCGTTAGGCAAGCTCGGATTGTCTGCGGTCAGAATCTTCCTGGAGAGAGGAGCCGTCGTCGTTGCCAGCGATCTGGCCACCCCGGAGTCCGCTGCCCTCCAACTGAGCGATGCAGTCGATGACAGCGTACTTCAAGACCAGCTCCTGTATATTCGGTTGGATGCGCGTGATGAATCCCAAATCCAGCTAGCCATGCAAACGATTCAAGCACATTGGGGACGGTTGGACGGATTGTACCACAACGCATATACCCAAATATATAAACCGGCTCTGGATCTGTCATTAGCGGAATGGAATGAAGTCCTAGTCGGAACTTTGACAAGCACGTTTCTGATGAATAAATATTCGCTCCCTCTCATGATAGAATCGGGCGGTGGTGCTATATTGAACACTTCCTCTGTGTTAAGTCATAGGGTCAAACGGACCTGTCTTGCCTATGGAGCGGCCAAAGCGGGTGTAAATCAGATGACCCGCGTAATAGCTGCCGATTACGCAGACAAAGGCATTCGGGCGAATGCACTGCTTCCCGGAGATATTAAGACCGATAAAGCTCAAGCCGCCATGCCGCTTTCCTTCCGGGAATCCGTAGCCAAGCAGACGCCGCTAGGAAGATCGGGGACACCGGAGGAAGTGTCGGAGCTGGCTGCATTTCTGCTCTCCGATGCGGCTTCGTATGTTACAGGCGCTCTCATAACAGTGGATGGAGGCTTCTCCTTATGAACAACGACTTCTTGTTTCATTATCAGACACGAGAGACGTTAAACCTCCATGCAGCGGAAGGATATGCCGTAGTCGTTCCTTTAGCCGCTACGGAACAGCATGGACCGCATCTGCCGGTTTTTACCGATAGCATCGTATGTGAGAACATTGCGCTGGAAGCCTGCAGGAAAGCGTCAGAGTCCATGAAGCTGCTGCTGACCCCGACATTAACCATCGGCTGCTCGCAGCACCATTTGGCTTTTGGCGGCACGCTATCTTTCACCTCTTCAACCTATCTTCTTATGCTGAATGAGATTGGCGAGAGCTTAGTAAGCGGAGGGTTCCGCAAGATCATCTTTCTGAACGCACATGGTGGCAATGAACAATTGATGCATCAAACTGCTCAAGATTTGGCGGTTAAGCATGCGATTTGGACGGCATCCGCATCCTACTGGAGCTTATCGAGGAGCGCTCTTTACGAGCAGAATGCTCAGGAGATGGGGATGGTTCCGGGCCACGCGGGGGGATTCGAGGCTTCTTTGATCGCATCGCTCGCACCGCAATTGGTTCGCGGCGGAGCTTCCGCAGATTCGCAGCATCCGCAGCGGTCTTGGATAAACGCAGGCCCGGCCGGCACTTTTATCGGGAAGCACGGCCAACTGACGGGAGCACAGGGGTACACGGATTCCATCCTTCCGGCTGATGCTGCCAAGGGCACTCAGTACTTACACGCCATTATTGAATCGACGGCAAGTTGGCTCGTACAAGTGGGCAACTGGATGAATGAAGGGGTGGAAGGTGAAGCATGAGCATACCGTCCGGACGCAAAAAAGTGGCTGCCATCGTAACCGAATACCGATCCGATTCCCACGCGGAAGTAATCCTTGGAAGATTGCTAGGCAGGTTCGGATATTGTCCGCAGATCGAGGTAGCGTCCTTATATCTGGACCAGGTTCCTCCTAATGATATGGGGGTATGCGAAGCGCAAGCTCACGGTGTTGCCGTCTGTGCTACCATTGAAGGGGCAATAGCTGTACAGCATGATGGCTCCCCGATTGACGGGGTTCTGCTGATCGGCGAGCATGGGGACTATCCATGGAATGAGAAGCGTCAAAAGCTGTATCCGCGCCGCAGGTTTTTTGAAGAAACGTTCCAGGCGATGGATCGGCTTGGTTTGGCAGTGCCTATTTTCAACGACAAGCATCTGTCTCATCGAATGGAAGACGCGCAATGGATTTATGAAGAACTGATTAAGAGAGGACTGCCATTTCTCGGCGGATCCTCTATTCCTCATACCTCTCCAATACCAAGCTACTCCAGAACCAGATTAAACCGGGTAAAGGATATTTTCGTGATCAGCTGGCTTGGTCTGGAATCGTACGGCTTTCACGGAATGGAAGTGCTGCAGGCATTAGCCGAGCAAAGAGATTGTGGCGAACAGGGAGTCGTTGCCGTTCAAGCGTTGGAAGGCCGCTCTGTCTGGGCAGCGATGGAACAAGGCAGTGTTCCTGAAGATTTGATGCTCCAAGCCTTGAAAACGATGAGAATTACGGTTCCCGGTCATCCGAGAGATCATGTGGATGTCCCGGTGCTGTTCATTGTGGAGTATGGCGACGGTGTTAAGGGCTATGTCCTCCAACTGCAGCGCTTTGTAAGAGAGTGGGCTTATGCTTTCCGCGGAGAGGACGGGGAGATTACGGCCGCCCGCTGCGACAGTGGTCTGGGGCGTCCTTACAGTCACTTCGAGAAGCTGACGAGACAGATCGAGCATATGGTGATCACCGGACAATCAACGGTCTGTAAGGAACGAACCTATCTGACGACCGGAATGATTAATACTGGCATGGAATCGCTGCATCTAGGGAAAAGAATACCTACTCCCGAGCTCAGTGCGATCCGCTACGACCCGGTCAAAAGGGATCTATAGCAAGAAGGTACTTACAAAAAGCTAAGAGAGAGGGATGTCTAATGAACCCATTTTCTAAGTTGTACTACTATAAGCCTTGCAACGATGATGCCAATCCGCCCCTTCACATCGAGGCTGATCTTTGTATCTACGGCGGTACGCCTGCCGGTATCGCAGCAGCCGTGCAAGCAAGCCGCATGGGCTTAAAGGCAGTGATCGCCGAATTCAGTCAGCATCTAGGGGGCATGACGGCAAGCGGGTTAGGGCGAACCGACGTAGGGGATGCAGTGGCTATCGGCGGGATTTCGAGCGAGTTCTACCGTACCCTGGGACAATATTACCAGAGCAACGAACCCGACGGCAGAGCGTGGGCATTTGAACCCCATGTGGCGGAGCGAATATACACGGAGTGGCTGGAGCAGGCGGCCGTACCTATCTATTACGAGCAGCATCTTGAATGCGTAGAAATGCAGTCGGGACGTATTCGGAGCATCACCATGGAGAATGGTAACAGGTTCACGGCGGCTATGTTCATTGACGCTTCCTACGAAGGCGATCTGCTTGCCCGGGCAGGCGTTTCCTATCACGTAGGCAGAGAATCGAACACGGTATACAGGGAGATCTTGAACGGGATTCATTTTGGTCACCCCAAACATAACTTTATGGCCTGGGTAGACCCGTTTGTGGTAGAAGGCAAAATGGACAGCGGGCTGCTGCCGGGGGTCACTGACGCTGCACCCGGAGTACAGGGCCAGGGGGATGAATCGGTCCAGGCGTATAACTTTCGGATTTGCCTGAGCAGCAGCAAAGATCATCAGCTGCCTTTCCCGGAACCGCCGAACTACGATCGCGACGAATTCGCTTTATTGGCGCGGTATATCCGCAATGGAGTATGGGATGCGTTGAAACTTAATAAGATGATGCCCAACTTCAAAAGCGATTTGAATAATTGGGGCGGCGTTTCCACCGATTATATCGGACGAAATTACGCTTGGCCGGAGGCGAGCTATTCACGCCGAGAGCAGCTCTTTCAAGAGCATGTGCACTACAATATGGGAATGCTATATTTTTTGGCGAATGACGACAGCATACCGGCAGCGGTTAGAGAGGAAGTCAGGGAATGGGGGCTACCGGCCGATGAGTTTCAGGCAACAGGCGGATGGCCGCACCAGCTCTATATCCGGGAGGCAAGGCGAATGATTGCTGACGTGGTCATGACGGAACATCATTGTCGACACTACCGGGTGGAGGAAGATTCGATTGGATTAGCTGCGTACACCATGGACTCCCATAATTGCCGACGGTTAGTTCTGGACGGCCGGTGCATCAATGAAGGGAATGTTGAGATCAGTCCGAAGGGGCCGTATCCGATCTCCTATCGGGCTATTATTCCTAAAGGAGACGAGTGCACGAATCTTCTTGTTCCGGTCTGTCTATCGTCCTCGCATATTGCCTATGGATCCATTCGGATGGAGCCTGTATTTATGATTCTCGGTCAATCTGCCGCTACGGCTGCCGCTTTGGCTCTACAGCACCAATGCGCATTGCAGGATCTGGATTACCGGTTGCTGCGCAAACAACTGCTGTTGGATGGGCAAATTCTGGAAGTAAATCAGTAAAGGCCAGGTGTAACTGCAACCACACTATTTGTTAGCGGGAGGTTATTCTTATGAGCAAAAAGACGGCTATCGGACTTATGCTAGCTTTTACTCTTACGGCTTGTTCTTCCGGGAACCCGGCGGACCATGAGTCCGGCGCAAGCAACACGACAGCCCTGGGTTCGTCAAAACCCGTCACCTTGAAAATAGGTTTGCCCGGCGGCTACGATATTACGAGCAAGAAGCTGATTGACAATTTTCAAGCCAAAAATCCGAACATTAAGCTCGAAATCGAGGAGACGCCATGGGCGGAATTTGTGACCAAAATCGTCACACGGATTGCGGGGAATAACCCACCCGATCTGTGGCTGCAAGAAAACGCCGTTATTCTCAGTTACGGCAAACGAGGCGTAGCTGAGAATCTGGAACCTTATATTAAGCGGGATTTGAAGATTGAAGAATATGCAAGTGCCCTGACCTCAGCCAAGCTGGACGGCAAAATTTATGGCATTCCCCACGGAATCAACCCCGGGGCGCTTGCCTACAACAAACAAATCTTTAAGGAACAGAATGTTCCTCTGCCCACCGACGATTGGACCTACAACGATATGATCGAAGCGGCCAAGAAGCTGACGAAAGATACGAATGGGGACGGCAAGCCGGATATTTACGGCTTTCAGACGGGCAACAACATTACACTCGGCTGGCTCCCATGGATGAGGGCCTACGGCGGTTCTGCGCTGGATTCCACACTGACGAAGTCAAGTTTCACGGACTCCAAATCCATTCAAGGGCTTACGGCATGGGCGGATACGATCAACAAGCTGAAGATCAGTCCTACCCGCGAGGCGGCCAATACGGGCAAATTCTTTGAGAACGGCAAGGTCGCAATGACCTTCTTTCAGTATGCTACACAGGTGTCATTAAATAAGAACAAGCCGGATTTGGATTGGGACACGGTCAAAATGCCGATCGGGATGGACGGCAAACGCTTCGTCCCTATGGTTGTCAACCAATGGGTTATGTACTCCAA
This sequence comes from Paenibacillus allorhizosphaerae, assembly GCF_910594985.1. GTDB lineage: Bacteria > Bacillota > Bacilli > Paenibacillales > NBRC-103111 > Paenibacillus_G > Paenibacillus_G allorhizosphaerae. Next base: position 129,334 of record NZ_CAJVCE010000018.1, read on the forward strand.
ATCGAAGCCTGAAGTTAAGGAGGCGGGGTGGACTTTTCTCAAATACTACTTGAGCGATGAAGGCCAAGCGCTGCTGTCGGAAAGCGGAACGAGCTTGCCTGTGAAGAAGACGGCCCTGCAGCAGCTGGAGAAATCGACCACCAAGCCGCTTAACAAAAAAGCCTTTACGAAAGGAATAGAAGAAGCGGGCGGAACGCTGGATGAGAACCCGTCGTGGAACGAATGGAGAGCGGCAGCCGGACCAATTCTTAACGATATCATGGACGGCAAGCGAACTCCGGAAGACGGGGCTAAGGAAATACAGCAGAAAGTGCAGCAGGTGCTCGACGAGAACAAGTAAACCGGATTAGAGATGAGAAGGGGTGTTTCCATGCGCAAACAAGGCTGGTGGGGTTTCGCCTTTACCTTACCTTTTGTCCTGCAGCTGCTTGTTTTCTTCTTGTTCCCATTCGTATTTTCCTTCTATTTGACTTTTGCGAAGTGGGATTTATTCAACCCGCCGCAGTGGATCGGGCTGCGTAACTGGAATCAATTCCTGCACCAGAAGGTATTCTGGCTCTCGCTGCGGAATGTCGGGTATTTTGCCATCCTGTTCGTACCGCTGCAAACGTTCGTTGCACTTGTTTTGGCGTATCTGCTCAACTTGCAAATTCGAGGAAAATCGTTATTCCGAATGGTGTTCTTCCTCCCTGTCATTACCCCTGGGTGGCAGGGGGCATGATCTGGCTTTGGATTTACAATAATGAGTACGGCCTGCTGAACTGGATTCTGCAGACCATGGGGCTTCAGCCGGTAGATTGGATTCGCAGCGGCAGCTGGTGGCTTGTTATAGGTTCCATTGCACTTGTGAACATTTGGAAGGGCGCAGGCTATTCCATGGTTCTAATATTGGCCGGGATGCAAAACATATCCCAAGAAATGATAGAAGCGGCACGCATGGATGGGGCGTCGGGCCGGACCTTATTTACTAAAATCACGGTTCCTCTCGTATCTCCGATGGTATATATGGTCATGATCCTTTCTACGATTTCGGCATTTCACGCCTTTGATGTATTTCTTGTCATGCTTGGGGACGTCATTTCGGTGGCGGACCGGAATATGGTTCCGAACATCCTAATCTACCGCGATTCGTTCCTTAATTTCAAAATGGGCAGTGCGTCCGCGATGGCTTGGGGCCTCTTCCTGATTATTCTGGCCATTACCATTGTACAAAAGGTGGCGGAGAAAAGGTGGGTGCATTATGAATAAACCCTATATCGGTTTGAAGACAGCTGCCTACGCCATATTAGTCATCGGGTCCGTCATCATGCTCGTACCGTTTCTATATATGCTATCGACTTCCTTGACAGCTCCAGGTTCGGAATTGACATTGCCTCCCAAGCTGATCCCGGAGCCCTTCGTTTGGAATAATTACAAGCAGGTGTGGTTCGAAGTCAATTTTCTGCAATATACCCTGAACAGTATTTTTGTCACCGTGTTGGATCTGGTCGGAACCGTAGTTTCCTGTGCAATTGTCGCTTATGGCCTGGCCTTCTTTCAATTCCGCGGCCGCAGCCTGATCTTTCTAGCGATGCTGGGTACCATGATGCTTCCTTCCCAGATTACCATGATTCCTACCTATTATATCTGGAAAACCGTTGGCGCGCTGGATACGTATTACCCGCTGATTCTAAGAAGTTTTTTGGGCGGGGCATTTGGGATTTTCCTGCTGCACCAGTTTTTTAAAACATTGCCGAGAGAACTTTACGATGCGGCGTGGGTCGACGGAGCGAATCCATGGACCATTTTCCACAAAATCTACCTTCCCCTTGCCAAGCCGGCCTTGTCGGCCTTAGCCGTCTTTACGTTCATTAGTGCATGGAATAACACTCTCGAGCCGTTAATTTACTTGCAAGATAAACAGATGTTCACGCTGCCTCTCGGTCTGCTGTTTCTAAAAAACGAGGTTCAGAACCGGATGACGCTGGTTATGGCCGGGGCGGTTATTACGATTGTCCCCGTGCTCTTGGTTTTTCTGTTCGCTCAAAAATATTTCGTTCAAGGCATCGCCTCGACAGGACTCAAAGGCTGATGAAGTTTCAGGTTTCCGTTTTCGGTTGACAAATGAGAAAAAGGAGCGATCTCAGTTATGTCTAAAGAATCCAATCAGGAACACGAAGCGGTTGAAGCTGCAAGCAGGGTGAATGAGGAAGGAACGGGTCAACGGAATATGAAGGAGGCGCTAATCAGCCGCAGAAAGCTTCTTGCGACATTAGGCATAGGCGGAGCAGCCGCTCTCACTGCCGGGATATGGAAGGGAGCCGGAGCTACGACCGCTTTTGCCAAAGACTCATCGGTGACCGAATCCGTATACGGTCAAAGCAAGAAAGAGCAAGCAAAGCAGCTGTTGGCATTGCTGGACCAGCATTTATGCCTGGCCGTCAAGCTGGAGGAGCTGCGGGCGGAGGAAGAGCCGGATCCTTTGACGATGTATTATGTGACGAACGAAGGGCAGGAAGGATTTTTCTATTACGATCCGAGTGACAGCACGACGGCGGATAACACGGGAACCGTGCTGGTATCCTCTAACGGCAAACGCTTTAAAAGAATTTATGAAGATACGCTTGTCGCCTCATGGTTCGGTACGAAAGCCGATGGCGTCACCAACGATACGCAGGCGCTGCAGGCCGCATTGAATGCCGCTTCCGGAAGTAAGCTGTTCATTCCTAAGCAGAGGGCAGGCTACTACTTGACGGGGCAGCTTTTTATTCCCAGCCAAATTGCGATTGAGCTGGACCCGGGCACCATTATACAAGCGGTAGACACGTTAAGCCGAGTTGCTCCTGCCTATGAACGGTTAATCCGTATCAAAAGCGTGAAGGATGTTTACATCAACGGAAACGGAGCTACGCTGCGAATGAATAAGGCGGCCTACACCTCGGGAGAGCAGGCGCATATATTCGATATTAGCGGCTCGGAAAATGTAGTCGTCGAGAATATTAACGCCAATGATAGCGGTGGCGACGGATTTTATGTCGGTTACTTCGAATCGACGATTCTTTTCAGCAAAAATATCGTGTTACGGAATTGTCGAGCCAACAATAATTGGAGGCAAGGGTTATCCGTTATATCGGTTGACGGGCTTTTGGTGGAGAATTGCAGATTTACCAATACCAAGGGAACGGCTCCGCAAAGCGGGGTGGATATTGAGCCGAACAGTCAGCTCGACCTTTTGAAAAATATCCGTTTCATCGGTTGTGTAGCGGAAGGCAATACGGGACGCGGGTTTTTAGTCACGCTGTTGAAGCCGACCGCACTTAGCGAAAGCATCGATATCGTCTTCGATCGCTGCAAAACGAAAGGCAACTCGTACGGCTATTCCATGAATTACGGAGGAGATGGCGCCAAAGCAGCACCGGGAGAGATCAAGCTCATCGATTGTATAGCGGAGGGCGAACAATATGCCGGATTCTCGGACTTATCCTTCTCTGCGGACGGTGTGAAACGATCGTATATTCGGTGTCGTGCCGTCAACTGCAACACGGTGAATCAACCGGATGATCCCTACAGCTTCGGTTCCTCGTTCATTCTTACTACCGTGCCTCAACAGACGAGAACGGCCATAGGAAATGCGGTCTACATCGATTGTGAATCGGTAGATTTACGTACTTCACCGTTAATGAAACGAGGATTTACGTTAAGGAAGAATAAGACGGAAATCATTCGTAACGTGCAGTACTTTAACTGCTCCACCCGAGGCGGAGGTCAAAGTCTCTACTCGATTGATCCTGTCTCTGAGGACATTTATGCGGAGAATAGTCCAGTGGGCGTCCATTCGTTTGTAGCATCGGGTGCGATTTCTCTTGATCTCATCGGTTCCCAAATTACCAATGCCGGTGCTTCAGGAGAAATCAGCCTGACCCTGCCTGCGGCAAAAGGATCCGTAGCTTATACCTTTTTCGTAGAAGCGCCCTATCGTCTAAATCTGGTGACTCCATCAGGCAGCACTATCCTAACGCCATTAGGCGGGAGGACTTCCATCGGGACTGACGCAGCGGGGAGCTCTATCTCCTTATTAGGTCGAGCCGACGGCAAGTGGGCTATTACAGGCATAGTCGGAGATTGGTTGTTATAAGGAATCTGTTCGTTCGAGCCGATCGGGGGGAATGGTAACGGGATCGTACAGTCTGCCATGTAAGTGGCAGACTCAGACTGTTGAGAAAGTCTCAACAGTCTATTTTTATACTTCCTATCTTCAATAAATTACCGCGTTAATATGATATAATATAAGTAATAAATCTAGGCGGTGATGCTATGTTACGATCCAAAATAGAGGTCTAAAACGCATACGATTTCGTTTTTATTGAAGAGCTAGTTCCACAAGATCATCTACTCCGAAAAATTCAATCCTACATTGACTTTTCTTTCATTCTTGACAAGGTAAAGCCCTTTTACTGCGAGGATAATGGACGGCCTTCCGCAGATCCGATTCATCTCTTTAAAATGATGCTGATCGGCTATCGGCTTAGTGAAAGCAACGTGTTTCAAGAAATTTTCGATCAAGTTGTCTTCCTGGCAATCTCCCATCGGATGGTTGGTGGTCGTGTGTTGATTTCCGATTCAACTCACTTGAAAGCCAATGCCAATAAGCGAAAAATTATAAGAGAAGAAATACAACAAAGCACAAAGTCATACATAGAAGAATTGGATGACGCCGTTAGTCAAGATCGTGAGGAGCATGATGTACATGACCCTGTCCCTTATGTAGAGCGGTTGGAACACCAGGATCAGAAGTTTGGATTTGAGGAATCCTTGGAGGCTGTAGCCTTAGATGCCGGGTATTTAACTTCGTACATCTGCAAGAAGCTGCATGACAAGAAGCTATTCGCTGTTATTGGAGGAAGAGCTTTTACACCGGTCAAAGGATTGTTCGCCAAATGGCGATTTAAGTACAACCCTGAAAAGGATGTATATGTATGTCCTCAAAAACAAGAGCTAGCCTATGCTACGACAGAGCATGGCGGTTACCGCATGTACAAGTCTAAGGCTGAGCTCTGCCGCGACTGTCCTATGCTTGAGCAGTGTACACGTTAAAGTATTAGATATGTTCATTAATATTGAGGAACTTGGGAAAAGGGAGGGAGGACATACCTTAGTCCTCCGGCGTGCGGTCAAGATAAAGGTGTGTGGCCGAAGATGACTCACCCTCTTGTACTTCTTTGTTTGTTGCTTTTTCTTCGATTTCATCATGTGTATTCATACCTGGAGCGATTGTTTCATCGTCAAACTGATTTTTATCCATCACTTTCACCTCCATGGATAGATTGTCCAAATGGCATTTTAGAAATACATGGGAGGGAATCGAATGCTGAAAAATGAGACGCACAAATTGAAAACATGACCGGAATATTTTTAGCTGGTGCAGACATGGAAAAAAGAATTTCGAGGTTAGGAAAAACGACCGCGATTTCAAAGTCGGTGACCTTTTTTGTTAAGAGAGTATGATCCTGCCACTGGATACACCGGAGATTCTGACACGTTGAATATTAAGGAACATGGTCCCAGTAGGACATGGGTTCTACGTGGTTCTACGCCTGGACACGTACATCTTTGATTAGGCTTATGCTATACTGAGAGTAGTTGCGAGTTAGTTTCCGGAGGTAACGACGATGCGCTGGGAAGAGGTTCGTGAATTCGTCTGCGCCATGAAGTTGCATCGGGCACAACCTTACCGGAAGTACGGCTTTATTCACACATCCCGCGATACGCTTTAGCTTCGGGGAAAGGGGCGTGGGTAAGCGGACCCAGATGATAAGTGATGAATGGTTCGGATTGCCTTTTATCGAAGTGATCAATTGTTGTCGCAGTGAAGCGCTTCAACCGCGCCTCTTGATCATCACAAAGCATGATATGTTGTTTTTAGCTCATGTGTCTTTTATACAATGATGTAAAGTTACTGACGGGAGTGTTTAACATGAAATTACCAGAACTTTTAAGAATGGTCCCGACCGTATTTGCCGTAGGGGACGAATATCAGATCATGGTACCTGTTTCTGCAGAGTGCCTTATGTGGCTTGAAATAAAAGAAGAATGCTATTATGACGATTCTAACGGTATTCTTCGTTCTCATACTACACTGCACCGCATCAGTGTGCCGTGTCAAGCATTGGACGATGCTAGAGAATATACCGTATGCTATCGGAAAATGATTGAACGCAAGCCATATCACCCGGAAACGGAGGAGGTTGTACGTCATCGGTTTTCTTTCCGCCCAGTTCAGGGTGACAGAATCCGTATTTTTCATATTGCCGATGCACACAATCGTGTAGAGTCCCCGGTTCTGGCTGCACAGGCAAAGGAGGGTGATATCGATTTACTAGTCTTGAACGGAGATATTCCGGATCACAGTGGAGAACTTGAAAACTTTGACGCCATTTACCGCATCTGCGCTGAAGTTACGCAGGGCTGCATTCCTTGTATTTTTTCCAGAGGCAACCACGACACCCGTGGAATCTATGCCGAAAACATTGCCGAATATACCCCTACACAGCATGGAAAATCCTATTTTACCTTTCACGTGGGAAAGCTTTGGGGTTTGGTGTTAGATTGCGGTGAGGACAAGGATGATTCCCATGCAGAATATGGCAACACCATCTGTTGTCATGCATTCAGAAAGCGGCAAACAGAATTTTTGAAAAAGGTGGCACAGACACAGGAATACAATCATTACCAATATAAAGTTGTTATTGTACACAAACCATTTACTTATGTGCAGAAGCCTCCCTTTGATATCGAGCAGGATATTTATAAGGAGTGGTGCGATATCCTTAAGAAGGATATTAAGCCGGATCTTATGCTGAGCGGTCATCTGCATAGAACCGCGGTCTGGATGCCGGGATGTCCCGAGGATCATCTGGGTCAACCATGTCCAGTTGTAGTGGGTGCAAAGCCTCTTCCGAAGGGGGAAGATGGAAAGGCAGGATTTATCGGTGCGGCAATTACGTTGGATGAAGGCCAGATATCGGTACAGTTTGTGGACGATAAGAAGAATATTCTGGAGGAGATCCAATTTTAACGTTTATGTTTTTGTAAGCAAAAAGCGATTAGTGCAATCCATCCTTGACTTCATTACCGCACGTTCACTGGCTCCGTAGATAGGCGGTCACAGTAGAAAATAAATCAATCCGAGCATATGTCGATCAGTTTGTATCCAGACTGACAATATAACGATTTAATAAAATTAAACCCAAAGCACATCGTCTTTTGACGGTGTGTTTTTTTCCGAATGCAGGTCGGGAATGGGATAAAGTTCTAGTCAACTATAGTCCGACGACACAAACATATGTGCATAATCGTTTAACGACACAAACATATGCGTATAATCGCGAATGAACTTATCCCGTAATTGATGTGTTATATATTGAATGCACGGAATGCGTTCCGCCGCTTTCGGGTAATCGTTGCAAACAGGTAGCACTGGGTTGTTAATCCGGGCGAATTGAGAACCGTATCCACCGCTCGCTGGACATCCGTTTCAGAATACAGAAGAGCATTTGAAGATATTTTAGCACTCGTTCACTGCAGAACAATCGAGGGCAGAGGATCAAAGGTGTCCCCCAATATATATGAGCCTTCTCTCAATACGGGCTTGGCGTATTTGCTTATTTCTATCATATTCTACTGTGATAAAACCAAGCAGCCAAACCGTAGAGAATACCTCCAAGAAAAAAATTCCCATCCATTGCCCGGCTTGACCATAGCGTGTACGTTGATATATGTTTATCTCCATATATTTGCTCATAAGTCAATCCAGTGATCCCATTTGGCAGCAGGTCTGTTGTCCGAAAAAAATCGTCGACAAATCCTGCGCCTCCACGCAGAATCAATACCACGCATCCAATGCAACAAGCAATATATATAATTCGACGAGGAATAAACCGACCCCAAGATTGAACAGTTGCAAGTGGAGCTATAGTGCCGGCGGCAAACATTATGATGACAATGTAAAAATAAATCCATTCTGAAAGATTCGTGGGAAGAGGAGGAATTGGATTAGATGCATCACCAAGGCCAAAGCGCCCACCAAAAGCCCAGTAAATATGAAATAAAATAAATACAGCAACCCAAACAAACGACGCATAACCAGGCCAAGTTCTTTTTGACCGCACAGAAGATGGTCTAGTACCCCATTTTTTGTAAATCATTTACTAACAACTCCTCTCTAGAATTAGTGGTCAAAAGGAGTTACCGATTAAAGGAAGGGTCCATTCGAACGCAATTTTACTACTTTCATCTTTGCGTCCTGCGAAGGTAAATTCGGGTTGTCGTTACAAAAAGAATCGCCCCGATAATCACATAAGCATCAAAAAATCTACCTGCCCAAATTACATAAACTGATTCCGAACTTCCAAAGAAACCGTGTGGCAGGGTTCCGGTTACTCTCATCATCTGGTCGATACCGCCCGCTCCACCTCGCAGGACAAGCAGAATACACCCAGTCCAAGCAGGGATTAACACAATCCACCGTGGTACCAAAATACCCCATGATCGGACGGCCGCGAGAGAAACGAAAGCACCTGCTAAACACATTATGGTCACGATAATATCCGCCGCTACTTCTATTGAATCGTTGTTGTTAGTACCTGGATCGCTCGAAACCGCATAGTATCCTCCGAGAGCAGAGTAGATATGAGCCGCTGCGAAAACGATCATCCAGATACTGGTTGCGTACACAATCCAGCTTTTTGACCTTGTGAGTGGAATCATGATTTCTCCCTTGCTACTCATCAATATACTCCCTTTCATAAAGAATCAATATGATCAAGCGTTTTGTTACTTTTACTTTGTTGATGGAGATGTCAGTAAGTTGAAAAGCTTCTGTATCTCTCTGTAGAGTACTTCTAGATCTTGACCTTGGATTGGTGGAAAGAGATGTTGACTTCCCACATGGAGGCTGTAAAAAAGCCGGGCCATATCGCGAGAACGTTCACGATCATGACAGATTTGCCATAGGATCTCTTCGATATATTCAATTCGTTTTTCGTCAATGCGCTTTTGGTATGATGCTACAAATGGGTCCATTAAGGCCCAAGCCCGTATGGCCACTTCTAGCTCGTATCTTCGTTCTAGTGATGTTTTCATGATGAGCTCAAACTTATCGAGGGGTGAAAGTTGTTGTTCTGCAATATTTATGGTCCTGAGCGTTCTCTCATTTTCAAATAAGGAGAGAAGACTCTCTTTATAGCTCTGCCAGTTTTGAAAGTGATGGTAGAATGACCCTTTCGTCACTCCTAAACGGCTTGTGAGAGTATCAATAGTCAAGAGGCCCGCCCCTTGTTCACCCAGCAGTGAAAACCCTTCCTCCAACCATTTCAGTTTCATTTTTGTTGTCATCCTATCGACTCCCTTAAAAATCCATTATCTCTACATCGATAACCATACCATACCGTATGGTATGCCGTAAAGTAATGATCTCGAAGACCAACTGGAAGCATTTCCACTATCCTGCCGGTCCCTCGGTACGATTTAGTTTTCTCACTAATGCTCGCTATTGGTGTCCCTTAAGTGTATAAAAAAAGAGTGTTGTTCAACGACCGGGCGGAATATGAAAATCAATCCTGAATTAATCCGTTCGCACAGGGAGGATGAAGTGACGATGTGTCAAGGTACGAGTATGCGGATTGAACAGGCTGCCGCAGAAAAAAATCGGCAGCCTGTTCAGCTAAATGGGCGGATAGCGTGGCTAAGGATACTAGATCGGTGTAGCAAGAGATAGGCCAGATGAGTTGTCACAATCAGGCGGGCTTTGTTCATTCTTATCCGACCGTCAGATCGGATTAGTCTTTTGTATTGTTAACATAATATTTATTATGGAAAGTGTGCATAGCCAAGAAATCGAGAAGGCAACTGTATTTTTAATTTTCGTTGTGATTAATACAACAAATAAAAAGACTAAACAGTAACTTTTGGAGCCTATTTTATGTTGTATCCAAACATCAACTTGATGCGCATAAAAGATGCTAGCATGGTCTATCCTATTCATTGGTTCAAAGAGCCAGATGTAAAAAAAGGAGGGGCCAAACATGGGAACAGCAGGACAAAGGTGGCAGCAACAGTGCCAGGAGATCCAAAATGCTTGCTCCAGTAACAACTGGAGTGAGGTGATCCAAAGGTGCAATGAGCTGATCCAGTATGCGCAACAGCAATCGGGTGTTACATCAGCGTTAGATACACAAAACAATGCACGGCAACAACAGTTACTAATTCAAGCGCATGCCCAGCAAGACTAGTTGCAGTAATAGCAAATCAATGGCATTGGAGATTACTTCGAGTAGCAGACCCAAGAGCAATCGAACGTCAAATCGGGACCTACCTCTAAAGTCCTTTCTATACAGAAAAGAGTGGAAACTAATAATGTTGTCGTCTCCATGACGATTAAATGATTGCAGGAGGCTAGACTATGATTTCTGTTAATGCACGCGCAACATTCAGTCCAGAAGGTCCATTCAAACTGACCACGATAGAACGAAGGAATCTTAAGCCGCATGATGTCCTCATTGAGATAAAGTACGCTGGTATTTGCCACTCTGATATACATACAGCTCGCGGCGACTGGGGACCGGTGAACTATCCTCTTGTTCCAGGCCACGAGATTGCCGGAATCGTCACCCAGGTTGGTTCGGAAGTCAGCAAGTATGCCATTGGCGACCGAGTAGGGGTAGGCTGCATGGTTGACTCCTGCGGAGAGTGCGTTAACTGCCATAAGGGAGAGGAGCAGTATTGTATTAGTGGCAATACGGGCACCTACGCAGCCATCGATCGGTACGGGCAATATACGCAGGGTGGTTATTCCACCCATATCGTCGTAACCGAAGACTTCGTGGTTAGAATTCCTGACGGTATGGAGCTTGATGTCGCCGCTCCTTTGCTGTGTGCCGGCATCACAACATATTCGCCGCTGCGTCATTGGGAAGCCGCTCCTGGCAAGAAAGTAGCAGTTGTTGGACTTGGCGGGCTTGGACATATGGCTGTGAAACTCGCTCATGCCATGGGGGCTGAGGTTACGGTTCTATCACAGTCATTGAAGAAGAAAGAAGACGGTTTGCGGCTGGGCGCGGACCATTATTTTGCCACGAGCGATCCTGAGACCTTTAAGAAATTGGCTGGTTATTTCGACCTCATCGTGAATACCGTGAGCGCGCAGATCGATATAAACGCCTACCTTTCACTCTTGGCGCTGGACGGTACATTGGTCAATGTGGGTGCGCCAGCGGAACCGTTGCCAGTTCAGGTATTTTCGCTTATCCCTCATCGTCGGTCGTTTGCCGGCTCGATGATCGGCGGTATTCGAGAAACGCAGGAAATGCTTAATTTTTGCGCTGAACACAACATTGCTCCTGAGATTGAAGTGATTTCCGCTAATCAAATTGATGAAGCGTGGGAGCGCGTATTAGCTTCAAACGTACGGTATCGATTTGTAATCGACATCAGCACGATGGAGAATGAATAACAATTCAATAATTTACGGTAGGAGAAACATGTGGAATATAATAATAAAATGTATTTTGAGAAATATGGAGACCTGTTGGTACCCGGTTAAAGCAATAGGAACGTATAATAAAAGCGAAAATTTGGGAGATATCTGTGATGAAATCCGCTAAGCAAGCGGATTTTTTTATACAATGGTTCAAATTTTGCAAAAGGAAAGCGGAGAACGAAGATGTACGAAGACGAAGGTACGCTGAACGAATAAAAAAACAGCCAAACACCTCGATTCAATGTTTGGCCGTTTCGTTTCATTTATCTTTGTTTCAAAATTGCTCCACCTGCTTCTTTACCCCGAAGCTTCCTGCTTTTTTAATCGAACCTCGTTTCACTAAAAGGAAGTAGGACAGCATCGCTGCTGCGCTTGTTGTCAAAATAATGACACCGAGCGGAACAGCCGTGCTTTCCCCGGCAATGCCGACTAGCGGAGAAACGACCGCACCAAGCAAAAAGGGTATAACGCCCATCAGTGCAGCCGCACTACCAGCCATATGGCCCTGGCTCTCCATCGCAAGAGGAAAAGCTGCCGTGGATGTAATGCCGATGGCCGCTACGAAGAAAACGAGCGGAATCACGAGTGTGTACAGCGGCCCGTGGAACATCGCAACCAATAAGACGGCGATGCTGGCTGCGCCGGCAAGCCATAGACCGAACTGCAGAAAGGTCTGCTCCGACACACGGTGAGCCATTCGACCGACCAATTGCGAGCCGATAATCAGGGAGATGCCATTTGATCCGAACAACAGAGCAAATACCGTAGGGGAAACTCCGTAAATATTTTGATAAATAAAAGGAGTTCCGGAAACGTACGCGAATACCCCCGCGATCATGATCCCCTGCGCGAGCATATAGCCCGTAAATGAGCGATCACGCAAAAGCGATCCATAGTTTCGCAGTTGTTGAGTAAAATCGCTGGGACTGCGGCGCTCGACAGGCAGCGTCTCTTGGAGACTCCATTTTGTCATGGCAAGGAGGTAAATTCCCAGCAGCGCCAAAGCGATAAATACGCCGACCCAGCTTGTGAGCGCTAGAACACCGCTTCCGGTTACCGGTGCCACAAGCGGGCCCAAATTTCCGACAAGCAAGAGAAGCGAGAAAAATTTGGTGAGCTCGTGACCACTAAACATATCGCGAGCAATTGCACGGGAGATGACGATACCCGCCGACGCAACAAACCCCTGCACGAGCCGCGACAGGATCAGCAGCCAAATATTCGGTGAGATCGCACAAGCTAAAGCTGCCACAACATAGATTACCATGGAAATGAGCAGCGGCTTGCGCCTTCCATAGACGTCGCTAAGCGAACCCATGACCAGTTGGCCGATGCCAAGTCCCAATAAACAGGCGGTCAGGCTGAGCTGGACGAGGGAAGCTGTCGTACCGAAACGCTCAACAATTTGAGGAAAAGCGGGCAAATACATATCGATGGTAAAAGGCCCAAGTGTCGAAAATAAACCAAGCAGCAGAGCTAGTCTAACGGCAGTCTGGCTGTTCTTGTTAGTCATCGTATAAGTTTCTCCTATTTCTTCATTCCATATCCGGAACTCTTCTCTCTATTTTGTTACACCATATCATAACTGTACTCGTTTTGACAACAGTTTTTAGTGATGAAAGAATAGCCGTTTGGAGTGGTACCATGAGTTGGAAACCAAAAATTCCCAGAGAATCAACCCTTGTTAGGTGACAAGAACTTTAATCTCATTCACGACAGATGGCAGGGAGGAGGTACAATCAAACTCATTAAGCTAAACCAGCAAGGGCGTCAGATCGGTAACCTATCAAAAAGTTTCCTGTATGCATTTTGTTTGAGCTAAATATACAAGTAATTTGAGCTGGTAAGCAATCGGTTCAAGTTCAGAAGCGTCCGGTGGCAGCCATTCGCGGATTACCTCTAGCCGGGCTGACGGGATTTCTTGCCTCCCGGGCAAGCTCCCATACGCCCGATGTGAATCCGCTGGTCTACAGGGGCTCTCGTCGGCGTTTGCCAGCATCTTTCTAATGATTACAAGCATCGCTGCAGCCGGCGCCTTATTGAGCATTGCTTTGCGCGAACCAACCTGTATCTCCGTGAATGAGGTGGCTGCGCATGGCATTCCAGGTCCTCGGGTACTGGAGGAAGGGGACGTCGTTAATATTGATGTGTCGGCGGAGCTGGGCGGATATTATGCTGACACCGGGGCAACGATAGTGGTAGGAACTCGTTCGCCTCACAAGGAAAAGCTGTGTCAGAGCTCGCTTCGCGCGCTGCATCAGGGGCTTCAGAAGGCCAGGGCGGGTGCGAAGATCAGCGGCATCGGACGGGCAATTCACAACGAAGCCCGCAAGGACGGCTTCACCGTGATCCGCAATTTGTCGGGCACGGCATTGGCCGCGAACTGCATGAGATGCCGGACAGCATTCTGAATTACTATGATCCGCGAGACAGCAGGCTGCTCACGAACTTACTAGTGCTCGCGGTGGAAACCTTTGTATCGGACGGAGCGGAATTTGTAGAAGAGAGCGATGACGGTTGGGGGCTGCTGCTGCCGGAGCATCACTATGCCGCACAGTTTGAGCACACGATTGTCATTACCAAAGGTATGCCGCTCATTTTAACAGCGGTGTAATGTCACCTCGGATCTTAATCATTTGAAAAAACGGCTTCCTTCACTTCAATGGCAGCCGTTTTTTCGTGCGCATTCAGAGTAAGTTCAGCAGTGGGTGTGATTACGAAATTGAAGATCTCTCCAGAAGACAGCAGTACACGGTCACAGCTTAATTGAAGAATCATATAAGTGTCGGATGACAAGAAAATAGTCCGATTAATATCCGCCTAAATGGCGCTTTTTTATTTTATCGGATCATATTCTTGTCATTTCCACAAACTACAAATGAAAGGATTTCAGCGAAATCAGTCCATTTTTCATTGTAAGTAACCTCGGTTCGTGCTGAATTTAATCGATATCTCGATTACCATTAATATCAACAACAAGAAATGATGGAAAGGGCCACTCAAGGCGTGTCATTATTTTTGCTGCTAATTCAACGCTTGAGCATATTGAAATATCGTTGGTACGACTCAAAACATTTTGACGTTAACAAGTTTTATGCAGTGAGCAAAAGGCGAAGTTTCTGAGTGAATATCCTGCGAACATATAATACGGCCGTGCTTTAAAGTACGTCCTGTTATCCAATTTTTTATACTAGCATAGTGCTTCACACGCGGCTTCTGCAGCGATACAGCCCAATAAGCATGGTGGGAATATACCGGACAAACGGCCATGCAGGTAGCACTTGCGGCAATGCAGGCCAACTCACATGTTCCTTGCGTTGGTAATTTACCCAGAAAGGTTTTAACTACTTTTGATAATTTGTTTGTAACTAAACGCAGAGCTCTCTCCAATTGTGGACTGATCGTTATTTTTTAGTGCCATCGTTTTTAAATTTGATAGAGTTGGGGCGATTAATGTCTTTATCCCTTTTTAGTTTCAATGATTGACTTGATTGTATAGCTATCGTAAAATTTTGTTATGTTAATATTAGGTAATGCACTTACTTAAAAGTAAGGGGATGATTTATCTATGATTCATCAGCGTGAATGTCCAGTTGAGACACTCATTCATGTTTTAGGTGGCAAATGGAAGCCAATGATTTTATGGCATTTGATTGAATCCAAAAAGCGATTCAACGATCTGGAAAAGCTTATACCTGATGTTTCACAAAAAATGCTTTCACAACATCTACGAGATTTGGAACGAGAAGGCATAGTCGATAGAACGGTCTACCCTGCTATCCCTCCAAAAGTGGAATATTCTCTTAGTGAATACGGCAGAACATTGATTCCTGTAGCAGAAGTAATGTGTGCTTGGGGAGAAAATCATAATAAGCGGAAATTTGAAGAATCAGCGTCTTAAAGCTGGTTCAATGAACTTGTACACTAATTCAATCAACTCAAAACAAAAGCTGCCGCGGGATTCCGGGCAGCTTTTGTTTACCCTTACTTTTAAGTAAGTACCCTACTTTAAAGTGGGTTCTTAACATAATTTAGAAGCGATGCTAAGCTTGAGTTAACCCAATATTGGAGCTATTAAAGAGGAGGAAAGAACAATGAAAATAATTGTTTTTGGAGCGACGGGGAATACAGGGAAAAGAGTGCTGGCACAAGGAATAAAAATGGGGCATGAAATGACCGCATTTGTGCGAAATTCTGAGAAGCTTTATGATCAACTAGGTGAGCATTCCGCAAAGCATGTGAAGGTGATCGTGGACGATATTATGGATCCGGTCAGCGTCGGTGAGGCGCTCGCGCATCAAGACGCCGCTATTATTGCAGCCGGCCATGCGGGCCAGGGAGACGAGTTTGTTCGTATCGTCGATAACATTATAAGCCAATGTGAATTCCAACCTAGTTTCTCTGGCCGGGTATGGTTAATGGGAGGAGCCGGTCTGCTCGAGATTCCATATACTGAACTTATCGGCAACAATTTACCCGGCTTCCCGCCTGAGTATAGAAATCACAACCGGAATTTCGAAAGGCTACAACAGACTGGGCTCGATTGGTCCATTATGTGTCCGGGAACAATGATTGATTCGAGAGAGTATCCAGATCCGGTACATCTGCATGTAACAACGGAAATTTTGCCCATTCCGATTCCGGAGACGATCAAGGAATATTCCGAGGCAGATATAGCCGGTCACTTGTTCAGCCGACTTCAAGAGTTGGATGTTGCTTATGACGATGTCGCAATATGTATGCTGGACCATATTGAGCTTGGAGGAGCATTTAAAAGAAAAAGGGTCGGTCTAGCCTATCAAAGCGATATTACGGTGCACTGAGGAGAAGGGGGATAATTGGTTTGTAGTTTGGATTACTGCTCGTTTTGCATATATTGGCTTCGATCGCCATAATTGCGATTCCACCTCAGTTTGATCGCATAGTGAGAACAAGTTCTTCGCAAACAAGTATTGGAGGGGCCCGCCAGAAGTAAGGTACAATCGGAGCGAGACAATGATTTCCTTATAATGGGAGTGGATTACAGATGAGATACAGCTATTGTCCAAAATGTGGGGGGGCCCTGCGACTTAACGAGAACGAGAGGCTCGTCTGCAGCGCGTGCGGATTTGTGTTTTACCAGAATCCATCGGCGAGCGTAGCTATGATTCTCATCCGGAACGGCAAGGTGCTGCTTGGCCGAAAGAGGGGACGCTACAGCGGGCAATGGTGTGTGCCATGCGGTTATGTGGAGTGGGGAGAAGATGTGTATGAGGCGGCAAAGCGTGAAATGTTGGAGGAGACGGGGCTGCGCATAGAGATTACCTCTCTCTATACCGTCACTTCCCTTTATGGAGAGCCGTACCTAGGCACTGAATGGTATAATCCAGAGCAGCAGAGCGTCATGATCTGGTTTCTGGCCAAAGAGACCGGCGGCGAGCTTCGTGCGGGAGATGACATCGACCAAGTAGGTTATTTCTCATACGAGGAGCTCCCCCGAATCGCTTTTCCAGTACATGAAATCGTGATTCGCAAATTGCTGGAGGAGCAGCTCATAAGCTAGCCAAACAGAGATCATCTAAACACATATCGATATTGATCTCATTTACGCCAAGGTTTCACATTAACGGAGAACGATTGCTTAATAACCAACTAAGACGCGGCTGCCGGCATAAATCGGCAGCCGCGTCTTAGTTAACTAGCAGGTTAGTGATAATTAGGGCACTTTCAGAATAGAGAAATAATAGGGGGAATTTATACCATACTATAGCGTACAGCTACCATGAAAGAACGGATTAACTTTCATCGCTCTGTGGTGCACGCTTTATGCGGCATGAATGGCTAAAGGGTGGGATCAAATGAAAGTTAGAATAATACTATTCGTCGTAATAGTATTGTTTGCATCATGTCTTCAAGGATGCGAACCCCAAATTGTACTTAATGGAGAATCAGAACATTGGAAAGGAATAGTCACACTAAAAGAAATGAGTCTTCAAGAATTAAAATATTCACATTTGTTCAATACTGACTTAATTGGCGATGGGAGTATGACTATTAGACCTCACGGTGATAAAATACTCAACAAAAACGTATAAAGTGAAGGTAGTTCTTCTTCTCGCTATATCGATTTGATAAAGTACGAGGAAATCAAAAGTTGGCTGAAAAAAGCAAAGGCGGCAATAGTTTTAGAATGGTTCGAGAATGGCAAGCAACACACTGAAACGATCGCTGCTAATTAAACTAGAACATAATTAAAATTGTAAGTTCTTTGAACTAACGGGTAACGATAGTGTGGAGCTGCCGCAGGGTAGCTCCACTTTTTATAAACTATGAAGTAACTGGCAGTTTAATGCAACTTCCATGTAATTCAAGGGGGCGATTCTTGGGCAAGAAACTGCTTTTTACATACAAATAAAGGAAAATCTATTCTGTTGGCGTATATTATAAAGTGATCATGGGTGAATGATGACGCTAAATGACATCATGAAGTTGCCGCAGAGGAAATGTCGGATTATATATATTTTAAAAGGAGATATCGGCTTTGAGTAAAAAGGTAGATTATAAAAAAGATTATAAGCAACTCTATATGCCAAAAACGGTGCCGGAAATTGTGGTAGTGCCGAAGATGCCATTTTTTATGGTCAGTGGATCTGGGGACCCTAATGGCGAGGAATTCGCCAAGGTAACAGAAGCTTTGTACAGCATGAGTTATGCGGTGCGAATGTCTTACAAAAGTGAAGATGTACCCGTTGGATATTATGAATATACGGTTTTTCCACTTGAGGGCGAATGGGACTTGCTTGATCGGTCAAAACCCGCGACAGACAAAAACAATTATAAGTATACGATAATGATACGCCAACCAGATTTTTTGACTGAAGAATGGTTCGAGCGATTTTGGGAACAGACGAAAAGGAAAAAACAAAACCCGTTCCTTGAGAAAGTGAGGTTTGAGCATGTGGAAGATGGATTGAGTTGTCAGATGATGCATATTGGAAGCTTTGACGATGAGCCGGAAAGTTTTGCGCGAATGGAAGCATTTTGTACTGAATATGGTTTTATCCGTTCAAGCAAAATTCATCGGGAAATTTATTTATCGGATCCCCGTAAGACTGAACCGTCAAAGATGAAAACGGTGTTAAGATTCCTAGTAAACAAACCCTGATATTCGGATATTAGAATTCGACTGACGTTCTGAAAAAGGGCAGTTTAGTTATGTCCAATAAGTACCATGTGTTCCATTTGGAAGTCAAGTACAATAGATTTTACTCAATCAAGGAGTGGTGAATCTAATGATATATAGTAGTACAGAATGTGCAATTGAATATGCCCAACGTGGTGCAATTGATGATTGGATTTAGTTATTTCTTAGAAATGATGAAAAAAAATTGCATTGGCTGACGGGTAATTGCAGAAAAAGAGGTACTATATCGGTCCGGTCGTAACGGATATATCCGAGTTTGGAGTTGAAGAAGGGGCTCCATCGTAACTCTAAAATCGGGGAAAGTTTTGCCAATTTCGGAAAAGAAACGCCCATATAAAGTTTCCTCTAGTATTTCTTCTTTCGAAGGAGTACCAACTAATGGCACTGACCCTGACTGTGTAACTACTGAATTTGTTTCAATGATGAGTAATAAGCAGGATACTTACAATGCAAATTTGTTAATATTAGGGGAATTAACAGCATTTGAATAGGAATTTTGCACGTCTAAATTAAAAACAAATCTGGAAGAGCCTGTGTTTGAAAAAATTTATATTTGGTACTGCTTTTGGATCGTAATTTCTGCTTCGTTGTTGCGTTTGCCTCCGACTCAATCCATGCGTTTTTATTTCCTATTAAGTTTCGGTTCAATGAGCAGAGTATTGAAATAGGAAACGAATATCAGGTTCTAAATTATAAATGGCAGTGTGGTTACTCTTCCATGGAAGAAAGCTTCAAATCTATTTGGGGGCGACATAATGGATGAGAAAGCTTGGATAGACGAAATGCTGAAGTTATATAGCGATGAAAGTTTCAAACTGTTGTCATATGATAATGTGAAAGCAGACTTTGACGACGGCAGTTTTAATTACGGGCATGCAGACCTAACTTGTGTTTTGGATGGGAGTCCTTTGAAAGTTAGGACAATTGTAACAGGTAACATTTAGATTAAATGGTAATCCCAAACAAATTTGTGCTTTCCATCCTTCAGAAACGAAACCTAATTCAATTCCGGAATTAGCAATGTGGAACAAACTGGTTTGTGGTGGTGCAACATTCTAAGAAAAATGTTTCACTAACGGAGTACGATAGCGTGGAGCTGCCACAAGGACAGCTCCTTTTTGAGGTTCATTGAAGTAACGGGCAGAAGAGTGTGGTGGAACGGCTATTTATTATCGCTCTCTATTTTGCCAGAGTAACACATCCGCTTCACTTACAATATGATGAGTCTAGAAATCTAAAGAGGTGAGCCAATGGCAGTCGTAAAAGCCAGGAAACAGGATATTGATATGTTGGCAAGGTTGCTTCGAGCTGAAGCTGAGACCGAAGGTGAACTGGGCATGCTCCTTGTTGGGAATGTTGGCATTAACCGAGTAAGAGCGAATTGCTCCGATTTTAAAGGAATCCGGACAATTCCCCAAATGATCAACCAGCCGCATGCGTTTGAAGCGTTGCAGCATGGTTTGTACTATCAAAACGCAAGAGAGAGGGAACGCCGCCTAGCGCAACGGGCTGTGAATGGGGAGCGGAATTGGCCAGGCAAATTCTCCCTATGGTATTTCCGCCCAGGAACGTTCGAAAATCCCGGGCCATGTCCGCCAACTTGGTATAACCAGCCGCTCGTAGGGCGATGGAAGAAGCATTGTTTTTATGAACCGACCGCGAAAGAATGTGAAAGTGTATATACTACGTTTTAATTTTATAAACGAAAAGAGCTCAGGATCTCTTAACCTGACTTGTCACAGCCATGTGTCGGTTATCACGGTCATTATTCGGAAACTATACCGACGTGACATGCCGTCCGAAGTCCTATTATAGGATCAACAAGTTCTTGTCATTTGTCAATGTCAAGGACATTGTCCGGTTCCCGATCGGTGACAAGAACACGAGCCAAAGTCGGAAACGCCACCCCATCGAAAAGAACGACGTTTTTCAAGAGCTTGAAGTGGGCCGACGATCACGACCGGATAAGTAGCATGGGAACATGCATATGATCAAATCTATGTGTTTGACGACAAACTGATCTCGAGAAAGCTACCCCGAAAATTTCACATAGCATAGATCTAAAATTGGCAATACGAAACTAAGCCCAGCTTTAGTGTTTTTTTAAAAACTGTGCTTCATAGAATTTATGTGAAATCAAGATGGTTACGAG